>JADJNX010000004.1 GCA_016714125.1 Ignavibacteriales bacterium | reverse complement strand
TTCAACGAACTTCTGAAAGAGGATAAAGGCTTTCATGATTTACATGTACATTTGAGCGGTTCGACAGAAATTGATAAGGTGTTTCAGTATTTTCTTAATAACGCAAAAGGCGTCTCCCGTGAATTCAAAAAAGCGTATTTCAAAAATGAACATGTTATTCGGGAACAACTGGAGCAAGAAGAAAGTAAATCAGACCCGCATCTATTTTTCCGAAGACTAAATGCTGCCCGAACAGTTCGAAGTGAAATATGTGATTCCTTAATTAAACCAAGAAGTTCCTCAACCACATCTGGAAAATCTGTGGATCCATTCTCCCATCAAGAGGCGATATTTTCAGAGCAAGTAACTTGATAGATGCTTTGGTTCCACCGACAAGTGGGCACCCAATGAGCAAATTATTTTACTCTGATATTTACAAGAATGTTCATTTGTGTGAAATTGCCCTTGAGGTCATGATGTATATTATGACCTTTGAGCGAATCGACAAAACCAAAAGTAACCGGATTGCCCAATTGTTACATTGCTATCTTCTGATTTGGGGCAGTATTAACAGGATGATGGTACAACAAATAGACCATTTTGGGTTTGAGCAATTTGGCAAAATTACAGACAACAAGCTTCGTGATCTAATTGAGACAAAATTCGATGACAGATTTCGCCAACTAAACGGGAATGAACAAAAATTTTTACGCTTCCTCGAAGCAAGATTCTCACCGAAGAGATCTGTGGCAGAAAACAGATTTTTATTAACGAAAATCATCAAAGGCTTTACAGCATACGAATCTAAATTTAGTTCACTTACAAAACCTAAATGTATTATAGGTACACAAGAGAATAACGACACAGCAAAAGGGACAGAACCTCCCCAATTAAAATTGGTAGGACATTTTATAAAGAAAGCTGAGAAAAAACCTCTCGTTAGCTCTCTCTCATATTACTCAGTTCGACATGCCGGCCTTTATCGTGAAATTCACAAAAAAGCAAATGCACTTTTAATGGTCAGAAAAGACCCAAAATTAGGTAGATATATAAGTGGAATCGATGCTGCCTCAAACGAACTTGTAACTCCACCCGAGGTTTTTGGTCCCGCTTACAGGTATTTGAGAAAAAAAGGAATTAACCATTTCACCTATCATGTCGGTGAAGACTTCGTGCATCTTTTATCCGGATTGCGGAGCATCTTTGAAGCCGTGGAATTCCTCGATTTACGACAGGGAGACAGAATTGGGCACGGCACAGCTTCTGCGATAGATGCCGCTCTATGGAGCAGGATGGTGGGTGATGAACTTTATATCAAAAAAGGTGAATGGTTAGACAATCTAATCTTCTTGCATTATTTCATTATGTCAAGATTAAAGTGTCACAGTTTATCAGGATTGTTGGATATTATTGGATTTGAGATCTCGAAATTCGGCGAAGAGGTTTACCGTGAAAACTATTCCACAAATGAATACACAAACGCATGGCTGATGCGTAAATATTATCCGCAATTTCTATTTAAAGACTTTTCCGATTCTTATTTAGAGCCATATTTCGATTTCAAAGAATGGTTTGAAATTCAGGATAAATTTCGCTCAAGGAATCTGAAGCAGCTATCACAATCGTATCACAACTCAAAGAATCGACTGGAATACGACAAGTTGATTAAAATTAAGGCTACAGAGATATTCGATATAGATGCCTTAAGAGCACTTCAGGATTCGATTTTGGAAATGCTTTATGAAAAAGAAATTGTTATTGAAACATTACCAACCAGCAATGTCAGGATAAGTTACTACGACACGATTCAGGATCACCATATTTGGCGACTATTAAATATCTCGGAAGACCCAAACCACAAAACGAAAAAAGTGGTACCCCCCTGTAGTCGTTGGTTCTGATGACCCTGGTATCTTCTCAACCAATATTTTTTATTGAGTATGCCCTGATCTACGAGACACTCGTCGACAAGTTCAAAATGGACCGGAATGACGCGATAGATCAAATAAAAGGCTCGAAACGCAATAGTTTTAACTATCGATTTGAATAAGATTTGTCATTTAACCTAAACTTTTTAACCGAATACATCTAAGTGTATTAACAAATTAGTAATTTAAAATCGTAAATATTTAAATTATTAAAGGTAAATGCTAACCCTCAATTTTATTACCTTCTTACTCATATCCATCTGTGGCTATTGGGTTATTAAAAATTAGACCCACAGAATAATCCTGCTTAATTTCATGGGTTTGGGCTAGATATTTTTATTGGATTTCATTACAGGCATATTTGTCCTGGTACTGACTGCGATAACTTGGTTTTTAGCTAAGATAGTCTATGAAAAGAGAAATATTAGCGTGGTTGTGCTCTCTATTGGATTAGTTTCAACCTCACTTTTATACTTTAAGTATTCAAGTTTCTTTCTTACTCTGGTAAATCTGAAAGATTTTGTACTTAACGCGAAAATTTCCCTGCCGCTCGGAATTTCTTATATTACCTTCAAGTACATTAGTTATTTGATGGATATTTACTGGGAAAAAATCGGTCGCGGTAAATTCATCAATTTCTTGCTTTACAGTTCTTTTTTCCCAATCTACTTGGCTGGACCCATTGAACGGTTTGAAAATTTCGAACCTCAACTTCGTGAGAAGATAAGTTTCTCATCCTCTCATTTTGAAGAAGGCTATAAGCGTTTCGTGTACGGAATGTTTAAGAAGTATATGTTAGCTGATGGCATTGGAATTTTGATTACCAGAAATATAGCGTCAAATACAATGTCTGAGGTTCCCCCGGAATTTGTCAATTTATTTTTATTTTCATTGCAGATATATTTTGATTTTGCAGGTTATTCTGATATGGCTATCGGAGCATCCAGATTCTTTGGAATAAAGATCATGGAGAATTTCGACAATCCATACTTAAAATCCAATATTAGTTTGTTTTGGAATAGTCAGATACATTTCCTCTTCTCACCGATTCAATTATTTCCAGGTCGTCTAATTTTGCCATACAATTCTTTAGACCGGAGAGATTTGAAAATGGTTACATCTTGACTGTTAAATAAATTTTCATGAATGCAATAATACAAATTTGGAAATATTTTTCGTTATGGTGTAACCTTTTTCTTAAGCCCCATGTCTGAAGTTACAGAAGCAATTAACAATTTTGGAGAAATACAATGCCATTCGAATTTCTGATACCAATCGTAATGTTCATCGTTACGGGTGCAGTGATAATAACATTCATGTTTTTCAAATCGAGAGAGACGGAAATCATCCTCGCGAAGGATTTTACCGCTGAAGAACTAAAACTCCTCCTTAATCCAGGAGGCAAGAAAAAGGTATACTGGTTGTCCTTGGAATAATTACAGCGTCGTTTGGACTTGGGATGTTAACGGGTACAATAGTGAAGAACATTACGGGTGAAAAATGATTATACCCCCTTTATCATGTTCACTTTTGTTGGTTTGGGACTTATAACATCTTTTTATGTGAGAGAAAAAGTGAATAAAAAGGAAGGAGAATAAAATGGAAGAGATATTAGTTCCTATTGTCCTTTTTATGGTGATTGGAGCAACAATAATTACAGCAGTGATTTTTCGATTCCTTGAAAAGAAAAAACTTCTTGAAAAAGATTTACCTGCCGATGATCTTTATAATCTGATGGGTGTGAATAGAGAAGTTAGAAAATCGTATTGGCTCGCCGTATCAGGCACAATTATGATCTTCTTTAGTGTGGGACTTGGTGCAGGTTTTTGGCTCGACAAGCTGACAAACGAAGACCCCCTTGTAGCAGTCGCTATCTCCCTCTTCACCGGTATTGGTCTCATAACAGCACACTACTACCGCAGCCACCTTGTTAACAAAGAGCTTAGGTAATGCAGTAATCCAATAATGCAGTAATTTTGCGAAACAGGGATCATGGGAGCAAAGGATTAGGCGGATTATCGTGGAGAAATTTCAATCGTAATCCTCCCCTCTCATTTTAGGAGAGGGGTCGGGGGTGAGGTCCTATCTCGCAGATTAAACGGAGTTTCGCAGAGGGAGATTTTAATTATCTCCCTCTGTGTCCTCTGTGGGCTCTGTGGTTTATCTCTCCTCCGACAAGTCGGAGTTAAAATTTGCGTTCTTTGCGGCCTTTGCGGTTTAACTCAAAACCCTACATCTCCTGCGATTCAAGCCATCTTTCAACATCTACTCGCTGCCATACAGCCTGAAACCTCGCAGCAGTAACCGCCTGACGGTAGGTTTTATCGGAAACATCACCCGCGGCAAATACACCTTCGATATTGGTATAGGTTGATCCGGGTTTTACGATCAAATAACCACTTTCGTCTGTATCGAGGACACCTTTAAACAAACTTGTGTTTGGCTGATGACCAATCGCCATAAAAACGCCTTCACATTCATGAAGTGTTTTTTCACCTGTCTTAACATCTTTTAATATTGCTCCGGTGACAAGTTTTTTGTTCCCTTCCTCGGTACCAACAACTTCTTCAACTACTGAATTAAGTGCAAATTTTATCTTTGGATTCTTTTTAGCTCTGTCAACCATGATTTTAGAACCTCTGAATTCATCGCGTCTGTGTACAACTAAAACTTCAGATGCAAATCTAGTTAGATATGTAGCCTCTTCAAGTGCAGTATCTCCACCACCAACTACAATAACTCTCTGATTTCTGTAGAAAAACCCGTCACATGTAGCACATGCAGACACGCCGTATCCCATAAATTTTGTCTCAGATGGAATTCCCAGAAGTTTAGCAGATGCTCCCGTCGAAATTATCAATGCATCGGCGGTGTATGTGTCATCATAACTTTTTACTGTAAAAGGTCTTTTGGATAAATCAACTTCAGTTACTTCCTGATAGATCGACTCTGCTCCAAATCTGTGAGCTTGTTTTCTCATCACATCCATCAGTTCGGGACCCTGAATTCCATGTTCAAATCCGGGGAAGTTTTCAACTTCAGTGGTTATGGTTAATTGTCCACCCGGTTGCATTCCTTCAAAGATCAATGGAGCAAGGTTTGCTCTTCCTGCTATAAACTGCAGCGGTGAATCCTGCGGGACCTGATCCGATAATAATTACTTTTTTTTGTTTTGTGTTAGTTTCAGACATTTTTATCTCCAAAATTTAAATTTTATATCAGTTTGATGCAAAAAATATATATAATGATTCAAAATTACGACAAAATGGACAAATCAGAGTAATCGCTCCACAATCTCATCACAAACAAGAAACCCGTCTCTTGTCAATTTTAACATATCTCCATCAATCACCATTTTCCCGGCAACAACCAGTTGGTTTATGATCTGTTTCCGCTCCATATACCATGCTTCACTGCCAATCCCCAACTGTCCAGGGTCATTCTCCCCTCTTTTAAATTTTAAGCCTCTACTCCTTAAACCAAGCATAATATACTCTTCATACAAATCGTGTTGTGTCAGTTCTTCACTCCTGCGATTGCATGATTTTTATTCATAACTGCCGTATTATAGATTGTGAGAGCCGAAAAATTCCACCATCGTTTGCCCTCCATGTATGAATGTGCCGAGGTACCAAAAGAAAGATAATTTAGACAATCCCAATAAATCTGATTGTGCTTACACTCAAAACCGGGTTTACAATAATTTGGAAACTTCGTAATGTTCAAATCCCCTTCTCAGCAAGGAAATCCATCGTAATTTCATAAAGTTGGGAATCGATCTCCACATCCTGCATCTCCACTTCCCCCTTTTAGCACCATTTTATTCAGAATGGCCCCTTCTCAAGAATCAAACTGTAGGCTGAAATATGGGTAATTGGCAGACTTGTCGCGATTTCGAGAGTTCTTTTTTCCATTTTCTTTTTGTTTGACCGGGGAGATTAAATATCAGGTCGATCGAAATATCCCTGAAACCCGCTTCATACGCGTCATGAACAGTTAAAACCGCTGCCTCACCTGTGTGAATCCTTGTAAGAAATTTTAAGTCCTTTTTGTCAAACGATTGGATTCCGATACTTATCCTGTTGATGCCCTGCTCTCTGAACCTTTTTAATTTTTCCAGGGAAACCGTGCCGGGGTTGGTTTCCATCGTAATTTCGGCATCTTCAGAAATCTTAAATTTCTCTTTTAAGTGTGAAATTATACTGCCGAGATACTCCGGTTCCATGATAGAAGGGGTGCCCCCTCCAAAATAGATGGTTTTAAATTGATGGGAAGTTGAATAAATGGAGGAAAAATGATTTATCTCATTTAAGAGATTTTTGAGGTAAATAGTTTTGTTGTCATCTTTGATGATAGAATAAAAATCACAGTAGATACATTTGTGGTCACAGAACGGGATGTGAACATATAACCCTGCAACCTGTTTCATTTTAACTGAAGAGACCTTCACCAGCCATTGGTCTTTGGCACTTTTTAGTGAGGCACCCGTTATTTCTGCACCACTGATAAGTTTTGCAATTTCATTTACTTTTCCCGATTCTCCAAGCCTGTTTACATGAGTATAATTTGATGGAAATTGGAGAGGGTTTTAAGTGCTGATCCAACTTTTTGGGCAATCCTGCCACTGATTCCGGTATCAATCTCATCAAAAACCAAAACAGGAATTTGATCCATCCCCGCAAGTACCGATTTTAATGAAAGCATTACTCTCGAAACTTCTCCACCTGATGCCACTTTTACCAACGGTTTGGGGAGTTCACCGGCGTTTGTGGAAATGTAAAATTCAACTGTATCAATGCCGTCTTTGTTAAATTTAAATCGATTCCCGTTGAGGGTAACAAAGTTGGTTTCTTTGCCGCCGGCTTCTTCTTTGGTCATGTTAACAACAAATTTGCCACTCTTTATCCCGAGTTCAGAAAGTTTTTCACGGATACCGCTTGAGAGTTCATCCCTTGATGCTTCCCTCTTTACAGAAAGCTCATCTGCGGTTTTGCCACAAATTTCTCTTTGTTTAATAATTGCAGAGTTAATTCGTGAGAGGTGTTCGGAAAAATTGTCGGCAAGGTCAATCTCAGAATGAATTTTTTCTCTCATTTCGATCACAGCTTCAAGTGAGCCGCAAAATTTTCGTTTTAATCCATTTATTGCAACCAGCCGTTCACGACTTAATTCCAGTTTTGAAGGATCAAGATCGATGCCTTTGGTGTAGTCTCTGATCGTGTCGGCACTTCCTGTATCGCGGCTAATGCTTGATCAAGATCGTCGAGAAGGGAAGGAATTGTGAGTCAATTTTTGCGAGTGATTCAAGATCTTTTTGCTGAGTAAACAAGATCGTAAGCAGAAGTGTCGCCATCATAAAGCTTTGAAAAGAGGATGATGTTAACGACATCAGTTTTTCGGCATTTTCAAGGATATTGAGTTCTCTTTCAAGTTCAACATCCTCACCAGGTTGAGGTGAAACCGCATCGATCTCTTTTAAACGAAATGCATAATATTCCCGTTTTTCTTTCAGTTCATCCCGTTTTGATTCAATCTCTTTGTTTGGAAAAAGAAGTTTAATCAGGATATTAAGCTCTTCGGTATATTTTTGTTTAAGCGGATGGGTCTTTGCGAAGCTGTCGAGGTAACCGATGTGGTTGTCAACATGGGAGAATTGCCTGGTGTTCGTGTTGTCCGTGGAGGTCAACAAGTCTGTCTCCAATCTCTTTCAGGAGATTAATACTGACAGGTGAATCGTTAATAAATGCCCTGCTGTTCCCCTTTACCGACACTTCCCTGCGGATTACCAGTTCATCTCCCGGGTCTATCTCGTTTTCAACAAGAATTTCACCGAGTCTTGAATCCGGGGACAATTCCTTTTTGAAAACACCTTCAACCACAGCTTTTTGAAGAACCGCCTCTTACCGATTCGATATACGCTCTTCCACCAAGAATAAGCCCAAGGGCATCAAGCATAATCGACTTTCCGGCACCCGTTTCTCCCGTGATAATGTTGAGTCCGGAACCAAAATTAATGGTTACTTCTTTAATGAGAGCATAATCTTTTGATAAAAGGAGGACAGCATCTGTTTATTGAAAATCCATTCTTAATGCCATTAAAATGATAAATTCACGAAGCCAAGAAGAAAAAAGGTGAAAGAAGTTGATGCTTGGGCATTTTTCTTTTGTTTTCTTCTCTTCTCTACTTCGTGTTAATATTTTCCTGAATCGACAGTTTTATCTGTCGTAATACGAAGACAATTCGTGACCGAGGAATTTGAGTATCGATCCAATCACAACCATATCATCCATATACCCAAAAAGCGGAGCTATATCAGGATGGCATCAATTGGTGAAATAAAATAGATAAGCCCTGCAATCACAATGGCTTTTCTATACCACGATACAAAAGGATCGATCATATAGTTGTAAAGTGCAATAATATCCCGAACAAACGAGATTTTGGTACCTGATTCTTCAAGTTTTTCCCAAATATTGGCGTTTACATACTCGGCACGCTTTTCAAGATCCTCATCGTCCTCGAGGAAATCGAAATTATAGTCATCTTCACCATTCCCGTTATCCTTCTGACCCCCCTCGTAGGGGACATCATGAAAGTCCAGGTGTTCTTCACCGGTGTAGTCCAGGGTTTTGTCTTTTGTCTCTTCCATGACAACCTCTCTATTATTTAGTTTCCGGTGTATAATGTTTTTCGAACCAATCGTAAACAGTCAGCCACCAGAGTCTTGAGTTCTGTGGTTTTGCAACAAAATGAGTTTCGTCAGGGTAATATAAAAATTTACTATCAATTCCCAAGCGCTGAAGTGATGTAAATAATTGAAATGCTTGTTCTTCTGGTACTCTAAAGTCTTTTTGCACCGTGAACTACAAGCATCGGGGTCTTACAATTGTGGATAAAACGGTGAGGTGACCATTTTTCGTATTCTTTCTTGCTTGCCAAGGCGTGCCACCAAATTCCCATTCAGGGAACCACAATTTTCTTGTTGCCAAACATACTCTCAAGATTAAAAACACCTGCGTGTGAAACGAGGGCTTTAAACTTGTTAGTGTGTCCTGCAATCCAGTTGATCATATATCCACCGTAGGAGGCTCCCGCAGCAAAAATATTATTTTTATCAACGTACTTAAATGATTTCACAGCATAATCATAAACATTCATGAGGTCGGTATAAACCTTGCCACCCCAGTCTTTGGATATTTCGTCAGTGAATTTTTGACCGTATCCCGTGCTTCCTCTTGGATTTGGTGCGATAACCACATATCCACTGGCCAAAACATCTGAAGGTTCCAGCGATAATGGAAATCGTCATTCCAGTTACCTGTGGGCCCTCCGTGAATGAGGAAAATAACGGGATATTTAATTTTGGATCAAAATTTGCAGGTTTTGCAATATCGATTGTGCTTTGAGTTTCCACCTGCACCTTTTGTGGTGAAAGTTTCAATATCGTTCATCGCCAATTGATTTAATCTTTGCTGATTTACATAAGAGATACGGGTAAGATCTGAACCATCAACATTTGCACTGTATATTTTCATAAGGCATGGTTGATGCCTGTTTCCTGAAGAAGAATTTTTACCGTCTGCGTGATATTCAGGTCTGCAATATTGTGTCCTTTAATCAGGTTTGTCACCTTTTGCCGAAGTTACATCAGCAACATAAACCTGATTGTGCACCTCATGTGACGCTATAAGAAGTAAAGAATTGCTGTCAGGTGACCAAAGCAGATTGTCGGCACTAAGATCAACCGATTTGGAGATATCACTCTGTAGTCCGATTTGTCTGTTGTAAGGATTATCCTCTTTTTATCAGCTTCAAACCTTTTCTTTCCATCGAAGAAAAGCGATATATTTCGCAGTCAGGTGAATAAACAGGTTCAAATCGTTTCCTTCACCTTTGAAATCTTTACATGAAAGTTGGTGATCCTCCTTGAAGTACGGGATCGAGATCAATTGTCCAAACATCGTTATTTGTACTGATTGCAAGCATTTTATCTTTGTTTGCAGTAAAAACAACCTCTTTGCCATCAGAGAAAACCAAAATCATTTTCAGAACCAAGAGCTACCGGTGGCACACTCTATAATAAGCTTGAGTCAGTTCATAGTCTTTTTTGGCGGCAATATCCAAAAGGAATAAAAGACTTCTTTTTCGCCTCTCCACCTATTAAAATCGAGTGTAGTAGAGTTCGGTAAAAATGGATGCTTTAACTTTGCTCTCTTCCAGTTTTTGTCATGGTTTCGTTGCACTCATTTCCGAGTCCACATTGAGGATAAACTGAAGAAGTGAAAAGAATATATTTTCCGGTCAGGTGAAAATTTGAATGAATTTACACCCGATACATAATCAGTTAATTTTTCCTTCCGTTCCATCAGGATTACAAATCCAGATCTGGTCGTTGAGCAGATATGCAGTTTGTTGAGTGCAGGAACATAAACAGTGAACCCCTCTTCCTTTTCACTCGTTTTTATCCCTTTAAGGCTTGATCCGTCGAGTTGATCATAGAAATGTTGCCATTTCCTTTGTTTAGCCTCCATGCTGTAAACGGAAAAGAAGTGAAGAATACCTTATTACCATCGGGGGTTATGGAAATTTTGTTTATTCTTTCCATCGCCCAAAGATCGTCGATATTCATCGGTCGTTTTTGCTGAAGCATGACATTGTACTCATAAATAATAGGAAGAGAAAAGTCTCAAGGCACTTCAATAGCTTTTAAAAGTGTTTTCCTAAGTGAGGAGTCACGAAATTTTAGGTTAATCTAAGGGGAATTTTTCCGATTATTTGTTGAGGGTTGAATCGTAAGACATATATCATGCTACATATTCCGGAATACAAAAATGTTTGAAGGGAAATTTCAAAGATTAAATATCAAACAGTCATTATATTTGTGTTGTGGTGTAACGAATTTTCGATGACATATTTTTTAATTTCTACAGCGGATAGGAAAATCCTAAAAATATTTTGAAAATCGAAGTTGTGGTGTGTATTTAAATATTTTTGCTTATTTGTTAGTGAGTCATTTTTTCTTAATTTATTGTAATGTTTTTCAAAAAGAAAACTGCAGGAAATAAAAGGGAGAATCTTATAGCTGCCCTTAATGGATGATTCAGGATTGCTTAAACTGAAAGTATCACAAAACGAAAATCCTTTTTGGATTAGCCGGAGATATTATGGCTTCACCGGGAAAGAGAAACCTGACGATGATCTCCGATGAGGACTTTGATGAAGAGGATTTTGATGACGAAGACCTCGATGATGATGTTGATAGTGAAGATGACGATCTGACCAAAGATTTTGACGAGACCGACCTTGAAGAGTATCTCCAAGAATTGCGAGGATAACGATCTGTTTGAAGAGGATGATTATGATCTTGACGATGATGAAGATGATTTTGACAACGACGATTTTGATGATGATTTTTGGGGATGGAACCACAGATCCAAAGATTGATGACGACGACGATCTTTAATTATTAATTCGCCAAA
>JADJNX010000003.1 GCA_016714125.1 Ignavibacteriales bacterium | reverse complement strand
AAACCGTTAATAAACATGGTCGGCCACTTTTCTCAGTGACAACTTAGCGTATGATTGGCAATGGATCAATTGGTATTTTCACCACTTTTTGGATTATAATCCTTTTGGCTATTCAGGCAGAAGGATAGGAGATATATATTGTGGTATGGTAGGAAACCTAAGCGCTCCTTGCAAACATCTCCGTAAAACAGTTCACGACCATAATCCTGTGAATGACGCTAGGGGTAATGCAGAAGCGTTTAATTACATTAAGAGACAATTACATGAAAATCAGAAAGATTGATTTCACATGCGGTAGCGTAGCTATAGAAATCAAAGGACAAGCCGTTGATTTGGAATTCTATGATAATAACAATGATATATTAATTAGTTGAAGATGTGCTATTGGTCTCTTTTGAAGGTGTTAACCTTATGGAAGAAGAGGACAATATTTTCGATTTGCCATTATAACCTGTTACAAAATTAATCTGTGAACTCACTTATATTAATAAAAGAAGACTAATTTTATTATCTTTTCCATATTTTATTTAAGATGAAGAGAATCAGTCAAACATCTTTTCACCAACCGTTAAATTAATACCCCTTCAGTATGAAGGTTCTACAGGTTTTCTTACTTTTTGTAATACCTGATTCTATTGGAAGAAGTGGAATAAAATGCCTGTAAAGATTGCAATTTTTCAGGGTGGAAATTGAAAATACTCCCAAATAAAATTCAAAACCGCATAACCGGGGGTGGGTATAAAAAGAGCGGGGTAGGTCTCGAGAGACTTTTAATTGGGTCCCCATTGACGGGGAGGGTATGGAACCAAAAAGGTTGTCGGAAGGTTTGCCCTTCGTATCTTATGGATTAGAATGAAAACACATCTTTTTGAAAGCTTTTTTCTCTTCTTTCTTGCATGTTATTACATTATTTGGTATGTGGGTTAATCTGTTATTAAAGAAACATCAAATACACTTGACTCAAATATTAGCCATAGCATTATTGAAATGTGTAAGACACTTGTATATAAATATGCATCTCAATAACTCCATTAATTATTTAATTCAACTGAAAAACTCATCCAACAGTTTATGAAATTTCTCCCGCTCCTCCTTAGTCATCTCTTTAGCCCGTGGGGTATGAGAGCTAAAACAACAATTGCTATTCTATTTGGACTCCCCTGCACAAGAGTTTTATAGCACGCTTTGGATTGTATGACCCGTTGTTATTACATCATCTAACAGGATAATATCTTTACCCTTTACCAACTTATCCGAGTCTAAGCTTAAAGTATTCATTTGTCCCTCGAATCTCGGGAGCCTCCGAAGTGAGATTTCTTTCTATCTTCAATTCTGATTAACGCACTGGATGCATTTATAGCATTCAATGATCGACACAACTTTCCACACAATAATGCATTTGCACATTGATGAACATAATTCCCATCAATTAGAGGTGTTTTATTTTGATGAGGGTGCTATGCAAATTGAATAATCCCCGGAGGGATAATCTCTGAAAGTAAGCGAGCGTGAAAATAATCAATTGCATCGAGGTATTTCTTCTTATACTTAAGAATTTTCTTGCTAAAATCGTCAAACTTTGGATTATTTCCGATTTATATTGATTGTATACCCCAGACTTTGGAAACTATCCTCGCTAAAAATTAACTCATCCATAATCCTTGTATCCTATCTTAGATGATTTTTTATCTGGTCTGGTGATTCAAAATGAAAATCAGCTTGAGAACCTCGTAGCAAGTTGGGTTCATCTGTTCCCCAATAGCACGCAGCAGATGCACAACCTGCTGCATTGGCAGAAGTACATCCAATTGCTCTATCACCTAATGCTAAACATTCTGACGCGGAAACATTGAAATGCTCAATGACCTTAAACATCGATTCAGGGTGTGGTTTCTTGTTGACAACATCATGATAGCATACAAGTAAGTCAAAATGTCCAACCGTAATGTTGAACGACCTTTTCTGCATAGCTCCTTGGTGAAGTAGTCACTATACATTTCTTTAGTCCAATGCTTTCTATTTTATTAATTAACTCTTGAATACCAGGATAAAGCTTGGTTGAGGGAATCATTTGATAGACTAAACTCCATGCTCTATTTTTACGATGTATTTCAATGCTTTAGTATCGACCAAAGTTTGATCGAGATCAAATATTACGCACTTTAACATAACCTACCTTTCTATCTAATGTACAGTCTCTGCAAGAAAAAATATCTGAATTGCTTTGGCATAAGGTGATAACAACGTCCTACATGCTGACAGCGAAGCTCCAGTTGTCTTTACATCATCCATTAGCAATATTAGTTGATTACGAATCAAATGAATATTACGAACTTCTATAGTTTGAATATGCAAATCCTTATCTCTTGAGCCCCCTGGTGGGCGGACTGAATTGTATTCACCCTGACCAAACAATTGGTCCCATCTGTGATAAATGATTTACTGTTTGCAGCTAATCTCGCAAGTTGGGTAATCCCATTATCATTTTGGGTGGAGGCGGTTGATGAAGGGACGGTACAAATTGTAAAGGCATTTCCAGTTAAATCGTTAATAATGCACGGAAGAAAAAAAAAGTAAAACCCGCTTCTCTTTTATTTTTGTGTCCAATATTTTCCCACTAAAGTCATCAAACTTTGGGTTGTTCCCATCCCGCCATGGGTGATAATCGCCCGCTTTTAATACTGTATCTAAACTAAATTTTTTTATATATCATTTTATTCCTAACATCAAGTTAAAAGTTGTTGCACCTTTATGAATTTTTTTGTTTTTGGGTCATATAGCCATTTAGTTTTTCTGGATCATGTTTTTCCAGGTATTTTTATAAACACCATTTTTGATAGAAGAGATAAGCTCATCTGGTTTATCCAATTTTAGGCGAACTACCATTTGTTCAATTGACAGTTCATTAATTTCAGTAGATACAGGCTGGCTGTCTATTAGTTCTGAGATTTGTCTTTTAAAACGTGATTTTAGGGTATCTATCAAAGCCACAAAATCATCGTTGTTACTTAGCCCTCTTGCTTCACCTTTTCGAGTAATAGTTGATTTCCGTAAGCCTTCTGTGTAATTTTGTCTAATGGATGACTTATACAATAAAGCAATCTATTCTGTTCTTTCGTGAATTTGACTGTATGCATTGTACCACCCTTAACATCTGTCTCAATAACTACCGTTGCTAACGATGACCCAGGATTGTAATCTATCCCTTTCAACAAAAAATATTTTGACGGCTGTGTATCATATTCGTATTCACTTATTAAGCAACCGTTGTTAGCGAGTATGTCAGCTGCCAAGTTTTTTATTTGAGGTAGGGTCATACTCTTTAGTCCATGAGCGAGAAAGCTACAGTCTTGCCTTTCTTATTCAAAGAACCAGTATGTCCAGCACTATCGCAACCTAAGGCTAAACCACTTACAACGGTAACTCCATTTTCAGCCAGGATTTCACCAGTTCTAATTCCGAGACGTACGCCATACTCTGTAGGTTCTCTTGTACCGATCACAGCAGCTGTTGGTGAATCAATCAGAGATAATAAGTCTCCTTTATAATAAAGTAATAGTGGTGCATCTGGGATTTTCTTTTAGAAGTATAGGAAACAAAGTATTTGAGAATCCAACAATATTAACTTCCTCTCTTTTCATCAACTCAATCTTATCATTGGCTTCTTCTAGATATCTTAATAATGAACTGAATGTTAGAAATTTTAATTTCCCGATGTTCTCTAGTTCATCGAATAAATCTTGATCTGAAGCGACATTAGAAAATCCTTTTATCAGTTTCAGCACTGTTTTCTTGCCGATGCCTGGCATGTTTAGAAGTGCCAATATCTGAATTTCATTTAGCATAGTTTTCCTTTCTGTTAGCTGTAACTTGTCTTAGCCAAGCCAACCTTTATTGAAACTCTATAATTCCTTTTCAAATCATATCACACGCTTCCATGGAATTACCAGTAGTTATAATATCATCTAGCAATATTATCTTAATGGGGGGGAGTGTATCTGCATACATTCCTATTGAATTTAGGTGTTTGGATATTGAGCGATCACCACCTGAATGATTCGATTCTACATCATAAGCCCTATATAAATAATGACTGTAATCCCTTAGCCTTGGATTGAGTTCTACCATTCTTTTGATCGTTCTCGCCATTGGAGTATTGTGTTTATTGCTTTTCGATGGAGGAACACACATTAAAACATAGTCTTGATTATCGTGGATGACATTGACGAGTTGCCGGGCAAAGTAGTCAATTTCTACAGCATTTCCATCTTTCAATCTCAGTATCCGTTTACTGATGTCATCATTTAAATTTAGTCTGCTTGGATAGTATTTGTAAAGATGATAATATCCATCATAATTTTGTTCAAACTAACTGACTGAAATTTGGTATGACTAGAAGTAGATGAGTTTTTGTTTAGGCTGGAGAAAAATTTTATTAGGGTAGTAGTAGACCACTACAGTAAGGATAAAATAGCCAAATAATTCCATTCAACATTACTTTCGATAAAATCTTACCAAAATTTAACAAATTCATTCTAAATATTAAAAATAGTTTGAGCACCTTTTCGCCATTAGTTTAAGATTCTACCTATGAAAGAGACAGCAAAGGAGTAGATTTCAAATTGGTAGTCGTTGTTGCAAAAATGTCTTGAAAGCATATTGTATTTGCTTTCACCTTATTCTCCCTGAAAAAATGAAAAAAAGATCGAAGGGGTAGGTTTAAAAGATATGGGTGGTGTCTGCTGAGTTTGTTTTACTTGGGTGGTACCCCAAGGTGGGTAGTTACGGAAGTTTCCAAAGTTGTCAGCAGTTTTTGTGTGTGCTTGGTTAAGAAACAACCACATTCTTAACATGTTAGTTTCAGTCTAGTTTCTTTCTTTTTAACTTGTTTTGAAGGATTTGAGTATGTTTCAATCTGCTTTGTGGCATGTTATGTAGATGAAATTCGAATGCTTGCGAAGGGAGTAAGGTAGGTCAGTGGGGCTTCTTGTTATTTATTTGTTCCTTGGTTACGAATTGGCACCCACTCTTTCAGGATACTTAACTCACCACCCCCACTGTACCTCAATTTAATAAAAAAGGGCTAAAATATCAATATCTCAGCCCTAACAGTTTGTTAAACTATCTTTTTACTAACCGGGATCCAAATATCCGGAGTAAAAGGCTTTCTTTTGTAATCAAGCCCCAGATACAGAACTGCTGCAATCATACATCCGGCCTGAATATATGTGTTGTTTTCTCTCTCAACATTGTGTTTTAATTGATAAGTTGTTGGCCTTCCATTTGTCACAAGTGTTTTTGTGTAATTTTGTTTCAGCAACCAATTCTCACATAAATTTACCTTGTCGAGTAAACTTAAAGTCATTGGACTTTGCTGTGAATTGATGTTACCATAATTCCCATTCATGGGGTTTTAAATTATCTGAAAAACCATGCATTGTAAGGTTCGGATATTTTTTAATGATTTTTTTGTAATTCTAATTTGTTCATTTTAGTATTTGATTTGTTATGAATGTCTCGGGAAAGTCCCCGAGTAAGAAACCCCGAAGCTTCTGCGAAGGGGTTTCTGTATTTATATATATATAAATATATATAAGTGGTTTTTTGACCTCAAAATGTTCGCTTTTTGAATCAAATTCGCAACATTTTAAGAGTCCCATGTCCCCTGAAGCGTACTTTTTGTCCGCCGATGCGTACCTTTTGTCCCCTGAAGCGTACTTTTTACATTTGAAATCATCAGTAACCCTCTTGACTTGAATATGCATAACAGTTTCAAGAGCATCTTCACTGGACTTCTGTTTTCAAGTTTTGAGATCGGGAGTAACTTTTTCAATCAAATCACAATTTTCAATAGCCAATATGAGTCGGCTTATTTTTTTATCCGGCCTCATTGAGGTAATATTTGCAATATCACAGAGTGTTGAACATTTTTGAGCAATAACTTTTGATTTAGAACTTTTCAATTTCACATTTAACTTGGCGTTACCAGTTTCAGATATTAAATAATTCCCCAAATCAAAATCAATCTTTTCATGTTTGCTGGAATAAGTGATATAATCCATCGGATAGTTGATGTAGCCTCTGTTCAATTCAGTTTTGATTTCATCTTTTTCTATTTGTCCACTCAACATTTTTGCAACACACCCTATAAAAAGCTGATTTACAGAAACAACTATGTCGTGATATTCGAATGACAAGTTGTATAAGAATCTTCCCATTGTTTGAGCGTTAATCGAGAGAAGGTTTTTCTTGTTTGATTCAAAATTACATAATCACAGTGATAAAAGCTTCAAAGACCTTTTTAATCCTCTCATAGAGATATTTATCACTGCTTTTAAAACCAAGGATTTCAATGATTTCCTTTTACTCAACCTCAAATCAGTCCATTTTCTATCAGAATATGCCTTACCAAGAATTATCATGAATATTTTAGAAGCAAGAAGATAAAGGTCAAAGCCACTTGCAATGCGGAAAATCTCTTCATCTGCCTTTCCCACAAAACGAACCCAGATGAAGAGTAATTAAATGTGTGCCGTAATCTTTAACGATCATTGTATCAGTTTTATAAAGTCCTGTGTTTTGCAGGATTTCTCTTTTTCCAGCTGTCAATTCTCTACCCGTCTGAATTTCGGCATTTTGAATTATTGACTGTTTCTCCGGTAAATTATTGAGATCAGCAAATATGTTTTTATGCTGAAAAATGGGTTGCATTTGTGTAACTGTCTGATAATCTATTTTTACAATCTTTCCCTTCATTAGTCCATCACCTCAGTTTGATCAATCGTTGATGAAGCTACTGCCGGCGAATTACTCGTTTGAAACATCGTTGGAACTTCTGAAATAATACCTTTATCCCGAGTAAAGAAGAGAGTAATCTCCCCTTTGAATGAGGAAAACTTATTCTTTACAAATTCAACCTTCAGTTCACTGACAGGAAGTTTGTTTTCTGCGTTCTTCATACTCAGCATCAATATTGCATTCGCATTGTAGGCGTACTTCCCGGTTTCCATAATATCATGCATGCCCGGTTTTTTGTTTTGAGAGGCCTCAACGGGTTTCTTCCTCAACTCAGAGGTAACGATAAGAGGAATGCGATATTTATCAACTATACTTTTCAGATACTGAGCTCTTTCCATATTGGCAACTCTAATATCACCAGAGTTTGTAGTAGGAATATTGAATATTGCATCTAGAAATACGACAAGTTTCTGGTTATTCTCTGTTTTTACTATCTCCTCAATCCTGTCAGCTTTATCAAGTGTTCTCAAATCGTAGATCATGAATCTGTTACTCTTTAGCAATTTCAAGTACTCACTGTGTGCATGCTGCACCAAAGGCATGTTCGCAGGATCTCTTAAAGGAGCCTTAATCGTGTTGATGGGAAGATCGGCTCGGATGCCAAGAAACCTGTATGATGTTTCAATGAGGGAATCATCCAGTGAAAAGTAAAGAACTTTAACATCAGGATTTGTTTCCAGCAAATCGAGGCACAAGTTTGCCAGTAGGGCTGTTTTCCAACGTTTGCATCAGCAGCAATGATGTAGAAGCCCGGTTGGATTCCATCAAAGTTGTTTGCAATTTTAGGAAACTTATTAAGATCATAACCTATTAGTTTATTGGGGTCTCTTTGCAGATCGAATTGAAATCTCTCTTCCAACTCTTTTAACGTTTCCAGCTGATCATTTACCGGGGTTTTTCGGTGCTTGAGGTTTATATCCGTATTTCTTTGCAACATGGAACAGAGTTGCAATAGTGATCTGGCCTCTGGCAGATTTGAGTAATTCTGAATACTTCTTATTGATTTCTTGTTCGGAATCGTTGTATTTCTTACTTTGAGAAATCTTTACAAAGTACTTCCTTCCATTCTCACTAAGAGTTGAGAGTGCCATACCAACATCGAGCCAATCCTTGTAGTTTGTAATCCTACCCGAGAGAAACTCAGATATTTGCTCCAATTGCTCTGTTGTAACATTCGATGATGATTGTTGAGCGATCTCCTTAAAGTTAAATGCTGTTTGATTTGTGTTCTCAACCTCAATCGATACCGCTTCACATGAATCATTCTAACACAAGTCTGAATCATAGCTTAAAAACATGGTTGTTGGGAATTTGCACAGTGAGGATCAGGTTGAATTCCATAACCGCTCTCGATGAGATTCGAGTAATAGGTGTAGACTTTCCTAAATTCAGCGTCTGAGTTTACGGGTTTATCAAGTTTGAAGGCAAATTTAAGACCATTGCCTCTGGGTGAGATAAAGCAGAAAGCTGTCCTGCTATTTGCTATGATTCGGATTTTATTTCTTGAACATCATTTAGATGATCAAGGTCAAAGAGACGGGAAGTCTGTTGCTTTTGAATTCTTTTTGAGTACTCTCATCTTTAATTGACCGAAGTTCATTAATTAGATTTTTGAGATTTTCGCTTGTTTTGATTGCACTTAATACATCGCCAAGCTCTTTTTCTTCTATATCATTCTTGACTGATGGTGCAAAAGAAATTTTTTTCCTTGTGTTATTCATTTTAAAATATTGATTTTGTAAATAATTCCCTTTTAGGGGTTTTACAGTTTGAAAAACCTATTCCAAACTGTATGATTAAATATATGCCAAATATTCCAATAAGTCAACTGGAGTTGAAAAAAAATATTTTAAAACTTTTGCGGTAAAAAATAATTTGAATTGGCTATTGACTTTTAGGCAGATGTACAGTATAATATATATAGACGTTCCGAAAAAAATTCGGAGAAGAATTCGGTATAAGAAAAGTAATACCAATTCATAACTCTCAAAAACGAGAGTCTATTAAAATCGACAAAAGTCGAAATTATAATCAAGTAAAACAAAATGGAAAATATCACAAATGAAAAACAATTATTAGCAGTCTCCAGAGCTGCGAAAGTCTTGCATTTAGGCAAGGACACTATGTATAAACTGATAGAGGAGGGGAAGATTGGGTATATCGCGATAGGTAAAAGAAAGAAAATTCCTACATCCGAATTGGATGGTTTTAAAGAAAGAAACTTGACATTCGAAAAACTGAGTCCACATCTACAAATTTCACTCCAAGAGAGATAGACGAATTCCCTTTTCCCTCGAAGAAATGAAAGTTCGAAGTTTAATGCCAACGAATTCATCTCAAATGCTTTAGGGAGGTAAGTAAAAATGGCAAGTTTGAGAGTTCGTAACAACATAATCTATATCAATATTATGATCCGGGTGCCAAAAGGAGTAACAGCAAGTCAACAGGATTAGAAAACAATCACAAAAATCAAAAGATTGCCAAAGATATTGCGAAACGACTCCAATTAAAACTGGATGAATCTAAAAACAAGAATAGAAAGGTCGGCATAAAGCAAAAACTCTTCAGGATGCTTTCGGTCACTTCTTAGAGAATAATCAATATAAAAACAAGAAGACGATTTGGGAATATAACTGGTATTTTCAGGAATTTACCAAACATTTTGATAAGGAGATGGCATGTTCAAATATAAACAAGATCGAAGTTGAGAGATGGCTCAACAAAATCAAAAAGTACGAATATAAGAAAAACACAATCCACACATTGGGGAAACAGTGTCGTCATTTTCTAAATTTTCTATTTGAATACGATTATTGTCAGACATTTACCATCAATCGCGAAGTCATGACAAAACCCGAAGTCTGTCCTAAAGTAGTTTTTGAGAAAAAAGATATAATAACACTCTTCAATATGGTTGAGGAAGAAAGAGATGGATTAAAAATATTGATTTATTTGGCGTTCTATACAGGCTTAAGGCCATCGGACTTATATAATATTAATGTTGAGGACATTAACATTGGAGAAAATAGTCTGAGGTACTACTCTCAAAAAGAGATAAATTTAGGGTAATAGCTTTTCATGAGGATCTTGTCACCTTACTGAAAGTCGCAATTGGAGATAATAGTGAAGGAAAACTCTTACCTTGGTCAGAATATAATTATCTTGGTAAAGCGGTAACAAGATTTTTCAAGAAAATCGAATTCACGAGTAAAGGGTATTCTGCTCGAACATTCAGAAAAACATTTATTTCACTCGCAAGATCAGAGTATAACATGGATGCTTCTATCGTGCGAGAGTTAGTAGGGCACGAACACCGAAACACTACCG
This sequence comes from Ignavibacteriales bacterium, assembly GCA_016714125.1. Taxonomy (GTDB): domain Bacteria; phylum Bacteroidota; class Ignavibacteria; order Ignavibacteriales; family Ignavibacteriaceae; genus UTCHB3. The sequence goes on along the minus strand of JADJNX010000003.1, from coordinate 515,859 downwards.
ATAGATACTATAATGAAATCCCTCTCGAAACAATGAAAAAGGAGTTGAAAAAATTTAAACGCCCTATTTGATGTCGAGATTCTACAGTTATAAATTAAACACGACCCAAAAAGTCGTGTTTTTTTATGTTAAATCGATGTTTTTTGAGAGGATATTTTGGAATTATTTGGCAGCGAATTTGGCAGCGAGTTGGCAATAATTCAGGTCAAAACAGGCTAAATTAAGCAAATTATAGCTATAAAAGAGGATTTACAAATAATCTTTAAAACGACAAAAAGCCCCAAAACACGCTGTTTTGAGGCTTTTTTGTGGGCGTTCAGGGATTCGAACCCCGGACCCTCTGCTTGTAAGGCAGATGCTCTGAACCGACTGAGCTAAACGCCCTTTTCAAAAATCTTAGACTACAAATTTAGCAATTTCCCGGAATTTATGCAAGTGTTTTTGTTAAAATATTAAAAAAAACTTGAGCGAGCGACGGGATTCGAACCCGCGACATTCAGCTTGGGAAGCTGACACTCTACCGACTGAGTTACGCTCGCTTATAATTTCAAACTTACGAAAAAAATGGAAATTATAAAGAAAAAGTTTTATTCAAGCGTCATTTTGTTCGAAAGGGCATATTTGATGAGGGCAGAAAAACCGGTAACACCCAGTTTTTTACAGATGTTTCCTCTATGATTTTCGACTGTTTTATTGCTGATGAAAAGTTCATTCGCAATATCTTTGCTTGATTTCCCTTCGCCAATGAGGCGCAATATTTTTTTTTCGGATGTTGTAAGGATCTGGTAACTTCCCGATATCAAATCGTTACTGTTATCTCTGATTACTTCAGAGACAGTATTGCTGAGGTAAATTCCACCGTCATAAACGATGTTTATTGAGTCGATGATGTCGTCGATTGCATTTTCTTTTAGTACATATCCCCTGACACCAAGTTTGAGTACTCTTTTTATTAGAGATTCTTCCTTAAACATCGTAAGGACAATGATTTTGGTATTTATGTTTTTTTCCTGGAGTAATTCGGCAATGCTTAGTCCTCCCGGTTCAGGCATTTGAATGTCGAGAATTGCGATGTCGGGATCAAATTTTTGAATCAGTTCGAGTGCACCTGCCCCGTCTGACGCTTGCCCAATAACGTCAATGTTTTCTTCTTCTCTTAGTATGGAAACAAGTCCTTGAATGAGGAGGGGTGGTCATCGGCAATAATGAGTCTGATTTTATCCATTTTTATCTTCGTAGGGAATATAAATCTTGATATTTGTACCTTTTCCGGGTTCAGAGACAATTTTCAATTTTCCATTCAAGAGGTTTACCCTGTTGACAATGTTTGCCAAACCAAATCCATACATTGCAGAAAGACTTTTAGCATTAAACCCGATACCATCATCATCAATTTCGAGGAGGTAAACTTTTTTCTTTCTTGAAAGGGTGATTGAGGCATTGCTTGCCTCGGAATGTTTTAAGATATTGTTGAGTCCTTCCTGGACTATTCGATAAATTGTCAGTTCTTTTTCAACGGGGAAGATATTTTCAACGGTTTCAATATCGAGAATAAACTGGATATTGGTGGTTTTAGAGGCTCTGGTAATCAATTCACTCAGAGTTTCAGAAAGTCCAAGCCGTTCGAGATGCACAGGAATCAGACTGTACGCAATATCGCGCGTATGTGCAAGCAAAGTGTCAACGGATTTGTCAATTTCAGAGATGAATGTACCTGCAACCTGTTCAATGTTTTTATCCCGGAGCCCCAGTTTAACCTGGTTTTGATAAAAAGCAGATCCTGTCCAAAACTGTCATGTAATTCTCCGGCAATTCTTTTCCTTTCTTGCTCCTGTGAGATGATCAATAGTTCAGTGAACGACCGTTGAGTGGCTGCAGCGAGTCTGATTTCTTCTTCCTCTTTGAGGTAGGTAATATCCTGAACAGTTCCGGCAACATGAACCAGTTCTCCCTTTTCATCAGTGAGGTCAAAATATTTTGAGCGGATCCATTTTATTTGTGAATCACAAAAGATTCTATACTCTCTATCGTGATATTCCCGCTTGTTCCTGCCCTGATGCAGATAGGTACCAACAATTTCTCTGTCTTCAGGGTGCACAACGGCGAGAATGGCGTTACGGAAGTTTGTTGTAAGTTCTTCCTTAGAAATGCCAAAAATAACAGACATCTGATCGGAGAAAGAAAATTGATCGCCCTCCTTACTCCATTGCCAGTTGGCAAGTTTAGCGATCTCCTGTGCATTCCTTAGATTTGATTCATTTTGGGACAGTTCAGAATGGAGAAGTTCAAGTTCAGTTTTTTGAGCTGAGAGAGTTTCATTTCGGATATTAAGTTCGTTGATAGCGGCATTAATTCTCTTCCTACTTGTTATAAAAATTACCATGATAAATGTGGTGGAAAGTGCAAGAAGGAAAAGAAGAAAAGTAATAATTCTTTCATTATAGAGTGAATCAGAGAGGATGGTCCTCTCATTTTCAAGATTTTTAATCTTTGACTCATTAAGTTCAATTTGATATTTAGCTTTGTATTCCGAAAAGAGGGCGGTGTATCTCTCGTTGTATATGCTTGCAACCACAAGAATTTGTAGAAATTGATATCGGGTTGCAGTTTCCCATTCACCTGTGGCTCTATGTAACTCTGCCAGGTTGTTAAGGGTATTTCTTAAGAGGATTATCAGTCGTTCATCCAGCGCTATCTTAAGTGTTCTCTTAAATATCTCATGAGCTTTGGCGAATCTTTTTTCTTGCAGATCCTGGTAACCGATATTGTTCAAATAGAGAGCGGTTAACCAGGGATTATTCAACTTCTTAGCAATTTGCAGCGCCTCTTCAGTTTTGCCATTTGCATTGAGGTATCGGGACAAATTTTCATTAGCCTCAATGTCATCAGGTTTTTTTTAATTACAATTTTTGCAACTCAAGTGCCTGGCGATATAACTCTTTTGTCTGAGAGGGAGCGGTATTCAATGCTCCTTTGAGGTAGAGCGCCATTGCCCTGATCTCAATATCTTTGCTTTTTATAAGAATATCATATCCTGAGTTGACATACTCGATTGGTATATCGGTGATGTCTGCAAAATAGTAACATCTTCCAATTTTCATTTTCAGCAGGGCATTTTGAATAGTATCCTTAATACTTAATGAAACAATAGCGGCCTCTGAATAAAACTTTAGAGCGACTGAATTTAGCCCCGCTTGAAGATAAATATCTCCCAGGGAAGTTAACATCTTCATTGAAGTCAGCGAATCTCCATCATTCCTGGCTTTCTCAAGTTTTTTCGTCAACTCACTTTCAAGTTTGAGGTTATTGCTTCCAAGGAGAGAAAATTGACTTTGGAGAATCCGCCTGATATCAGCAATGTTGGTGTACGGGTCATAGATATCCAGACTATCAGCCGCAGATTGTGCATTTGCACTCAAATGGGATAGAAGGAGTATCAAAGTAAAAAGAGTAATGGTGAGAGTTAGTTTCATTTATAAAGTATTAAATGGCTTTAATTTAATTCCACAAAATAATCAATTTGTTTAATAAATCAATTGTGAAAATTGACATTCATTAGAACAGACGACTTCAAAAAGGCGAGATTTAAAAAAAACGGATCACTCTACGGGTAAAGTGATCCGTTTGCGATTAAAAAAAGGGGACTATTTGGAAACCGGTTTCACATTCTGGAAAATCCAGAGAATTTCTTTTTCATATTTTTTAACCGACTCAGGAGCGCCCCATGCACCGACCATAAGACTGGTATTTTCAACAGGGGTATCAAGAACGCCAACTGCGAGAAGAACGCCATCAGCAGTACCTTCAACAAACTGACCTTTCATACCGTTAACATCATAAGCTTTGGCTTCGCCAAGTTTAAGATCTTTAACATCTGCCGAGAGCATTTTGTCAACTTCTGCAAGGGCGGCTCCAAGTTCATCAACTTTTAGTGTGTTGAAATGAACAAGAAATCCACCTTCTTTTGGGTAAGCAGTAATACTGCCATCAGCTGTTTCATACATCCAACCTTCAGGGAGAGCAACACTAACCTGAGCGGCTTCGTTGGTGAAAGTTTCACCAGCAACACCGGGTGCACTGGTGGTAGCTGCTGTATCAGTTTTTGGAGCATCAGCAGGTTTTGAAGCATCTTTTTTGCCACATCCGGCGATAAAAAGTGCAACAAAGAGAATGGCGACTAAAGAAAAGTATTTTGACATCGTTTTTTCCGATATTATTGAATGAAATTGATTAAACTATTGAACCGGTGAAATGTTGTTGAAGATAAACATGATATCCTGTTGATATTGTTCAACAACTTCAGGAGTACCCCAAGCACCAACCATAAGGCTGGAACTTGCAACAGGAGTATCAATTACACCTACTGCCATGAGGAGACCATCAGCGGTTCCTTCAACGAAAACTCCACTCATGCCATTTACATCGTAATCTTGAGCCTCTCCGAGTTTAACATTCTGCATCTGTTGAGAGAGGATTTTGTCAACTTCAGAAAGTGCAGCGTCAACCCCATCTGCAGGAATTACCTGAAAATATACAAAAAATCCGCCTTCTTTTGGATAAGCGCTAATTCCGTTGTCTGATGTTTCATACATCCAGCCAGCCGGAAGAGTAACACTAAATTTTAATTTAGCGTGGGTAAAAGTTTCCTGAGCAAAGGTTGGCATAACAAACAAAACTATCAGGACCAAAAATGAGATGATCTTTTTTGACATTATGTCTCCATATGAGTAAAAAAAAGGTTAATAAAAATTTTGGATCAAAAAAAAAGATTAAAAACTATTAAAGGGGGCGATTAAAGTTCTGATAAATATTCGATTTTCTATATCAAATTTACTTTAACTGTGAATCAAGTGAAATAGGGGATTGCCCTCATTTTGTAGTGCCGGTGGAGATTGATTGGTGGGTATAAAAAAATCGCACAAACAGTGATATCTGTGCGATTTTCAAAAGTATTACTGTTTAAGTAAGGGGAGATTTACTTGTTTACTTGTTCAAGTACCTTCCAGGTGAATGATGAACCATCATAAACAACATCAACCGTATAGGTGAATTCACCGTTTGGTTCTTTTGTTTTGAGGAGTCCATTATATTCATTTCCGCCTTTGTGCACCAGAGTGAATTCTTTAACTGTGATCTCTCTCTCCTTAAATTCAGCACTATTGGACATATCTTTTTTTACTTCATCAGCAAGTTGTTCAGTTGATAAGCTACAAGCAGTAAAAAGAACAGCTGCAAAAATCAGAAGAAGTGATCTTGTAAGAGTTTTGTTTATCATGGTCTCTCCGGATAAATTTGTGATTATTTGAATTTCTTTACTTCTATCCATTAATTTGAAAGTATTCTTCAAAGATGGAAATACAACTGACAAATATAATCCAATTTAAGATAAATCCAAGAGGTAACCAAAATAAATGGTCAGAGTCGATTATTTTGATAGAGAAGGTGAAGAGTTTATTTGCGGGTAAAAAAAAAATCGCACAGAGTATAAAATCTGTGCGATTTAAAAATTACAATTTTTAGGTAAGCTACTGGGTTACTTGTTCAGCAAGTTTCCATGTTAGTTTAGAACCATCATAAGTAACATCAACTTTATAAGTGAATTCACCATTTGATTCTGTTGCCACGAGGAGTCCTTCATAATCATTTCCGGATTTATGGACCAGAGTGAATTCTTTCACAGTTACGCCTCTTGACTTAAATTCGGCATTATTTGCCATATCTTTTTTAACTTCGTCAGCGAGTTGTTCAGTTGATAAACTGCATGCGGTGAAGAGTAAAGCAGCAAATATTAAAAAAAGTGATCTGGTTAGGGTCTTATTTACCATGGTGGCTCCGAGTATATTATTGATTAGATGAATTTGAGATGGTGATTTATCAATTTGAAGGCATTCTTCAAATATTAAAATACAGCCAGCAAATATAATTTAATTTAAGATAAATCCAAACGGGGTTCAAAATTAATAACCACAATCCCTAAAAAATCGACAATCATCAAATTAGATGTGCATACCGAATCAAAAGGGATTGTGATATCCTAAAAAATAAATTATGGCTTATTTTTACCGATGAACCTTGTACCGTTTTCGTTAAGATTCTTTGAATATTTAGCCGGATTTTTCGCGAATTTTGCGTCACATCCTGCACAGCAGAATCCATAGGCTTTCCCTTCATAAGTCACTGTACCAATTTTTGGGTTAATCTTATTTCCCATAACAGGACAGACTTTGTTCCATGGTTCCGCACTCACATTAGCCTCATTGGAAGCAACTGAATCGGGAGCAGTAGTCAATGCCTCATTTCCATGATGTGAAGAAGTGTCAGGGTTTCCCTGGGCGAAAAGGTTAACACCTGAAAAGGCAACAAACATTGTGATGATATAAAGATACTTTTTCATTTTTTTTTCCCAACATTAAATTTAATTAATTACAAAATACTAAGCCGGATACCGGCATAAAACTTTCTGCCTGATACGGGACCCCATATTTGGGAAGCATCAAAGTAGGTACCAAAAGGATCATCTGCTGCTATAATTGGATTATCCTGCATAAAACCTGTCAAGTTTTCCACTCCGACATAAAAATCAAATGAACCGAAATTTTTTGAGATTTGTGCATTGATATTTAGATAAGGTTCAAATGATTTTGATCTTTGATACTGCACTGGATTTGCTGCGGTTGATGGAATTCTTCCCGGTCCATTGATCAGGAAAGAGGCATCAAAAGTTAAACCCGCATCCCTGATTAACCATGCAATGGTTGATAATACTTTATAACGGCTCTGAAGCGGGGCAGTGGAGAGAACTCCACCATAGGTTGATTTAACATCTGTATATCTGTATGCCACTGAGACATTAAAGTCGGCTACCAGTTCGTATGCCGCTTCAATCTGGTAACTGTTGGAATAAGATGTACCATTGAGATCATAAAATTTCACTTTTCTTGGGTCGGAATCAATATCAACAACAGTCTGTTTTATGAAGTCAGTTCTGTAGTAATCAACAGTAATACTTAACTCCCGTCCGTCAATCATAAAATATCTTGTCAGGTTAAGACCATAGTTCCATGCCTCTTCAAATTTTGGCTCATTGATCACTTCAAAACTTCTGGAACTTGCAAAATAGTTGAGGTTATCCGAAAAAAGATTAACCGAACGATAGCCTTTTCCTGCCGATGCTCTTAAAGTTGTATTTTCGTCGGGCATAAATTTGAAATGAATTCTGGGAGTGACAAATGTTCCATAGAGATTATGAAAGTCAACTCTTAAACCCGGTACTATAGAGATCAGATTTGAGGGTGAATAGTTGTATTCCATAAACACACCGGGTACTGATTCATTTCTGAGTAATGCAAGGTTATTTAATTCTTCTTTATACTCATCAAAAGCGAAAGAAACGCCGGTCGTAATTTTATGGATCTCATCAATTGTACCTGTTTCAAAGATCAGTTTTCCAAAAAAGGAAGTTTGTCTCGCATCGTATTTACTCAAACCAATTTGTGAATTTTGGTTGTGTCTGTGGCCGTTCATTATGAGCCCCAGGCTTGTGTATGGCTCGGTATTAAAGACAAATCCATTTTTAAAAAAGAGATCGAGATGATCGGAGTTGATGTCGAGAGAGTATTTTCTTCCGGAAGCGAGTGGTGCCATCTGCCCACCGTTTCTTTTTTCAGACATCAGTTGAAGCCCAAATTCAGCTTCATAGCCAATGTCGCTGTGGAATTTCCAGCGGTTCATTAGGTTGTATTGCGTTGTTTTTGGATCATCGGCAAAAGAATCACCATTGTCATCAAAAGATTTGGGAGTAGTATTCATGTGTGCGAGCACCATAGTGCTCAACCCCCCTCCGACTTCAAAAGCGGCGTTAGCGTTAAGATCGGTTTTAAGATGTGAACTTTGGAAAGCATTAAAATAGTATCTCTCAGCATCGGTTGGTTTTTTGTAACCAATGTTTATCTGACCGGTGATCGACTCATAACCATTGATTACAGAAGCTGAACCTTTGGATATACTGATTTGCGATATCCAGGGACCGGGGACAAATCCGAGACCAAACGAACTTCCAATCCCATTCATTGATGGAATATTTTCGAATAGCATTTGGGTGTATGTTCCGGCAAGTCCAAGAAGTTGAATTTGTCTCGCGCCTGTAACCGCATCCTGAAATTGTACATCTACTGATGCATTTGTGGTGAAACTCTCACCAAGATTACAGCAGGCAGCTTTTAACAGTTCTTTATTGGAGATAACTTCGATCATTTGAGGCTCACCTTCGTCAATAAACTTTGATGACCGTTCAGCCGAGATCAAAACTTCCTTAAATTCTCTATTAAGGGATAATACTATAACAATTGAATCGAGTGAATTTGAGACTTCAACGGTATCGGGCTTATAGCCGATATAACTGACTATTAGTTGAGAGCGGTCTTTACCTGTTTTTTTCAGGCTGAAGAACCCGTTTTCATCGGTTGTGGCACCAATTTGTGTTCCCTTCCAAAAAACATTGGCTGAAAGGAGTGGGTGTTGATGGTTATCTTTTTGGTTTAGCTCATATACATAACCGGTAAGATTTTGTGCTGAAATTGCACCGCTGATGCATAAAAACATCACTAATACAAGAATGGATTTCATAGTTAAACTCTTATTTATCCGAATTGGAAATATTTAGCAGGCAGAGACAATTATTTCCAAAATGGAAATAAAATTATTCTGCGGTAAAACGGAATTTTAAAAGAGGGGGCTAGCTATCTTTAGCTGGTGGATTGATTTAAGGAGGAGTTTCCCATAAAGAGGCTCCGGAGAAAAACCGGAATCGGTAAGGAAATAGTTTTCGTTTTTTTCAGCTGTGTTTGTTGTTGGAACAACAGAAACAACAACAATGGTTTGTTGAACCTTGTCAACTGATTTGACAGAGAATTCATCATCAATTTTGATCTGAGTAATTTGATCAGAGCAGCAACTGATATTGTCTTTGTGTGAGATCGTTGGTTCGGTATTTTTTGCGGGTGGGTTTTCCTGTTCACAGCAAGATTTTTGCTCTTCGGCTTTTTTCTCATCACCACAGTTATTGCAGGATACCAACGATTTAGTACCTGAAATTGAACACATATGGAGGATCACCGGGAGACCGATGGTAGAGAGTGTAAAAGCAAAGATTAGACTTAGTGTCAGAAACTTCTTATTCATAAAGTAAAAAGTACGTTCAATTTTATTATTACGCAAGCCAAATGAAATTCCCCTCTTTAAATTCATAAAAAGGGGAATCACATGATCCATCACCGGGCTCAGCTCACACTTTATCTGAGAATGAATGACCTGAAAGTGCAGGGACTATATGGTCCCTGCTCCGACGATTAGAAGTTTGAAGCTACTTTAAAAGTCCCGAACCTATTTCAGGAGGCTTATCTTTTTAACCGAATTCCCCAACGGTGTATTCAAGATGAGAAGATAAACTCCTGAAGGAAGTTCAGAAGCTTCAAATTCCAATTTATAGTTTCCCGCAGGCTTATATCCACTATCCAGAACTTTAACAAATTCACCCAAGAATTGTAAACAGAGAGAGTTACATCTGTTTCTTCAGGTAGAGCATACGTTATTGTAGTTGACGGGTTAAAAGGATTTGGGTAGTTATCGTAAAGTGTAACTGCGGAGGGGAGAAGTCCTGATTCCTCAGTTTCAACACTGGTTGGTAGAGTATAATTAAATTTACTGCTTCCTGCGTTTGCAACTTCTTTAGAAATATCATCCTGAACAACAGCTATCGAATAGAGATTTGTATCATTCCATGCTGGTTCAAATTTATAACGATAAACAAATTCATATCTTCCGGGGGTGGTTGGTAAAAGCTCACCTGCAGAACCGGGGATTGCTTTTCTAAAGACATGCGGGAAATATGTTTCACCATTTCCTCCCGGAGCAGTGGTGTAGTTAATAGGATGTTCAACCGCATAAACTCTTAATTTCCATGTTCCTGCTGGTAAACCGGGAAGTAGCAAAGCTTTTACTCTCACCTCAACAGAATCGGTTGAAATTCTTGTGTGATGCACTTCGAGCCCCAAAGGTGAAGTTACAGCCAATCTGTTATTATACGCGCCTTTTAAGCTGCTTGCCGTAAATGGCCATACATCTATGATTGCTCCGTCTACATTTAACCAGGGAGTCGCATTTACATTCCCCTTCATGAACTGGATTCTATCACGATTTTGTTGTGTATTGTGTTGATACATAGGGTCATTTACACCTGGCCACCAGGCATGATAAGTAACTGCGACAACGGAGTCATGCATCTGCGCTAAAAAATCATTTAATATCGGGTTACTCCCTGCACAAGGACCACAGTAAGCATTTGTAACCTCTTCAAACAAAGGAAATCTTTTTAATCCTGCATTGATTTGATCAGGGTTAGTTATTACACTTTGCGCACTAATATTGATTATAAAAACAACAATAAAAACTGAGAGAGTAAATATTTTTTTCATAAGAAGTATTTTCCAAGTGAACAATAAAACATTTAATTAAATTTGAAATAAAGTTACTGAAAAATAAGTAAAAGCAATATTAAAATGACAAAAAAAGAACATTTAAATGACCCTTATTACAAACACAGGACCTCATTTTTTAAAGTATGTCCCGAAAAATTTGGGGCAGTAATCTTTTTAGGTGACAGTATAACAGAAATGTGTGAGTGGCAGGAGTTTTTCCCTGAAAAAAATATTTTAAACAGGGGGATTTCCGGAGATGACACCTATGGTGTGTTGGATCGACTGGAGGGTGTTATCAAACTGCAACCTGAAAAGATTTTTTTAACAATTGGTGTTAATGATCTGCAGAGGCATCATAATTCCGATACAGTTATAGATAACATCAAGCAGATTATCAATAATCTGATTAAGGAGACCAATAGCAAAATATATTTGCAGTCGATTTTGCCTGTGGTTGAAAAAAGACTTGCATCCGGGATCAAAAACATAACAATTGATTATGTTAATGAGGAATTACTGAAATTTGCAGTAGTGATCTCGATTGAATTTCTTGATAACAGCAGCCTGATGAAAGACAATTCGGGAAACATGAGTGAGAATCTAAGTTGTGATGGTCTCCATTTGAATGGAGAAGCATATCGTCTTTGGATAGAAAACATTCGAGCAAAAGTAAATGATTAGATATCTTTGTTTTGCTTTGAAAAAGGGGAGTGGTATAAGTATATTAGAAGTTTAAATTATTTATTTTATGGAATTAAGTTGGTTAAGTACATATTTATAACCGGTGGCGTTGTTTCGTCGATCGGGAAAGGAATCACTGCTGCATCTTTAGGCTTGCTGCTTCAACAGCGAGGTTACAGGGTGACTATTCAGAAATTTGATCCATACATAAATGTTGATCCCGGAACAATGAATCCTTTTCAACATGGTGAAGTGTATGTAACCGAAGATGGTGCCGAAACTGATCTTGATTTGGGGCACTATGAGCGGTTTCTTGGCTTAAATATGAAACGTGCCAATAATACAACCACGGGACAAATCTACTACGATGTAATAACCCGTGAGCGACAGGGTGAATATCTTGGTGCAACAGTACAGGTTATTCCACATATCACTGACGAGATAAAAAGAAGGATATGTAAACTCGGAGAATCGGGTGATTACGACATAATCATCACTGAAATTGGCGGAACAATTGGTGATATCGAAAGTTTGCCATTTATTGAAGCAGTCAGGCAATTGCTCCATGAGTTTGGGAAAAAGAATGCACTAACGATTCATGTAACTTATGTTCCTTATATCCGTGCTGCCGATGAAGTTAAAACAAAACCAACACAACATTCTGTAAAAGCACTTTTGGAGTTAGGGATACAACCTGATATTCTTGTATGCAGGTCTGAAAAGAATTTATCTCTTGAAATTCGCTCAAAAATAGCTTCATTTTGTAATGTGGACAGCAAATCAGTCTTTTCAGCTCACGATTGTGATACCATCTATGAGGTTCCACTCATTTTGCATCAAGAAAAAATGGATTTGGTGGTACTTAAGAAATTAAGGCTCCAGGATACAAAAATCGAATTGGGGACCTGGAAAAAATTTGTATCCAAAATCAAAAATCCCGGGCATACTGTTGAAATTGCAATTAGCGGGAAATATATCGACTATCATGATGCTTACAAGAGTATCATGGAATCGTTTGTGCACGCCGGAGCTGAAAATGATGTAAAAGTGAAGATTCGTTGGGTCAATGCTGAAGATTGTGAATCAGGTGATCTCGATGAAATATTTGAGGGGGTAAGCGGGATTCTTGTTCCCGGCGGGTTTGGAACCAGAGGAATTGAAGGTAAAATTAAGTCGATTAACTATGCTCGTGTTAACAATATCCCGTTTTTTGGGATTTGTCTGGGAATGCAGTGTGCGGTTATCGAATTTGCCCGAAATGAATGTAATATGCCGAGAGCAAACAGTTCCGAGATTAAAAAGGGAGCTTTTTCAGTGATTGATCTTATGCCCACTCAAAAGGGGATCAAAAATATGGGAGGCACTATGAGGCTTGGTTCTTACAGTTGTGTAATTGAACCGGGGACCAAAGCTGCCGAGGCCTATGGAGTTGAGGAGATCAAGGAAAGACACAGACACCGATATGAAGTTAACAATCAGTTCCGCGACAAACTGCAGAATAAGGGAATAGTAATTAGTGGAACATCTCCCGACGGATTTCTAGTCGAGATGATCGAATTAAAAGATCATCCCTGGTTTGTTGCTTGTCAATTCCACCCTGAATTAAAGAGCAGAGCCACAAAAGCACATCCACTTTTCAGAGAGTTTGTTAAAGCCTCGAAGATTTATTCTTTAACTAAATAAATGGTTCTACCATTTTGAATATAGCAGTTTTTGTTTCAGGACGGGGTTCAAATCTCAGGGCAATCATTGAAAATGAAAACCTGAAGGATTTGGTTAAAGTTGTTTTAGTGATCAGTGACAAAATTGACTGTGGGGCATTCAAAATTGCTGAAGAGTTTAAGATTGAAACTGCAGTTGTTGGCAAAAACGGGATTTCCTTTTCAGAACTGATAATAATTCTCGACAATAAAAAAACCGGTTTGATTGTTCTTGCGGGGTTTCTTAAGTTGATACCTGCTGAATTTGTCAAGCATTATGAAGAGAGGATTATCAATATTCACCCGGCACTTCTGCCATCTTATGGGGGAAAAGGGATGTATGGTCATCATGTTCACGAAGCAGTTTTTCAATCGGGTGACAAGTTCTCAGGACCCACAGTACATTTTGTGAATAGTGAATATGACCGGGGTGCAATAATAGCTCAAAAATATGTAGATATCTCAGAAGTCAAATCTGCAGATGAAATTGCTTCTTTGGTTTTAAAAGCCGAACATATATTATTACCCGAAGTTGTGGGGCTTTTTGCCCAAGACAGAATTAAAATTGAAAATGGAAAAGTTAAGATTGTCGGTTTAGAAGAGCGTCAATCATAAAATGGAAAATAAATTGAAAAAATATGCATTAATTTCACTCACCGATAAAAGTGGAGTGAAAGAACTTGCCGCCGCGTTGATTAATTGTGGTTATTTACTTGTTTCTACCGGAAACACAGCCAAGGTAATTCAAGAATCAGGGTTAAACTGTCTTGAGATCAGTGATCTCACAGGATTTCCGGAGATACTCGGGGGTAGAGTAAAAACGCTAAATCCGAAAGTTTTTGGCGGAATTCTGGCACGAAGAGATAACAGTAAGGATATAGAACAACTCCTGGAACATGGTATTGATCTGATAGATGTGGTTGCTGTGAACCTTTACGATTTTTCGGGAGCAGCACAAAAGGAAGATGTAACGGTAGCTGAACTGATCGAAAAAATTGATATTGGCGGGGTTTCATTGATCCGGGGTGCCGCTAAAAATCATCAATTTGTGTCGATTCTTACTTCACCTGTTCAATATCCTGAATTTATTGAAAAGTTAAGTCAAAATAATCTTGATGAAGATTATCGACAATATCTTGCCATTGAGGCATTTAAGGTTACTGCAGCTTATGATTCGATGATCTCGCGGGTGCTTGAAGAAAAAATAGCAGGGGAAAACACAATCCTATCGATTTTTGAACCGGAGAGAAGAGTACTCAGGTATGGTGAAAATCCTCATCAAAAAGGGTATTTTTTCGGAGATTTTAATGAATATTTTTGAGCAGTTGATTGGAAAGAGTTATCTTATAATAACATTCTCGACCTTTCTGCTGCGACCGAACTTGTTTGGGAACTTGATGAATTTGGTTGTGCGATTATAAAACACAGCAATCCGTGTGGGTGGCTGTAAAAAAAAGAGTATATTTGAATCGTTTAATGCTGCGCTTTCTTCTGATCCCGTCTCTGCATTTGGTGGAATAGTGGTGTTTAACGGTCAGGTTGATGAAGTGACCGCACTCAAGTTAAACGAGATTTTTCTTGAACTTGTTGTCGCTCCTTCTTTCACCGATGAGGCAATCGAAATACTCAGCAAAAAGAAACAGCGAAGAGTTCTGTTGCAGAAAAAAAAGGCTACCAACCTGTTTGTGATAAGAAATGCGGCAGGAGGTTATCTTGTGCAGGAGAATGACAGATATTCAGGGGAGATTGAATCGGCAATCAATGTTACCAAGGCATCAATTCAACCTGAGAGATTAGACCTTTGCAAGTTTGCCTGGACTGTCTGTAAAAATGTAAAATCAAACGCGATAGTTTTGGTGAAAGATGGTCAGACAATAGGAATTGGAGCCGGACAAGTATCACGAGTCGATTCTGTAAAAATTGCAATAACCAAAGCCAGAGAATTTGGTTTTGATATTTCAGGTGCAATTGCAGCATCTGACGCTTTTTTCCCATTTGAAGACGGGATAAATTTATTGGCTGAAGCGGGAGTAACTGAGATTGTGCAACCCGGAGGGTCCGTGAGGGACCAGGAGGGTATTGAAGCCGCCGACAGACACAATATTTCAATGATTTTTACGAAGATCAGACACTTTAAACACTGAGGAATTGTTAATGGGATTGTTCGATTTTTTAGCAAATGACATAGCGATTGATTTAGGGACTGCAAACACTCTCATCCATGTGAAGGGTAAAGGAATCATTTTAAATGAGCCCTCAATCGTTGCGTTCGACAGAAATACGAGAAAAATTATTGCGCTGGGAAACAAAGCAAAAGAGATGATGGGCAGGGAACACCGTGATATAAAAGTGACGAGACCCATGAGAGACGGTGTAATTGCTGACTTTGAAATTGCTGAAGGAATGATTCGGGCGTTTATAAAAAGGTAAACTCAGGAATCGTTTCAGCCAGAAAAGTAGTAATTGCAGTTCCAAGTGGCGTTACCGAAGTTGAAAAGAGAGCTGTTCGCGACAGTGCTGAACATGCCGGTGCAAAAGAGGTTCATCTTATTTCGGAGCCGATGTCGGCAGCAATTGGAATTGGAATTGATGTGTCACGCCCTGAGGGTAATATGGTAATTGATATTGGTGGCGGAACCACTGAGATTGCTGTTATAGCACTGTCGGGCATCGTGGTTGAGGAATCAATCAAAGTTGCCGGTGACGAAATGAATGAGGCAATTGTTAGTTTCTTCAGAAGAAATTACAATATCCTGATAGGTGAAAGAACCGCCGAAGCCATTAAATGCCAGGTTGGCTCTGCGATGGCGCTTCCCGAAGAACTTACTATTGAAGTAAAGGGACGGGATTTGGTTGGTGGAGTTCCTAAAAAAGTGGAAGTTTCATCAGTAGAAATCAGAGATGCTCTCGAAGGTCCGGTTGTTGCCATACTCGAAGCAGTGAGAAGGTTGCTCGAAAGAACGGGAGCCGAACATTCTGCAGATATTCACAGTTCCGGAATTATGCTTTCCGGTGGTGGTGCTCTGTTAAAAGGACTTGACAAAAGAATTAGGCTTGAAACAAACCTCCCTGTCCATATTGCAGAGGAACCTTTAACAGCAGTTGTTAGAGGTGCCGGTAGAGTGATTGACAATCTTAATGGCTACTCTTCAGTATTGATAAGGCATCGTCGCTATTAGGATGAATCAATTTTTCCTTGCACTCCTTCGGTCATTCAAATCGTATTTTGATCCTGATCGGTTTGGTAATCGTCTCTTTTATGTTAATGTCGATTAGTGAACATGAATCTACTCAGAAATTGCGATCACTTGCACTCTCAACATTTTCTCAGGTTTCGGGTATCTTTGGCTATGTGAATTTTATTTCCGATTTGAGATCTGAAAACGAAAAGATGCGTAGAAGAAATGCTGAGTTGATGCTCGAGAATAACCAGTTAAGAGAATTTGGACTTGAAAATCGTGAATTGCGTGATATGCTCGCCTTTGCAGATACCTCTTCCTACGATCTAATTGCTGCTGAAGTTATCGCAAAATCATTTTTAGCAGACCAGATCAACTTCACCATAAATCGTGGTGCGGCAGACTCGGTTAAACCCGGTATGCCTGTCATTTCACAAACAGGTCTGGTAGGGATTGTTTATACAACCGCTGATAAATATTCCATTGTTAGAACCTACAAAAATGTAAATCTTAAGCTCATCGTTAAATTAATCAATTCGGGTACACCGGGTATCCTTAAATGGAACGGAACCGAACTTATCATGCAGGGGATTCCCAAAACTCTTCAAATCCAAAAGGGGGAGAGAATAGTTACCTCAGAGGTTAGTTCTTTAATTGGAATCAATATTCCTGTTGGTGAAGTAGCACGAATTCTCAACCCTGAAAGTGGATTGTTTAACGATTTGCTTCTCACACCTTTTGCTGATCTAAACAGTACAGATAACATCTTTGTTATGAGAATGATCCAGAGTAAAAAAGTTGACAATTATGAACTTAATTACCTGAATACAAAATGAACACTAACAAATATCTAAAGTATCTCATACCAATAGCTTACCTGATTCCATTATTGTTTGTGCAGGTGGTGTTTGTTCCTTTTATATCAATAGAGACAATTGTTCCGGATCTGATACTTATCCTGGTTGTTCACACTGCTATTAAACACGGTCAGATACCCGGGACTCTATTTGGTTTTGGTGCCGGATTAATATTTGATCTGATCACAGGCAATATGCTGGCAAGTTCAGCACTTGCAAAAACGCTTGCCGGATTCACTGCCGGCTACTACAGTACAAACAGAATTGATGTTAACATTGGTTCATACAGATTCATCTTTATTGTTGTTCTTGCAGCGTTCATTAATTCTTCCACATTCGCTTTGGTAACAAATTTCGACCTGAATAATAATTTCCTGAAACTTATTTTTGAACAAGGAATTACTCCCGCTTTATACACCGGATTCGTCAGTGCAATCTGGGTATTCACTATCCCCAAAAAACAAGGTGACTGGTTAAAATGACACAACTTTCTTCTGTTAGAAAGAGTGTGCTCGCAGGAATTATACTGGGTCTGTTTCTGATTTACGGTTTAAAATTATTTTCAATGCAAATAGTTTTCAACCGTAAATTTGAAGATAAATCTACCGATAACAGTATAAAAGCCATCGAGCAGATGCCTCTTCGAGGAGTTTTTTACGATCGCAATCTTAAGCTTCTGGTTCAGAATGTTCCTTCATATACAGTAAGAATAACGCCTTCTGAGTATGATACACTAACAAATCCGATGCTTGAGGCACTCCTACAACTGCCCAAAGACACGATCTCCCATATCATGCAAAAGCATAAAAAATATGGGAAATATCAGCCCGTAAAGATCAAAAAAGGCGCTTCCTTCGAAGAGATTGGATGGCTTGAAGAGAATTCAGAGCGATTCCCGGGTGTGGACTATATTATAGAGATCAAAAGAGGTTATACAAACACCTTTTCTGCAGCCCATGTTCTTGGATATCTAAAAGAGACCAACGAAGGCGACTTAAAAAAGATAGCTTTTATACTCTCGGAGACAATCTGGGAATGAACGGGTCGAGAAAAGTTACGAAAAAGAATTGCGCGGAGAGAAGGGTTTTAACTACATTCTTGTTAATGCCACTCGAAGAAAAATTGGTCGCTATAAAGACGGAAGTGTTGATTTAGCCTCGATAAAAGGGAAAGATTTGGTTTTGTCGCTCGATTCTGGTGCGCAAGCCACTGCCGAGCAAGTGATGCATGGCAGGAGTGGAGCCATAATTGCAATTGAGCCTTCCTCAGGTGAGATACTTGCATTTACCAGCGCACCCGATTATGATCTTTCCAAGTTTTCTGATATTACTCCCAAGGAGTATATGAAGGATTTGATCTCAAATCCATTAAAACCTCAATTTAACCGTGCAACACAATCATCCCATTCACCCGGTTCAACCTTTAAAGTGTTGGTAGCTTTGTGTGGGTTGGAACTTGGTGTGATCAATGAAAATAGCACAATCTATTGTCCCGGTTCATATACCTATGGGAACCGGACTTTTAAGTGTCACGGATCTCATGGGGCAACTACAGTTTATAGAGCACTTGAAGGATCATGTAATGTCTTTTTTTATAAACTGATCTTCGATATTGGGATAGACAGATTAAATGAGTTTGCGAAAAAATTTAAAATCGGAACAAAAACGGGTATCGACCTTCTTGAGGAATCGAAGGGATTGATCCCGTCGTCAGAATATTATGAAAAAGTTTATGGAAATAACTGGCCCCGTGGTATTCTGGTAAGTGTTGGTATCGGTCAGGGGGAAGTAAGCATGTCCCCACTTCAACTCGCTTTTATGACTGCCCTTGTGGCAAATAATGGCAAATCGTTTACACCTCACCTTGTGAAGGGTTATCTTGATGAAAAACGAAACTTTGTGCCTTATAAATTTGCGGAGGTTAATACAGGGGTTTCCGATCGGAATGTTCGGATAATTAAAAAGGGGATGTGGCTTGTTGTGAATGGTGGGGGAGGAACCGCCAAAAACATCAGGAGCAGTGAAGTAGTTATTGCCGGTAAAACAGGTACTGTCCAGAATATTCATGGCAGAAACCACTCACTTTTTGTTGGATTTGCTCCTTATGACAATCCAAAAATTGCGATCGCCGTATTATTTGAAAATGCCGGGTATGGTTCAGAAGTGGCAGCTCCCGTAGCCGAGGAAGTTATCCTTGCATATCTCCGTTCAACAGGGGATATAAAACCAAAGCCAAAAGAGGATAAACCCAAAAAAGAGAAAAAGACAAATGATACTTTAGACTTAATGACCGCCATAGAGGAGAACCGATAGTTTGAAATTAGGCGGAAAATTAACAAGTAAATTTGATTTCATTCTTTTTGGTGCTGTTTTGTTCCTGGTGGCATTTGGGCTTCTTGCTATCTATAGCTCAACTCAAAATGTAACCCAAGTAAGAAATAATTTTGAGAAGCAACTCTTTGCTCTCGGTTTATCCCTTGTTTTGTTTTTTATTATCTATGGACTTCCAACCACTCTTGTAAGGACTGTAGTACCATGGGGTTATGGTCTCAGTATCACACTATTGATTGCGGTATTAATCTTTGGTAAAACCATTGGTGGTGCAAAAGCCTGGATTGACTTTGGTCCTTTAAATTTACAGCCTGCAGAATTCTCTAAAATAGCTACTTTACTTGCACTTGCGTCCTATCTTGAGCTCAAAGGGCAGGATCTTGATGATATTAAAGTTATCGGAAAATATCTGTTAATCGGATTATTTCCTGTGGCGTTAATCATGCTTGAGCCTGATTTGGGGAGTTCACTTGTCTATTTTGGCATGCTTCTTACGCTCCTTTTTTGGAGAGGAATCAGCACTTTTGGGCTGTTTGTTGTGCTTGCACCACCTCTCGTAATGATTAGTTCTTTATTTGGAATCTGGTATATCTTGGGCGCATTTGTGATTGTTGCCGGGTTTCTCATATTCTTCAAAAGAAATATCTTTATCACAAGTTCTCTTCTTGCTATCAATTTTGCATCAGCATTTTTTGTTAAATACTTTTTTGACATTCTCAGCCCTCACCAGAAAAAAAGAATACTCTCGTTTATTGATCCCAATTCCGATCCACTGGGTGCCGGTTACAATGCAATACAGGCTCAGATAGCAATTGGTTCGGGGGGAATGTGGGGAAAAGGGTTTATGTCGGGGAGTCAGACTCAATTACAATTCATCCCTGAACTGTGGTCTGATTTTATTTTTTGTGTAATAGGTGAAGAGTTTGGCTTTTTTGGGTCAATAATCGTTATAAGTCTTTTTTTAGTCATCTTTTTGAGAATTCTTAAGATTGCCGGAGAAACCAAAAACGAATTTCTTAGTCTCGTAACTGTCGGGATTCTCTCAATTTTTGTAATTCACTTTGCGATAAATATCGGAATGGTCATTGGAATAGTTCCTGTTATTGGAATTCCACTTCCATTTGTAAGTTACGGTGGTTCTTCACTCCTTTCAAATTTTATCATGCTCGGGGTCGTTTTTAACATTGCCCGAAGTAAACAGGTAATAAATTAATATGACCTCATTCGAGAAAGTAGTTTATCAAACAGATAAAATGAAACATGTGTGTGTGGGTCTCGACACCGATCCAACCCGTATTCCACTAAAACTACAGCAGGGGAATGACCCGATATTCACTTTTAACAAAGAGATTATTGATGCTACACTTGATGGGGCGGCTGCTTACAAACTAAATTTTGCTTTTTACGAAAGTCATGGGATTGACGGTATTTCAACACTAAAGAGAACTGTTGACTATATTAAAAGCAAAGATGAGCAAATCATTATTATTGGTGATGCAAAACGAGGAGACATTGGAAACACTTCTAAAATGTATGCAGAAGCAATTTTTAATGAGTTTGGATTCGATTGTTCCACACTTGCTCCCTACATGGGAAAGGACTCTCTCGATCCATTTTTTGAGTTTCAAGACAAACTAAATTTTGTTCTCGTGTTAACATCCAACAAGGGAAGTGAAGATTTTGAGAAGTTAATATTGGAGTCCGGAAAACCACTTTACAAAGAAGTTCTTTCAAGAATAAAAACGTGGTATCCGTCCTCATCACTTGGCACAGTTTTTGGTGCTACCAATATTGAAAATCTTAAAGAAGATCTGTCCGAACTTTCGGGTACCACAGTGCTTGTTCCCGGTGTTGGTGCACAAGGTGGCAGCGCTGAACAGGTTACAAAACTCTTTTATACATACGGGCATAAAAGATTTCTTATTAATTCAAGCAGAAATATCATATTTGCATCAAATGGTGTCGATTTTTCCGAAAGAGCTGCTCAGGAACTGATAAAATTGAATACCGAAATAAAGCAGGCTTTGGTGTGAGTATAAATAATTGTCCTCCGGCAGACTCTTAGATTTTCTTTGAACACTTAATATCGCGAACCACAAAATTCTCTCTTGTGGGAATTTATTCTTACAAATTACAAGATAATACTACCAAAGATTATCATAAGAACCGGAGTGTGAATGAAAACTGCTGCGTTACCAGAAAAACTTCTATATGAAATATGGAAGAATCAGGAATTTAAATCCGACATCCATACCTTCGATGAGGAGAAGATTGTTGTCCTCGACAGGGGTGTGGAATCAACAGAGCTTGGTGGACCGGATTTTAAAAATGCACGTGTGCAGATTGGCAGTTTAACTTATGTTGGTGATATTGAAATTGACAATTTTCACACGGACTGGAAAAATCACGGACATTCAAAAAATCCGAAGTTCAACAAAGTTATTCTTCACATAATTCTTGATGATGGCGACTCAAGACATTTTGTTACTACCAAAGATGGCAGAAAAGTTCATTCGTTAAGTGTAATCGAATTCATTGATGCAACTCTAAGTGAATCACTCAGAAAACAAATCGCCCACTATCGTCTTTCCTCAATTAATAAAATTTCATGTAAACAACTCACTCTCCCTCGTTACCGAAGAAGAAAAACTTGAATTTCTTAAAAAACTTGGAATCGAACGATTTAAAAGGAAGTGTGAAAAAGTTGCTTACCGGTTAAAGGAGATTTTATTTCTCGATGAGATGAAAATCAGTGAACCTGAACACGGTTACGATATCCCTTTGGAATATCTTGAGAGAAAATTGACTTATCGGGAATTGAACAATAAAAGAGTTTGGGAACAGCTTTTTTATGAAGGAATTTTTGAAGCGCTTGGGTACTCACAAAATAAAGATATTCTGTTGAGGATAGCAAGGGCGGTGGAACCAAAATTATTAAAAACTCTTGGAACAGATGATGAGTTTTTTCATAATGCTGAATCGCTCCTTTTTCACGTATCCGGTCTGCTACCCAATCATCCAAACAGTAAGTCAGAGGATACTTCGAGTTATATCAGGTCATTACATGAAACATGGAACACCCTCGTAGATAAATATGACGGCAAAATGTTTGAAGAGGATGACTGGTCGTTTTATAGAATGCGTCCACAAAATTATCCTCCTGTAAGGCTTGCCGGCGGTGTCAGATTATTAAATGAAATCCTGAATCACAACCTGATTGGAAATCTACACAGAAAATTTGTTGAAATTCACAAAATTGAAACATTAAAAATTTGCATGAGAAGTCTGTTTATCACAAAAGGTGCGGGTTATTGGAGCCGGCATTACATGTTTGATGTAGAGGCAAAACCACACATCAAATTTTTTTATTGGTAAAAACAGAGCTGATGAGATTGTATTAAATGTGATTCTTCCAATACTTTATCTTTATTATGAGATGTTTGGCAAGAAAAATTTGCTTCGAAGACATTGAAGTTATATAGTGAAGTGGATATGGATTTGGATAATTCTCTTGTGAATGAGGTTTCTGCTGCATTAAATCTTGATACACACAAACATGGTCCACTCATCTACCAGGGAATGCTTGAACTTTTCCGCAACAGATGTTCAAAAGACAAATGTAATGACTGTATGATTGGCGAAAAGTTTTTCGGAGTAAATCTCCGTTAGTTACTGCTACCGCTCAGTTTATTGATTTGATCTCTAATCTTTGCAGCTTGTTCGTAGTCTTCACTTTCAAGAAGTTCTCTAAGACGGTCCTGGAGGGCTGCCAGTTTCGTTTCTCTAAGAGTTGATTTCTCTGAGGCGCCGTCGATTTCCTCCTCTTTGGGATTCTCTTTAGCCGGGTAAAAACCGGCTTCTTCCATAACTTTTTCCGATACATAAATTGGTACATTACATCTGAGTGCCAGATTTATGGCATCGGAAGGACGCGCATCCACCTCATTAGTGAAGCCCGAAACATCCAATACAATATTAGCATAATAAGTATTTTGAATCAGATCGTGAATGACAACCTCGACGACATTTGCGCCGAGGTTATCAATTACAGATTTTAGAAGGTCGTAAGTGTTTGGTCGTTCAAGCGAATGTTTTCGATGACATAAGCCATCGACTGAGCTTCAAAATGTCCGATAATTATCGGCAGTTTTCTTTCACCATCAACTTCTTTTAACAGAAGTACAAAAGCTCCACTACCCGCGGGACTTGTTGAAAGTCCCAACACTTCACATTCTATCTTATTCAATTTGAAGTTACCTTCTTTATTTCATCCTTCAGAACAGGCAAAATTTCAAAGACATCACCCACAATTCCGTAATCTGCGATTGTAAAAATCGGGGCATCCTTGTCTTTGTTTATTGCGACTATATATTTAGAAGAGGCCATTCCGGCTAAATGTTGGATGGCACCTGAGATACCACAAGCCACATAAAGACTTGGAGTAACTGTTTTTCCAGTCTGTCCCACCTGTTCGCCATGAGGTCTCCAACCAGCATCCACCACTGCTCTGGAAGCACCAACTGCAGCGCCAAGAACAGATGCTAGCTCTTCTACAAGATGAAAGTTTCCAGACTCTTTAAGTCCTCTTCCACCTGAAACTATGATATCAGCTTCTGCAACATCCAGTTTACCTTCTGCCCTTTTGATTTCAGAAACAGTTGTGGTTAAATCGGGAGAATCGATATTTACATTTTCGACATTCGCGGTAGTCTGGTTTTCAACAAGCGGAAAAACATTTGGTCTAAGGGTAAAAACTTTAACTGAAGAATTTACTTTCACTTTTTGGAAAGCTTTTCCCGCAAAAACAGGTCTGACTGCTACCAATTCACCATTTTGTGCTTCGAGTGAAGTACAATCGGATGCAATCCCGGCTCCAAGAAGAGGAGCCACCCGGGGAGCAAGGTCTTTCCCCATGGCAGTATTCGAAAAGAGTAAAACTTCAGCGCCTTTCTCTTTTGCAAATTCAGCAACTGCCTTGGTGTAGCCTGATGGGGAATAATTTGAAAAAGCAGAATTTGATAATGTTACTATTCTGCCGATACCATATTGTGCAATTTTTTCAGATTCCTCGACGGTTGCAGCCGGGATAATGGCAAGAGTTTCGTAACTCAACTGCTGCGCAATAACTGCTGCTTTTGAAACGACTTCAAGACTGGATTTCTTTATTTTGCCGTCTCTTTGTTCGATAACTGCTATAATTAATTTTGACATTCCTAAACTCCTTAAATTACTTTTGCTTCTTCTCTTAAAAGGCGAACAAGTTCGGGAACCGCAGATGAGTCGGTACCAAGAATTCGTCCCGGTGCTTTGGGTGCTGGGAGAGTCATCTCCATAACTTCAACCAGAGGTGAAGGAACCGTTACGGCTTTCTCTTCCAGTTTTTTCGTTTCGCATCCATAATCCCTTTTAAGTTTGGATATCTGGGGTCATTTAAGCCTTTTTGAGCAGTTATAACGACGGGAAGCCCGGATTTAACAACTTCTCTTCCACCTTCGATTTCTCTTTCAGCGGTAACTGAATTGTTGTCTATTGTGAGGGAGACACAAACAGTTATACAATTTAAACCGGCTTTTGTAGCAGTGAGCTGGCCAACCATTGAAGTGTCAAAATCCACTGACTGTTTGCCCATAAATACAATGTCATATCCACCATCTTTGATCTCATCAGCGAGGAGAGTTGCCACTCCATCGGAGTCGAGGGTGCCATCAGCTTTTAATAACAAACCTGAATCGATACCCATGGCAAGCGCTTTACGCATAATCTCTTTATTCGAGTCATCACCCACGCTGATCACCACAGTTTCACCACCAAATTTTTCTTTGGTTTTAACTGCTTCTTCAATGGCGAATTCATCGTATGGATTGACAATAAAAGATACGCCGGTTTTATCGATCTCTTTACCTCCAGCTGAAATCTTTATTTTGGTAGCTGTATCGGGTACATTGCTGACGCAAACAGCTATTTTCATTTGACCTCCGTTATGTATGAATTTGTTTAAGAATAGCTTACAAAAATAACAAAGATGACGGTTTTTTCCTTAAATTTGTATTCCCAATTTAAATTTATTTGGCAGTCAGAGACCCCCGCGAAATTACCATGAAACCGATATACAACAATATGAACGAAGATCAACAGATAAATTTACCTTCTGCTCCGGAACCGGAGGTTCTTGAAGATATTGAATCGGGTTCTTCGGTAAAATACTCTGCCCGGGTGATTTTATATAATGATGATTTTCATTCATTTGATGAAGTAATAGAACAACTGATAAAAGCGTTAAATTGTTCCTTTTCAAAAGCCAATTATTTAGCCCTGAAAGCTCACAGTGAGGAAAAGCTGTGGTTTTTAAGGGTCCCTACCATAAATGTATAAGAGTTTCATCAATTCTAGAAGAAATAGCTTTGAGGACAGAAATTGTATTTTAAGAATAATATTCTCAAAGGGGTATTAATAACCCTAAGTTTGTTGGTTACGACAAGTGGACAAAATAACCGTTTCAATCAGGAAATGGAAACACTTCTGCAAGATAGCTTTTTTATCTCGTGCAATTCAGGCATTAAAGTTTATAATCTGACTAAAAAAGAGGAGGTGTTTTCTCGCGATAAATTTAAACTGATGAACCCTGCTTCAAATATGAAGGTAATTACCACAATTGCAGGCCTCGTTTTTCTTGGTCCCGAATATACCTTTAACACCGGAATTGGTTACAGGGTAAAATCACAAACGGAGAGTTAAAAGGAGATCTGATAATTCGAGGTGGTTGTGATCCCGACTTTAAAGTCGACAGTCTTGCTAAAATAGTTGAAGTTGTGAAGAACTCAGGTATCTCAAAAATTTCGGGAGGAATTCTTGTTGATGTTTCCAAAAAGGATTCACTTTTTTGGGGTGAAGGCTGGATGTGGGACGATGATGGAGCAGTAACTTCACCATTTATGTCAGCTTTAAATATCAACGGAAATTATGTAACCGTCACAGTTTCTCCTGATCCAAATGGTGGGAAGCCTGTTGTAACCACATCACCAAATACAAAGTTTTTTAATATTCAAAATGACGCCACCACTGGTGCGGGTGCGAGTAATCTCAAAGTTTGGCGTGATTATCTTGGCAGAACAAACACAATTTTTGTAAAGGGGAACCTCAACAGCACAACCCAGTCTCAAGTTTATTATCTTAATGTTTATCGCCCTGAATTATACATGGCTGAACTGGTTAAGGAAAAACTTGTCAATTCGGGAGTTAAAGTTGTTAAATCAACAGGGATCATTTATCCTGACTATGATTATAAAAAACTTTACGAATTTAAACATGCTTACAAAAACCTGATAAGCCAACTGAACAAAAAAAGTGATAATCTTTATGCTGAGATGATGCTATTGGCATTGGGAGGAAAATCCCGCGAAAAAAACATCTCTTTTGCCGACGGTAAAAAATACATCGACAGTGTTATTGTCTGGGCGGGCAAAAAGCCCGGTGACTATAGAATATCTGATGGGTCGGGTGTTTCCCGTTATTCAACTGTCAGCGCCGATCTTCTCGTGGCTCTTATATCAAAACTTTATTATGGTAACAGTGAGTTATTTAATATATTTTATAATTCGCTACCAATTGCCGGAGTTGATGGCACCCTGGCAAGTCGAATGAAAAACGGTGTTTGTGACAACAATGTAAGAGCAAAAACAGGTACACTTTCAGGTGTTAGTGCATTGACCGGGTATGTTAAAGGAAAAAGTGGTGACATGCTCGCTTTTTCAATTTTGATGCAAAATTTTATCGGTAGTGCTGCAAAGGCAAGGGCTTTTCAGGATAAAATCTGTGAACTTATTACTTTATATAATTAGCGAAAAGTCGATGAAATTAATACTACTTACAATTGTCACGATAACCACTCTTGTTTTCTTAACGGGGTGTGGTAAAAAGGAGGAAGTTCCGGTGGTTAAAGAAACAGCACCGGCATTTGAGATTAAAAAAGGGAATAAAATACCTCAATTTGACAGTCTTCTGGCTTTTGAACTTGTCGCAAAACAGGTAGCTTTTGGACCCCGTGTTTCCGGAACACCGGCATGGGCTGCTACAAAAGAATTCTTATCAAACAGGCTCGTACAAGCGGGTGCCATCGTAAAACATCAGGATTTTGAAGCCAGGGTTCCTACGGGGGAGACACTCAAATTTACAAATCTCATTGGCAGTTTTAATCCTCAGGCAGAAAAAAGAATTTTACTTTGTGCACATTGGGACAGCAGACCTCATGCCGACCAGGAAGCAGATTCCGGCAAACACAAACAACCGATTCCGGGTGCAAATGACGGAGCAAGTGGAACCGGCGTGTTACTCGCCCTTGCGGATGTTCTGGGTGCAAACAAACTCGATTATGGTGTTGATATAGTATTGTTTGACGCTGAGGACTATGGTAGATCGGGAAGTCTCGAAGGTTATTGCATTGGATCAAAATATTTTGCTGCAAATAATCCTCTTACCCAAAAGCCGGTCTTTGGGATACTTCTTGATTTGGTTGGTGACAAAGAGGCAATCTATATGAGGGAAGAAGGATCAGTCAGATTTGCGGGTGATGTAGTTGATCTTGTGTGGAAATTTGGTCAAAGTGAAGGGAATACCAGGTTTAAAGATTTTGTTTCCCAGCCTGTTTATGATGATCACATCCCATTAAATGAAGTTGGGATAAGAACCATCAACATAATAGATGCCGGATTAATAGGGGCAGACTCAAAAGATCCCCGGAGAAATTATTGGCACACACTTAAAGATGACATGAGTAATATAAGTGCCACAACTCTATATGACCTTGGTAAAGTTCTCACCGGGTTTCTTTATTCACTTAAAATAAATTAGGCGACTGTGTATTATAATTTTCAAGGAATAGATGTTCACTATGAACATCATAGAACAGGGAGTAAATATACCCTTGTCCTGATTCATGGGCTCGGTGGATATTCGGGTGACTGGAACAGGATGACGGAGGCATTTAATGAAGATCGAAGTTTTTTGATTCCCGACCTTCCGGGATGTGGTAAAAGCAGTTTTGTGGATGATCCATGGTTCTTCTCCTTTGAGGGTCTTAGTGAACTTCTCATTGAGCTGATCGAGGAGGTAAATATAAACAATCCGATTCTTTGTGGGTATTCAGCAGGGGGCAGATTGGCCTTTTACATGGCAGCAAATAATTTATTAGAAAATAAAGCTTTTATTTCGATCAGTTCAACACCAGGACTTCCAACCGATGAATTGAGAGCCGAAAGAGCTGCTGAGGATATCGACCACGCTGCAAAAATTATCGAGTTTGGTATCGATGCATGGGTTGATAACTGGCTGAATCTTGAACTTTTTGACGGTCTAAAGACTCTTCCGGAGACCTTTTATAAAGCGTATGATACACGAAAAAGGTTAAATTCGACCAAAATCTTAAAAAATTATTTACTGAATTCAGGTCTGGGAGTGATGCCTTTTTTTCAGGATAAACTTCGCACCATTAAACAGTCGGGGCTTTTAATTACAGGTGGTAATGATAAAAAGTATGAAGGAATTGCTCCAAGAGTTTGTGGATTGAACAAAAGATTTGAACATGTTGTTATCCCTGAAAGCTGGCACACCGTTTATATGGAAAAACCAAATGAAACGGCTATCGCTATTAAAGAGTTTCTAAAAAAAATTGAATGAATTAACCGGTACTAAAATGATGATTGAATGGAAAAAAGTCGGAGATTTCTCTGATATAATTTACGAAAAGGCAGAAGGAATTGCCAGGATCACCATAAACCGTCCTGAAGTGAGAAATGCCTTCAGACCTGAGACCGTAACTCAGATGTTCAACGCATTTGTTGATGCGAGAGAAGATCAGGAGATTGGTGTAATTCTTCTAACCGGCAAAGGACCCGCTGCCGATGGGAAATACGCATTTTGCTCGGGAGGAGACCAAAGAATTAGAGGAGATCAGGGATATGTTGGGGGTGACGGGGTTCCCAGATTAAATGTACTTGATTTACAAAAAATGATTAGAAGCATCTCAAAACCCGTTATCGCCCTTGTTGCAGGTTATGCTATTGGGGGTGGCCATGTTTTGCATGTAGTTTGTGATCTAACAATCGCAGCTGATAATGCGGTGTTTGGCCAGACCGGTCCAAAAGTTGGCAGTTTTGATGGTGGATTTGGCGCATCTTATCTTGCCAGACTTGTAGGACAAAAAAGAGCAAGAGAAATTTGGTACCTCTGTCGGCAATACAACGCTCAAGAGGCATTTGATATGGGATTGGTCAATAAGGTTGTTCCTGTCGAGGATCTGGAGGCTGAGGGGGTTCTGTGGGCTCGTGAGATACTTCAACACAGTTCACTCTCCATCAGGTTGTTAAAGTCAGCATTTAACGCTGAACTTGACGGGCAACAGGGAATTCAGGAATTAGCAGGAAATGCAACTCTTCTTTATTACATGACAGAGGAAGCCCAGGAAGGGAAAAAAGCTTATCTTGAAAAAAGAAAGCCTGATTTTAACAAATTTCCAAAACTTCCATAGTTGATATGAATAAAACTCTGATTTGGATACTTGCTACGAGACAAAAAACTTTACTCGCTGCGTTTGTTCCCGTGATCGTGGGGACTTCGCTCGCAGTTGCTGAGGGGAAATATAACCTTTATGTTTCTTCAGTGGCACTAATTTGTTCAATTTTAATTCAAATCGGGACAAATTTTACGAACGACCTTTATGATCATCTTAAAGGAGCAGATACCAAAGAAAGAGTTGGTCCCAAACGTGCGTTAAATGAAGGTTGGGTTACGGTTGCTCAGATGAAATTTGCAATCTACTTTACTTTTCTTCTGGCTTTTTTGATGGGGTTGTATCTTGTTTATTATGCAGGTCCGTTGATTCTGTTGATTGGGATACTCTCTATTATTTCAGGTTTTATGTACACTGCTGGTCCTTTCCCATTGGCATATAACGGGCTTGGTGACCTTTTTGTTTTTCTATTTTTTGGATTTGTGGGAACTGTTGGTACCTATTTTATAAATACCGGATACATTTCAAGTCAGGCACTTATCTCAGCAATCCCCGTTGGGGCACTTGTAACGAATATATTGGTTGTAAACAACTTTCGTGACATTGAGCAGGATAAAAGGGCGGGCAAACAAACTTTGGCAGTGTTGCTTGGTAAAAACTTTGCTTTTGTTGAATATTGCACCCTGCTTGCATCTTCTTTTGCCGTTCCACTTATTATGTATATTTATTACGACCTGAGCTATTGGATTTTTCTGCCATATCTAACACTTCCATTTGCCTACAAACTGATAATTATGTTATTAAACTACAAGGGGACTGAACTTAATCCCGCTCTTGAATTGTCAGCCAAATTGTCTGCTCTTTTTGGGCTTTTGTTCTCTTTGGGATTATGCCTTTAATAAAATTGAACCTTAGGAATACCTGGTTTCAATTATCTCCTCCTCGTATTTAAATCGGATTAAAATGACATCTATCGAACTCAGAGAAAAGATTTTGGATCTGATGCAAAAATTGAAAATTTATGCACCTGAATCGATGGTCAACAGATTGAGTGATTCCGGAATTAAAACGTTTGTCTCAGAGAAATCAGAAAAACTCGATGGCTACCTCTTGTTGGATAAATCTGTTTTTAATAGTCTTCCACCCCTGCCTGTTGATGATTTCACCGATAACAAACTTGTTTTTCTTCGTAATTCCAACGATTTGGAATTTATATTTAATCTTTATCAGATTTGCAGTAGTGGACT
Source organism: Ignavibacteriales bacterium (assembly GCA_016714125.1). Taxonomy (GTDB): domain Bacteria; phylum Bacteroidota; class Ignavibacteria; order Ignavibacteriales; family Ignavibacteriaceae; genus UTCHB3. The sequence goes on along the minus strand of JADJNX010000003.1, from coordinate 484,886 downwards.
TCTCCCGATACTAATCTCTCCTTTGACAACAGAATCGGAGGTAGAAGATTTTATCGAAAGATTTAAACCAGGCGGTGTGTTAGATAGTGGGGTGTTTCAAAAAGTTATTGAGTCCATACCCGCGCAAAAGGTTAATGAAAATGATGCCGTGGTGATTCTCACCTCCGGAAGTTCAGGAATACCAAAAGCGGTGGTGCATACCTTTTTATCGCTTTCCAAAGCGGCTGAGAGGGGAAACAATGCGATGGGTGTTAACGGTCAGGATAGATGGCTCTTGAGCCTTCCACTGCACCATATCTCAGGGTTTCTCATCTTATTCAGGTGTATTGCCGGTTCAATACCGCTTGTCCTGGCAGAGTCGTTAAATCCTTCGGATAAAGAGTTTGATGCGGCATTAAAATTGGGCCCTTCTCTTGTTTCCTTTGTCCCATCACAGTTGCGAGATTTCCTAACTTCAGGAAAAGCAGCGACTTCAAATTTTAGGCATATCCTTGTTGGTGGGAGTGCAGTTGATTCGACTCTGATAAAATCCAGTTTGGAAGCAAATCTGAGAGTTTCCAAAGTTTATGGTTCATCTGAAACTGCGGCATTTGTTGCAATTACAGATTATGATTCACTAAAAGAAGATATTAAGATGGGGGCACTCCTTTACAGGGAGTGAAGGTTTCAGTAGGTGATGGTGAACTTTTGGTTGAAACAGATCAGTTATTTAACCGTTATCTTGATGATGAAGTCCTCACTACGGATCATCTCGCAGATGGGAAATTCTATACTGGAGATCTGACAGTGATTGATTCTGACGGTCGGTTCAAGATTACAGGCAGGAAAAACAGATTCATTATCTCAGGTGGATTAAATGTTGATCCTCAAGAAGTTGAAAAAATAATCCTCACTTTTCCGGGAATAGTTGAAGTATATGTTTTTTCAGTTGTGAATGAAAAGTGGGGGGAGGCAGTGTCGGCTTTACTTAAAACAGATCGAGAAATTGATTTTCAGGATTTTCATTCTTATCTAAAGTCATACCTGATGATTTATAAAATTCCCAAATATTACAGGATTGTTGATGAGATTCCTCTAACATCCATTGGGAAACATGACCTTGAGGCTTCACGCCAACTTCTATTTGAGCGTTAAGTGCCGAGTTTTAACAGGGCGCTCTTTAAGTCATCGGTAATATTACACTTCACAAAATTTTCTTTTAATACACACAAATGAACTGTTTTCACAATCGCAGCAATCTCTCCACTGGTCTTTAAAATTGTGTACATCAATAAAAATGAATTTTCTTTCATCTCAGATAGTGTGATATTAACCGCAATCTCTTCACCTGCACGAAGAGGTTTCTTAAAGTCACAGCAGGCATTTAGTATCGGAATTACAACCTCACCAGAACCAAAATAGCTTCCAAGCCCATTCGCAAATAAAAATTTTTCATAGGTATTATGAGCTTTTTCAAAGGCTCGCGAAAAAAACATAATTCCTGCCGGATCACAATCGCTAAAGGATATATATTCTGTTGAAGAGAACATTATGACGCTAATTCGCAGTTTTTTAACATAAATTTCGTAAATTTGTACATTAAATAAAAAATACAGAAAGCAAAAATATGAAAATAATCAGATTAATAACGATAGGTTTACTTTTATCAAGCAGTTTGCTTTATTCACAAAGCAAGGGTTTCGGTGCCGGAATTATAGTTGGCGAACCTACCGGAATTTCACTTAAATATTTTATGGGGCAAAATAATGCAATTGATGCCGGTATAGCCTGGTCATTTAATAAAGATGGAGCGCTCCACATCCATGCCGATTATTTATATCATGATTACAACTTTTTTAATGTAAAAACAGGAAAGCTTCCGGTTTATATCGGAATTGGTGGTAGGGCAAAATTATCGAGTAATGCAAGGATTGGTGTCAGAATACCGGTCGGAATGGCATACGAGTTTCAAAATGCTCCTTTTGATGTTTTTATTGAAGTAGTACCACTTCTCGACGTGGCACCAGATACCGAATTTGGTTTTAACGGCGCGATCGGGTTCAGATATTACTTCGAATAAGTGAAATGAAAAATTTTGCCGGGGAAGAACTTTTTTGGTGCCGTCTAGATAACGAAAACGGCACCTGGTTTTTATCTGATGATGATGTTGTTCATATAACTAAGGTGATGCGCCACCAAAAGGGTGATACCATTTATGTTACAGATGGGGATGGTAAAATTCACAAAGTTATTATCATTGATGTCAGTCGAGAAAAGATTTTAGTTGAGAAAATTGATGAACACCTCATTCCCAACCGATTGAAAAACTTTATTATCGCCATTCCCAGACTGAAGGGAAATGACAAGTTGGAATTTCTTCTTGAAAAATTGACTGAAATTGGCTTCTCGCGATTTCTTTTTTTGAATCCGATTATTGTGTGGGGAAAGGATTTAAACTTGAAAGATATGATAAAGTAATTAGAGCCGCATCAAAACAGTCATTTACACCATTCTCTCCTGAACTGATCATCACCAAAAGCTTTAAAGAGATTTTTAACAGAGGGGCTGAGGTAATTGGTTTTGATCTTGAAGCCGAAGTACAATTTACTTCTTTTAATCCTAAACCGGAAAGAGAACAGATACTTGTTTGTGGTCCTGAGGGTGGTTTAAGCAAAAGGGAACTTGGTCTTTTCAGAAATGAAAATCTCTATAGATTAACAAAAAACCGTCTCAAGAGTGAGACGGCTATTTTGTATTCTTCAATTCTTGTCAGTTCACAAATCTAAAAATAATCAACTATTCTTCTCACAAGTCGATTAAACTTGTTTTCAACCAGCTTTGCAGCAATTGTAACATCTTCATGGCTAAGTTTATGAGGTGAGAGCCCTGCGGCATAATTTGTGATGCACGAAATACAACTCACCTTAACCCCATTTGCAGATGCCCAATAAGCTTCGGCAACAGTTGACATACCAACCGCACTTGCGCCAAACTTATCAATCATTCTAATCTCAGCAGGGGTTTCGTAAGTTGGTCCTTTATTATACCAGTAAACACCCTCTTTCAGGTGCACTTTTTCCTCCAATGCCGACCAGATAATGATATCGTTAAAATCGGGATCCGGGGTTTTAAGAAAGGTGTTTCTTTCCTCCGGAGTTGCCACCCTCATCACTTCATCAATTTCATTTTTGATATTTATTCCGATAAAGGAAGTGCATAACATCAAGTCACCCGGTTCAAATGAAAGATTTACTCCACCAGCCGCATTTGTAAGGAGGAGATAGGGGATACCAAGACTTTTTGTTATTATAGAGGGGATAATGGTCTCATAGAGTTTATATCCCTCATAAAAATGAAATCTGCCTTGAAAAACAAGACATTTTTTCCGGTTAATTTCGCCAAGTATTAATTTTCCCGAGTGACCTTCAACGGTTGATTTGGGATAATTGGGGAGAGTATCTCCGTCATAGGTTTTTATGATATTGATAGTTTCCGGAAATTTTCCCAGTCCCGAACCGAGAACAATCGCAAGTTTAATATCATCTTTGATATCCTTTCTAAGAATATCAATCAGGTCTTTGTAATAAAAATCGAAGTCAAACATCTTAGAAAAACATTCCTGCAAAAGTAGCTGAAAGTAAAGTTGAAAGTGTTCCACCAATAACAGCCTTTATTCCAAGCTGAGCAAGATCTGCTTTTCTACTTGGAGCAAGTGCACCAATCCCACCAACCTGAATTGCGATCGATGAAAAATTGGCAAATCCACATAAAGCATAAGACGACATAAAGATTACTTTAGGATTAATAATTTCTTTTAATTCGATCATTTTTGCAAGATCGAGGTAGGCAACAAATTCATTTAAGACAGTCTTTGTTCCAAGCAGACTGCCAAAATTAAGGGCATCTTCAAATGGAATTCCAATTGCAAAAGCGACAGGTTGCAAAATAAATCCAATCAACAACTGGAAATTAAGTGGCTTGCCATATTGTTCCATCAACACAGCATTAAGACCGGTGATTTCACCTGCCCAGGTAAAAATACCATTCATAACTGCAATTAAACAGATGAAGGCAATAAGCATTCCACCAACATTTAATGCCAAGTGTAACCCATCAATTGCACCATTAGATGCAGCCTCGATCACGTTTGAACCATTTTTTTCCACACTCATTTTTACAGTGCCCCGTGTTGCAGGTACTCCATCTTCAGGGAAGATAATTTTTGAGATAAGCAAAGCAGCGGGAGCTGCCAGAACTGAAGCACTAAGAAGTTGGGTGGCAAAGAGTTGCTGTCCGACCTCAATGGAAACTCCTTTTGCTGCGGCATAAGATTGCCCAAGCATCTGAATGTAGGCAGCCATCACTCCGCCGGCAATTGTTGCCATCCCTCCGGTCATAACCGTCAACATCTCACTTTTAGTCATCTTCTCGAGATATGGTTTGATAATGAGAGGGGCTTCCGTTTGACCAACAAAAATGTTGGCAGTGCAGGAAAGAGACTCGGCGCCACTGGTTCCCATTATTTTTGCCATTACCCATGCCATTGCCTGAACCACCTTCTGCATTATCCCAAGGTAATAAAGAATCGACATCAATGCTGCGAAGAAAATTATTGTAGGAAGCACCTGAAATGCAAAAAAGAATCCAAGGCTGCCCTCTTTTCCGGGACTGATTGCAAGATTTCCAAAAACAAATGATGCACCCTGCTCCGAGTATTGGAGAGAACAACAAAAAAGGAACCGACCCATGCGAAAGATCTTTAACCCAGCCAAAAGGACTAAAATACTCAGACATGGTCTCACCTTTTATCAGGAAAAAAGCTAAAACCAACTGAATCGAGAGACCGCCAATGACCAGTTTCCAATTTATATTTCGTTTGTTGTTTGATAACAGGAAAGCAATCCCCAATAAAACGACAACACCAATAATTCCACGAACAACAGAGACAATATCCATATGTACTACCTAAATAATAAAATTATTTCCAATTAAATTTCGTAAAACGAGATGTAAAATAATTAATAATTAAGAAAATCTCATAGAAAATTTGGAAGAACACGACCTGAAAAGGATTAAAATTGTAATTATACTTTTTTTGGAGGGATAACACCAGTATGAGATCAAAAAGAATTTTAATAAAAAAAGTAAAACTGACTTCCGGGAAAAAGGGGAGAAACAAGATTGAAGACTGAGCATAGAGGTTTGGAAGATGCCAAAGAACCAGAATCCATTTTGATTGTTTGGAATAAAATTTTGAAGCTGCGGTATGACGAGCCTTTTGGCGGAAATATTGTCTAAATCCATTACTTGTATGAGAAAATACAGCAGATTCGGGGGAAGTTGCGAGGTTAATAGTATAACCTTTGTCCAGAAAGTTTTTTAGCAGTAAATCATCATCACCTCCAAGGGAACCGGCAGTTGGGGTGTAACCTCCCTCAGCATGAAAGATATCCTTCCTGAATCCCATATTTCTGGCAGTAGCGGACACGGGATGACCCCAACCAAATGATGAAGTTATCAGCATGAACGAACGCATGTTTTCGAAACATGAAATAGAGTTAACAAAACCACTATTTTTGATCAAAGGAGCATGTGCTATCAGAAACTGGGTGTCTGAAGTAAAACATTTATCCAGCTCACTTAACCAACCTGCTTGTGTAACACAATCATCATCGGTTATAATGACACGATCGTGTTTAGCGATTGTAATTCCGGCTTGAAGTGCAGCTCGTTTTCCTCTTGGTGAGTCCGTGGACGGGGAAACAAGTTGGAGGTTAGGGATTCGTTCCTGGTAAGATTTTACAATACTAGCCGTGGCATCTGTGGAGTGATCATCACAAATGATTATTTCATAATTTGATGTAGGAAACTTGATCAATATAAACGACTCAAGCAGACTTGTGATATTATTTTCTTCGTTCCTTGCCGCAACCACAATAGAAAAGTAGCCTGCTTCTCCATTATTACTTCTTTTTTTTAGATTCTTCGGAGCCCGAATTATTCCAAAAACGAAGAATAGATAAGCAAAAAGAAATCCGATGAAAACGGCTGAATAAAATTCTGTCAAGTAAATCTTAAATTAGTTGAAGGGAAAAATAAGAAGCAGGAGGAGATAAAAAAAGGCTGCCCTGTTCGGGCAGCCTAAAAAGCTGGAAATTATTTAAAATTCAGGTGAAATCCTGCATAAAACCAATAAGAATTATCCTGACCTTTTTTCTCTTTGAAGATATCACCGGGTAAGAAAGTGGCAGCACCAAAATTAAAATTCAGGTATTCATTATATTTTGCCATGAAACCGAGGTCAATCTCTGTTCCAAATGCATTACTTTCGGTACCTGATACAAGTTTGTAAGCGGTGACCGAGTTAAAGAGGTGACCTGTTACTTTAGCTGCGAGCCAGGGAGCCAGTGCCATCTTGTAGTAAGCATACATATCAGTAATACCAAGATTATAGGTAGAAGCAGGCACAGCTTTAAAATAATCCATATCGCCAAAATATGCATGTTTGGTCGCGTAAGTATTGTCAAAAACTTCATATTTATTGTCAGCAGCATCCTTATCGCCTGAGTAATAAGCAAAACCTGCACCAAGAGTTGCTTTGGAAGCCATCTTAAAATCAAACTCAAGATTTATTGCTGCCATGACAGCTGCTATATCAAGATTTTTACCCGAAGTGATGTTTCCTGTTTGATAAGCAAAATCGATATCGTGAATCAGTTGACCAAAATATCCAGTTGCGTTAAAACCAAGAGTTAAACGGGCGAGGTTTTCAACAGGTACTTTTCTATCAAACATCACATAAGGATTAAATTTGAAGTTCTCCATAAACTTAAATTCAGAGAAAATTCCAAATAAATTTTGATCGAGACTGTCACCTGTGAGTTGTTTATCGGTGATTCTGAAAGCAAATGCACTTAACCAGAAACCTTTCCCATAATATTTAACAGTGGCACCGTCATATGTGATAGGAACGTTTCCCCAGTCAGAAAAACCCATCAATCTGTTATTGTTATACTTGGCTTGTTGTCTTCCCAGAATAAATTCCCAGGAATTCTTTTTGATTTTTAGGTAGCCTTCATTCAGGTCAAGATTTGCTGAATTTGATTGCAAAGAGGCTTCAGAACCAAAAACTCTGGCATCCATAATTCGGACAACAAATTCGAGATCGTCATTATTCGAGATAATTGCACTCAGGCGGGCACGATTGTTTATGTAATTGTGCATTCCCGTATTTGCGTTAAAATCGAGATCATCAATCTCAAGTCTTGTTCTTAGCTCACCTTCAAACTTCACATTTAATTGCGCAAAAGTTGAAAGGGATGCGAGGGTAAAAACAACGAACAATGTAAACAGTTTTTTCATTTTCTTCCAGTTAATAAAAGAGTAAAAAGTCTGATTCAAAACTAATAAAATTGAATCAAAAAGAAAAGAATTAATTAAGTGAGGCTGGCCCACTCTTTTCCCGATTCATTAAACCGGTTTTTTATTTGGTCAATCAGTTCATCCGGCAGCTTTCCTTTTCGGGCAAGTTTTAGATTTGCTTTTAGATGCTCAATGCTCGTAGAGCCGATGAGAATAGAATCGACACCGAAAGTATAGGTGCTAAACCTGATCATTGCCTCTTCGAGGGGCATTCCATAATCAATATTCATTTCATAAATTCGACGTTTATATTCTTCCACAACAGGATCATTAAGATTTGCTCCCTCGTGCCAGGCAAAGTTAGCGAGAGGTCTTTTGGCAATAACACCCATGTAGCCCTGTTTGGCCTGGTGCAAAATTGTATTAACTGTTTTTTGATCGCAGATATTGATGGATGATTGAATTGAGGCAAATGAGCCACTGTGGACGGCAAATTCAAGAGCCTCGTTGTCTCCGGAATAAGCGGGCACTTTGATTTTCCCTTCCTGAGTCATTTTGTTAGCGCTTCAATAACTTCCCTTTTTCAAGAATATCTTTATTACATGAGTGAAGATGTACAATATCGATATAGTCTGTTTGAAGAATTCGGAGGGCTTTTTCAACTCCTTCGGTGATGCATTTAAATGTCCAGTCTTCAACACCTTCAACATCATATCCAACTTTTGTTGAGAGAATAAATTCACTTCGTCTGTGTTTTAGAAATTTGCCAATTCTATTTTCAGCTTCACCATAACTTCTTGCGGTGTCAATCAGGTTAATTCCCAGATCAAGAACGGAATTAAGCAACTTGTCAACTTTTTTATCACTAAGTTCTTTCCACCGATTTTCCAGCACCAAACCCGACAGCAGAAACCTTAAGACCTGTGAAACCAAAATCTCGTAATTCAATAGACATCAATGATCTCCAAAAATAAAATGAAACATGCGCAAAGGTAAGAAAAAAAAACGAGGGGGGAACTTAACAAAGGTAGTCTGAAGTGCTTTAAAATAAAAAACGGGCTTTTTTTGAAGCCCGTCGGGATCTTTTGCACTATTAAAATCTATTAAATGGTGTTAAACTTATAACTAAGAACTGTTAGAAATTGGTGTTAAAACTTGCATTAAACTCGATACAAAAATAACCATGCCATCCATCTGGTATTAACAAATTTCAGTCAAAGTTTAACAGATTTCGGACATGATTTATAAAGCAATCCTCTGTTCTATGGATTGTGACAGAGATAACACCGAATGGTGTGTGGGGAGGTTTAGATTATTGATTTTCCGGTTCGTTACTCATCGAAGGAGATTCTCCAAATTCTTCTTTGTAACATTTGGCGAAATATGAAAGGTTGTTAAAACCGGAACTATAAGCAGCTTCACTTACCGACATTTTTTGTGAAATAATCATCTGTTTGGCTTTAATTAGTCTGAAAGATCTGATGAAATTATTGGGTGATTTACCTGCTACTGCTCTAATTTTTCTTTGCAACTGGCGTGGACTCATTCCGATAATGTCACTCAGATTTTCGACACTAAAATCCTCCCTCTGATAATTATCGGTAAGGAGAGAATTTAATTTCAATAAAAAGCGGTCAGTAACATCTTCAAGTGCCAGTTTGTTATTCAAGCCTGTTTCAAGGCTTTTCCGCAATTTTTCCCGGTTTTCAATTAACGAACTGACTCTTACTCTTAATTCTTTCATTGAGACAGGCTTGATCAGTATTTCGTCAGCACCTGATTCGATGGCTTTAATACGGTTCGCTTCAAAAGTATCTGCAGTGAGTAAAATAACCGGATGTGAGAAGTTTTGTCATCATTTTGATTATTTTTGTGAGTTCGATGCCATTCACACCGGGCATGTGGATGTCTGATAAAATAAGATCGGGGATATACGAGACAGCTTTACGCAACCCTTCAAAACCGTTTGAGGCTTCAATAATATTAAACTCTTTTTCAAAAGTTTTTTTAAGAAATCGCCCAACTTCGTGATTATCTTCGATAATTAAAATTATCTCTGCATCGGCGGGATTTTGAGTTGGATCAGATTCAAATTCTTTGGGTAATCCAAAACTTTCGGCGATTACAAAAGTGCTCCACAGGTTAAAATCATCAAGAAAATCGTCTTCTTGCAGATTATTACTATTAATCGGGAGCGAAACCTTATAAGAGAAATGTTCACCGTCGACTGCAACCGAGGAAGAATAACCGTATGTTTCAGATATTGTGTCAACGATAATTGAGTCAATGATATTACCCGGTTGGGAGACTAGAAGATTATACTGATCCAAATTTTCATGAATGGGACTAACATCAAAATTTGGTGTGAAAAGAATTTTGAGATCAAGATTATCTTTTGTAAGTTCGCTTACGAGTAGCGTCACTGAAGTTGAAGGTTTTGAAGAACGGATAAGGATCGACATGATATGTCCAAAAAGTCTGTCGAACATCAATGGGGAACAAAAAGCCACAAATTTGTTTACTTCGGATAAAAAGACGAGCTCTATATTTTTTTGTGCTGCTAGTGACTTAAGATTTTCAACAATAATGTTAAGGATTTTTATCAAATCAACATTTTTGTTCACAAATTCAGGGATGTTCATCTCAGCCAGATTATCCATCTGTTGAGCAAGGAGTTGGAGATTATTTTAAGAGTTTTTTACATCATGAATCGATTCGCCGATGTATTGAATTGAATTTCCTTCTGAAATGATATCTAAATTCCCAAGGGCAATGGTGATATTGCTCCGGAGGTTTGATGATATTGCAGAAAAAAGGTTGTAGCGTAACTTTTTCCTGTAGGAATCATGTAGATATGAAGTTGATCTCTGGTCGTTCATCTTTGAATAGGTTCACAAAAATTTATTAGTACAAGACTAAATATAAACAAACAAGACTTTCTAATTGGAATTACATGGAAATAATTGAAGACAAAATATTTATTCTTTCAGTGATGGTTGTCATTTCGATTTTCATCACCAAGTTAACAAAGAACTATGGTATTCCAACTCTTTTGTTGTTTATTGCTCTTGGGATGCTTGCAGGTTCGGATGGACCCTGTGGATTGGAATTCACTAACACATTTCTTGCTCAGGCGATTGGGACAATAACACTGGTGATTATTCTGTTTTCTGGTGGTCTCGATACAAGTTTTGTTTCTGTTAAACGAGGAATCAAGTCGTCAATCTCACTTGCCACTATCGGAGTTATATTGACGGCTGCCATTGCGGGAGTATTTCTTTATTATTTTGCAGGATTTTCGCTACAGTATGCGTTTCTTATTGGAGCAGTAATTTCCTCGACGGATGCGGCTGCTGTTTTATCTGTTCTAAGAGCGAGGGATTTAAATCTTTCAGGTGACATTCAGCCCGTTTTGGAAGTTGAGAGTGGAAGTAATGATCCAATGGCGATCCTGCTAACTACGATGATGATAGCGATAATTACAACACCCGAAAAACCATTCTACGACTACATAATATATTTTATTCTTCAGTTTGGGATAGGTGCTCTTGCTGGATATGCAGGTGGCAGGGCTGTGGCATTTATAATGAACAAACTGGATTTCATCACACCGGGATTTTATCCTGTGTTTGCATTGGCCGGGGCGTTGTTAATTTATAGTGGTACAGTTTTGATAGCAGGGAGTGGTTTTCTTGCGATCTATATTGCGGGAATTGTAGCAAATAACCATGAATTTCAATATAAAACCAGTGTGATTAGATTTTTTGATGGACTTGCCTGGTTAAGTCAGATATGCATGTTCCTCACTCTCGGATTATTGATTAATCCTTTTGAACTATTAACTGTAGCTGTAACTGGGGTACTTCTTGCCCTCATTTTGATGTTCTTTGCCAGACCTGTTGCAGTTTTTGTAAGTCTGTCAAGGAGCAATTTTAATCTGCGAGAGAAACTGTTTATCACCTGGGGTGGATTGCGTGGGGCAGTGCCAATCATTCTCGCAACATTTGCCCTCACTGCTGATATTCCAAATGCCCAGGAAATATTTAATCTTGTATTTTTTGTCGTTTGTTTCTCCGCGCTTGGGCAGGGTTGGTCGTTACAATATATCGCAAAATTCCTGAAAGTAACAGAGTTAAAACAGTTAAATAAAAAGTTTTGATGGATATTGAAACAGGAAAGGGAGATGATAAAACATTGATTGACTTTTTCATTGCTGAGGGTGCACCGGCATGTAAAACAAAAATCGTTGAGCTGGGACTCCCCAAGGATGTCTTGATTGTTTTGGTAGAAAGAAAAGGGAAGTATGTAATTCCGTCAGGGGCTACTACTCTTAAAGAAGATGATCTGGTTATACTGCTTGCCGACAAATCGAAGCTCGAACAAGTAGCAAAATTCTTTCAAGCCAACTAAAAAGACTGAGTTTAAACGATTTTTATGACATTTCTGTTTCTGTAGTAGCGATATATTTTCCTGACATATCTTAATATCCAAAGGAGGAATGCGGCGTAAAGGGTGATTCCAACGATCCTGACAAGGAAAGAAAATGCAGCATTTTTTACAGGTTTATAAGTGGGAAGTATTCCTTCAGTCCTGATAACAGGGTTTAGAAACATTGAAGTCTTGGGGTTATAAATCTCCACCCTCACATACGCCTTCAGTTTGGTTAGTGAAAACAAAAGTGAGTCACTATTTGTTAAACTCGAAAGTCGTTCCCCATGATTACCAATCACCAGAATTGAATCAGAAATTGCCGTAAGTTTTAATCTTAGCGTATCGTTATCAATTTTTAAAAATCTGAGCTCGTTGTCAACCACTCCACGCTCTCCCTTGACTGCAATAGTATTCCCTTTACGAAGTGCATCGAGAAACAAATTACTCAGATTTGAGGTTGCCCTCACCATTGTCCAGAATCGTCCCGTTTCATCCGTTTTACTCTGGTCGTGAGAGTCATCATTCCCGTACCCAAAAGCCGGGTATCCTGCTGAAAGAGCAACATCCCAATGCTTTAATGAGGTTCGGTAGTGATTTAAAATCTCAATATGAGTATAGTTTGAGAGGTATTTAAAATCTTCGGGATCATAGGAATTAAGGAACTCAGGATGGTTAATCGCAAGGAGTTTTGTTGTGGGGCGAAGTCTTTCAATAATGTCTTGTTTGTGGTGTAGCGACTGAAAAAGAGGATAATCGAAGTGCACAACTTCCTTTGCACCCAAAGCGTGTTGATGTCTCTTTAAAATATTTAATCCATGTTCATAAATCGGAATAAATGATTCTGAACTTGTTCTTGCGGATTTTGAAATAAGGTGGTAGTTCGAAATACCAACAAAATCATAACCAAGAGAGAGATAAACTGAATCGAGTTGATTGGGAGTGAACTTACCATTTGTAAGTCCTCCCCAGGCTTTTGAATGGGCATGAAAGTTTGATTTGAACCATTGCCCTGAAGTATCCGCATAAGGATTATACCACTCGTTACCGGAAAAAGGTTTAATATCCGGGAATTTATAGATGTTGGTAAAAACATACGGGAAGATTGCCACTGAGGCAACTGCCAAAATAACAGCCAAAATAATATAAAGGGGTAATAATAGTAGTTTTTTCAGGTTCATTCAAAAAATTTGGTAGAGAAGCAGGGCTTGGAAAATGTTATATTTGTAACTAACAATTTATGAAATTTTACGGTCATTTTACCGGCAATTAAACACAGAAAGGATGAATTTTAATGGAAACAAAATCACAAGAAAAATTTACCTTCCAAGCTGAGATAACACAGCTACTCGATATATTAGTTCACTCTCTATACAGTAGCAGAGAGATATTTTTAAGAGAGTTAATTTCCAATGCATCTGATGCACTCGATAAACTGAGAATTATCTCCCTAAGGGGCGAGGAATACCAGCAAAAAGATATTCCTTTTGAGATAAAAATATCTTTTGATAAAGAGAGCAAGTTATTGATGATTACCGATACCGGAATCGGAATGACAAAAGATGAGTTGGTAAAAAATATTGGTACTATTGCAAAATCGGGAAGTTCCGAGTTTATCAAAGCTCTTAAAGAGGGAGATGCGGACGCCAAAGAGATTATTGGCAGGTTTGGTGTCGGATTTTATTCCGTTTTTATGGTGGCAGACGAAGTTAAAATAAAAACCAGATCTTACCTGAAGGAAGAACAGGGATATATCTGGAGATCGACCGGAAGTGGAGATTTCACAATCACCGAATCTGAAGATTCGATCAATAGAGGAACCACAATTGAGATATACCTCAAAGATGATGCTCTTGAATATGCCACAAAAGAGACACTTGAAGGAATTATCAAAAAACATTCCGGTTTCATTTCTTATCCAATTTATCTTGCAGCAGAAAAAATAAACACTATTACTGCACTTTGGAAAGAGCCTAAAAATTCAATCACTCCGGAACAATATTCTGAATTTTACAAATTTGTACCCCACGATTTTGAAGATCCCGAGTGTCATATACATATTTCCGTAGAAGGTTTGGTTCAGTTTAACGCACTTTTATTTATTCCGAAAAAGAATTTTGACTTCTTTGGAATGAATCGTGACAATTATGGACTCGACCTTTATGTTAGAAAAGTATTAATTCAACATCAGAGCAAGGATCTGTTACCTGAGTTTCTCAGTTTTGTAAAAGGTGTTGTAGATTCTGAAGATTTGCCATTAAATGTTTCCAGAGAGACATTGCAAGAAAATGCAGTTTTTGGCAGAATAGCCAAACAGGTTACTCAAAAAGTACTTGACGATCTTATTCAAAGAGCAAAAGATGATCCCGAACAGTATAAGAGGATTTACAAGGAACATGGAAAACAGATTAAACTTGGTTTTAATGATCACGATAATCGTGCCAAGTACCTTGAACTTCTGAGATTTGATTCATTGAACAACAGTGACCCTGATAAACTTGTCTCATTTGATGATTATAAAAACAATCTCAAAGCCGAGCAAAAAGAGATATATTTTGCTTTGGGTACAATGAGAGAGTCACTCGCAGCCGATCCGGCAATAGAGATCTTTAAGAGAAAAGGAATCGATGTAATCTTTCTTTATGATCCCGTTGATGAATATGCGCTTAGTATGACAGGGAAGTATGGTGAACTTGACCTGATTTCTGTTGAAAAAGCCGATATAAGTAAACTTGACTCTTTCATTGATGTTGAGGAGAATACAAGCAAACTGCCCGATCTCTCCGCTGATGATGAAAAGATTCTTGATGAACTTGCAAAGAAGATCAAAGAAGTTCTCGGAGAAAAAATCAAGGATGTTACAATCTCTAAAAGATTAAGTGATCACGCAGTCTGGCTTTCAGGCGAAAATGAGATGTTTTCTGCATCATTCAGAAGAATGATGAAGGGAAGTAATCCGATGTTCGACAGCTTCGGTGCTTCCAAAGTAATGGAAATCAATAAAGACAGTGCGGTAATAAGAAACCTTCTGACTATCTACAAAGGAGACAAAGATTCACCAATTGTTCCGAGAGTTGTGAATGTACTTTATCTCTCAGCAGAACTTGGTTCAGGAGATCTGAAGGATCCATTTATACTTGTTAAGGAGATGAACTCCATACTGGAAACATTCACCGGAAACTACACAATTATAAAGTAAATATTTATTAAAAAAATAAGGAGGATTACCTCCTTATTTTTTTATAATTTTGAATAGTTAAATAATTGAAAATGTTTATTCATTAAAAGCAATAACAATTAACCCGGAAAACATATGGCAGCAAATATTTTTGATACAATGGCACACAAGATTGAGTTCTGGCGTTCAGACATGTCAACCTTTCTTAAAGAGAATGGAGACATTAAGGTTTCTGACGTAAGTATCTCACAAGTGATGGGTGGAATGAGAGGAGTAACTTCACTTTGGTGCGATACTTCAGTAGTTCCCAAAGATCAGGGATTGATCATCAGAGGAAAACCTGTTAAAGATTTAACAGATCTAAATGCTGTTCAGGTTTTTTACCTTTTACTTACGGGTGAGCTTCCAACAGAAGAAGAATATCATGAGTTTTCAGTTTGTCTTAAAATCAGAAAATCTGTACCCTATTATGTTTGGGAAATTCTGAAAGTAATGCCAAAAGATTCTCATCCAATGACGATGCTTTACTGCAGTGCTTGCAATGCAGAAAGAATCTACTTTTGCACATCATTATGAAGACGGGATCAACAAAAGTGAATATTGGAGATACACTCTTGAGGATGCACTTAATATCATAGCAAAATTACCTGCAATCGCAGCTGCCATTTACAGGATAAGATATGATAAAGGTGAGTTGATTCAACCCGATCCTGATATGAGATTGACGGATGATTTTGTGCATATGCTTGGCCTTGAGGCATCCGGAGAAGAATTCCTTAAATTGATGAAATTGTTCCTCGTTGCCCACTCCGATCACGAAGGTGGTAACGTGAGCTCCTTCACTTCAGCAATTGTAAATTCAGCTCTTTCAGATCTTTATTATTCAATTTCTGCCGGTTTTAATGGACTGGCAGGACCACTCCACGGCCTTGCAAACCAGGAAGCCCTAAAGTGGGTTCTCGATGTGATGAAAAAATATAACGGAACTCCATCAAAAGAGCAGATTACAGAACTTGTAAACGAGACATTGGCATCCGGTCAGGTAATTCCCGGTTACGGTCATGCTGTGTTGAGAGTGGTTGATCCAAGATTTGAAGCTTTTTACCAGTTTGGTACACTTCATTGTCCCGAGGATCCTGTCTTCAAAACTGTGATTCATACATTTGAGGTTGTTCCTGAAATTCTCAAATCAATCCCAAAAATTCAGAATCCATGGCCCAATGTTGATGCAGTCACCGGTTCACTTCTTCATCATTACGGATTGCGTGAATTCTCGTATTATACAGTAATATTTGCACTTTCGAGGTCAATTGGTTTGGCTTCACAAGCGGTGATGAACAGAGCGTTGGGTACTCCAATCGTACGACCCAAATCTGTGACCACTTCATGGTTGAAGAGTCAGGTAATCAAATAACTGATTCCACTCTTTAATTAAGAATATAGTTGTTTAAGATAAACCCCGGTTAAAGCCGGGGTTTTTTATTTAACTCTGATTAAATTCAGCCCGGCATTATCAGAGAGAATGACTATGCTACACGATAAAAAAGAAGAAGTTGTCTATTGGACATTATATTTACCTGCAAGCGAACAATTAAAATCGAGTATAAGATGAATAAGTTAGCCTTGTTTCTTTTTCTTATCATTACAGCTACCTTTAATATTTATGGGCAGATGGGTAAAACTCTATTCCCTTACATCTCCTTTTTTGACGGGTATGTTAATTACAAGATACCACCTCATAATTGGGGCACACCTTTTAACTCTGATTCTCTCGCTCTCAGGGCAAAGGAACTCAGCGTCCTGATGGATTCCCTTGGAATTACCCACTCTGTTTCATGGGCAGATTCAATAAGTACCATCCCAAGTGATTTTAACCGTCAACGCAAAATTCTTGATATGCACCTTGAATGGTGTAAGGATATGCCTGAAATTCTCGGAGTAGAAACAGGGAAATACCTAAAAGCCCAGGGACAGGATAAAAATCGTTATCCTTTTCAAATTGGTGGGAATAGTGCTTTTAGTCTCTCACCGATTAATAATTTTGGATTTGGAAACGAGAGCAGTTCAAGTGTCTGGTTTATGAATTTGCACCCCGACTTGATTCCTGCCTGGGTTGGTACCAATGTAACAGGTCGTGATACAATATTATTGCTCTATTCAGGCGAACTTAATGTAAGAAAAGCAGTTCCTTCTTTAAAGGAAGAGGATGTCAAATCTTATGTGGTTTACGGGAAAGTGAACAGGATACACTTCACAAATACCGGAGAACAACACTATATCTCAATTCGTACGATGACAGAACCAAGCACACTCCATGATTCCACAGAGGTGTTCAGGGTGCGCCTAAAAATTGTTCCAACATCAGGATATACTGCATCAAAAGATTTTTATGACACTCAACAAACTGATACGTTCACAGTCAACAACAATGGTAAAATAAAAAATCCACTTGTTAAAACCATCGAAATGATCGTTAGAAAAGGGGATTTATCCTCAACAAATATGGAGTGGATAACTTTAACCGATCCAACTTTTCATTTTAGAGAGTATGGTGCTGTTAGTGTTGACAAGATTATTGAAGTGGGTATTTTGTATGGAAATAAGGTTACTACATACATCGATGCAATTACATTTCACGATTCACTTTATGAAGCGTTTTTTAATGACCCGGAACTTCGCAGCAATATCAAATCGCAGTTGAATGCAAAAAAAGCAGCAGTTGGCGGAAATCCGTTATTTGAATCTTTTTATTTTGATGAACCTTATACTCTTACGGCAAATGTAAGGAAATCATATACGAAATTTATTCGCGAGAAGATGCCTTCGGGCAAAAGTTTCGATTTGTCGGGTGCCTCAGGAAACTACTGGAGGTGGCATTTCCGTTTTGATCGTTTCCATGCAAAAAATGATGTGACCAATTTCTACAAAAATACTTTAATCTTTAATCACTATCCTTTTAGTATAAAATTAAAACGAGGATATGAGCCCGGAGGTCAAGCAGAGATCCAAGCTGCATTAAACAATCTGATTGAATATAAAGGTGAAAAAGTTCTGCCATTCACGGGGAATGAGGATCCTGATCAATTTATGGGACTTGTAACTGCTATTGATGCCGCACAAAATTTTGGTCCGGAATTGGAAGAAGACATTCCATTAATACAAACTGTACAAGTTTCCGGAATAAGGGGTTTTAATCCTGCCACTCCAACTTATGTAACGAGTCCATTTGGATCGCGTGTCCCGTCACCTCAGGAAATTGTCGTACAAGCTAACCTTGGAATCTCTTTTGGAGCCAAAGGATTTATGTTTTATATGATTCCAACCCGGATAGATCAATGGGGAATGGCAACCTATGGGGTATTTGACGACAAGTACAATCCTTACAACGAATCCTCTTCTGCTGTTGCCAAATCCAGAGCTGACAATCCACAGGTGCCAAATCCAAGATATTGGGCATTGAAGGACTATATTAAATCTTTAAAACCGATCGAAAACTGGATTTTGCGCAGTACCTGGGTCGGGGCATATTCAGGTGACACGCAAACTTATAGAAGGAATGCACGCGAGGATTGGATTGATGCTGTATATACAAGGATTGATAGTACGGATGAAAGCTTTGAAAATATTTCATACACTGAAACAGGTATGTTCCATTTGACGAAGTTCGACAATCCCAACTCTATTGAACCTGATACGCTGTTTTTGTATATCACAAATAAATTAGTGGATGTGTCAGCTCTTGATTCATCTGCGAGTACTCGATTTATAAGAGTTTATTTAAATAATCCGGGCTTAAGTTATGCAAATTATTCAGTGATTGATATGAACGAAATTGATCAACCAATAATTGCCTCATTATCTAAAGGCATGCCTGATTCAATCTGCTACTTCGATACAAAAATAACGGGTGGTGGTGGAAAACTGATAATGATAACTGCCAGATTTCATACCGGCAAAGTGATGGAAGAAGATGAGGTAATAGAAAAAACCATACCAAGGGTACACTGAGAGAGGGATCAATACTAATATGTGTCGTTAATTGATTAAGTTTATGATAAATTAATTCTTCATAAATAATTATCTTACATGATTATTTTGAAAAAATTTGGCAGAATAAAGGATACAAATTATGAGCATTCTTGTTGACAAGAAAACTCGCCTTGTTGTTCAAGGCATAACGGGCAGTGAAGGATCATTTCATACCAGACAGATGGTTGAATATAAAACAAAGGTAGTTGCGGGCGTAACCCCCGGCAAAGGCGGAACTGAATTTGAGGGAATACCCGTATTCAACACCGTTCAGGATGCTGTGGATGCAACAAAAGCCAATACTTCAGTGATTTTTGTACCTGCTTCATTTGCAGCAGATGCAATTCTTGAAGCAGCGGATGCCGGGATTAAAGTTGTTATCTGTATTACAGAAGGAATTCCAGTAGCAGATATGGCTCCGGTATATCACTACATCAGAGAAAAAGGTGTTGTGTTAATTGGACCAAATTGTCCCGGAGTTATATCACCCGGAAAAGGCAAAATTGGTATCATGCCCGGATTTATCCATAAAGCAGGTAATGTTGGAGTGGTTTCCCGCTCAGGAACTCTTACCTATGAGGCAGTGAAACAATTATCAGACCTTGGTATCGGTCAATCAACCTGTGTTGGAATTGGCGGAGATCCAATCATCGGTTCACGCTTTATCGATATTGTAAAATTGTTTAACGAAGACCCTGAAACAGAGGGAATCGTTTTGATTGGTGAAATTGGTGGTTCTGCAGAAGAAGAAGCTGCTGAATACATCAAAAAGAATGTGAAAAAACCTGTTGTGGGCTTTATTGCCGGCCAGACAGCACCTCCGGGTAGAAGAATGGGACATGCAGGAGCAATAATTTCCGGGGGCAAAGGCACTGCCGGAGAAAAAATGGAAGCCTTAAAAAAAGCAGGTATCAAAGTGGTTAATTCACCGGCCGATATCGGTATCACGATGAAAAAAGCACTTGATGCAAAAGCAAAAAAACATTAATAACAGAATATAAATTCAGGAGAATAATTTGGGCAATTTAACTTTTGCAATAATTAAACCGGATGCAGTAAAAAATAATTATGTCGGACAGATTATCACTATGATTACCGAAGCCGGGTTTAAAGTAAAAGCTATGAAAATGACAAGAATGAGTCAGGACTCAGCTAAAGGTTTTTATGAAGTACATAAAGAAAGACCATTTTATGGTGAATTGGTTGATTTTATGTGTTCAGGACCTTGCGTGCCATTGATGCTTGAAAAAGAGAATGCAGTAGCCGATTTCAGAACACTTATTGGAGCTACTGATCCCGCACAAGCTGATGAAGGTACTATCAGAAAAAGATATGCCGGAAGCAAAGCAGAAAATGCTTGTCACGGTTCTGACAGTGATGAAAACGCTCTTATAGAGATCGCACATTTCTTTTCCCGCGATGAACGACTGAACAACTACACAAATTAATGTCGATTTCACGCTGGAAGAAAATTAAAAGCCGGGAGTATCACAAAAATCCATTTTGGACGTATAAGATTGATGATTTTATAATTCCATCAACCGGATTTAAAGGAGTTTATTACTATGTGCATACTACCGGCTCTTCGATGATAATTCCGGTGACTGAAAACAACACACTTCTCCTCGTTAAACAGTATCGCTACCTGAATAAAAAATTTTCTCTCGAATTTCCCTGTGGTGGAGTAAAAGAAGGTGCAACCCCTGAAGATACAGCACTTCTGGAATTGAGAGAGGAGACAGGTTATTCCGCTGAATTGCTTGAGAATGTTGGAAAATTTTGTCCATTTAATGGTGTAACTGATGAATATTGCCATGTTTATCTTGCTCAAAAATTGGTGAAGGCACCAAAAAAGGGGGATGATACTGAGGAGATTTCTCTTCACGAAGTAACCCTTGAAGATTTTGAGCAGATGGTGGATAAAGGAGTGATTTTGACGGGATGACTCTTTCCGCATGGTCAATAGGGAAGAAAAAACTTTTCAGAAAACTTGGGATTATCCAAAAATGATAAAAATTGTGATATTTTTATTGTTGATTGTTCCCATGGCTGCAGGATGTCAGATTCAGCAGGAAAAGAATTTACCCAACGGTAAAAACGAATTTGTAAATGGAATAGACAATTTCCTGAAAAAAGAGTGGAACAGGGTTTCTGATAAAAGATTGGGAATTGTGGCAAATCATACAGCCGTTACTTCCGATGGAAAACACCTTGTAGATGAGATTATTTTTGAGAAAAAAGGGAAAATTACTGCTGTATTTGGTCCTGAACATGGATTCAGGGGAGTGGCAGCAGCAGGTCTTAAAATTGACAATACAACAGATGAAAAAACAGGTATTCCTGTCTTTTCACTTTATGGGAAAACAAGAAAACCTACACCTGAAATGCTTAAAGGGATCGATTTGATGATCTTTTCCATTCGCGATGCTGGTGTAAGATTTTATACTTACATATCAACTCTTTATCATGTGATGGAAGCATGTGGTGAGGCCGGTATCCCTGTTTGGGTTCTAGATCAACCAAATATAATTGGCGGGCTTTATGTGGATGGACCTGTGGTGGAGGATTCGCTGTTTTCGTTTGTGGGCATTACCCGATTACCAATTGCACACGGGATGACGATAGGGGAGATTGGCAAATATTTTCAAGCGGATATTAAGGAGCGAAAAGGGATTTTGTGTGAACTTAATGTCGTGGAAATGTCAGGTTATTACAGGGAGAGTGAATTTGAAGAGACCGGAGTAAAGTGGCTTGATCCATCACCAAATCTTAGATCGGTGACGGCAACAAAAGTTTATCCCGGAACCTGTTTACTTGAAAATACAAATGTTTCAGAGGGAAGGGGAAGTGATGATCCCTTTTTGATATTTGGTGCACCTTTTATCGACAATGAAAAATTGTTGGAGATTGTAAAACAGTTTCCGGGGATTAAAAGTGTTGAAAAAATTGAATACACCCCTGTTGAGAGTGAAGCTGCGGTTAAGCCAAAATTTATGGGTGAAAAGTGTTTTGGAGTGAGAATCAGGGAAATATCAAAGGAATTTGAGGCCGTAAAATTTGGATTTTATCTGTTGGATCACTTAAATAAAGAGTATCCGGGTAAATTTGAAATTAAAGAGAAGGGCTTCAGGATTAAATCCGGCCGGAGCGATATTCAAAATCTATTGACCACAAAGGGGTGGAAAGTCGTGGTAGCCAGCTATCAAGAAGAGCTGCTACAATTTAAAGAGCTTAGAAGTAAATATTTATTATACACTAACTTAAGGTAACAAGATGTTATTTAAGAAAATTATGTTTTCCTTTTTCACAATTACACTACTTATGCTGGTATCCGGTTGTGGATCCGATGGCAGCAAGCCATTAGCAGAAGGTGAAGTTGTAACCAGTATCGATACAACTCTTCCCAAACTCGAAGGTGTTACAGCCGCCGAAGGGGTGACAGAGTTTGGTTATAAATTGGAAAAAGGGTCGAAGTTCACATACAAGATCGCTTTTATCAATAACATTGATCAATCAATGAAAGCTGATACTGCAATCAGCCAAAAAGTTGAACAAAAAAATGTTATTGTTATCAATTTTGAAGTGAAAGAAGTTGACAAAGACACTATCGCTGAAGTTGAAGTAACAACTACAAGCATCTACATCTTTTCTGATGTGAATGGTGAGAAGAAAGAATATAAAACAGGCGACAAACTTGATTCAGCCAAAAAACTTGACTTCGGATTTTACGAAGCCCTGATAAACAACCCTTTTATGGCAAGAATTGACAAAAAAGGAGTTATCAAAGAGGTTTACAAAGTTGACAAAATTGTGACAAAAGCTCTTCCTGAAAACATGGGAAAGGATTCCTTAAACCCACAGCAACTTGAAGCAGCAACAAAAGATATTTCTGAAAACCTGAAGGGTATGATTATGCAGGTATTCAGAGCTTTTTCACCGGGAACATTAAAAGCCAATGAAACATACAGAGACAAAAAAGCTCCTGTGAATGATCCTAACGGAATGTATCAGTTGAATGCAACTCAGCTTTATACACTCAAAGAAAAAGGTAAATTTGATGGTAAAGATGTTTCTGTGATTGAAGCCGGATATGAAGCAAGTTATCAATATAATCCTGATCTTGAGAAACAAGGATACAAAATTGATAAAAGTGAAATCACAGGTGGTGGAAAAGTTTTCTACAACAACAGTGATCGCCTTTTGATGAAATCGAACACCAGATTAACAGAAGAGATTCAGTTTAGTGGAAAAGTACCTTCACAAGCGGGTGCCATGGTTGATTTCCTCAGCAAAAAGAAATCAGTTATTATTAATATCGTTGAGAGATTGAAGTAATATTTAGGATCTTATAATCAGAGGCTGCTCAATAAAAATTGGGCAGCCTCTTTTTAGTTTAAACTTTCTCTACCACAATTCTCATTCCTTCTACTTTTATCACCTTTATGTTGGTATCCTTCTCGATGTAGTCACCTGCGGTAACAACATCATAACGGGAGCCATCAATAATTGCGGTGCCTGCCGGTCTTAAAACTGTCATTGAAGTTCCTTCCGATCCAACAAGAGCAGAATAATCAGGTGCTGTTGTAAATCCTGTTTTTGCTCCTGATTCCACATCAAGTACAAAAGCTTTAAATGTTCGAGTGTTGGGCAGGAATTTATATGCGGCGAAACCGATCAGGAAAAATCCAAAGAGGGAAACGCCCAATTGAATTATTGCATTTTGGAGTAATGAATATTCAAAGTAACCCTCTGTGTTGAAAAGAGAGAAGAAAATTGATGCTATCATCAAAAGAATACCCACCACGCCGGCCACTCCAAACCCGGTATCAGGAATATTTCTACCAGAATCGCCCCCAGTCCAAGAATAAAAGCAGAATCTCAAACCATGTTGCCAAATCGAGGATTAGAGAAGAACCAAAAAATAATGCAAGAAAAGTAATACCCAAAATCCCGGGGACACCAAATCCGGGAGTTTTTATTTCAGTGTAAATCCCTGCCAGGCCAAGCATGATTAATAGCGAAGAAATAATTGGATGACTGAGAAATTTTACAAATTCCTCAGCCCAATTACTTTTTATCACTATTATGACAGGGTCCTTAAATCCAAAGGCAGCAAGTGCTTCTTTAACACTGTTCACTACTGTATCAGCAATTTTATATTGCACAGCTTCTCTGTCATCGAGAGATAAAAGTTGGGTGGAATCAACCAATCCGGGAATTACAATTCTTTCATCAACCATTGCTTCAGCTATTTTGGATCACGACCATTTTTTTGGGCAGTTGATCTCATTTCAGCACGCATATAAGATTGATATTTCTCGGAGACTTTTTTCCCCTCTCCTGATCAACAACAGTGGCAGCACCAATGGTACTTCCCGGTGCCATTGCAATTTTTTTACATGCCAGAGTTATTAATGCACCTGCCGAAACGGCTCTTTTATTTACATAAGCAATGGTAGGAATTTTTGCATCAAGCAAAATATCTTTTAATTGAGTGGCTGCATCAACCCGTCCACCAAAGGTATTTATTTCTACCAAAAGTGCATCAGCATTGTCTTTTTCTGCCTGTTCCAGGGCTCTTTTCAGGTATTGTACAAGGGGTAATGATATTTCATCATCAAAAATCACCTTATAAACCCTTGATTGTGCCGATGAGATGGAACTTAAAGTGAGGGATAGTGTTAAACAAATGAGGATAATTGTGTTTTTCATAAGTCTTGTCTAGATTAATTATCTTTATTAACCACTAATATAACGGGTTTTCTCGGATTTATTTATTAAATTTGTAATCAGAGGAGCCCTCATTTTTTGAAGGTCAGAATTTTAATAATATGGAGAAAATCATGATCAAAAAATTCGCTGGATTTCGTTCAGTATTTTTACTCACCATTGCAGTAGTTGCACTTTATGGTTTCACATTCATTCCTGAGGGAATAGAGGTTGGCCCGTTCAGTACAAAGAAAATTGATATGCTTTCCGACATCCAAAAAGATGAGTTGTCGCAAAGAAACAATGAATACAACTATTTTATGCAATTGGCAGATGCTTATGGCATCCTCGTAATGAATGATGTTCTTTCCGAATCAAATTATGGCAAGAGTTTCGAAGTGGAATCATACCAGGCAAAAGTTCCCATCTCAGGTAACACTGCCCAGTTAAAATCTTTCGCAACCGCCCTAAAGGGTGCCAAAAGTGGAATGGTTAGAATAGCTTATTTTGGTGACTCAGCAATCGAGGGTGATAATATTTGTGCCGATTTCAGAGAAGCACTACAAGAAAAATTTGGAGGTACAGGAGTGGGTTTTGTTTCAATAACAACACAAGATAAGACCTACAGAGGAACAACCAAATTGGACTTCTCTTCAAATTGGGATTCACAATTGGTCACCGGTGGCAACCCTAAGAGGGGTGCTGGAATTTCCGGTGGGGTTTTTATTCCAAAATCGGGTAGCTGGGTAAAATATGAGACCACCTGGAAATATAAAACCGTAAGAACATTTGACAAAGTAAGAGTTTTTTACACCGAAGGTTCGGGTTCATTTGATTATGAATTTGACAAAGGTGGCGAACACTCAGGTCCATTTAAAACCGGAAAAGGCGTAAATGTTACTGATATCACCTACAAAGGATCAAAATCCTTCAAATTAACAGCTACAAAAGATAATCAGGCTGCTTTGTTTGGTGTAAGTCTTGAGTCAGGTAATGGAGTTTATGTTGACAATTTCCCACTTAGAGGAGATGACGGTTCGGCTTTAAAAGAGTACCAAAAGGTAATCTTAGCGATTTCCACAAACTTTTAAGTTATGATCTTGTTGTTCTAAGTTTTGGATTAAACTCAGTTGACAAAAAAAAGTTGGTTCCAAATTTGAGACCAATTCAATGGTTCCAAAACTGATCGAAGTTCAGAAAAAAGTTGCTGCCAGCACAGGAGTTGCTTTTTGGAATTTATTTGATGCCATGGGTGGTAGTGGATCGATGGAAAAATGGGCAAAAGATAAACTTACTACCGCGGATATGACACATCTCAGTGCAGAAGGATATAAAAAAGTTGCACGGATGTTCTATGATGCCGTGATGGATTATTATAGTAAAAATTAAGCCGGAATAAATAATTGAAACATTTTAATAATGTTTGGGAACGCTGGGAGGATAACTCCCGGCGTTTTCCCAATAAAGACGCCATAGTCCACTGGAAAGCCGGTGAGGAACCATTTAGATGGTCATTCAAGAATTTGTTGGAAACTGCCAACAAATTTTCAGTTTTATTAAAGGAAAAAGGAATTAAACGGGACGAAGTTTGTGCAATAATCATTCGTCACAATCCTTTGTTTTTCCCTTTATATCTCGGAGTTGCTGGGCTGGGTGCGATACCCGTAGTTCTTGCATATCCCAACCCCCGTCTGCATCCTGATAAATTTAAATCAGGAGTTGAGGGGATGTCTCAGCGCTCAGGCCTTGACTGGATATTCACCGAGAGTGACCTGGAATCAATAATAGCCCCCCTGGTTAGCCATGAGGGATCAACAATTAAAGGGCTTCACTTCCCGTTGGAATTGGACAGAGAATTTCATCTGTCGGGCAGTATGGTTGAAGATCTTCAGTCAATAAGGTCTGCAACAAGTGAACGCGATCCATTTTTACTTCAACATTCTTCAGGTACCACGGGACTTCAAAAACCTGTTCTCCTCTCACAAAAGGCAGTCCTCGATCATGTTGATAACTATGCCGAATCGATCAAACTCACTGAAGACGACAAAATTGTAAGCTGGTTACCATTATACCATGACATGGGCTTAATTGCTGCTTTTCACCTTCCGCTGGCATTTGGAATTACATCAATTCAGGTTGATCCTTTTGAATGGGTTTTGGCACCGTCACTTCTTTTTGAAGCTTTAGCAGCAGAAAAAGGATCGGTAACCTGGTTGCCAAACTTTGCTTACAGCTTTATGGCTGACAGAATTGAAGAAGATGAGATGGAAAATGTTTCTCTTGAGACTCTTCGATTGGTAATTAATTGTAGCGAACCTGTCAGAAATGAAAGTCACCGCAAGTTTACCGCGGCATTCGAAAAATACGGATTTAATTCACTTGCACTATCAGCTTCCTACGCTATGGCAGAAACAACTTTTGCTGCAACACAAACCACCCCCGGCAAACCAATAGTAACAATTGAGGTTGACAGGGAAAGTCTTGCGCAAGGCCAGGTTGTTCCACCAATTTCGGGCAAAACAAGTCGAATCTGTGTTTCTTCCGGAAGAGATATTGATGGTTGTAATGTTAAAATTGTTGACGAAAGTGGTAATACCGTTCAGGAAAATGGAGTAGGTGAAATAGTGATCTATTCTGTCTCCATGTTTGACGGCTACAGAAATTATCCTGAAAAGACCGCTGATGTGTTAAAAGACGGCTGGTATTTCAGTGGTGATTATGGGTTTAAAAAAGATGGTGAACTTTTTGTAATCGGTAGAAAAAAAGACATTATTATCGTCGCAGGAAAGAATATCTATCCTGAGGATGTTGAAGACGCAATCGGAACAGTTAAAGATTTAATCCCCGGAAGAGTAATCTCTTTTGGAGAAGAAAATAATGAACTCGGTACCGAGGAAATAAGTGTTGTTGCGGAAACATCAATTACCGATGATGTTGAAAAAAGAAAGCTCATTCAGCGTGTAAAAGAGAAAGGCAACTCAGTTGATATGACAATCTCTAATGTTTATCTGGTCCCACCCCGCTGGCTCATAAAGAGTTCTGCAGGAAAACCGAGCAGAAAGGCAAACAAAGAGAGAATCGCTGAAATGAAAAGAATTAAACAAACATTGAAAGAAGAATAAAATGATTTCAGAAAGACTTAAAAAATACAATCCTGAAACAGCTTGAACTTGAAGATTATGAAATTCTTGATGATACCAAAGCAAACACGATTCCCGGTTGGGACTCACTCCAGTCACGCTAATGTTATTCTTACCATTGAGAAGGAATATAACATCAGACTGAAGCATATTGAAGTTCTTAAATGTAAAAATCTTGGTGATTTGCAAAGACTTGTGGATTCAAAACTTTCATAACAGGTAACTAATTGAACTTTAATATCGACTTTTCCAAACTTCTGGGACTATTTGCCTACAATCCGGATAGTCCCCTTCAATTTGGTTCACTCACTTTTTTGTTCATGCTCGCGGGTGGACTCTTATTATATCATATTCTTTACCCCAATCAGAAGTTAAGGGCATGGTTCCTCCTGCTCTTCTCTCTCTTTATTTACTACAAGATAGGTGGATTATTCCTTATCCTGCTTGTTGGTGTTGGTGTAGTCAACTATGGTTTTGGTTATCTGCTATTCAAAACAGCTGATATTGATAAGCGACGTTATCTGCTATGGTTGATGGTAGTAATCAATATCGGGTTGCTTGGTTACTTTAAATATACCAATTTTATTTTGGAATCAGTATCAAGCTTTGGTGAAGGTGAGTTTACTCCTCTTGATATAATCCTCCCTATTGGTATCTCTTTCTATATTTTTAAGGTGTTAAGTTATTTATTTGACATCTATTATGAAAAGTTTGAAGAATTGCCGGCGTTGGATGATTTTATGCTTTATGTTACCTTCTTTGGTAACATTCAAGCAGGTCCTATAGACAGAGCTGATGAATTTATCCCTCAGGGTAAGGTAAACCTTCTCACCTCGGAAGAGGGGAGACCGGTTATCGGACTTGCTGCATTCTACCTGATTTCGGGTGTAATTAAGAAATTGATCATTTCAGATTATATTTCTTTAAACTTTATCAATCGTGTATTTGAAGACCCTCTTCGATTTACCGGAGCAGAAAACCTTCTTGCAATCTATGGTTATTCAATTCAGATTTATTTCGATTTTTCGGGATATTCTGATATGGCTGTGGGAATTGCCCTTCTTTTTGGTTACAAGATAATTGACAACTTTAACTCGCCTTATAAAGCTACAAGTGTTGCTGATTTTTGGCGGAAGTGGCATATTCGCTTTCTCGCTGGCTGCTTGATTATCTTTTTAGTCCATTACAAATGGGGTTAAGAGGCTTAAAGAGTATGGTAATGCGATTGCGCTGATAGTTACTTTCACACTTTGTGGATTGTGGCACGGAGCAACCTGGGGATTTATAATCTGGGGTGCAATTCATGGTGTGATTATGGGTGTTTCGGTATTAACCAGAAAACTCCGTAAAAAGGGAATGACCTCTGTTGGTTTGAAAGATAGCCGGGGGCTAATTTTGCAAGAGGATTCATCACATTTAATATAATCACTTTCACTTGGATATTTTTCAGAGTTGATACCCTTGATAAAATACCGATGATCTTCACTCAGGTTACTGAAAACCTGCATCCGGGAGTTTTCTCCCAATTTTATGGTGGTTTTCCCGGCGTTACAATTCTTGCAATACTCGGGATTTTAATCATCTTTTTCCCAGAAAAAATGAAAAACAGAATCAAGGAAACCTTGATGAAATCACCGGTTTGGGCATTGGGAATACTGCTTGGATTGTTTTTATACCTGGCATCCCAAATCATGATGGCTGAAATGGCACCACCAATTTATTTTGATTTTTAGGAATTATAAAAAGTATGTTGAAGAATATCGCATTAACATTTTTGTTTTTAACAGTTGGTTTTAAAATGTCAGCACAAGTTATCGGCTTATCTCAAATGGATGGGGCCTACATGGCAGTTAAAAGTAAATATGCCCCCGATAGCAGGACGGCTATCCTTGATCTTAAATTTGAAGTACCTTCTCCGGATATTCTGGTAATAACCGGTGAAACAACTGTTCCGGAGGCGATGGATGAAATTAAAACGATGTTATATAACTACACGATCAAAGACCAGGTTGTTCGACTTCCTTTAAAATCTTTAAACGGTTTGGAACAGGCAGTTATAACGCTATCGGTTAGAAATATCAGACAAAAACATAACCATTCTGCTGAACTTGTAACCCAGTCGTTACTCGGTACCACTGTAAAAGGTATTAAAAGATGCTGCAGACGATTGGTACCTGATACAGACGCCTGATAACTACATTGGTTGGATTGATGGAGCCGGCATTGAACTTATGACAACCGACCAATTTACCAAGTGGATGACGGCTGATAAAATAATTTATTTGGATGTTTATGGTTTGGTCTATTCATCGACAAAAATGGATGAAGGGACAATCTCTGATATCACCGCCGGTGGAATTTTGATGTTGCGTGATGCAGGAAAAAAGAATTATTCAGTTGAGTTTCCCGACGGAAGAAAAGGATTTATTCCGGTAAAATCTGCTAAACCACTCAAAAAATGGTTAAAAAATTTAAAACCTGATCCAAACGAAATTATCAAAACAGCGAAGAAATTTATGGGAGTTCCTTATCTATGGGGAGGAACATCACCAAAAGGATTGGATTGCAGTGGATTTACAAAAACCGTTTACTTTTTAAATGGTGTTCAGTTGGCAAGAGACGCCTCACAACAGTGTTTATATGGTGAGGAAGTTGATGTTAAAAACGGTTACGATAAACTCAAGAGAGGGGACTTGGTGTTTTTTGGGCCCGAGCCACCACCCGGGAAGGATCAAAGAATAACTCATGTGGGAATTTATCTTGGTAATAAGGAGTTTATTCATGCAGCAGGAATGGTTAGAATAAACAGTTTTGACCCAAAAAGCCCAATTTTCAGCGAATACAGGACTTCAATGCTGGTGAAAGCGAGAAGAATACTTACGAGTCTTGACACACCGGGTATCACAAAACTCGATCAGAAAATATTTTTCAAATGAGGATATGATGGATTCGCGCAGAAATTTTATTAAAAAAGCTTCACTCCTTGCAGGGGCAGCTATTGTGTCAGGGAATGCCGGTTCAATATCAAAATTTGCGATAAACAAAATGAATACTGAAAAATTAAAGTTAAGTTTCAGACCTTATACCCTCGAACTTAAACATGTTTTTACTTTAGCGAACAGTTCGAGAACCACCACACCGGTGATGCTCACTGAAATTCAGTATGGTGACATGGTTGGTTACGGAGAAGCCTCGATGCCTCCTTATTTGGGGGAAAGCCATGAAACAGCCACAGCCTTTCTTTCAAAGGTAAATCTGGGTCAATTTAACGATCCATTTAAATTGGAAGAGATTATTGACTACCTTGACACAATTGATACCGGTAATTATGCTGCAAAGGCATCAGTGGATATTGCTCTTCATGATCTCGTGGGTAAGTTAATTGGTCAACCCTGGTTTAAAATATGGGGATATGACCCTGAAAAGACACCTTTTACAAGTTTCACGATAGGGATTGATACTCCTGAAGTAGTTAAAACCAAAGTGAAAGAAGCTACGGAATATAAAATTCTAAAAGTTAAGCTTGGAAGAGACACTGACAAAGAGATGATCGAAACGATCAGGTCTGTCACCAATGTTCCAATATGTGTAGATGTAAATCAAGGTTGGAAGGATAAACATTTTGCCCTCGATATGATCCACTGGTTAAAAGAGCGTGGGATTGTATTTATTGAGCAACCAATGGATAAAAAGAATCTTGAAGACAACGCCTGGCTTACTCAGAACAGTCCACTCCCAACAATTGGTGATGAGGCAGTTCAGGGACTCGCCGATGTGGTAAAAGCCCATGGTATTTATTCCGGTATTAATATCAAATTGATGAAGTGTGGTGGGATGCGAAACGCTAATAAAATGATAAGCCTCGCTGATGGTCTTGGATTAAAAGTGATGGTTGGTTGCATGACAGAGACATCCTGTGCTATTTCGGCTGCAGCTCATTTAACTCCAAAAGCACTTTGGGCCGATCTCGATGGTGCACTTTTGATAAGTAACGATATTTATAATGGTACCAAAATTATTGATGGTAAAGTTTCCATTTCCAAACTCCCCGGAATTGGGATCGAAAAAATTTAAAACGGAGAAATATAAAGTATGACGCGTTATTCAATTACTAAATTGGTTCTAATAGTTCTGATTATGGCAACAATCGATCTTTCAGCCGGTGGTGTCTTTCCATATAAAGTGCACCGTGTAAATTTAAAAAATGGATTTAAGGCATTGTTAATCCCCATGCCGGGTAGTGGACTAGTATCTTACTATACAACTGTAAGAACAGGAAGCCGTGATGAGTGGGAACAGGGTAAAAGTGGGTTTGCTCACTTTTTTGAGCACATGATGTTCAGAGGAACAAACAAATATCCACTTTATGATTCTGTAACAACCACAATTGGTGCCGATGCAAACGCCTACACCGACGATGATTTAACGGTTTATCACCTAAATTTTGCCGCCGAAGATCTTGATAAGGTGATGGATCTGGAGTCAGACAGATTTAGAAATTTAAACTATCCCAAAGATCAGTTTATGACTGAATCGGGAGCTGTTTATGGTGAATATCGCAAAAGTGTTACAAATCCATTCTCCGTTTTATTCGAGAAATTTCAGGATATGGCATTTGATAAACACACCTATAAACATACTACCATCGGTTTTGAAGCTGATATAAAAGATATGCCAAATCAATATGAATACAGTCTTTCGTTTTATAACAGATACTACCGTCCCGAAAACTGTGTTTTAGTAATTGCGGGTGATTTTGATCCTGAAAAGGTCAGCAAAATGGTTGAGGATTATTATTCTCCCTGGAAGCCGGGGTATGTATCTCCAAAGATAGAGTCTGAACCAAAACAGACTGCCCCCGTGAAGCAAAAATTAAGTATGACGGTAAGACCCTCCCGTTGGTTGCAATCGGTTATAAATATGATGCTTTTAACGTTTACAACAAAGATTTTATGGCAATGTTACCATTTGCTGATCTTGCATTTGGTGAAACAAGTGAGTTATACAAAAAATTAGTGCTCGATGAACAGAAGGTTCAGTTTGTTTCCGCGGGCGCTCAGACAAAGCGTGATCCCTTTCCTTTTATGATCTATTCCAGAGTGAAAGCAGAAAGTGATATGGATTATGTTATCGCTGAGATCGAAAAAACCATTGAACATTTCAAAAAGAACCCGGTTTCAAAAGAACAATTGGACAATTTGAAGAAGAGAATGAAATATCAATTCCTGATGGGACTCGACAGTCCTGAATCTGTTGCCTCAGTGTTGCCAATGTTTATCACTCTTACCGGTGATATCGAAGTACTTGATGAATATTTTATCCAGATGATGGATATAACCCCTGAAGATATTCAAAGGGCGGTTAATAAATATTTTGTTAAAGAGAGCAGAAACCAAGTAATTTTGACAGGAAACTAAGATGTTTACAAGAAATATTAAATTTTTAAGTCTTTTATTGACAATCGTAATTATGAGCAACTTATCTGCAATCGACAAAAACAGGTTATTTCTTCTTAAAACAGAGGAACCTGTAATTGTATTTAAGGTCTGGTTCAACGCCGGATCAAAAGATGACCCAAAAGGGAAAGAGGGGCTTGCAGCTCTTACCGCAGCCCTTTAAACAGAAGGTGGAACAAAAAAATTCACTTATTCACAGATATTAGAAAAACTTTATCCTCTTGCAGCCGGGTATTATGCATCAGCATCAAAAGAGAATTGTGTTTACAGTGGATCAGTTCACCGTGATAATCTGAATGAATATCTTCCACTTTTTATTGGACAATTACACGATCCCGGTTTCAGAGAAGAAGATTTTAACAGAGTTAAAGAAGAAGCGATCAGTTACCTCTCCACTTCACTCCGCTATTCGAGTGATGAAGAACTTGGGAAAGCTGTCTTGTATAATGAGATATATAAAAATACACCTTATGGACATCTTTCAACAGGCACTATCAGCAGTCTAACGAGTATCACGCTTGATGATGTAAAACAATTTTACAAAAGATATTTTAACAGAAGTAATTTTACTCTCGCGATCGGCGGGGGATTTGATGATAACCTTGTTAATAAGGTTTGGGATGAACTTGAGAAACTGCCTGAAGGTGACCTTAATAAAGGCGTAGATATTCTTCCTGCAAAAATTACAGGTCTTAATGTTGTAATCGTTGAGAAAAAAACAAACGCAACTGCAATCTCTCTGGGATATCCAATCGATATTTTAAGGAATAATCCTGAATGGTATCCTTTGGCACTTGCAAACTCGTGGCTTGGTGAACACAGAAATTCAAGCTCACATCTTTATCAGGTGATCAGAGAGGCTAGAGGCCTAAATTATGGCGATTACAGTTACATCGAATATTATCCTAATGGTGGTAGACTTTCAAAACCACCGGTGAATGTACCGTTAAAAAAACATTTGTTTGAAATTTGGATCAGACCGGTTCCAAACGAAACAAAACATTTTACTTTGAGAGCTGCTCTTCGTGAACTTCAACTTCTTGTTGATGGTGGACTCCCTAGCGATGGATTCACCATGACCCGTGATTTTCTAAAAAAATATGTGCTTCATTATGCACCAAACACTGAAATGAGACTTGGTTATGCAATTGATGACAGATATTATGGTGTAGAGGCTCCCGGTCATCTGCAAAAATTTAGAGAAAGTATGTCATCTGTTACACAAGATCAGGTTAACAGTGCAATTAAAAAATACTTTTCCCCCGAGAACATGGTAATCGTTTTTATTACCGAGAATGCTGAAGCTCTTAAAACAGCACTTGTAAATAACACGCCATCACCAATTCAATACCAAACT
This sequence comes from Ignavibacteriales bacterium, assembly GCA_016714125.1. Taxonomy (GTDB): domain Bacteria; phylum Bacteroidota; class Ignavibacteria; order Ignavibacteriales; family Ignavibacteriaceae; genus UTCHB3. The sequence goes on along the minus strand of JADJNX010000003.1, from coordinate 450,248 downwards.
CCAAAACCAGAGAGTGTTCTTCAGCAGGACAAAATGATCTCTTCATTTAAACTTAATATTAAGGCGGAAAATGTGAAGATCATCAAAGTTGAGGAGTTATTCAATTAAGGCTTTTAATTGCAAGAAAAAATGGACATATTAAGTGTTAATCATTTTAAATTGAGTGAAAATGTATAAACGGTCAGTGCTTGTCGTTGGACTTGCTTTACTTTTTTCGTCTTGTTTTTTCTCTTCTTCAAACAAAGCTGAAGACAACGTCAAGTTAATTCCTGTTGTAACTGATGAGAGGGGAGCGGAACTCGCCGAGTCTTATATTCGCGTTAATCAGATCGGATTTCGGCGAAATGAGTTAAAAACTGCCGTTGTTTTGAGCAAAACTGACTTTGGAAATAAAAAATACACCATAAAGGATATCAAAACCGGGAAAGTTGTATTTACAGAAAACGTTCCTCCAAGTGTTGGGGGGTGGGGTGGCTACAATTTTTGTCATGTTATCGATTTCACGGGTTTAACATCTGATGGGACATATGTAATTGAAAGTGGCGATGCCAGATCCAACAATTTTAGAGTGGGTGAAAATCTTTACACAAAAGTTGTTGATTCATTGTTACTCTTTTTTAAAGTTCAGAGGTGTGGTCCTACAAATCCACATTTACACAAAGTTTGTCATTTGTTTGATTCACCAATTGTTACCGGCGATCCGGCGGCAGGAAAAGTTGATGTTACCGGTGGTTGGCATGATGCCGGAGATTTCACCAAGTTTCTGAACACCACCGCATTCTCAACCTATATGTTGTTGTTTGCTTATGAATTTAACCCAAAAAAGGTTGATTTTGACAAAAATGGAGATGGTGCACCCGATATTCTTGAAGAAGCAAGAGTTGGGCTTGACCTTCTTTTACGGATGAATTATCAGCCGGGAAAACTTATTATTCAAGTTCAAGACAGACGTGATCAGACAGTTGGATGGCGAATGCCTGAAAATGATACTCTGCGTTTTGACAGACCGGCTTTTGCCGGGATGGGTAAAAATCTAATCGGAATTTATTCAGCTGCCCTTGCGATGGGATCGAGAATTTGGAAGAATCGTTTTTCTGATACTGAATTCTCAACGAAACTTTTGAAGGCAGCTAACAATATATTTGCTCTAAGGAAAACCGCTCCCGATCTTGATCAAAATCCAATTGGGTTATATCAAGACACAAAATATGAAGGCAAACTTGCCTTGGGCTCTCTGGAGATGTATCTCGCAACAAACAATAGTCAGTATCTTACTGAGGCAATCGATCTTGCAAAAAGGGCTGATTCTGATTATTGGTGGAGTTGGGGAAATATCAATTCACTTGCTCAATACAGGATTGCAAAATATTCAAACGAGATGAAACAATACATTGAAAATAATCTGGTCGCCTTTAATGAATCACGAAAGAAAAACACTTTTGGCGAGGGGACTTCATTTTCATGGGGCACAACCAACACTTTCCTTGGGATAGCATTGCAGGCAATTCTTTATCGGGATTTGACCAAGAGTAACACTTATGACTCTCTTGCTGTTTATCAGAGGGATTATATACTCGGCAAAAATCCGTGGGGAATTTCCTTTATCTATAATATTGGAAGCAGGTTCACAAAATTTTTTCATTCACAGGTTGGCTATTTTAATGGTGGTTACCTTCCCGGCGCAGTTGCAGCGGGTCCGGCACCGGCTGAAATGTTAAAAGGTTACAATATTCAGCGGAGTAATTTTGTCTATGACAAATTTAATTCACCTGAGGTAAAATATTACGATGACCGCAACGATTATGTTACAAATGAACCAACAATTGTTTCAAATGCAACAGCATTGTTCGTATTTGCACATTTTTATAAATAGGTGTTTCATAATGAGACAATAAAAGGATGTGTCTCATAATGAAACAATATCAGCCTAAAACAGATAAAAATTTTATTAAAAACTGCGTCAAATACGTGATTTGGCGCATTAATCGCTTGGCATGATTATTGCAAAGTATATCTATACACAATAAGTAAAGAAGATATGGCAAACGGAAAAATCAATCTAATCAATACCGGAATCAGCATAGTTGATGAGTCTTGGGGTGGTTTTTACAGAGGTGGAACCTATGTTTTAATTGGACCAAGAAAGTCTGGTAGAACCACTATCGGGTTGCAATATGCGATGGCTGGTATTCAGCAAAAGAGGTATGTCTCTACTTCACGAGTATGCGTCCCAAAGATCTGATGATCCTGGCAGCTTCAGTAGATTTTGATTTACAGACACATATGGACAATGGTGAGTTAATCGTTGTTAAAGTTACACCTCCACTCGATGTTTATGAATCAGGAATCCGGATAATTATCTCGTTGAATACCTGAATGACATCGTTAATGTTGTTGAACAATACCAACCGGCAAGGCTTGTATTTGATGAACTGACCTATTTTGTTGGTTTTGAGAACATTGGACTGCTTCAGCAGGCATTTTTACGCACAATCGAGAGTATTGAAGATAAAAATGTTACAAGTTTATACGTTTTAGGAGAGCCTGCCACACCTTTTGCACAAAATATTGTTGACAATATAGTCCAATATACAACTGCCATTATTTATCTTCAGAAAGTTGAAGGGGGTAGAGTTCAAGGGGGTAAGGCTACCATTACACCAAACATTGGACATACCGAAGGACAGTTTACAACAGATTTCACATTTGAACCGTACAAAGGTGTGGTTTTGCGATTGATAAAAAACCTCAAACCGAGATTTTGGATCCCGGTCAGCAAGGTTCTTACCAAATGGGTATGCCATCAGCGGCTTCTTATGCATCCGCTCCACAGCAGATGGCAAACAATGCGAGCTTTCAGCAGATAGCCAGCTCACCACCTCCAAGATACAGACCTCTTTCGGAGATTGAAGTTGTTAATGCACCAATGGCGCACACAAATCAATACAGTAAAGAGGAATTTAATCTGATTTTGAATAATCAGGTTGCGCTTTACAAAAGCACAGGACAGGCATTTACATTAATTGTCTTTAAATTGGATCCTCAGGCTGAAGCGGCCGGAATTATTTCTACAAATCAGTTGAATAATGCCATTAGACTTTCCCTTTCACTTAAAGAAAAGGTATGTATTGATGGTTATACTACCATCGTCCTGTTGGGAAAATCGGATGATAAGGCATTGAGTTTGCTCACTTCAAAGATCAGGTCCAACCTGCAAAGCAACGATCCTTCATATTTACCAAGAGTTTTAAGTGTGGTTTATGCATTTACTTATGTTTCAAAATGCCACCACTGAGAACGCTGATGGTATTTTAAGAGAAGTTTTGTAGGAAATTAGATGATCAGAGTTAGATTTTCGATAATTACAGGACTTTTCTTTTTTACACTGTTTTTCAGCAATTTTGCTCAAAATCCAGGCGACAAGTATAAAAATGACGCCATAAAGATGATGAGTGGTGGTAAATATGGTGAAGCAATTGATCTGTTAAATAAGTATGTTGGAGTTTATCCTGCACGTCCTGACGGTTATAATCTGAGAGGCAAATGTTATGAAAAAAGAAATCAACTTGTAAATGCACAAAATGATTATAGAATAGCAGCAAAACTTGAACCTGCCAACAGAGAGTATCAAAACGATTTAAACAGGGTTAATAACCTGTTAAATAACGATCTTAATGCAAAGATCAAAGGTTACCAGCGTGAAATAGCAATACATCCCAACAACCCAACAAATTATCTTGCGATTGCCAACTGTCACCGGTTGATGTTTAACTGGACAGAGAGTCAAATTTGGTACGACAAATATATTGAACTTGAAGAACCTTCAGCCGATGAAGTAATCAGATATACTGAAGTATTGAGTTATCTGAAAAAATACGCAAAATGTGAACCAATTTTAGACAAATTTGTCAAAAAATACCCCAATGACCACAGGCTCTGGAGTCGTCATGGCTATATCAAGATGTGGCTTGGAAAGAGTGAAGAAGCAAAAACTTCATTCGAAACTGCTCTGAAACTTCGTCCCTACTTTAAAGAGGCTCAGGATGGACTTGATCAGGTGCTGGGTAAGTATTTTACAAATCTTTATAAAGATACAACTGCCAATTGGGAAGCAAAAAATCAGAAGCCACCACCATCGGCTCCTGAATTTGCAATTGACCAGTATTATAGGGTACTGAGAAATAACCCAAAAGATGACAAAACACGTTTTCTGCTCATAAATGAACTGATTAAGTACAGCAGATGGGAAGAAGCATACCAACAGTTAATTATTCTTGAGGAAAAGTATAAAGAAGATCCAAAATGGATTGCGCTGTATGACAAAGTTGTTAAGATCAGAGAGCAGAATTATACCAAAAGGATAAATGATCTGCAGAAACTGCTTGAAAAGAATCCGAATGATGTAAAATCGTTAACAGAAATTGTGCAACTTCTAAATAACCTTAAGCGGACAGAAGAGGCATTTACTTTATTAAAAGCTTACTTTGAATTAAATCCCAAATCGGAGGACTGTAAGCTGAGGAAAATCTACGCAAGAATTGCCTCAGATTTCCAGGATAACTATACTGCACTTGAACAGCTCGATTTTTGCCTCGCCAAAGATCCTTCCGATCTTGAGTTGAAGCTCCAGAGGGGGATTATCTCTGTTTGGATTGGTCAGGATGAAGATCTTGCTTATCAATATTTAAGTGATGTAATAGCCGCAAAACCGAAAGAAATAACTGCTCTTATCGGTCTGGCTTCACTTGAGATGAAGAAAAATAATTTTGACCGTGCAGGTGAATTAATTGAATCTGTTAAAGCTCTTGATCCTGCACATCCTGAGCTCGAAACTCTAATTTCCAATCTTGAGACTTCCAAACTTAGAGCAGCAGAAGAGGCTCTCTTCCAGAGTCTTGAAATTGGGCGCGAAAAAATTAGAGCCGGAGATTGTCAAGGAGCCGTCGAGGTTTACGATGATTTCTTGAGCAAACATGAAGGTAACAGAACAATTCTTAAGGAATATGCCGATATTAATTCATGTTTAAAAATTATGACAAAGCGCTGGCTATTTATGATTCACTCATAAATCAAGAATATGATTATCTAATCGATCTTGAGAGAGCAAAACTTTATTTCTCTAAAGGGGATTATCAAAAATCCATTACAGAATTTGAGAGACTCGTTAAAGAAGACAACGCTGATTTCGCTGCCAAACTTTTCCTTGGTGATGCCTATGCTCAGGTTGAGGATTATGATAAAGCCAGAGATATGTATGACAGTCTTCTTGTAAATAATACAGATACTACCCAAATTGCGCTAATCAATCAGAGAATGGGGTGGTTACCACTCGGAGGAATGGAAGCACTTTTAGGTGGATTTCCTGCATATATTCTGTTGAATCCATTTGTTTCATATTTTGGTGACAACACTGATTTTGGTTACTTGACTTACGGTTTAAGTTCTGATTTGGGAGTAACCTCTTTTCTTTCGGTTGGGTTTATGGGGAGTATAGGTAAACTATCATCTCCCTATACATCGGTGGACCTTAACACATGGAAGGCCTCGCTATACATTAGGCCGTTTAATCCATTTCTGGTTGGTTTAAGTTATGGTGAGCAGGCATTCCTGTCACCAAAGAAAAGTTATCCGCTTTATGAGGCTTTTATCAGAGCCAATGAAGAAAAGGTTTATCATGCACAGGTAACCTATCTTCAGCAGGAAGCAGCAACGATGTTATACTCCGCGCTTTTGGTTTATCCATTTGGATCCTTGACTGACAGGTTGAGAGTGGAGATGATAAAAGCTGAAGGTTGGTATATTACCGGATCAAAATATAGAGTCTCAGGTTCTTATTCATATCTTATGATTTCGGATGGCAACAGGGGAGCAAACACTGAAGTAAGAATCGGTAAATATTTTTATCCTGAATTACTTGCCGGGTATGAATTATATTCAACCATATACGCAAGAAAATCGATATTTTATTATTCGCCACAGAGTTTTCTTTCGCACAGTTTGTTTGTAGATTGGAAATTTTATAAAGATGAACAATTTGAAATTTCTGCCGGTGGAAGATTTGGTTTTATCCCTGAGAGTGCATACTGGTTAAGAGAAGGATATGTCCAGGCGGTTTATTCACCTCTCGAAAATCTCATAATTAATGCAAGAGGGCAATTGGGAAGTACCGCACGTGAGACAACAGGTTACAGTTCAAGATCATACAGCGTTTCTGTATTCTGGATGTTGTAACTGTCTCAATGTGAGAATTTCAGCAATTTAGTATTTTTAAACAGTTGTAATCAACCCATAATCGAACTATTTTTATCAGGCATGATTTTTGCTAATAAGAAAGTATCACAAAAAAGAAGATAAATGTCACAGAACAAGATTAGATCAACCAAGATAACCGTTAAAAACACTGAAGCAACCGAAACAGCTCAGGTTAACCGGTTAAATCAGATTCTCCGTAGATTGTTTATTTCCGGACTTTCTTCGGTGGCATTGATCTTGACAATCATTTTTACGATGCCCATGACTATTTTGTCATATTCTGCGCTTTTTGAATATTCGACAATGATTTCTCTTTTACTTTTTCTTCTGATCCTGCTAATTCGCTATTTTGGACTTTTGGGGATGGCATATCTTTGGTTGAATAATTATACCTTTTCCAAACGACCTGATTTTCAACCTTTTGTTTCGGTCATAGTTCCTGTTTATAACGAAGGTATTCTTCTTAAAGATGCAATAGTTTCTCTTCTTGAGTTGGATTATTCTAATTATGAGATAATCGTTGTAAATGATGGTTCAACAGACGATACTTACGAAGTTGCAAAAACAATGGTTGGTTATCAGCAGGGTGTATATGGGAAAGTTAAAGTTTCATTAATAAGCAAGCCAAACGGGGGAAAAGCTCGTGCTCTTAATGCGGGGATAAGTTACTCTAAAGCTGAAATAGTTTTGTGTATGGATGGTGATAGTCAGTTATCTCCTGAAACTATTAAAAATGCAGCGAGGCACTTCATCGATCCAAGGATCGGAGCTGTTGCCGGTAATGTAAAGGTATTAAATAGAAAAAGATTTTACGCCGATTTACAAGCTCTCGAGTATATAGAAGGTTTGAATATGGCGAGAGCTGCTCAGAGTTTCCTGAAGCTGGTTAATATCATCCCGGGACCTATTGGTCTGTTCCGTAAAAAAGCTATTGAAGAAGTAGGATATTACTCCAGTGACACATTTGCTGAAGACGCTGATCTCACTTTAAAGATTTTATCAAAAGGCTGGAAAGTTTATTATGAACCAACAGCAATTGCATGGACTGAAGCGCCCGTAAAGCTTCAACAACTTCTAAAACAAAGGTATCGTTGGACCCGGGGAATTCTCCAGGCTATCAGAAAACATAAAAATTTGTTGTATAACCCAACGATCAATTTTGGTGATACATTCATTCTTTGGACAATGTTCTATGAAGCCCTTATCTGGCCGATCATGAATATTGTGGCAAATTTCTTTTTTATCGTAGTATCGCTCTTTTATGGTTATACAAGTCTCATATTTTTCTGGTGGGTTTTTCTAGCTTTACTTGATGCAGTCACTGCATTATATTGTGTCGCTGTAGAAGATGAAGAATTCCGTCTTGTGCCATACACACTTGTTTATAGAATGTTTTTTGTATTCGCAATTGATATTTGTAAGATGATGTCAACAATTGAAGAGTTCCTTGGTTTAGATATGAACTGGGGCAAATTGGAACGCATCGGAACCGGAAAATAGAAAAAAGGATTTATTATGGAATTAGTACCTATATTAGCCACAATCATACTGGTTGCAACAATCAGCACTTTCTTTCTCTCTATCGGAGCCTACATTCTTTTTAAGGTGAGAGAGGCAAGAGGCGTACGTCAAAAAAGTGTTCCGCCTGCAACTATACAAGCAGAACTTGTTACACCTGAGCTTGCTTCAGAGCATACATCAGCAACGAGAGAAGGCAGACGGACAGGTCCGGCATTTGAAACTTCACATGCCCCTGCTTACCGCACGGGTCAGTCAACATCAAATTACCAGGCTCCGGGTAGAACTACCTCAAGTTTCACTGCAGAAAACGTACCTAACGTTCAACCATTTTCGCCAAGAAGAGAAGCCCCAATATCGGCAGTGACCACCAATGCAAAGAAATTTGTAAAGGTTACTTCTGAGGGTGCAACAGAACAACAACAACAACAACAGCCCCAACAGACAAGACAGGGCGGGAACTTGAAGTGGCGCTAAAGAAGAGGAACTTCTTTTTTTCCTTCAGCTTGATAGCAATCATTGGAGGAGTTATGATGGTACTTTCAATATTTATATATAATTATATATTGCAAGGAGTCTTCGGAGCATATGCTTTTTCATCTAATTCCTTTTCTTTGGAATCCTTTGCCAAGATTTTCACAACGGATCAGATAAAAGTTGCCATCTTGTATTCCAAGCAGACAGAGAATTACCTTCCAAAAGGTTCTACATGGGTGAAGGATAATGTTGCAGCCTGGGGAGAGATATGTTGCAGGAAACAAATATCCAATGACTGTAATCACCGAAGATGACATTCTAAAAGGTATCCTGACAACCGGAGATTTTCAGATTTTAATTCTTCCCAGTGTTAAGGCATTAAGTGACAGAGATTCTCACAATTAAAGATTTTATTGACAGGGGTGGTAACATCCTTGCAACGGGTGCAACGGCTACCTTTTCATCTGATGGAAAGTGGAGGGGATGGGAATTTTTTAAGGAAGTTTACGGTACAAATTTTACAAAAGAGATTTCAAAGTTTCCTTCACCAAGGTTATTAACTCTTAAAGGTGCTTCTCCGATAACTTCAGACATTCCTACCGGATATCGTCTAAAAATTGCTACTTGGGATAATATGGTTGCAACAAGGGTTTTAGATCCGAGAACGCATCAACTAAGTTTTTGGTACGACTTTAAACTCGACTCAGGACTGGTTAAAGAAGAAGTATTGAATACTTCCGGGTTATGTTTTGGGACTTATGGTAAAGGAAGATTTGTGTGGTTTGGCTTCGACATTATAACTGTGGTGGGACAGAGGGAAGAGTTTATTGTTCTTGATAACCTGATAAGGAATTCACTCTACTGGTTATCTAAAAAGCCGAGTGCCTACATTGTTGATTGGCCCGGCAATAAAAAAGCTGCGGCAATCGTGGTTGCCTCCGTTGGAGAAGAACCGGAAAATATTAAAAACCTGCTTCCATTGTTATCTGCAGCAGGAATTAAAGCAACTTTCCTTGTCGATGGTGGAGCCGCTTCATCCTCCTCTGCTTTGGTTAAAAGCCTCTCAGGTTATGGTGATGTCGCCGGTGTTGTTGATATTGGTTTTATGAATTCTGTTAATGATACCGTAAACAAACTTGACAAAGTCGAGGTTCAGACTGCTGACTTTAGCGGTGCCATTCAATCTTTTAAAACCTCATCCGGCGCTAAAGTGCAGGGTATTAAGCCACTTTATGGCTTGTTTGATGATAATTCCCTGATGGCAGCAGCCTCATCCGGTGTCAAATACATAATAACTGATTCCTTAACAGACAGATCTGTGCCGAAATATGTTGTTAAAGGTGAAGAGGCAATTATAACTGTGACCAAGACCGTGAGAGACGATAAGGAAATAGTAGGTAGATATGGTTTAAAGGATCATGACTTTCAATTATATACTTATCTCGAGGATGTTGACCGACTCCTTTTTGAGGGAGGACTTTATGTTCTTAAACTGCATACAAACTTCCAGCTAAAACCGGAAAATGTTGCAGTAGTTAAAGATATCTTTAAGTATTTTAAGGAAAAAGATATTTGGGTCACCAGTATGCCGGTATTATACAACTGGTGGACAAATAAAAATAAAGTTGAGTTAAGGGTTGAAGCCAGAGGCTCAACAAGAATGGTTATTGCTGTATCAAATGTGGGTACCACTAACCTGAAAGAAGTTTTAATTCCGGTTGATTTTACATCAATGCCGGGGACATATAAATTATCATCTGAGAAAATTAATACTCCACTGCCGGAAACTGAAATAAACAGAGAATTAAAAAAATTGACTTTGAGGGTGAAAGATTTAAAATCATCAGAGTCTAGAATTTATTATATCGATTACAAGAATTAAGAATTTGGTTTAGAGATGCTCAAAAAAATATATGTGCCGATAATCTTATTATTTGGTAGTTTTTTCCTTACTTCCTGTGTTGAACCTCTTGGAGGCAGTGACTCAATTCCGCCACAGGTCGCACTTTACAAACCGGCGTCGAACGATACGATCATTCTTGGTCCACAGGAGATCATATATGATGCTTCCGACGATCAAGGTATTGCAAAGGTTGAGTTATATATCGACGGACTTCTCTCGGGCAGTTTCCCTGCAGAGAATGGGAACAGACCTTCAGTAAAGCTAAATTTGGATTCGGCCACATTTGTTGATAAAACTTTTAGCTACTATATAAAAGTTTATGACCTGGGTGGAAATTCGAGTAGCAGTGAAACAAAACCAAAATTGCAGTAGTTACATCTAAATCTCCCCCGGCGGCACCATACAACCTTGAAATTATTGAACCTGAAGGAGCCACAGACATTATTCTCTCCTGGAAAGACAGTTCAAAATTAGTAGATGGATATGAAATCTGGTTAAGTGAAGTAAACACTGATAATGCTTCGTTTTTTCTATATACCACTGTCTCTCCTTCCACAAAGCTTATGCCGATACCAAAACCGCCCGTGATCAATTATTATAAGATCAGAGCTTACAACAAGATTGGCAAATCGAATTTCAGTGTTATCATCAATTCTGAAGGAGGCTCAGGTGCCGGAATATTAGGACCACAAAGTCTGACCGCCACAGCGTGGGGGCAGCGTGAAGTGGAACTTAATTGGGTAAACAGAGCAACAAATGGCATTTATTTGTCGGTTCAGAGAAAATCTGCAAGTTCGGTGCTTTGGTCACCGATTGCAACTCTCTCGGCCAGCCGAACATCTTACACTGATAATTCGGGAACCCTTTTTGGTGGTGCCACTTATTATTACAGAGTTAAAGTAATCGCTCAAACTGATTCCGGGTCTTCTCGTGAGGTATCTGTTATTACATGGCCTTTTGATCTTACACCCGCAAGTAATCTGATAGGTGTCTTTGCCGATACACCTGCCGTTTCAAAACGAATGGTCAAATTGTCATGGAAGGACAATTCAAATCAGGAAGAGGGTAACCTTATCGAACGAAAGGAAGGATCAGGAGGTACTTACCAAACGATCGCTATTCTGAGTTCGGATATAACGGCTTTTGATGATACTTTGATAACCAAAGGTAAAACGTATTTTTATAGAATAAAACTCTCGAAACAGGGGTATATATCACGACCTTCTAATGAGGTGTCTGTGACAATTACAGAGCCTGCAAAAGCCATAATTCGGTACGAACGAAAAAGAAAGTAGAAGCAGTATATGATGACTGCTGAAGAATTAAGATCATTATTTGAAACTTTCTCAAAAACCATCACAAATCCTTTTGTGGTACTTGATGAGAGAGGGAAACTTGTAGCTTTTAATTCTGAAGCGGAACAGCTGTTTAATATCAAAGAATCCAGCGATTCGTTTGCCGATCTGTTCCTGATATCGGAAGGGATTAAATTAAAAAATTTAATTTCCGGAGCCGATTCAAAAGAATTTTCTGACCCACTGAGTTTTTACCTTCGGAATGGTAAAGAGATAACGGTTAATTGTTTTGTCCAAAATTCAGAAATTGGGGATTTACTTTAAAGTTACTCAACTTTAAATATACTTCCGGAGCCAGAATAAGTCAACTTAAGGTGAGTATCTCCAAAAAGGAAATTGTCGAGATGGCTCTTTCGCCGGAGCTTGAATCTTTCCTTCAAGAGATAGAGTCATCTTATCCTTTCACATACCTTGCCAAATCAAAAATTCAGACTAAAGCAGATTCTTTTACCGACATGGTTTGGTTAAAAGACAGTGATGGGAAATATGTAATTGTGAACGACAAGTATGCCACTCACATGAGCCTTAAAACAGGACAAATGGAAGGCAGACCGGAAAAAAACTTTATTCCTCACTATATCTACGAATTTTATTCCTCCCTCGAAAAATATCTACGAGACAGTTTGACAGTTGCCACACTTATAACCGACAAAGTGAAGGGGGTTCAGGTTGAGCAATTACACGAGATAATCGAGATACCTCTGCTTGATCTTGAAAACAACCCTTGCTGTAATTGGGATTGCCCGACCAATAAATACCTCTGAAATGGTTTCGATTAGACCTGAATCCCAGAATAATCTTATATTTACGGATGGGAATAATTTTAGTTTAACTCTCGAATCCATTTTAAAAACAAAAAATAAAATGTACGAATTTATAGTCAGTAAAAACCCGGATGCAGTTTTCATTTACGATCTTGAAACTTTTAAGTTTCTTGATGTAAATGCCATCGCTCTTAATCTTTATGGATACTCCCGTCAGGAGTTTCTACAGATGGACCTCACCGATCTTTATCTCCCTGATGAGATTCAGACCATTGCAGACTCTGCGAAACATGAGGAAGGGAAATTTCTCGGTCCCTTTAACCACAGGAAAAAAGACGGAAGTCTCATTCAGGTTGAGATTTACAGAATATCTTTTAACTACGAGGGTTCTGAGGCTCATTTTAATATCATTCGTGACATCACCAGTCTTCTTGAGAAGGAAGAACAATTACAAATGATGCGTACCGTGTTTGAGTATTCACAGGATATTTTAATAGTTACTGATAATACAGGTTTTATTAGTTATGTTAATCCGGTTGTTGAAAAATATCTTGGATATAAGAGAACTGAGTTGTTAAACAACAGTATAGTTCAACTCGCAAATGAGAATTCTCGAAACGACTTTATCAAAAAGAGTCTAACTCCCAATCACTTCATTGCCCGCATTAAAAACCATTCCGGAAAAGAAATTGAGACTGAGTTTACTTCTATATCATTTGCGGGAGTTGATGGCGCCATTTCACAGATCGCTTACATTGGTAAATTGATTTCTCATGAAAGTGATGCAAAAGTAACTGTTGTCGAAAAAGAAGTTGAAAAAATTGTTTATGTTGACAAACCAGTTGATAAAATAGTATATGTTGAGAAGAAATCACACGGAAATCATGAAATAAGACCGGGTGGCATTGATCCGGGTCAACTTTCATTTATTTTCCATGAAATTCTTACCCCAATCAATGTTATAGTTGGTTTTATCGCTGAACTTAAAGATACTATCGAAGTCCCAACTGAGGATCAAGCAGAAGCAATCAGCATTATTGATGAGAATAGAAAAAAACTTCTCTATACCATGGATTCAATTTCCGAATATGCCCAGATTGAACAACATTTTGGTGATATTCAAAAACAAAAATTTAGTTTGGATTTACTTCTTGAAAAGGTTTTAAGGAGATCAAAGAGGCCAATAATCCCTGGAAGAAAGCACTTGTAGCAGACAGAATTTCGACGGGTGTTGAGATTAATTCCGATGAAGAGAAAGTTATTAATCTTGTTTGCCTCATTGTGAAAATTCTTTCGCATGTATCAGATGAGCAAGAACTTTTTATAAGTGGTTATCAACTTGATGAAACTCATTTCATCATAACTTTTCGTGACCATACATTAAAGATTCAACAAAAACTGCTTTATCTTGTCCAAGGACTCTTTTCTGATTCAGATGTATCAAAACTCAGAGCTTTTGGTGTTTCAAGATTTACAATTTTTTCTGCTCAGAGGTTGTTTAAATTATTGGATGCAAGGTTTGAAATCATCCAGAAAATGGGAACACCGTTTGATATCGGGCTGATATTGTCACTTGATGCACAGTTTCATCAAGAAGAACCTGCCACTGAAGCTGAGAAGGAAAAAGTATTTAAACCCGCATTAACGGCTGAAAAGATATCAATTACTGACAGTGAATTTGATCACCTGGGTCTGCAACAGAGCCGCCCCGTCAAAGAGTTTGGGAATGAACGCCTACATGAAGATCGTACCTTAGGCATTTCCCATGATAGAATTCCTAAAGAAGAAGAAAACAACGACTATAGTGATTTTGATTTTGACAGTGAATTGGACTTTCTCACAAAAAGACGGAAAAAGGAGCAGGAGAAAAAGGAACTTTTAAAACCAAAGAGTTCATTTGATGAATCCCTTGCACAACGTGATATCTATACCGAAACTCCGAGAAGACGGGATACACAAGAGATTTCCGGGTCGTATAACAGCCCGGGTAGAACTCACAGCGAATCTCCGGCAGAACCTGTCAACAAGGATATTCCGCAGAGATATGAAAGAGAAAAAATAGATAATCAACCGCCTCAAGTTAAGAGAAATGAAGATTATACACCGAGACCGGTTAAAAGTGAACCTCCAACTCCTATTAGTGAGGAAAAACGGTGGGAGCAGAGAGCAGTTCCTGCAACACCTCAGCCGGAACCGGCCAAGGTTGCAGCAAAGGAACAAACATCCGAATTCAGGGATGCTTCAGGGTCTATTAATCTCTCCGGAATGAATTGCCTTTATATCGAAGATCAGTTGGACTCTCAGATCTTGTTTAAAGTGCAGATGAAAGACATGAAATCGATAAAATTTGCACAAAGTTTTGAAGATGCTATCCCGCTTCTTGAAAACGAAAAATTTGATTTTATCGTCTTGGACATCAATTTACAAGGCGAATATAATGGTTTGGACGCACTTAAGATTATTCGCACAATGGATAGACTTGAAGATATACCAATTTTAGCGGTTACAGCATATGTTCTTCCGGGTGATAAAGAGAAGTTTATTGCAACAGGATTTACGGATTTTGTTTCGAAACCGATCTTCAGAAACAAAATGGTAGAAGTTTTAAGTAAAATATTTTAATACTGCTTTATGCTGAATAATAAAAGAATAATCGTGGTGTTACCCGCCTACAATGCGGCAAAAACCCTTGAACAGACTTACAACGAGATTCCTTTTGATATTGTTGATGATGTAGTACTTGTGGATGACGCCAGTAAAGATGATACCGCCGAAGTGGGAAGACGACTTGGAATTAAACATGTAATTAAGCATGATAAAAACAAAGGTTATGGGGGTAACCAAAAAAGCTGCTACAAAAAAGCGCTTGAACTGGGAGCCGATATCGTAATCATGCTTCATCCTGATTATCAATACACCCCTAAACTTATTCCTTCTATATCCTGGATCATTGCAAATGATCTTTACCCTGTTGTTCTGGCATCAAGAATTCTGGGAAAAGGAGCACTAAAAGGGGGAATGCCACTTTATAAATATATCGCAAATCGTTTTTTAACTCTGGTACAGAATTGGCTTGTGGGTCAAAAACTGTCAGAATATCATACAGGCTACAGGGCATTTTCCGCTACTGTTCTTCGTGACTTAAATCTTGAAGCCAACTCAGACGATTTTGTATTTGACAATCAAATGTTATCTCAGATTATCTACAAAGGCTACGAGATTGGTGAGGTGACCTGCCCAACCAAATATTTTGAAGAAGCCTCCTCAATCAATTTTAAGAGGAGTTCAATTTACGGAATAGGAGTACTTATTACTTCGCTGAAACATCGCCTTCAGAAACTGGGAATTGCCAGTTTCGACATCTACAAATAGCCCTCTTATTTTCTTCTTTTCATAAAAAATAAATCCGTTTTTCTCAAACATCACCTCAAGATTTGGGATTTTTGTCCATTTATCACGTTCGTTTACTTTGGTGACGAGATAAGCCGGTTTTGAAACATCACCATTGATCAGGAAATCTTCGATATTTTATGCTGAATACCAATACCTGAAGCACTGTTGACTTTTTTCTTTTCGCTGTAATAGATGTCTGCATAACTTCTGAATCCCACCGACTTTACATAAACATCTTTTCCCTTTAATGACTTATAAAATTCAACAGGTGCTCCCTGTACATAGTTTTCGATTTGAGGTAACATAAGGGGTAACATCAAAGAGAGAGTAAGTGCCGTGCCGCCATACAAAGCCACAAATGCATTAAAATGCCGTTTTTTATTTAATAGATAAACACCATAAATCGTTAAGAAAATAAGTAAGCCACCAATCAGTGGTTCAATTCCAATCCAGACAGAATCAGCCATTAAATTTGCTCTGACAAACTCATCTTGAACATAGGGGATGATATCCTCTTTAAAGATTCCTATCAATGCAAGCGCTGATAAAAGCAACCCAATGAAAACTCCAACTATTGCTGTGGAATATTTAATAAACCTGATCTTTTCAATTTTCCCGTTTATCAATTTATAAGCTGTCAGGGCGGCAAGAAAAGTAAGAGGGTAGTAGGTCATTGAGGAGTAATGAACAATTTTTGTTTTTACTATTGAGAAGATGATCAAAACAACAAACATCAAAATCATCATTATCAATCGAAAATCTTCATGTTCGGGTTTATCTGATTTATCTTTCTTGAAACTTTGAAAAATAAACAAGGAAGCAGGGAAGCAACCAATCAGAACAACGAGAAAATGGTAATAAAACGGTCCACTGAATCCGGCATCACCTGTTGTAAGAAGTCTCACTTGATATTTGAAAAATGCTTCCAGAAAAACAGGTCCGTTTGTCAAAAATTCGACTCCAAACCAGATGCCGGCTGTAAGTATCGAGACAATCCCAAACAAAAGCATTTGAACTATTTTCACACCTGAAGTTCGAAAGCGAAAGATGTTAAAAATGATGTATGTCAGTCCGGGGAGCAAAAGCCCCACAGGACCTTTAACAAGAATCGCAAGCCCTGCAAAAATTCCCGCATGGACAAAGAAAAAATTCTTCTTGTCGGATACTTCAAAGGATCGATAGATATACCAGACTGAGATGAACATAAAGAGATTAAAAAGTGGATCGAGGATGCCTGATCTGAAGTAAAAATAGGGAGAATTGAACCTGCGTAAGTTATCACCCAAAGGAGGCCAAACGACTTATCAAACAGCTTTCTTCCGATTGAATACAAGATCAACAAGGCAGCTATGCCAAACATTGCATTAGGAAATCTGGCAGCAAACTCGTTAACACCAAATAACCTCATAGAGAGAACCTGGAACCAAAAGAAGAGGGGTGGTTTTTCATAAAATGGTTCGTAATCGATGTGAACTCTTAGATAGTCACCGGTTTCGATCATTTCTCTTGAAGCCTCCGCAAAGTTGATTTCATCCCAATCGAAGAGGTGTACATCCCCAAGAAAAGGTAAAAAGAGGAGGGAAGCAATTACAATTATAAAAAGTTTAATTCTCAGGTCTGAAGCGGTTGTGATTTTTTTGAGCATAGTCTGTAAAAATATTTAGTAGTAACTTAAATTTAAGTTAAAATTATTAAACTTTATACACCTTGAAAAATGTTACATTAAAGTAATAAATCCTTAATCACAAACTAATAGAGGCAGAAATGATCAATGGTTTTGCGGCTTATAAAGCCAAAGAAGAATTGAAACCGTTTTCGTATGAAAACAGTACATTAAAAGCAGATGAAGTAAAGATACAAGTGACTCACTGCGGGATATGCCACAGTGATCTTCACCTTATCGACAATGATTGGATGATGAGCAGTTATCCATTTATTCCAGGACATGAAGTCGCCGGAGTAGTAGTGGAGAAGGGGAGTGGAGTTTCTACCCTGGCAGTTGGTGACCGGGTAGGATTGGGTTGGCAAGCCGGTAGCTGTCACACTTGCGATGATTGTAATGCAGGAGATGAGAATCTTGTTCAAGCAGTCATGCAACATGCGTGGGGAGAAATGGTGGTTATGCCGATTTTGTGATCTCACAAGCTGCTTTTGCCATTAAAATTCCTGATGCACTCGAATCCGAGTACGCGGGCCCGTTGATGTGTGGAGGAGTGACGGTCTTTTCTCCACTCAGAAGGTTTGGAGTTAAAGCAGGTTCAAAAGTCGCTGTATATTGGCATTGGTGGATTGGGGCACATGGCCCTCCAGTTTGCAAACAAGATGGGGGCAGAAGTGACTGCAATCTCAACAAGTGACAGTAAAAAACAGGAAGCTGAATCATTTGGAGCTCATCATTTTATAAATTCTCGTGAAGATTCTACTTTTGCAAAACATCTTAATAAATTTGACCTTATAATTTCCACTGTTTTCGCAGATATGGATTGGCAAGCACTCGTAAATACACTTCGTTCAAATGGTAAACTTTGTTTCATAGGAGCTCCACCACAACCTGCCGTGGTTAACGCATTCTCACTTTTAATGAAACAAAGAAGTGCTACCGGTTCGGTGATTGGAAGTCCCGCAATGATTAAGGATATGCTGGAGTTTTCAGCGGCTCATGGTGTAAGACCTGTAATCGAAAAAATGCCCTTAAAAGATGTCAATCTTGCATTACAGAAAGTTGCAAACAATACCGTCAGATACAGAATGGTTTTGGAAGTTTAGCATATTTTTGTAACCCCCGATCGTCATTGAAAAAAAAAGGCTGCCCGTTTTCACGAGCAGCCTTTTTAAGTTTAGTATCTAAAATATCAGGAAAATAATACCTGATAATTAATACCTAATACCTACTTAACGAGTATCATCTTCTTAATTGAGGTAAATTTGTCTGCAGAGAGTCTGTAAACATAAGTACCTGATGACATACCATATTTTGCAGCATCAACATTTACAAAGTGATATCCTGCATTCATTTGACCTGAAATAACTGTTGCTACTTTTTGACCTGAGATATCAAAGATATCGAGGGTAACATTGGCAGGAACAGGAATCGAGAATTCGATTTTTGTTGATGGGTTAAATGGGTTAGGATAGTTTTGACTCATGTCGAAAGCAGTTGGAATACCAACTTCAACTTCGATGGCTGTGAAAGTTTCTGATGTTCCATCATAATCAACTTGTTTTAGTCTGTAGGAATATTTGCCAGTTGCAACATTTCTGTCAGAAACTGAGTATGATTTTATTGTGGTTGATGTTCCGGCAGCTTTAATGCTGGCAGCTTCCATCCATTCTCCATCAGAAAGTTTTCTCTCTACAATGAAGTGTGAAGCGTTTGTTTCGGTGGCAGTTGACCATTCGATATTTACATTGTTTTTAACTGCGGTAACTGAATAAGAAGCGAGTTCAACAGGAACCATTGTAACGAGTGATGCCTGGTTTGAGTAAGGCGAATAGAGAGTAGTGTTGAAAGCTCTTACTTTGTAAGTGTAAGTTGTCAAAGGAGCAACTGTAGAATCTCTTGTTACGGTTGCACCGGCAATAAGAGTTTGAATTACTGTGTATGGATTAATACTGGTTGAGTCGCCATTTTTTCTTTCAACATAATATCCTGTTTCAGCAGTGGTATTGTCTGTCCACGAAAGTTGGACATACGAAGGATTATTGCTGACTGCAAGGAGTCCGGTTGGGGCATTAAGTTCAGTTGTGAACTCCTCAGCACCAATATCAGGAGTGGTTGCATTTCTTACATTTCCATAGGCATCCGTAGTAATACCTGCTATTGGAAGAGCGCGCCACATTTGCAAGAGTTGTAACTTCTTTATTCATGCGGATGTTAAGAGGAGTTGCATAACTCATAAACGGTACCTTTTCGGTAACTGCAAAAGTATCTCTTGGAGCAACTGCGGCTTTGTAGTCAGCAAGGGTTACATAATCTGTAGCAGCATTGTAAGCGATAACATCAAGAACCTGTGCTGTATCAGCATAAAGAAGATTGTTGTTTGTTGTGGCAGCAAGTTTAAGGAAGTTTGTTCCTGATGAACCAAAGAGAACAGAATTTCTTCCTGTACCTGATTGTGTCATGTTTACAAGAATATTGTTTCTAAGGTCAAGTACAGCATTTGAGAAGTTACCCCAGAAAAGGTTGGTGGAATGGGTTGCAGCCAAAGTAGGAGCAGTGTTTCCATCAAGCAAAACTGTGTTGTAATAAACTTCATAAGTTACCACACCTGCAGTTGCCTGAAGGTTCATACCATGTAAGGCCGGACCTGTTGCTGTACCTGTAGCTGTTGAGCGTGGTGCTCTCAGATCGTAAATATTACAATTCTGGATTCTGGTAACATTAGCACCGGTACCAAAACCGTTGTTCAGTTGAAGACCAAAAGCTCTACCGGTTGTACTACCATTGCTGTAGATATCTTTTACCACACAGTTGTCGATAGTGAGGGTAGAGTTTAGACCTAACTGCTGAATATCCATACCAACGGCAAGACTGGTTGTTGGAGTTGTACCATCACTCCAGATTCCGTCGATACTTACATTTCTGATAACGATGTTACCTGAGACATGGTCAGTTGCAGAGTTTGCGGGATTTAATCTGATACCGTAAACACTGTTAGTGACCATTACGGAAGCTTTGATGTTGCTGATTTTAACATTCTCGATAAGAGGATTCCATTGAGCATTCATTTCAATTGTTCTAATGTCTGCAGCAGCTCCTGCATTAACATTAACATTTTTGAACTCACAGAAACCGCCATTTACACCGATGATTCTGTTGCCTCTGTCAGGATTGAGGATACCCTGGAAACCGTACATCTGCACGGCAGCTCTCCAGAAGTCTTCGATAGTACAATTCTGAATTGTATTATAACTGTTTGCACCAAGTGTATCTGTGGTGTTGGTTCCCTGGGTTCCAAGTCTCACGCCAATAGCACCGGCGTTTGGTTGGCCGTTCATGGCGTTAAGATCGATCATAACATTTTTAACTGTGTTGTATTTAGCACCAATAAAAACAGGGAACGCCTCCAACCGGAGCAACTGCATTACGCATGAGTACACCCATGTTGAATTTGGTTCTGGTTGTTATGTTATCAAGGTTTTCCATAAGGTGAAGACCGTTTGTACCATCGATTGTAACAAACTGGGTACCCTCAAGTCTGATAAAAGCATCACCAGAAGCAGCACCGGGAGCAGTTGTAGAATAACTGCCATTACGAGGTGAAAGAACAACAGTTCCATTGGTCGTAAGGGTAATGGTATTCGTTGATGATGTACCGGCAACATTTATAAGATGAAAAATATCATCATATGTGCCCGAATTAACCGTAAGAGTGACAGGTCCGGAAATACCATTACGGTTTAACTCCATAGCTGCATCACTGAGGGTTTTAAAACTTGCCCCTACGCCACCTACGGTATATGCTCCTGAAAGGGGAATGAGGTTTTCTGGTGAAAAAACTAATGAGATCCCAGAATCAGGAACCACGCCAATTCCGTTAAATTCTTCACCCATAGATTGATGAAAAACTCTGTTTCCTAAAACACCGGCAACATTTACGGAGAGAAATTGTCCTGTAGCCTGATTGGCAGTAAGAATAGTGTTTGAATTCGAAATTCCGATCGAAGCGGTAGGGATTGTGGTAGAAGTTGGTAATACATGCCCACCATAGGCAAATTGAATTGTATTATATGTTTCATACAACCTGATACTGAAAGTCAAATTTGGATCAACATTGTTGTTTGGGAAATGCATCATTTTCCACTCAATTGAGAGAACCCGGTCGCCTGGAAATCCTGTAACTTGATAAGTAATCAGCGTAGAATCAGATGCTTTCAGATCATCCCAAAGCGGAGCCAGGACACTTCTGGTAAGACCGTTCAGTGCATTGGAAAATGTTGCATTTGTCAGGGTTCCACCAAAACGAAGGAAACCATTTGTTGATATCTGAAAAGTATCTCTTGCGATACCCCCGTAGAAGAATGGGAATCCGATAAGAACGGGGGCTGAATATCCTTCGTCATTGGTACCCGTCCATGTGAATTGTTGACCGGCGGAATTACCCCCATAGGGAAAATCTAGTCTGCCTAGTTTGTAATATATCTGAGCAGAGGCAATACTTGATGCCATTGTGAAAAACAGTAAGATTGTAACAAGTATTTTCATAACTCGTTCCTTTATATAATTGATTTTGATGAGTAATTAATAATCTTTTGGAGATAAAACAATTCTATTCCGTAATATGCAAATTAAACAATATTTTTATTGTACCAAATGATTTAAAATAAAAAAGCTGCCCCATTTCTGAGACAGCTTAATTTTCTTCCAGGTATTAGGTATTAGGTATTATTTTTAATACTTCATACTTCATACTTACTTCATCAGAATCATTTTCTTTGTAGAAGTAAACTTACCTGCAGATAATTTATAGATATAAATACCTGAAGAAAGTTTTAGTTTCTGAGCATCGATATCAGCAGTGTGGTATCCGGCAGTCATATATCCTGAAAGGATAGTGGCTACTTTCTGACCCGAGATATCAAACACGTCGAGAGTAACATTCGATGGTGTTGGCAACGAGAAGTTAACTCTTGTGCTTGGGTTAAACGGATTAGGATAGTTTTGGCTGAGATCAAATACTGCAGGCACGCCAACTTCAACTTCAATTGCATTGAAGGTGGTTGTGCTGCCATCGAAATCGATCTGTTTTAGTCTATAGGAATATTTGCCTGTAGCAACATTTTTGTCGATGAAAGAATATGCTCTTGAAGAGGTGCTTGTGCCAGCGGCTTTTACTGAGCCAGCTGACTGCCAGTTACCATTTGAAGATTTTCTTTCAATGATAAAATCAGCCGAATTTGTTTCGGTAGAAGTTACCCAATCGACATTAACATTGTTAACATTGGCTGTTGCATTAAATGAAGCAAGTTCAACAGGAACAGCATTCAGCAGTTTATATGCTCCAAATCCATTATTGGAAGAGAGAGTAAATACTGTAAGAGTTCCATCGTTATTGAACATGTAAGCGACATCACCGGTACCATTTGCATTGGAATTGGTTCCAAGCGTTGGTGTTTTTCCGTAGAATGTAGCAAAGTTAGGATCTCCATCGGGGATGGTAGCCATGAATCCATTTTCGTTACCTGCACCATAAGCGAAAGTAAGAATGTATTCATTTACGGTTCTGTTGATGCTGCCCAAATACTGAATAGAATTTGTGCCTGTTGCAACAACGGTTCCGGGTATGGTGTCAATTATGGTGCCTGTAGCAGAATATTTCATAACATTCTTTCCGGCGGCATTATAATAGAATGAACCATCAGGGAGTGGAGCTACAGAAGCAGAACCGCCAAATGCATTGTTGCTAAGAGTAATAACTTCAGGAACAGGGTTGAATGCACCACCGCTCATTGAGAATTTATACACTTTTTGCATTAGCTGCATCGGCTGCCCAAATAATTGCGGTGTTGTTGTAGAAGTTACCTGTAACTCTAAACTTGTCACCAAGTCTTGTGTTCGGGGTAACAGGTGGAACAACATAAGTCATTGCAAGAACAGGTGTTGATGTGAGGTTATCCCACATGTAAACTTTCCAGTCCTGAGCAGTAACTGTTGAACCAACAACATTGGTAGCAAGAATTTTTCCATCATAGGTGACTTCTACATCGTTGATAACGATAAGTCCACCTGTGATAATCGGAGCCATTGTGAGTGTTCCGGCATCATCACCGGTTGCAGGATCTACTACTCTAACCGAGTTTCCACCGTTTCTTGAGACAACAAAGAGTCTGTCAACCATGTTATTGCTACCATCGTTAACTTTACCGTAGGCAAAGCCTCTTTCATTATTGGTAGTTGAGAACCATGTTGGAAGTGATCCTTGAGCTACTGATTTCTGCCACAGTGTGCTATACACCGGTGGTGGTGGAGGAGTATAAGGTACACCAACAGAACGCATTGTCCATGCGTATGGAGTAGATGAAAGTACTAATGGGAACCAAACAGTTCCGCCATCGGATGAAAGGAAACTTCTACCCGGTTTAGGAATTGTGCCTGCATGAGCACCCATAGGGAACTGAATTGCTGCCTGGAAGGAGATACTGACCCAGAAATCGCTACCGTTTAAGAATGTAGGTGCATCATCACCAAGTGGTAGTGTTACCAATTGAATAGATTGCTGAATCAGGATAAACCAGAATCTTATTGTTTACAATTGTATCGTTACTGGAAACTGAATCTCCAGGTGATGTTACAAAAGAAATTGCAGAGAAAGTTCCTCTGGCAGTTGGAGTAAACTGGAATGGTACATTCTCAATCTGTCCAATAACCCCGATTCCTGGCATAGTGACAGGTGCTGCATTTGTTCCATTAAAGAAGCATTAACAGTGAAATTAGGAATGTGTTTCCAAGTCTTTTAATCTTTGACTGCAGATAGACAGGAAGAAGTCCTGCCAACTCAGTAGTAAGAATGTTGGATTGAATCATAGAGCTGTTGTTTACATTGGATGCTGATCTTCCGGTGCTCTTTAAATCAAGTTGTAAAACAGGATTCTGTTTTGACATATTGATTGATTTTTTCGATTCACCCGGAGGAGAGGTTTGAACCAAACCAACCATGGCATAATCAACTTCTTTTGGAACTGAAATTCCGATATCGTCGAGATCAAGATTCCATTGATCAGCAGGAGTATAACACTGGAATCCAAAATAATAAAGTCCGGTTGTTGGAGCTATAAAGAATAAAGTGTTGTTCTCGTAAACAGTGTTTCCGATTGATGGGTGATCAGCAAGAACTGTAGTTAAACTGTCCGCTGTTTGTGCCCCTTCAACAAGAAAACCTTCATCTTTTCAGGATAAGCGTTTGACGCAGCTTTGAACCAGTAAGATAATTGATATGATTGTCCCGCCGTCATTTGAACTCCGGGAGAAATCATCCAATCGTTTCCGGGGATAGTACTGCTGTATGAGTAGCGAGCATGACCAAGACCTGTTCTTGGTGAGGCAGTTGATTTTCCCCATGTTACTCCAGTTTTTATCCTCTCTTACCCAACCAGTTGGAGGGAATGCAGCTTCTTCAAATCCCTGGAAGTAGGGAATGTTGCTACAGTGTAAGGATTAACAGTGAGCACACCTGAGATACTGTTTGTACCGTTCCAGAAACCACCTGTGCCACCATATCTGTAAGGTCCACCAAGATATTCATATCTGTAGGCGTAGTAATAAGTGCCGGCAGCAAGATTTTTCCCAATCGAAGTCATGAATTCGTCGTTGTTTCCAACATTCTGATTGAAAGTCGCTGGGGTCCAACTTGACCATGTTGATGGATCTGTGTTGGTAGTACTAACACCAACCCATGCCTTCAAGCCAAAAGCTTGTCCAACTGAATCAGTAACGCCGTTTTTCCATGCCTGACCATAAATGGTTACAGAATCACCGGCGGTGATTGCTGCAGTGAATGGCCACTGGAGGTTACCCCAATCGATGGCTACTACAGGAGGAGTTCCCATAAACCAGTCGTCGAAATCGGAATAGAAATCGGCTGTATTAAGTCTTTCGCCATCAATCTTAACCTGAATCGTCTGTCCGGCATAAGCGGAAAGATTCCAGGTTTTCTCAACATAATTTGTGTCAACATTGTGGTTATGTGAACCAATTGAATCAACAACTGTGAAGCTACCGCCAAAGTTTGTTGAAACAGAAATGTAATACTTTAAGTCTGATGCAGGTGTTCCTGTTGCAGTTCCGGTACCATATCCTGTAAAGTTTACGGCTCTGTATTTAAACTTCAAAACCGAACTTGCAGTTGAGGCAAAGAAAGGAGTTGCAAAGAAACCGGTTCTACTGGTTGAAGTACCGTATAAGTTTCTTGTAAGTCTTTTTGACCAACCGATTCCGCCACCAGCTACTACAGTGTAGTTGCCTGACCAGTTTGCAGGTATTGTCCCGGTTGATGTATCAAAATTTTGAACTACTTCAGTCAAAACGAATGGAGTAACAGCAGTTCCTGTGAGTTTGTAATAAAAATCGCTCGCTGTGGCATCATTTGTAACAAATCTTACGGAATCGCTGTAAGCACCGGGTGTGGTTGGTGTCCAGGTAAGAATAAGATTATATGCTTGACCACCGGGAACATTTAATGCAGTAGAGTTAGCTGTAACACCAGCAGGAAGTGTGAGGGTTGCAGTTAGAGCAGCACCACCATTGTTACTTACGACAACCGTCTTCTGCATGTTTCCACCAATATATGTGGAACCAAAAGCAGTTGATGTTGGATTAAGGGCTAACACAGGAATCATTGGAATGGCTTCGATGAGAACATCGTCCAAACCAAATCCATAGGCAGAGAAAGTTCCATTTGTTTTGTCTCTCCATCTCATTCTGAAGTTATTTCCTGCATACGCGCTTAAATCGAAAATAGCTTCTTCGTAAGCAGCCATGGAACTTGCTCTTGACATAAAACCAAGTGTCGTCCATGTTGATCCGTTATTGGTCGATACTTCAAAAAATGTAGTATCAGCACCAACAACTGCAGTAATATCATCATCTTTCCACCAGAATTTAACTCTGTGACCTGCGGGAAGTTGAATTTTCGGTGAAGTGAGGTTACCAAAAGTTATACCGGCCTGGGTTGTTGGAATATAGTTGTAAAGATACCTGGCGGCATAATTGGTTTTTGATTCTGTACCTCTGTCAATAAAGTTTCCTGACCATCCACCATCGGTGATTAAGCCAGTGGCAAAATCCATTGTGTAAGGGAAAGAGGAAATTGTGTTTGTCTCAGGTAGTGCATCAAATGAGTATTTATATGCCGCGATACCATTGTTAGTTGCGAGTACATATAGCGTAACTTCGCCTGTTCCAAGTAGCATAGCGATATCACCTGTACCATTGGCATTTGCTGTCGTTCCCAAACCCGGTGTGTAGTCCAAAACCAGATGCTGGGTGCTGTATTGATTTGTAACATCTATCAAACGGATACCATTTTGTGGAGTTCCTGTATTAAGATAGATCGCAATATACTTCTTGCCGTTCATAGTAAAATAGCGAAGAGCGTTCGAGCCTGTATTTCCAACAGCATTAGCGCTTATAGAATCGATAACACTTCCATCAGCATTAAATCTTCTTCCCTGGGAACCATTTGATTTGTAAACAAATTCAGATAGTCCAGTTGTAAGAGGATATACTACCGGTGTGCTACCTGGCGCTGTAGTTGAAACTCCGGTTAGAGTTACAGAATCCTGTAGATATGTAGTTCCATTGTCAGCAGTAGTCCACTTGTAAACCTTGTTGGTGGTTGAAGTGGCAGCATAAATGGAGAGTGAATTGTTAGATGTAGCACCAACAACTGTAAATTTATCTCCCAATCTTGCGGTGAGCTTGTGGAAGAAATAATATTTACCGGTGCAGCGGCATCGTTTGCCCATCTGTAAATTTTAAAAGCGGAGGTTGTAGCAGTTACAACAAGGTTGCAAGCGTAGATAGCTCCGTCAGCATCAACTTCGACATCATTTATTGAAGCACCTGAACCTCCCGAAACACCTGTCATGTCTAAAACACCTACAGAATCTCCCGTTGTAGCGTTCAGAATGAGCACTCTTGCACCGTATTTAGTTGTTGAGACATAAATCTTGCCATTACCATAGGCGAGACCACGCTCCGTGTTGGCCGTGCCGAACCATGCCGGCAGTAGTTAATTTGGAACCTTTTTCCCAAATTGTTGTCCGATATTGTGCTTGTGTTTGCGTTGATCCTAAAACAAGGAATAACACCAACATGATAGCACTCACGGAGAAAGTAAGTTTATTTCGCATAAACCACCTTATATATGATGAATGAATGATAGTCACATCTTGAGTTTACTATAAAGATAACCCGTATGTATTAATGATTTGTTAATGAGTAATTGACTCAGTTTGTTATTCTGACTCTCCCGTAAACTAGGGATTTTTTCCGAGTTTAACAAAGTAAAAAGTGTTGAGCTGTTATAAGTTCAATTATATTTTAAGTTTTTTTTAACTCTTTTGAAACTGCCTCAAAAACCTTTTCAACAAGTGTATCATAGTTGTCACCCTCAGGATATACCGGCGGATGGAACTTCACTTTAATCTTTTTCCAGGGTTTTGGAATCCTGGAGCCCCGCGGTAAAGCATTAATAGCGCCAACGATGGAAACAGGCACAACAGGAACATTTTTTTCGTGAGCCAGAATTGCAAATGCCTTCTTAAATTCACCAAGTTCTCCTGTTCTGCTTCTGGTACCTTCAGGGAAGATTATGATGTTTTTTCCTTTTTCGAGCAAAACCGCAAGTTTTTGAAGTGACTCTTTCAAATCCTTATTAATGTCCATAACAACAATGTTATTTCTGTTTGCCAAAGCTTTAATCAACTTTCCTTTTACATGTTTTTCTTTGGCATAAAAATATGTGTTTTTGAAAATTGAATTTTTGATGAAGGCTGAGACGAACAAGCCATCAAAAAAAGCTTTGATGATTTGGGGCGAGAATAAACGGCCCATTGGGAGATTCTCAATTCCTTCACCAGTGATTCTGAAATAGAGTTTAAATAAAAGTTTTGAAGTGTTTTTAAAGAAGTTTTGTGTGAACCAGCTTTTAGGGAGATCAAGTCTCACTTCCTCCTTAAAAATCTCACTCCAATTCACATTTTCAACACTGATTTTGGATTTATGCTCTTTCATAAAGAGTGCGAGTTTTTCCACGGTTGGGTGGGTGACATGCATATCTTCTTTTAGCTTCAAACCAAATGTGGATTCAAGAAATACCTGAAAATTCACTTTATCCAAACTGTCAAGTCCAAGATCCATTTCAAAATGATCATCGGCGAATATCTCAACTTTTTTCAAGTTATGCAGATAGTCTTTGATAATCAGGTACTCTTCAAAATCGGGTTGTGGTTTTGGATCAATACTTTTGCTCTTTCTATTTTCCGCCACAAGATTAGCAAGCTGAAATCTTTTGATTTTCCCAAGCCGGGTTTTTGGCAATTCCTCTTTGACAAGAACAAATTTGCTAATTTTTTTTGACGGGTGAGCAGTTTTATTGTATTTGTCGATTACTTCCCATTTAAAGGTTTCTTCAAAATTGTGGATGTCTTTTTCAGCCAGTTTTTTGAATTCAGGGTAGATGGCAACTGCAATATTGTCATTGTCAGCATATGCAGCCACTTCAGCGATTAAGTCTGATGTCTCTTTAAGTTTACCTTCTATTTCCTCAGGGGAGATGTTTTTACCGTTTGAAAGGATAATAATTTCCTTTGCTCTTCCGGTGATATGTATGTAACCTTCATTATCGAGATGTCCAACATCGCCGGTTCGAAGCCATCCATCCTGCAGAACTTCGGCTGTTTCTTCAGGCTTGTTGTAATAACCTCTCATCACATTTCTGCCTTTTACGAAGATTTCACCGTCTCTGGTTTCGAGTTGAACCCCGGGCAGAAGCTCACCCGCGGAGCCAATTTTCCACCTTCCCGGTCTTGTGAAAGTGATCATAGGGGCACATTCAGTCATCCCGTATCCTCGAGCATCTCAAAACCAAGAGTTTTATAATCATTCGCAACTTCTTCGTTTAATTTAGCTCCACCACACACCATAAATTGAACATTTCCTCCAAATTTGGCATGAACAGCTCCAAAAACTTTTTTTGAAAATTTTTGTGAATTGACAGTTTTTGCTACCTTAAATAGCATAGTAGCAACATGATTTTTGTGTATTTTATCCATTACACCTTTTCGGATCGCCTCATAAAGTCGTGGGACTCCAATCATAATTGCAACTTTGTTTTGCTGTAGAGTATTAATAATATCTTCAGAAACCATGGAAGGAGCAAACGCCATTGTGCCACCAGCAAAAAGGGGAGCTATAAAAGAACCAATTAGTGGCAGGATGTGGTGCATGGGGAGCAGAACAAGAGTTGTTCTTTCAGGAGTGAATATTTTAACATAATCGATTACCGCTTCGAGGTTCTTTAAGATATTCTCAAAGGTGAGCATTACCCCTTTTGGATTGCCGGTAGTTCCTGAGGTGTAGGTAATGACCGCAGTTTTTTCCATATCCGTTTGTTCAAAGTCGACGGTTTCAAATTTTTTGAAGTCTTCTTTTATATCCTCAAAGATGATTACTTTGATGTGATAAAGAAGGTCTGCCTCGATCTTGTCAAAAACTTCCGAGTATTCTTTTGGAATAAAAATCACTTCGGGTTTGCAGTCATTTAATATATATGCAACTTCGCTTGGAAGCGACATAAAGTCAATCGGTACTGCAGTTGCACGGTTCATCCAGATTGAGAAAAAAGCGAATATCCATTCAGGCCGATTAGGGGAGAAAACAGCAACTTTATCAGGTTTTATATCTGCATAAAGGGATGCGTACATTGCCGATTGTTGAAAGAATTCGGTGTAGGATATTTTCCTGTCTTTCCAAATTGCTGCGATTTGATTTCGTACAGTAAATTTCAAATTATGTCTCCAGTCAAAAAAAATTATAAGTAGCAAGATAAGGAAAATATTTAAGTAATGATTAAATAAAGTTGAAAGATTTTCTTTGTGGTGGGTGAACCGTTTGTTATATTTGCAGACTGACAAAAATTCATTTTTTTCTATAAACCAAAAGGACCGCAAATGTTTGCAGTTGTTGATATAGCAGGACAGCAGTTTAAAGTTTTAGAGTCGGAGAAACATTATGTTCCCCGCCTAAACGCTGAGCCTGACAGTGAAGTAGTATTTGATAATGTATTACTTTACTCAGATGATGCCGGTGTAAAAGTTGGCAAGCCATATGTGGATGGCTTAAAAGTTACCGCAAAAGTGTTAAGCCATCTTAAAGATGAAAAAGTTCTCGTGTACAAGAAAAAGCGTCGTAAAAATTACGAAAAGATGAACGGACACAGACAGCATCTGACCAGAATAGAAATAATTAAAATAGGATAAGGAGTTAACAATGGCACATAAAAAAGGACAAGGATCCACCAGAAATGGAAGAGACAGTAATGCCCAAAGACTTGGTGTAAAAGCTTTTGGCGGGCAATTTGTTGAAGCCGGTTCCATAATCGTTCGCCAGAGAGGAACTAAATTCCATCCGGGACTTAATGTTGGAAAAGGCAAAGATGATACTTTGTTTGCTCTTACAGACGGCACCGTGGAATTCAGAACCCGTGCTAACGACCGTCAGTTTATTTCAATTGTTCCTCCAACCGAATAGATAAGAGGACTTGATGAAGAAGATCACCGTAGTAGGTGCCGGAAATGTAGGCGCCACTGCAGCTCAAAGAATAGCTGAAAAGCATCTTGCTGAAAATGTAGTATTACTCGATGTTATCGAAGGAATTCCTCAGGGAAAAGCCCTTGATATGTGGGAGAGTGCACCTGTCGAAGATTTTGACAGTGCCGTAATTGGAACCAATGATTATAGTGACACCGCCGGTTCAGATATCGTGGTGATCACCGCAGGACTTGCGCGTAAACCGGGTATGACCCGTGATGATCTTCTGATGAAAAATGCAGAGATCGTTCGCTCAGTTACTGAACAAGTGGTTCCCGGTTCGCCGGATGCGGTAATCGTTGTGGTTTCAAACCCACTTGATGTGATGACCTGGGTTTCGATGAAAACCAGTGGTTTCCCTAAAAATCGTGTTGTTGGAATGGCAGGAGTACTTGATTCCGCCCGTTTCCGACTATTTATTGCGAAAGAACTAAATGTATCTGTTATGGATGTTCAGGCACTTGTGCTTGGCGGTCATGGCGATTCAATGGTTCCATTGATCAGATATTCAACAGTCTCCGGAATCCCAATCAGTGAACTTATGTCTGCTGACAGGATAGACCAACTTGTTGACAGAGCTCGCAACGGTGGTATCGAAATCGTCAATTATCTTAAAACTGGTAGTGCATATTATGCTCCTTCATCATCCGCAGTTGAAATGGTGGATGCGATAGTTAAAAACAGACAGAGGATTCTTCCTTGTGCTGCTTACCTTGAAGGCGAATATGGTCTAAATGGAATGTATGTTGGTGTTCCTGTTAAGTTGGGTAGAAACGGCATCGAAGAGATAATTGAACTTAAACTTACCGATAAGGAGCTCGCAGAGCTTCACAGATCGGCTATGGATGTAAAAACGAACATTGACAAACTGGGGATGTAAAACCCGGCTTACAATTAAAGTTAAATTATATTAGAACCCCTTGTCAGAAATGATGAGGGGTTTTTTGTTTTAAAGTTCGAACTCTAAAACGGTCTCGGTTCCGAGGGGGGAAGGGTTGAAGCTTAGAGACTTTGAATATATCCTCATCAGGAATAGTCCTCTACCGGAATCTTTAAGCAGGTTTTCAGGTTTGGTGGGGTCGGGAATTGAAACAGGATTAAATCCAGTCCCTTGATCTTTGATTGAGACGGTAAAACTTCTGCACCAGCAGTAATGGATATTGAAACAATTTTCTCAGGATCTTTTTGTTGGCATGGAATATGGCATTGGTAGTGGCTTCTGAAACAGAGAGCATTATACCATAAAGTTTATCCTCTTCGATCGCCAATTCTGAGGCAATACCAAGAATAAACTCCTCAACCGTGTAAAGGCTGTCCGGAATACTTTGTACTTGTAAGAAAAACTGTTTTGGTCCACTAACTTCAAAATTTTTATTGCAAAATAAGAAAAATTAGATCACTTTAATTGTAATAATCAAAGAAACCACTTAACCGCAAGATTTAAAGTGGTCAGATACCTTCTATCGTTCCCTTTCGAATCAATTCGTTCATACCAACCCTTTAGCGAAAGCATAAATGCATCATGAAACAGCGCACTTATCTCTGAGAGGGGGCGATACCTTTATAGTAGTTCTCCTCTTTCTTTTGACCGTTTATTATAACATCTGAGAAATAGGAATAATAGCGGAGTCCAATTTTAAAAGAAAACCTGCCAAGGGAAGTGCTCAGTGCAGGTAGAAGAAGTAACTCGGTAATTTCACGACTTGGTTTGATTCTGTAGTCGTTCCACTTGAGATCACCTTGCTCGCTTAATTTATAAAAACCGCTAAATTCAAAATTAAGTTCTTTAGTAAGAACCACAACCGCGGAATCGACAAGTGATATCTGACGGAAACTAAAACTTTTAAATCCGGGATTTAAATCTTCAAAATCATACACCATATAGTTCGCTAATATCTCAAAAGTTCCATAGTTCTTTAATCGGCGTCCTGTAAATGCGTAACCGGTGTTTAACCTGAAGATTCTGTTTGTGTTATTATTTGAGCTTCTGGCGGCGAGAATGTAAACAAGTTTCCCATAAGAGAAATCGAACCCTGCAAACAAAGAGAGATTGGCGTTAAGCTGTCTGGTATATCTCAGCCTCAATTGGGAGAGAAGTTCATCCCGTTCGTCAATATTTTCGCTTGAAGGTGTGTCATACCTTAGTTTAAAATGTGAAAGACTGAGATCCATTCGGTCGTAATTGCTAATAAGAAAAATACTGCTTAAAGTGAGGAACACCTGGGAAGCCACATTGTTTTTAATCCCTTCATTTTTCTGGCGTTGCTCAAAATAATCAGGGTTTGAGTTCTCAGGGTTGAGCAGAAGGAATTTCTCATTTCTTTCGGCAAAACTTGAAATAAATTTTATGTCCATCGATTCGGAAGTGTAGTTGATCCCACCCGCCAGATCAAATTTTAACTCTTCAATTTGAGAGTCGAAGGAAGTGGGGAAGAGATCGTTAGGGAGTTTGTACTGAGTGGTTCTTGCTACTATCCGATCTGAAAAATTCACTTTAAAGTTAATTGAAGTATTCTCAAGAACATTATGGTAATTAAACTCATCCGAGAATGAAAAGATTCTGTTGTTTCTTCTCTGGAGATTTTTTTCAATTAAAAAGATATTCTGCAGAAGTGAATCTGAATCATAGAAAAAATCCCTGCCCGACTCGTGATAGTTTACAAAAACTCTGTTTTGAATTCCCGGATCAATAAAATTCTCAACAGTTGCAGTAAACTCTCTGAGTGTGTTTTTCCTGGGACTGATATCCTCATTCCTAAAAATAAAATTTGAACTAATTAAAAACTCTGAGAAAAGAGTCCTGTCGATCCCACCCTGGATTCCGTAAATTGCGCCATTGTTTGATAGCCCTGATTGGACATCCTCAATGTACCCTCCAAATGGGAGGATATTTACGAGATTCTCAATCAAAGAGCGGTTGTACAGGATTCCAAAATTGGATGCTGCAGTGTTAATGTCGGTTGTCCTTGAATCACTGTAGAATTTGCTGCTCACGAGAGCACCGGGATTAAAATAATTATTGACTCTGTAGTCCCCCGACAGCCGCAATACATTTTCATCCCTGGTAGTGTTTGTTCCGGAATATTTGAGAAGAGAAGCATGCAATTTCTCTGTCAGATTAAAGTTAAATCGTCCGGCAGCCAGTGAATAGTCGATATTTGTGGTGAGTGAATAGATACTCAGCTCTTTGTTAAATACTGTTGAGATAGAATTTTGTTTTACAACGGGTAACAGATATGTTTGTGAAGAATCTCCATCATACTGGGAAAACAGAGGAGTGGAAAGAACTAGAATTAGAAATACGGCCTTTGTAAACTTTCTCAATCGAACCGTGTGATTTGAAATGAAGAAAGATCCGACCAAAAGACGGGAGAACTGCCTCCAGGCCGGTAAACAGCAATCCGCCAATAATATTTTTTATTTAGTATTATCGATGGAATATAGTTTGGTATAAACAATTCACCGGGGGAGGTTGAGCGATAACGCACCGACCTCCAAACTTCGTTTACGACAGGTGAATCATAAACCACTACCTCGTACTCCAGATCGTAAGGAAGTGCTCCTACCGAATAAACATCAAAAAAGGGAATTATTGCACCGTTTTGAGGGGACAACTTTTCAACAGCAGGGAATAAAAAGGCATTATAATCGTCCGAAAATGCACTGAACCTGCCTCCATGGTCGGCGGCTCGGAACTTATAATAATAATTCACAGAGTGAGAAAGGGCAAGGGAGTCAGTATCGTGGAGAGAATCCAGAAATACAACGAAGTCATTTTGAGTTGGTGTAAACCCCTGGGAGGTGGAACGGTAAACCTCGAGTCCTTTAAAATCGGGATTTTCATCTATGCTCCATTCAAATGAGACAAGCAATTTACCTTCGTAGTTTACAGGTGTAACATTTAAATAAGAAGGAAGAACAGGATCAAAATTATTCCCGGGTTTGGCGGCCACATGGCGGGATTTCCCGCTCTCTTTACCATTTCTTCCCACCGAAGTGACAGCATAATAATAGACTGAATCGTAAAACAGGTTTTCATCTCTATAAAAGGTTGAAAAGAGCTTTTTATAAAAGATGAGATTTACCGAATCGTTCACTCCCCGATAAAGGTTGTAAAAAGAATATTCAGGATCGATATTTTCCCACCATCTAACAATTACCACACCATCGGTTGCAGTTGTAACTCTAAGATTTTCGGGCACAGCGGGAGGAAGCCCCGAGTCATAGGGAGCCAAGGGTATATTCTGCTCACAACCATTAAAAGTCATAAGGCACATTAGAGGGATAAACAGGAACGATCTAAATTTCTCTATTATGTTTTTATCCGCAATTTGTGTAAATCAGCAATTCAAAATAACTGATTTAAAGGAAATTAATTGCCCGAATTTGTTGGGTTCTGTTGAATATCCACTAGGTTAAAGACACCGTAAGTAAATTCTCCATCCGGATAGTGCCAAACCACTTCAGCTTTCGAGATGATGTTGATCCCATCTATACTTTTATACTCTTGCACGGGGGTCGAAAATCTGTAATTTTTCATATCAGATATCGTAGATCTGTCATCTGAAATAAAATTAATGAGTTGACCTTGACTGTTAA
This sequence comes from Ignavibacteriales bacterium, assembly GCA_016714125.1. Lineage (GTDB taxonomy): Bacteria > Bacteroidota > Ignavibacteria > Ignavibacteriales > Ignavibacteriaceae > UTCHB3. Next base: position 414,677 of record JADJNX010000003.1, on the reverse strand, counting down.
ATTGAAGTGTCGCGGAAATGGAAATTTCTCCGTTGGTAAAGATTGCCTTGGTATGCAGACTGTCAATTTCTTCCCATTTTATTCTGCTGTCAATCAACATAGCAGGAGCGAGTAAACACATATCATTAAAGAGGGTAACTGTTTCTGCTTTATTCATTATATCACCTTCAGCCCCCACGACCGTAAAAAAACCAAAAAGCCGCACATCCATACTGGCTTTTTCATTAATATATTTATGGTATCCGGGAACGGTGATTCCAAACATTTCAGCTTTCATAAAAAAAAGACGGGCAGGTTCTCCAAAAAAATTATGTTGCTCTGATCTAAAGCTAAACCAGTCTTTACCTTTCTCTCTCATCTGCCTTCAAAACAACTTTGATTGAGTTCAGTTTTGCCTTGTTGACGACCCCTGTGTAGTGGAGATATTTTTGAACCGGAGCAGGGAGTTTCCTGATATCTTGTTCTGTCAAAAGATCTGGTTTTTGCGCAGATACTTTGTCAAGACTCTCCTTAAAATCGTTGATATACTTATTTTCAAAGTTCCACAATCCAAAATGGGCTATTACAGGGAAGAGGATTATTAGATTAAGAATCATTCCATATTTAGCAGATTGCCAGGTGCCAAAGATCAATATTTGAGATAAAACGACTCCAATGCCGCATAAAATCCACCAATTCCGGTTTTCTGTTACATACAGGATCGAAGAAAGAACAAACAAAATTGTAACCGAAAGCCAAAGAACTCCTTGCAGTTTTCCTATCTGTTCTGTAATTTGGGGCACTTCAGAAAATCCAAATGCTTTCATAAAACCCATCAGGTGAATTAAGCCATGGATTATAAGAATAGCTGTCAATAAATATTTTAACATTTTATAATCTCCGAATTTTTAAACAATATTAAGTTTTAAAGTATTAAACATTACCTAAAAGATTTTACTGATTGGTCTGGAACAGGTTCAGGAAATTTTCAAGATACCCGGAAGAATTTCTGAATTAACTCCAAGTCGGGCTATGCTTTTGTTGAATGCACTTTCCTCAACAATTGTGTCATTGGGTGAATCCCAACGTTTTATCCCTGATTTTAAGGAAATCTCTCAAAAAGTCTTCCTGTTTCAACTAATGTCTTTACACTTTTATCCTTGCTTGTGATTATTATCCACCCCCAGATGAATTAACATGCTCGACAACCTTCTCAACAGTCTTTTCTCTGAATGATGTCTCCTTTGCTGTCTGAGCAGAGTAAAAATTTCTTACAACCCACCCGGCAAAACCCTCAATCTCCATACTTTCAGGGTAAGTCCATCCCTTTTATTTTTGCCTCTTCAGGTGACCATAATCCAATTTGCCGTTCTTCCTGAGCATCGTCCTAAAAGCCTGAATCCGGTTGGCTTCAATGGTTCCTTGACTCATGTACCTTCCTTCCTTGCTTTCATTCGTGAAATAATGAAAGTGGTTTGTGTCATTATTTGTTATATATGCAAAATCTTCGGCTTTTATCTCCCTGGTACTATAACCGTTCCTGACAGTCCGTCTGTTAATAATTTTTTGCATTTGAAAAGGAATAGCTCTATCACCGGACAGCTTTACTTCCATGATATCTTCACTATATGGATTCTCAGTTAACATTTTGAGTTCAGTTGCATACCCATACTTATTAGCAGAAAGCACCAAATTTTCTGTGAATGCACCAATCGACAGAAGTGATTCCCTGTTATTGGGGTCAACAGCCGGTAGAAGACAATTATTGTTTAACGATATTCGAAACCGGTTTCTGTCTATCAATTTAATAAGCCATGGCTGAGTATTATGACCACTCGGCGCAAGAGATGCGTGATAAAAACTATCAATTCTTTCGAAATATCCCCATACTTTTCGTCCGTAAAGTCACTTCTATCGATACCGCTAAAATTGGTGAAAAGCGATCCCCGGCCTGTAGTAACCCCCCCAATTTGTAAAAACTTTCGCCTGTTCATTTTATAACCTGATTTTTCTTATAGAAATTTTTTCTGACACACTAAAAGTGCCAGCCTAATTTAATCGATACTTCAGGAGTCAGGATTCCGGGCTTGTGAATCGAATTCCCAAGACGAATTTGTGTTTCTCCTGAAAGAACATAATGGATTGCTGCCCAGGGGTTAACATAAAAGTTATTATAGAATTTCCAGATGTACCCTCCGCCCACTGTAAAAATTTTGTTATTGTAAGCTGCTTTGCCAATCTCTTTCTCGTTTTCTATCTCTGAATCCCAAATTTCAGCACCAACGCCCAGCCATGCTCCTTCAAAATTATCATTAAAAAAATAATCGACTATGGCAGCATAGACCGTTAATTTATTTTCCTTAAAACCATCCTTAAGTAAGAATCCCGGAATATTTGTTTTTGTGTAAACCCCTCTTATTCTAAATCTGTCGATTCCATACCATGCTGAGAGGTAATAGCCGTTACTTAAATAGGGAAGTAAGTCAAGTTCGGTTCCAAATGTTTGATTGGATTTCTTTAATCCCATCGAACCAATATGTCCAACTAGCGGACTGATTGTTAATAATAAAATAACAATAATTAAGTGTTGATATCTCATTACAATTCCTTTAAATTCATTTTCATAAATCAAAAATTTTGACATCTGAAAAATATCTCATCAGCCTGGCCGGTGAAATAGTTATAAATAATCATTTTTACTCTTATGAACCTTGAATATTACCTCGATAAGTTTAATAAATTGATCGCCAGTCAGTCAATCGATGAAGATTCACTTGACTATTCCAAATTTGAAGAACATCTTTCACTTTTGAAGCAACTCGCCATTTTAGAGAACAGTTCTATGTCTGTTTTCGATCTTTACAAAAGAAATTATGTCTTTGCCCAATCAAAGTTTTTAACTCTTCTTGGGATCGAACTCTCTGATATGATGCAAAAGGACCTCAGATGTTTTATTCAATAATGCATCCTGATGATGTTCCTTTTTTGATAGAGACACACTACCTTTATATGGATCACATCATAAAATTGCATCAAGCTGAGAAGAAGAATTATAAATTGATCTGCGATTTTAGATTAAAATGTAAAGACGGAAAATTTAGAAGGTTTATTAATCAGGTGATCCCCCTTGAGCGCGGCAAAAAGGGAAATGTTCTGTTAATGCTTATAATGTATGACATGTTACCGGGCAGAGATGAGATACTCACCTCACAGAGAAAGATGATGAATGTTAGTTCCGGAGAACTTCATGTTTTTCTAAAGGATTCAAAATCGGAGACACAGCCATCGTTAACAAAACGCGAAATAGAAATACTTGGTTTGATGGCAAAAGGGATGGCGAGTAAAAAAATAGCAGATGAATTATTTATCAGTGTGAACACAGTAAACAACCACCGTCGAAACATACTGGAAAAGACAAATTCTGAAAATAGTACTATGGCAGTTCAATATGGTTTAAGTCTGGGATTATTATAAAAAAACAGGCTGATCCCCATAAGAAACAGCCTGTCTGTAAATAAAGATTATCTGTCAAGATTATTTAATCGAAAAAGTTCTCCTCTTTTTGGTATCTTAACCGACTTAAAATGATTCAGGAGCAACCTGTTCTTAAATTTCTCCTGCTGGTCGGGTTCTCCATGTACAAGAAAGATTTCTTTCATTTTTTCACAGTTGAATTTGTTTACATAATAAATCAACTCGTCAGAATCTGCATGAGCCGACAAGGAGTTAAACACAACAACTTCTGCTCTGAGTTGGTAAGGTTCACCAAAAATATTTATTTCGGGGTTCCGTTCTATTATCCTTTTCCCAAGAGTGTGTTCGGCGCAATAACCTGTCATCATGATAATATTTTTTGGATTTTGAATATTATTTGCGAGGTGATGAAGAATTCTACCCGACTCAGCCATGCCCGAAGCTGAAATGATCATCATTGGACCTTCCCGGTCGTTAAGTCGTTTAGAATCTTCTACATCAGTGATGTAGGTTAACTTATTGAATCCCAGAGGATCCTCATTCTTTAAGATATGAGCCGAAGTTTCGAGATCATAACATTCCGTGTGCCTTCTGAAAACAGCGGTCGCATTAAACGAAAGAGGGGAATCGACATAAACAGGGATCAATGGAACCGTACCCTTTTCAAAAATTGTATGCAAAAGATAAACAAGCTCCTGAGTTCTACCGAGACTGAAGGCAGGAACGATAATTTTACCTTTCCGTTCAATTGCACGGTTTATTACATCAATCACTTTTGCTTCTGACATGTCAAAATCTTCATGAAACCTGCCACCATAAGTGCTTTCGCAAATTAAATAGTCGACATCAGGGATTATTTCGGGGTCTCTAAGTATCGGCATGTTTGGTCTGCCAAGGTCGCCCGAAAATCCCAATTCAAAAGTTTTACCTTCTTCTTCGATTTTCATATAAGTGACGGCACTTCCGAGGATATGTCCCGCATCATAAAATGTGGCGGTAACTCCCGGGAACACTTCAAACTCATTATGGTAGTTCACACCCTGCATCAGACTGAGGGTTTCATCAACATCCTGCTGAGTGTAAAGTGGTTCAAAAAGGATTTTGCCTTGTTTGGCTCTTTTTTTGTTCACAAACTCTGTATCTTTTTGCTGGATATGCGCAGAATCTGCCAGCATTATTTCACACAAGTCTTTGGTTGCATGTGTGCAAAAAATTGTACCTCTAAATCCACGTTTTACAAGATTGGGTAAATTTCCTGCATGGTCGATATGAGCATGGGAAAGAATAACAGCATTAATATCTTTGGGATTGTAAAAATCAAATGTACGGTTTAATTCAAAGGCTTCTTTTCTTTTACCTTGGAACATTCCACAATCCAATAAAATCGTGCCTGAACCGGTTTTTAGCAGGTGATTTGAGCCCGTTACAGTCTCAGCTGCTCCGATAAATTGAATATTCATAAATCTCCTGTTTGTATTGTCTCCAAACTTACAAAAAAGTTGCCTTATATGAAAATGAGTACACAGGTACTCATGTCACTCAAGTTCTGATTCTCTGAAATAAAAATTGACTATAATCAAAAACTTTAATAAATTTAAAGTTTGAGTTTTAAGAAATAATTTCCGGATGCAGAATGCTTGAAAATTATATCCCCCTTCTTGTAGTGATGGGATTTGCAGTTGTCTTCTCGGTGGCTGTTGTGGCTTCTTCTTCGCTGTTTGGACCACAGAGACCAACTTCAGTTAAGAGTTCTCCCTACGAGAGTGGAATGAAGCCTATCGGGTCAACCGAAGAGAGGATATCGGTTAAATATTATGTTGTGGCGATGCTCTTCATAATTTTTGATCTTGAAGTAATCTTTGTATATCCCTGGGCGGTGGAATTTATTGATTTGTTTAAGGAATTTGGAATTTCAGCCTTCATTTCGATGTTTATATTCTTAGTTGTGTTTGAGTTAGGGTTCTTGTATGCATATAAAAAAGGAGGATTCAATTGGGATTAGAAGCTAAACTAATGAGTGATGGTTTCATTACCACCACCATCGATGCACTCGTTGGGTGGGCAAGGGAAAGTTCTGTCTGGCCAATGCCGTTGGGAATTTCTTGTTGTGGAATTGAGATGATGGCAGTAGCCGGTCCAAAATACGATATTGCACGGTTTGGATCCGAAGTTATGAGATTTACACCGAGGCAGTGTGATGTTTTGCTTGTTGCCGGAACTGTTACATATAAGATGTCGCACGTTGTAAAGAAAATTTACGATCAGATGCCGGATCCAAAATGGGTTATAGCAATGGGTGTCTGTACTTCAACTGGTGGAATGTACCGTTCATATTCTGTCGTTCAGGGTATTGATCACTTCCTTCCCGTTGATATCTATCTTGCGGGTTGCCCCCCAAGACCTGATAACTTGCTTAATGCTTTGATGTTAATACAAGACAAAATAAAACATACTAGAGCAAGAGATTTTCAAAACATACCTCTTTTGGAGCCTGTGAAAGTAAATGGAAATTAAAGATAAAATAGTTCCTCTTCTTCAAGAGCAGTTCCCTGAAACTAATTTTGAAGTGACTGATTTCAGAGGAGACCTTAAAATTAAATTTGATGCTTCGCAAATTTATCCTGTATGCAATTTTTTGAAGAATCATGACGATCTCAAATTTAATATGTGTGAAGATGTAACTGCAATCGACTGGGCTACAAAAAAGAACAGATTTACGGTTGTTTATCACATCTACTCTCTCGAAAATAAATTTCGTCTCCGTTTGGCATGCGATGTTCAGGAGAATCATCCACATATCGCCTCGGTCGTCCCTCTCTGGAAATCAGCCAACTGGTATGAGAGAGAGACTTATGACATGTATGGGATAAAATTTGAGAATCATCCCGATCTTCGCAGGATGTACATGCCTGAAGAATATGAATATTATCCTCTTCGCAAGGAATACCCTCTAATGGGAATACCCGGCGACTTAACCCTACCGAAGAAATAGAGAGATTATGGAAAGATTAACTAAAGATGATGTGCATCCAAGTATTGTAAAAGCACTTCTCGACCAGGAAACCAATGTAACATTCGAAGATGCACTTGAAAATGAGATGATTCTTAATATGGGTCCACAGCATCCTGCGACCCATGGAGTGCTCAGAGTGCTTTTAAGACTCGATGGTGAAACGGTTGTTGCGGCTGTGCCGGATCTCGGATATCTTCACCGGGGTTATGAGAAAATGGCTGAAAACATGTCTTATTATGAGTTTATTCCTCATACTGACAGACTTGATTACATTTCTCCACCTGCGAATAATACTGCCTTCTGTCTGGCAGTTGAAAAATTATACGGAATTGAAGCACCGGTAAGAGCTCAGTATATCAGAATGATTATGACTGAACTTTCGCGAATTACTTCACACCTCGTTGCTGTTGGAGCACTTGCCATGGATGTGGGTGCATTAACTGTATTCCTCTGGTGCCTTCGTGAGAGAGAAAAAGTCTTAAACGCGTATGATATTATTTGTGGAGCCAGATTTACAACCAGTTACACCCGAATTGGTGGTGTTGCTGCTGATATGCCAGATGAGGCAATTGGCATTATCAAAGAATTTATAGCTCAGTTTGAAGAAAAACTCGACGAAGCAGAACGCATGTTGAATACAAATAGAATATTTGTTGAGCGTCTTGAAGGTGTTGGAGTAATTTCCGGTGAAGAAGCAATTAATATTGGACTTACAGGTCCAAACCTTAGAGGTTCCGGGATTGAACACGATCTTAGAAGAGCCAATCCTTATATGCTTTATGATCAGATCGATTTTAAGGTTCCTGTTTACAATGAGGGTGACAGTCTTGCCCGTTATTTTGTAAGAGCCGATGAGCTTCGTGAGAGTTGCAAAATTATCATCCAGTGCCTCGATAAGATGCCAAAAGGGGAGATAATGTTAAATTCTCCTAAAAAAGTTCTTCCACGAAAAACTGAAATCTATACTAAGATGGAAGAATTGATTCATGACTTTATGATCGTCAATTTTGGAGTGAAACCACCTGTTGGTGATATCTATTCCGGAGTTGAAAATCCTAAAGGTGAACTTGGTTTCTACATTGTGAGTAAGGGTGAAGGACATCCTTGGAAAATGAAAATCAGGTCGCCTTCATTCTGTAATTTACAGTCACTTGGTGGTTTAATCAAGGGACACATGATCTCTGATGTGGTTGCAATAATCGGCAGTCTTGACCCCGTTATGGGCGAAGCCGATAAATAAGAAGAGGAAATTAATGGAATTCAAATTTACTGTAGAAAATCACGAAAAAGTAGTTAAGCTCTTCGATAATTATCCGACGAAAAAAGCAGCCATTATGCCTGTGCTCTATATAGCACAGGAACAAAACGGTTACATATCCGGAGAAGTTATTAAAGAAGTTTCGACAATTCTCGAAGTCACTGAAGAAGATGTGATGGGAGTTGTAACTTTTTACACAATGTACCATCAACACATGCCGGGAAAATACCACCTTCAGGTGTGTACCAATGTTTCCTGTATGTTAAGGGGTGCTTATGATATCTGGGAAGCTGTTAAGGCAAAGACAGGTCTAAAAAATGGTGAAACCTCTGCTGACGGACTTTTTTCACTTGAAGAAGTTGAGTGTATGGGATCATGCGGCACTGCCCCGATGATCGCAGTGAATGAAGATTTCCATGAGAATCTTACCAAGGAAAAAGCTCTCGAATTAATTGAATCCCTAAATTAGAAGTGATGACGATGGAAAAAATTGTTTTACCTGAAATAGAAAATTTACATAAAATAGATGTCTATCGTGCCAACGGTGGATATGAAGCAATTAAAAAGCACTCGCTACAACTCCCGATGATATTATCGATACAGTTAAAAAATCGGGTTTAAGAGGAAGAGGGGGCGCAGCGTTCTCTTGCGGACTCAAATGGTCTTTTATGCCCAAAACTACCGATAAACCAAAGTATCTTTGTGTAAACGGTGATGAATCGGAACCGGGATCTTTTAAAGACAGACAGATTTTGAGTATAATCCTCATCAGTGCATCGAAGGAATATTGATTGCCGCTTATGCAATTGGAGCCAATTCAGCTTATGTTTATATTCGTGGTGAATATCATAAATGGATAAAACTGTTCCAAAAAGCTCTTGATGAAGCCTATGAAGCAGGACTTGTTGGCGAGAAAATGAAAACCACATTTGGTACCAAATTCCATGTGAATATTTATGTTCACAAAGGTGCTGGTGCTTATATATGTGGTGAGGAGTCTTCGTTAATGAATTCCATTGAAGGAAAAAGAGGCTACCCAAGGGTAAAACCACCATTTCCTGCTCAGAACGGTCTTTGGGGAAATCCAACCACCATTAATAATGTTGAGACATTAACAAATGTCCCTGCAATAATCAATAAGGGTTGGGAGTGGTTTTCGAAAATAGGTGCTGAAAAACACCCCGGAACGATTTTATACGGCGTTAGTGGACATGTTAACAAACCCGGTGTTTATGAACTTCCTTCCGGAACACTTCTTACTGATATAATTTACAATTATGCAGGTGGAGTACCGGGAAATAAAAAGATTAAATGTGTGATCCCCGGTGGATCATCGATGCCGCCTCTTCGTGGCGACCAGCTTGAAGGTATAGCAATGGATGCTGAATCCCTGAAAGCTGCCGGTAGTTCGATAGGAACTGCAGGTATCATGGTTATGGATGAAGATACCGATTTGGTGAGAGTCCTTGCGAGAATTTCAAAGTTTTATTATCATGAGAGTTGTGGACAGTGCACACCTTGCCGTGAAGGCACCGGTTGGATGGTAAAAATCTTAAACAGAATGGCTGCCGGTCATGGACAGAAAGATGATGTTGAACTTCTTTTGAGCGTCGCCAATAATATCGATGGAAATACCATCTGTGCTCTTGGTGAAGCCGCTGCATGGCCTGTAAAATTTATGGTAAGCCGTTTCCGTGAAGAATTTGAATCAAGAATGAATAATTCTCTTGACCATCCTTCGCTCAACAAGGTTCATTCAATGAGGCATTCCAAGATTACTGTGGAGTAAGAACACTCCAAGATTACAGTGGAATAGAAACTTTCGAACTTGGGTGATTCATTGCCGAATCTCCCAAGTTCTGCATCTTTCAAGTTCTCAAGTACTCAGGTACTCAAGTACTCACTCACTCTTCACCAGGTATCTCTTAATCTTCTGAGTGGTAGTTTTCTCAAATTCTTTTTCACGGACATAATACTTCTGGATTTGTTTATAGGGAGTAAGGTGTTTGTTTGCTTCTTTAACAATTCCTGCAGCAATTTGGTCGAGAAGAGGCTCTTCGATTTTTACATGATGTTTTTCTGAATATTCTATCAAGGTTTCTGCATTTAGAACAAGTTGAACGGCTATGATCTCTGTATGCTTTGCATCTTCTTCTCCATAAACAAAACATTCAAGAACCAACGGATTTCTGTTAAGAATATCTTCAACCTCTTCAGGAAATACATTTTTTCCGTTGCTTGCGATGATTACGTTTTTCTTCCTTCCTCTGATGTGAAGAAATCCATCCGAATCAACATATCCCAAATCTCCTGATTTAAAATAGCCTTCGGGATCAAATGCTTCTGCGGTAAGTTTCTCATTTTTGTAATATCCGAGCATTACATTATCACCCTTTATATAAATCTCACCCACACCATCAGGATCGGGATCAACAATTTTCAGAGTTACTCCGGGAAGTGGCAGACCGGCAGAGTCATCTTTGTATGCCATTAGTCTGTTTAAAGCAGTTATAGGAGCAGTTTCAGTGAGTCCGTATCCTTGAAGGAAGGTAAATCCAAACTCACGTAATCCTTTTGCAACTTCTGGGTCAGGAGCTGCGCCACCTGCGATGAATATTCTTACATGTCCACCAAATTTGTGATGCATCTCTTTAAATACTTTTTGTTTAATCTCTTTCATTCCCAATTTTTCAAGGAATCCGGTAATCTTTACGAGTGGAGGGACGACTTTCGATTTTACTTTGTCTTCTTTAATTGTTTTGGATATTCTCTTAAACATCTTATCGAAGAGTAGAGGAACCCCAAGCAGGATAGTGGCTTTTACAACCTGCAAATCATCAACAATCGTCTTAAGTGATCTTGCGAAGTGAACCGACCCGCCTTTGAAAAGGGGGCATAACATACCACAAGTACATTCATAAGTATGATGCATTGGTAACACAGAAAGGAATCTGTCACCTGAAGTAATTTCTATCATTTTGGTCATTGACATCAGGTTTATTGCAAGATTTCTTTGACTCAACATCACACCCTTTGCTCTTCCAAGGAGCCAGAAGTAAAGATGATTTCAGCCATTTTTTCCGGATCGATTCTTGGTAGCGAATCAATTGCTGCGGGGGGAGTGGAATCAATCAGTGCTGACATTGAAATCCTGTCATCCTCATTTGAAGTGATGTCCATACTGATTTTAACTTTTAACTTGGTGATCGCCGCAGCTTCTTCATCCATCAAATTGTTGTAATTTTTGGAGTAAACAATGACTTCAGATTCGCTTTCGTAAAGGATGTTTAGAATTTCATTTTGGGTTAGATTTTTTATCGATTGGAACAATAACATAGTCAAAAGTCATGGCGGTGAGATAGGTGAGAGCCCATTGAACTCTATTTTCCCCAATTACTGCAATGTGTGATCTTTCCTTTATTCCCAGTTTTCGAAGACCAGCTCCAAAACGCAACACAGTATCGAGTAATTTTTCAAAAGTGAGTTTTTTGATTGGGGTGTCATTAAGGTCCTCCAATGCTAATTTTCCTGCATGGTCTTTCCCAATCATCAGCACCATATCCTGGATGCTGGATATTTTGGGGACATCAAAAAGTTTGTGTTTTAAGTCCATAATACTTCCTCAAAAATCTAAGTTTGTTGAACTTAAACTTAGTTAATATTTTAATAGGTATTATAAAAAACAAAAAAAGTCGCCCATTTCGGGGCGACTTTTAATCTCCAATTGAAAAATTAAAATGGAACTATTTGAGGAGGTTCATTTTTTTTGTTTCAATAAAGTTGCCTGCTGTTAGTCTGTAGAAATAAATCCCACTTGTAAGATTTGAGGCATCAAAGTTTACTTTGTATGAACCTGCAGGAATTGCCTGATCAATTAGTGAAGCAACCTCTTCACCGGCAATATTAAATACTTTTAAGTTTACCATCTCATCTTTGGCTATGCTAAATGTGATTGAGGTGGATGGATTAAAAGGATTTGGATAATTTTGACCAAGAATAAAAGCATCAGGAGTTGCTGAAGTTTCCTCTTCAATTCCTGTTACAGGACTAAAAGCTACTACATTACCGTTTGCCAGGGCAGCAAATAATCCAAATGCCTGACCATTTTGATTGGAGGCAGGAGTAAGGAATCCTGAAGCAAAAACAACTGCTGATCCACCACCAAGACCTGAAAGTGGTGCCGCAAATGATGCAATAACATTTCCGGTTCCTGCCGGTGAGACATCAAGTGTATAATTGTTAGCAGGCACTGATATATACGCTGTCTGATCACCATAGGCCGCTCCACTTACCAACTGAGCTACACCTCTTGCGGCTACATCCACAGCAGGAGCATCAGTTGCACCGTGAAGCACATAAAAATCAACATTTGTTGGTGAACTTGTTGCATTCTCGCGTGCAAGTGCATTTATAAAAAGTGTAAACGCAGTTGATCTTGATTCAGGATTAGCAGCAAATGTTGCGGGATTTAATACACCATTAGCAATAGCGACATAAACTCCACCCGGAAGCAGTTTTAATGCAAAGTTTTTCAGGGTATCGTTTACTGATGAACTTGTTCCACCGGCAACACCTACATTGATAATTTGATTTGCGGGTGCATCAATAAATTGAGTTGCTGTCCTGAAAGCAAAATCATTCAGAAGAATACCACCATCCAAATATACATCCACAGAAGCAGCAGCAGGATCTGCAGCGTTGTGAATAACCTGTAATCTTGCAGTTGTCAGAGCTGTAAATGGTACAACATCGCCATTTGGAAGAGCAGCAAAAATACCAAATGCCTGACCATTCTGATTTGCAGACGGGGTAAGGAAGCCCGAAGCAAACACTGCAGCAGCTCCTCCTCCAAGACCGGAAAGGTCGGCACGAAAACTTGCTACAATAGTATTGTTATCTTGCGCAGGTGTTACATCAAGAATGTATGAAGCGGCAGGAACAGATATATAACCTGTTACCGCTCCGTAAGGTGCATCATTAACCAGAGTTGCTACATTTCTTGCTATTACATCCACTGCCGGAGCATCGGTTGAACCATGAAGCACAAAAAAATCAACATTTGAAGGACTGGTACCAGCCTCCTGAGCCATTGTTTGAAGGAATAATGTAAATGCAGTTGAATTATTGTTAGGATTAGAAGCAAATGATGCCGGATTAAGAACTCCGTTAGCGATTGCCACATATTTTTTATTTGCTTCGAAAACAACAGGGAAGTTTTTTAAGGTATCGTTAGCTGTGGAACTTGTTCCCGGAGCAACACCTATGTTAACTGTAACACCTGCAGGAACATCAATGAAGCCTGTTGCTGTTCTGAAAGCAAAATCATTTAACAATCTTGATCCGTTAACATACACATCAACAGAAGCTGCTGCAGGATCTGCTGAATTGTGAATTACCTGCAATCTTGCTGTCTGTGAATATACAGAAACAGTAAGAAGCAGAAAGAATAGGGGGAAGAATAAGCGCGACATTTTAGATGAGCTTAACATTTTTTTCTCCGATTATTGATTTATTGAAATAATTGTTATAACATCAATATTCAATAACCGTGCCAAAGTTATTCCATTCTCAAACAGTATGTAATTAACTCAGTTTGGAGATTGATAGTGGGAAATTTGAGATTTAATACGAATATTGTTCGCACCGGACGCACAAAATTCGCTAAAACAAAAATTGCAGAGACAACCTGTCTGGGCCGGGGTAATTCTGATGTTTTGAGTTGGGGCGGTAAAAAGAGTGGTACCAAGAAGCAAGTCTAACTGAGCATAAAACCAGGTAGCAGCAAACACACCAATGGAGATATTTCTTAGTTGATAGTTTCTGTTAAAGGTGTCATATTTTGCAGAAATCTGCAGAGGGTCGAATTCGTTTAGATATTCTTTCTCACTTGAATTTGTACTCAGGGTAAAATAAACTGAAGAAAGCAGCGACAAACTGGAAACGGCAAGCAGAGTATAAGCTTTCCAATCCGGATTCACATCAAGATGTCCAAGTCCCGGAAGAAGGATTGATTTAAGGATCGATTCTTTTGCAGAAGACATATCAGGAAAGACCACTGTTGTTATCCGGACCGTGTCTGTTTTTGATAATATTGTCTTTTCATCCTCAAGTTTTTTTAGATAATCCCGTTTAATCTCATTAAAAAACTCAATAATTTTGGGTGACCAGACCGAAGTATCCAGTATAAAAAATTTATTGATTTTCAGGATTGTTACATAACTAAAAGAGGACTCAATAAGCATATTTAGAGAGTAACATGAAGCGGCTTTTATTGTAAGAATTTGAACAGAGTCTTCAGGCGAAATTGCAGGTATTTTGAGAAGTACATCAGCAAGTTTAATTGCTTCCGAATACTCGAAATTCCTGTATTTTTCATCTAATTGAGCTATTTCTCCCGGTGATAGCTGTGCCAAAACAGGCAGGAGTAGATGGCGAAAATTAAGGAAAATAAAAATTTCAATCGTGTCATTTATTTGATTTTTACTTCATTAAAGCCATTTTTTTTGTGACCCGGTCTTTACCATTACTCAGGGTAACAAAATATACACCACTCGATACCGGTCGAGAATAGCTGTCGTCCCCATCCCATTGGACAGAGTAGTTTCCGGGGGAAAATGATTGTTTTAAAAGACTTTTAACAAGGCTTCCATCAGAAGAAAAAATGTTCAATTCCACTTCAGCATCCGATTTAAGAGAAAATCGTATCACTGTGGATGAATTGAATGGATTAGGGTAGTTTTGTGAAAGCGAAAAGTCTTGAGGGAGGGTTTCGCCTGTTTCTTTTATCGCTGTAATACCATGAACCGGTAATACTTCTATAGTCGCAATGTTAAATCCGGAACTGCCGGTTCCCCCAAAAACATATATAGAATCACCAAAAATTACTGCAGAAGCATCATTTCTGCCAATATTAAGTGCAGGGCCTGAAGCACCGGTAAATTGTTCACCTGTTTTAATTACTATTTCGGTTGATGAAAGTGCATTATTGACCTCATTATATCCTCCAATGAGCATAATGATGTTTTCACCTGGTTTTACCGTTGAGCCACCGGCACGGGCACTTTCAAGTCTGGAATCGATTGGAATGTAAGAACCGATGGATGTTGAATATTTAAATATTAGCGAAGAAATTGTGTGAATTGAACCACCAAACAAATAGAGATTATCATCAAAACGGGCTATCATCTGATCGATAGGGAAATCAGTAGGGCTAATGGAAGTATCCAGAGATGATTCCATTTTTCCTTGAGGGATGTTGTACTTAAATACTACAGGCTGTGCAGGTTCAAGTGTGTAACCACCAAAAACAAAAAGATTTGAGTCGATAATTTCGCCTGCTGCGTAAGCCCTCCGAAAGATTGTATGCGAGCTGTGTACAAATGGTTTGTTATGAAAATCATAAACTTCAAGCGCATTATGAAATCCAAAATCGGGAATATTTCCACCGGAATAGACAAGATTACCATTATAAATATCAGCAATAAAGCCGGATCTTGCAAACTTCATGGTATCGATGATTCTCCAACTTCCATCTGATGGATTGTATGACTGGATCAAATTTGTGTATGATAATAGTTGATCTGACCAACCGCCCAATAAATAGATCAAGGAGTCTTTAACAAATGCTTTTCCACCGGAAACAGGTATCGGCATCGAGCCCCCTGTCTTCCAACCTTGTGAAAAGACATTACCGGCGGCAATAAGTATAACAAGTGAGATATATCTAAATTTTTTCATTTTTGCATTAACATTTTCATTGAATAGATCATTAACATACAATTTCTGTGCCAGTTAATTTCCGGCATTTATAGCCTGGTCAAATTTATGCTTGTATTGTGTTGTTTTTCCTGCAACTATGGTAATAGATTCTGAATATGTTCCAAAATCCGGATTTAAAAGTGTAATAATATGTTTTCCCTCCGGCAGGCTGATCGGTGCGGATATAGGAGTAACTCCATAAGATACATTGTTGATCTTAACCTCGCCCCAAGGGAAGACATTAATGGTCAGATATCCCGGTTCCTTTTTGAAGTTGATCACTTCACTAACCGTCGTTCCTCCTTTAATCACAATCTCTTTTGCAAAGGGTGGAAATGCAGGATTAGAAACTTTCAACTGATACACACCGGGTTTTATTTTAATATCTCCCTTTAAAGGTGTAGTATCATAATATTTTCCATCGAGATAGACCTCACCCCAAGGATAACATTTAATTCCCAGATATCCCGAAACATCATTAGCCGGGTCTTCTTCCAAAGTCGTTTTGTTGACTTTTTCAGCTTCATCCTTTTTACCGGAGTCTTCAGGTTTATTGCCCTCTTCACTATCCGATTTTTTTAACTCAACGCCATTTTCCTTCAAATCTATTGCGGTTGTTGGTGATTTTTCATTTCCGGAAATATTTGATAATTGTTCAGTCCCATCAACCCCTGAAAAACCTGATTGAAAGAAATAATAAATTAATACAATTAGAATTAGTGGAACGACAGTGAAAAACCTGTACCAGGCAAGTCTAGAGTCTTGTCTGTTGTCGGACCTCTGAGACGGGTTCGGGCCCTTTAAAGCACCTTTCAAAGTGGTCACATCGCCTGTAATTGGTCGATTTTTCACCAAACTGAAGGGGAGTGAGAGAAACCGCTTTTCCGGGTCCTCATTAAGTGTCTTCAACAGAATTAATCTGATCGACTCGGGCAGATGCAGAGAGTCCAGATTCAAGTCTTGAATGGAGAAACTACTTATTTTAGAGAGAGTTTCTGTTAAATTATCTCCCTTAATGGGGTTAATTCCAACAAAAAGTTCATAAATTATCATTCCAAGTGAAAATAAATCACCTTTGGCAGAATGTTCATTCCCTGTCAGATATTCAGGCGGTAAATAAGCCGGGGTTCCAAGAATCTCATTTTTGCGGGTTATTCTTTCTGAGGATTGGGAAGATGACAATCCAAAATCTACAATCTTGACCTGCAATTCGGGGCCTACAAGTATGTTTTCAGGCTTAAGGTCTCGATGAATAATGCCCTGTTCGTGAAGATAGAGAACACCCGATATTATTGATTCGGTTATTTTTAATTTATCTTCAATAGAAAAAATATCACTTCCGGCAAACTTTCCGAGATGAGAACCATGGAAATATTCCAACGCTAAATAAAGTTCGGTCTCATTTTCACCATACTCCACCAGTTTGATAACACTTTTATGATCAATTGACAGTAGTAGCTGCGACTCTCTTTTAAATCTCTCTACGGACCCTTTTTCACCACTGCGAGAAAATGTTTTTAACAAAAGTATTAAACCATCCTCTATTCTTTCAACTTTAAGAACAGAAGAAAATTCATCTTTTTAATTACCTCGAGCGTTTTGAAACGATCAAAAATGTGTTATTCATCGCTATCCGAAAATTTTGTTGACATTTTACCGCCGTTTTCTTCAAGTTCTTTAAGCTTCTTTTGTATCCATCTAACAGAAACCCCTAACGATTTAGCGGTTAGTGTGCGATTCCCGTCGTTTTTGTCCAGCCTTGTGAGGAGCAATTCCTTGATGAAATCGGACATATTTCCATTCTCAAACCTGTCTTGTAATGAATCGGAGTCTTCAAAATCTATATCCTCCGGTAATATCAGATTTTCAGAACAAAAAATCACTGCTCTCTGTATTATGTTCTCCAACTGGCGGACATTACCCGGGAAATGATAAGATTCAAGTTTTTTAATGCTTCTTTAGAAAATTTGATTTTTTGATCATCACTATATTTTTTCAAAAAGTGATTTGCAAGAAGGGGAACATCTCCCTTTCTGTCCCTAAGAGGTGGAATCGTAACAGGAAACACATTAAGCCTGTAAAAAAGGTCTTCACGGAAAGTACCCTGTTTTATCATCTCTTTAAGGTCTTTATTTGTCGCTGCAATTATCCTGACATCAACCTTCCTGACTTCTGTTTCACCAATCCTGATAATCTCTTTATTCTGGATAACCCTGAGGAGTTTGGCTTGAAGAGCTGCTGACACATCAGCAATTTCGTCGAGGAAAAAAGTACCTCTATCCGCTACTTCAAACAAACCTTTTTTATCTGATACGGCACCGGTAAATGATCCCTTTTTAAAACCAAACAACTCACTTTCGAGCAGATTGTCGGGAATGGATCCACAAAATTGCGCAACAAACTGTGCGTTATTTCTTTTGCTTAGTTTATGAATGGCTTGAGCAAAAAGGTCTTTTCCGGTACCACTCTCACCAAGAATCAAGACAGTTGCATCGGTTTTTGAAACTTTGGCGACCAGTTGAATGATTTTCTGCATTACATCCGACGATCCGATGATTCCTTCAATTCCCTCATTTTTGAAAAAGTTATTCTTCAGGGCGGAATTTTCATCCTCAAGTTCTTCGAGACGGGAGACATTGTTTAAGGTCAGAGAAAGAACATTGGAAACAAAATCAAGGAAAACAAGATTATCTTTGGTAAAGAATTTTCGGTTTTCGATGCTGTCAACTACTATAACACCCCAAATTTCGCTTTTAAAGAAAAACCGAGATACCAATCACAGATTTGATATTATTAAGCATCACACTAACCTGTGACGAAAGAAGACTGTTCCCTGAACATCGTGAAGTAATTGTGGTTCAGAGGTCTCAATCACTTTTCTTAAAAGTCCTGAGGAGAAGAGTGAAAGATCTTTTATGTCTCCTTTGTTTATATGCCTTGCTGCAATCAGTTCAAACTCACCCGTCTCTTTTTTATACTTCGAAAAAATTCCTCTCTCAGCATCAATAACATCAAGCATGAGATCAAGGGCATCTGCATAGAGAGAAGCCGTATCAGAAGCAGAATTGAGCCTTTTGCTAATATCGTAAAGTACAGCAAACTGCTCACGCGAAAGGGTTTTTACTTTTTCAATTACATTACTCATCATTACCTTACACTGAAAGAAGCCGGTTTAGACCGGGTTGAGTTACCAAAGGAGTCCTTACTATAAACCACCCAAAAATAGTCGCCGGGAGGCAGTTCCTGATTGATATTAACTCCTGTCTCATTTTTATCTATTTTTTCCTTTTGCAACACCAATATTGGAGTTAAATCATTGAGGTAAATTTCTACTGAATAGGAGTGATCCCACCCCGGGGAGAACTTTTCCCATAAAAGTCTAAATGAAGATCCAACAATTGTACCGTTTGCGGGTGAGAGGAATTTTACTTCCTGATCGATTACCCGGGTTACAGAGATGGGACCGGGCGAGAATGTGACTCCACCTGAAAGGTAAAAAACAGGGTCAAAAACCTCATCTACTATCGAAAAAGGGGATGTAAGCCCTTCAATCTGAAAAGAAAAGAGCTCCTTTTCGAAATTCCTGTCACCCGGTTGTTTATCCAGTTTAAATTTAATTTTCTTAACACGGCTCTCTACAATAATCGAATCGATAAACTCATTAGATTCGGCTAGTTCTACAGCAACTAAAAATGAGTAAAATTTAAGATCAGGAAATCTGTTAAGGGTGTTGGACACAATTGACAGTTTAACAGGGAGGGGAAATTTTAAAAGGGAGCGTCTCAATTGGATGTTGTCTGCGTTGTTCCAGTCTACAAAAATGGAATCAGTTTTAAATCCAAATTTTTCGATCAACAATAAGCCGTTTGTTTTTTTTGTAACAGGGAGAGAAAACTTTCCATCTTCACCGGAAAAAGTAAAACTTGAAGTGGGGACAAAAGTTATCCTGGCAAAAGAGAGGGGAGCACCGGACGAACCTGACGAAATAACCTCACCTTCTATTCTTGGCAACCTGCTAATGGTATTATCCGGATCAACAGGGTTGTTCCTTGGTGCATCACAACCCGTAAACAGGCTTAACAATGCTATCGCCAAAAAGAGAAGATATACCGTTTTTTTCATTTATTGGGTGGAGATTTTCAACGATTTTAATTGATTAGGGAAATCATTTTTAGGATACTATAATCTAAACACTATTATGAATCTTCTTAGTTCATTTTTTCAGAATAAATCGACCTAATTCCTCTGTTTTTTCTTTGCAATATTATTTCTAAGCGTTATATTAAACAGTATTTTTTATCTGATTTGCAACTACCACAAACCAAAGAGTAAAATGACGGTCATATTCTCAAAAAAATGTGAACTTGGAATTCAAGCAGTACTTTATCTTTCAACTCTTGAACCAGATCAAAAGTGAATGCCAGCCATGTAGCTGATAAATTAAAAGTTCCAAAGGAGTTTGTGTCGAAGGTGATGCAGATACTAACTGATTCAAAGATTGTTGCATCGAAAAAAGGAAAAAACGGGGGATTTTATCTCGGCAAAAATGCTTCAGAGATAAAACTGATCGACATTGTAACTGTATTGGATGGAATGGAAGTTTTTAATTCATGTGTTTTGGGTTTCCCTGGTTGCTCGGTTTCTACTCCATGCCCAATGCATAATGAGTGGGGAAGAATTCGAACAATCGCTTATAATATGCTCAGCACAGAAACCCTGGAAACAATGAAAGAGAAGTCAATCAACAAAATTGAGTCGATTGCAAAAGGGGATTACTGATCCTCCTTAAAAAGGTCAATTATAGCTTTACCAAGTAGTTTTCCGATGAGTCTCTGACCATCTGCGGTAAAATGTACATAATCCCCACTTCCAAGTTGCTCCTTCACCCAAACTATCATTGATGAATCTCCTCCCATAACAGCCTTTAAATCCCAAACTGCTAAATTATGTTTTAAGGAAAGTTTGGTGATCCCTTCTTTCATAACATTCACCATTTTGTTATTACGGTATTTTCCACCATTTAAGGAGAAAAATCGGGTGGTGAAATCAATATAAAAGAAGCTTTTGGGACAGTCTTTTTGAGTTTTGAAATCAATTTGTCATACTCAACATTCACATACTGAAGATTAAAGTTTGGTCCCGTACAATCGTTGGTACCAAGATTCACAATTAGAATGTCAGGGTCGAACGCTTCAATGAAAGGATAAATATAGTTCATCTGAACATTGTAACTTAATAGAGAAGCCCCAATTACTCCAAACCAGGTAGTTGCAACACCACCATCATTAGTAGTCGTTATTAGCCCTTTTGAGTGAACGGGTGGAACATTTTTCCCGGATGAAATGTAAAAACCGGGTACCTCTTCTGAAAATTTTACCCTGAGAGAATGATTTTTGTTATTCTCCGAAAAGATAATTTTCACGTCATCTCCGGACAAGTCCTTGATGGATAAATTGTCGCGGGATGTGTTTGACAAGAGAGTAAAACCGATGATTTCTTCATCGGAGGGGGACACTTTAACAGGTGATTGTCCGATTGATGAGGGGAACATCTTATTTAAGGTCAGGTAGGCAGTACCACCGTCTCCAAATTTTTCTGCAAGTTCGGAATTAAGAGATTTTGCAAATTCACCTGAGGAAACATGTGAATCGCCGATGATAAATATCTTTAATTGTGAACCTGACGAATCACTTTTAAATTTTTGATTGAATATTTTTTCAATAGAACGAGGATTTTCAATTTTATTCCCGTCTAATACCAGAAATGGATATTTATCAAAATCAGACTGTGCATGGTAACATGTTGAAAATATAAGAGTTATAAATAAGATATAAAGTAGTTTTACATTCATAATAGGGTTTGGTGATAGATTATTATACCTGAGAATCACTGAGGATTAGTTAAATTTAGAGTTTTAATATCATAAAATGATGAACAAATACACACTCCAGATCTTATTCAGCATCATAATGGTGAACGGACTTTTTTTATGTCTCTCTCTACTGGGGCCAGAATTTGTATTCAAATCTCCCATTGATGTAGAATAGTTTGTTATAAGTTTCCCTGATGTGAGGGAGAGTTTATTTAAATCAGCCGAGCAAAATAATGAAAATGCTGAAAACTTTTTAAGTAAATATGATGACTCTGAAGAAATTGCACCGGAAACAGCGACAAAAACAAATGGTGATGATGGGCTTGATGAATATCTGACCAATCCGGAAACTGACGGTAAAAAAGCGCTTGATGATTTTTTTAAAGCACTTAAAAATGAAAGTGAAAACAGAATTGTCAGAGTGGCTCATTATGGAGACTCGCAAATTGAAGGAGACCGGATCACATCTTTTTTAAGGGAATTTTTCCAAAAGGAATTTGGCGGTGAGGGAGTTGGATATGTTCCTGTTGATGACATAACCGATAATGTAAATTACTTCAGGTCAACTTCAGGTAACTGGGAGAGATTTAATGTTTTTAATAACAGTTATTCCTCGGGTAAATATGCCCTCTCCGGACTCGTGTTTAAATACGGGAATGGTAAAAAGGATAAAAAGGAAGAAAAGAAGAAGGATAACGGAAATGGCAGGGAAAAAACTCCTGATGAAGAAATAGATAATGAGTTGCCCCTAGAGGAGAAAATCGAGCAGGAGGAAACAATACCACCTGATACTTCGAGGGACATTATCTTCTTCAAAAAGAATATTTTACCTTGCTGACAGTTACAATTTTTTAAGTGCTGCAAGCAAACAAAAACCTAAAAAGAAAAAAACTGCGTCGTTAAGGGGAAATGTTACCATAAATTTTGGTAAAGCAGTTAAATTTAGCAAAATCGGTGTTTTTTATGGTAAAACAGGCTCTCAAGGTCAGGTAAAAATCAGCGATCTGAAAAGCGGGGATGAGATAACCACACTCGATCTTGATGGTGGCAATCCGTTTGGGCTAAAGTATGTAAAATATCGTGGGAATGGCAGCACCATCCGTTTTGATATTAGAACCGGGATTAACCCCGAACTTTATGGATTCTTTTTTGATGGGAATAATGGAGTTCAAATTGATAATTTGGCGATAAGGGGGCACTCGGGCGACGGGCTGTTAAAGATCGACAAAAATTATTTAGAGTCGCAATATGATGATTTAAATGTAAAACTGATTATTTTGCAATTTGGAATGAATGTTATGCCGACTGTTAAAAAGAGTCTGACCTCGAAAGAGTAAAAAATATTATTCAAATCTCTTTTCCGGAATGAAAAACAGGGCAAAAAATGCCTCAATTTTGGTAATAGGACCCGGGGATATGGGCGTAATAAGAAGGGGAAGCAATGTTTCTCACCCATATATTGGAAGAGTTGTTGAAATTATGAAGCAGTGTGCAATTGAAAATGGATGTGCATTTTGGGATACCTACCATTTGATGGGAGGACAAAATTCAATTGCTGCATGGGCACAAAAAGGTTATGCCGCCAGAGATGGTCATTTTATTAACCGCGGGCAAAAAATAATTGCTGCCGAGTTGTTTAAGGGCATTAACGACGCATATAAAAAATATTTAGACAGAATTAAAATCAATTAACCGTTAACCAACAGAACGGATGGCACCATGAAGAAAAGTTTACCAGGTCTGTGTAATACGATCAATAAAAGGAAAAATCTTTATTGATCGCATTGTACAGCAGCTTCGGAACTCTCCTGGCAGGAACAAGTCCCGCAAATTTACCCGAGGAGTTCTTTTTCCGCCGGATTCAATTGCGGTGATACAAAATGACACATCCCTGTGTGCCCACTACCCCGACATCAGCGATTGAAGGATTGACTCGTCTTGGTTTGTTTCCTTTCTTGAGAACCAGTCAGAATTTTATTGAATGGCAGGATGAAAAAGCTGCTGAAGTTTTTTTCTCAAAACTCGCAAATGCAAGCAACAAAAAGGTCAGGATTCTTCACATAGGTGATTCTCACCTTCAAGCCGACATATACACTGGTTATATCAGGGAAGAGCTTCAAAAAACATATGGAATGGGGGGTAGAGGGATTGTTTTTCCTTATTCTGCCGCGAAAACCCACTCAGCTTACGACTATTTTACTTACTCAAAAGGGAAATGGCTGTTTTCAAAAAACACTGAAGTTTCACCTCTTCTTCAAATTGGGCTGGCGGGTTATTCAATTTCCACGACAGATCCAAACGCCAATTTTAAGCTAGTTTTTTCAAAAACCACATTAAAATCACCCAAAAACACTATTAAAATATACACCGAAAAAGGTGTATCGATGTTTGATGTTGTACTTAAGGTGAATGGAGTTTCTGAACCTATAATCCTCACCTCGCAGGATGATCAGGACAGAACAGTGCTAAAAGCCACTGTGGATTCTGATCTCGAAAGCATCGAAGTTTCGTTCAAAAAGTCGAATGATCAGCAGACTGCGTTCATCTGTTATGGTATCATGCTTGAATCTACAAGTGAAAACGGCGTGCTTTATGCAAGCACAGGTGTTAATGGGGCCGGACTTGGCAGTATCTTAAGGCAATCAAGATTTGAAGATGAAGTGAAGGAATTTAAGCCCGATCTTTTTATTCTTGATCTTGGGATTAACGACTTCTTTGCCGGAGGATACGATGAAGCATCAATGAAGCAAAATCTTGTTGCGATAGTCAATAAAGTAAAAAATGCTGTTCCCGGTGCTTCAATAATGTTGTTTAACATCCAGGATGCTTTTAACAAAAGAAATAATGTCAGTGCTTGTCTCAATTTTGCTCAATTGGTCAGAGATGTTGCATTTGAAAATGGATGTCTGTTTTATGATATCTATAATGTGAGTGGTGGCAAAAACTCAATGTTGAGCTGGAGAGCAAATTATCTTGCGAATGTTGACCAGATTCACCTTACATCAAAAGGTTATAACCTTAAAGGTGAACTCTACTTAACAGCTTTACAGAACTCGATGAAAAGATTTAATGAGGGAGAAAGAACCCTTGTTCTAAATAATAAAGTACTTGAAGGTGCAATCCCGGGTGAACTTGCAATTTATGTTGATAACAATGAAAGTCAGAGTGTTTCTGCTTCCAATACCACGGTAATCACTGGTGGTAATTCAACATCCGCATTAAAAGATGCCAACGGTGAATTTAAAATGCATAAGGTATTGGGTGGGGAATCAATCCGTTCAATTGCCAAACTCTATAATGTTGAAATAAGTGACATTCGTGAATGGAATAATTTTTTTGGTGCACTATCTGTTAATCAGGAACTGAAAGTATATACCAAAAAAGTTAAAACACCCGTAACCGCTTATACTAATGCTACGACGCCGACGACAACTGCGAATAAACCCGTGACCAAAAGTTATTCTTCGCGTAATACCTATTACGGAAATAACTACGGATATAAAGCGGCCCAAAAAACCACCACACCTGTAATATCCAACTATAGTGTTAGAAATGGTGATACCTGGTATGCAATCTCAAAACGTACAGGAATCCCCGTTAATCAGTTAAAAACTGCCAACGGGATAAATGGCGATATTATCAGACCGGGACAAAAAATCAAAGTCCCACAGAAAAATGCGTATGTTGCACCTAAAACCACGACAAAATATGGGAACAAATATACCACCAACAAAACAAACAAAAATGTAACGACCAAAACGGGTAAAACTACCCCTAAAAAAACTACAACTACTACTACGACTACAACCGGCTCAAATTACAGCGTTAAAAATGGTGATACCTGGTCAGGGATTTCACAAAAAACAGGGATTCCTGTGAATCAATTAAAAGCTGCCAATGGTGCCAAAGGTGACGGTTTAAAACCCGGACAAAAAGTAAAAATTCCACCAAAGAAGAAATAATGGGGGAGCCGGTCTAACTTTTGGAAGCAATTGAACTACTAAAATACAACCAGGGTAACCCCTTGTTGTTTAATTCGGTACTGTTTTTCTTTCTATTCACAGTACTTTATATTGTATTCACGGCTTTTGCAAAAAATATAAAAGCGCGGAATGCGATACTTCTGATTTTTAGTCTCTATTTCTACTACAAAATCTCAGGAGAGTATATTGGTCTGCTAATTGCAGTGGGTTTCATCGATTTTTTTGTTGGGAAATATCTAATAAAAGAGACTTCTTTGACAAAAAGAAGGATTTTACTTGCAATCTCTGTACTTGCAAACGTTGGAATACTAATCTATTTTAAATATACTTTCTTTATAGTAAATCAGTTTGGGCTTCAATCTTCTCAGTTCTTTTCCTATTTCACAAGAGAAATTCTCACTCCGGTTGGAATATCCTACTACATTTTAAATCCTCGGGTATATTTTATCAATATACAGGGAGGAGATAGAGGAGGCAGAAACAAACATTGTTAACTACCTCTTGTACGTTTCATTTTTCCCCACGATTGTAGCTGGACCAATTTCAAAAGCCGCCAATCTATTGCCACAATTTAGATCTGAGACAAACATCACCCGTGAGAATGTCAGCAAGGGAATTTTCCTGCTGATTACCGGTATTCTCAAAAAGGTGTTGATTGCTGATTTTATTGCATTAAACTTTGTAGACAGGGTTTTTGAAAATCCGGATCTTTTCACCTCATTTGAATGTCTTATTGCCGGGTATGGTGCTTTCCTTCAGTTATATTTTGACTTTTCAGGATATACAGATATCGTTAGAGGAATGGCTTATCTATTTGGATTTGAACTCGAGGAAAATTTTAGAAAACCATTTCTTGCTAATTCTGTAAGTGAATTCTGGCGAAGATGGCACATTACTCTTTACACTTTTTTAAGTGAAAATATTTTTAACCCTCTCAGTTTTGCGCTCAGGCGAATTGGAATAATCGGTATCTATATCTCAATCCTTGTTACTTTCCTTATTTCAGGAATCTGGCATGGAGCCAATCTAACATTTATCGTTTGGGGCCTGATCCACGGTCTTTGTATTGTGTTCGATACAATGTTCAGAAATACCAGAAAAAAACTTGTCGCCAGGGTTAATGAAAGATATTTCAGATGGTTTGAAATTTTGATTACATTCCATGTTATTGCATTTTCATTTATAATCTTTAAAGCTCCTTCGCTTGAAAGTGCGCAGACATTTATTTATAAGCTTTTTTCAGAGATTAAGATTGCCCATATTGAAAAGTGGTTGGAATACTACTTTACACCTTTCCTGGTGATGGTAATCGGTCTAATTTTGGCATTTCTCCCTGAGAGATTCTACAAGTCACTTTATGTCAAATTTGCTGCAATTCATTGGAGTCTAAAAGCCTCAGCCTTTGCTCTGGTTATTATCTTTGTTTACCAGGTTCTTGGAACATCTACTTTACCTTTTGTCTATATCGAGTTCTAAAATGAAAAAACTGTTTACCCTTTTCTTCTTAATTTCTGTCACTTTATCAGCACAACTAAACATCGAAACGCTGACAGGGAAGGCATTAGCCAACAGTTATGGTTATCATATGCTCGAAAAGGTGTGTGACCTTGCCGGCGGAAGATTAATGGGGACTCCTCAAAATGAACTTGGTTTTGAAATTCTTAAAAAACATTTAAGTGATAACGGACTATCTTCTTATTATGAAGAGTTTACCTCGCCAATCTGGTACAGGGGTGAGGATAAAGTTGTTATGACCACTCCCTGCAAAAAGGAATTGAGAGCCAGTGCACTTGCTTATTCTTCTCCTGCAAAAATTGAAAGGGGAGAGGTGGTTTATGTTTTGTCAGGTTATGAAGTGGACTATGAGGGGATTGATGTCTCAGGTAAAATTGTTGTAATAAGCCAAACCAGACCAAAAGGGCGTGAAGAAATGCTGCGGGGAGAAGCTATAAAGATTGCATTTAATAAAGGAGCAGTTGCGGCTCTTTTTATTAATGAGGCCACTGGTGGCAAGGTATTGTGTGGGGTAGGTAATTTTAAGGGCAACCCCCTGCAAATCCCCGCATTTTCTCTCACATTTGAAGAGGGAAGTAAATTAAAAAGACTTCTTGAAAATGGTGAAAAAGTGGTAATGGATATCACTTCCAACTCATTTGTAAAAACCGGAGTTTCGAAAAACCTTGTTTGCACGTTCGAGGGAACTAAAAGAGAAAAAATTGTAATTGGAGCTCATTTCGACAGTTGGGATCTTGGCGATGGTGCAGCTGACAACGGTCATGGAAGTGCGGTGATTTTTGAAGCTGCTGTTTTGTTGAATCAACTGGGCATCAAACCGGAGCGAACAATTGAGTTTGTATGGTTTAATGGTGAAGAAACCGGACTTTGGGGTTCAAAAAAATATGTAGAACAACACAAAAATGATTCTATTTTTGCCATGTTTAACCTCGATATGCCCGGTAAAGTGAACGGTTACAATGTAATGGGGTTTGATCATTTAATGCCCGCCATTAAAGAAATAACAGCAAAAAGCGGCACTTATGACTTGTCAACTCTTATGAGTACTGCCTGGACAAATAGTGACCATATGTTTTTTTATGTTTGAAGGCATTCCGGTTTTAACTCCAACCGGTGGTATGACAAAAAGAGATGACGGAGCATTATCACGATTTTGGAGATACTTTTGACAAAGTTGACAAAGATTACATTTCATACGGAGCTATTGCTGTAGCTTTTTTGGCAAGTGGACTTTCAGAATCCGATATTCCTTACAAAAGAATATCAAAAGAAGACGTTATTAAACTTTTAAAAGATCATAATCTTGAAAGCCGGTTGAAAAAACAGGAGGAATATCCTTTTTAGGTTATTATTTAATATGACTTGATATTGTCATTAAAATTGTGTAAATTTGGGCTGCCACACTCTCAAGATTCTTGAGGGAGTGGCAATTTTTTTTAGTTCACATACAAATTGGGAGTAATATGCAAGACATTGTATATTTATCACAAGACAGACTCATTGAGCTTGAAAGAGAGCTTGCTGAAATGAAATCGGTCGGAAGAAAAGAAATTGCCGGTAAAATCGCTGAAGCACGCGCTCATGGAGATCTATCTGAAAATGCCGAGTATGATGCAGCAAAAGAAGCCCAAGGGCTTTTTGAGCTGAGGATTCATAAATTGGAGTCATTACTCGCTAAAACAAAAGTTATTGATCCAGCTTCAATGCCGAAGGATAAAATTCATATTCTTGCCAAAGTTAGAATTAAAAACTTGAAAACAATGAAAGAGATTGTTTATCAAATCGTTTCCAATGAGGAAGCGAATCTTGAACAAGGAAAGATTTCGATCTCATCACCTGTTGGTCAAGGATTATTGAATAAGTCGGTTGGCGAAATTGCTACGGTGAACGCTCCGGCCGGCATCATTAAATTCGAAGTTTTGGAAATCAGTTAACTTGCAATGGAATCCCTCGACGATTATTTTCTCTCCCGAACGTTAAAACTTGCTCTTAAGGGGAGCGGGATGGTAAGTCCCAATCCCATGGTTGGATCGGTTTTAGTTAAAGAAGGAAAAATTATCAGCGAGGGATTTCACCATAAATATGGTGGGGTGCATGCGGAGGTTGATGCAATAAACAATGCATCAGAAGATGTCTCCGGAGCTGAGATGTATGTAAGTCTGGAGCCGTGTTCACATTTTGGCAAAACTCCTCCATGCGCCGACCTGATAATCGACAAAAAAATTAGGAGGGTAGTCATAGGTAGTATTGACCCTAACCCCATCGTCGCAGGGAATGGGATCAAAAAACTTCTCGACGCAGGTATCTCTGTGGAGGTGTCCGGTAATAAAAAATACCCTGAATTTTATCAAAAATTTGCCACATACATGACAACCGATTTCCCTTGGGTTACCATCAAATCGGCTATTACTCTTGACGGAAATGTGGCTGAAACTTCAGGCTATTCCAAATGGATTACTTCTGATAAATCCCGCAAAGTTGTCCAACAACTGAGAAAAAGTCATGATGCCGTCCTTACAACATCAAAAACAGTGAAAATTGATAACCCACGGCTTGCTCTTCACAAAAAGAGTGATTTAGCTCCAAAACGAATTATGCTCACATCAAAACTCTTTTTTGACGATCAACTCAACTTTTTCCAGAACACGGATGGAAAATCGATGATCTTCACATCAGATGATGACCCACACAATTATAACATCGCAAAAAGACTCGATATAGCCGGGATTCCTGTTATTGTGACTCCACAAAGAGATGAACAAAATCACCCCGACCCGATTGAAGTATTCAAAAAAATTAAAACTGCAGGTATTACCTCGGTTTTGGTTGAATCTGGTGCTGAATTTGTATCAGCTTTGCTAAATAAAAAGCTTTTTAATGAATTTATCCTGTTTGTTGCCCCTAAATTGATTGGGCATGGGATTAATTTATTCTCCGGAATCAACCAATTTGGACTTGATAATTCCATGAAGTTAAATCTCCGGACAGTGAAAAAAACAGACAAAGACGCAATTTTATATTTTGAAAGGATGGTCAACTGATGTTCACGGGACTTGTAGAAGAAATTGGGACCATCACAGCAGTGCATCCTAGAGGTAATGAGATTTCAATTGAAGTCTCTTGCAGTGTCATAAATTCCGGAATCCTGGCGGGTGATAGTATAAACATTGATGGTGTCTGTCAAACTGTTGTATCAATCGACAAAGGAAGCCTGCGATTTGATTCTGTGGCAGAAAACCCTCAAAAAACCACATTTAATGGATTTAGAAGAGGAACTCGAGTTAATCTTGAGAGGGCACTTAGAGCGGATTCAAGGCTTGGAGGACATTTTGTTCTTGGACATGTGGACACCACAGGAAAAGTTTCCAGTGTTGTTCAGTTAAACGGCAGTTATGAATTAAGGATCAATTTTGATTCAAAATATGACAAATATATAATTCCTGTTGGTTCCATCTGTATTAATGGTGTCAGCCTCACAGTAGCTGAGAAGGGGAGAGGATGGTTGAAAGTGGCCATTATTCCCCATACCTGGGCAAATACGACCCTCGAAGATTTAAAGACAAATTCAGAAGTTAATCTTGAATTTGATGTTCTCGGAAAGTATATCCTCAACTATATTGAAGGGACCGGTTACAACGGTATCTCAATGGATAAACTAAAAGACTTCGGGTTTGCCTGACACAATATTTCTCAAATTTAAACAATTTTGTAGATCTGAAAAGCTGATCGAAAGGAATGATAAGGTAATTATCGCCCTGAGTGGCGGGGCAGATTCTATATTCCTTCTTACCTTGATTCAAAAACTGCAACCCCAATTATCGCTTGAAGTTACGGCTGTTCATATAAACCATAACCTGCGTGGTGAAGAGTCTGATAACGACGAAAAGTTTTGCAGGGAGCTGTGTTTTGCAAATGGAATCCCATTCTACTCAAACTCAGTAGATGTTAAACAACTTTCCGTTGAAAAGAAGATATCCATTGAGATGGCGGCCAGAGAAGCCCGGTATTTTACCCTGGAAAAAGTGAGAGAAAAACTTGGATATTCAAAAATCGCCACTGCTCACAACATGGATGACAATTCTGAAACAGTACTCTTAAACCTGATCAAAGGGAAAGGAGTTGAGGCGGTTTCCGGTATCCCTGTTGTAAGGGGAAACATCATCAGACCGGTGATTATCTTTTCAAAATCTGAGATAATTGAATGGCTGTCGAAACAAAATATTCGATACCAATTTGACAGCACCAATGTCGATAACAAATTTCAGCGAAACTTCTTACGAAACAAGGTTACTCCACTCCTGGAAGAAATTAATCCTGAATTCAGTCTTTCCATATTACGCTTTTCACAAATGCTCAGACAACTGACTATTTCTGCAAACGAACCATCCATCGATCCGATTGTGATAAAAGACAAGGCAATTGAGATTAATATCAATCTTGCTAAAAAAGTGAACGATTTTTGGCTCTTCAAGTCACTATCGATTAGAATAATTGAACATTTTAGTTTAAATTTAAAGTTCGAGATTTTTTATAATATAAAAGATCTCCTGGTTAGCCAGCCAGGAAGAAAAATTGATATCGGGGAGGGTGTTACCTGTTTCAGATCGCGAAATGAATTGATAATCTCAAGGGCAGAGATGATCGATTTAACTGAAATGAAATTATTGGTAAACTCAAAAACAGTGTTTGGTGGATATGAGATAAGTTGTGAAAAAGTTGAAGAGATAACCTCTTTCTATAATAACGACAGATCTGTGGAGTATGTCGATGGTGATAAGACCGATTCGATTTTTACAGTACGTAGTGCCAAAAAAGGTGAATCGTTTTTCCCCGTGAATGGAAAAGGAAAACGAAAACTTTCCGATTTTTTTAATGATTTAAAAATGGAACCAAACCATAAATGGGAACATCCCATACTCTTTGCAGGTGAAAGGGTAGTTTGGGTATGCGGCCACAGACTTGACGACAGATTTAAGATCAGCGACAAAACAAAAACAATATTTAAGTTAGAGATTAAAGAAAATGAATAATATCACAGTTAACGGCGAAACTTTTGAGATATTTCTCTCTGAAGAAGTCATCCAAAAACGGATTGCTGAACTTGGTGCACAGATTTCTGAAGATTACAAAGGGAAAGTGCCAATTTTCATCGGCATACTAAACGGCGCGTTTATGTTTTTGGCTGATCTACTCAAAAATTTCTGCGGTGAATGTGAGGTTGACTTCCTTAAGCTTTCAAGTTACCATGAAGCGAAAGTCTCGTCAGGAAAGGTCGATTTGCTTAAAGATATCAACGCAGATTTGAACCAAAGGGATATTATCATTGTTGAAGATATTATAGATTCCGGGCTCTCAGCCGAATTTATTATGGCGCATTTGGAAAAACATTCTCCGGCTTCAGTGAAGATTGCTTCTTTACTCCTTAAGCCTAAAAGTGTTAAATACAATATCACCGTTGATTATGTTGGATTTAAAATACCAAACAGTTTTGTTATAGGATACGGACTCGATCTCGTGCAAAAATACCGCAATCTGAGAGCGGTATATTCACTTGTCGAGAATGAAAGTAAATAAGGATAAACGATAAAAATGGATCAAAAAAACAGTAATAAAGGGAATAACAGACCCGAGGACAATTTCGACTGGACCAAGATAATGAAGGTTGTCTTTACCTGGGGTATTGTAATCATAGCTGCTGTAATTGCCATGCAGCTTTTTAGAGGCGAACAAGCCACTTACACCGAAATCCCTTATTATGAATATGAAAAACTTCTGGAAGACAGTCTCATCTCTTCAGCTGTAGTAAATATGACTGACTCTAAAGTTCATACCCTTCAGGGTGAACTTAGAGAAAAACGAAATGTTACTATTGAAGGTAAAAAAGTAGAGACTGATAAGATTGCGGTTAACATATCAGAACCCGATATGGAAAACGAAAAGAAGAAATGGGATGCGATGGGAATCGATCTCACATATAATCAGCAATCCAACAACTTCATGACTCTGCTTATCAGCATGATCCCATGGATACTTATTATCGCCCTTTGGTTCTTCTTTATGAGGAAAATGCAAGGTGGTGGTGGTGGTGGTCAAAGAGGTATTTTCAATTTTGGTAAAAGTAAGGCCAAATTGATCAACCAAACCAATAATAGAGTGACATTTAAAAATGTTGCCGGTGCGGATGAAGCCAAAGTTGAACTTCAGGAAGTAATTGAATTTCTTAAAGAACCGAGCAAATTTCAGAAACTTGGTGGTAAGATTCCGAGAGGAGTTCTTCTTTTAGGACCTCCGGGAACGGGTAAAACTCTCCTTGCCAGAGCTGTAGCCGGCGAAGCAGGTGTACCATTTTTCTCAATTTCAGGAGCTGATTTTGTTGAAATGTTTGTTGGTGTTGGAGCCAGCAGAGTAAGAGATTTGTTTGATCAGGGCAAAAAAAGTGCGCCTTGTATCATATTTATTGATGAAATTGATGCTGTTGGGAGGCACCGTGGTGCCGGTCTTGGTGGAGGACACGATGAAAGGGAACAAACCCTTAATCAGCTACTCGTTGAGATGGACGGTTTTGAACAGAATAGTGGTGTAATAATCATTGCTGCCACAAACAGACCCGATGTACTCGATCCGGCGCTTCTTCGTCCCGGTAGATTTGACAGACAAATCGTCGTTGACAGACCTGATGTTCAGGGTAGAGAAGGTATTCTTAGGGTACATACAAAAAATACCCCTCTTGCCCTGGTGTTGATCTTAAAGTACTTGCAAAAGGTACTCCCGGTCTTTCAGGTGCAGATCTTGCGAATCTGGTCAACGAAGCTTCGTTACTTGCAGCGAGAAAAGACAAAACACAAGTTGACATGAATGACTTTGAGGAAGCCAAAGACAAGGTAATGATGGGTATGGAGCGGAAAAGTATGATCATTTCCGACGCTGAAAAGAAAACCACATCTTATCATGAAATTGGGCATGTTCTTGTTGCTAGAATGCTTCCTGAAGCTGATCCAGTCCACAAAGTGACCATCATTCCAAGAGGAAGAGCACTTGGTGTTACCAGTTACCTCCCTGTGGATGAAAAACATACATATTCCAAATCATATCTTGAAGCGGTAATAACTTACGCACTTGGTGGAAGAGCTGCCGAAAAATTGATTTTTAACCATTACACTACCGGTGCTGGTAATGACATCGAAAGAGCTACAAATCTTGCACGTAAAATGGTGTGTGAATGGGGTATGAGTGAAAAACTTGGTCCGTTGAATTATGGAACAAAACATGAGGAGATATTCCTGGGCAAAGAAATTCAGCAGCACAGGGATTACAGCGAAAAAACTGCTATTGAGATCGACGAAGAAGTTAAATTTATCATGAACGCATGCATGGTGAGAGCGATCAAAATTCTCGAAGATAATATGGAAATGCTTCATAAACTCTCTGCTGAACTTTTGGAAAGAGAAATTCTTGACTCTGAGGAAATCAACAAGATTATGCGCGGTGAGGAGTTACCCCCAATTCCTAAAAACGGTAGCAAGGATGATGTTCCTGAGCATGTAAAAGAATTATTGAAGAACAGAGATTCTGTTCCTAATTCTTCGAATGAACAATAGGCATTATAACCAGATAGACTACAAATTTGAGATCCTTCGTAAGATGGTCCATATTTGTAGTCTTGCTATTCCAATCATTTACTACTTTATCCCCAAATCAGTGGGTCTGCTCCTCCTTTCAGGGGTATTGTTGGTCTCCGTAATCATTGATATTGGCAGATTTGCAAGTCCTGTATTTGGGAAGTTTATTTACCGTTTTCTTGGTTCGATATTTCGAGAACATGAACTTGATTCATCAAAAAAACAATTGTCCGGTGCAACCTGGCTTCTTGGAGCCGCAATCCTCTGTATCATTATATTTCCAAAAGGGATTGCGATAATATCTCTCTTTTTCCTTATAATTGGTGATACAGTTGCCGCACTCATCGGACGGAAATGGGGTAAAACTCCATTCCTCAAAAAAAGTCTCGAGGGTACCGGTGCTTTTTTTATCAGTACCATAATCATCGCTTTGTTAACACCCAAATTTACCGATACCGGTCTGGAAATTGGCCTGATCATCTTTAGCGGTTTTGTAGCCGCCATAGTTGAGAATTATGCATCAGGGTGGCTGGATGATAACATAGCCATTCCACTCTCGTCTGGGACCGTGTTATGGCTTCTCTACACGTGTTTCTTTCCAAATCTCGATTTGGTTTTCAAGAATGTCCCTCAGTAATAAAATCCCCTTAATTCTCCTTCTTCTTTTCTTTCCTTTTTTGACCAATTGTACTGAAAACAGACCTGATTCGATTGGTTCTGTTACGGAACTTGATGTTATTCTCGATTCCAGTATAAACCTTTTTACAGTTGATCAAATAGAATCTTCAATTGTGAAATTCAGGGTTCAGGGTTTCAATGAACCTTTTTTCGAGCGGGTTTCTTTTCAGGGAACAGTTCAAGGGAAAATTCCTCGAAGCAAAAATCTTCTGTTAATTCTGGAATCAGGCTCACCACTTTTTAATTCCACATTTGCCGAGTTGTTTGATCCTCAATTTCTTAAATCTGTGGCTTCATCCGACAATCCAATTACCCTTGTAAAAAACGACTTGTTTTATCAGGGACAGAAAGTCTATATTATTTTAATAAGTGGAAACAAACCTGACCCCAAAAAATATCTTAATACACTTTCTCAACTGGTAGATAAAATGGTTCAATCTTCTATAAGATCGATCAGGCAGGAGCAGGTTGAGAATTACAACGAAGAGCTTTCCCAAACATTGTTTGATAGTCTGGGCATCTCAATCCGCATCCCTGTGGGGTTCGAATTAACTCCAATGAAAAATAATAATTCTTCATTTCTAATAAGAAGGGGAGTCGGCACCAAAACTGAAGAATGGATTACCATTTCGCCTTTAACCGATTCCTTGGAATCTCCAAAAAATGAAATAGAATTTAGACAACAACGCACCAACATGCTATCCCAATTAATACAATTTACTGATGGTTCCACGATGGAGACACCATCGGCTGTTATGATTGATACAGATGGATTAAGATTCAGGGGAGAATGGATTACAAAACCATACCCGATGTCAGGATTTTATTCCGGGAAATTAGTGGAGAGTAGAAAAGGATTATTTTACATTGAGGCAGGAATATACTCACCGGGCAGATCCAAAACTTTGAACCTGCTCCGGCTCGAAAACTTTTTAAATTATGATAGATAATTTATTCATTCTTAATCAACGATTAAGAATTCATTTTACCTTTCCTAAAGACCTTCAAGAGCTCTGCAAATACCAAAACTGATGAAGAGGTTATTGCCGCGGTGATGATCTCACCTTGTGTAATAGGTGCTAAATGGAAAGCCACTCTCAGAGGTTCAATTCCAAATATTACCGCAATAATACCCAATGAAGCGAGAATGCTTAAAATCAGTGTGACGTTGCTGAAAAACGGGATTCCAAAAACTGATCTGGTAAGTGATCTGCAATTAAAACCGTTGAAGAATCTTGCAGCAAGTAGGGTAATAAAAAAGACTGTGGATGCTTCTCTTTCAATTGCCTCAGGACTTGCTCCAACAACATGACCGTATTCCATAGAATATACATAAGCTGCAGTTGTGATAATAGATATCCATAAACTCAGAATACCTGTAGTTATTAGAGAAGGTCTGTTTAATATTCCTTCTTTTGTATTTCTCGGTTTCCTGTCCATGATACCGGGCTCAGGAGGTTCCACTCCCAGAGCAATCGCTACAAGACCATCCATGATAAAGTTTATAAAAAGTATCTGAACAGCATTTATTGGAAGCGAGTCATATCCGAGGAAAAAGACGAACAGAATACCAAACACAGTACCCATATTACCACTTAGAAGGTAAACAAGATATTTTCTAATGTTTTCGAAGATACTTCTGCCTTCTTCGATAGCTGCGACAATTGATGAAAAATTGTCATCTGTCAGGATCATATCGGCAGCTTCTTTGCTCACATCTGTTCCCGTGATACCCATCGCAACACCAATATTCGCTTTTTTAAGCGACGGTGCGTCATTTACCCCGTCTCCAGTCATTGCAACGATATTCCCTTTTTTCATGAGAACATCAACAATCTTTAACTTGTGGGCTGGGGAGATACGTGCATAAACATCGGTGTTTTCAACACTATCGAAAAATTCTTCATCCGTGAGTTTATCCAACTCCTGACCTGAAAGTGCACCACCATGCTTCAGGATACCAAGTTCTTTTGCAACCGCTACAGCAGTATCTTTATGGTCGCCTGTGATCATGATTGGCCTGATACCTGCTGTATCGCATATCTTGATTGCAGCTTTAACCTCTTCGCGAGGGGGATCAAACATACCAACCAGACCATAAAAATAAGATCAGTCTCGATGATTTTCATGAGATCCTGTCTTACACTCTCCTTTTCATTTGCCTCTTCGGCAATGATCTTAAAGGAGTCGATATCCATCTGCATTCTTTTACCGCAGATTGTAAGAACTCTTAAAGCATCTGAAGCAAACGCAGCATAATGTTTGTTAATTTCTTCCACATCTGCATCGGTAATGTCCCTGATACCGGTAGAAGTATAGATTGACTTACAAGCTTCAAGCAGCATTTCAAGTGCACCCTTTGAAGAGACAATAAGATCATCATCCATTTTGTTGACAGTTGTCATCTTTTTGGTGTCAGATGAGAATGGGATTTCATAAAGTCGGGGATTCTCTTTTTTTAGGTCAGCATTTTTAATACCGGCTTTCTCTGAGACAACTACGATGGCACCTTCGGTTGGATCGCCAAGGATAGTCCATTCACCATCTTCCTTTATAAGTTTTGTATCGTTGCAGAGACTACCGCTAATCAAAAGTTGTTTTAACTGATCGGGCATTTCTGTCACTTCATTTTCGCCTGAGAAAATTTTTCCTTCAGGTGTGTAACCATTTCCTGTGACCGAATAAACTGTATCGCCAGCATACATCTTTTTTATAGTCATGGCGTCTTGAGTAAGAGTTCCTGTTTTATCTGAGCAGATAATATTGGTAGCACCCAGTGTTTCCACTGCAGGAAGTTTTCTTACGAGAGCTTTTCTTTTCACCATTCTTCTCACTCCGAGGGCGAGGGAGATGGTGACAACTGCCGGAAGAGCTTCAGGAATAACAGCTACTGCAAGGGCAACACCCCAAATAAAGATGTCCATCACTCTTTCAGTTGTCAATTCACAGTCAAGGCTGCTTCCTCAACTTTTAGATTAGCAGACTTTAAAATTCTTGCGTCAGCAGGTACCTTTGCGCCCATAGCAATTTTTATAATATCACCAGGGACCAACTCTCTTGAAGGAATCTCCTGCTCTTTCCCATCCCGTAATACAATTGCGAGAGGTGCAGCCATTTTCTTTAAGGAAGCTAACGCTTTCCCGGCTCTAAACTCCTGTATAAAGCCCAAAACCCCGGCAAAGATTACTATGGTCATAATTGAAATTGCTTCAGGAAGTTTGCCCAATACCAGGGAAACCATGGCTGCAGCAAAAAGAATGACAATTAGTAAACTTTTAAATTGAGAAAGGAAGAGAACAAAGGGAGATATCCCTGCTTTTTCTTCTATTTCATTGAAACCATATTTGGTTTGACGGTCTGCCACCTCCGAAGCGGTAAGCCCCATCTGGCTGGTGTTTAATTTTCTAAGAGTATCGTCAATTTTGAAGGCATGCCATTGATTATTCATAGTTTTGATTGCCTGATTATTATAAATGGGAAAATTCGAATCTTCAATATAAATTCATTTTTTTTAAAAACAGTTAACACTTTATAATTAGCTTAAATTTTGGCAAATATATCTCTTTTTGCACAAAATTAAAGCAAAAAAAATAAGATATTTTGGAATGAAAATTCTAAAAATATTTTTCCATTTGCAAATATCCATCCCTTTACTCTTACTGATATCGTTATCAGGATGCAAGAGTGATTTTGAATTGAATGAAAATCTTCAGGGTTTTTCGTTCACTCTCTCCGATCAGGATGGAAAAACCGTTAAATTTACATCAGATCAAAAAGGAAAATTAATTGTTGTTGGATTTATCTTTACGCACTGCCCTGATATATGTCCTTTAACAGTCAATAACATGCAGTTAGTTCAAAAGGAACTTAAAAAAGAGGGGATCGAAGGAGTGGAATTTCTAGCGATTACATTCGATCCCGAACGTGACAGCGTAAAACTGCTCAAAAAATTCTCAGCCTTGAGGGAAATTGACGAAAAGAATTTCAGATTCTTGACCGGACCGCGTAAAGAGATAGATTCACTAATGAGTGTTATGCGAATTGTTGCAGTGACTGGTGATACAACCATGATCGATGGCTCAGCATCTTATTTTTACACTCATACTGACAGAATATCAATCATCGATCAAAGAGGTTTCCTAAGGACAGAATATCCGGGAAGTAAAGCAAACATAGAAGAAATAGTAAACGACATTAAAAAATTGAGGTAAAAATGTTGAATCTTATCATTGGAATATTATTACTCGCCACTTTAGCCCCGAAACTGGAAGTTACAAATAATTGGGTGAGGCCATCATCAAAAGATATGAACACAGCTGTTTATGCAGTGATAAAAAACAATTCTGATAAAGCAGATACATTATATTCAGTCTCCAGTAATTTGGCTAAAGTAACTGAAATACATGAAACATACGAAAAAGATGGAAGTATGGGGATGCGAAAAGTGGATTTTATTGTAATACCGGCAAAAAAGTCATTTGAATTGAAACCCGGCAGTCACCACATAATGCTCATTAAATTAAACCAGGACATTCAAAAAGGGAAAAAATATGAGTTGACCTATAAATTCAAAAGAGCAGGCGAAATAAAAGTAAGTGCAGTTGCTAATGATAAAGCTTCTGGTCACGGAACACATTAGCATCACTAAAATGGCAGATTGTTGGGGGTATAGCTCAGTTGGTAGAGCGTTTCGTTCGCAATGAAAAGGCCCGGGGTTCGAATCCCCGTACCTCCACTTTCCAATTTTTTGTTTGATGAGAATGTGATAATTAAATAAAATTTTTTGGGTTGTTTCGCCGATTATTTGACAAAACAACCCGAAAAAATTATAAACTATTATTTACCACCAATCATCTGTCCATAAATCCCGCTATCGTCTTTTCTCGAATCTGCCCAAATTACAATAACTGATCCTCCGGCACCCGGCGCCAAAAAGAGATTACTTTTTTGTGATTCAACCGAGGAGACAGAAATGGGGTTATTCTTCCCGGTTTTGCCGCCCGAAGTAACCTCCAACGCATTTAGAGTGCCGTTTAACCCCACTGCATTTGATTCAACATACCCAATTACAAATTTTTAGCGAGAGATACCATTTCAAACCCATTAATTTTTACGGAGCCAACTGGTAGCAATTTTAAACCATCATCTCCCCACATCCGTTTTCCTTTGGAATTAATTTTTGTGAATACAAACCACTTTCACCCTGTCCGGCGGAAGTCATTCTCCATGTCACAACCACTTCATTTGTTTCTGAAAGAACTCCGGCTACAGGATTAAATTTATTCAGATCATCCTGTGTTGCTGCTTCTGCTCCATTTTTAGGGAAGGCTAAAACTCCTTTGGAATTGATTCTCTGCACCCAGGCACTCTGAATATTGGTGGAATTTCGGTCGTCATGCCAAGCCACGATAGCACCATCTTTCCCGTCTCCGCTAAAAAATGGAGGAGTGTAGATCATTACATTTCCAATATCCTGAATCCATTTTCCACCATTACCCCACATTATTTCACCTTTGGAGTTAAATTTTTGTGAAGCAATTTTCACCTTTTGTGCAGGAAAATTTCCGGTTGTTACGGTATGCATCAGAATAACAGATCCCTTGTCAGAGGGGACCACCTTTGGATTTGTAAATCCTTCACCTGATTTAGAGCTATACTGAATTGTCGTTTTGCCCTACATACCAGTTCCATCAACAGAGATTTTTGTAATTCAATTTTGTCAGGATTTCCCGATGTTATCCATGCGATAACATAAAATCCATCTCCGGTAACTGCAATGGATGGGTTAACGGCACTTTCTTTCCCACTTGAGACCAAAATGCCCTCATTTCCCCAAAGAAATTTCCCCAAAGGGGATATCTTATAGGCAAAGACACTCTGATTACCAGTTCTAACATCTGTAAATGCCACAATTGCATTGTTTGTTTTGTCACATTCCAGTGAGTAGTTAGAAATGAAAGAACTTTGCGGTTTATCTGAGATCAGGATGCCATTATCGCCCCATTCACGAATTCCGTTTGCACTCATTTTTTGCATATATAAAGCATACGATCCATTTCGAGTGTCAAACCAGGTAACAAAGCTTGAACCATCTTTGCATTTCACAGCTTTTGGAAGCACTTGTGAACCTGTTGTGTCTGCAATAAGGATATTTGATGCCGGATCAGATTTCCACTGTGGGAGTGAATTTGATGAAAATAAAATTATTAAAATAGTGATGAAAAGGATATTTCGCATTAATGCTCCTTGGGTAGTTTATATCTAAAGGGTATAAGATTCTCTATTAAAACAGCATAATTATTCGTCGAAAATTGTAACAATTTCCTAAAAAGATAAATATTAAGGAAGGGTAATATTAGTTACCCAAGTGAAAGGACAAGCAAATTTACCCAAAACCGTTGTTTTTTACTTTTCCATTCAAATTCAAGATTTTCTCTTCCACCTTAGAGAGTCTTTGCTGGAAAGCCCGATACTCCTTCATGAGGAGTGCAAATTCTCTTCTCATCTTTTTAATTTCGTGTGTCACAGAGCTTCCCGTGATCAGCCACTCAATATCACACCCCAAGCTTCTTAATCTATCTTGCATCAGATTCCCGGGAATACATTTTCCCGTTGTGTATTGTGATAGTGTACTTGGAGAAACTCCCATGGCTGCTGCCAGTGCTTTTATGCTCCCATACTTCATATGAGCAAAATGTCTCAACCTACCCGCTGGTGTATCTTTACCATTAATTTCCAACATTTCCCGCCTCTTTTGATTGTTTTCACCACTTTTTATTTACTGCTGTCTGCTGTCGCGCTTTTTATTACTATTATGTCCAAAATTTACAAAAAATAGTTTTAATATCAATGTGATATATTAGATACAAGGAAAAAAAAATTTTCTGCAGCGACAAGGTTGCGGGGTTCTTCTCTTTTCTCTCTCCAACCTGCTGTCTAATCGAAAAAAACAAGCCGGATAATAAAACCGGATTACAACAAATAATGATGAAATATCATGAAATACATTCTTTTTGCACTATTATTAGTTAATTCATTAAATGCCCAAAATTGGGAAAAAATAGAAGGCATTTTCAATCCCACGGGCTTGGAGATGAAACACTTCACAGCACCATATTTTGTCGATTATGATAATGACGGTGATATGGATATTAATCTCTGTTACCTCTCGAGCAGATCAAAATTTTACAAAAATGTTTCTTCTGGAGCCATACCATTTTATGAGGAAGATACTGCCTATTTAGCTCAAATTCCGATTCTTGATCCCTTAAATTATTATTCATATGCTGTTTTTGCGGATCTTGATTCTAATGGAACCCTTGATTTGGTAACAGGCGGGTTTAGAGGATTCACATGCTTTTTTAATAAAGGAACGATTTCAGAGCCGGCTTGGGAAAAAGTTGATTCCATCTTCACTGAAGTGAATACTTTGATTGGTTCTGATCCCAAACCAGAGTTGGGTGACCTCGATGGTGATGGCGACCTTGACTTGCTCGCGGGAATAGGGGAGTCACTCCTTGGTGGTCCTCCGGCGGGTACAACCCGTGGATTCAGGAATGTTGGATCGAGGAAAGTTCCCATTTTTGCATACCATACGCCTTTTGTCTCCGGAATATCCGATGCAGGACTGAATTCTTACCCTGCATTAGTGGATATAAACAACGATGGCGATCTTGATCTTTTTCTTGGGCGCGATCTTGCTACGATTTTATATTATAAAAACGATGGTACTCCACAGTCACCACTCTGGAATGGAGTTGGTAACTTCCCTCAGGTTGAAGGTTCCCATTATTGGAAAAATCCTGACATGACCGATATTGACGGTGATGGCGACTATGACCTTGTTTATGGTACCGATGATGGGAATTTACTTTTCTATCAGAATAATGGAACTGTAACCACCCCAACATTTCTCTATAATCCTCTGTTTTTCCCGGTTGTTAAAGTTTCCGGCCATTCAACAACTTCACTTGCTGATGTTGATGGGGATGGAGACATGGACATGTTAACCGGCACATCCCTTGGCCAAATCAGACTGATCCAGAATAATGGAACAAGAACGACGCCATCTTTTGCCCTTACAGCGGGGAACTATGGGAATTTGTCAACTTCTTCTTATTCAGTTCCTAAGTTTGCAGATTTTGATAAAGATGGGGATCTTGATGTAATAACGGGCGCAACCGATGGAAAAGTTTATCTCTACCTAAAGGATGGATCTACTTTCACTTCCGCGAACTGGTTTCCTTCTGTCGATGTTGGTTGGTCAAGTATTCCTGCCCCGGTTGATATAGATGGTGATGGTGACATGGACCTCCTCGTTGGTGCTGAAACTGCTGCAAATGTTGTCTTTATGGAAAATACCGGAAACAATACATTTGTTCAAAACATGAATCTTGTTTCGGGAGTTAGTTTTGGTTCTTATAATCGGCCTTCATTTGGTGATGCTGATAATGATGGTGACTATGATCTTTTGATTGGAAGTCTGTGGGGTGATTTAAAATATTATGAAAATACCGGAACACCAACCGCCCCTGTTTGGACAAACAACAATGCCCTCGTTGAAGGAATTGAGATGGACCAAAACTCCTCTCCATATCTTGCAGATATTGATGGCGACACCCGTCCTGACCTTATTATTGGTGACTCAGATGGAAATTTCCATTATTTTAAGAATCTGTTTGCACCAGTTGGAGTCCAGGATGTTAATCTTGTTCCGTCAACTTTTGCCATTTCCAATGTCTATCCTAACCCTTTTAACCCGATGACAAAAGTTGAAATCTCATTTGCC
This sequence comes from Ignavibacteriales bacterium, assembly GCA_016714125.1. Lineage (GTDB taxonomy): Bacteria > Bacteroidota > Ignavibacteria > Ignavibacteriales > Ignavibacteriaceae > UTCHB3. The sequence continues at coordinate 370,740 of JADJNX010000003.1, read as the reverse complement.
CAACCGGGAGATTACAAACTTAGAATCACAAGTGTTACAGGTGAATTGATAGGTGAGAAAATCTTATCCGTAACAGAATCCGGTAGAGTAGATTACAATATCGACTTTAGTGAATTTGCTGTTCCATCTGGAATCTAGCTTTTTACAGTTGATGGTAACAGTGTAAGAGGAGTGGCTAAACTGGTTTATTTGAAGTAGAACTTAAAAACTTTAGAGCCCCGGAACTTGAGCTTCAGTACTGAGATACTCGGAGGTTCACTAACAAAGAGTTATTGAGTACCGAGGTTCTAAAGTTCTAAAGTTCTTGAGTTCCGAAGTTCTGAATTACTGAGGTTCCGGAGTTCTTTTACTCTTCTCTGATCTTTCTGAATGCAAAGAAAAACTGTTTAAAGTAGTTGGATGGGAAAAAGTTTGACAAACCATAATATTTTGGTTTTTCGCCATCGGGGAAAAACGCTGAACCAAACAGATAATCCCAGAAGGCAAACTTCGTCGCATAATTGGTGTTATAAGCTTCCTCATGTTTGTCAGAATGGTGCCAACGGTGCATTTCGGGTCCATTAATTATATAGTGGAGTTTTCCGGTGTGCACATCCAAATTTGCATGAATCCACATACCCCAAACCGCAGATACACATCCCTTAATTATCGCAGCCTCTGCCGGCGCACCAAGCAAAATGAATGGGGCAAACTCAATGGTCTGATTGATCAAAATCTCCAGAGCATGTGACCGCGACCCTGAGAGCCAATCCACTTCTTTTGTCGAATGATGTGCTTCATGTAGTCTCCACAAAAATTTATTATTGTGCATCCATCTGTGGAACCAGTAGATATAAAAGTCGTGAAAAACCAATGAACCCAATACAATAGCCCAAACCGGAACGTCGGCGAGAAGTTGATACCTTTGAATACCCGTTTGACCATCAATAAATCTGATTATCTCAGCAACAACAAGGCCCAGGACATATGATTGCACAATCGTGTACATCACCAAATCGTTAAAAAAGCCTTCCCTCAAAAGCCTCTGACCCTTGGTGTAGGGGAATTTTTTCTCGAGCAGAATCAGAACGATGGCAAAACCGACAATGATAGTACCGGTTACTATTGTTGTTAAATCCAGATTTGAAAAAAAAGTCTAAAATGCTTTCCAAAGTTGGCATCTCCTAGTTTACTCTTCTTAATTTTTTCGGGATGAAAGTTCACTATCGTATAATTTTTAATCCCGTCGCCAAGTGACAACTCAATATCCCTGATATTGTCAACAAGTTTTGCAAAACCGCTGACCTCCACTGAAGCAGCCTGATCGGTACCCCACATTGCCCGGTCAAGAGTTATGTGTCTTTCAACAAAAGCAGCACCCAATGCCACTGCTGCATAAGAAGGAGCAAGTCCCGTTTCATGTCCTGAATATCCAATTGGCATTTCTGGGAAGATTGTCCGAAGAGTAGTAATCATCTTAAGATTCAGTTCATTGAGCTTGCAAGGATATGAAGAGGTAGCGTGAGCCAACATCAAATTATCCATACCAAAAACTTCCACTGCCGCAAGGATTTCAGCCATGGTTGACATTCCGGTGGAAAGGATACAGGGTTTGCCTAATGCAGAGTGTTTTGAAGCAATGCATGATCCGTCAATGAGGCAGATGCAATTTTATAAACTACAGGATCAAAATACTCCATAAAATCAACAGCTTCTTCATCCCAACAAGACGAGAACCAAACAATTCCTTTACTTTTGCAATATTCCACAATCTCTGTAAATTCTTCGCGTGAAAATTCCATTTTATGACGATAATCAATATAAGTCATTCTTCCCCAAGGTGTATCGCGTTCAATACCCCATTGATCGTGTGGGACACAAATTTCGGGAGTTCTTTTCTGGAACTTCACTGCATCACAACCCGCAGAAACTGCTCCATCAATCAAACTCTTTGCAATTTCCACCGAACCATTATGATTTATACCCATTTCTGCAATAACGAAACAAGGGTGCCCATCACCAATAAAACGTTCGCCAACTTTCATTAATCTTTCATTTTCCAAAATAAAGCCTCTTTAAAATTCTAAAAATCCGTGAACTATTCCTCATTCCTCAAATAAATAATTAACTCTGCAAAATCCCTGAACGCACCATAACCTGCAGGTACATCACATACATAATCAACTAAAGTTTTAATATAAGGCATCGCATCAGCGGGACAAGCAGTAAAACTTGCAACACCGATCACTTCTTCATCATTATAATCATCACCAATAAAGGCGATTTCCTCAGCCTTAAAATCATATTCATCAAAAAACTCAAGAACAGTCACTTTTTTATCCTTTATTCCGGGGAAATAGTGGGTAATCTTTAACTTTTCAGCCCTTTTTAATACAGCCGAGGAATTTTCACCTGTCATTATCCCTGTGTCTACACCACATTGAGTACGGAGCCGCTCCACACCCATACCATCCCTGATTGAAAACCTCTTCATTAGTTCACCATCAACCGAATAGTAAACTCCCGTATCTGTAAGTACACCATCAACATCAGTAATGACCAACTTAAGTGCTTTTGCTTTAGCGCGAGCAACATCAATCGGAATCTTAAGTCCATCTAAATTTACCATATCGTAAAACCTCCATCAACAACCAAATTTGAACCCGTCATGTACGAAGAAGCTTCTGAAGCTAAAAAAACAACAGCGCCCATATAGTCAGATGGTATCGCCATTCTTTTTAGCGGAGTCCTCTTTGCATATTCATTAACAAAAAAATCATCCTGACCATTCTCAACACCACCGGGGGAGAGAGTATTAACCCGAACTCCCTTTTCACCCCAATAAGCTGCCAGAAATCGGGTAAAAGAAATAACAGCCCCCTTGGTAACAGGATATGCGGGAGACTTAAAAAACTTTTGTTCGCCATTTATATCGATGTAAAGATCCTGGTTTGGAGCCACAATACCATATGTTGAAGCAACATTAATAATACTGCCTTTTCCATGATCTGCCATCACTTTACCAATAATCTGTGAACAGAGGAACATTCCGGTAACATTAACATCCAATGACTTTTGCCAAAGACTTATGGGATAATTTTCGAACATCGATTGCTCCAATGCCGCCGCAGGGTCTTCAAACTTGTCATTAATTGCAGCATTATTCACCAGGACATCTATCGATCCAAAGCGACTCAATGCAAAGTCCCTGACTCTCTTTACATCATCAATATTTGTGATATCTGCCCCAATTCCGGCAGCACGATTACCCAGTTCATGGGCAAAAGTGTGACAACCACTGTCGTCAAAATCTGTAACAATCAAATTTGCACCTGCATCATACAATGCTCGACAGTGGAATTTGCCAATAAGTCCCAATGAGCCAGTTACAACGGCCGTTTTACCTGACAGCGAAAAAATGTTTTCCATAATCAATGTTTCGGTTTCATGTTAAAATTTGATGTTTTTCTGAAGACAGGGGATACAGGCTCACCTCTTAAAAGATTCCTTACATTTCTCGTATCAACAGCATTTTTTAATATCGGTAACACCTCACCGTATGCAGCAAGAATATGATCAATATCTGTTTCAGTTAAACTAAAACTGACATTGTGAAATCCTCCCCACAGGACCCCTCTTTTTATCATTTCTTGCTGCACCAGCGATTTCATCTCCAGCGGGTTACCGGCAGATGCATCAAAAGTCATAATAGTTCTGCAATCAAACCCGGAACAGGAAGTGTAATCCATACCCAGTGAAGCTGCTATCTCATTATATCCTTCTCGCAGTCTTTTCCCTTTTTCTGCAATAACTCTTTGGACATCATGTTTCTGCATATACTCAATAGTTGCTTTCGCTGCCGCGAGTGAAAGAGCTTCACCACCAAAAGTTGTATAAAAGAAAACATCTTTATCAAGAAGAGCCATAATGTCCGCTCTTCCCGTTAATATAGCAAGAGGCATCCCATTGGCTACCGCTTTTGAGAAGAGAGCCATGTCAGCTCTTACACCAAAATATTCCTGAGCTCCTCCAAGGGAAATACGGAATCCAGTCCACATTTCATCAAATACCAGCAAGATTCCTTTTTCATCACATAACTTTCTCAACTCCTGTAGGAAATTATTTGTTGGTGCTTGAAATACAAATGGTTCAAGGATAATGCATGCAATGTCGTCATCGATCGAATCTTTAACCGATTGGATATCATTGTAGCTAAATGTAAAAGTCAGGTCTTCAATCACAGAAGGGATACCGTTGTTTCTGTCTGTGACAGCAATATACCAATCGTGCCATCCATGGTAACCGCAGCAAAGGATTTTATTTTTTTTTGTAAATGCGCGCGAAAGCCTAACAGCAGCGCTAACCACATCAGCTCCCGTTTTGCTGTACCTTACAGATTCCGTGTTTGGTACCACATCTCTTATCAACTCTGCTACCTGCACTTCGAGAGGATGCATCATAGAGAAAGTAATCCCATCTTCAAGTTGGGCTCTAATTGCATCGTCAATTTCAGGTATCGCATACCCAAGTGAGAGAGGACCTATTCCCATATTTAAATCGATAAATTCATTTCCGTCAACATCCCAAACATGTGCGCTTCTCCCCCTTCGAAGATATTTGGGGGCGACACCATTTACATATTGACGGGGTCCTTTTGCAAGAGTTTGTGTCACAGAAGGGATCAACCCCAAAGCTCTGTGATATAACAAGTCTGATTCTGTGATATCTGGATAATTTTCGTTAAATGCAATTTTATTTTTCATTTTCAACTTTCGCTGTTTTCAATTTTCTAAATTTTAAATAACTTTTGTTTGATCGACAGTTACTGTTTTCAACTCTTTCAGATGATTTCTGTACCAGTTTACACCCGCATATTTATTGTTAATTGCGGCAATTTCAGGATTTCTCTCAAGAAGTGAAAGAATATCATAGATTGAAAAATGTTTATTTGCCGAGTAAAGCTCATCATAAATTTTTTTGATGAACAGATAATCCTCTTCATAGTCTATAGTCCAGCGATGTGTCATCGAATAATCAAGACCGGTTTCCCAAACGACATTACCAATTCTGTTTATCTCAGGATTTTCCCATATCCAGGGAGTTGTATGCTCTCGCTCCATCGGTTTGGTTGCCATGGCATGTGCTTTTCGTAGAACCTCCATCGTCATGATTTCTACATCATTTCCATCGGGATAGGTTGCAGGATGCAGATTACTTACATAGTCGAATTTATCAACATTTTTGAAAAAATAGTTAACCACCCTGTTAATTACATCTGCATCAATCAGAGGTACATCAGAGGGAATTTTTAAGACATATTCAGCTTTGACTTCCTCAGCCGCTTGAAGATGGCGTTCGAGCAAATCATTAAGACTTCCTCTGAAACATCGAATACCTTCCTTTTTACAAAATGATTCTATGGGATCATCTGATTGTTCCGTGGAAGTGGCGACAATGACAGTCCCTTTCAAAATCGAAGCATTAACTCTTTCAATCATCCGCTGCAATAAAGGTTTTCCGGCAAGGGATACCATTACTTTAAAGGGGAGTCTTGAAGAAGACATTCGAGCTTGTACGATGGTTGCTATTTTATCAGATGGAATTGTCAAATATTACTCGGTTACGACTGGTTGCGGAAAAGTAACACTATATGAGGATGCATTATTTTTTGAGATTTGATTGTCTATAATTTTAAGATTTTGTTTACCTCTTGATTTAACTTCATTTACATCAATATTTAAGAGTTTATGACCAAACTCAGCAATTTTCCTGGCAGAGATTCCTTCATTTTGAGGGGCAGAAGTTGTTTAAGTTCTTCAATTTCAAAGTATGAATGAACTTCCTTTCCAAGTGCAAGCCCGGTATAAACACATGAGGAATATTGGGTTATTAAGACGTCAGCGTTGGCGATCATTTCGTTAATATCTCCGGAGGTCAGGACAATTGCTTCGGGCACCAGGTGATTTATTTCCTTTGTAGCCCTCTCAAAATTTTCATTTGGGTGAAGTTTAAAAATCAATAGTCTTCCTGCAGCTATTTTGATAGCACTTTTGATAAAACCTTTACGATTCTCAATTTTGAACGTCTCCCTCGCATCTGATGTGGCAACGAGGACAAAACCCCGATGGGGAAAATTGTTATTGGAGTATTTCCTGAGGTTGTCAAAATTTGGAATCCCGGTTACCAAAATTTTATTCTCTTTTATCCCGTTTTTTATAAACATTTTTTTGTAGCCTTCGGAGGCAACACAAAAGAGGTCATAAAAATCTGAAAGTCCTGTGGCTGCAGTGCTCGCGGAGTAACGTGGGAAATTAAGATATTTCACCAGCCAGTACATAATGCTTTTAGGGTCAGTCATTCCTTCTTGAACAAGGATTACCCGGGTCTTTTTAATGTTTTTTGGGAAAATAAGATCCTGACAAGTAAAAACGAGATCGTATTCTCTTTGCAAACCCCTGTAATCGACTTTTAGATTGTTATCTTCAAAATATTTCATTGTATTTGCAAAAAACCTGCCACCAAGAATCGAGAAGTTGAGAAATCCGATCTTGACAAGGAAATGTATATATCCATGCCCATAGTAGGGAGAGAAGTACAAATTATCGTCTTGAAAATACTTTGATATTTTGTGCATCATTGTTGTCTGATTCATTGAACCACCAATGAACAAAATATTTCTATTCATTTAAAGCTTTCATATTTGTGTTAAACTAAATTTCACCTTAAATTAGAAAAACTAATTTCAAAATTACTCATAAAAGAATTTTAAATCAATTACCGAAACAAAACATAACCATAAATTAACATACAAAGAAAAGACAGAAAATTGATAAAACCAAATAGATTATTAAAAAATGACCTGATCGCTTTGATCACTCCGGCATCCACTCCGGGTAACATCACGAGGGTGGAAAAAGGACGAAAATTTCTTGAGGACAGGGGTTATAAAACAGTTTTGACTCCAAATGCAATGAAGCAACTTGGTTACCTTGCGGGCAGTGACGAGGAGAGAATTTCTGATATTCACTGGGCATTCTCCAATCCTGAAGTTAAGGCAATAATCTCTCTCAGAGGCGGTTACGGGGCAGGACGACTCCTACCCGGAATAAACTATGAACTTATAAAAGCGAATCCTAAGATATTTAGTGGATACAGTGATTTAACAACTCTTCAAATGGCATTTTTCGAAAAAACCGGATTGGTTACATTTTCAGGCCCAATGGCTGCTGTGGATTTTGGCGGTAAATTATCAGATTATACCATTAACAATTTTTTCGCTACGGTCTCAGATGGATGGTTTGGCGAAGTTACTTCACAGGAAGAATCAATACTTGCTGGAAATAATAAAGGCACAGCCGAGGGGGTAATAGCAGGAGGAAATCTTGCGGTATTTTGTTCGATGATGGGGAGTGAATATCTACCCGAGCCGGAAGGAAAAATATTCTTTTTTGAGGATGTTTCAGAGCCTCCTTATCGAATTGACAGGTTTTTGAATCAATTGAGAATTAATGGTTACTTTGAAAAAGCTGCCGGGTTTATATTTGGCAAGTTCACTGAAGGAGATCCCGGTGATGGACCAACACTTTCACAATCAGAGGTGTTCGACGATTATATTTCGAAAATTGAGAAACCTGTAATCACCAATTTCCCGTTTGGGCATATTGATGATCTTTTTACAATTCCCTTGGGAATCAGAGTGAAAGTTGATTCAAACAACAACAAGGTTGAATTTCTCGAAGCAGGAGTTATCTGATACTTAAATTTTTGTTCTTTTCCAGCACCATGTCTGACAACGATTTTTTGTACTCAATCATTTTTCCCAACAGTGTTGGATCAGCAACAGAGAGAATCTGACAGCAAGCAGTCCTGCATTTTTTGCCTGGTCGATAGCAACTGTTGCGACCGGTACACCCCCTGGCATCTGAACGATTGAGAGCAGTGAATCCATGCCATTGAGAGATTTGAGTTTTACAGGTACACCAATCACCGGAAGTGGTGTTGACGCTGCGGTCATTCCCGGAAGGTGAGCTGAACCACCTGCACCCGCTATAATGACCTTAAGGCCTCTTAGATGAGCGTTTTTGGCATAATCAGAAAGCAGATCAGGTGTCCTGTGAGCCGAAACAATTTTTATCTCGTAGGGAACTTCAAATTCATCGAGTATTTTGGCTGCTTCGCTCATTACAGGGAGGTCGGAATCGCTTCCCATTATAATGCCTACCAGGATTTCATTTTTGTCCATTATTAATTCTTTCCAATATTTAAAGTTTCTTTCCAGTCTTGCAAGAGTTGAGATCACTTGTTTGACATTTTTGCCGTTCATTGTCATGTGTCCCATTTTTCTCCCTTTTCGTGACTCGGATTTTCCGTAAAAATGGAGATGAACATTGGGCTCATTAAGAACCTCGTCATAGTTCAAAATTCTACCTTCGCCGGGATTTTTCCGAGTGTATTGATCATTACAGAACAAATATCAACTAAAGAAGTGTTTCCAAACGGGAGATCAAGAATCGCACGAATATGGTTCTCAAATTGAGAAGTTACACAGCCTTCAATTGTATAATGCCCTGAGTTGTGAGGGCGGGGAGCTATTTCATTTATAAAAATATCGTCGTTGGCAGTAAGAAACATCTCTACACCAAAAATTCCTTTCCCATCAACAGATTTTACCGCATCAACTGCTATTGTCTCCACTTTTGAACGGGTTTCTGGGGAGATATCGGCAGGAGCGATCACGAGCTTACAAATATGATTTTCCTGTATAGTCTCAACAACTGGATAAACAGCCGTTCCGGTTGAGTTAATTGCAACCATCACCGCCAGTTCTTTGACAAATTCGATTTTTTGCTCAGCCATAATGTTATCGTGACGTGAGGTCAGTTTCGCCATTCCTTCAACAAAATCATCTGAATTTTTAACAAAATGATTTCCGTAGCCATCGTAACCCATTTTTCTGGATTTTAATAAAAACTCTGATCCAAGGGTGGAGGACAATGAATCGAAAGAAGATGAATCCGTAACCGGAACAAAATCGGGAACGGGTAACCCCTTTGACCTGAAGGTTTGTTTTTGAATCAACTTGTCCTGAATCAGCGATATGGTATGTGGTGAAGGAAATACATTTTTCCCAAATGACTGCAGAAGTTCCAGCCGGGACGGGTCGATAAATTCATTTTCCAGTGTAATAATGTCACATACTTTTGCAAACTCTTTGAGTTTTTGATCATCGTTGATTGAGCCGGGGAAATCAAGTTTTGTTAACATTCCGGCCGGGGAGTCGGCTATTGATTCAAAAACCGCAACTTTAAATCCAAGTCTGTAGGCTGCAAGGGCAGACATTCTTGCTAGTTGTCCACCACCGAGAAATCCAATCGTCTGAATCAATAATCTATCTCCAATTCACTTTCATTATGGTTCCATTTTCAATTCTAAAAATCAAAGCACCTTCAAGATCAGTTCTGAAAATTTTACAATTCTGATTTTCAAGTCTTTCAATTACAAGAGGGTGAGGATGCTTATACAGGTTGAAATCTCCGGCACTAATCAGCGCAACCGAAGGTTGGGTACTCTTTAGAAATTCATTTGAAGTACCAAACGGCTGCCATGATGCCCAACTTTCAATAAATCACATTTCAAATTTATATTTTTTCTGATTAACTCTAATTCACCATCTTTTTCCAGGTCACCAGTAAACAGGATTTTTTGGTTTTCGAGCGTTGCCATAAGTACTGCACTTCTCTGATTAGAGCTAAATTCTACTGGGATTGAATCAAAGTTTGTAAGTAAATCAATTGTAATACCTTTTTTTGAGAAAATATTTCCCTTTGTGATTAATTCAAAATTTTCGTGTTTGCTAAGCAAGTTAAAAAGTGTTAGATCATCGAGACTTGATGTGTCGGGAGGCGGGAGATAAAGTTTTTTGATCAGACCTGCCCGGATAAGTGAAATCATCCCACCTGCGTGGTCATTATCATAATGAGATATGAATGCGGCATCTATCTTATCGATTCCAAGCTTTTTAAGAACCGGGATTATGGTCATTTTCCCTGCGTCATAACTTTTTTCAAGCTTACCTGCATCAATCAGGATGGTAGTGTTGTCAGATGTTTGGAGTAGATAACAATCTCCTTGACCCACATCTATCGACATAAGGTGCGAACAACCTGACTTCAAAGGTGAGAACCAGAAACCAAATGAGACGCAGTGAATATAACCACTGAGACCCATATGGCTGCAGTCCGCCATTTCCACTCATTATTTCTGATAAAAATGATGATTAACAAAACGATCAAAAGATAAAAGACAATTACATCATAAAATGTGAATGATCCATATTCGATTATTCCAAAATGTAGTTCGTCAAGTGGAAAAATAAAAGAGTTAAGCAGGTCATTTGTAAAATCCGAACCGGCTGCAAATATTGAGGCAATTTTTGTGGATAGTGGAGATAGGATCAATGTCACTAACCCATTTAGCAGTAAACCGGACGAAGTTGGGATCGCCACCAGATTCGCCGGAAGTGAGAGAATTGAAATTTTACCAAAATATATTATCAAAAATGGCAGCATACCAAATTGTACCAGAAGAGTCATCAGAATCAGATCAAATGATTGTCTAAATATCCATGAATCAGAAATTTGAGTGATAAACTCTTTTTGCAGGTCCATTGTTCAAAGTGACAATTTTTGAGTTTACATTAAATCTGATTCCGGAAACTATATTCTGCAACAAAACAGACTTGCCACTGCCATAACCGAGAGCTGGAAACTTACTGAAAAGAGGTCTTGTGGGTTGAACACCAATATTAAAAGTGCTGTTAGAGCAAGGGTGTTCCATCTGTTATTTAATCTTCCTGAATAAAAGAGGACAGAATGGACAGTAAACATCAAGACGGCTCTGACGACAGTAGTTTGAAACTGAGTAATGACAAGAAAGAGGGAAAGTACTAACAGTCTTAAAACAAGTTCAATGAGGCGGTTTTTATGTCTGAATTTTTGTAATAACAGAAGGCTAAGAAGATAAATTATCGCGACATTAAAGCCGGAAACAGCAAGGATGTGGGCAATTCCGGTATTTACATACCCATTTACCACATTTTCATCAATTTCGGATCTGTCAGCTATTATCAAACCTCGTAAAATAGCAGCCGTAGATGGAGAGTGGAGTTCATCAATCTTCTCGCCAATCGACTTTCTAAATAGATAAATGCTTCCGGATAAAAAAGAATATTCACCCGAGATTTCGATTAACGAATCTTTATCGATATAAACCAATCCTGAGATAAATTGTCGTTGGAGATAGTCTTGATAATCAAATCCACCGGGATTGCGTTGTTTTGGGGGAATGGTAAAATTACCAAAACTGTTAACAACCCTTCCCGGAATAAGCTCTTTCTTAAGGATATTTAATAGTGAATCTTCAGGTTCTTTAATCTTAAATACAAATTCGATGCTCCCTTGAAGTTCCTTTGTAAGTTTTATCCTGTTTCTTTTTCCCGTGGTAACATCTTTATAAATAGAATCATATGTCGCTTCGATAACACTACCGGTGAATTCCACATTTTCTGAATTCATTTCGGTGATTTTATTCACGGTTGCTGATAGTCGTATGTGGTTTATCTGCTTTTGAGCAAAGGGATCTTTATTAAAATCATTTGTGGAGAGAGTGTAAAGTATCGACCCTGAACAATAGCCCAATAGCAAAGAAAGAAGGGGAATAAGACGAATTAATCCTCTTCTTTTTAAGAATATAAGTAGCAGGAATGAAAGTGCAAAGCACAGAGAAAAGAGGTAGAACAAAGGGAGGGGACTGGTATCCTGAATTAGAATCCCAAGGAGAGGGCGAGAGTAAAGGGTATCGCCGGGTAATACTTTAAATCATCAAGGGAGAGACTTTTCATTCTTCTTCAACAGTTCCAGAATGACAGGCATTATTTTGGATAAATTATCCACCTTTGACTTTATTTGATCTGCATATTTGCCATAAGAAATAAAAAATGAGGGGTTTTTGGTGTGGGTTTTAATTGAAATGTCTTCAAAATTTCCATGATCTGAACAAACCATCAGAGTATTTTTTTCGTGATCAAAATTTTTCATGATGTAGAGCAGAAAGCGATCAAGAATTTCACAAATCTCTTCAATCTTTCCATCATAGCGTCGATGTCCGGCATAATCTGTCAAGGTAATACTCAAACACTGAAAGGTCATTTTTTCTCATATTTCGCAAAAATATTTTACCCGCTTCTTCAGGAGTTATTTCCGGCAATTTTGAACCGAGTTTGCCTCGCCACCTGTAGTTTGTAATCTCCGCAGTAAGTGCTTGTTTGTCATACACTTGGCGTGATTTATTAAAGGGAATCCCTGAAGAAATCATACAATGCGCAGTGACGTTTAATCTTTTTGGTTTTTTTCTGATATGATCAAAAAATGGTCTGGGATAAGCGTTTAAAAATTTGAAATGCATACCCCGCTTTGGTAACATCCATGAAGAGATTTGATTTATATATTTTGTCAACCACTGAAAGCGGGGCATAGGGACCAAAATGACCACCAAATGCTTCAATAGCATCAAAACCACCAAAAATGGAGAGTTGCCCTGTTCCACTTTGGGAAACCTCCAAATCCGTGAGCGGCATCAACGGGGAAGAGAACGCCATGTTCACTATAAAGAGGTACATTTCCCAACCAGGGAGTTGTTTTAAAAATTTTATTAAATATCTTAAAAGGATAGGAGAAAAAAGGATTTTTGGTTGAATCATTTTCTCCGATTCCGATTCCATCGATAAAAAAGAGGGCAATTGATCCATCACATTTTTTTGTTGGAGTCACTATTTAGACTCCACGAGGAGCGTAACCGGTCCATCATTAATAATCTTAACAGTCATCATTGCAGCAAATATTCCTGTTTTAATCTTTTGTGGCCCAAGATTTTCTTTCATTCTCTCAACAAAAGCCTCATAAAGTTCATTTGCAACGTCAGGTTTGGCAGCAAGTGTAAATGCCGGACGATTTCCCTTGGCTGTTTCACCATAGAGTGTAAATTGGGAAATAATTAAAACTTCTCCACCTGTCTCTTTAATTGAGATGTTCATTTTTCCGTTATCATCTTCAAATATCCTGAGATTGGAGCATTTATCAGCTACGAAGATTACATCCTGAATTGTATCACCTTCTTTAACTCCAAGGAGAATTACCATTCCCGCTTTAGTCTCAGCTGAGTAAACGGGATCGTTGATATAAACTCCGGCTTCACTAACTCTTTGGACAAGTGCTCTCATTATGCCTTCATCCCTCTGATAAATCTTTTAATTTTGTTATAATCCCGATATACTTCAATATTTGAATATCCTGCCGAAACCATCATCCCGGAGAGTGTTTCATCCTGACCGAGAGCCATCTCAAGGTAAACTTTCCCATTTTGTTTGAGATTTAACAAAGATTTTGAAATTATTTCAGAATGAAATTTGTAGCCATCAGCGAAGTCAGTTACAGCTATTGAAGGTTCATACTTTAAAACTTCTTCCTGCACTTTTAGGTAATCGGAGTTTGAAACATAAGGGGGATTGGAGATAATCAGGTCGAACAACTCACCAGTGTTACCATTTTGATAGTTAAAAAAATCGATTACATTAGATGTTATAAAATTGATATTTGTTGCTGAATTTAGAGTTGCATTCTTTTTTGCTGTTAAAATTGACGCTTCGCTTACATCTATTGTGGTAACCTCTGATCCGGGTAACATTTTTGCAAGAGATATCGCGATATTACCACTTCCTGTGCCAATATCGAGGATTTTGAGCCCTGAACGATCTTTATTTTCCTGAACTATTATATCCACCAATAATTCAGTTTCCTGCCTTGGAATCAAAACGGAAGAGTTGACCTCCAAAGTTAAACCAAAAAATTCAACATTCCCAACAATATATTGGAGTGGTTCAAATTTGATTCTTCGCCTGATGCATTCTCTGTAAGATTCAAGTTCAGGCTCTTTTAAAGGACGGTCGAACATCATATAGAGATCAAGTCTTTTACAGGTCAAAACATGAGCCATCAACAGATCGGCATTAAGACGGGGGGATTCAATCCCTTTTTCATCTAAAAATTTTGTGGATTTGTCCAGGATTTCCAGTACAGTCGGCATGTTAAAATTTTCAAAAATTGGATAACTAAAATAGAATTAATAGATTTGCAGGGAAGAAATATATGAACAAGAGATAGAAAATTTGCCATGCTCCTCCGGAAATCTCAAATAAAGAAAATATTGTTGATTAAATTCAGGGGTATTGGTGATGTTATTCTCAGCACAGTGGTGTTGAAAAACATAAAATCGCAGTATCCTGATGCAATTATCGATTTTTTGACAGAGAAACCTTCTGCACATTTGTTGAGGGAAATCCCACTTATAAATGAAGTGTTGGTTTATAATTTTTCAAACAGATTTGAAATTGCCTCCAAAATTCTGGAAATAAGGCGACGAAAATATGATTTGGTGATTGATCTATATTCAAACCCAAAATCAGCGCAACTCACTTTTGGGAGTGGTGCAAAATTCAGAGCGGGTTTTCCATACCGGGGAAGGAAATACGCGTACAATCTTTACGGTCCCGCTGAGCGTGGGAAACATCATGCTGGTGAACTTCATCTTCTGTTTCTTGAAAAAATCGGGATTGAGATAAAACATCGCGAACAATTCCTTGTGGTATCAAAAGAAGCCGGAGAGAAAGCCAAAGAATTTTTTAACTCACAAAAAGCCGGCATAAAATTTTGTGCTCTTGTTCCGGGTGGTGGTTGGGAATCAAAAAGGTGTGATCCGGTAAAATTTGCAGAGATTGGTGAAAAAATTTATGAAAAATATGGCCTGACTTCCTTAATACTCTGGGGAAAGGGAGATCTTGAAGAGGCAAAAAAAATTAAAGAAATTATGGCCGAAAAAGCTGTTTTATCCCCCGAAACAACCTTCATGGAGATGGGAGCTATGGCTTTGGGGTGTTTATTTGCAGTTGCTAATGACAGTGGACCAATGCACTTTATATCTGCCTTGTCTGTTCCAACCCTTGCTCTTCATGGTCCCACAGACCCTGCTCTTCAAGGACCTTATGGTGTTAAACATGAAACAGTGAGGCTTGATGAACTTGATTGCATCTGCTGTAACTTGCTCCAATGTAACAGAAAACATGAGTGTTTCCTCGAACTTCCTGTCGAGAGGGTGATGTCAAAAATAGATATTCTCTTAACTAAAAACGACATAAAACCCTTAATCTGATGAAAAAAATAGAGATTTTCTTCAAAAAATTGTTTCTTCGCTGGATACTGTTCTCCGGAAAACGAAAAAAAAGTAATACCCGAATTCAACTTGCCAAAGGTGACAAGGTATTATGTATCAGACTCAACAGGATTGGTGATGCCCTTGTTGTTACTCCTTTCCTTCATCAGTTGAAGCTCACGACCGGGTGTGAGATTACCATTCTTGCCGACCGTCATAATCACTTTGTTTTTCGTAATAACCCCGATATCACCAATGTGATCATCTACGAAAAAGGGACAGAGGGAATCGGGAAACTGCTTAAAAAGATCAACCAAATGGGGTATAAAGCTGTTTTTGATCTGCATGATGATGTCTCGGTAACTGTAAGCTATATCCTTAAGAAGTTAAAAGTGGAATATGTGGCAGGATTAAAAGAGGCAATTTTCAACTTTTTACTCATCTTGTTGATAAACTTGATCCAAGGAAATTTCATGTTATTGAGAGATGTTTAAAACTGATTGAACTTGTTGTAGGTGATCAAAAGATGGAAGGTATTTTAACAACTCCTGAGATTAGATATTTTCCGTCAAAAGAAGATATTGAAAATGTTAACCGTTATTTTGCGGGAAAATTTAGTGATTCGGGGTTTATTGTTGGCATCAATATTTCCGCCGGAAGCATGGCGCGTTATTGGGGGACAGAAAATTTCCGAAAACTTGTAGTGTATCTTAAAGAAAAAAAGATAGAATATCTTTTGCTGTGTTCAACCAGAGATATTAAATTGAGTCTGGAAATTGATCCTTATTCGGAAAGAACTTATTACACACCGGGTTTTGGAGAATTTTGTGCAATGGTCGGGAAAATTAATCTCCTTTTTAGCCCGGATACTGCCACGGTCCACCTGGCATCAATTTATAATATCCCGGTATTTGGATTATATGTGAAATATGAAACGGAGGATATCATCTGGTATCCGTATAATACTCGATATGAAGCAGTAGTAACCTCATCACCCACGCTGAAAGATGTAAAGTTTTTGCAGGTGATGGAGAAATTTGATCCATTTTTAAATGATGAATTAAAAAGACATGAAAATACCTGACTGTAAACATTTTAACGGATATAAACCGTGTTTTCCCGGGCACAACTGCCTCGAACAGGGATGTAAAGAAGATTCACCCATGGGTGTCAAGATTCTTATCATAAATCTTGATGCAATGGGGGATGTGCTTATGACAACAGCTCAACTGCCTCTGCTAAAGAAAAAATATCCGGTTTCATCCATCTATTGGGTCACTGAAAAAATTTCTGCTCCTTTACTTGAGAATAATCCTCTACTCGAACAGGTATTTATCTACAATTTTGAATCGCTTAATATTCTTAGAAATATTCACTTTGATATTGCGGTCAATCTTGACAAATCACATAAAGCGTGCGCCATGCTCAATTCAATGCATGCTGAAGAGAAAAAGGATTTGGGCTCGACAAGGAGGGAAAAATAGTGCCGGTTAATGCAGGTGCACATTATAACTACATGCTTGGTCTGGACGATAATCTTAAATTCAGAGTGAACCGTAAAACGAAACAGGAATATGTTGCAGAAACTCTGGACCTTGAGTATGAAAGAACAAGATATGTGTTTTCACTCTCTAAAGAAGAAAATAATAAAGTCGCAGGATTAAGAAAAAGGTATGGATTTCATAAAAAAGAGATAATTGTCGGGTTTAACACCGGATGTTCCACTCTATTCCCAAATAAAAAGATGAGAGTGGATCAACATTTACACCTAATCGACAGGATTTTAAAGGAAACAGACTTTAAGGTAATATTGCTTGGTGGTCCGGAGGATGCAGAAAGAAACAATGAAATAGCCAATACATTCCCGTTGGAAATAATCAGCACACCAACAAATGAGGGTGTAAGGATGGGGGCTGTTCACGAGTCACTGGCTGATATAATCGTCACGGGGGATTCATTTGGAATGCATCTCGGAATCGCACTGGAAAAATATATAGTGTCGTGGTTTGGTTTAAGTTGTTGGACAGAGATAGATCTCTACGACAATGGCGTAATGTTTTATCCTGAGAAACTTGAGTGTGCTCCTTGCTGGAAAAAAACTTGTCCCTATAATCTTGAATGTATCGATCAGATCGACCTCGATGGGATATTTAATGCCGTTGTTAAAGCCGCTGTCGAAATTGCATTACACCGTGCTTAAGAAAAGAAAGAGTTGAATTAAAAGATGAAATTGATAATCAACTCATTATCCAAGATAAACTTTGGTTTGTTCATCACAGAGAAACGGAGTGACGGGTTCCACAATATTGAGACGATATTTTATCCCTTAAGACTAAGTGATGAGATAATTATTCGCGAAAGTGACCATCTACTTATCGAGTGTAATCTGCCGGAACTTAATGATGACCCCTCCAATAACCTGATTTATAAGGCGGTTAAACTTCTTGAACAAAAACAGGCAAACCACTCAACTGCAGGATTATTTTAAATAAAAATATTCCATTGGGAGCGGGCCTGGGAGGAGGTTCATCAAACGCAGCTTCTGTTTTGCTTGGGTTAAATGATCTATTTGATTTAGGATTTTCTAAAACAGAATTGAGTGATTTTGGTTTACAACTTGGTTCAGATGTTCCATTTTTTATTCATCCTTATCCTTCTTTTGCATCCGGAAGAGGGGAGCAGTTAATTGAAATTGATCTCAAATTAGAGGGAACGATTGTAGTAGTTAACCCTGGTATCCATGTCTCCACAGCACAAGCTTACAAAAATTGTAATCCATCAATACCGGGTTTTAATCTTCTTGAACTGAGCGGACGTATCATCAATGATTACAATGAGTTGAAGGATGTTGTTGTTAACACTTTTGAGCAGACTGTTTTTCTATTCACCCTGAAATAGGTGATTTGAAGGCATCAATGTTAAGCTCGGGAGCCTCATTTTCATTGATGAGTGGCAGTGGATCCACAGTTTTTGGGATTTTTGCAACAGAAGAGTTGGCGGAAGCTTTCACTTTGTCACTTCCGCCTGAATACCTTGTTTACACAGAGGAGTTATAGTACTGTGGTTTTACTCGACCTCTGAAATTTTCTCCATGAACTGAGAGCGCATATAATAATTTGCAACACCTTCAGCATCGGGTGAAAAGCTCAGTTTTCCTTTTATGCTTTCAAGCTTTTCGATGTTGTGCCTTTTCATCCATTCCTCAATATTCTTCAGAATTTCGCCAATTACTGCCGGACTTTTTTGATAGATTACCGAGGCTAATTGCACAGCAGAAGCACCCGCCAACAAAAATTTGATCACTTCCTCATAACCTTTAACACCTGTAGAAGCACATAATCCACATTTCACTTGTCTGGCGAGAATTGCAATCCATCTTAGTGGAACAAAAAACTCATGTTTTTCGCTGAATTCAAATGAAGTTTTGAATTTAAATGACTCAATATCAATATCCAGATCGGTAAACCGATTAAAAAGAACAATTCCGTTAATTCCATTTTGTTCAAGTCCGGAGACAAAATGGGGAATGGAACTAAAATTTTGTCCAAGTTTGATCGAAACAGGTATTTTAACTGAATTTTTAACACCTTTTACGATGTCAAGATATATTTTTTCAATGTTTGGGGAAGCAAAGTTTTTTGATGAAGCATAGTTGAATACATTAAGTTCAATTGCATCAGCACCGGATGCCTCAAGTTGTTCGGCAAAGTTGAACCACCAGTCGGCGCTTGTACAATTAATACTTGCGATGATTGGAATATCAAATTTTGCTTTGGCATTTGAGACCAGATTACAATAGTCCTTTAAACCAAAATATTTATCATGTTCATATCCAAAATATTCATAGATCTCAGGATGATAATTTTCCTCAGGATTCATTTTAGGAGATTTTGGAAGAGATTCCTCAAAAAAACTTTTAAGAACAACAGCTCCAACCCCGTAATCGTAGAGTTTTTGCAGATTATCCAAAGTTTTGGTCTGGCCTGATGAAGCCGCGATAACAGGATTTTTAAGCTGAAGATTCATGTATTTGTAGCTTAGATCCAACATGGTTATTACCTGTATTTATTTATTGGGAAAAATTTCATATACCGGTCTGCCGGTGGTTTTGGATGTATCCCATGAGATAGCGGTAGTAAATTTTTCCTCTCTCTCGTGGCAACTTTCCAGTGTGCAGAACTTGCACAATTTTTTTTGACAATAATCGAAATGGATCATCACATCCGACTCGTTAAATTTCGACTTTATGTGAGCTTTTATTCTCGTCTCTTCGTCGTGAGCTTCTTTAATAGTTTGATAAAAGGGAAGAATCAAATGAAAATCGATCGCAACAAAACTGCCTGATTTTCTGCATCTTAATTCATGAATATCTATCCAATCATTTTTTTTGATTGAAACAAGTTCAGTGGAAACTTTCTCTACTGTCAAACTGTCCGCCTCATGCATTAACCCTCCAAATGCTTCCCTCATCAGAGTATATCCTGTGTAGATGATATTCATCCCAACAAAAATTGCGAATAGTGGATCGATAATTTCGATATCGGTGAAGAAGACGATGGTCACCCCAATCAATACTCCCAAACTTGTATAAGAGTCAGTGAGCACATGTTTCCCATCTGCCACGAGAGTCAGAGAATTGGTTTTTTTACCGGTTTTGACCAAAAACATTCCAAGAAACAGATTTATCAAAGCGGCAAGTCCAATGATTCCCATACCGATATCAAGTTTTTCGATACCGGGCGGATAAATTATATCCATAACAGCGTAATAGATGATTCCAATTGCAGCAATCAGAATAAGAAGTCCCTCTACCCCAGCTGAGAAGTATTCCATATTTCCATGTCCGTAAGGATGTTCTTTGTCTGGTGGTTTGGAGGAATAGTAGATGCTGAAGAGGGCCATTGAAGTTGCAGCAATGTGAACGATGGATTCCAGAGCATCTGAAAAGATCGCCGCCGAATTTGTAAGATAATATGCTGTGAATTTCATAATGAGCATTGAAATGCCCACTAATAATGAAATGATTCCTGCTTTTAGTCTGGTAGAGTACATATTCTTGTTCTGATGGTTGTCAATTTATTCAACACCTTAGACAGTGTGAAGCGAAATAAATTAGTATAAAAAATAAAAAATCCTTTAAAGTACTTGTTTAACTTATCAAAAATGCTTAATATTAGCATGAAAATTATTTAGATATTTTGAGTAAATTTCATCTACTGACTCAAACTAATACCACAAATTTAAATTAATAACAAACTCATCATCAACAAAAGGAACAAATCATGAAAAAATTCTTCGGTATTTTCATGTTAACCGTCTTCGTATTCGGTTATGCACAGGCTCAGGACAGAGCAACAAATATAAAGAAATGGCAGAAATCAGAAGCTCCTGAATTTACAAGAGGACCTTGGATTGAAAGCACTAACAGCATTACTGAAGGCTTCGAGGGTGCAACTTTTCCACCAGCAGGCTGGGCAAAATTGACACCAGACGGAGGAACAGGCTGGGCAAGTCTTGCAATCGGAACCACACCACTTCCAGGATGGAATGGCGGAACCAATATTAATCGTCCCGGTGGATCCGGAACAGGTACTGCATACTTCACATATACACTTGGCGGTGCAGCAGCTAATGATTCATGGCTTATTGCTCCACAATTGCTCAATGTTCAAAACGGTGATTCATTAAAATTCTGGATGAGAAAATTTGGGTCCTATATCGATAAACTCGAAATCAAGATTTCCACAACTACCAACACCTCAACCGCAGATTTCACTATTACGGCAGCTACACTCAACTTCACCGCTGCTGATTCAGGATGGGTAAGCTATGGATGGAACATTGGCAGTCTTGTACCAGCAAATTCAAATATTTACATTGCTTTAAGAGCAGTTATTGCTGATAACTTCAATGATGGCGCAGCTTTTATAGTTGATGATTTCATGGCTGGAAACGGCGTTGTTCCTGTTGAATTCGCTACATTTAGCGCAGCTTCAGTTGGTTCAGACATTCAGTTGAACTGGTCAACCGCTTCAGAAACCAACAACAAAGGTTTCTCTGTTGAAAGAAAAGCAGGATCAGGCGAATTTGTTTCTATCGGTTTCATTGATGGTTCAGGAACCACAACCCTCGTTAAAGAATATAGCTTTATCGACAAAGGTGTTGAAGTTGGAACCTATACCTACAGACTCAAACAAGTAGATTTTGATGGTACTTCAGATTATTCAAAAGCAATTGAAGTTGATGTAACAGCTCCAAATACTTTTGCATTAAGCCAGAACTTCCCAAATCCATTTAACCCTTCAACCAAGATCAACTTCAGCCTCGCTACCGATGCTAAAGTTACACTTTCAGTTTATAATGTTCTTGGACAAGAAGTTGCTACACTCGTAAACGGCACAATGTCAGCCGGAGTACACAGTGTTGATTTTGATGCTTCATCATTAGTTTCAGGTCTTTATATTGCTAAGATCACAGCTACCGGTGCAACACAGAATTTCACATCTAACATTAAGATGATGCTTAACAAATAAGCTAAAACTTATAGTTTTAAGCCGGATGGTTCTGTAAAGGACTATCCGGCTTTTCTTTTTCCGGTATTCAAACCCATACATTTCGATTTCACATTAACGAACAAAAAAATATGAAAAAAACTGATTCTTGTTGTCATGGTTTTATTCAGCCTGGAAGGAAATAGTCAGATGGCTCAGAAATTGTTTAAAAACGGTATAATATTTACTGCCGATTCTAAAAACACCTTTGTGGAGTGTGTGGTAACCGAAGGAAATAAGATTCTCTACAGTGGTGAACTTGCTGGTTCGACCAAATATCTTTCAAACAATTATGAAACACACGATTTAAACGGTTCTCTTATGTTGCCGGGACTAACCGACAATCATGTGCATTTTGTTTCAGGAGGTTTTTATCTAAGCGGACTTGATCTTCGTCCGGCAAAATCGACCGAAGAATTTGAACAAATGCTCAAAAATTATATTAAAAACAAGAAACCAGGGGAATGGATAACAGGCGGGGACTGGGATCATGAGGCATGGGAGATTAAAGAACTGCCAACAAAAGAAATGATTGATAAAATCTCTCCTGACAACCCTGTTCTGATACACAGATTTGATGGACATCTTGCACTTGCAAACTCGGTAGCACTAAAAATGGCAGAAGTTACCGCATCAACACCTGAACCTGCCGGTGGTGACATAGTAACAGATAAAATTACAGGGGAGCCCACAGGAGTGTTAAAAGACAATGCAATTGACCTTGTCGCAAAATTGATTCCTGTATCATCAAAGCAGGCCTATATTGAAGCTGTTGAACTCGCATTAAAAGAAGCTGCGAGACTTGGTGTTACGATGGTTCATGACATTACATACTCAAACGATTTAAGTACCTACCAAAAATTTGAAAAGAGGGGAAACTTACATGTAGGATCTACTGTCGTCTCCCAATTTCGGAAGTACGAAATCATTCTGTATTGGGAATTGAAAGTGGATTTGGAAGTGATTTCCTTAAAATTGGTTCTTTAAAGGCATTTGCCGATGGTTCTCTGGGTTCTTCAACGGCCTGGTTTTTTAAACCTTATGAACAGGATAAGTCAACAAGTGGTCTCCCAATGGAGATTGTAACTAATGACAGTCTGAGACAATGGGCACTTGAGGCAGACAGAGCGGGTCTGCAACTTTCGATTCATGCAATTGGGGACAAAGCAAACAATTATATTCTTAATCTATTTGAAGAGGTGGTCAAAGTAAATCCACCAAGAGACAGAAGGTTTAGAATAGAACATGCCCAGCATGTCATCAAAGAAGATGTTAAAAGATTTAAGGAATTAAATGTGATTGCTTCTGCTCAGCCTTATCATGCCATTGATGATGGAGTTTGGGCTCATAAAAGGATTGGACATGACAGACTGCCAACTTCATACCGATTCAGGGATATGATTTCGGAGGGTGTTAATGTCTGTTTTGGTTCTGATTGGACAGTAGCCCCGCTTAACCCATTACTTGGAATTTATGCAGCAGTTACACGCAGAACTCTTGATGGAAAAAATCCTGATGGATGGATTCCTGATCAAAAAGTTACGGTTACGGAGGCAATTAGAGGTTACACAATTAACAATGCTTACGCGGCATTTATGGAGGACAGGTTGGGGTCGATTGAAGTTGGCAAATATGCCGATTTCACAATTTTGGACAAGAATATATTTAAAATTGATCCCGAAGAGATAAAAGACACGAAAGTGTTATATACGATAGTTGACGGTAAAATAATTTATAAAAAATAAGCCCATATAATTTTAAGTACTGCTGAAAATGGATATTTAATTCCATTCAGCAGTGCTTTTTTTTATATTTACAAAGTGTGTTCAAAAACAAGACTAATCCACTCATTTTTACCGGCTTTGTCGATCAATTTATATCCAATTGACTCATAAACCGGCAGTATAATCTCTTCATCATCGATCAAAAGCCCTGAAAGAATAAGAGTGCCACCCGGTTTTTGCCTCGCTTCAAGATCTGCTGCGATCGCCAATAATACATCTCTTTGAATATTTGCAAGAATGAGGTCAAAATCTGATTCAGGGATATCTTTGGTCTCGCAGATCCTTATTTCAACTACATCCTGGACATTATTTAACTTAACATTTTCAATTCCATTTTCAAGGCACCAGTCGTCGTTATCAAAAGCGATTGCTTTTTTTGACCCAAGTTTAATGGCACCAATTGCAAGAATTGCAGTACCTGCTCCGGCATCAAGAACAAATTCTTTATTTGCGCCATATTTTTCAAGCAGACCAAGAATCAGTTGGGTAGTCTCATGTTCGCCGGTTCCAAAGGACATTTTTGGGTCGATTTCTATAACTATTTCACCTTCCAAAGGTTCATAATCAACAAATGTTGGTTTTATGGCAAATTTGGTACCCGCCTTTAGAACTTTTAGCCCCTTTTGCCACTCTTCGTTCCAGTTAATCTGCTCTTCTTTGGTTACACTAAGATCAAATTTTTCTATAACACCGGAATCGACAAGGAGTTTCAATTCGACTTTAATCGATTCAATTTTTTCTTCACTTAATTCTGAAAAAAATAAACGGGTGGTATTATTTTCAAAGTTTATACCATCAGGTTCATACATCCAGAATACTGCGGCTGATTCATCTGAGAGTGCGGGATCGGTAACTATGTCAATTTGGAAAAAATATTTCATTTCGGTCGATTTAATTTGTTAGTTAAGTAAATAATATTCAAATTTCAGTATAGTAAATTGATTTTTTGCATATAAAATAAACATTATAAATATTGTAGAAACGAAGAAAATATGGAGCCAGATCTACAGCTTAAACATGAAAATCGTTACTTTCTGCTTGCTAAAATACTACTTTTATTTGTACTGCTGACAGGCATTTCTGAGATTCAGGCACAAAGAGGTAAACTTTCAGGTGAGATCAAGGATGCGCAGACAGGGGAGAAGCTCCCCGGAGTAGCTGTCAGAATTGATGGAACTAACCTTGGAGGTGTTTCCAATATTGATGGAAAGTATTTTATTCTCAACATTCCGGCGGGAAAATACACCGTTACGAGTAGTTTTGTTGGGTATGCAAAGTATATTGTTTCAAATGTTGAGATTAATATTGATCGGACAACAGAACTTGATGTAAAGTTGAAACAATCAACCTTCGATATGGATGAAGTTATTGTGGTTGCAGAAAAACCGAAAGTAATCAAGGATCAAACCTCTTCCTCCTCAACCATTGATGAAGAACAGATTGCAGCAGCCCCGATTGAGGGATTGCGTGGCATTCTCGATCTAACCGCAGGATTCCAAAAGAACGAAAAAGGCACCTACTCTGTGAGAGGTTCAGGCTCTTATGAGGTGAACTATCAAATCAATGGAGTTGAGCAGATTAATTCGGCGACTACATCACCCGGCTCGTTTGGAGTTGAAAAATCAAACAATTCGTGGAAATATGATGTGAACCCGATAGGTGTGCAACAGATGCAGCTTATATCGGGAGGGTTTTCAGCTGAATATGGTAATGCACAGGCAGGTGTTGTTAAAGTAGTTTTGAAAGAGGGAAGTCCACGGCTTTCAGGTGAGGTAAGAGTTGAATACCGACCGCCGGGACAATATCACTTCGGAAAGTATATTTATGATGAATCAACTTATGAATGGCAAAAGTGGGGCCAACTCAATAATTGGATGGCCTACAAAGATTCCTCATTTTTCCTGCAGGATTTAGGTATTACGTCCCCATCAAGATACAAATGGCTCTATGATAAAGTACAAAATGGTACTGCCAGTGCGGATGAATTAAATACCTGGAACAATGTGCTGAGTCAGGAAATCAACTGGGCATATAACACCTGGATTTACAACCACAAACCGGGCGATGATAATCCATTAGGCGTTTATGACTACCGGGAGAGGGCATATACCAGAGTGATGTTTGGATTTGGTGGACCTCTTGGAAAAGACCCAAACAAATTAAAGTTTTTCCTTTCGGGAGAATATAAAAAGAACCCAACGCGCCTTCCAACCTCCGAAAAAGATCAGGTTTATCAGAATTATATTCTTAATATGACCTATCAGCCATTTACCTCACACAAGTTAAAACTTATGCTCGGATATCAGAACTATCGAGGAGGTATCTGGTCGGGTTCTGAAGATATCAGGTGGTCCGGTTTGGCATTTTCTCCTCCATCCAATTCTTACAAATATTATATTTTGATTGATCCTGTAAGGACTGAACAAACCGTAACCCAAAGTCTGAACTATATTTACACTGTTGACGCAACTTCATTTTTTGAGGCAACTTTAACCCACATGGGTGAAAAATATGAACTTCCTTACGAATATCTGACCAGTTATTCTCAGGAGAGAGACAGACTTGACAGTCTTGGTGACCGTCAGGGTAACCTCTTAAAAGCAGGTTCATGGTGGGAAACTCAATATTTCAGAGCTCCGGATGCGTTCAGTACACTCTATTATCAAGATACAAGAACTGAATACTATGCCGCAAGTCTTGATTTTACCAGTCAGATAAACACCGGGAATTTGATTAAAACTGGTATACGGTTATACTATTGGGATCTATATAACAATGGTGTGAATTCCAGATTTAAAGCAAATGCACTGGTTGCAACAACAGGTGTGGCTGAATACTACAAAGCTCAGCCATATAACATCGCCTTTTATATTCAGGACAAGATGGAATATGAAGGGATGATTGCAAACATAGGAGTTAGAGCAGAAGCATACAATTTTGGTGCCGATGTCCCTGTTGACCCTTTCAATATTGTTTATGTTGGAACAGAAGGTCCTGAAGGGGGCAACCTGAATACTGAAAAATCAAAAACCTATTTTATGCTTCTCCCCAGAATTGGCTTATCATTCCCAATCGGTGAGAATACAGCTTTCAGGCTTCAATATGGTCATTTCACTTCGATGCCAACCTTTAGTAATGCCCTTTCAAACAGGGGTAATAAAGGAATCACCGGTTTTGGTAATGCTAATCTTGAACCTAAAAAGACAATTCAATATGAATTTGGACTTCAGCAGGTTATCGATGAAGATAACCGAATTGATCTTGCTCTTTACTACAATGACCGTGTGACGCAAATCGGATTACTCCGTTATGCTGCCTACACCGGAACTGTATTAAACAGTCCATCTGCATACACCTCGGACAATACACCACTCTTCAATTATACAACATTCTCGAACAATGCATTTGGTGCTACATTAGGTTTTGAGATTTCTCTTGAGAAAATCAACGCTAAAAACTGGATGTATCGATTCACCTATAGTATTTCGCAGACAACTGAAGGTAATTATGGACCTCAGGTGGTATATCCAACTGCATCGGCTGCCGCTGAATCTCGTGATTATACAGGTGAATTCCTTTCAGGGAATGACAGAACACACAATTTCCGTGCGTTGCTTCAGTATAATTGGGGAACAGGGGAGGGACCGGAGCTTTTTGGAATTAATATTCTGGAAAATTCAAGTCTTAGTTTCACCTATTCGGTTCAATCGGGAATTCCATTTACATACAGGACATCCTTTGATTTAAAGGATGTTGTGAACAACAGAAGATATCCTCTTGAATCGATGTTTGATCTTAACTTTATGAAACATGTAGTTCTTGAAGGTGGATACCGGATCGTAGTTGGACTAAGAGTTATGAATCTGTTTGAAAATAAATGGCTTACACCTGTGTCCAGTACTGATTTGATCGACTGGGTTGATTACGGAACAACAATAGACCAACCGGGAACAAATCCAAGCAGAATTAGCTACATTTCATCATTTTACAAAGCTTACAGAAATGTTCCAAGACAAGTTTACTTCACAGTCGGTTTTGGATTCTAAATAAAGGTATTACGATAAAGATGAATAGATTAAAAAATAAAATATTTCTGTTTTTTACAGTTTTGAGTTTTGTGGTGGCAGCTCAGGTTGAGGCGCCACTCTTAATTCTCAACAGAGGTGCTTTATGGCACAGTTTGATGCCTTCCAAATCGGGTCCAGCATATAACAACTGGTCACCAACCGGTCCAACTCTTGATTGGCCCGGATTTGATGCATCGTGGATTGGTGAAAATATTGGCGGTACCGCAAGCCACATGGCAACGGGCGGATTCTGGATCGGTGCAAAAAACAACCGTGATTCTGTGATTAGTGTGGAGGACTGGGCAATTTATGGCTCTTCTGTCTCTACTGAAAACTCTGCTAAATATACACTCAAGACCCACAAAAAGCTTTTTCCAAACGGTGAGAATTATTATTTAAAAACAAATCCACTTGTTGGTGAAGAGGTGATTGAGTCAGTTTGGGAGTATAATCCAAACTTTTTCACCCCAAGCCAGGAAGATGAACTTCAATTACCGTTGAGAGTGGTTAGAAGAGCCCATCAGTGGAGCGGGTCTAAACGGGATGAAAATTATATTCTTTATGAATATTATTTTATCAATATTTCGAATGAGATTAAGGCTGCCTTCCCGACAAAAAAGGTTTCTGATACATTGTATGGTGTTCAACTTCTATTGAACTATGCAATGCAAGCGAACTCAAGGTCATGGAGGGTTCTTTTTCCTCAAGAGACCAATGGAGCAAGAAACACCAAAGTTGTGTATGACAGAACAAATAAAATGTTTCAAGCTGAAAATGCCAACTATGGTTTTACTAACTCACTTGGACGGGTTGTAAACGGAATTCCACAGGGTGAATGGCTTGCACCGGGTTATGCCGGAGTAAAGTTGATTTATGCCTCTCCAGATTCAACAGGAATTGCAACAAGAGTTGATGAATCAAAAGTGGGTTGGACCCAAGGCGAAGCCTCCCAGGATCTTAGTGGACCTTTTACCGGTGTCTCCGGATTTAATGAAGTTAAATATCAGGTATTAAAGTTTCCCACCAATGCATTCAGATTTGTGCAATTTCCAAGGAATCTCACTGATACAAGTTTTATAAACAATGCCAGAAAATGGGCTTTGATGTCTTTAGGGCCATGGACTCTAAAACCGCAGGACACAATTAAGATAGTGCTCGCTGAACTTGCAGCCGGTATGGACTATGGTTTGGCACTTGATAAATCCATTTCACCAAGTTTGATTTTCAATCAGAGTTATACTCAGAATTTTATCCCCGCGATGAGAAGAGCACAACTTACTTACGAGAACAAATTTAACCATCCTGATCCACCTGCGGCACCAAAATTTAATATTAATTTTTATGCCGGTGAAGAGAGAAAAGTGGCGAATGTTCTTACGTTTGAGAATTCGGTGGAGTTGCTTCCTGATCCGGATGATGGTTTATTTGATCTCGCAGGTTACAAGATTTACCGTTCCGATTATCTTCCGATGGGACCATGGGAATTGATCGCTGACCTTAAAAAGGGTGATCCTGCTTATCTCGCTGGAACCAAATATACTTACATTGATTCGACTGTGCAGATTGGAACCGGATATTACTATTCAATCACTGCATACGATACCGGAAAAGCATCCTGGGCAATTAACCCCGCCCAAAGATTCCCTGAAACAGTAAACACTGTTAGAGTACCTGCGATGGAGTCATCAATATTTGCGAACAGAACTGTTACCCCATTTCTTGCTACACTCCCTGCGCCTAAAAATTCAAATCAGGTGCTTGTTGTCCCAAATCCATTTATAATTGGTGAAGGTTCAAGTCAACCCGGAGGTACCGATCAGATTCAGTTTGTGAATGTGCCAAACCCCTGCACTATAAGGATTTATACTGTTAGAGGTGATATCGTAAAGACGATCCCTGTAAGTGAAGCACGAGGGGGTATAGTTACCTGGAATCAGGTTACCGACTTTGGTCAGTATGTAGAAAGTGGAGTTTATATTTTCCATATCGATTCTCAATATGGAAACAGTACCGGTAAATTTGCAATTATACGGTGAGAGAGCAAATGAAATTCAGAACAGTAATTACGCTTATCCTGCTCGGCACGGTATTATCATTCGCGCAGGACTTTAAAAAAACGGCAACTTCGGGGTTTGTTTTTCTGCATATTCCGGTAACTGCCAGGAGTGCGGCACTTGGTGAATCCTCCGTTGCCCTCTCAGATCTTGGATCATCTTCCGTGTTTACAAATCCGGCGGGTCTTGGATTTAATGAAAGTGATCATTCATTTTCAGCTTCCTATTCTCCCTGGCTTGCAGATATCAAACACTATGCAGCTTCATACTCAATAAAATCAGATATGGGAGTTTGGGCTATTTCCGCCCTGGCTGTAGATTATGGAACGATGCCAAAAACAAAAAAAATAACCGGTCAAAAGGTTTATGAAGTGCTCGGCGATTTTTCCGCAAACGCAATTTCACTTGGACTAAGTTATTCGAGGCAACTCACCGACAAATTCTCCTTTGGAGTTACGGTTAAATATGTCAGAGAGGGGATTGATGGATATTCCGCTTCCAATGTCCTTTTTGATGGTGGGATTCTCTATTATACCGGATTAAAATCATTAAGAATTGGAGCTTCAATCCAGAATTTTGGTGTTGAAACCAAATACATAAACGATCCTTTTAAGATGCCATCCATTCTAAAGCTCGGGTTGGCAGCAGAACTTCTTGGCGATATGAAATCAGATTACCGGGTAACAGGAATTGTGGAAGCACTTCACCCTAACGATGGAGATGAAAGAATGAATGCCGGGCTTGAAGTTGTCTGGAATAATATGGTATTTCTGAGAGGTGGATACAAATTCTTTTATGATGAGGAGACTTATAGTTTTGGTGTGGGAGTTAATCCTTCAACAAAGATACCTGTATCGGTCGATTTTTCATTTGCGGATTATGCCAGACTTGGTAACATACTCCGTTTCACACTTAATTTAAGTTATTAGGCGGTGAAAATGAAAAATTATATAAAAGTTACATTAACAGTCATATCTCTTTTAACGATTTTATCGTTTCCGGTGAAATCTCAAGTTTCTTCGATTGACATATCGGGCTCATTTTCTTCTGCAGGTTCATTAAAGTACGCAGTCTCCAAGGCAAATGGCTTTGGTGGTGGAATCGATGTAAATATAAAAGTTTTCAACGATTTTTACCTCACATTAAATGCAGGCTATCAGTCATATTCAATCGACCAGGATTCAGCTCTCACTCAATGGAAGTGGTATTTTTGGGATAACAGATATTATGGAAGTATCCGTGCTGATCTCACTGACACTGCAAAATATTCATTGGTTATAACACCCAATCAAGGTATTAATAGTGTCCCTGTGTCGTTAAAAATCGGGTATGAGGCAAAGATTGGTGATCTGTCAATCAGACCTTATGTTGGAGCCGGAATCCTCTTCTTCAGCAGATGGTTTTATGTTGAAGAGAACTGGACAAAAAAGCTCTCCAAACTTGATAACACATTTAATTACAGCTACAGAAACTTTGCCCCTTCAAAACAGGGGAATCCAATTATGCTGCTTGGCGGGATAAATATTACTTATCTGTTAATCGATTTCGTCAGCGTAAAAGGTGAGTTCAATTATACACATTTTGTTGAAACAGATGGGATGGGTTACTCAGAACTGCCATTTTCAAACAGTCTCAACTTCAAATTAGGTTTATCATTCAGTTATTGATCATTATATGAAAAAATTAATTACAGTTTTTGTTATTCTTTCAATCTCAATTCTTGCCCAAGGTAAGTTTTCGGCCGGTGCCGGTTTCTCCTACTTGATGCCTGTGGGAGAGTTAGCATACAGATTTAATCCCGGGATTGGCACATCGGTATTCTTTAGTAAGGATGTCTCAGAGGTATGGACCTGGACCGGAAAACTCGAGTATTTGGTCTTCGACAAAATTAATGAAGACAAAATGCAAATGAAACGGGAAATTCTAATTGGAACCGAAAACAAAACATTTATATATCCAATTAAAAATCTGAAAATGGACCTTAAAGCCTATGGTGCATCGGTCCAGGCAGATTATTCCTTCTTCAAAAACAGTTTCCTTGAGAGTAAAATCAATATCGGATTTGGAATTTATAAATGGAATTTCAGCCGTGGGAGTTATACCGACTCACTTTTTGCACTCGATACTGCCGGAGTTAATAAACTTCAGGAGCTGTTGGTAGTTCCTGTCTTAGACCAGGAAGATTGGAGTGGTACATTTAATGTTGGAGCAGAGTTGGATGTTCAGATCTATGACCCTGTCTGGTTTGGAGTTTCTTTTAATTATAAAAACATACTCGGCGAATTATGGTCAACATTAAAACTTGATTTCGAAAATGTTGCCTCGATGCAAATGATTGAATTTAAGGCTACTCTTCGAGCGAGATTTTAATGAGTAAAGGCTTATATCCTGTAATTTTATTGTTAAATATGATTCTTTTTGCAGGATGTTCGACATATAATTCCCAAGATCAACAACAACCGGGGTCCCCAACCGGGGGAGCGGGAAGTCCACCTGCAAGAGAAAAGACCGGTGTTTCCGCTGTACGGGGAGTCTGGCTTACTAATGTTGACAGTGATGTGCTGAAATCAAGGGAGAATATCAAAGAAGCAATTAATATTTGCAGTGAACTTGGCATAAATACAATTTTTACCGTGGTTTGGAACAAGGGTTATACACTCTACCCAAGCAAAGTTATGAAAAATGAGTTTGGTATAGAGCTTGATACTGCAATTTCAGGCAGAGACCCTCTTCAAGAAGTAATTGAAGAAGCTCATAAAAAAAAGATCAAGGTTATTGCCTGGTTTGAATTTGGATTCTCTTCATCATTCAAAATTGGAGGGGGACATCTCCTAACGGCAAAACCGGATTGGGCATCCAAAGATTTTTCAGGTAACCTGACCACCAAAAATGGTTTTGAGTGGATGAATGCTTTTAAGCCTGAAGTTCAAAATTTTCTTCTTGCTCTTATCGAAGAAGTTGTAAAAAACTATGATGTGGATGGCATTCAGGGTGACGACAGACTGCCTGCACTTCCATCAAATGGTGGATATGATGAATACACAGTTGATTTATACAAAAAAGAACATGGCGGGCAAACTCCTCCGGAAGATAATAAAAACCCTGAATGGGTTCAATGGCGGGCTGACAAATTGACCGAGTTTTGTGGTAAAATCTATAAAACCGTGAAGGCAATTGATCCTAATTGTATCGTCTCCATGTCACCAAGCATCTATCCCTGGAGTAAAGAAGAATATTTACAGGATTGGCCGGAATGGGTCAGAAGGGGTTACGTGGATTTATTATGTCCACAACTCTACAGATATACAATAGAAGAATACACCAAAGTTCTTACCGAATCCTATACCAGCCATCTGCCTGCCGGATATAAAAATATTTTTTTCCCCGGAGTTCTCATTAAAGTTGGTGGTTATTATCCAAAACCCGAATTCCTGCTTCAGATGGTTGAAGCCAACAGGGAACTTGGCATCGAAGGAGAAGTGTTCTTCTTTTATGAAGGGATCAAAAAATATCCCGATTTGATGAAAAACATGATTTACAGAGAAAAAGCAAATTTCCCCCATTTATTAAAGTAGCTGCATGACCAAAAGATTTTTGTTATTGTTGATATTAAGTACAACTCTGTCCTTCTCACAATCTTTAAAAGAGATGAGAGCAGTATGGATTACGAATGTTGATAGTGATGTCTTATTCGACGATACAAAAATTGCCTCAGCGATGGATTATCTTGCATCTATTGGTGTTAATGTTGTTTTTCCGGTCGTCTGGAACAAGGGCTATACACTTTATCCAAGTCGGATAATGGACTCACTTTTTCAAAAGCCAATCATCCCTCAATTTGCCGGAAGAGATCCGCTAAAAAAATTATTATTGAAGCCCATAGAAACGGGATAGAAGTTATTCCCTGGTTTGAGTTTGGGTTCTCGAGCAGTTACTCCGACAATGGGGGGCATCTTATTGCTGCCAGGCCACATTGGGCGGGGAAAAACGGTTCGGGAGCACTGTTGGTTAAGAACGGTTTTGACTGGATGGCAGGCACCAATCCTGAAGTTCAGGATTTTTAATTTCACTTACCACTGAAGTGCTGGATAACTATGAAGTTGATGGAGTCCAGGGCGACGACAGACTCCCCTGCAATGCCAATTGAGGGTGGTTATGATAGTGTTACAGTTTCAATCTACAAATCTGAAAACAATGGACAGAACCCACCTGTTAATTTTTATGATCAGGGATGGAAAAGATGGCGAGCAGACAAACTATCATCCTTTCTAAAAAGATGGCGAGACAGTGTTAAAACTCGAAGTGAAAATTATATCCTGTCCGTAGCTCCAAGTGTTTATCCATGGGGTCTTGATAATTATCTTCAGGATTCAAAAACCTGGGTTGACTCATCCCTTATAGACAATTTTATCCCACAACTTTACCGTACTGACATTATATCATATCGTTTTGAGTTGGGTTCCGCTCTTAATTACATATCGCCTTCAAAGAGGGATATCTTTTTTGCCGGTGTCCTCGCGAAAGCCGGTAGTTATGTGATAACCCAACAACTTTTAAAGGAATCGATCGCCTGAGAACAGAGCAAAAGGCGTGAAGGGCGAAAGTCTCTTCTTCTATGAGGCACTAAAGGCGAACGGTGGCGCACTGGGAGACACCTTAAGGCGATTATATAGCATGCCGGCTACACTTCCATATAGAGGTGACAATCGCTGGCGTCCGGTCTCATCTGTGATTAATGAAGACAGTACAACAAACACAATTAGAAATGGATCCTGGGAACAGGTTAATGTGTTGGGATTTAATCCCAAAATTTATTGGAGTAAAGATACGGCGGATGTTTCCTTCGAGTGGCAGTTTGATGTGAATGTGCCCGCATGGTATAGTGTTTACGCTTATTTGATCCCTAACTTTCTTTTTAGCGAATTTGCAAATTATACCATTTATACGGGGGGTGATTCGGTCTCAACTATTGTCAGTCAGAGAAATAATGCCAATAAATCATGGACAAAACTTGGTGACGCCTACGTCACGCCCGGCAAAAAAACTGTGTTAAAACTTGACAATCGTCTTTTAGAATCGGGCAAATATATCATAGCTGATGCATCGATGTTAATTCTGAACCGGAAACTTTCTCCAAATGTAGTTGTAACTTCAGTGGACGATCCCGTTTTTGGAGAATTACAAGCAGTTCCGACCGAACATGAACTGGCACAAAACTTTCCAAATCCCTTTAATCCTGAGACAAAAATCAGATTTTCCCTTCCCAAATCGGGCTTTGTCACACTAAAAATTTATGATGTGACAGGACGATTGATTTCCACACTTCTTAATGAGCAGATTAATTCGGGTCATCATGAAGTTGTTTTTAGTTCCAGCGAGTCAAATCTACCAAGTGGGATATACATCTATCGATTAACAGCAGATAAGTTTAGTGCTTCGGGGAAGATGGTGCTTTTGAAATAGTACGCGAGTACTTGAGTACTTGAGTGATTTTAGAACTTGAGAAATCTAAAGCAATAGTCCCGATTTATCGGGAAATTCATTCCAAGGAACGGTAATAATAACCACAAGATTGAGTCTAATTCACAAGTTTGGGGAGAGAGCCGTGGAACTGGACGATTAGCCAGCGGGAGCCTTTTTTCTCAAGTATGCCGGTGTATCTGATGTTATTATTTTCGAAGACTCCTTCGGGGTCTGGTATTCCTGATCAGCTATAACTGCAAACCATGCGGTGGTTTTTGATGCAGACATCCTGATTTCTTTACATTTAATCGAAAAATGGGCTCCTTGAATCTTTCTGGCAGAATTAACAAAATGGTTGCCTTGCCTCATCCCATCCAAAAATTCTGCTTTATCATAAAGTCCAAAACTACCAATTCCGGCGATTTAAACCATAGAGTGTCGTGAGACAGAGTATCCCTGTCAGCAAAAGCTTTAAAAACTTTATCAATTGTGTTAAAAACCAGTAAATCGTTGTCAACTGGTTTGTTTTCTTTTACACATCCGGAAAAGAAAAGGAGGGTAATTGTAAGGCTAAAAAAAATCGTTTTCATACCAAGCTTCTTTTTTTAATATGCAATATAGAATTTTTAATTACATGAAAAGAGAATAAAATGACAGTTGATCAAATTGGTGAGTGGTTACATAAAAATCAAAATGAACGGGGTATCAAAGTTTGGGAGAGATTAAGGTACTCTGATATCTCAACGTATGGAATTGGATTGACCCAGTTGAGAAAGTTTGCAAAAGGGATAAAAAAGGATGCGAAATTAGCAAAAGAGCTTTGGGAAATGCCAAATTATGATATGAAAATCATTTCTATTCTCGTGGATGAACCAAAAAAACTAACCCGTGAAAGACTTGAAGAACAGATAAAAGATCTTGATTTCTGGATGTTGAGTTATGCTTATACAGGGTCATTTTTAGCCGTATCGCCGATTAAAAGTGAAATTGCTTATGAATGGCTTAACTCAAGAGACAATATCAAAAGAAGGATCGCATTTTCTCTGATAGTGGGGGTACTCAATGCAGAGAAGCCATTAAATGAAGAATTTGCATCGGCATTAATTGACCGGATAGAAGCAGAAATACAATCAGAAGAGAATTTTGTGAAGGATCAGATGAATTATGCTTTATTTGGTTTGGGAAAAATGACTAAGGCTCTGCATACAAAGGCACTTGCAGTAGCAAAGAAGATCGGGAAAGTGGAAGTTGATTATGGAGATAATTCATGTGAAGCGCCTGATTGTGTTAAACACCTTACTTCACCAAGGGTTTTGGAAAGTTTTGCTTAGAAAGGATCAACCAATTCCGTAAAAATTTTCGCGAATCTGTAATTCCCGTTCGAGTGTAGTTGCTATTATACTATTTTCAGGTAAAACAAACTCCGGATCGGCATTGATTATTTTTTGAGCTTCATCTTTTGCTTTGAACATAATCACTGAATCATTTGCGATATCACAATATTTAAAATCGGGGATTCCGCTCTGTTTTTACCAAAAATATCACCGGGACCCCTCATTCTAAGGTCAATTTCAGACAATTTAAAACCGTCGTTACTCTCTTCCATGGCCTTCAGTCGGGTTATTGATTTTAATCTTTCAAGTATTTGTTGAGGTAAAAATTCGACTTTTTGATTAAATCGTGATGCGGTCGCCATTATTTCATCTTTTGTGACAAGGATGCAATACGATTGTTCTACACCCCTTCCAATCCTTCCGCGTAACTGATGAAGTTGAGAAAGTCCAAATCTATGAGCATCATGGATCAACATAACAGAGGCATTTGGGATATCCACACCAACTTCCACAACCGTTGTTGAGACGAGGACATCAAACTCACCTGCGGAAAAACCGTTCATTATCTCCTCTTTTTCTTTCCATTTCATTCTGCCGTGAATAAGAGCTACTCTTAAACGGGGAAGATAATTGGTTGAAATTTCCTTGAAGCCTTGTTCTGCAGCTTTGAGATCAAGTTTTTCAGATTCTTCAACAAGAGGGAAAACAATGAATGCCTGTCTCCCTTTTTTAACTTCACTTTCGATGAATTGATAGATCCCTGAAAGTGCAGATTCCCCTCGAAGGGCTGTTTTAACAGGAATTCTATTGGCAGGTAGTTCATCAATTATTGAAACATCCAACTCGCCAAAAACTGTGAGTGATAGAGTTCTGGGTATGGGTGTTGCTGTCATTACAAGAACATCCGGAGTTCCCGATTTTTTAATCAATCGTGCCCGTTGCTCAACACCAAAACGATGTTGCTCATCAATGATTATAAATCCCAGTGACTTAAATTCAACCTGTTCTTCAAAAAGTGCATGTGTTCCCACTAGTATATTGATCTCACCCGCTAGAAGAGCCGTAAAAATGCGTTTTCGTTCTTTCGTTGCGGTGCTTCCGGTTAAGAGTTCAATGTTTACTTGATGTTCTGAATTAAATTTTGAAGTCGATTCAAGCATCTTTTTAATTGACTTAAAATGCTGATAGGCAAGAACTTCTGTCGGCACCATCAACGCGCACTGGTAACCGGAGTCAATCGCAATAGACATAGCAATTAATGAAACAACCGTTTTACCACTGCCAACATCGCCTTGCAAAAGCCTCATCATTGGCGAAGGGGAGAACATGTCAAGTTTTATCTCATGCAAAACTTTTAATTGTGCTTTAGTAAGTGAGAAGGGGAGGGAATCGATAAGATTCTTCACGAGGGACGTTTTACCCCAAATTGAATTCCACCACCTGACTGTTTATATCTTTCCCGTTTTGACAGAGCAAATAATTGGAAATAGAAAAATTCTTCAAATTTGAGGCGGATTGTTGCTTTATCGACCATCTCAATTGAATCTGGCTGATGCATCTGTTCGATGGTCTCTTTTAATCCCGGCAGATCATGTTTAATCAGGATATCGGATGGGAGAGTCTCTTCAACAAAATTGAGATATGAAGAAAGAGCTTTATCTATAATCCGTCTGATTCCTGTTTCACCAAGATTTGCTTCCTTAAAAAACTGATTAACGGAATAAACAGGGATGATTTTTCCCGTGTTGAAGAAGTTTTCACTCTCTTCTGTAGTAAGTCTATCAAATCCGGGATGCACCAATTGAAAGTCACCCCGCTTGGAGAGGGTTGGTTTACCTGATAGTGCAACCACCTGTCCGGCAGCAAAGGTTTTTGCAAAATATTCACTCCCCTGGAACCAAAGACAATCGAGTTCGCCGGTTTTATCGCTAACTCTGACGGCAAGAATTTTCTTTTTACCATAGTTCATCACCTTCGACTCCTGCACCTTACCAATCAGGGTCAGTTCACCCGTATAACCGTTTTTTACATGGGAATAAGCTTTTTCGATTGAAAGGATTGTGGTTCTGTCGATATGTCGAAAGGGGAAGTAAAAGAGGAGGTCTCGTATGGTAACGAGACCCGCAGATTTAAAGGCTTTGGCTCTTGCCGGACCTACCAGTGGCAGAACACTCAGAGGGGAGGCAAGCCTGTCCATGATTGATTATTTTCTTTCTTTGCCTGTTTTTAATCGTTCTGAAATTCTGTTGAATTCAGCTTCGATCAGTTCAGGAGTATATTTTCGTTCAAGTCTTCTGATTGTAAAATGTGCCGAGGCGATATCCTGATAAAAATCGGTGAATAGATAATTTATAGTTGCGCCACCGGCAGCTCCGATTACCGGAGTCGCTTGTCCGACAAATTTTATAACCACATTTTGACTAAACCGTTCTGCAATTTTGCCCAGGAATTTTGCAAGGAGACCTGATGCCATTTCACCGGCGAGGATTGATTCAAGTCTTCCGGCAAGCATTGCTATCTCTCGGGATAATAGAATTCTGATTGCATAATAAGATGAATTCATTGCATCATCTGCCTTGTTTTTTGAACCAAATGCAAAAACCTGAACGCAATTCAGTTTTGTTTCAAGCGAGGACATATCCTCACCATTCATTTTGGCGATTTCAGCAATTGACCTGAGCATAACGGTTGTTGTAAGGGGGAGTTCTATTGCGAGCGCAGTAAAACCAAACAGCCCTGCACCACCACCAAGAAGACTGGCAACAAGTTTATGGATTTTTTTTGAATCTTTTTGGGTGTTTGATTCAACATATTCCAGGCTTTTAACTGCAAGTTCGGTGCCTTTTAACAATGCATCGTTTGTAATGTCTGTAACTTTATTGCGACCTCCTTCAGGCAGTTTATCGATCAACTTTTCGATCGGCGAGCCGATAAAATTTGAAACCTTTATGAAAAAAGAGGGATTTTCAATGACGCTAACGCACTTTTCAAGTTCGAGATAGTCGTTATACTCAATTTCGACTGAAAAAATCTCCGGTTCATTACTCATTTTGTTTCTCCAAGAAATCTTGTTAATAATCTCACACCAAAGCCGGTCATCCAGGTTTTGGTATAGTTAGTTGAGTTATTTGCGATTGCAGGAGCAGCGATATCAATGTGTGCCCACGAGATGCCCTCTTTCACAAAGTTTTCGAGGAATTTGGCGGCTGAAATAGCTCCACCATATCTTCCTCCGCTGTTTTTAACATCAGCCACATCACTTTTGTTAAGTTTGTGGTAACTGTCCCACATCGGAAAACGCCAAACTCTTTCAAAAGTTTCAAGTCCGTTTTTATAAAGGTGTTCAGCAAGTTCATCATCTTTAGTGAAAAGTCCTGCCGCAGCATCACCGAGAGCAACTGCACAGGCACCCGTAAGAGTAGCCAAATCGATAATAGTATCCGGGTTTTGTTCAGAGGCATACCATAAAGCATCAGCGAGGATCATTCTTCCCTCTGCATCGGTATTGTCAATCTCAACACTCTTTTTCGAATAAGTAATTACAATGTCTCCGGGACGGAAAGCAGATCCGCTGAGCATGTTTTCTGCCATCGGAATAACTGCTGTTACATTAAGTGGAATTTCAAGCCTGGCAACATTCAACATTGCACCTGTAACTGCAGCAGCACCCGACATATCAGCTTTCATCCAACCCATGTTTTGTGCCGGTTTAATTGAGATACCACCTGAATCGAAAGTTACACCTTTTCCAACCAGAGCAACTGTTTTTGTAGCATCAGGATGACGATAATTGATCAAAGCCATTCGTGGAGGAACAACACTCCCGTTTCCAACTGCCAATATTCCCCCCATTTCAAGTTCGGCAAGTTTTCTCTCATCAAAAATCTCAACTGTGCAGAATTTGCGGGATCCAAAAAGTTC
The DNA here is from genome assembly GCA_016714125.1 of Ignavibacteriales bacterium. Lineage (GTDB taxonomy): Bacteria > Bacteroidota > Ignavibacteria > Ignavibacteriales > Ignavibacteriaceae > UTCHB3. The sequence continues at coordinate 330,326 of JADJNX010000003.1, read as the reverse complement.
TTCAATTTTCTTTGCAAAAGTGACGGGATTTATTACCGACGCGGGCTCATTTGCAAGTTCTCTTGCAAGTAAGACACCTTCCATCACAATGGAAGCAACCTTTGTTGTTCTCTCCCTTTCGTCAAGGGTACCACCGATTAAATTAATTCTTAGTTCACCCTCCTCACGATCCGAGAGGTATCGGTCAAATTTATAACAACCCAACCAGATTCCCTCTATCAGTGACTCGTAAAGATAATCAGAAGAATGGAAAATTTCGTCATGTTCAATATGGCATGGAAGAAGAATATTCAGAACTTTAACCGAGTGGGGAATTGACATAAAAAAAGAAGATGTTCTATCACGGAACATATCCGGTGAACGATCTTTCTTTTTTAATTTAAGAATAACAAAATTGGATTCATCGTTGCTGCAATTAAGTTTCGAACCCTTGGCAAGGAAAGATTCCCGGCTGAATTGTGTTAGTTTAATGGTATGTTCTGAACAAAATTGATCAAGATTTTTCTCAATATTTTCATCTTCGTTTATGTATGAAAGGGTAAGAGCTCCCGATGAAATTTCGATATTTTCGGTGAATGAAAAAACTGGATTAAACATTCTGACTGACCTCTGAAGTTTCTGTTAAAATATAATTGATAATTTCATCTTTTTTCTCATCAAGAGTAAACTCCCGGATTCGAATCCCTGAAGCATTTCTGTGTCCACCACCTCCAAAATGAGCTGCCATGTCCCTGGAGCTGATTGTACCTTTGGATCGGAGTGAAACCTTAAACCCTTCCCTGAGTCCAATGAAGATTGCAGAGATTTTCACATTTTTAATTGTCATGCAGAGATTTATAAATCCTTCAGTATCGGGTTCAGTGGCATTGGATTCAATAAAATCTTCTTGAGTTAAAGTCATCACTGCAAATCTCTGGTCATCACCATAGAGTTGAAGGGAATTGAGTGCTCTCCCCAAAAGTGCAAATTTACTCAGTTTGTCCTGCCCAAATATCAGATCGTTTACTTCGATTGGGATTACACCAAGTTCAAGGAGGTGAGCAGCGATGCGGTGAAGTTCAGGAGTAGTTCTATCATATTTAAAACTACCGGTATCGGTTGAAATCCCTGCATAAAGTGGAACAGCTATCTCATAATCCATTTCAACAATTCCGGTTTTCATGATAAAATCATAAACAATATGGCTGGTGGCAGCAAACGAAGGATCGTCAAAAATCGGGTCAAATATTGTTTCAGGTTCAAGATGATGATCGATACACATATTAATTCCTTCTCTTTTGTAAAAGAGCGGGGACATTTTTACCGTACGGTCACATCTGTTAAAGTCGAGGGCAACTACTACATCACATTTCAAGAACCACTCAGAATGGAGGTCCGGATCAAATTTTTCAACAACCCCCTGTGTGTCAAGGAACTCTAAAAAATCAGGCGTTTCACTAAAATTGACAATCTTTACTTCTTTTCCAAGTCTTTTAAGCGTATAATAAACAGCCATCTCGGAACCGATGGCATCAGCATCCGGATTCACATGGGTTGTCAGAAGAAAAGTTTTATTCTTATTAATTGTGTCAAAAAGGGCGGTATAATCGGTCATTTACTTCTTTAATATTTTTTCAATAGTATTAATTGCAATTTAATTAATTGTTGTCTCTGTTGGTGATGAATTCAATAGTTTCATCTATTGAACCAAACAGCTTGTTCTCATCTATCAAGTCAACAATTCCACTTCGAGTCAACTCAAAAGAGGTTGTTTATGGATTCCTGAGACCATCAATTCTGTTCCTTCTTTTTTTAGTTCATTGATGAGGTCTTCAAGAGCCTTTATTCCTGATCCGTCAATCACAAGAAGATTACTTACCTCGAGAACAAGAATCCGCGGCTTTTTGTTCATTGTTCTAATCGTATCACGAAATTGATCTACTGCTCCAAAAAATAGAGTGCCATAAATCTCAAATATCTCAACGCCTTGTGGGACAGGTATTTTGGTCTGCCGCATCTTATCAACCCCTTCATCCGGGAGATGAAAACTTTGTGTTATAATTTGAGTTTGGGTAACATCAGACATTTTTTTGATGAATGTTAAGGCTGCGAGTACAAGTCCAACCTCAATCGCCACTGTTAAATCGATAAACAGGGTAAGGAGGAATGTATTTAAAAGAACAATTTTATCGGAAGCAGTCCCTCTTAGAGTTTTATGGAACGCGTGATATTCACTCATGTTATAAGCCACATGAATCAATATTGCAGCGAGAACAGGAAGAGGTATAAGTGATGCCAGATCGGCAAAGAGCAACATTATAACGAGAATTACCACACCATGAATTACTGCTGAAACCGGAGTTTTTCCTCCATTTTTAATGTTGGCAGCAGTTCTTGCAATTGCACCTGTAACGGGTATGCCCATAAAAATTGGCGAAATAATGTTTCCCACACCTTGAGAAATAAGCTCCATATTTGGACGGTGTCTTGATCCCATCATACCATCGGCAACCACCGCCGACAATAATGATTCAATTGAAGCCAACATCGCAATTGTGAATGCAGGGGAGAACATCTTGGTAAAGATATCCCAGGAAATTTCCGGCATTTGTGGTAAAGGGAGAGAATTAGGCACCGCCCCAAATTTTGAGCCGATAGTGTCAACCGGTAGTTTAAAGTAATAAACCACAAGAGTGGCAATGATAATTGCGATCAAAGAACCGGGAATTTTGAAGTTAAATCGCTGCCAAACAAATATAAATATCAACGACACAGCCCCAATAGCGAATGCATACAAATTCACATTTTGTATATTCTCGGTATAAACCAACCATTTATCAACAAAATCAGCAGGTACATTTGCGATACTTAGCCCCAGAAAATCATTAATCTGGCTCGAAAAAATTATTATGGCTATTCCTGTGGTGAAACCCACTGTTAGTGAATAGGGGATAAACCGGAGTAATACGCCAAATCGCAGCAGCCCCATTATAACCATCAGAATACCCGCAAGAAGAGTTGCAACCGCCAGTCCGTTATATCCGTAAGTTTGAACTATTCCATAAATAATTACGATGAATGCCCCTGTGGGACCTGAAACCTGCACCCTCGATCCACTCAGGACAGCCACCACAAAGCCCGCAACAATGGCTGAATACAGTCCTTGCTCAGGCTTAACCCCTGAAGCGATAGCGAATGCTATTGCAAGTGGAAGTGCAATTATTCCAACAATTAAACCACCGGAGAGATCAGAAAAAAAGGTTTTTTTGGTGTATCCATCTTTAAGGAGGGAGTAGATTTTTGGAACAAGGTCGGAGGGGTATTTAAAATTAATTTTCATCGGATGTCTTAAAATAAATATTTTGTACCCTCAAGATACAAAAAAGAGAGTTTTTAAGTGGAGTGTCCACCTTACTCAGATGAAAATTAGCAATAACTTTGTTTTGGTTGAATACTTACATTTAAGATGTACCCTGCTTGTTCACAATCTTGCTTTGTAGAAATGTGAATCAATTGTATATACTACAAGACTCGACATTCACAGTATGTGTTGTTATAAAATTCCCTTCATCCGTAAACTCAAGTAAATTGTACTTGGCGGTGGTGGTCTGTCCATTTTTAATCGATCCTCCTGAATTGCTCATCACTATGTTACCAATCTCATAAATTTTTTGATCATGGAAGTGACCGTGAAGAATATGTGAAACTCCCCATTTTTCAAGGACTGTTAGAAGTTTTTTCTTCTTCCTCAACTTCATTGTATTGTTTTCAATTTTCGTGAGGATGTGTCCTGCAAAAGTATCTTTTTGTCTTTTAATTTTGTAGAAATGATGGTGAATTGTCAGCATGAGGGGGCTGCCGGGCGAAACAACCTGTTTAAGTAATTGGTCCGCTTTAAGTTTTTGATCCTTTTTTATGATTCCATTGGAGGCAGTGAAATTTCTTGTACTGAATTCCTCTATTGAATTCAAAGCCAAAATAAACATTGACCCAACCTGTTTTATAAAAGGATAGATATCATTTTCGGAAATTCTATATGTGTCCACCATTAACTCTTCAATAAAAGAGTGAAAACGACGTAGATTAAATTCGTAGTCGGTTCCTTTACATCTATCGGGATACGAAAGAGCATCTTCGATACTCAGTGCTGTACCATAAATATCATGGTTGCCGATAATAATGGTTGTCAATGCCGAATCAAGGTAGTTAAATTTAATCAACAGCTCTCTGAGGAAATTAAAATCTTCAAGTCTTCCATCCTCGGAGATATCTCCTGAGATAACAAGATGGTCAGGTTCAAGTGAGGTGACCTCACCAAGTAGTCTTTCGACTTTGTCGTAGTGTGTGTGTTTGCCTTCGAAGTTTAAATGCAGGTCAGAAATATGTGCAATAGTCATAGGTTTAAGTAATTAATTGTTAATAATCTGTGAGTGATTTTAAATTCTATATTAATCAATTAGTATAATCAGGCAACTTTGTCAACCGGCCTCCTTAGAATGTACCTTTCTTTTTTTTCAGCTTTCATTCTCGAAAGGTCAACAAGAATCAACCCATCGATGCAATTTGCGAAATCAGGATCAACGCCAAAATCAAGAAACTGAACACCACCATCATGACACAGGTTTGTATAGTGTTTTAGAAGTGGGGGGATTGATACGTTAAACTGCCTTAGAGCGTGTTTCAACCTCTTTAGATCCTCTTTTTGTCCTGGGAGGAGAAGAGTTCCTCACACTGAAGTCGGGTTTTATCCATCATGTTAAACCGGTTTTTTGAGATTGCGAGTTGTTCGCTTGCACCATACCATTTATTGTAAAAAAGACAATCATTGCTTGCGCTTCAAGTGGAAAAGCCGCGCTAATGCTTACTCCACCAAAAAGATATTTCAGGTGTGATTTGGTAGAAATATACGATCCAAGCCCCTGCCAAAGGAGATCGAGAGCATTGCTGTTCCAATATTTTATTTGGACAAAACTTCTACCCAATTCAATTGAGTCGGGAAGCATCTTAATGAATTCATCATTATAGTTAAAAAGAGTTGATGTGTAAAGTCCGTGTTTCCCTTCAAGTCGCATCAGGTGTCTGCATAAACCAACTCGATAAGAGCCTACTATTTCGGATTCCTTATTGTCCCACACTATCAGATGGCTGTACATTTTATCAAATTTATCCATATCCTTTCGTGTTCCTGTTCCCTCACCTACTTTTCTAAAGGTTATTTCACGAAGTCGGGCAATCTCTTGAATGACAATTGAATTGTCCTCGGGCTCCACTAAATAGATTTGTTTACCGTCATGAGCTTCTCCAATAAATTCTGATTGGATGATCTTTTTTCGAATGATCTTTACAGGCATCGGTTGAACAATCGATCTTGTTGTTGTAAAAATCCCTTTTCGATTTTTACCAATCCTGTCAACATGTTTTTTTAACAGTTTAATTTGCAGGCTGTTCTTTTTGATACTGCCAAAAATTGAGGATGGGGGAATCGGTTCACCGATTGTTACTGCGACATTTTTATGTTTTTTTCTGAACATCTCTCCCGGAAGAAGAAAGAGGGAGAATTTTTTCCAGATTGCAGAGACAAGGTAAAATCCGATACTATTTCTTGCATGAATGAAGACGGGTTGAATACTGGCATCATATTTTTTAGCAAAAAGTAGAACACCTTTGTTCCAGGGTTTGTCTTGCACACCTTTGGTAGAAAGTCTTGAAACTTCACCTGCGGGGAAAATAATCACTGCCTCCTCCCGGGCTAGGGATTGGGCAATTTTATCAAGGTTACTTTTTTGAATTGTGGTCGCAAATATATTAACGGGAAGAAACAATTCATTTAGTGCATCTATCTCCATAAGCACATCATTTACGACGATTTTGACATCGGGTCTAACTTCGGAGACAAGTTTTAGAAGCACCATACCATCCAAGCCACCTAAGGGGTGATTGGATACAATAATTACTCTTCCTTCACTTGGGATTCTATCCCTCTCCTTTTTTGTGATCAAATAGGAGAAGTCAAGTTGGTCAAAAACCTCATCTATAAAAGCGATTCCAGAAAGGCCGCTTGACTTGTCGAGGATGCTATTGATCTCATTAATCCTAAGGATTTTTGCCAGAAGTAGATAAAAAATTTTCTGAAGGAACTCAGGAAATTGAGAGAGGAAATCGGGATTTCTTTCCAGAATGATCTTTTTAAGATCAATTTGTTGCATATTAAACTTTGCATCATTTGTAAAATTACTATGCCAAATTAACCTCCAGATTTTAAGGTAATGTTAAGACATTATTACGGAATAGTTAAATTATTTAATAAAAAAAAGGCTGCTGCAAAAAAGCAACAGCCTCTTAAAAAGAATAACGGATAGATTGTGGTATTAAACCACTATTCTACAGTCCAGACATTGCCTTGACCAATGAGTTGATCAAAAGAAGTTACTTTCTTCATTTCCTGGACGTGATTAATCTGATCAACAACGAGTTCTTCACATGTAGGTTTTTCGTGTCTTCTGAAGCAACCTATAGGAACAGGAAGATCGGGATTTTCGATGAACTCTGCAAGGATGAAAGCTCTAACAGGTGAAGAATCCTCTTCCTTATGAACCCATACATCATTGATAGAATGAACACCATCGTTAAGATCGATCACAATTGGAATATCACCATCAAGTTTTATCCCTTTGTCGCGGTTTTTACCAAAGATCATGGGTTGGCCATCTTCAAGTACAAGTACATGATCAGCTTTTGTTTCTTTGTCAGTAAGGTGTACGTAAGCACCATCGTTAAAAATGTTACAATTCTGATACACCTCAATTAGGGTCGTTCCATGATGAGCAGCAGCTTTTTGCATCATTTCCTGCATATGTTTTGGTTCGCGGTCGATTGTCCTCGCATAAAAACTGATGCCGGCTCCGAGCGCAACCATAGCAGGTTTAAATGGATAATCAACACTGCCAAAAGGAGTGGATTTGGTCTTTTTACCCTGCTCAGAAGTAGGGGAGTATTGACCTTTTGTTAAACCGTAAATACGGTTGTTAAAAAGGATCATCTTAATTCCCACATTTCTGCGGCATGTGTGAATAAAATGATTTCCACCAATAGAGAGGAGATCACCATCGCCGGAAGCCATCCAAACAGCAAGTTCAGGTCGCGCAATTTTAACACCACTTGCGATGGAAGGAGCTCTACCATGAATTCCATGAATTCCAAATGTATCCATATAATAAGGGAAGCGGGAGGAACATCCAATCCCGGAGACCCATACAAAATCTTCCTTCTTTTCTCCAAGAGTTGGAGAGATTCTTTGCATTTGGGCTAAAATGGAATAGTCACCACAACCCGGACACCATTTAACATCTTGATCCGACGAAAAATCTTTTGCGGTCAGTTGTACAGTTGGGATTGTATCGGTTGGTTTTTCGTTACTCATTTTCGCCTCCGAGAAGATTTAAAATTTGTTCTTCAATTTCAGATGCTTTGATTGGCAAGCCCTGAACTTTATTATATTGAACAAGATCAATCAGGTATTGATTCCTGAGGATCTGAGAGAGCTGGCCAAGATTTATTTCAGGTAACAGTACCTTCTTAAATCTCTTCAGCACATCGCCAAGATTTTTTGGGAACGGATTGATATATTTCAGATGAGCATGAGAAACTTTTAAACCTTTGGCTTCAATTCTGTGAACAGCTTCGGTGATGGCACCAAAAGTTGAACCCCAACCCAGAACGAGCAGTTCACCTTCTTGTTCGCCTTTAACTTCAAGTTCGGGGATATCATTAGCTATGTTTTTGATCTTCTGATCTCTGAGATTAACCATAAATTCATGGTTTTCAGGGACATAACTTACATTACCATAAATATGAGATTTTTCGAGTCCACCAATTCTGTGTTCAAGACCCGGTGTTCCGGGGATTGCCCAAGGACGGGAAAGATTTTCATCTCTCAGGTATGGATAAAATTCCTCTTTTTCAGTTCTATAATTCACTTTCATATCGGGAAGTTCATCCTCTTTTGGAATTCTGAAAGGTTCAGAGCCTTGTGAGAGGTAACCATCTGAAAGAAGAATTACGGGAGTCATAAATTTTGTTGCAATTCTTGCCGCTTCGTATGCCATTCTAAAACAATCGGCGGGAGTTGCTGCTGCCAAAACACAAACAGGGGCTTCACCATTTCTACCGTACATCGCCTGCATAAGATCTGATTGTTCGGTTTTTGTTGGAAGACCTGTGCTTGGTCCACCTCTCTGGACATCGATAATAACAAGTGGTAATTCTGTCATCACACTAAGACCAATTGCCTCCATCTTTAAAGCAAGACCGGGACCCGAGGTAGTTGTGAGTGCAAGATTGCCGGCAAAAGATGCACCGATGCAAGCACAAATAGCTGCAATTTCATCTTCTGCCTGAAAAGTTTTTACTCCATAACTTTTAAAATTACTAAGCTCATGAAGAATTTCAGAAGCCGGTGTGATAGGATATGAGCCGAGAAAGAGTGGAAGTCCACCTTTCCAGGAGGCAGCAACCATACCTAGGGCTGCGGCTTCGTTGCCGGTAACATTTTTATATTTTCCGGCAGGAAGTTTTACAGGATCAATGACAAATCTGGTTGTAAAAAGTTCAGTCATTTCACTGTAGTGATAACCTGCCATTAATGCTTTTTTGTTGGCATCGAGAATGTCAGGTTTTACTCGGAATTTGTTTTCGATCCATTTGAGAGTTGGTTCAATTGGTCTGCTGTACATCCAAAACATTATTCCAAGAGCAAAGAAGTTTTTGCATCTTTCTTTCTCTTTGATCGAGACGTTAACACCTTCTAGAGCGTTCATTACGGCTTTTGTCATTGGAACACGAAGCAAATTATATCCTCTAAGTGATTCATCATCGAGAGGATTACTTTCATACTTAGCGAGTGAAAGATTTTTTGTATCGAATGATGACTCATTCACAATGATAGTTGCATCCGGTTTGAGATCTTTCAGATTCACTTTTAGTGCAGCAGGATTCATGGCAACCAGCACATCAGGCTGATCGCCGTGAGTTGTGCTTTCGCCACTCGAGAAGTGGATTTGAAAGCCTGAAACACCATTTAAAGACCCGGCAGGAGCGCGGATTTCAGCGGGGTAATCAGGTAGTGTATTTAAATCGTTTCCTGCGATTGCAGAGGAAGTAGAAAACTGCAATCCGGTTAATTGCATACCGTCGCCGGAGTCTCCTGCGAATCGTACGGTAACATCTTCAACCTTTACAAGTTGTTTCTCAGCCATTTGTTCATCTCTTAGTTTAAAAATGTATCCCCGCTTTGAAAAATCGACAAAGCAGTAAAGAAATTTAATAAATGTTGTTATTAAAAACTAATGATTTACGAATAACTAAAAAATTATTTTAGACTATGAAGGAATTGTTGTAAAAAAAATTGACCTAAATTAATATATTTGTTATACATCAATTCATTTATTATTTAATCGGAGTATAATATGCGCTTTAATCGTTCAAATATCGTTCTTTTAATCTTCTTTATTAGCAGTTCGGTCTTATTTTCACAAGTGGGGCCTGAAGAAGCGTTGAAATACCTGGAATCAGGCAATGCCCGCTTTCTGTCGGGACAGTTCAGCAAAAAAGATTTGCTTGGAGAAGTAAAAAATTTACAAAATGGGCAATCACCCTATGCAGTTATTCTTGCGTGTTCAGATTCGAGAGTTCCCCCTGAGTTGGTTTTTGATGAATCACTCGGGAAGCTTTTTATCGTAAGACTTGCCGGGAATGTTGCCACCCCTGAAGCCATAGGAAGTATTGAATATGCAGTTGAACACTTGCATTCACAATTGATTGTTGTTCTGGGACATTCTAAATGTGGGGCAGTAACCGCCGCCGTAAATGGGGGACACACGACACCTAATATTGAAAAATTGATTCATTACATCGAACCGGCTGTTAATGAGGCAAAGTCGATGGGTGACATAGCTGATATGGTTCAACTTTGTGTTGATCTGAATGTGAAGCACCAAATTAAACATCTTACGGAAAAAAGTCCTCTTCTTGAAGAAAAGGTAGCTTCGGGTGCCCTTTTAATAGTGGGTGGAGTTTATGACCTGGCCACAGGTCAAATGAAATCCGTTCAATAACGAAGATTTTATCTTATCTTTAAGACAAAAAAGCTGCCAACTTTTGTGATGGCAGCTTTTTTAATTTTACTTTATCCGGTAAATGAAGACTCGATTTGGTCAACATTCATTCATCTAACTCAACTATTTGAGAAGCAAAAAGTTTCCTTACCTGTCTGAAATCTCCGCCTTTAATTCGACAAAATAAGTTCCTGAAGAAAAGCTTCCGCATTCAGATAACACTATATGTTCCGGTTTCTTTTTCCTCTGATAATAAAATCGCCACTACTCTTCCAAGCATATCATAAACAGTAATGGTAATTTGTGAGTGATATGGCACCGAGAACTTTATAGTGGTTGACGGATTAAATGGATTTGGATAATTCTGATAAAGAGCAAATTCCATCGGGATTGACTCTGATTCCGGTCTTTGTTCCTCTATTCCAGTTGGAGTACCAAACGAGGTAAATACAGTAACTACTCCATATCTGATACTAAGAGCTATAATCTGTTGTTTTAGTGACAACGCCTGACCTGAATTTGGATCGAGGGAATAATACTGGATCAATAGGTCTTCAATGAAGGCTTTTGCCCATATTTTTATAAGGAACTGGTATTCAGGTTTTGCACTGTCAACGATCGGAAGATCGTAGGTATAAGCAACCGGCTGGCCGTATATTTTACCCGTAAGAGTCACCTGAACAGGCTGAGAAACAGGTTCTGTGTATCTTCCTGTAAGAAGCATTTGCTCACCGATATAAAGATTTGGAAGTCTTGTTGGGTGAGTTTGTTCTATAACATTTGGTGAAAACGAGATCACAGGGGCGATAAGTACCGGATTCTGTATTTTCAGGTAAAATTTTGAAATAACAGGTTCAACCTCATTATTCATCAGAAAAGTTGCCAATCCTGAATGATTATTTGCAATCGTCTGAAGAAGTTGTTTGTTTACATCAGTTCCAACCCCGAATGTAAAGACACTCAAATTTACTGTGATGGGGTTGATTAACCCCTGAATGTGTGTCAACAATTGTGGAGTTGAAGTTATTCCAACTGTTGCCTGTCCATCGGTAAGGAATAACAGGATATTTGCCGTTGAATCTGAAGCCTCATAGAAATCAGGAACAGCCTCTGAGAATGCTCCTCCAATATTTGTACCGTACCTTGCTTGTAGTCCATTTATCCAAGTAATAGCTGCACTGATGTTGTCAGGAGTTACAGGGACATGATTTGGTCTAAAACTTGTGGCATAATCATCAAACTCAATCAGATTAAACAGATCACCCTCATTCAGTCTGTTGACAATAAAAAGTGCTGCATTTTTCGCTTGGGCCATCTTATTTTCCCAGCCCATGCTTCCTGATCTGTCGATAATGAGTGTAAATCTTTTCCTCAAAATGGTTGTTGTGTCCCTTGCAGGTTCTGCAACAAAGAGGAAATAACCTCCATTTATTGAATCGGCGACCGAAGCAGTATCACTCAAATAGGTTGAAAAGCTAAATAAACCAAGTTCATCTGCAGCGAGTCGGTATCCCATCTCAAAGTTATTTGGTTGAATCAATCTTGATTCAATAACCAGTGAAGTGGTATCTCCCGATTGTGTCATAATTGCATCGTTGCTGCTGAGGCAATAAATTGAATCAACATTTCGAGTGGAAATCAATTTAATTCTGTTGCCAACCGGAATTGGTTGTGGGCAAAAAAACGTTGGGAGGTAAGCGGGAACTGTTTGTAGAACTTCGCCAAGATCATACTTAAGAAATTCCACATAAGTCATTTCCACGGTAATCAAGGAATCAACCCCTATTGAATCTTTTAAAGGATAGATAATACTACCCGGTTTGGTGTAGTTAGTTACCTGATAGTGGACAGAACCACCTCCGCCGATATTTGTGTCTTGAGGAACTGCTGAAAATCCGGCTTCATACCAGATTCCCCGAAGTTCCCACCGTAGACGGATGGCACTTGAATTTTGTGGGATGGGGAAGATGTAAACAGGTTTTTGATAAGAGGTCGTGGTGTTTTTATAGACAGAGGTTACAGTAGTAATTGCAACCTGATTCTCGATTCTGGTGTCAGTCTTGAATGATTCAATTTTCAAAACTTGACCCGTAGCGGGGTTTAGCAGCATAATGCCGCCTGGGAAAATCATACTCGTAAATAAAATTACGAACAACAAAATTTGTTTCATAGATCACTCCTTATAAATTGATCCACCATTTCGATTGAAGTAGCTTTATATTCGATTATCGTGGAGACAGAGTACACTTGTTTCAGCAAGCTCTGAGTCCTGAATCGGGCTACTCCCAAAAATATTGTATCATATACTGTAAGTTAAAAAAAAGTAGGTCAAAGTCAATAGCTTTCCAATAATTAATATTATTAAATTGTTAATATTTTGAGATAACAACTATCGGAAATTTGCGGATAATTGTTTAGTTTAGAGGATATCGTAAAATATGATTGTGGTGAATCCACAACCAAGGCAGAAAAGTTAAAAAAAAGAAAGGTTTTGTGATCATGAAAAAGGTATTTTTTCAGAGTTTGATCGCAACCATACTTCTCGTTCCGGTTTACGCTCAAACATTGAACCAGGACGAGCAGATATTTACTAAATATTTTGCACAAACAGCCGGCACAATGGCTGTTTTTAATCCGGGTGAGGTTAATGACACCTCATTGTCTAATGCACTGTCTGCACTGCAGCGCATTATTAAGGAAAATCCATCCAGGCACCTCCTCAAATTAATCCACCTCAACCTATCGTCCGGTGAAAACATAAAACCTGCACTTCTGAAATTTGTTGATAAGACTCCCTCTGAGTTTGGTGACATCGTGATGCTTGCTTTATATGAGTATATAGTCAGTGAGAAGGAGTTTTATCCCGAGGTTGTTGCAAAATTTTCGGGACTTAAGGGTGCCATCCCTTTTCAGATTTCACCTCCATATCTCTATTTTATTGAGTGTTGGTCGTCAGTGCCAGCCAAATTGGAACAGGTTTACCCTAAACCGGGCGATTTAACAATTCTCAAAGATAAAAGCGAAAAGAACCTCCGGATATATCCCGATGAAAAGGAATATTTTAGAGAAAATTATCAAAAAGGATTGTCATATTTTAAATCACTGGAGATTATTGATGACAAAGAATTTCCACTTTCCCTCTTTAGGAAATATGAACCGGCTATTGCCGCCGAGTTGGTAAGACTAACAGGAGAAGAAAAATGGAAGGAACCAGCACATGATGGGGCAGGTCAGAATTTAATTCAACTCTATAATAGCTTTTTTCTGCCTTTGTTTGCAGATATTTTTGATGAAGAATACTTGTTAAAAACAGCCGGGTTGGCGGACGATGGGTCAGAATTTGCGTTTTTGAATGAAGAGATAGTTTTTTGTTATCTCGCCGAAAATAACATTAACTCGCCTGTATTGCCCGGGTTATATAAGGACTTGAAGAACTCGATTGAAAATGTGTCGCCAACAACTTTCGACCGGGTTTGTGCTTATGCCCTTAAAAATCATGAAAAAGAATTGATCACCGTTGTAGACAGATACTTAAATGCACATCCTGAATCTCTTTCGGCATATCAATGGAAGAAGTATTTTTATAGTGAGATAAATCCCGATAAAAACAAGGTCCGGGAAATCGAGATGAAGATTGAAAAATTGACATCCAAGGCATGGTCAGTGGAAACATCTCTGGAAAAGATCAAAAAAATGATCGATTCACTTTACTACAAAGCTGCCGAAGACTCCCTCTTAAAAATGAAGGATGACCTTGAAAAAGATTTGATGTTTATAACAAATGATTATTTCTCTGTTTTATCGGTTTTGAGAGGTCTTTATATTCAAACAGGTGAACTCTCAAAATCTCTTGATGTGCAGACAAGGAAATATGGAGTAATCAAACAATATTTTATGAAGGGGAACGAGCTCAGGATGAAAACGGAAGTAGAGCTCGCCGAGAATTTTAATTTACTTGGTCAATTTACGGCATCAAGAGCCATTCTGCTTGAAGTTTTATTGCATATCGATTCACTTGAGATTAAAGAGAGTAACAGTTTTAGTGGCGCATTATTGGCGTTATCAGAAGTTTATTTACTTTCAGGTGATCAGGAAAAGGGCGAAAACCTGGTTGATTCTGTTTATAATATGGTTATATCAGGAAAGATCGGGGATAAAGAATATCTCAATGAACTGGTTATCAAATTAACTGATTTTTACATAAATGCCGGTAAACCTGAAAAAGTTGAAAAGTTAATCGAAGTTTTTAATCTTTTGCAGCCTGAAAAGGGGACAGGAAGCAGATACCGGGCAGTAAGAATGAAATCGGAACTGGCACTTCTTAAATTTCAAACAGGAAAAAAGGAGGACTCAGGCACTCTGCTTGGAGAGATTTCTTCTGAGTTCATTGAACTACCTGTTGCCCCCGATAAAGACTGGATGAGAGCTTTTGGAAACATAGCTGAACTTCATAACAAAATGCCCTACAACAAAGGGCACCGTAATTTTTTCAAGTTTTTAAAGAGGAACTCAAATAAGATTCTTGAGGTGAGAGACCCGGCATTTGTTGAGGCACTTACCAATATTGTTGAGTTTTATCACAGGGAGGGGGATTTTAACCCCGCGCAGGATTTTTTATTCCAAGTGATTAAAAAACAGAAACAAAATTTTGGTGAATTAAATCCTGATTATATTTTAATGACAGTAAAGTTGATCGAATTGATGGGAAGAAGGGGTAAAAGTGAGGAGTTTTTTGGACTTTATAAAGAACTCATAAATTTACAGGCAAGATATTTGAGGGAAGTTTGCCCCTGCTCACAGAGAGTGAGCGGGAACTGATGATGCGGAAGTTTATCGGCATGAATGAACTCTGTATGAGTGTCTCAATCAAAAATTTTGAAATGGATATGGCTGTTTATGGGCTGTATTATGACAATCTTCTCAGAATTAAGGGATTAAAACTTGCAGCGCTTAAAAATGAACGACAGAGATTAAGGAAAATGTATGACCCGTCTCAGTTGGAAATCATCAAAAAACTGAACGATGTAAAAAACCTGATAGGAAAACTTTACAATTTCTCAAAAGATGAACTGGTTAAAACAGGTTACGATTTGTCATCTTTGCAAAATGAAGCCAACACTTTACAAGCTTCTCTGAATAAAAACATTAACCCCGGAGCGGATTCTCTCATCGATCTTTCGATCACCTGGCACACAGTTAGAAATAGTCTAAAAACAGGGGAGGCGGCAATCGAAATTTTCCGTTTCAGACCGTACGACAATGGATTTCTCGATAGCGTGGTTTACCTTTATCTGATCGTAACACCGAAACGATGGATCATCCTGAGATTGGGATGCAGCGGAATGGGAAATTCATCGAAGGTGAACCATTTCAGGCTTATCTCGATGCAGTGAAATCTTTGGATGAGGACACATTTGAAGAGATGGACGTGAAGGTTCTCAAGGAAGCTTACAACAATTATTGGCTTCCCATCCAGTATCACCTTCAAGGTGTGAACAAAATTTATCTCTCTGCAGACGGATTGTATCATAAGATCAATCCTGCTGTCCTGGTAAATCCTTCAACTAACAAATATGTTTATGAGGAGTTTGAAATTGAACTCGTGGGGAGTACTCGGGAGATAGTAGCCAAAAATTCACAAAAGCAAATTAACGATAAAGGTTCATGGCTTTTTGGTTATCCTGAACTCTATGATTTTAAATTTAATGAAAATAAAAACCCTCTAAATCAGGAGACTGACAGAGCAGTTTTTTCGAGTGACGACAAATCTGAAATGCAACGATATTATCTCTCAGATCTCCCTGCCACAAAAACCGAAGTTGAGAAGATTGATTCATTACTGCGCAATCACAAAAAGGAATCTCTGCTTTTTACAGGCATCAAAGCGAGTGAAGAGAATATTAAAAAGATGAAAAACCCGACGGTTCTCCATATTGCTTCTCATGGTTATTTTATAAGGGATGATGAAGTATCAGCAGAAAAGATTTATGGGTTTGACAAAAAAGTTGTCTCGATTAATCCTTTGCTTAGATCGGGGTTATTTCTCGCAGGTGCCGGGGCATTTCTTGAAAGTGATCCTTTTTTATGGAAAGGAAATGAGAACGGTGTACTCACAGCACAAGAGTGTTTAACTCTCGATCTAGATGGTACCGAACTTGTAACACTTTCCGCTGGTGAGACCGGGCTTGGAGTTGTGCAAAACGGTGAGGGGGTTTATGGACTTCAGAGAGCATTAATAGTTTCCGGTGCCAGGTCTGTCATTATGAGTCTGTGGAAAGTGCATGATACCGCGACCATGGAGTTTATGGTCAGTTTTTACGCCGAGTGGTTGAAGTCAGGTGACAAAGTTAAAGCATTTGATCTTGCCCGTCAAACTGTGAGAGCGAAGTACAAACTGCCATATTATTGGGGTGCATTTATATTGTTGAATTAAAAAATCAGGTTGTCACTCAATTAAATTTGATGAGCACATCATTTCTGGTTAAATTTGTTTTTTGATTAATTAAAAATCGGGATTTATGGGCAGGATATTCGAAACGCGTAAACATGTTATGTTCGCACGCTTTGCAAAAATGTCAGTTGCATTTAATCGTGCACGAAAAGAGATAGAAATGGCAGTGAAGGCCGGTGGACCGGATCCTTCCTCCAACTCAAAACTCAGACTGGCAATGCAAAACGCAAAAAGTGTAAACATGCCAAAAGATAGAGTTGAAGCTGCGATAAAACGGGCTTCTTCAAAAGATACAACAGGCTATCAGGAAATCACTTACGAGGGAATGGGACCACACGGAATCTATGTGATAGTTTCGTGCGCTACCGACAACACCACCAGAACCGTTGCAAATGTTCGTCACCACTTCAAAAAAGGGAATGGAGTTCTCGGAAATTCCGGTAGTGTATCATTCAATTTTGAGCACAAAGCCTTTTTTAAGTTGAAAAAGGGTTCTGTTGCCGATGCGGAAGAACTTGAGCTTGAGTTGATCGATTTTGGATTGGATGAGTTGGATAGTGATGATGAGTTCATCTACATCTACTGTCCGTATGAAGAGTTTGGCAAAATGCAAAAAGCTCTTGAGGACAGAAATGTTGAAGTTGAGAGTGCTGAATTACAGTACATCCCAAATGTTTACAAAGAACTCGAAGGGGAGCAGAGAACTGAAATGACAGAACTCCTCGACTTACTCGAAGAAGATGATGATGTTGTAGCTGTTTATCACAACATGCAATAGTTGAATTAAAAGAAAAAAGGCTGACCCGGAGATGAGTCAGCCTTTTTAATTTTTAAAGCTATTTTAATAAAGTCATTTTACCTGTGACAGTTTTCCCTCCGGAATTGAGGCTGTAGAAATATATTCCACTCGCTACAGGCTTTCCGGAATTGTCATCACCATTCCATGCGATGGAATAATTTCCTTGTTGCAGGGGTTCTGCGATAAGTTTCTTTACCAATACACCTTGAACATTAAAAATATTCAATTCCACAAAATTGCCGGTTGCACTTGACGGAATTGAAAATTTAATGACCGTTGAATTATTAAAAGGATTAGGGTAGTTCTGGGACAGACTAAAATCTTCAATTGAACTATTTATTCCGGGATTTTCGAGCCTGACTGAGGTTAATAATGATGATCCTGAACCTCTCGAATTACCTGCTGAATCTGCAAGGTACAAATTCACAAAATCCGGCCTTGATGCCTGGGCTAAATAAGTATTTATCCAACTGTCATCATCCAATCTAAGGAGATTGGTTGTTGTATAATCGTAATAACTCAAAAAGGACCAACATAAGCTACATCAACACCGGCAGGATTTTTTGCAGTTACTACTCCAAGATTTACCTTTCCGGTGCCCACATGTTTAACCCACCCAACATAATTACCATTTTCGTCCTGTCCGGAGGTATGAATATCAGCAACCACATATAGTTGTTTCTGAAAAAGATCCTCGGGAGCATAAAATAAGTCGTAATACCACCCATCATAAGGGGACCCATAAGCACCGTGGTCAACTTTAAGGAAGTTTCTTAAAAACTGTTGTTCTTGACCTGAAAGGTTTTGATTCGCTAGTTCTTTTTTTGCGATGGAAGCGAGAGTATCATTTGAAGAACGGAACATGTAACACCAGTTCATCATCTCCATTTTGATATATTGATTATTAAACTGGAGTGGTAGCAAAATTGTCTTAAAAAAGTCACCAAAGTCTCTTAGATCTTCATAAAACGATGGAAATGGTTCAACATAACCGTAGGGGAAAGAACAGACCCACCCTGATGTATATGATTGTTTTGCGTAGAGTATGTTATCGTGGCGAAGTTGGGTCCAGCTCCCCAGTTGTGTATTCATTTTCTGTTGCCAAAAGGCGGCGGTTTGCATAAACTGAGGCAAAGAATCACGGTCTTCAGGTGGATTGATTTTTCTTAATGAGTTGAGCCATCTATGAAAGAGATTTGCATTCCAGAAACTTGTGTCATAAGCTTCAATAAGATATCGTGCAGCGGCAAGATTTGTGCCATAGTGATATCCATTCAATTCATCCTTGAGAAGTCTGATAGCGGCATTATTACCAAGCCCGCCTAAAACATCAAGAGTGTTTGGTAGCATCCTTCTGATCTTTTGTCCGTTATATATAATCCTGTCAAAAACAACTTGTGATGTGATATAGGAATCGATGACAAATCTTTGTCCCATTAACATAACAGCAGAAGCAGGATGAGTAGTTGTGGGGGAGAAAGGATTGGTCATCAACAATTGAGAATTAATCATCTTAAATGCAAAAAGGATTTGCGAGCAATGAATCCTGGAAAGCATAAAGTTTTGTGGTATCGTTAAATTGCAGAGGAGAAGTTATGTTCGCATTTTCAAGCAGAAAAGTAAGATTGTTGATTGTAACATTGTCTTGAGTTCCTACAAGGAAGTTAAGCAGCTCATTAATCTCTGAGTAATAACCATTTGCCGGGGTTGAAGAAGCGGCCTCTTCGAGCAAAGCTGCGAACATACAACCGCGTGCGGTTGATGGGTCTCGCTGAAAAGTTTCTCCCGGAGTTAGAAGTTGGATTTCTGTTCTGCCCAGCCAAATCATTGCCTTAAAATATTCATCGAGGAGAGGGTAATTCATAAGATTTTCCGGATCCGCATAATGACCTCTTAAAGTGAACTGACTAAAATCGATGTAATGTTCCTCTTCTCCAAATAATGAGTAAAAAACCATCGCTTCGTTGTCGATGAACTGCAAGATACTGTCAATTTTTAGATTGTTTGTTGCATACCAGGGAGTGGCGGCAGGATTAAACAGTTTCCTCGCAACGGTGTTATAAACATCCAAATCACGAAGAGCCACGCCACCAAGGGAATCACTTCCATAAAGTGTATTCAACCCTGAAATTTGAGAATGTATCGAATTCAGAAGAAGCTGCAGTTTTGGAATCAGGTATTCTCCTTCAAGCTGCATCAGGATTTTATCGTAAGAGAGATGTAATGCGTGAAGAATGGCATCAGTAGAAACAAAGAGGGGAAGATCTTTGTGGAAAATATCGCTGCTTGCGCTAAGAAATGTTGGATAACTTAATCGCTCACTAACCATAAAACCATGTTGGTTAATTAACGATCGTTCGTATTCTGTGAGACTATATTTTGTACAAATAGTATCGTAATACAGAACATTGCCGGTAAACGGTGTAACACCGCTGTTAAATTCTCCGGTTGGGTACATCTCCATTATTTGTGCAGAACTAAGATTTTGATGTGATTGTAAAAATTCGATATAACTCTGAAGTGTAAAATTAGGGTTCTGCGAATGCAATGGGAAGGTGAAGATTAAAACAATTGCGAATATTAGTTTCTTCATGATTTAGTCGCTTCTTGAATTCCTCAATGTGATAAAAAACTTACTTCCAGCTCCGGGTTTGCTGTTTACGCGGATAGTTCCGCCGTTTTTTCTACAAATTCTTTGCAAAGCAGTAACCCAAGCCCGGTGCTTAATTCTCCCTCTGTTCCCTCAGATCTTGTTTTTTCTCCCAAAACAAAAAGTTTATCAATTGTATCTTGTGACATCCCAATTCCGGTATCTGAAATAGAAATCTCAACGGTTGTCTCATCAAGTGACTTTGCATCAAGAGATACAGAACCACCTCTATTGGTAAATTTAACCGCGTTGGCAGTCAAATTCATCAAGACCGAGTTAACCATCTTTTTGTCTGCCAGCAGGATAATCTCCCGATCAATACTATTGATAAGGTTAATTCCTTTTTGTTCACATCTTGCCAGCGTTGTCTCGAGAATTGGATCGAGAACCTCGGAGATGTAAAAACTTTCAGGTTCAAAATTCATGGCACCTTTTTGCATCTGTGCCCATTCAAGTAGATTACGAAGAAGTGTATAAAGATTTCCTGCAAGTTTGTTCAGCTTTTTACTCATTTGGATATAATCATCTTGAGAATAATTGGCTTCATCATCGGTCATCATTTCGGTGAGTCCCCAGAAACGCTGGAAGGGGCTGGTGAGATCATGAGCTATAATTGAGAAGAATTTATCCTTTTCCATAAGCAAACTTGTGAGTAGCTCGTTTTTCGGTTTATCTCTTCTTCTGCCATTTTCCTGTTGGTTATATCTCTCCAAATAGTGTATATGAATTGCTTTCCTTTGATCATTACAGGCGTTAACATTACTTCAACAGGAAGTTCAGTTCCATCCGATCGCAGGTGAGTCCACTCAAACTTGTTGTATCCCTCAGTCAGGGTTTTATTGATCATTGATTCTGCTTTTTCGCTTGAGCGGGTACCATCACTTTGTCTCTCGGGCGACAATTCCCAAGGGTTTTTATTAAGGAATTCTTCTTTACATTTATACCCGAGAATTGATACCGTGGATGCATTACAGTTGACAAAGCCGGATTCATTTAACAGTAGAATTGGGTCTGTAGATTCATTAAATAAAGCCCGGAACATCTCTTCACTTTCACGCAGTTCCTCTTCTGCACTTTTTCGCTCAATAGCAATTGCTATTTGACTGGCAACGGAATCCAGAAAATGAACATCTCTTTTAGAATAGACATCTGATTCTTCATAATGTTGAAGAACAAGAACTCCAATTGTTTTGGAAGGCGTAACCAGGGGAACACCAAGCCAGGAGGGTGAATTTTCTCCAACCAATTCTACCTCACCGGCATCTACCAGTGCCTGGAACCGTTCAAGTGAGAGGAGTAATGGTTTACCGGTTTTATAAACAAATGCTGTGCAACTTTTACACATTTGTGAGGGATCGGGTGGAGAATCATATTTGTCTATATAATAGGGGAAACTAAAAAGTCCTGTCTCCTCAGCATAGAGTGCTACAAAGCAGTTTTCAGCATACAACAAATTGGACAAAGAGGAATGAATGAGGATCAACAATTCGTTCAGGTTGGCAGTGGTTGAGACACCCTGAATAATCTGATAAATTATTGCCGCTTCTCTTTCTGACCGTTCTTTACCATCAGGTAACTCCGTGGATGTCAATTCTGTTGCAAACCTTTGGTTTTCGCGACTCAGCTCAAGATTCTTTTTTTTGAGGATGTTAATCAGATCGGCAATTTCTGAAAGGGTATAACCTGAAAGTGAATCAGGCGTTACTTGATTATACTGCAATGCAGAAGAATTTTCATAGTTGGCAATAGGAGACTGATTACCAGTTTCATGCATGTTTAAGATTTTCTAATTAACTACTTTTGAAAATAATAAAATACTCAAAATTTACGAAAAAATCTTAAAAAAAATGTTTTTTGGGGAATTCATCATAAAACGTTAAAAAAAGAGGTTGTCGTTTTAGGCAACCTCTTTAGTTATTTTCAATTTATGGTTATTCTCGATTCCAGATCGTCACCCCAATTCGAGCCCACTGATTTCCATTGTAACCTGCATAATAAATCCTGAATTGGTTTCCGGTTTTGATTAGCGTTGTATAATCAATACTCGATTTAGCCCAATCTCTAGTAGTACTCAGGTTATTGAACACCGGTGTCTGCCTTTTATTCCAACTAAATCCATCTATCGAGGAAGCCATACCGAAGTAGTGTTTGTCTCCCTGGGTAGTTGTATAGACCATTATCAAAGAATCTCCATCGGCAATAACTGAAGCGCAAGTCACCTTTGTTCCTTCCCAAGGCAGTGTAGCTGTCACAATTGGGTTTAGATTACTTTTAGTCCAATTTATACAGTCACTGGAGGTTGCGACCGCTGTTTTGTACTGCGGATAATTTCTACCTGTGTAGTAGAGTAAAAACTGACCATTTTTCTTGATCACAGAAGTAGGTATCACCTGATACTCATAACCACTACCACCTTGTAAGGCTGGCTGTGGGTGCTTGGTCCAGCTTGTACCATCTACTGAGGTCGCCAGCCCAATGCTCCAAGTCGCATTTTGCGTCCTGAATCCGGTGTAAAAAAGATAATAAATATTGTTATCCTTAATGATGGCGCCAGGAGTTATACATTGTCCATCCCATGAATTAGGATCCGGTCCAGGGTAAACTAATGGGTGATTATAGGGTCTCGACCAGGTTAAACCATCCTGTGACTCGGCATAGCCGACAGCTCCTCTTGCTCCATAAGTTAGAGAAGAGTAGTACATTCTATATTTGGAACCATCATGGATCACTACAGGGTGACTAATGTTAACATCCCAACCAGTGTCCAGCGGGGTTAAGATAGGATTTGACGCGTAATCTTTGAAAATAAAGCTCGAAACCGGGACAGTACCCCAATTCACATTGATTTTAATACTACCCAATCCTGAAGAAACGGGATTCAGTGTTAGATTAATTTGTGTGAGTTGATCGGCAACGATCGCGATGTTAGCTTCACCGGTATAAAGGAGGATGTTATTCGAATTCAGTGCATCAACTTTGAGATGCCATGATCCTTCCGGAATGCCTTCCAAAGTGAGTTCAGCCGTTGTGTCTGTTAGAAGGTCGAGTTGACCATTAATTGTAGTGAATCCGGAGCGGGTAAGGACCAATTTGACCATAGTTACCGATGCCGGTGCGTTTTCTTTGGAAACTTTAAAGAAAACTTTGCCCTCTCCTGAACTGGTAACAGGATTTTCGTTCTGTACGCTGCAGGAGGAAAAAATGAAAGCAAAAGCCAATAGTATAAGAATACAACTTTTCACTTCTATCACCTTAAATTAATTTTGACTACCCTTTAACTTACATTTTTTTTGTGATATTAGCAAACGTCATCAAAAAGTGTTATTGCATTATTTTATGTCCACACCTACCTTGAATTTGAGGGGATTCTACGGAACAGATATATCGTATTATTTGTTGTGACTGTAACAGTTAATAAAGATTAAAAAAATCTTTAATAGAGAATAACCGCTTAATAATTTAAGAAGAATTACCCAGCCCGTATTCCGGATTTCTTTCAATAGTAGCAGTATCAATAATTGAAATGCCAAATTGTGTCGAAAAGATGAAGACAAAAGAATATTCATTAAGCAATGAATTAGACCTCTTTTAGTCCATCTGGATTATAGGAATTCTTCTCTATGTTTAGCATATTCTAAATACAACCAGTAATTATTTGGAAAAGATAAGATGTTGAAAAAAGAAGAATCTACCGGCCAGTTAATGACATTCCCTTCAATAGCAGCGGTATCAAAAATTGAAATGCCAAATCGTGTTGACCAGAAAATGGTAAAAGAATATGCAAAAGAACTTTTTATGCCTTCTTTTCCTCAAGTGGAAAGGATTATGAGTGCTTTTGATAACACCGGTATCATTACAAGGAATTTTTGTAAATCAATCGACTATTATCTTGATTCACATACATATCAGGAATTCAATCGCGACTACATTCAAACTTCCCTTGATAACTCAATTGAAGCGATCGAAAAATGTATCTCAGCCGCTAAAATTGATAAAGACCAAATTACTGATATCATATTTGTTTCAACGACAGGTCTCGCAACACCAAGCCTGGATGCCTTAATAATCAATAAAGTGAAACTGAATCAAAATACCGCCCGAATCCCGATTTTTGGATTGGGCTGTGCCGGTGGGGTAGCAGGACTATCCAAAGCAAGCATTCTTGCAAAAGCCAATCCCGACGCTGTTGTTTTATTGGTTGTCGTAGAGTTGTGTTCTTTGACTTTCCTTAAAAGTGATTTCAGTAAAAGTAATTTCATTGGTTCAAGTCTCTTCTCCGATGGAGTGGCAGCATGTATAATTAAGGGATCAAACCACAAGTTGGAGAATCCACAAAAGATACAATATCTTGCGGCGCAAAGTAAACTTTACTATGATTCGCTTGATGTTATGGGTTGGGAATTCCAGGAGCAGGGTTTTAAAGTTTTATTTTCTCAAGATATCCCAACAATTATTTCGAAGAACATTTATGAGGATGTAGTGTCCTTTCTAAAGAAAAATAATTTGGAATTATCGGATATTAAGAATTTTGTTTTTCATCCCGGAGGTACAAAGGTGCTCTCGGCCTATGAAGAAGCACTTCCTGTACCGGGTGATTTCTTAAAAAACACAAGGGAAGTGATGAATGAAAATGGCAATATGTCGGCAGCTACAGTGCTTTATGTTTTAGAAAGATTTATTGACAGAGGCTTTGAAAACGGGTATGGTTTGATGTTGTCGATGGGTCCCGGATTTTCAAGCGAAATGGTGTTGCTCAACATGGAAGCAATTAAGATGGTTTTGCACTTTTATTTCTGCAGTCATTTTGTTGCGCATCAGCGAACTGATTTTAGCTCGTAGTAACGAAAAATGGTTGTTGCAGAATGGCGCAAAAGAGTATGGTAAAGAGCATTACCCGTTTATTGTGGCACTGCATGTTTCCTTCTTTATATCGCTGGTAGTCGAATATTCACTCAAAGGGTCGGTTTCCTGGAGCCCGTTTTTAATGACACTCTATTTTTTGTTAATTGCGTTTAAGGGTTGGGTAATTTTTTTCTCTGGGGAAATTTTGGAATACCAGGATTTATCGAATTCCTAATCTCCCTTTGATAAACAAGGGACCCTATAAGTATATACGACACCCGAACTATATTGTGGTGGTAGCCGAACTCATTCTTATACCGCTGGTTTTTAATCTTTATGTTACTGCAATAGTTTTTACTATTCTAAATGCAATCATGCTTACGGTGAGGATTAAAGCAGAAGAGAAGGCTATTCTAAAATCAGAGTAATACAAGAAACTCTGCGTCAGGTTTAAAACGAAAAACCCCCGCTTTTCAGCGAGGGTTTTTTATTTTAAAGCTGATGCTGTCCATCATTTTGTAACACACGATAGAATAACAGTTTTCTGGCTAAAGCAAGGAACAAATATCCGATTGATTGTACCCCACAACTCAAGGTATTGTACCCACGACCCCACCATAGATATCTGCAACTCAACCAAATATTTCTACAACCCAATTGTTTTAAGTATTTCCGGCGCAAACCATTGATTAATTTTGTTTGAAACAATTTTTACAAGTAACATTGAATTTGAAAGTTAAAGCCATGAAAGTATCAGATTATATTCTTCGCATTTCAGCTTTTATTATGATTGTCGTAATTCTTACAACTGCAGGTGGTTGTAAAAGTAATGATAACTTAGTAAATACCACGGATGATCTGCAGATTGTAAAACGAGATCCGGCATATCCTGGATGCTATCCAGTTATCAGCACAAGTCAAATGTTTTGCTGGGACAGCACCGGCAACATTATCACCGCCCCTCTTTTAGATGATCCGTTTTATGGGCAAGATGCACAATTTACTCATACAAGTGCTGTTTATACCAAGAGTAGTGACGGGCTTACTGTTAAGGATCAGGTTACCGGCTTAACCTGGCAAAAAAGCTATGATTTAGGAATATATTACTGGGCTGAAGCTCAAAGTGTAATCTTATCCCTGAACAAGCAGAACTATGGTGGCTATAGTGACTGGCGATTGCCAACTATAAAAGAGCTTTACTCTTTGTGGAACGGGAGTAAGGGATGGCCATATATTGACACTGAATATTTTACTATTAACTACAGCAGTGAAGAAGATCTCAGTCATGCCATTTTTTGGAGCAGCGACAAGTACACCGGAGTTATGGGTAATATAAGCGGAAATACTCCGGGGGCAGAACTTGCTTTCGGAGTAAATTTCGGCACGGGACATATAAAAGCCTATAGTATTAGCGTGGGTCCAAAACATTCTGTTCGTTTAGTAACAGGCAATCTTGCCTACGGTGAAAATTTATTTCAAGACAATGGCAACGGAACTGTTTCTGATTTGGCTACCGGTTTAATGTGGCAACAAAGCGATAATAGTGCAGGTATAAATTGGGAAGACGCGTTGGCTTATGCTCAAACGAAGAATAAAGCAAATTATCTTGGATACAACGATTGGCGATTACCAAATTCAAAAGAACTTCAAAGTCTCGTGGATTACACCCGTTCTCCCGGCGCAACAAATGCTGCCAAAGTGGGACCTGCAATAAATGCACCATTCAGTTGCACCGCTATTACAAACGATGGCGGAAAGGCTGACTATCCATATTATTGGACCAGTACATCGGCTATTTCAAAAGCAAACGGTATATATGCAAATGCCTGGTATGTGGCTTTTGGTAGAGCGGAAGATGGAAATGGCGAAGACCTTCATGGTGCCGGGGCAGTGCGTTTTGACTCCAAGATCAAAGGGAACAGCGCAGGAGAAGAACGGGTTCTAAACTATGTTCGTCTTGTAAGGACTATTAAGTGATTCACTTCTGTTGTCACAATTTAAGTTAGATGTCCTGAAACTCAACCCAATATTTCTACAACTCAATTGTTTTAAGTATATCGGGCGCAAACCATTGATTAGTTTTGCTTGAAACAAAATTTACAAGTAACATGGAATTTGAAAAAATGAAATCAACAGCAGCTTATGTTATTGCAATAATTTGCATTGTAACATTGACAAACTTTATTGGATTTAGCCAAACCAGTACTTATTCAATTGTTGGTACTGGTCAGACAATATCTTACGACACATCGGTTACTATAACATTGCCTGTTTCAGGGCAGCAATTCTATGGACAGAATTCAAATCATCCCGGAAACATTCGATCATAGACCAACAATGGTAATGGAACCGTAACCGACAATTTAACCGGACTAATGTGGCAGCAAACAGAGGACAGAAACGCTGACGGAGCAATAAATTTCTATGATAAACTGACTTATGCTGAGGCAGTGACAAGTGCTTCAACATGTAACACGGGCGGTTATAATGATTGGCGTTTGCCTACCATTAAAGAGTTGTATTCCCTTGGCATGTTCTTTGGAGCAGAACCTGGTCCCGGGCAGTTGACTTGCACAAAATATATTGATACGAATTATTTTTCAGTGGGTTACGGCGATGTGAATTCGCTTTCACACGGTAGTCTCGGAACAGAGCGAATTATTGATGGTCAAATTGTATCATCTACATTATATGTCACTACGACATTTGGTGCCCTGGAAGCTGTGTTTGGGTTCAATTTTATAGACGGGCGAATTAAAGGATATCCAACAACTTACATAGTTCCGGAATGTGGAACAGCAAAACATTTCTATGTGCTATATGTTCGGGGCAATTCAGCATACGGAACAAATCAATTCGTTAATAACGGAAATGGAACAATTACCGATAATGCAACAGGACTTATGTGGATGCAGAACGATAACGGGACAGGTGTTTTATGGAAGGACGCGTTAAACTATGCTGAAAATTTAACCTATGCGGGATATTCGGATTGGCGATTACCGGATACAAAAGAATTGCAAAGTATAGTTGACTATAGCCGTTCTCCCTCAACAACAAGTTCTGCAGCTATAAACCCGATGTTCAACTGTACCCAGATTACTAATGAAGGAGGTGCTGCAGATTATCCATGGTACTGGAGTAACACTACTTTTTCTTCAGGATCACAGACAGACGGAACAAGTGCTGCCTATTTTTGTTTCGGAAGAGCGATGGGCTATTTCTCTGGTTTAGGGTGGACTGACATACATGGCGCAGGATCTCAAAGAAGCGATCCTAAACCCCGCAGTTTTACCGGATATACATATAATGGAAACGGATATTACAATGCTAATTCTCCTCAAGGCGATGCTGTCAGAATTTATAACTATGTAAGACCTGTTCGTTCTGCAGTGGTGACAGGCATAAATAATCAGGATTCAAACATTCTCGATTCTTACACATTATTTCAGAATTATCCCAATCCGTTTAACCCTGCAACATCGATTCAATACAACATCCCTCAAAGCAGTTTTGTAAATCTCATCATCTACGATTTACTCGGCAATGAAATTGAAAAACTCGTCAGTGAAAACAAATCGGCAGGAAGCCATCGCATTGACTGGAACGCATCAAACTTTCCGAGCGGGGTTTACTTCTGCAGAATTCAGGCAGGGGATTTTGTTAATAACATTAAAATGATTTTAATGAAGTAAGAGTACTCCCTATTTCATATGGCAGAACCCCAATTATCACCGGAAAGAGTTTAAGAGTCAAAACCCTCATCTTCAAACGAAAATGAGGGTTTTTGTGACTAAGGGGCTCCCGAGGAGCCTTTGGCGACCCGTCCGTGGGGTGAAAGTCAAAACCCTCATCTTCAAATGAAAATGAGGGTTTTTTGTGACCCCAAGGGGATTCGAACCCCTATTACCGCCGTGAAAGGGGCGATGTCCTAACCTTTAGACGATGGGGCCATCTAAAGTTACACAACAAAAGGAATTTATTTGAAAGTTCCAAAACAAAATTCTGGTGAGCCCGAGTGGACTCGAACCACTAACCCTCAGCTTAGAAGGCTGATGCTCTATCCGATTGAGCTACGGGCCCATAGAAAATAATTTTGTCGGAATCCGATAAAACTTGTCGGGGTAGCAGGATTCGAACCTGCGACCTCCTGGTCCCAAACCAGGCGCGCTAGCCGGGCTACGCTATACCCCGAAATTCAATTTCGTTTTCTACGGGCAGTATTCACTGCTTGCAGACATTATATTCTAGAACTAAAAAATAAGTAGATTTCAAATATAAGGGTTTGAAAATTTTTATCCAAATTATTTTTTAGATTTGTGAGGCGGCAAAAATTTTGCACGAAACTTATAAAGTTTCCTTCAGTATAATTGGGTAAATTTAAAGCTCGATTTTTGAAATTCTTTTATATGAGGATATAATGCAGAAATTCCTTAAAGGATTGTTGTTTATAACAGTTGTCCAATTTTCCCTTATCGCACAAACGGGTTATAAAGACCTTATGCCATCTATTCAAAAGATGAGAGAAGTGCAAATTACAATCTCGATGAAGGGTTAAAACTCTTTGGTGAAGGTAAATCGAATATGAAAGCGATATTTACCTACTACAAAGGGATGGTAAAAGAGTTTGTTCCCCCCGATACAAAAGATACTGTAAAGATCAAAAAACACTTCCTGGAAGCGATAAGTTTTTATCTCAAATCGCTTGATTATCTTGAAGTGCCGACATTTACCTGGAATAATTTTGAATTTTCAAAGGTGAATGTTTATAATGATGCGGGCAGGGTTTACATGATGATTAATGAAGCCGATAACGCTAAAAAATATTTTAATTTGTGTCTGACAGAATTGGGTGAAAATACAGGCAACAGTTATTATTCAATTTCACACTTTGGGCTTGCACAAATTAACAAATATTTAGGCTTAACAGACAGTGCAATTATCAATTTTAATAAGGTGCTTGCAGTAGAACCAACCAATCTAACTGCACTCAGTGATCTCTACGGGCTCTATTTTGATGCAGGGGATTATGAGAACGGTTTTATTATCGTTAACAGAATTGATTCGATGACATCACTTCGTTATAATGATATGATCAGCAGGAAAGATGCATCCAAAGATTCGCTTCAGTATGTGGCAAACATTCTTTATAATACAAAAATGGAGAAAGGACACCTTAAATTCAACTCCAAATTGTATGATGAGTCACTCAAATATTATGTGGAAGCCTATCCATTTAAAAAGAATAAAAAGCTTGTAGAGTTAATTCGGAAAATGTCAATTCTCAGTGAAATGGCGAAAAAGGGTTGGATGCCGTGTGTGAAGGATGCTAAATTTGTAACCAATGGTAACGAATACTTCTTTTATTCCACATCCGAATTAAAAGTTAACCAGGATTCGTCGGTTACAGCAACTCTCAAATCGATAATTACCGCGGATGTTGATCTCAATATGGTTAATGTTTTTCAACCTGAACCTGACGGCACAGCTCCCGATAAAATCGATAAAATACTCAGCTCTAAATATGGTTCAAATGAGTACAATTGGACTGTTACTTGTGGAAAGAGTACTTATACACAAAACTTTGAGAAAAAATTTGATCCATCAGGAAAAGAAACAACCAAACCGGGCGGATTAAAACCCGTTCAAAAAACTGCCGGAACCGAAAGTTTTGAGCTTGATTTATTAAAATACCTTTGTAGAGTAGCGGGAATTTAATTGCGGGCATCTGTTTTTCTCCTGCTGAGATATCTTAAACCGGGCAATAAGTCAAGAACTTATACTTTTTTTTCTCTTGCCGCTTTAACCGGAATTGCACTAGGTGTCACCACTTTGGTAGTCGCCTTCAGTATTCTGGGTGGTTATGAAAAGGTGATGTCAGAGAAATTGACTTCATTTGATGCTGATATTCAGATTTACGGTTATGGAAATCAAGACCTCACTAAAGTTGACACTGCACAAATAAAAATCAGGGGAGTTGCCGGTGATTTGCTAAAGTCGATCGATATATCAGCCCAGAAAATTTGCATCCTGGGAAAAAACAGAATCAACGAAGGAGTTACTATAAAGGGTGTTGATTCGGGGTATTTGGAAAGCAGAACCAGTCTTCAACTTCTTGATGGGTGGTTTAATCTGGGAAGAGGAGTTGATTCTCTCCCCGGTATTTTAATCGGGAAGACACTGGCGACAAAACTTCGAGTAAAATCGGGGGATAAAATCAATTTTTTTGCGATCAATCAAGTGGATTTGCAAAATATGACTGCCCTCCCGGCGGTGGAAAATTTTGTGGTTGCCGGAATCTTTAAGACCGGAATGGGGAAATATGATGATTCGTTCGCTTACACCAGTCTGCAAGAGCTGCAACGGCTTTATGAGATGGGTGCAAATGTAAACCTGCTTGAAATAAAACTCAAATCGGGTGCCAACATCGACTCCGTAAAAGAATCGATTCAAACATTATTACCATATCCATATTTTGTTGTGACTTTTAAAAGCCAATGCTCAGATGTTTAACTGGATTGAACTTCAACGAAAACCGGTTCCCATCGTACTGGGGTTGATTATTATAGTTGCAGCTTTTAACATTATTAGTGCCCTGCTAATGCTTGTTTTGGATAAAACCAATACAATCGGCACCTTAAAGGCAATTGGTGCCACACCGGGGTTTATAACAAGGTTATTCCTCGTGCGTGGACTTCTGCTCGGTATCGGGGGGGCAATAGCCGGCGTTGTATTTGGATATCTGCTTTGTTACCTTCAAATGGAATTTGGGATAATAAAACTTAATCCTCAGATTTATTTTATCGACCGAGTTCCGATTGCAATAAATGGATATTATTTTGCTGCAGTATTTGTTGTTTCCGTGACACTCAGCTTTTTCTCCTCTCTAATTCCTGCATTTGCTGCCTCAAGAATTAATCCCGTGAAAGCTGTGAGGTTTAGCTGATGAAACAACCAATTGCTCTGCTTTTTGCCTTGAGATATTTATTCAGCAAAAGACAAATAAATTTTATCTCAATTATTTCCTATCTCTCAGTCGGCGGCATCACTCTTGGAGTTGCAGCTTTAATTATTGTATTGGCAATCTTTAATGGATTTGCCGGCCTGGTCCGTTCTTATCTTGTAAGTTTTGAACCACATTTGAGGATTGAATCGACGAGTGAAGACCCGGCGTCATCACTTGCAGTCATCGATACATTCCTTCAGAAAAGCGAGTTTTCCGAGAGTTACTGTGGGTTTGTTGAAGGAAAAACTGCCGTGATTTCGAGGGAATATAACCGGATTACCCGACTAAAAGGGATAGCTCCCGGTGATGGGGGAGATGTTTACGGAATAAAACAGGCGCTAATAAGAGGCGAATATAAATTTGATGAAGAAACAGGCAGTGCCTTCATTGGGATAAATCTTTCCGAAAAACTTGCAGTCTCAGTTGGTGATACCCTCACAATTTTATCACCTGCAGGAATCGAAAATCTGGTTGCCGGAGCAGGGAATGTTCAAAACATCAAACTTGTTGTCAAGGGTGTATATCAATCAAAAAATGGTGAGTACGATGGTGATTACATCTTTACGGGACTGAACCAAGCGAAATATGTGCTTGGATATGGGGATGATGTACAGGGATATGAAATAAGATTTGATGACTATACAATTGCCGCAGACGTCAAAGAACAATTAGAAGAAAAGTTTGGTAAAAGCGAATATATCTTTTCCACCTGGTATGATCTTCACAGCGATATATATAATGTGATGATGCTTGAGAGGTTGGTCGCCTGGCTTCTTCTCTCATTGATTATCCTTGTTGCGGCATTTAACATTCTTGCCTCACTTACCATGTCGGTAATTGAAAAAAAACGGGATATAGGTGTGCTTACTTCAATGGGGATGGAGCGTTCAACAATCCTGAAGATTTTTATGATCCAGGGATTTCTCACCGGAGTTGCAGGAACTTTAGCAGGTGGTCTGCTTGGTCTGGGAATTTATTACCTGCAAATCAATTACCATCTGATCGCCCTCGACCCATTAAGATTTAAAGTTGGCTGGTTACCGATGGAACTCAATGCTATTGATTACATTTTGATACTTGTAGCATCCATTGGTCTTTCACTGCTCGCATCCATTTATCCGGCAAAAAAAGCAGCGGCAATTGATCCAATAGATGCAATAAGATGGGAATGATATGATACAAACAACATTAATCGACTTAAAGAACCTGAAACAGAACTGATAAAAATGAACAACATTATCACCGGAAGCGGTTTAACAAAATCGTATAAAGTTTCTAAGCATAACTCTCTTGAGGTCCTTAAGGGAGTTGACATTTCAATTATCGGAGGTAAAATCTCCGTTATCGTGGGTCCCAGTGGGGCGGGGAAGAGTACACTTCTTCATATTATTAGTGGGCTTGATAAACCCGATTCGGGTCGTGTTGAAATACTGGGGAGCGACATATTTGCATTAAGTCAGAAAAAACTTTCACATTTCAGAAACAAGAATATCGGATTTGTCTTCCAATTTCATCATTTGTTGCCAGAATTCACAGCCCTCGAAAATGCAGCAATCCCACTGCTAATTGCAGGTAAATCAAAAAAGGAAGCCTTTGACCGTGCACTTGAGTTGATGAAAATTACAGGCCTTGAAAAGCGAAAAGACCACAAACCTGCCGAGCTCTCAGGTGGGGAGCAACAAAGAGCAGCTTTGGCAAGAGCACTTGGGAATGATCCGCAAGTTATACTCGCTGATGAACCAACAGGAAATCTTGATTCAGCAAATGCCACTTCAATTAATGACTTGTTTATTGAACTGCGGGACAACTTCGGAAAAACTTTTGTAATTGTAACTCACAACAAAGAGTTGATGGCGATTGGTGATATTCTTATTGAAATGGCTGATGGCAGGGTAGTTAAGGATAATTCTCCTAAAAATTAACTGTACCATTTATTCACGGTATTAAAAACTTGCAACTTAAAAAAAAAGGCTGCCTCGTGTGAGACAGCCTTTTTTGCTTTTAATCAGATATTATCAATAGTCTTTGTCAGTTCCAAAGGATCTTAATTTACCATCGATATGTAAGTGAAGTGAATCAATTGTCCATTTTACATTAACTGCATCAAATTTGCCGGTGTTGTGGCATGTTGCGCAATTGTTGAAGAATGCTCCTTGTAAATGAGTTCCTTTTGGTAATGGATTACCGGTAACAGGATCGCCATGGCAACTTCCACAATTGATCTTGTCAGTCCACTTAACAGTATTTGTCAGGTTACCATTTTTAAAGGTTCCGTGGCAATATGTATTGGCGCATCCATTTGCAGTTGAATAGGTCGGGACAGGAACAATAGCGCCACCATTGGTCGCTTTTTTTGCCAGGGTTCCACCAAACACTATTTCAGCCGGATCATTAGGGTTATCGATATGACCGGCAGCGTAATAAGTAGCTGGAACAGTATGGCATTCAACACAATTTACTTTTTTACCAACTACATTGGCATAAAGATGAACATTATGTGCGCCATTGGCTGTTGGAGCGATTATTGACGGAGTCCTGTAACTTCCGTGGCATGTGTTGCATGCTTCAGGTCCTTTAGGTTGTGTATGGCAACCAACACAGGATGCATTGGCTCCAATAATCCCGCCTTTGTAATCGCTTGCGTGGCAAACTGTACAAGGTTTCATATCATATTTCTGATTTTTAATCAGAACTGAATGGTGATCAGGTGCACCTCTTTTAACGATACCTTCACCGTGGACATTGGATGAAGTAGCGACCGGGATATTTTCCTTAATCTCGCTACAGCCTGCCCAAAGGAAAGCCATGGAAACCGTTAGCAGAACAGAATAAAAATATAGTTTTTTCATTTTCATAACCTCGTCAATCATTTATGGCAATAACCGCAGAAGCCAATACCGGTAATACCGTTTGGTTTCGCGTTTGCATCAGTGTGACAGTTGTAGCAGACGGCACTCATGTCACTGTGCCAGTCGCCGTTCTCACTTCTCATAAATCCGGCGAGGTGAGTTTTGGGTTGGTTCCTTTTATGCCATCAGCATCATTATGACACTGTACGCAAACAGGATCTGCTCCGGCAGCATCATGACAGGAAGCGCAACTTCCAAGGTCTCTTTTTGCCATTAGTGCATGTTCACCACCACCTGAACCGATTCCGATTGTAACAAAATTGGTTTTTGTGTGGGAGTTGGGAACAAAGCCTGCAGAAGCGTAATCACCGCCCTGTTGACTGTGGCAGGTAGAACAGAAAGTTTCTGTTTGATGACATGTTTGACAGTCGGATGCTTTTCCTTTAAAATCGATTCCATGTGTGTATCGGAAGTTGAGATCATGAACTCTTGAGAGTTTTTGAACCTTTGCACCATCAACTGAATTACTTCCTTCGCCCGGTCTGTAATGATTATCTTTGGTGTTTCCTTCAGTCATAACTGAATTGGCAACATGACACTCCTGACAGGTATTGTTATCGTGGCACATCATACAGTTGGCACCCGGTGCCATTGCAGCAAATTTATGTCTTGTTGAAAACTCAGTTAATCTGTGTGTTTCAGGCATAAGATTTGCGGTTGAAATATGACAGGCTTCACAGGCATTGGTTGCAAGTTTGGTCTCGGCATGACATGTCCAACATGTTTCCATGGTTGGATTAAACATCCCTCTCACTTGAATTTCGCTTGAGAGATTGATATCTTTATGGCAGCTTAAACATTTGTCGCCATTCTGAGAGCCAAAGGAGCATTTTTTATATGAAAAGCATGGTTAAAGATCAAACCGGCTTTCTTTTTGCTGAAGTGGTTCATAAACGTCGGGGAAGTGGCAGGTGGAGCAGAGATCGGAATCTTCAACATCGTGACATCCTGCCAAACAGCTTTAGTTGGGAGGAGTCTCGCATTAAGTGAATTAGCTTCTGTGACACCATTATGACAATCTTCACAAGGCATAACAGCGTTATGTTGCTCATGAGAAAATTTGATTACCTTGGTAGTCGTTCCGGAATTAATGTGGCTTCTTGAAGTAAAAGCCGAAAATGCCAGAAACGCAACTACAAGGATCGTCAGACTTAAGTAAATGTGTTTTGTTTTCATAGCCATCTATCTAAAAAATTGTGTTAAACCAGTAATTAGCTTTGAAGAACATTCTGAGATCGTTCTTGTAAATTTTGTTGTTCAGGTATTGAGCCTGAAGATCGAATGACAACCACCGGATTGCTCTAATATTTAAGCCAGCCATTACAGTTGTCAAATTGTTGGTCTCTGCATCTTTAGAGAGTTTATAACTGGTATAGGCAATTCCTGCAGAAGGCGTTATCAAGCCATCAAACAATGACTTTGCGAGATAAAGCGAAATATTGTCTTGTTCACCAGCGTAACCAAGACTTTTTCGATAGCTCAATGAGCCAAACGATGTATTTGCAGAAACTGTGAATCTTGAAGCATTGTCGCCTTGATAACTTACCACACCCACTCTACCATTTAAGGTAATGTGTTTTGTAAGATCGTATCCGGCACCAACTTCAATTTCAGTTGTGTTGGCATAATCGAAAACCGAGAAGATAGAGTTATAGCGGATTCTTGGAGCCAGATAATTAAAATAGACATTAAAATGCCAATTTTTAACCGGGCTTGAAATTCCGTCAAATTCAATTCTCGAGGTCTTCATATAATTTAAATCATATTCGTATCTTCCATTAAACTGGAAAGCACTGCCATGATCATAGGAGAATCTTCCCTGAAGGAATTTGTATTGATTCGATTTCTCAGTAATGAGCACTGAAATGGGGTTAAACGCCTCATCCAGCCTTGTGGCCGTATAGGATCTTGGCTTAAAGTTTTTAACAAACCCTCCAACTCCAATAAGAAGTTCAGGGATTATCTGCGCCTTTAATTCGCCGCCCAAAAGATAATCATCTTTCCAGGAATCAGTTATTTCAAATTTCTGATATGCGGGGACATTACCGCCGTAATAAGCGTCAAGAGTAAACATCTTGTAACCTGCATTTACAGAAATACCATCAAAAATTCCGCCGGCAATCGTGGTGACAACCGGCTGCCTGCCAAGTTTCACTGTTGCTACGCCAAAAAGTTTACGAGCTTCGAAATAGAGATTATAAACTCTCATTCTCGAGTCGGTGGCTTGATTGAAATAATTTTCGTAATTTAAATAACTCCGCAACGAAAACTTTTCATAGTTTAAGTTCAGGATAGCCGAGTGGTAACCTCTGGCATCGACGCTGGACGATACAGGTGAGTCGGCTCTCTCAAACATATAGAGAGATGAACTAATCCTGCCGTTCAGGTTCTGGCTCAACAATGGAACCGATAGTGACAATACAACGAATATGGTAGAAATTAATCGCATAATATAGAACCAATATAATTATTACTATTATGACATACTAAAAATTAAGCTATTTTTGAGACACTCGCAAATTAAATCTTTAAAATCAAAAAATAATTTTTAAAAGTGGCCAAAATTGTCAATTTTTCATTGGTTTAATATAACTAATTATTATAATTAAATCGTAAGAAATGATTTTTTTATACCGGACTCATCATGAAAAAATTTACCGGCAGTTTAAGCTTTAAATTAGTATTTACCACAAGTTCAATTTTGGTAATACTGCTTATCATTCAGACACTCCTGACTACCTCAAAATTACGGGAGGATATGATAGAATCCCTCTCTACTAATGCCTATAATCTCAGTGAACTAATTAAAAACTCCACCCGATACAGCATGATCCTTAATTCCAAGGAACATGTGAACGAAATATTCAAAAATCTTGAAAAAAAAGATGGTATTATTTCGATCAAACTTTATGATAAAGAGGGGTTTGTCAGGTTCGCAGGAGAAAAGAAGTATCTGAAAGAGAGTGTCGAGATCGAATCGGGAATTTGCTCCCCGTGTCACTCAACAGACCAGCGACCCCTCGAGAAACTTTCACTGGTTGATAGAAGGCGAATCGTTACTGAGGGAGCAGATAAGTATATGCTCATGCTGAATCCGATTGAGAATGAAAAAGATTGTTCCACATCGGGATGCCACACCGATCAACACAATGCAAAAATTCTCGGGATTCTTGAAGTTAAGATGTCATTAAACAATATTGATGAGATTGTTGACAGCAATGTTGAGACAGTTATTCGAAACTCTCTGATAGGGACAATACTAATAGCGATTGTTACCGGGCTCTTTGTTACATTTCTTGTTGTAAGTCCAATCAAAAAAATTACAAAAGGTATCGGACAAATTGCCGGAGGGAATCTCAACTACAGAATCAAGTTGAGCAGTAATGATGAGTTTGGTGAGATGGCAGCACAATTTAATGAAATGTCAATGAAACTTGATAGTGCTTATAAAGAGATTAAAGAGTGGAATTTAACACTAAACAGCAAAATCGAGGAAAAGACCGAGGAACTTAAAAATGTGTATGCAGGCATAATACAAGTTGAGAAACTTGCATCACTTGGTAAACTTTCTGCCACCGTGGCTCACGAGTTAAATAATCCGCTTGCGGGGATTCTTAACTATTCCCGGCTGATCATTAAAAAACTTAAAAAGATACAAAATGAAAATGAGTATGAGGATATCATAAAATACCTTTCACTTATTGCTGAGGAATCAGAGAGGTGTGGGGGAATCGTAAAAGATCTGCTTCTCTTTTCACATCGTGGCGATGAGCAGTATCTTTACGCAAATCTTGCAGAAATTATTACAAAATCGGAAATGTTGATAAATCATCACCTTGAAATCAACCGAATCAGATTGATTAAAGAGATTCCTGCAGAGCCGGTAATCGTTAATGGAAATCCACAGAAAATTCAGCAGGTTATCCTTTCGCTCCTCATCAATGCAATAGAAGCAATGAACGGAGGAGGAGACATAAGGATAAAGGTTGAGATAATCGATGATCTTATATATATTCGAGTGAAGGATCAGGGGTGTGGAATCGCTGAAAAGGACCTGCCTCACATTTTTGAACCTTTCTATTCCACAAAGGAGGCAGTCAGAGGGACAGGCCTTGGACTATCAGTTGTTTATGGAATTATTCACGGCCATGAGGGAAATGTAGAAGTTGAAAAAACTTCCCCAAGTGGCACAACAATTTTAATTACCTTACCAAGAGTAAAATAATGATGAAGAAAATATTAGTAGTTGATGATGAAAAAATATTCAGAGAATCTCTTTACCACTGGTTCCTCGAAGAGGGATTTGAAGTAACCCCAGTTGACAGTGGGGAAGAAGCATTAAAGGTTTTTGAGGTTGACCGGTACGATATCATATTATTGGACATCAAAATGCCCGGAATGAGTGGATTGGAACTGCTGGGTAAAATCATGCATATCGATCCTAATGCGACAATAATTATGATAACGGCTTTTGCGTCGGTAACAACTGCCATACAGGCATTAAAAGAGGGTGCTTACGATTATGTAACAAAACCCGTTGATCCTGATGAACTTACACACCTTATCCATAAAGCACTTAAGGACAGGGAACTTGTTAATGAAAATCGAAAACTTAAAGAAAGAATCGAAGACCTCATTAAACCTGACAACCTGATTGGTGAATCACCTGAGATGAGGAAGATTTATGAGCTGATTAACACCGTTGCCGGAGCGGATACTACCGTTTTGATTAACGGTGAAAGTGGTACGGGCAAAGAGCTTGTCGCCAAAGCGATTCATATAAACTCTTCGCGTAAATACTTCCCGATGATCACTGTGAATTGTGGCGCACTTCCCGAGACCCTTCTTGAGAGTGAACTGTTTGGACATGAAAGGGGGGCATTTACAGGCGCACAATATAAAAGAAAAGGAAAGTTTGAACTTGCAGACAATGGCACCATTTTCCTGGATGAAATCGGGCTTGTTTCAGCAAAAACCCAAATTGACCTGCTCAGAGTGATCGAAACAAAACAATTTACAAGGGTGGGAGGTAACGACCTGATCAAAAGCAATTTCAGGGTTATCTGTGCTACGAATGAATTGTTAGAGGGACTGGTTAAGGCCGGCACATTTCGTGAGGAGCTCTATTACAGATTAAATGTGTTTAGTATAACAATTCCTCCTTTGCGTGACAGGAGAGATGATATTGTCCTCCTCGCAGAATATTTTTTAAAGAAATTTTCTGATGGAATGAACCGAAACATCAAGTCGATTTCGAAAGATGCCATGGAGTTTTTGCTTGGTTACAGTTGGCCCGGGAATGTTCGGGAGCTTGAGAATGCAATTGAGAGAGCAGTAGTGATGAGGAGAAGCGGTGAGATAAAAGCTGAAGATCTCCCATTTAATATTCATGCACATCATGCGGATGAGGAAGAGGGACTCTCCATGATCGAGAAAAACATATTGTTAAAATGTTGGAAAAGTATAATTTTAATATCTCAAAAGTGTCAAAAGTACTTGGGATCGACCGGGTTACACTCTACAATAAGATGAGCAAGTACAATATTGAGAGGGATTAGACAGGGAGAACTCCCGATTGTTTAGCAAATTCTTTAAAAAGAAGGCGAGGCTTGTATTTGAAATCGAATTTTTGGGTTTCACCGATTCAATTCTTTTAAAGACAATTAAAGAAGATATTGAGTCACGGCTCCCTTTAGAAGTCAGATTATATGAGTCACTTTTTGACATTGAATCGGTGTTTAATGAGGAACGGAACCAGTTTTATTCCCCCGATATCATTAAACATCTTCTCATAAATAACAATGGGAACACAGCTTTCAGGATGGCACTGGTGAATGTTGATCTTTTTAATCCTGTCTTCAAATATGTTTATGGTGAGGCTCAGTTAAATGGAAAATTGTCCGTGGTATCCTTGTTCAGGCTGCATGAAGAGTTATATACTGGAAGAGCGGACTACAACATCCTTTTTTCGAGGACGCTGAAAGAAATCTATCACGAATTGGGGCACAACCTCGGTTTGGTTCACTGTCTCGATTGGGATTGTGTAATGCACACAAGCACAAGTGTTGAAGAAATTGATATAAAAGGGGGATTTTACTGTAACAATTGTTATCAAAAAGCAAATATTACTTAAATTACGTACTTATTTTGAACATTAAACTCTCGGATCAGGAATTGATATGAAATTATATAAATACAAACTTCTAACTCTCCTTATTTTAGCCTTTGTTCTGCATGGATGTGGTGACAGCCCTGTAGATAAACCGGGTAAATCTTCAGTTACTCAAAGCCCGGTTACCGGTTCCGTAATTCACAGTGGGGAACCACTATTGAAGAAGTAAAGAAAACTGAAAAAATCGCTTTTAATCGGGGAGATACAGCTTCACTGGTTTTTAGCGGAGATGTTTATGGAAAAAAAGCCGATGTATTTTATTTCTTTGACGAATCGGGATCACTTTTTTCGGGAGCCATCAGATTTGATGTTGAAGGAAAAGAGCTTGAAGAAGTGGTAAAAATCTATAATGATATCAAAACTCAGATGATTAAAGAACTGGGAACAGCATCAGTTGATGGAGTAATACTCACAGATTCTTCAATTACTGACGATGCAAAAACGGCGACAGCCGGAATATTGACGGGCAATAAGATTTTTACTGCCGATTGGAATGATAACCCGGGTACTCAGATAGGTATTATCCTGTCCAAATTACCCGAGTCACCATTAAATCTTGGTGTGGTCTATCAGAGGAAGTAATCCATCAATTATTGATTACTTTATGTCCTGATTGAATCCAGGCATTTATTCCACCGGTAAGATTAGCTACATTGTCAAATCCCATTGACATCAGGAGACTTGCGGCAATAGCAGAGCGGTCTCCACCGGCACAATGAACCACAATCGTTTTATCATCAGGCAATGATTCAACATGTTCTGTAATGTATCCTGCAAAGATGTGGTGCGAGTTGTCTAATCTTGCCACTTCTCTCTCAGTTTCATTTCTTACATCCAGAATATAACATGATTCGATGTTCTTTTCGAGGTCGTTGCACGTAAACTGTTTTAATATTTCAAGTTCAAGCCCTACTTCACTTAATTCCTCAATATCTGCCAGATAACCTTTTATATTATCGAGCCCAATTC
Organism: Ignavibacteriales bacterium; assembly: GCA_016714125.1. Lineage (GTDB taxonomy): Bacteria > Bacteroidota > Ignavibacteria > Ignavibacteriales > Ignavibacteriaceae > UTCHB3. The sequence continues at coordinate 288,437 of JADJNX010000003.1, read as the reverse complement.
TGATAAGTGCTTTTGTCAGCGACTCAATTCTTCCTTCGGAAGCGATAAGGATAAAAGGATCTTCATAATTTAGAATCCATCCGGCCCATGTACTAAAAGCAGAATTATCCTGAATGTTGATACTTCCCGGAATATGTCCACCGGCAAATGAAAGCTTGTTTCGTGTATCTATGATTCTAAGACCTGAAGTAATTGCTTCAAGAAGTTCACTTGTATGAAGTTTTTTTGGTGAAGGAACGGTTGTTAACAATGGTCTGACGGTTTTATTCAACCTTTTCATCATCGCAAAATATTTTGGTGGTTCCGGTTGTCCCTCAAGTAGAGCCGTCACAAATTGATCTTCATCATCTATCTGTAGTGCCCAGTTTACAAGTTTCTCATATCCAACCGTACTGCTTGGAACGGCTCCAAGAGCTTTTCCACAAGCTGAGCCGGCGCCATGAGCTGGCCATACCTGAATGTGATCCGGGAGAGCCTTAAATTTTTTAAGTGAATGAAACATCTGATGTGCACCAACTTCTTTAGTACCAATTAGTCCCGCAGCTTTTTCTAAAAGATCAGGTCTTCCAACATCTCCAACAAAAACAAAATCACCTGTAAACATCATCACAGGATGAGGGGATGCAGGAGTATCGGTCAAAAGAAATGAGATGTGTTCAGGAGTATGTCCCGGAGTGTGAACAACCTCAATTTTGAGGTTTCCCACCATAAACGAATCACCATCTTTTAATCCAACATGGGGAAATGAATACTGCCAGTCAGGACCGCCCTCATCGGAAAGGTAAAGTTTTGCGCCTGTCACTTCAGCCAGTTCCGGCGAGCCGGCGAGGAAATCGGCATGAATATGTGTTTCAGCAATATGTGTAATTTTTAGTTTTTCGGCTTCTGCTATCTTTAGATAGTCGTCAATATCTCTTTTGGCATCAATAACAATAGCTTCGCCTGTTTTTTGGCATCCAACTATGTAACTTGCATGGGCAAGCCCTGGTTCATAAATATGTTTAAAGAACATTTTATAGGTCTCCTTATTTCTTAATTTCGTATTTCCAGCTCATGATACCGCCGGATAAATTAAAAATATTTTCAAATCCTGATTTTGCCATCATCATACCTGCCTGATAACTTCTGTTACCGCTACGGCAGTAGATGTAATAACTTTTTGACTTATCTAATTTTTCAATTTGACCGGTAAAACCCGGAGACATCAGGTCGATGTGTTTTGCGCCTGGGATGTATCCCATGGCAACTTCACCCGAAGTTCTAACATCAATTACGACGGCGTTTTTATCGTTTTTAAATCCCTCATTAAATTCTTTGGCTCCAAGGTTTTTAACCTTGCTGTTTCCAAAAAAAAGATTTCTTAACATTAAGTACTTCCTTTATAGTGATAAAAATTCTTTAATAAGAATGTAGGCACCTACACCGGTAATAAACCATGCAAAGCCTTTTTTTAATTTCTGACTGTCAATTTTTGTGGTCAGATAACTCCCCGTAAAAATCCCGGCAACCATAAGGACAGTAAATTTTAACAAAAATATCCAATCAATATTTCCCAAACCTGAAGCTCCGGCAATAAACCCGCTTAGAGCATTGACTGCAATTATCATTAATGATGTACCAATTGCCTTCTTCATGTCCATCCCGGCAACCAGGACCAGGACAGGTACAATCATAAATCCACCACCTGCGCCCAGCAAACCCATGATAATCCCAAGAAGTGCACCTTGTATAGCCAGTCGTTTAACATCAAATGAAGGTTTTATTTCCTGTTCAGGTTTTTTTTTCAGCATTGAATAAGCTGCATAAAAAATCAAAATTGCGAAGAGCCCTAAAAGTAATGTCTGTTTTGCTATTACCAGACCATCGGAGCTAAATATCTCATCCGGAATTAATGGAACAATTGTTCCCCTGGTAATAATTACTGTAACAAGTGACGGAATTGAGAAGTAGAGTGCCTGTTTAAGTTCGATATTTCCCTGAATTATATTTTTGATGGCTCCAACAAGTGAAGTCATACCAACCACAAAGAGGGAGTATCCTGTTGCAGTGATAATATCAAGTCTCAGAAGATAAGTAAAAACAGGTACCGCAAGGATTGATCCGCCGGCACCGGTTAAACCCATAACTGCTCCGATCAAAAATGCGATGACTAAGGTTATAAGTTCCATCAATAATTATTTCTTTTAAGTATAAATGAGATTAGAGAATTTGAAAAAGGATTCAAACAAGGAAGTTAAATTAATCAGAAGGGAGTAAAAAGGAAGAAAAATTAAAAAAATAGAGGGTAAAACCACAGAGCGCACAGAGCCCACAGAGGGGATTAAATAAATGAGTCCCCTCTGCGAAAATCCGTCTAATCTGCGTGTATCTGCGTCCCCTTTATAAATCCGTGGAATCAGTGATAATTGGTGTAATCCGCGTAACCATCCTCCCCCTAAATTTGGGTTAATTTACAACTTCAGGCTGCATATCATCAGGTCTGGTAACAAATCTTACCTTAAGTGGGGTTTTTCCGTCCTGTCCGATAATATCAAGTTTGGTTGTGGCAGTAAGGATTATCTCACCGGTTGTAATTGCATCAATCCCAAATACACAGTTTTGGGTTTGTTTCATGTTTTCAGGAATAATAAATCCTTCAAATGAGTTCCCACCACCGTTTTGTGTTTTCGGTTTTTTATAATATTCCTGGGCAACAACCACCAATTCATACAGCTCGGATGCCATATTGTTATAATATTCAAATATTTTTTGTTCCGACATCGCCTTAAGGTCAACTTCAATTTTTGGATAATTAAAATCAACACAACTTTGATAGGAGGCTGGATCTGCAATTATACCAATAAAGGCTTCGTTTTTTCCCGGTCTCGAGTCGGTAAGAATTGTAACATCGCCCGGAGCTTTGGTTCCGGTACCTGTCAGGTCATACATATAAGTACCTTTGCGATAACTTAATCCTTCGGGTCCATTTTTCACCTTTACCTCTTCAAAAAGGGTACCGATAAAAGATTGAAGGTTTTTGAAAGAATTCGCATTTTCAAATTTCAGATGAATCAGATAATTTTCTTTTTTTTCTGAGTAATAGATAGTAAAAGAAGCCAAACCTTTAACCGAAGACTTAAATATCTTAAAATCCACCGGGGTGGCATTAACGGTCAATTTTTTATCAGTAATAACAGGCTTGGTTATTTTTTTGACCTTTTGTATCGAATTTTTTGCGTCAAAAGGAGCAAATGGATCTACGGTTTCGCCATACATTTGCAGATAAAGTTCGTTACCTGAAGTTTTGAAAAGGAAATCACCTAATTGTGGGAAAACAGCGGGAGTTAAAAAGAGCAGTAAAAATAAAATCTTTTTATTCATTTTAGGATTCTGTTATAATTTAAAAGACAAGGGTGAATTAACTTAAAAAGGGATATAACTGATTTAACCGGTTACATCCCCAAAATTGATTTAATTACTTCTTTTCGAGAATTTTTGCTTCTTCAACAATTACATCGTATTTGTATCCGGCACCAAAATCTTTATCCACTGAGACCTTTCCTTCAATGAGGATGATTTGTCCAACAGTTGGTACGTCAGCAGAGGTAAGGGTAAGGTCGTATTCTTTTCCGGAGGCAGTTCCATCCTGGATATGAATCCAGTTGGTGTTCATTATGCCTGCGTTAACTTTGGTGACTTTTCCGCGGATTTTTATTTTTTTGTCTTTGAGTTCACTTTTTTTAGCGAACACATCAGCAACAGTAACTCCACCGGCAGCTTTTTCAACTTTAACATCTTCTTTTGCCACACCGGCTTGCTCGGGATGTTTAAAATCAGCAGGTAAATCAGCAGGGCTTCCCACCTGTCCACCAAAACTGGCTTTATCTTTTGAAGGGTCGTTAACAAACAATATTGTTTCAAAAGTTTTGTTTGCTTCTTTTCCTTCGAAATTTTTCATTTCCATTGACTGGGTAAAGTAGATATTTTCACCCTCTTTTACATCCATTTTCTGAACTGCGAGCCAAACTTCTCCGGCTTCTTCTTCAACTCTAAGATATGAGTATGCTGAAGTCTGAATTACTTCAAGGATTTTCCCGCCTCTTACGGGAACAGCTGGAGCAGAAGCTTCTACGCCGGCTTCAGGTTTTTTGGGTTCTTCTTTTTTGCTGCATCCTGAAAAAACAATCAGAATTGCGGCTAATGCAAGTATCGTCTTATACATCGTATTTCCGGTTCTCTTTTTGGTTATGATATTTAAAAAATATTGGTTTATTTTATACGCTAAATTAAAAAATTAATTTTAAAACACATTGGTAAATTTAATAAATAGCAGTATAAGAACAAACCCATTTAAAGTGGTTTTTTCGTATATTTGCTACTGCTAAAAAAAAATATTTTACATACTTCGGCACTACACCAATGCTTGAAACCATCCACATACTAAATTTCCTTTTGCCGCTCCTTTATGCGGCAACTTTTGCTGTTTATCTTACCGACTTTTATAAAGATAAACCTGCATTACACAATATAAAAAGAATCTTTTTATTTGTAACCCTGTTAATTCATACAATTTACCTGGTATTGTGGACAATCCATTTTGATCATCCACCTATTACGACCAAGTTTGAGATATTCAGCGTTTTGGCTTTCAGTATCGGATTTTCATACTTCCTGATTGAACTTTCCACAGATATCAGAGCCACAGGGACTTTTATTCTGGCAATTTCCATCATTTTTCAGGCCTTATCAACTGTTTTTATTGAAGATGTGATAAATGTACCCGAAGTTTTGAAGAACAGACTTTTGGGTCTTCATGTAATAAGTGCTCTCTGCGGTTATACAGGGGTCACGATTTCAGCAGTTTATGCATTACTTTTTACGGTACAGTATAAAAGGATTAAACTGAATCAATTTGGACTTGTTTTTAACAGACTTCCAAGTCTTGAGTTATTGGAAAGACTTGCAGTATCATCAGTAATGGTAGGATTTGCACTTCTGACCATTGCAATTTTGATTGGGACAATATGGCTGCCGAGTGCATTTCCCGATTTTAGTTACCTCGATCCAAAGTTGCTCGCAACCGGATTGGTTTGGCTTTTTTATGGTGCCGGATTAATAGTTCGGTTAACCTCAGGCCTTTATGGTAAAAAATTTATGACCTATTCAATTGCAGGATTTATTATCGCTATGATCTCACTTGGGATCACAGGAATAATAGGTTCTACTTTTCATCAATTTAGCAAATAGAGATTTAGCCCGGTAAAACCGGAGATACATTATGAACCTTATTGGTACATCAATAAACCATCATACAGCAACCATCGAACAGAGAGAAGCTCTCCATCTTAGTAAAAATGAGATGACGGAGTTCATCGGAATTCTCCGAAATAATCTGTTAAGCGATGGATTTGTGATATCAACTTGTAACAGGACAGAAATTTTTGGACTGCCGGTTGATAATAATCTTGACATCTCAAAAATTCAAGATGCCTTGTTAAGTTATAAACATGTTGATGGCTTATCTAACAATAATTTCCTCAATTTCTTCTCTTGTGGTGCCGTTAAACACCTTTTTAGTGTCACTTCAGGCATCGATTCCCTTATACTTGGTGATTCCCAAATTCATGGACAAATGAAAGATGCTTTTCAGCTATCGGTTGACATGAATTTTGCCGGCACAATTATGAGACGGATTTTTGATACCGCCACAAGAGTTGGGAAAAGAAGCATCACTGAAACAGAAATTGGCGAAGGTGCTGTTTCTGTAAGTTATGCAGCGATACAAGTTGTTGAAAAGATATTTGCCAACCTGCAAAACCGTTCGGCAATTGTAATCGGAGCCGGGGAAACAGGGGAACTGGCTGCACTCCACTTAAAAGACAAGGGCATCGGCAACCTCGCGATCTCCAACAGAACCCTCTCAAGAGCAGAAGAACTTGCCCGTAAAGTTTATGGTGAGATAGTCCCGTTCGAAAACCTTCATGAACTCCTGCACAATTTTGATATTGTGATTTCGGCTACCTCTTCACCGGGAGTAATCCTTAATTATGATGAAGTAAAAACTATTGTTAAAAAACGGCGGGGTAATCCTGTCTGTCTGATGGATCTTGCTCTGCCAAGAGATATCGATCCTGCTGTCGCAAAACTTGACGGTGTTTTTTACAACGATATCGATACTTTGGGTAAAATTATCGATATGAATATCAGAAAAAGAGAAAAAGAGATTCCCGCGGTTGAAGCGATAATCCTTGAGGAGATGCAAAACCTTTTTAGTTGGTATAACACTCTTGAAGTGATTCCAACAATCAAAAAAATAAGAGATTTTTTTGAGGAAATCCGCCAGGAAGAAATCGATAAAATCAAACATAAAGTGCATGAAGAAGATATAAAAAAATTAGATGATATGACAAAAAGGCTTGTTGGAAGACTTTTGCACAATCCGACTATCAGACTTCGCCAAATTGCGGAGAGTGGCCTCAATTATCAGGAAGTTGCCAACTACACTTCAGTCATCTCGAATCTCTTCAACCCCGAACAGGTTGATGAAGAAATCAACAATAATTAAAAATTATTACCGGAATTAGATTGAAAAATAAATTAAGAATAGGCACAAGACAAAGTAAACTTGCCCTCTGGCAAACTGAACATGTTAAATCTGAACTAAAAAAACATTATCCTGAACTCGAAATTGAAGTAATCCTTATCAATACCAAAGGGTGATAAAATATTGGATGTGGCGCTTTCGAAGATAGGGGATAAGGGTTTGTTTACAAAAGAGTTAGAGAACGCTCTCTTAAACGGGGAAGTGGATCTCGCTGTTCACAGTTTAAAGATCTTGAAACAAATATGCCTGCAGGACTTCAACTTGCAGTCGTCTCGGACAGACACGAAGTGAATGATGTAATCATTGCACGAGAAAAAGGGGTAACGATTGATTCTCTTCGCGAAAATGCGGTAGTTGCTACGGGTTCATTAAGAAGACGCAGTCAACTTCTAAACCTTCGTAACGACATTTCAACCGTTGAACTCAGAGGTAATGTCCCTACAAGAATTCAAAAATATCTCGATAGTGATTGGGATGCAATAATACTTGCCCGTGCCGGAGTGGAACGACTTGGCCTTCAGGAGCATATCTCCTCAATAATTCCTATCGACATGATGCTTCCTGCTGTTGGACAGGGTGCTCTTGGGTTGCAGATTAGAGAAGGTGACAATGAGACAAATGAGCTGATCTCAGTGCTTCATAACCCAAATATTTTTGCTGCTGTCTCCGCCGAAAGAGCGTTCCTTAGAGAACTCCAAGGTGGATGTCAGGTTCCAATTGCTGCACACGCGGTAGTTAAACCAAACGGTATCTGGCTAAAAGCTTATATCGGTTCAATTGATGGAACTGAAGCAATGAGAGGTTATGTTAGAGGAAGTAAATACCATGCTGAAGAACTTGGTGTAAGCCTTGCTCAGGATATGTTTGATGATGGTGGTAAAGAGATCATTGCTCTGATCGATAGAATCTAAACCTCTGAATATTAAAAACATGGCAGGATATAAACCTAGGGTGGTTACCTTTAGAGCGGAAGAGGATGCGGCAGAAACCACCGCCTTATTTAGAAAGTATGAATTTGAAGGAATTAACCTTCCTTTAATAGTAATCACACCCGTTTTGGATAATACAACAATCGAAATTGTGGACGATCCCGGCAGTTTTGATATTATCATTTTTACCTCGGTTCATGCTTTTTATGCTCTGATATCGATATTTGATGGAAGAGGGGATATTGATGTGCTGTTTGGCAAAGAAATTGCCTGTGTGGGTGAAAAGACAGCACAAAAAGTGATGGAATTGTTTTCCGCCGAAAACATCGTTATTCCTGAAAAATTTTCTGCTGAGGGACTGGTTGATTATTACAAAACCAGAGACATACACGGGGAAGAGAGTTTATTACCTCTTGGAAATCTTGCCGGAAAAACACTTTCTGAAGAGCTTACCGGGATGGGAGCTGAGGTTAAAAGGGTGGTTGTTTATAAAAACGAAGCTCCTCCCGAAGAGGAGAATAATTTGATTCGAACCGTTCTTTTCACTTATCTTCCTGAATTCCTGATTTTTACAAGTCCTTCCATCTTTAAGAACTTTCTTAAAGCAACAGGCGAGGATGCGGGAATAATCCTGGAAAACTCAAAAATTTGTGCGATTGGTGATGTCACCAAAAAAGAGATTGAATTAAATGGATTTAAAGTGGATGTCATGCCCGATGATTATACGATGGAGGCATTGATGCAAAAATTAAAAAATATAAACCTGAGAGATGAAAATTGAAAGTCTTACAAAACGACTTGTTCCTAAGAACTTTAAAGAATGAAAAAACTGAACGAACTCCAATTTGGGTGATGCGACAAGCCGGCAGGTACCTTCCACAATACAGGGCAGTGCGGGAAAAAGCAGATTTTATTACCATGTGCAAAACACCCGAACTTGCGGCAGAGGTCACGATCCAACCTGTTGATCTAATTGGTGTGGATGTTGCGATCATCTTTTCCGACATTCTTGTAATCCCCGAAGCAATGGGACTGGAATTTTTGATGAATGAGGGAACGGGTCCAGTTTTCCCAAATCCGATTAGAACTGCTTCAGATATCAACAGAATACACGAATTTGATCCAACCGACAGATTAAAATATGTCCTCGATGCTGTTTCTTTGACAGTTAAAGAACTTGACGGAAGAGTTCCTCTGATCGGATTTTCAGGGGCTCCATGGACTTTGCTTACCTATATGGTTGAAGGAAAAGGCTCTAAAAATTTCAGCAGAATTAAAGAATTTGTTTATCGCGAAAGAAAAACCGCACATAAAATTCTTGAAATGTTGACAAATGTGATTATCTCGTATCTCAAAGCCAAGGTTGAAGCAGGCGCCGATGTGGTTCAGGTATTTGACACATGGGGAAGTATCCTTTCTCCATCTCAATTTGAGGAATTTTCAAAACCTTACATCAAAAGAATTGTTGATGAACTGAAAGAAGTAGCACCGGTAATCGTTTTTGCGAAAGGTGTTAACTACAATTTTAGCAAACTCGCAGAACTTGGTGCAGATGCCTATAGTTTTGATTGGACAGTTGATCTCGCTGCAGTCAAAAGAGAGATCGGCGACAAAGCAGTGGTTCAAGGTAACCTCGATCCCACAATTCTTTATGCTTCCCACGATGATATAAGAACAGAAGCTGCCGCTTTATTAGGATCACTTGATAATGCAAATGGACATATATTCAATTTAGGACACGGTATTTTACCGGATGTAAAACCGGAAAATCTAAAAGCTTTGGTTGATTATATCAAAGCCGAGAGTTATAAATTTCACAAATAACCGGAAAAAAGATGTTTGAAATTGATTTTGATATTGAACTTATAAAAAAATATGACCAGCCGGGTCCAAGATATACCAGCTACCCGACGGCTCCTCATTTTCATGAAGGATTCACTTCTGATAATTATCTCGATGAGATTGTGCGGACAAATACCGAAGCGGTAAAACCTCCTCTTTCTATCTATTTCCATCTGCCGTTTTGTGATACTTTGTGTTACTTCTGCGGATGTAATATGATTATTACCCGAAATCGTGACAGAATCAAGGAATATATCAAATATGTTAAAAATGAGATAGATCTACTTAGAACTTTTCTTGATGTTGATCGTCCAGTAACCCAACTCCATTGGGGAGGGGGAACACCAACACATCTTGATCCTGATGAAATTTATGATCTCGTTTCCTACATAAACAAATCGTTTAAAATTGATCCAACTGTTGAAGCAGGTTGTGAAATTGATCCAAGAGGATTAACAAGAGAACATCTGGAAGCTCTAAGATCAGGTGGATTCAACCGTATCTCAATGGGTGTTCAGGATATAAATGCAACTGTTCAAAAAGCAGTTAACCGTATTCAACCCGAAGAGATGACGAGACAGGTGGTTCAGTGGGTCAGAGAACTTGGCTTCACCAGTATCAATCTCGATTTGATGTATGGACTTCCATTTCAGACCAAAGAAGAATTTATAAAAACCGTGAAAACCACGGTCGATATCTCACCCGATCGTCTTGCAGTCTTCAACTACGCACATGTCCCCTGGATGAAAAAACACATGGGGCTTATTAAAGAGGAAGACCTCCCAAAACCTGAAGAAAAACTTCATATCCTTGGTGCAACAATTGAAGAACTTGTTGGTGCAGGTTATGTTTTTATCGGAATGGATCATTTTGCAAAACCTGATGACGAAATGGCAATTGCTCTTCGAGACAAAAAACTTTACAGAAATTTTCAGGGTTACTCCACCAATGCCGGTGCCGATCTTTATGGTATGGGGATCACAAGTATCAGCCAAATTGGCAGAGTTTATGCTCAGAATCTGAAAAAAGAAAAAGAATATTTTGACTCGTTAAATGATGAGAAACTGCCAGTTAACAAAGGAATCTATCTCACCGATGACGATCTCTTAAGAAGAGACGTAATCACGAGGGTAATGTGCGATTTTGAGCTTGATTTTAAGGCATTTGAAACTCAGTATAAGATCAATTTTAATGACTATTTTGCGAATTCACTCAACAATTTGAAGGTGATGGAAGCAGATGGATTACTCAAAATAACACCGGACAAACTTGAAGTATCAAATAAAGGCAGACTTCTGATTCGAAATATTGCGATGAGATTTGATGGATTCATTGAACGAAAAGAAGATCAGGGAAGATATTCAAGAACGGTATAAAACAGGATAATTTGTGGACAAAACAGCAGTAGTGATAATGAACCTTGGTGGTCCCGATTCAATAAGTGCAATCGAACCATTTTTGAAAAATCTATTCAGTGACCGTGATATCTTTAAACTTCCTTTTGGGCAAACACTTTTTGCATCGGTCATATCAAAGAGAAGAGCTCCAAAGGTTGCGCATGAATATGAATTAATTGGCGGTAAATCTCCAATAAATGACTGGACAGAGCTGCAGCGGTCGAGGCTGGAAACCGAACTGAGAAATGACCTTCCCGGTGCTGATGTCATCACTGCAATGCGATATTGGAATCCTCTCACAAGTGTTGCCGCACAAAAAGTGTTCGACGGGAATTATGACAGAGTGGTTCTGCTTCCACTTTATCCGCATTATTCAATCACCACAACTGGTTCATCATTTAATGAATGGAACAGGGTTTTTAAGGGTGACAAATCCAAGGTCAAAATGGTCAGGAATTATTTCACCGATCCACTTTATGTAAAAGCCTTAAATGAGCGAATTGATGAATGTCTCCTCAAATTCCCCGAGGAACGCAGGGACAGAGTGAATATTCTATTTAGCGCTCATGGAACTCCGATAAGTTTGGTGAAAAACGGAGATCCTTATAGTGGTGAAATTAGAAACACAATGGAAGTTGTGATGAAGATGAGGAGTTATTCTCATCAATATCACCTCTCTTTTCAGAGCAAGGTTGGTCCCGTTAAGTGGCTTGAACCTGCAACCGATGACAAATTGATGGAACTTGGTAGCAAAGGTGTTAAAGATGTATTGGTTGTTCCAATCAGTTTTGTCTCCGACCATGTTGAAACATTATTTGAACTTGATATTGAATACAGGCACAACGCTGAAGAAGCAAAAATCGAAAATTATATCGTCATGACAGGTCTAAACGATTCAAAGACATTTATAAAATGTCTTGCCAATCTTGTTAAAACCGAACTTTCTGGTAAAAAAGAGATACTGAACCCTTAAAATGAAAAATATAGTGATACTTGGAGCCGGAATCTCCGGCCTCGCAACCGCACACTGGCTTTATCGTCAGAATATTGACTTCACAATACTCGAATCAGGGAATGAACCTGGTGGAAGTATCAAAACCGTCAAAGAGAATGGTTACACCATCGATTTTGGTCCAAACAGCGGTCTCGAAACCTCCCCATTCATCAGAGAACTGGTAAATCAGGTTGGACTTGACGATGAGATGGTTTATGCCAGTGAAACTTCAAATAAAAGATATATCCTCAAAAATGATGAACTCATGGCACTTCCAATGAGCGCCGGATCATTTTTCAAAACGAGCATTGTTTTCGGTTCCGGGTAAACTCCGTTTAATGAAAGAACCTTTTGTTAGAAGATCTGTTGATGGATATAACCAAAGTATCGCCGATTTTGTTGAAAGAAGATTGGGACGGGAATTCCTTGATTATGCAATCGATCCTTTTGTCTCTGGAGTTTTCGCCGGAGATGCTGAAAAACTCAGCGTAAAATCAGCTTTTCCAAAACTCTACCGTTTGGAAGAAGTTTATGGCGGGTTGGTCAAAGGGATGGTCAAGGGAGCCAAAGAGCGAAAAGAGGCAAAAAGAGGAACGAAGAGTCAAAACAAAGTGCCAAAATGTTCTCTTTTAAGTCGGGAATGGGAATCCTCCCAAAAACCATTGTGGAACAGTTCCCTGATCGAATCATCTATGGTTGCCGTGTAACCAATGTAAAAAAAAGATAACGGAAAATTTTCAATTACCTACGAAAAGCAGGGAAGTCTTCACGAACTTAAAAGTGACATCCTCCATTCAACACTTCCTGCTCATATCGCAGCAAAAGTATTCACCGATTTTGATCTAAATCTCGGTGAACATTTTACCGATGTTTACCATCCGCCCGTAAAAGTACTTTTTGCAGCTTATAAAAAGAGCAGCATTAAAGTTCCACTTGATGGATTTGGATTTTTGATTCCAAGCAAAGAGAAAAAAATATTTCTCGGTGCCATCTGGAGTTCTGTGATATTTGAAAATCGTGCCCCTTCAAATCAAGCAGGATTCACAATATTTATAGGTGGAGCCAGAAACAGTGATATTTTCCGTCGTTTTGGTGATGATCTTGAACAAAAAGTTTTAACAGAGTTCCAAAGAATCATGAAAATTGATGTTGATCCCGTTTTCACCAGATCACGCATGTGGGAAAAGGCCATTCCTCAATACAATCTGGGCTATAATCTACACGAGGATTATTTTACAAAAATTGAACTCGAAAATCCCGGACTTGTCCTCAGCGGTAACTATCGTGGTGGGATTTCTATCGGCGATTGCTTCAAAAATTCGAAACCTGCCGCCGAAAGAATCTTGAATCTGATCTAAATAACTTAGATAAGGATTTTAAAATGGTTACGCGGATTACACGGATTACCACAGATTTTCACGGAGGGGATGATTACGCGGATTACACTGATTACTCGGATGGGATTGTTATTTATCTCATCTAATCTCCGAAGTTCTGAAATACTAAAGTACATTTGAAATACTCAAGTCACTCAATTACTCAAGTCTCCAAAATTCTGCCTTTTTTGAATTTAATTGAAATTATCCTATGTTTTAGGTCGAAATACATTTTAAATAAGGCGATACAAATCGAATTAAACTGAAATCTTTTGCTCCTCCCGAAAGAACTAACCACGAAGCTTTTAATTGCTCAGATTAAGAAAATTGAATCACATCCTCAGATATTGACGACCGTGCTTAATGCCATTCCTGAATTTGTAATGATTCTTAATCTCGAACGGGAGATTGTATTCGCCAATGAAAGTCTGCTCGATTATCTAAATGCAGGGGAAGATGTTTTACTTAAGGGGCTTAGACCCGGTGAAGCGATCAATTGCCAGCACGCATATGCAAATGCTGACGGTTGTGGAACAAGCGAATTTTGCAAAACTTGCGGAGCAGTGATTTCGATTCTCAATTCGCAAAATGGCAATCCGGAAGTGGTGCAGGAATGTCGTATTACTCAAGCAGATGGATGCAGTGCCCTGGATCTCAGAGTAAAATCTACAATCATCGAAGTTGAAGGTGAATATTTTACGGTTTTTACCGTTTCCGACATTTCCAATGAAAAAGACGATTAGCTTTGGAGAGGATTTTTTTCCACGATATCTTAAATACCGCAGGCGGAATTCTTGGCTACACCCAAATTTTAAGAGATGCAGAACCTGAAGAATTAACCATCTTCAGCGAGAGCATTGAAGAACTTTCCAAACGACTCATCGAAGAAATTCAAGCCCAAAAACAACTTATCGCTGCGGAAGGTGGAAAACTTGATATCCGGCAACAGCCAATTGAACACAGCAAAGACTCATACAAGAAACGATTGAACTCTTTAAAAATCATGTCGTCGCTGAAGGCAAAAAGATTGTTGCCGGAAGTCTGCTGGATATTGACATAATTTCTGATCGCAGCCTGCTTGGAAGAGTATTGAGTAACATGGTAAAAATGCTCTGGAGGCAGACCCCGCCGGCTCAATTATTACAATTTCCTGTTTCACTGATGCTCAAAAAATTATATTTTCTGTTCATAACAATATCGTCATGGCGAGACATGTCCAACTACAGATATTTAACAGATCATTCTCAAGCAAGGGAAAGGGGCGAGGATTGGGAACATACAGTATGAAACTGCTTAGTGAGAGATATCTTGGTGGTACTGTTTCATTTGAATCGACCAAGGAAAAAGGCACTACATTTTTGCCGAATACCCGCTCCAGATAACTCAGAATTGAAAGATCACTTATGAATGATTCACTTAACCTGATTAGTAAAAAACTGGAAGAAAACAAAAAGACTATTTCACAAAATGTGCTTGATGAACATTTTGAACTCGCTCCTGCCTTTAAAAACAGTTATACTCAACGACATATAGATCTGTATCTTCAGGATTGTGATTTCAAAATAAGTTACCTGGCACAGGCAGTCAGACTTTCTCAACCATCACTATTTGTTGAATACATGAGATGGGCTAAAATCTTCTTCACATCCTTGAATATAGTAAATGATGAGTTTTATCGTTTTTTTGATCTTTTGAGAAAAAATATGGGCGGTCTCCTCACTGAAAGTGAGTTTGAAGTAACTGCGAAAATATTTGATCTGGGTGTAAGTACCTTCAGGGAAAGTGTTATCACCGAGTTCTCTTACATAGACAATCAGAATCCGTTAAAAGATCAGGCCGATGAATACCTTGGTTTTCTTCTGAACGGGGATAGAAGATCTGCCATGAATACTGTGATGAGTCTCTACCATTCGGGTACTCCGATCAAAGATATTTATCTTAATCTGTTTCAGCCGATTATGCTCGAGACCGGTTTACTTTGGCAGACAGGCAAAATAACGGTTGCTCATGAACACTTTGTCACCGCTGCCACTCAACTGATTATGTCACAACTGTATCCTTTTTTATTTAACTTCAACAACTCGACTAACAAAAATATTGTAGTCAGTTGTGTTGCAAACGAGCTTCACGAAATTGGTGCCAGAATGGTAGCTGATTTTTTTGAGATGGAAGGTTGGGACAGTTATTATTATGGTGCAAATACCCCGGTCGATAGTGTCCTTCGTGCACTTGAAAATCACAATGCACAAGTGCTTGCAATTTCTGCCACAATGACTTATCATCTAAAGGATGTTGAAAATTTTATATCCAAAGTTAAACATACACCCGACTTTGAAAATGTGAAAATAATTGTCGGCGGTTACCCCTTTAAAATCGCAAAAAATCTTTGGAAAGATATAGGTGCCGATGGTTTTGCTGAGGATGCGGCAGGTGCTATCTCACTGGCTAACGGATTTATCCTAAACTAAGTTGGACTCGGGCAAAATGGAAAATCCGGGATTAGTGCTCACTTGCGATCTTTCCGGACGGATTATAACCCTTGAAATAAATAACACCGGAATTCCGAACGAAAATTTTCATGATAAATTTTTGATCGATATCTTCGCTACTGAAGATATTGCAAAAGTTTTGAAATTTTTTGTCGAAACGAAAACTGCCGGTGCCTCCTTCAGTAAACAACTCTCTATATTGTCAGAGGAAGCTAATCTTAGTTTCTTTTTTAGTTCTATAAAACTCGACACCAGAATAATTATTCTCGGACTGTCCATAGAACTGATTTTGATTATCTGATGACGCAGATGATGTCTATCAACAACGATCAAACCAATCTCCTCAGGCAAGTCTTTAAAAATCAGAGTGTCCCCGAAGAAAAAAAAGAGCGTGCAATTGAAACCATTCTGTATGAAGAACTAAGCAGGGTAAACAACGAACTTGTTAATATGCAAAGAGAATTGGCAAAAAAAAACAATGAGCTTATTGGTCTTAATAAGGTAAAAAACCAATTCCTGGGGATGGCAGCTCATGATCTTAGAAATCCTCTTGGTGTAATTATGAACTTGTCTGAGATCATCCTTGATGAAGAAGATCAATTGTCTGAAGAGTCGATTAGCTTTCTTAAAAAAATAGACTATTTGGCTAATTTTATGCTTAATATGGTTACAGAGTTGCTGGATATCTCAAGTATTGAAGCCGGGTCTATGACTTTAAACAAAACCAACTTTGATATCGTAACACTCATTAGAGACTCTGTTTCTCTAAATAAACCACTTGCCGACAAAAAGTCATAACCCTCAAGCTTATTTCTTCGGATGAAGAACTTTTTATCAATGCCGATCAAAACAAAATCGATCAGATTATTACCAATTTAATTACCAATGCCATTAAATTCTCAAATCATAAGACCACTACTGAAATCAGCGTGATGAGCGAGCCCAACAAAACCCGGATAATAATCAAAGACCAGGGACAAGGAATACCGGCTGATGAACTTGATAGACTTTTTAAACCTTTCTCAAAAACAAGTGTAAAAAGCACCGGTGGTGAAAAAAGTACCGGACTTGGGCTGATGATAGTTAAAAAAATAGTTGAAGGCCACAACGGCACCATCACCGTCGAAAGTGAAGTAAATGTTGGCACAACTTTTACCATTGAGTTACCTGTCTAAATTAGTTGTTAAAAGCTACAAGAATGTGCTTTGTCGACGAGAAATTATTAAATATCCTTTGAGATAAGATCAGAGAATCATCATGAGCAAATATCAATTTAAACTCTACATCACCGGCAAAACCACATGTTCAGATATGGCGATTGCGAATCTAAAAAACATTTTCAGGATGAAATTCAAAGATGAATATGAATTGATGATTTTTGATATTTTGGATTATCCGGAACTGGCTGAGGAAGATGAAATAATGGCAACCCCCACTCTTATTAAATGTTTCCCTGCCCCCGCAAGGAAGATAATAGGAGACTTCTCTGATACGCAGAAAGTATTGGCAGGATTACACCTGACAATTTTAGACGAGAATTAAAATACAATGAAAAATGATAATATTTCCGTTCTGATTATTGATGACAATCCTGACTTGATTCAGAGTCAAGAGTATATTCTGAAGAAGGCAGGATTTAAAACAATCACAGCCGCGTGTGGTATTGATGGTTTAAAATTAGCACAAAGTACCATTCCCGATATACTCTTATTGGATATTGCGATGCCCGACCTTTCTGGCATCGAGATTCTTAAAATTCTTAAATCCGACCCCCTTACAAAAGATATCTTTGTTATTCTAATTACTGCTTTTTTAAAAGCGAGCGATCAACATGTAAAAGGTCTTGAATCCGGTGCCGACGCATATCTTACTCGACCTCTTCCGGCTAAGCTTTTTCTCGCTCAATTCCAGGTGTATGCAGACCATGTAATTACTCTAAATCTTTTTCGCAAGTCTGAAGCCAAACTGAACGAAGTTATTCGACAAAATCCCGATCCCATGCTTGTCGTAAATCAGGAAGGGATTATTATTTTCTCAAATCCCGCTGCTGAGGAATCTTTCAAAAGCATGGCGCCCCTGAATGGGAAAGAATTTGGCTATCCGATTGTAGCTGAAAGTTCCACTTCCATCAACCTGCTTATGGGGAATAATGAAATCAGGTCGGCAGTGCTAAGAGTGACGCCGATTGATTATGATCGGATCCCTGCCTTCCTTTGCACTATCACAGATGTCACGCATCTGATTCGATATGAGGAAGAGCTCGAAAGATTAAACCGATTATACAGAGTGCTTAGCATTGTAAATAAAACTCTTATGACCATTGACGAGGAGGAAAAACTGATTCAGACTATTGGTACTATCTTCGTCGAAAATGCTGAATTTGATCTGGTTTCTTTATTGCAGTGCCCATCCAATTTAATAAGTGACGAAGTAAAACATTTTGTCTTTAGTCAAAATTCCGGGAAGATAAATCATTCCGATCTTTTACTCTATGTAAATGAATCTATGCTTAGAGATAACATTCTTACCTACAAAAAGCAGTTAATTTTCAATTCCATCGATAATCACGTTTTGAATCAGTATGATATTCACTCACTCGGTATTTTCCCGATAATCGTTCAAGAGGAAGTCAGGTTTATTCTTCAACTTTTTTCAAAGGACCCCGTTTTTTTTGATAAAAGTGAGGTAGATTTGATTGTAGAGATATCGGGCGATATTGCATTTGTCCTTCAACATATCGAAAGTGAAAGAATACGCAAAGAAGATGCCCAACAACTTTCAGAGCAAAAAGAGCTGTTTGAAAAAATTATTAACACAATCCCGGTAATGATCACAAGATTTGATCCGCAAGCCAATGTAACTATGGTAAATGCGGAATTTGAAAAGAAAACTGGTTACTCAAATGAGATTGTGCAGAATGTTACTCTTATGGATGAACTTTATCCTGACGGAACGATGAGGCAGCAAGTTATTGATTATATGCTTCGTGCTGAAATTGGCTGGAAGGAATTCCGTTTGAGAAAATTGAATGGAGAATATCTCGATTCAATCTGGTCTAACCTCCGGCTCAAAAGTGGGATGTTGATCGGGATTGGAATAGACCTCACCGATAAAAAACTGATTGAATCCACTATTCATTATGCTCAAAGTAAGGCACTTGAGTTAAGCAGGATCAAATCCAATTTGATGGCAAATATGAGCCACGAATTAAGAACTCCTATGATCGGTATTCTCGGTTATGCAGAAATCCTTGAAGAATCTGCAACTGATCCTAATATTCTTGAAATGGCAAAAATTATAAATGCAGGTGCACAACGATTAATCGAAACCTTAAACCTCATTCTTGACTATTCCAGACTCGAAGCTGAAAAACAGGTTTTGGATTTCAGCGATTTTGATCTGGTTCCTCTTGCCAGGGAAGTCATCAGCCTGTATGGAAAAACTGCGGCTAAAAAGAAGATTTCAATTTTATTGGTCTCCCGCAACAAAAAGGCGATCGTTTATGCTGATGAAAGGGCATTTTACCAGATTTTGAATAACCTCGTGAGCAATGCGGTTAAATATACACTTTCAGGAAGTGTTATTCTTGCAATTAATGAGATAAAGAAAGATAATGCCGAATTTATTGAGATTTCCATCAAAGATACCGGTATAGGTATAAAACCCGAGAATTTAAACTTCATCTGGCAGGAATTCAGACAAGTGAGTGAGGGGATTGGGCGAAACTTTGAAGGTACCGGGCTTGGTCTGGCTAATACCAAAAAACTTTGTGACCTACTTGCTGTAAAAATAAATGTTGAGAGTGAAGTAGGTGTCGGGACAACATGTGTTTTACGATTGCCAAAATCTGAAGGAAATTTAAGAAAAAAAATTAAAGAGCCATCCTCAGATACCGAATTGTCAGTTCTTTCCGGTGAAAGGGCAGTTGTTCTCTATGTTGAAGACGAGGAAACTTCCTTTAATATAGTGCAAATACAATTGAGTGGAATTTGTGATGTGGTGCAGGCAAAAAACAGCACTGAAGCTTTGCAACTACTGGAAAGTTCACAAAAATATTCCGCCATCTTCATGGATATCAACCTCAGGCAAGGGCTGGATGGAGTTCAACTTACACAGCTAATTAGGAAAGACCCCAAATTTGCCCTTACTCCCATCATAGCGATAACAGCATACGCTGCCCGTGGCGACAGAGAAATATTTTTAAGCGAAGGTTGCACCGATTATATCGCAAAACCCTTCACTCGTGATGTCTTAAAAGTATGGTCAAAAAATACATTTTTTAGGCGCAATAGTGAGGAGTGGTAATCGTCCCGATTGCCGTCTGCAACACCAAAGGCGATAGGGGATAGTTACGCGGATTCCACGGATTATCACAGATCCCACGGATATATATTGAACACGGATTTTTTAGGGGACGCGGATAAACGCAGATAAAACGGATTTTCGCGGAGGGGCTCTAATAATATTATACTCAACTCTCTCGTGTACTGAAGTACCGAGGTTCTCAAGTTCTCAAGTACTCAAGTACTGAAAAAAATACTTCTTGCACAGTAACTATCTTTTGTTTAATTTTAACCGTTTCAAATTTTTGAAATGTTAAAAACACAGATATGAGTGATACAGAACAAATTAAGATAGAAATGATTCGTAGATTCGGTGACGCCTACAAGGCGTTTGGACTGAATAAATTGATGGGGCACATCGTTGCTTTGTTGATTTTTAGTTCAAAACCGGTATCCCTCGATGAAATTTGTGAACAACTTGGCAGGAGCAAAGGACCCGTGAGTCAGATACTCAGGAGATTGAGGGATAAAAAACTGATTCGAAAAGCCTTTTTCGCTGAGAATAACAGAAAAGATTATTACGAGATAGAACCTGAAATTTTTGAGAATGCATTTCTGAACAATTTTGCTCTTATTAAAAATAATACCAAAATTGCAGTGAATTTAAGGGAAATGGCGAATGGATCATTCAGTGTTGAAGGGGATGATACCGCTAAACGCCTTGAAGAGATGGAAAAGTTTTACCGCCTGATGGAAGTACATTACAATAATTTCCAAAAGGAATGGGAAGAGGAGAGAAAAAAGATCTATTCATAACGTGTCTTTAAATTGGGGAGTGTTATACAGTTATCGTTTTAAAATTTTGAAACGATAAAAAAGTTAAATTGAAAGAATAGTTACCTTGTTGCCTAAATATAACGGCACCGGGTTCAAAAAATATATTTTGGAGATCAGAAAAATGAAAAGACTTGATGGAAAAGTAGCAGTTATTACTGGAGGAGCCAGAGGCATTGGCAAAGCTGCAGCACTTCGTTTTAGTGAAGAAGGCGCGAAAGTTGTAATCTGGGATGTAAATGAAGAGCTTGGCAATCAGTTGGTTGCTGAACTTGGTGGAAATTCCATATTTGTTAAAGTGGATGTAACCAATCTTGATTCAACAACTGCAGCAGCCGGAAAAACTGTCGAAAAATTTGGAACCATTGACATTTTGATCAACAACGCCGGAATCACCCGTGACGCAAGTCTTGCGAAAATGACTGCGGAACAGTGGAAATCGGTGCTGGATGTTAATTTAACAGGTGTATTTAACTGTACCAAATCTGTTATGAACTACATGATCGAAAAAGGTTACGGGAAAATAATTAATACATCATCCATTGTTGGTCTTTATGGCAATTTTGGACAATCAAATTATGTAGCAACCAAATCGGGAATTATTGGACTCACAAAAGTGTGGGCGAGGGAGCTTGGCAGAAAAGGAATTTGTGTTAATGCAGTTGCACCCGGATTTATCGCAACCGAGATGGTTGGCACCATCCCTGAAAAAGTGATAAACATGTTGGTAGAGAAACCCCGTTGGGCAAACTTGGTTTACCTGTTGATATCGCAAATGCTTACCTTTTCCTCGCTTCTTCTGAATCTGATTATGTAAACGGAACCGTTCTAAGTGTTGACGGTGGATTGGTAATGTAGGAATATCCTGATGAGAAGAGCTAAAATTACAGGAATTGGAGCCTTTGCTCCCGAAAAAATTGTTCCAAATTCATTTTTTAATGAAGTGCTTGGAGAGGATGTTGATACCTGGCTGCGTGAAAATTTGACAATCAGGGAGAGAAGATGGTGCTCAGAAAATGAATCCACCGCTGATCTTTGTGAGAAGGCCGCTCTTGCCGCAATCGCCGATGCCGGAATATCAGCTAAAGATATCGATCTGATTATCATCGCAACAGACACCCCCGAATTTGTATCTCCCTCCACATCATCTGTTGTTCAACACAGGATTGGAGCAATAAAAGCCGGGACATTTGATATTAATACTGCATGTGCAGGATTTGTAACCGCATTAAACACCGGTTCAAAGTTTATAGCAGGGGATGACACTTACCAAAATATCCTCGTTATTGGTGCTTATGCGATGAGCAAGTTTTTGGATTTGCATGATAAAAAAACGGTAACACTTTTTGCTGACGGTGCCGGTGCTGTTGTTCTTTCTCCTGTAGAGGATGGATCAGGATTCCTGAATGGAGAACTTTTTTCAGATGGTCAATATAATGAGTGGATGGGGATTTACGCCGGCGGAACAAAATTTCCGATCACAAAAGAAGTGGTTGAAAACAAAGATCACCTTCTGAAGTTTGTTAAAAAATTTCCTAAAGAATTAAATCCCGAAATCTGGACAAAAATGGTTTTAAAAGCGTGTGATAAAGAGGGAATATCACCTGCTGATGTAAACCGTTACTTTTTTACCCAGATAAATATTAATTCAATCTGGCAGACTCTGGATAATTTGGGTGAATCCCGTGACAAGGGTGAAGTGATAATGTCAACATTTGGTTACACAGGCTCAGCTTGTATCCCGATGGCACTTGATCAGGCTTACAAAGCCGGGAGAATACGCAGAGGGGATTACCTGATGTTTGTAGGTTCCGGTGGCGGACTTGCCTTTGCTTCAGCTTTAGTGAAATTTTAGGAGAGGACGAAAAAAATGGGCTTGGCTTCAAGTGAATTGATAACCGCCGGTTGGATTCTGATTGCAGTTTATGTTGCAGTTACTCTCTTTTTAGTAATCAGAGGGGCACTAAAAGTAAAAACCATGAACGATTATGCCGTGGGGAATGTAAATTTTCCACCATGGACGGTTGGTTTTGCTCTTGCTGCTTCAATGACGAGTGCAGCAACTTTTGTTATTAATCCGGGACTTGTTGCCACTTACGGAGTAAGTGCATTTATCTCTTATGGACTTATTTATCCCTCTGCTGCAATGATTTCTCTTGTGGTTTTAACAATTGGATTCAGGAAATTTGGGTCATCCGTGAAGGCCGGGACACTGGCTCAATGGATGGGAAAAAATATGAAAGCAAAGGATTTGCTCTCTATTTTGCCATTTTATCCCTTTTGTTGTTGACTTTTATTGTCCTTATTGCTGTCGGATTAACCAAAGTGATATCCAAAACTCTCGATGTTCCCGAATTATATGTTTTGATAGCCACAATAGTTTTTATTTTTGGTTACATGATGTTTGGTGGTGCAAATTCGATGGTTTACACCAACACAGTTCAAGCAATAATCATGTTGTTTGTGGCATTCATTTTACTCGGTTCTGGTTATGCCTATTTCCAGGATGGAGTTTCGGGGTTCATCGGAAAACTTGGTGCGGTTGATGGCAAATTGACCCAACTTTACAATGAATCAAGTTTTCTTTTTCGGGACTTTTTTGAGATATTTATCGCTCAAATTGTAATTGGAGCTGCAATTGTTTGTCAACCGCATATTATAACAAAATCATTGCTCATAAAGGATCCAAAGGGAGTTAAATCTTATCTGATCTTCAATTTCCTGAACTTAAAGCAGGGGATGTGGCTCTTAAAACAGATGGAATCATTCCTGCTTATGTAGTTACAGTTTTCCCTGTTTTTGTGTCACTTTTTGTGGTTCTGGGGCTTATTTCAGCTGGAATATCCACTCTTGAAGGTTTAATTCAATCACTTTCAAGCACAATTACCCAGGATTTGATCAAGCCTTATATCACCGACAAGTTTGTGAAAAAGAGCTTACTGATCGAAATATGATACTTATCAACAGAGCTGTTATCGGAATTCTTGGGATTGTGGCAGTTTTGATGACATACGATCAGTTGATAAATCCAAAATTGAGTGTGGCAATATTCGCACAAAATGGCGTTTATGCTTATTTTTCAGCGGCATTTGTACCGATTATTTTTGGTATGTTTATGAAAGATGTTAACAAAACCGCAGTAATTATTTCCTCCTTTATCGCAGTTATTGTCCATTTTACGATGTATTACGGCAAACTTACAGTGCCATTTACGGTTGCAACAGGGGAGAACCCCGGTGTTGCCGCCGCAGTGGCAATTTTGATCTCAATTTTTTCAGGTTTAATTCTGCAAAAAATATTGGGAGGGAGAAAATGAAAGATCATCTGGAAACTGACTGGTGTGAAAGATGGGCACAATATTCACCAAAAAAACTGTTTATCAGGGAATATGCCACCGGTCTTGAATGGAATTACTCAGATTTTAACAACCGTGCAAACAAACTCGCAAACTTCCTTGTGGGGGATCTGGATCTTAAAAAGGGGAGAGAATCGCTGTTTATTCAAAAAACCGAGCAGAATTTATCCTTCTTTTTGTCGCTTGTGTAAAAACGGGTCTGATTCTTGTTCCATTAAATTTTAGATTAACACCGCGTGAACTTGATCTTTTGATTGCAGATGCTGAACCAGCGTTGTTTCTTTTTGAATCCGATTATGTTGATGAGATTAAAAAGCTAAAAACTCTTAATGCCATTCCTTCGATAATGGATCTGAAGGAAATCAGAACATTTTTGACGGAACCTGTGGAACAGGCCATTAAAAAACCAAAAGTTTTAATCTCCTTCGCAGACCCTGTTAAGATTCTGTATACAGCAGGAACAACAGGTTTGTCAAAGGGTGTGATAATAACACACAAACAGTTATTTTGGAACGCAACAAACACAGTTTTGAGGCTTAATCTTACTGAAAACGACCATACACAGAGTTATGCTCCATTTTTCCACACCGGTGGATGGAATGTTTTATTTACTCCTTTTCTTTTTGTGGGTGGATCTCATACGCTGTTAAATTCGTTTGACCCTGACACAATCCTTGACCTGATGGAGAAGGAAAAAACGACACTGTTATTTGGGGTTCCAACGATGCTTCAGATGTTATCAGATTCACCAAAATTTCAGAATACCGATCTTAGTTCTGTGAGATTTGCGATCGTTGGTGGTGCCCCAATGCCAATACCATTAATCAATCTTTGGCACAAAAAAGGAATAGCAATCCGTCAAGGATTTGGACTTACCGAAGTGGGACCAAATTGTTTTTCACTTCATCAGGATGATGCAATCAGAAAAAAAGGATCAATAGGATTTCCCAATTTTTATGTAGAAGCAAAAATCGTGGATGAAGAGGGAAGTGAACTTCCGCCAAATTCTCCGGGTGAACTCTGGCTTAAATCACCGGTTGTAACCTCAGGTTACTGGCGAAAAGCCAAGGAAACGACAGCATCAATAACGGATGGCTGGTTTCACACAGGTGATATTCTCCAAGTGGATGAAGAAGGCTACTTTTTTGTAGTTGACCGCAAAAAAAACATGTATATTAGCGGTGGCGAGAATGTTTTTCCTTCTGAAGTGGAAAAATACCTCTACCAACACGAAGCAATTAAAGAATGCGCCGTAATAGGAGTTAAAGACCCAAAATGGGGCGAAACAGGCAAAGCTTATATAGTTCTTAATCCTGGAGTAAAATTAACTTCGGAAGAGATAACAGATTTTTGCAGGGCAGGATTGGCAAAATATAAATTACCAAAACATATAGTTTTTCTGGATTCACTCCCTAAAAATGAAGCCGGAAAAATAAATAAACAGGAATTAATTAAAATTCATAATCAACAAACAAACACACATTAATTTAACCCCCGGGAGAAAAAAAGATGAAAAAGCTTTTTTCGTTATCAGTTTTGATGCTCGCACTTGTTCTCATGATTTCAGGTTGCGACAACGAAGAAAATCCAATTGTTCCTCCAACCCCAACACCAGCCGACCCCCTCGTTGGCTCATGGGTTTCTGAAGGCAGTGATGTAGCACCAGGCTTGGCAGCAGTGTCAAAAACCAAAAAGATCTACGCAACATTCAACACCAACAAAACCTACAAAGTTGTTGCAACTGACAGCACAGGTGCCGAAGTAACTTTCGAAGGTACATGGAGCTACACTGACAACACAGGAACCACGATCAAAACAATCGTACTCAACCAGACCGTTCCAACAAGCCTGACTTCAGGTGGAATTTTCCAGGTTGGATCAAACGGTTTCATGACCTATGAAGTTCTTCAGACAAGCCCTGCAATCCCAGGATTCACAGTAGCTAACGCTGCTGAAGGATTTGGCTCAACCAAATATAACAGCTTGCCACTCGGCGCTACATGGATTCAGAAATATGTACCTGCAACACCTGCAACCGAACCACTCGTTGGTGTATGGCTTTCAGATGGAGCAAATGTTGCTCCAGGACTAAAATCAGTCTCAAAAACCAAAAAAATTGATGCAACCTTTAACACCAATGGAACCTACAAAGTTGTGTCAACCGACAGCAGCAATGTAACCGTTACGTTTGAAGGCACATTCTCAACCCAGGCAGTTGCAAACACCTCAATCCGCAACATTACCCTGAATCAGACAGTTCCTTCTACCCTTACCTCAACCGGTATCTATAGAGTGAACACTTCAGGAATGTGGTATGAAGTAATACAAACCACCCCTGCTATAACAGGCTTTACCGCTCCAACCGCTGCATTAGGATTTGGCTCAACCAAATACAACACAGTTTCACTCGGCGCAACCTGGATTCAGAAATACGTAAAGAATTAATTAAATATTCTTAAAACCGGAACCCACCCGGAAGACAGACAAAGTTTTCCGGGTTACTCCGGTTTTTCGGAGGAATGATGAAAAGAACAATACTGTTTTCAATTCTCCTGGCTCTTACAACAATTGCACAGGATATCCGACTCGATGACAAGCCCCCCCGCGAATTCCAGTTCATCGGCTACTCATTCACAAGAATGACATCGGGCAACATAACCCCAACTAATGATGTACTTCAAGGTCAGGTAATCGGCAGATTATTTGGACAAAATTCTACCTTCACAGTGCCACAAACCACACTCTATTTTGAACAAAGATTTGTTCCAATGTTTATCTACAAACCAAAAATTCTTGATGATTTTGCAACATTCAGAGCTTTATTTAAAATAGACTACACCTGGGGTGACCAAGCCTACGGTGTTGGTAACAACAGAGGTGGAGCAATAAACGGCGGCCAAATAAACCTCCAGACACTCATGGCGAACCTCGAACTAAAACCCGAAGATGCCAACTGGAATGTTGTAATTGGTATGCAACGACTCTTTGATAACGTCCGCGATCCCAATATCAATACACTCACAACAGCCCAAACCAGTGGATATAAACTTTCTTATTGGGGAACACAGGCAGTTGGAATCAGTTCATACATCGCCCCCACACCATCTACCAAACTGCGACTCGGATTCTTTCAATTATGGGAGAATGAGATAAGCAAAGACGACGATGTTGCCCTCTGGATGGCAGACTACGAATGGAAACCATCTCCTCTTCTTGAGGCCGGGTTTGATCTCTGGTATGCTTGGGACAGAGGGAAAAACGCAGGTGGAATCTCAATCCTCGGACAAGGACTCACCAGCGCACTCGCAGATTATAACGGTGCAACAAGAATTCGTTTCCCCGGCTCAACTCAAAAATACGAAGGTCATATCGGGTGGTTTGGTGGCCACATCGCTTATAACCGTGACTTCATGGTCTCCAGATGGTGGCTTGATGCTTATGTAATGACCAATTTTGGTATCCTTGACACAGTAGGAACAACAACCGGCAAAGCCGCAGACATCTTTGGATACTCAGCAAACGCATCAGCCGCATATAAATATGGAATGACCGCAAACGACAAAATCACCCTTGAGGCACTTTACACCTCAGGTGATAACAACGGCGTCAATGATGGCACCCTTACCTCGGTAATAACGGGAAACATTTATGGTTCACCTGTCGGGATCTACAGCAACCACAGAGCATTCCTTCTTTTTCCTGATGCTCAAGTCGTAAATCGTTACTACTCAGCCGTTCACGACATCTCCAACATGGGATTGGGAGTAACCGCTGCATTTTTGAATATCTCCAAAGATTTTATTCCTAATAAAATGTATGGAAAACTTGGATTTGCAACAGCATTCTCAAACAACAGTCTAACTGGTGGTGGAAGCTACATGGGCAGTGAAATCAACTTTGAGATGAAATATAATGTAAAAGTTTTTCTCACACTTGGAGTTCATGCAGCCTATATGATGACTGGTGATTTTTATGATTCACCATACTCAACCTATACTGGTGAAAAACCAAAAGATCCATGGACATTTTTTACAACCCTTAGCTGGCTGATGTTCTAAAGGAGAAAACAATGAAAAAATTAATATTTTTAGCTTTATTAGGTATAATTGTCTTCTCCGGATGTGCAGGATTTAAATATCAAAGTATGCCGTCACTTGAATTTCAGGATATCGATTATTCTTACCCAACAAAAACAGTTCTCTCAAATCCTTCCGTTGCCTATGCAGATTTGGGATCGGGAGAAAACACAATAATCCTTATCCACGGTCTTGCAAGTAATGCAGGATTCTGGAGATACAATACTTCCGAACTCGCAAAAAACAACAGGGTTATCGTAATTGATCTGCCCGGTTATGGAAAATCGCAAAAAGGCGACTATCCATATACTCTTAGTTTTTATGCCGAGACCGTAAAAAATCTCATCACAACCTTAAAATTGAAGAATGTTACACTTGTGGGACATTCGATGGGTGGACAGATCTCGATAATATTTGCACTTAAATACCCTGAACTCATTAAAAACCTTGTACTCGCAGCCCCTGCCGGATTTGAAAAGTTCCAATATGGTGAGGGCGAATGGCTGCGGAGTGTTATGGATGCAAAAGCAGTTCGCCTCAACCCTGAAGACGGAGTGAGAAAAAATCTTGCAATGAACTTCTACAACTGGGATGAGAAATGGGAATGGATGGTTGAAGAAAGAGTAAGGATGGCAAAAGGAGCTGAAATGAGAGAATTCTCCTATGCAGTAGTAAAATGTGTAAGTGCCATGCTTGATGAACCTACATATAACAGCATTACCGGATTACAGGTCCCAACACTTATCGTTTACGGTAAGTATGATGGTCTTATTCCAAACATGTACCTTAATCCCGGGTTCCCCTCCGATGTATTTATTCAGGGAGCCGCGAAGATCAAAAACAGTAAACTTGTTGAAATTGACAATTGTGGTCACATGATCATGATTGAAAAAGCCGGTGAATTTAACAAAGTGGTTCTCGATTTCATTAAATAATGGAATTTGATTCACTTCAATATCTTTTTCCGGTCATAAAGACCCAAATTGAACCGGGTTTAACCATCGTCCATACTGACATGGGCGATGGTGAACCTGTGGTATTTATTCACGGGTTGGGGAGTTATATCCCTGCCTGGAATAAAAACCTCACAACTCTCTCCAAACACCTCCGCTGTATAGCAATTGATTTGCCCGGTTACGGAAAGTCATCCAAATCTCTTCATACCGGAACAATGGATTTTTACGCTGAATTGGTTATTAAACTGATGGATAAACTTGGAATAGGGAAGTTTAACATTTGTGGCCACTCAATGGGGGGAGTCATTGCTTTTAAATTGGCTATTGAATTCCCTGATAGAGTTAATAAACTTTTCCTCTCCGCTCCCGGAGGCGCTGAAATCTATTCCGATGATGAAAAACTGCTCGTTGAAAACTTTATCAGCACCGAAAGGATGATTAACAATGATGATAATCAGATTCGTAACAATGTACTGGTGAATTTTCATATCTTCCCCGATGATGCTTGGTTTATGATTTCAGACCGAATCGCAATTCGAAAGGCGGGGGAGTTTGCAGCTCACGCAGAAATCATTGCTCGAAGTGCCTCAGGCGTCATCAACTCAGATGTTCCTTTCAGGCTTTCAGAAGTTAAATCTAAAACCATGATTATTTTTGGAGATAACGATAAATTGATTCCCAATCGTTTTGTCCATCCTGAGCTTACTCCTGAAGAAATGATTAATATATTCAGACTAAACATCCGCTCACTACACATTAAAATATACCCCGACTGTGGTCACTTTCCCCAATTCGAATCCCCCAACCAATTCAACCGGGACCTCCTTAATTTCATATTATAACTGTCTTAAAAAGATACACTATTTTCCTCCTTTTATTCCAATTTCTTTCATTTTAAGCCAAATACGCAGTTTAAGCCGAATTTGGAACATTTTTACTTTTTTTAACAAAAATGAAACATGTACAAAATGATGCACTAATCTCATAATGAGACATACTTTCCATCATACAAATTCCGGCTATAAAGCCCATAAACCTTCAATTACCATCAGAAAATGATAAATAAATATTTGGCACGGTAATTGCAATAAAGCCTCAACAACTTATCAATCGAGGCAATCGTGAAAAAACTAAATCTAATTTTTGCAATCTCTTTCTTAATCATGGCACAAGCTTTTGCTGTGATCCCGGATTCGGTCGTCAACAAACCATTTGTGGTTCCCGGCGGCTCGATGACACAATCTTCCGGTTCAACCGTTAGAGTATTTGGGATAGGAATAGGAAAGAATGTCAGTTTCCAGTTTCCAATTGGAACCAATAAAAGTGTTTGGGCAGGAACATTAAGCGGAGAATTAAATGGTATCGCCGCCAAATTTTACTGCATCGACATTTCCCACAATCTCGCAACTTATTCAGTTTCGAGCCCAAATGAATATACTGACGATGGGTCAACCAATCAGTATATTTCATATATTTTAAATAACTATGCACCATTTACAGGAATACCAACGCAAGATGAGGCTGCTGCAATTCAGGTAGCTATATGGCATTTCAGTGATGGAGTGGATGCAAGCACAGTTACAAATACAACAATTAAAAATCGTGCACTTGCCATTATCGCTGATGCAAATGCAAATTCAAACAGTGGATCAATTCTTTCGACTTTGCTTTTTAACCCAACTTCACAATCATTACCTGTTGGTCAGAATGCAGTTTTTAATCTTACCGGTTATAACGCTTCATTCCAGACAATGCAGGGAGTTAATGTTGATTTTGGTGCTTCTTCAGGAAGTCTAAATTTCACTTCTGCTGTAACTGATGCTACTGGAACTATCAGTGGTATTACACTATCACAAGGCGTTTCAAACAATGCTACTATTACTGCGACAGCTCACCATATCATTCCTCAGGGAACAAGATATATCCATAAAGTAAGCCCAAATCAGTATCAGAAAATAGTTTTGGCTACTCCGATTAACACTACAGTTACCAGTACCGCATCTGTTACATGGGTTGCTACTGCTGATCTTAGCATTACAAAGACCTCATCAAGCAACACCGGAAATCATGGTGAGATAATTACTTTTACAATCACAGTTACAAATCATGGTCCAAACGGAGCAACCAGTGTTGTTGTAACCGATCAGATTCCTACAGGACTTGATTTTAACTCATACTCCTCTTCACAAGGAAGCTACAATAACACGACCGGTGTCTGGACTGTTGGAAACCTCGCAAACGGTGGAACAGCAACTCTTCAGATGACGACTACAGTTAATCTTCAGTCGCTTAATTCCAACTTTTTCACTTTGGGTGAAGCAGTTGGTTACAACCTTTTGTATTAAATGATGTTTTTCAGCCTTCATCAGATACCGAAGGTAAAGTTGCAGTTGGTCACAACGCATACTTTGCAGGTTACAGTGTTGGTGATAAACTTTCATACCCTGCCGGCACAGAAGATGTTTTAATTGTTGGCAACGATCTTACTTATGTTTCAGGCGCTGTTTACAACGGTAATGTTGTTTACGGAAACAGTTCAAACTTGCCAATTAATGCTGTAAGCATCAATAATGGTACAGTTAGACAGGGAAATGTGATCGATTTTAACGCAGCTTCAACACATCTGCTTAATCTTTCCAATTCACTCTCAAACTACCCTGCAAATGGAAATGTAACATTTCAATGGGGTGGACTTGAACTGACCGGCACACATCCACTACTTAATGTTTTTAATGTTGATGGTGCACAGCTTTCACAGGCTAACAACATGGCAATATCAGTTCCTAACGGATCGGTTGTCCTTGTGAACATCAGTGGCACAACAGTTACCTGGAGAGGTGGACTTACAGTAACCGGAACTTCAATCAGCAATGTACTTTATAATTTCCCCGATGCAACAAACATTACAATTCAGGGAATTGATGTTCGTGGAACAGTTCTCGCTCCTAAAGCCGATATGAATTTTGTAACAGGTGTTATCAACGGTCAAATGATCTGCAAAAACTTTACAGGTCAGGGACAGATGAACAATACAATGTTTGGTGGCAACATTCCTGTTGACGAAGATGTAGTTAATGTCGCAGAAATTACACATTCAGATCAATACGATCCTGACTCAACACCTAATAATGGTATCACCACAGAAGACGATTATGCCTCTGTAATGATTAACCTTTTTAACTATACAGGCGGCAGTGGTGGTTCAGGTGGTGGATCCGGTGGCGGAAGTGGATCAGGAACAGGAAACTGGACAAGCCAGGGTCAGTTTATGAGCAATGAATTTATCTGGGCGATGACCAGCAACAACAGTGGAAACCTCCTTATCGGAACAATCGGTGGAAAGATCTACCAGCAGACAACTACAGGATTTGAGAGAATAAATACTTCAATGACAGTTGGTTATGTATGGTCACTCGCAGTTGATGCTTCAGGCACCATCTATGCAGGAACCGAACAAGGTCTCTTCAAGACAGTAAACGGTGGAACCACATGGACACTTACTTCACTTGCAGGCAAAGATGTCAGAGCAGTCAAAATTGACGCACAAGGCAACCTTTATGCAGGAACATGGGGTTACGGAGTTCTTAAATCCACTGATAACGGATCTACATGGACAACCCTTAACACAGGCATCCTCAACACAGCAATCCACGCACTTGCGATTGATGGTTCCGGAAATATTTAGGCGGGTTCGGTGGGTGGGGGAATCATTAAATCAATCAACGGTTGAAATGACTGGACAGGCATCAACGCAGGTTTCCCTTACATCTGGGCTCTTACAGTTGCACCTAATGGCAACATATACGCAGGCACTTATGGTGCAGGAGTTCTTAAATCAGCTAATAATGGCTCAACTTGGACAAACACCAATGTTGGTCAGGCATTTATTTATGGAGTTACAACCGATGCAAACAACAATGTTTATGCAGCTTCGTGGGCTAACGGAATATTTGGAAGTTCGGATAATGGCGCTAACTGGGTCAACCTTGGTCTCTCAGGCCTTGGAGCAGGTGCAGTTTTCTCAACCCCGACATCGAGTATCGTATGGGCAGGAACAGAAGGTGGCACACTCTACTCACTCAACTCACCAATGTCTGTCGAGACCGTTGGCAGTTCAGTACCGGTAGAGTTTAACCTTTCGCAGAACTATCCAAATCCATTTAACCCATCAACGGTTATTAGATTTGCAATTCCTGCAGAGAACCTGGTTACATTAAATATCTATTCAATCACAGGTGAACTTGTTGCATCCTTATTAAACGAAGTGAAAACAGCCGGTGAATATGAAGTAAGTTTTGATGCAACCTCACTCCCAACAGGCGTTTATATCTATAAAATAAATGCAGGCAGTTTCAGCAGTGTCAAAAAAATGATGTTGGTGAAATAAGAGGAGAAAAAGATTTCCGGAAGGGAATTAAATACTCTAAACTCTTATGATGAGATGTTTAAGCCCCGGCAGTTGCTGCCGGGGTTTTTTTATTTTAGGCAACTACCCAGCCTGATCGTAGGCTTTTTTGATCCAGTCGAATATTTCCTGATTTAATTCTGAAATATCTCCGATTTTGATTCGGTGGGTGCACATTGCGTTCCAACTGCCGGCTTTTTCGGTTATACCCGATGGTTCTTCACCTTTGATATTCAGCCCCAGATCAAGTCGTGTTTTAACACTTGGCTGAATGATTGCAAACTGTTTTTCTCGTCTTATACTTACATAAGCTTTTTTGGGAGCTTCTTCAATATCTTCTCCAAATCCACAAATCACTTCCATCAGTTTTTCATAAATGGGGAAGGGATTTTCTTTCCCTTTATATTGATCATCGATAAGTTGCGACTGATCTTCCACTGATCCTGCATCAGTTCCACGAGCTTTGTGAGTGATCATGTTTGCAAATCCGTAAGTGATCCCATGGTCACTTTTAAGGAAGTTTACAATCTCTAAATGTTTTTGCAATCCACTTGCAGAAATAATATTTCTCCACTCCTCAAGCGTCTTTCCAGTCTTCAAAACGAATTCATCTTGCATGTTAACTCCGGGTAAGTCAGTTTTCTAATAAAATTGTATTTCTTATATTGCAAAATGAAAAAAAGTATTTAATTATTCAAATAAAGAATTATTATGTCACCAGACAATAGTATAAATATCAGATCAGCAGAACAAAAAGATTTGATTGAGATTAGAGAATTACTCCGTACTACATGGTATGCCGCCTATGATTTTATTCCCAAGGAAGACCTTGACTGGTATCTGGATGCAAATTATAGCGATGTAAAGTTAAAAGAGCTGCTTAAAACTGACAGGGAAGAGTGTTTCGTTTATGATGACGGAGCCCTTTCAGGTTGGATGCGCTTGCGTCTGGACGATGACAATAACATTTTTTCAATCATTTCGTTATATGTCCTTCCGTCACACCAGGGAAAAGGAATAGGGAAACAACTTCTCAATTTTGCCTGCGAATTTGCACTTGAGTACAGATTTGAAAAAGTCACACTTGGAGTGATGACACAAAATGAAAAAGTGCCAAATGGTATAAAGATCAAGGATTTGAAGTGATTGGCAAAGAGCCCTTTATTATGGGCAAAACCGAAGTTGAACACCTCATAATGGAAAAAGTAATTTTCTTTCAGTGATACTTTCCATTTCACTTTCTTAGCCCCTTTAATAGTTGTAGATTTAAGTTTAAAATTTTACAATTTTCGAATTATATTGCCCTCAGGAGACCATAATGGCTGATTTTCCGATTAAAAGATTACGCAGGTTACGCTACAACCCTCTGGTTCGTGACCTCGTTCGTGAAACACTTCTCACCAAAAACGATTTTATTTATCCCATGTTTGCTGTTCCCGGTACGGGAATCAGGAAAGAAATCAGATCCATGCCCGGAGTCTTTAATTTCTCTATTGATGAACTGGTAAAAGAGTGTAAAGAAGTGGCAGCCTTGGGAATTCCTGCGGTAATTCTGTTCGGAATCCCCGAACATAAAGATGAAGTGGGATCTGATGCTTATTCAGATGAGGGAATCATTCAAAGAGCAATTCGTGCCATCAAAGCCGAAGTTAAAAATCTGCTTGTTATCACTGATGTCTGTTTGTGTGAATATACTTCGCACGGTCATTGTGGAGTTTTGAATGGTGAAGAGATATTAAACGATGAGACAGTGGATCTCCTCGTAAAAGAAGCAGTTTCCCATGCAAAAGCAGGTGCCGATGTAATTGCTCCCTCTGATATGATGGATGGAAGAATTGGTGCCATTCGCAAGGGGCTTGATGATAATGGATTTAAGAACATCCCTGTTCTCAGTTATGCAGTGAAGTATGCCTCGGGATATTATGGACCGTTTAGAGATGCTGCAGATTCTGCTCCTGCATTTGGTGACAGAAGATCACATCAAATGGATGTTGCCAATGGTGATGAAGCGATAAGAGAAGCTTTGAGTGATGTTGAAGAGGGTGCCGATATAATTATGGTTAAACCCGCCGGTGCCTACTTGGATATCATCAGAAGAGTAAAAGATGCTACGGGGATGCCCCTCGCAGCATATCAGGTGTCGGGTGAATATGCAATGATTAAAGCCGCCGGAAAACTCGGGTGGATAGATGAGGAACGGGTAATGATGGAATCACTTGTGGCAATTAAAAGAGCCGGAGCTGATATGATCCTCACTTATTTTGCAATGGAAGCGGCTAAAGTACTCGACAGAAACAAATAATTTTAAATATTGAGAATCAAAATGGATATTAGTAAAAGCATCAAGCTTTTTGAAGAAGGTAAAAAATATATTCCCGGTGGAGTAAATTCACCCGTAAGAGCCTTTAAATCTGTGGGTGGAAACCCTGTATTTATGGCAAGAGGTGAAGGATCAAAGCTGTTTGATGTTGATGGAAATGAATATATTGACTATATCGGAAGTTGGGGACCACACATCTTTGGTCACAATCCGCCATTTATAAAAGAAGCAGTTTTAAAAGCTTTGGAGAATGGTTCCAGTTTTGGTGCCCCTACCGAAATGGAAGTGGAGATGGCAAAACTTATCACCTCGATGGTTCCATCAATTGAGATGGTGCGGATGGTAAACTCGGGAACAGAAGCAACTATGAGTGCAGTTAGAGTTGCCAGGGGATATACCAACAGAGAAAAAATAATCAAATTTGAAGGATGTTATCACGGACACGCCGATTTTTTCCTGATCAAGGCGGGGAGTGGAGCATTAACATTTGGAGAACCCGACAGTCCCGGTGTAACAAAAGGAACCGCAAATGACACCTTGATTGCAAGATATAACGATCTTGACAGTGTTATTGAGTTGGTGAAACAAAACAAAGGTGAAATCGCAGCTTTGATTCTTGAACCTGTGGTTTGGAATATGGGAGTTGTAATACCTACTGAAGATTTTATGAATGGATTACGGGAAATTTGCACCAAAGAAGGAATAGTTTTCATTTTTGATGAAGTAATGACCGGTTTCCGTCTTGCACAGGGTGGTGCTCAAGAGGTATTTGGAATCACTCCTGACATGACAACTTTTGGAAAAATCATTGGTGGTGGACTTCCTGTTGGTGCTTTTGGTGGCAAACGGGAGATTATGGAAAAACTTGCACCGATGGGTCCTGTCTATCAGGCAGGTACATTAAGCGGAAACCCTCTTGCGATGGCGGCAGGATTTGCAGCTTTAACACACATTAAAGAGAATCCCGGAATTTACGATCTGCTAGAAGAGAAAACCGATAAACTTGAGACAGGATTTAGAGAAAATCTTGAAAAACTTGGAAAAGAATATAGAATTAATCGGATTGGTTCGATGATCAGTATGTTCTTTACTGAACAACCTGTTTACGATCTGGAATCAGCTATGAAATCTGATACTGCTTTGTATGCAAAGTTTTTTCATGGTATGCTCGACAGAGGAATTTATCTTCCACCTGCGCAGTTTGAATCATGGTTCCTGAGTACTGCTCTTTCTGACGATGACATCGACAGGACAATAACAGCTCATTATGAAGCTCTTTTATAGTTATCAATAAAATGGATTGAGTAACTTTTTTCTTTTAATTAAATAAAAGATGAAGAGGGGAATATAGATCAGGATAAAAGTCAGGATGGTTAACGCCAATCCAAATATGAGGATTCCGTGCATTCTGCCGAGAAATGTGGTAAACCAGTCAACATAACTTGCGGAGTTGATTTTCAGGAATGACAAAACCAGATTTACAATAAATATTATAGCAACCAACAGTCCAAAGCCCGGCAGAGCATTTTTGAGATCGGTGTGGCTTGGAGCGATGTGTGCCGAAATGGATGTCATTATATAAAGAATTATCACTGACAGGATTGTTGGTTTTATCAGAGTACCGCTGACGATCGAAATGTTCCCGCTGATTTTTGAATAAACTTCTTTTAATACACTTACTGTTGAGTTGTTGAAGTTATCCAGTTCAAATTTGGATTTTACGGGTTCGGCTGCCAAATCGGGGAAAAAGGTATCAAACAGGAGATAGAGGATTAAACTTCCAACCAAAAGAGGGGCAATTCCTATAAAAAAATTGCCAATTGACTGATAAAAGCTTTTGGGATTGTAGTTGTGGGAGACATATCCAAGTACCCCGGAAGCCTTATCGGGCTTAAACAGTGCAACTTCATTTATTTTATGCCTGAATATCAGACAAAAAATGGCATGTCCAAGTTCATGAACGGGTGTCCCAATCCATGCAGTAAGATAAACGCCTTTCCATCCAGTGGTTTTACTGAAAGAAATGCATATCATCCTTTGTAATAAAAACAGTGCTGCGGTGATCAATCCCGTCAGACCAAAGATTAAAATTACATGGATAAGTGTAAGTTTGGAAGCGTTAAGAAAAGTGTCTAAAATCATCCGTTATGATAGATTAATTATATAATTGAAAACAACAATTTACAAAATATTGAAGTAAAATTGACCCCCAAGATCGATAAAAAATCACTAGCAAATGAAGTGGCAAAAGGATTAAAAGCCACATATCCTGAAGTTGAAATTGCATTAAATTTTACTTCTCCCTTTGAACTTCTGATTGCGACAATCCTTTCAGCACAATGCACTGATGCAAGAGTTAATATCGTAACTCAGACCCTTTTTCAGAAATTTAAAAGCCCCAAAGATTTTTCATCCGCAACACTCGAAGAGATAGAAAAGGAGATATTTTCGACCGGTTTCTACAAACAAAAAGCGAAGAGTATCAAAAATTGTTCTGAAATTCTTGTCTCGCAATATGGGGGAGAGGTACCAAAGGATTTTGATATTCTCCGTGAACTTCCCGGTGTAGGGAGAAAAACAGCTTCAGTTGTTGTGGGTAATGCTTTTGGGATCCCGGCGATCGCAGTTGACACTCATGTTAAACGACTCTCAAATTTGCTTGGACTTGTGGCAGTTTCAGACCCTGAAAAGATCGAATCGGAATTGAAAGAATTGCTTGATCCCGTCGAATGGGTTTCATTTTCCCATCTGCTTGCCACCCACGGCAGAAATGTCTGTTTTGCAAGAAAACCTGAGTGTAATAGATGTATTCTGAATGATTTGTGTCCTTCGGTGTCGCGCGGGTAACCGTACAACTCGTAAAAAATATTGCTTTGAGGTTTGTACCTTCATTTTACTTTAGATATCGAAAAACATTTTTTCAACCTCTTGACTTTATCAAATTTTAAATGTAATTTCTTTCCAAGAAAGTTAATTTTTTATTTTAAGGAAGACCAATATCGATAAGATAAACAATAGACGGTGAATTAGCCGTAGGAGACAATTGTTAATCGTTAAATAGTTTGTGTGTTTAGTAGTCCCGTATTAAGAACGGAGATTAACACATTGCCCCCGCGGACAGTTCGCTGCCCGATGGAATGGTTATGTGTGGATCTCCGTTTTTTTGTTTTTAAATAATGTTAATTGGAGTAATAATGAATATCAAATGTTTCAACATTCGACTGTACTTTACCCTAATCTTTACAATTGCTGTATTTGGTGAAGTTAATGCCCAGTTTGATACTATCGTCTTCAGTAAAGAGGGATATTTTTTTACGAATCAATAGTATATATGGGCGATCAGGATGACGATGGTTTTGATGATTTTCTGATTGGAATACGTCCAGATCCCTCAATATCTACTGCCATGGCAATGTATTACCGGGGAGGAAACCCAATATCCCCCGAACCGGTATTTTCTCTCCCGATACAATCTCCGAGGGCTGTAACGGCTTGTGATTGGAACAGAGATGGTTATAGAGATATTGTTATCAAGACAAGTCTTCCGCCAAAACCCTTAAGATTAGATGTATATTTTGGAGGTGCACAAATTGATACAATCCCGGATCACACTTTTATTTCTCATTCTCTGACAGTTCGAAGAATAATCTTCTTTTAAAAGGTCAGAATTGGCCAATCGACTTTAATGGAGATGGGTTCGAAGAATTAGTCGGCGTTTCATCAGTGTATCCAAATGCAGGGAGTACCATTTTTTTCTAAACCGGCAGTACAGATACTGTTCCTACATACCACACCCTGTCAGATACAAATATGCATCCGGACTTTGTAAGTAACTATTCGGCGGTTTTTCAACAATTTGCAGACATAGATGGTGACGGTTGTACAGATATTTCAATGGAATGCAGCCCAATGAATATTTCTACCAGTCCTTTTCGAAAATTCTATTATGGTAATCCCTCTTTTGCGTTCTCCGATACTTTTAAAATATATGATACTACAAATATCATTGCTGTCAATGATATGAATGGTGATGGAAAAGGAGAGCTTGTTCTTCGTAATACAGAAACCATCTTTCCCTACTGGTATATAAAAACGATCTCTTATGGTAGCAAACCACCAAACCTTTCCGAGGAAGCAGGATTAAATACTCAAAACTCGGCAACCAGCTATACCGTACCTATAGGTGATGTGAATAAGGATGGATATAACGATCTGATAATCCACATTAGATATTATTTAGCGAGGCTTTTTCTCGGAGGGAATCCGATACCCACTGAGAAGGCGGATGAATATTCATTTAACCCTTACAATAGCCCCAATTTTTCAGGCAGGATAGGAGATGTAACAGGTGACGGAGTTGATGACATTTGCATTGGAGAGGAAGCGGAGTACCAAGGTGAATTTCCACTGATAAATAACCGGGTATATATTATGAAGGGAGTTAGAAAACCAACAGGTGTTGAAGAAGAGTTTAATACAGAACAAACAGGGGAAATAAAAATCTATACAAGTCCAAACCCTTTCACCGGGAGCACAAGTGTAAAGTACACAATCCCTAGGGAAGGAGAGGTGAATCTTACAGTTTATGACATAATGGGCAGGGAAGTTTATACAAACACAACCTTCAAAACAAAAGGTGATCATAGGGAGGAGATAAATTTCAACTTGCTTAATGTTTCAAGTGGAACATACATGATAAGGGTTTCTTCTGAAGAGCAGAAGGGGTGACTACCAAAACCGTCAAAGTAATTTACATTAAATAAAACAAAAGAGAATATTGTTGTGGCAGCCCGATATCATGAAAATCAGGATTTAGTTACAATCCTAAAAAGATAAAAATTCAATTGCTGGAGGGATTAATTCCACGATAGAAACTGATTTTCACAGTTTCCAAGGACTAAGTTGCGTTTGGGTGAGGAGTGGTAATCGTCCCGATTGCCGTCTGCAAAATGAAATGGCGTTAGGGATTATGCCTCGAATTTTAATTATAGATTAAAATTCAGTAAATTAATTTATCAAACTTGGATATTTATGAAGACCATAAAAGTGTATGTTGACACATCAATTATTGGAGGCATATTTGATTCAGAATTTGCAACGGCAACAAAAATATTTTTTGACCAGGTAACTGAAGGTCGATTCCATCTCGTAATCTCTGCACTTGTTGAGGAAGAATTGTTGGCTGCTCCTGAAAAGGTAAAAGAGTTTTTCGACGAAATCTATAAACAAGCACTGATTATTGATGTAAGTGAGGATGCCATCCAATTGAGAGAATACTATTTAAAGGCAAATATTGTAACAAAAAAGAGCTCTAATGATGCTTTACATGTTGCACTTGCAACAGTTAATAATTGCCCAATCATTGTGAGTTGGAATTTCAAACATATAGTCCATTTTGAGAAAATTCCATTATATAACTCAATAATTTTAATTAATGGTTATCAACCCATAGCTATATATTCGCCACTGGAGGTACTCAGATATGAATAAAACATTTGATTGTGTTGAGATGAAAAGAAAAGGTGCTAAACTTTTACAAAAGAAACTGGCAGGTTTGACTTTGGAGGAAGAGTTAAAGTTTTGGGCAGAAAAAACTAATGAACTTAAGCAAGCTCAAAAACGAAGTCGATTAAACAAGGAAGAAAAAGACTGAATTATTCATAAAACGTAGATTCCCAGTATTGTGATCTAAAACAGACCCGTTTTTTAACATGTTTTGTTTCGACAAAATTTTTTATCTTAAACCTTGTTATATAAAATGTTTCGGGAGTGTCCTTCCGAAAAATAAACCCTTCTTTTGACTTGACAATTAATTAATTAAGTCATAGCTTTCCAAAAACAAATGGAGCAATTATACGAGATTTTTATACTAAGTTTACACAGTTTGTAAGTAACATCCAATAAACCGGCAAGTATGCTCAAAAGAATCTCGTTATTATCAATTGCTCTGACCCTCGTTGTTTTCTCTCAGAGTGACCTAGTTGTAATTCAATCGGATATGAATTCATGTCTGGTTCGTTTTACGCCTAACTATACCGATACCTCACTTCGTGTGGTCGCAGGTATATCATACCGCGATATTTACTTTACCGGTGCTTTGTTAAATCCCTCATTGGCTCCCGGCAGCCCAACGACGAGATCAAAGATGATTTCACTTGGAGTTCCTTCTGAAAATGGAGTTACTGTTGAGGTTATCTCCGAATCACATACTTTTATTTCCGGCAAACTTCTTCCAATTCCTTCAATTTCGTTTGATAATTCCCGAGATCCTGTTTATACTTACAAAGAAATTACCAAAGGACCGGTTACAGTTGACCCTGTTTCATTTGGTGAATTTGGTATCGTCAGGGGATTAAACGTTCAGGATTTTTACATTAATAATGTAATTCCCGAAGATGGAAGAATAAAACTTCTTACCTCCATCACATTAAAATTTTCATTTAATGGTGTGAGTCAGGGTGGTTTTCGTGAAGATCAACTATTAAAAGATATTGTACTCAATTATGATGCAGCAAAAAACTGGATTAAAATTGGGGGTAATTCTCTTAAAAAAGGGTCGGCAATTGGCAGTACTGTGCTTTCAACCGGGAAATGGTACCGTTTTGAAGCACCTGAAGAGGGATTTTACAAAATTACACAGGCTCAGCTACAGTCTTATGGTATAGATGCCGCCACTGTTAATCCTAAAACGATAAAAATTTACAATAATGGCGGATATGTTCTCTCCGAGAATGTTCTCATGCCACGACCTGATGATCTTCAGGAAATTGCAATTACCATCTCGGGTGAAGATGACGGAAAATTTGATGCCGGTGACTTTATAACATTTTACGGAAGAGGTCCCGGATTCTGGTATTATGATACGCTGGGCAGGCAGATGATGAGAAATCAGAATGTTTACTCTGCAAAAAACTATTACTGGATTACAACAGGGGGAGCCAACGGAAAAAGAACCACAACCAAACAGGCATCTTCTGATCCAACCACAAATATATTGGAAACTTCCCAGGCGTTTGAATTCCATGATGAAGACAAAATAAATGTTGGACAAAGTGGAAGATATTTTGTCGGAGATGAATTTTCACAAACAACCAAAACCCGTGTTTATCAGAAAAAACTTGAGGGGATTGTCCCCGGTTCCACATCATATTACCGTTATTGGTTTGTAAACAGATCAACCGACAGAATTACACTCACGATTGAACAAAATGGAAATGTTCTTCGGCAAAGCAGTATGCAAGGAATAGGAACGGATCTTTATTCCTATGGCAGAATGGATAGTGTTAGAAACCTTGCTACCAATGTGAGTTACCCTGACGAAAGAAGTGTGCTCAGGTTCACTTTTGGCGCCACAAACAGCACATCCTACGGTTATCTTGATTTTTATGAGATAACATTTGACCGTTATCTTAAAGCATATAATGATGTGTTACTCTTTTTCTCTCCCAAACTTGCCGGAACCACGGGACCGGATTCTCTTTATGAATACAGGTTGAGTAATTTTTCGAACACCACCATTTCTGTTTACGATATCACAGATCATGCAAATGTAAAACAGATTACAAATCCGGTGATGCAGAGTGGCAGTGAATTCCGGTTCAGGATGTATGAAAAACCAAATTTTGTCAGTCGTTATTACGCCTACTGTGGTGAACAGTTTAAAACGCCGATTAATGCTGTCGCTGTTGCAAATCAGAACATCAGTGGTGACTTGAGTGGTGCAAAATTAATCCTTGTAACAAGTAAAGA
The DNA here is from genome assembly GCA_016714125.1 of Ignavibacteriales bacterium. GTDB lineage: Bacteria > Bacteroidota > Ignavibacteria > Ignavibacteriales > Ignavibacteriaceae > UTCHB3. The sequence continues at coordinate 244,849 of JADJNX010000003.1, read as the reverse complement.
TTTTAAAGAATCTGCTACACGCTATAAAAATCACAGAGAAGGGAACTTAAGTGATCCAATTTCTGTAAAAATATACTATGTAGAAGAGATCATGAATGAATTTAATTGTGGTTCACTCGATCCTTCAGGATTGCGCGATTTTATCAAATATGCTTTTGATTACTGGCAAATAAAACCTGAATATGTCTTCTTTTGGGGTGATGGAGATTATGATTTCAAAAACATCGAAGGAAAAAACAAAAACTTTGTCCCAACCTGGCAGACGAGGGAGTTCCTTGATGAAATTGATGCCTATCCAACTGATGATTTTTTCGCTTCGATTGACAAAAACGACAAAAAAGTTGATATTGCTATCGGTAGGGTTGCCATTCAGTCGGAAAAACAGGCAAATGATTATTTAAATAAAATTATTGCGTACGAGCTCAGCACCGATAAAAATGCCTGGAAAAACCTTGTAACCCTTGTAGCTGATGACAATTTAACTTCCCAGGGAATAGATCTTGCAAGAAACACAGAACAATCTGAGCGACTTGCTCAGACCGTGATTCCAAAACAGTATGAACAAAAGAAGATTTACCTTATAAATTATCCAACAGTTCAGACGAGCCTGGGTAGAAGAAAACCCGATGTTAATGCAGCATTAGTTAATGCAATCAATGACGGAACCGTTTTATTAAATTATATCGGTCATGGCAGTCCTGAACTTTGGGCTCACGAACAGGTTTTTGTAAAAAGTTCAACCATTCCACAATTACGCAACAGCAGATATTTTTTCCTGAGTGCTGCTACGTGTGATTTTGGGTATTATGACAGAACAGAAGTTCAGAGTGCAACTGAAGAGTTGCTTTTTCTTCCCAATGCGGGATCAATTGGCGTTTTTACTGCTGTGAGGCCTGTTTTTTCCGAACAAAATACAGTGTTGAACGATGATTTTTATACTCAGATAATGAGTAATATCAGGGATACAGAAAATCTTCCACGAAGAATTGGGGCTGCATATCTCAGTACCAAAATGAAATTTATTACGCCAAATGATCAAAAGTTTCATCTCTTTTGTGATCCTGCTTTAAGGCTGGCGTTACCTCAATACCCGGCAAAAATTGATTCCGTTAACGGTATTGATCCGGCACTACAGGTTATTCCTGTTAAAGCCTTAAACAGTATAAAGATAGCGGGAACAGTTAAAAAGGCTGATGGTACAAATTGGACAGATTTTAATGGTGAGGGACTTCTTACAGTTTATGATGCAGAAACCACATTGCCTTTACCCGAGATAGGTACAAATGTAAGTATGAAAGTACCCGGTGGTTTGATCTTCCGTGGTAGAGTTTCAGTAATTGCAGGCAAATTTGTAACAGATTTTGTGGTTCCAAAAGACATCTCTTATGACAACCAAAAAGGGAAAATTGTTTTTTACTTTTTTAACAGTGAAAAAGATGGACTGGCATATACTGATAACATCACTATCGGTGGTGTTGATCAATCTGTCATTAATGACGGAAAAGGTCCCGTAATCGAAATTACATTTGATGATGCACAATACGAAAATGCCTATTTGGTGAACCCGAATACAACATTGGTTGTTTCACTTTCAGACCAGACGGGATTAAACACAACCGGACTTGGTGTTGGGCACAAGATTGAAGCCGTTTTGAATGGAAACGATTTGAATCCAATTGATCTTACAAATTTTTTCACAGGTGATCTTAACTCAGGTGGAAAAAGCGGGAAAGTGAATTATAAATTTTCAGACCTTGCAGCCGGTATATATAATATCAGCATAAAGGGATGGGATGTTTTTAATAATGCATCCACAGCCGAAACAGAGTTTAAAGTTGTTTCCAGTGGGGGAACAGCCGTCGAATATGTGATGAATTACCCCAATCCATTTACATCAAACACATTTTTTACATTTCAACATAATATTCCCGGACAGATTGATGTCAGAATACTGATTTATACGATCGCCGGAAGAAAAATCAAAGAAATAGACGCCAAATGGGTTAATGACCGGTTTGTGCGTATTGAGTGGGATGGTCGTGACGATGATGGCGATCTCGCAGCAAACGGTACTTATCTTTACAAACTGATTGTGAAACCCGTAACAAGTGGTGAATCAAAATCTGTTCTTGGCAAGTTAAGTATCATTAGATAGAGTTTAAATATTTTTATTTCATGGAGGTTAATTAATGTATAAGTTCAAAATCGCATTCCTGGGTTTAATGATTGCATTTGGTATCAATAATACTGTTCTTGCCCAAGGTGAAGCTGCAGTTCCTTTTCTGCTTATAGCACCGGATTCAAGAGGTGGTGGTATCGGCGAATCAGGCGCAGGGCTTGCTGATAATTCATCCGCTGTTTTCTGGAATCCCGCAGGAATTGCATTCCTTACAGGTCAGGAATTCAGTTTTACCCATTCAAACTGGCTGCCACAGTTTAAGCTTGATCTTTTTTATGATTATGCAACTTACAGAAACTACGTCGAAGAACTTGATGGAAGTGTTACTGCAAGTGTTACATACATGAACTATGGTGAGTTTGTAAGAACCGGACCGGATTCTCCCGATCCACTCGGAACATTCAGATCGTTTGATATGGCTGTTACCGCAGGTTATGCAACAAAACTGTCCGATGATTGGGGTCTTGGTGTTAACCTTCGTCTCATTCACAGTCGTTTGTCCGATCAACCAACAGGTCAGGAACAAGGAACAGGAACAGCTACTTCGGTAAGTTTTGATTTGGGTTTCATGTGGAGACCAACTTCATTGGTTATTCCTTTCACTGATTATGACCTTGGAAATAAATTCTCGATTGGTCTTAATTTAAGTAATCTTGGACCAAAAATATCCTATATCGATAGAGCTCAGGCAGATCCAATCCCAACCCAGTTCAGACTTGGTTTGGCATACAGAATTCTCTCTGATGAGTACAACAGTTTGACCTACACTCTTGATTTTACAAAACTTCTTGTTAGAAGATATGCAGATGGAACCAGTGATGATTTTTATCAGGCTATCTTCAGTGCATGGGGTGACAAATCGATTGGTGAAGAACTTGCCGATGTTGTAACTTCGATGGGTCTTGAGTACTGGTATGGTACCCCTGGTGATTTCCTTTTTGCTCTCAGAGGTGGATTCTTTTATGAAGATCCAAATTATGGAAACAGAAAATTCATCACCCTCGGTGCAGGTCTCAGATATGATATCTATGGATTTGATTTCAGTTATATTTCAACATCTGTCTTTAAAGATGGAGAGAACCACCCGTTGAGCGATACCCTTCGTTTTACCATCCTTGTTGGATGGGGTGGATTGGCTGATAAAGTTAAAGGCCTTCCGAGAGGAATCTAATAATTTTGATGACAGGGGACAGGCGACTGTCCCTTGCCGTTTTTTAAAGCCAAATTCCCTTAAATTGATTCTTTTACTTCCGGTTTATGGGTTAAAACCCTTATCTTTAAAATTTGTATAAATTTTATTCTCGACACATGAAACTACTTAAAACTATTACTCTCATTGTTTTGTTTGGTGCCACGGTTTTTGCGCAGTCATATTCGACTACCATTACACCCGGCTCATCAAGAAACAACGATGCAACAAATTCCGCAACCGATACCGTGAAGATACTCGCCGTAATGGCAGAGTTTCAACCTGACAATGATAATACCACTGTTGGCAATGGTACATTTAACTCGATATATTCTCAGGAATATGGGAGTTCAATTGTTGATCCACTTCCACATAACAGAAACTATTTTCTTGCTCACTTGGAGTTTGTGAAGAACTATTATAACAAAGTTTCGGGAGGTAAACAGGTAGTTATATTTGAGGTTTTACCTAACGGTGTAACTTTGTCAAAAACGATGAGAAATTACTCTCCGCCCATAAATTCTACTGATTTTAAAGTTATGGGGGATTATGTTCAAGAGACCTGGACCCTGGCTGATCAGGCAAATCCCGGTTTCAACTTTGGTGGATATAACCTCTTTTTCATTTTCCATGCAGGTGTTGGAAGGGATGTTTCTCTTCCCGGCAGCCTGGGTAATGAAAGAGACTTGCCATCGATTTATTTTAATCTTGCAAGTTTACAAAAGTTTTATGGAAGCGGATTTCAGGGTGTTCCTGTAAGTAATGGATCAGTATTTATAAAAAATACCGGAATTTTACCTCAGACTCAAAACAGAGAAGTTTCATCATTTAACTCCAAATTCCTTTATAACATCACAATTAATGGACTTCTTGCATCAACAGTTGCAAGTTACCTTGGTTTACCCGACCTGTTTGACACCAATACCGGAATGAGTGCCATCGGCAGGTTTGGTTTGATGGATGGACAGTCGATTTTTGCATATAATGGAGCTTTTCCACCTGAACCATCCCCATGGGAAAAGATCAGACTTGGTTGGGTCACTCCCATTGAGCTGACCGGTACTTTAGCTGATTTAACAGTGGTTACCAATAGAATTGCAGCGTCAGGTGATACCACTCTGGTAAAACTGCGAATCAATGAAAATGAATATTTCCTGATCGAAAACCGTCAAAGAGATGCGTTAAAAGACGGCGCAAAGATCACTCTGATGAAAAACGGATCGGTTATAGTAAAAACTTTCCCCAAAGATACCACAGGCTTTGCCAGTTATTCAATCGATTCTCTTTCAGGAGTGTTGATGGATGTTGATGAATTTGACTGGGCACTGCCCGGTTCCGGAATTCTCGTTTGGCACATCGATGAAAAAGTGATTAACGAAAAAATAGCCGACAATAAAGTTAACACCGATAAAACTCGCAGGGGTGTAGCTGTTGTTGAAGCAGATGGCGTAAATGATATCGGTGAGAAATTTTTAACAATTTTTGGTGATGAAATTATCGGGGAGGGGACAGAGTATGATTTTTATTTCCTCGAGAACAAAGCCGATCTTTACACGAATATTTTTTCAAATACCTCCAGACCCAACAGTAAAAGTAATGATGATGCAAACTCACTTGTAACCATGAAAAATTTCCCTGCAAACGGGAACAGAATGAAATTTACTCTTTCTGTTGGCGACTCGCTGATCAAACCATTCCTGAATGGGAAAACAGCCCAAAACGACAAAATAGATCAGATTTTAGTGAGCGGTAACAACTACTTTGTAATGTCAGGAAGCGATCTTTTGCAAATAGACGCAAACACGAATGTTACAAACCGCTACCCGGGGTTTAGTACCCAGGCGGTTGCAACACTTGAAGCCAATAACATTTTTTACATTGCCGGTGCAAAGGACAAAACAATCAATCTTGCAAAGGTTACTGGCGGAATAGCGGTTTTAAGTTCACTGACGGTTACTTCAACAATTACCTCGCAGGTCGTAATTTCATCCAATAATTTTGAATCCAACAGAATAGCCGCAGGCAATATGTCCGGTAATATTTATCGAATTGCCCTTGAACCACTTACACTTCTTGATTCAATCAAAGGTGAAGCAGGATTTGCAGTAAATTCGTTGTTTCTACGTAATGGGACCTTAAAATATATTCAAAAGAAAAGTAATTCTTCTTACAATGTGGGTGATTTTGCAGCCGGACTGATCACGATCAACGGAAATTTTCTTGATGCAGTGATGATGCAAAGCCCTGTTGGCTACAGTTTGTTGGTTCTTGAAGAAGGTAATAAAATCAGACAATTCCCTGATCCCGTTATTGAGATACAAAAACCGGCAACATCTCCAACAATACGCTCAGATTATGTCAAATTGAAGGGATCATCACCGATAACTTCAATCTCGGTTTCAGACAATAAACTTGATGGAAACCTTTATGTAAACTATGTCTCAGGACAGGAATTTTACTCTGTTAATACCTCGGGTGCAGTAGCCGAAAATTTCCCATTTACGATCGCTGGATCTGATATTTTTGAAGGTACTCCTGTTGCTGCCGATTTATATGGTACCTCCCATCCCGAACTTGTAGCTTATACAAATTCCGGACTTGTTTATGTGATTGATGCAGCAAGCGGCAAAATAGTGAATGGATTCCCACTTTCGATTGGCGAACAATTAAAAGATTACCAGTCATTTGCTCCGGTGTTTTTTACATCCGGAGGAAAAACAGGGCTGGCAGTAACCGGGAAATCGGGTTATATGTCGTCATGGTTGTTGAATGAATTAACAAGTACGGTTCACTTTTCAGGTAAGTATGGCAACGCCCAAAATTCTTCATCTGTTGGCGTCTCGACAGGTCAGCTTAAAATATCTGAGTATTTCCCGCAGGCAAAAGTTTACAACTACCCCAACCCTGTAATTTCAGGTGAAACTTATATCAGGTTTTTTGTGAGTGAGGACTCCGACATTTCTGTGAAAATATTTGATTTGGCAGGAGATTATGTCGACGAGTTGAGTGGATTTGCCAATGGTGGTCTCGATGGCGAGATTAGTGGAATGTTTCGGCAATTGAGTCGGGTGTTTATCTCGCAAGAGTTGAAGCAAAGTCTGTTGTTTCAGGAAAAACAGATCATAAAATTATTAAAATTGCAATCATAAAGTAACGGTTATTGATGTACAGGAAATTTTCGCTCCTCTTAGTTATATTACTTTCTGCAAATGTTTTTGCACAGTTTGACAAATACAATTCCGAATTTGAATGGTTCACCATCAAAGGGAAAAATGTTGAAGTGCATTTTCATGACGGTGCCGAACGGACTGCCCGAGTGGTTCTTAAAATCGCCGAGGAAGTTTGGGATCCCGTCTGTTCACTTTATGACTACTACCCCGATAAAGTACATTATGTGATCAAAGATATTGATGATTATTCAAATGGAGCAACCTACTTTTTTGATAACAAAATTGAGATTTGGACAAGTGCTCTCGATTTTGACCTCAGAGGTTCCCACAACTGGTTGAGAAATGTTATCTCTCATGAGTTCACTCACATGGTGCAGATTCAAGCTTCGTTTAAGACAACCAGATCAGTTCCTGCTGTGTATCTTCAGGTGCTCAACTATGAAGATAAACGCCGCCCCGATATTCTTTATGGTTTTCCCAATGTAATTGCTTCCTATCCACTTGCAACACTCAACATGCCTGCATGGTTTGCGGAGGGAACTGCACAGTATATGCGAACAGAGTTTGATTACGATTTTTGGGATTCACATCGTGATATGATTTTGCGTTCTTATGTTTTGGACAGCACCATGCTCACCTGGAACCAGATGGGAGTTTTTGAAAAAACGAGTTTGGGTAATGAGTCGGTTTATAATTCAGGATTTGCACTCACCAAGTATATTTCACAGAAATATGGTGAAGACAAATTGATGAAGTTGACTAAAGCCCTGGGCAAATTGACTAATTTTACATTTGATGCCGCTGCGGAAGATATTCTCGGAATTAATGGTAAACAACTCTATAGTGAATGGTCTGCTTTCTTAAGGAAAGATTACGGTGAAAGAATCGCACCTGTTCTTGCAAACAAAGTAGCAGGCGAAATGGTGGGTAAAGAAGGCTTTGGTAACTTTTATCCTTCAGTTTCAAAAGATGGCCAAAAGATATTCTACATTTCAAACAAAACCAGTGATTATTTTTCACCTACAGCTCTTTATGAATATGATGTAGCCAACAAAACCGAAAAGGTTGTGGTACCGGGAGTTAGATCAACATATTCAATGATTCCGGGAACTGAAAATATCATCTATTCCAAATTGTCCGATGATAATCCCTACGACTATAAAGTTCACGATATCTATGTATTTGACAGAAAAACAGAAGAAGAGACCAGACTTACAAATAATTTAAGGGCAAATATGCCTTCGGTTTCCTCGGACGGGAAAAAGATTACTTTCCTTTTTCAGAAAGATGGGACTACAAATGTTGGTCTGCTTGATATCGATGGTAAAAACTTCAAACAACTGACATTTTACGCAAACGGGGAGCAGGTTTACAACCCTAAATTTTCAGCCGACTCAAAAGGTGTTATTTTTGATCTGTCATATCACCATGGAAGAGATATCGCTACGGTGCCTGTTGACGGTGGCCCTGTTGAGTTTGTCCTTAAAACAGATTCTGATGAAAGAAGTGCTGCTGTTACCGACGATGGAAAACTTATTTATGCCTCGGATGAAACAGGAATATTCAACATTTACAATTATGATCTTTCCTCAAAACTGAGCAAAAGATTAACAAATGTTACCGGTGGTGCGTTTATGCCAGCTGTGGATTCCCAGGGAAATATTGTTTATGCAGGATATACATCTGGTGGATATAAAATCTTTCACCTGTCAACTGCGGATCAAAGTTCGGTTGATGAAACAAAACATTATGTAAAATCGAATAATCCTCCATTAAACAGTAATAAACCTGTTTCGGAAAAAGTTGTGTACGACTGGGAGAGACTCAAAAAGTTTAATGATTACGATTATCCCGATACAACAAAAACAAAATATTCGGGAGCATTTTCAAGGTTAAGTATTTTTCCTTTTGTTCGTTATGATAACTACAGCACCACCAACAATGTGCTTGAGAAGATTAAACCCGGGTTATATGTCAGTTCTTCGGATATGTTAAACAGGTTCAGCATTTTTGCCGGTGGATCGATCAATTTGAGAGGGGAGAGAGACCTCTTCTTTAGTTTTGAATACAGAAATAAACTTCCACTTCTGCCGGCATTGGGATTATTCCCCGATCTTGGACTTGAAATTTACAATGTAACCAGAAAAGCTGATGTTGATATAATTTTTGACGAATTACCCAAAACTTCCACAAATGTTATTTATAACCTCTTTGAGGTGGACATTATTGCCAAACACAAACTCTTTTCAACGGAAAAAAACCTTGAATTGAGATATGTTTATAGCAGTTATACAGCGTCGATCGAAAGTTTTATAATCCCAAATACAACTGATCTTTATCCTACTTTTAACGATACATATCTGATTGGCAGTAACTTTAGAGCGACCTATAAAACAGATGTTAAAAAAGCCAATAAGGATATGGATATCAATCCAATCGGCAGTGGACTTGAAATCAGATATGATTATGAGATGAACAGGTTTAATCCTGATGGTGAATATACTGTTGATGAAGGATTACTTGTTGCTCAATATAAAAATTTCGATTTTCACCGTTTGGAGTTAAACACCCACTACTCAATCGAAACTTTTAAAGGGCACTCTCTTGGGCTAAAACTGAGAGCAGGTACCATTTTGGGACCATCAGTTCCTGACTTTTTTGATTTTTTCCTTGGCGGATTAATCGGAATGAAAGCTTACCCCTTTTATGCTATCAGTGGTAACGAGCTTGTATATGCAAACTTAACCTACAGATTACCGTTGTTCAGAGATATTGATTACAAATTTGGTCATCTATATCTTGATAAAATTTACCTATCGGTCTTTGGAGATGTGGGTAATGCCTGGACGGGGAATCTCTCCGAGTCGGGTAACCTGAAAAAGGGTGCAGGCGCCGAACTGAGGTTTGCTTTAAATTCATTTTATCTCTTCCCAACAGCCGTGTTTTTCTCTGCAGCTTACGGATTTGATGAAGTAACCAAAACGGCACAAACAGGTGAAGTGGTTCGTTATGGAAAAGAATGGAATTTCTATGGTGGAGTTCTGTTTGGTTTTGATCTTTAGAAAGGCAGTTTTATGCGAATATTTTTGTTAGTCACACTTGTATCTCTTATTAGTTTTAATCTTATCGCTCAGAAGGTAGAGCCGGATGAGATAAAGTTGACCGGGAATCTACAATATGATGCAAAATTGCTTCATGATGCATATCAGGTTAATGAATTAAACAAAGTTGATTTTAACCTTCAGGATAAAAAATCGGTTTTACTTTCTACTGTTCTTTCGGCAGCAGTTCCGGGAGCAGGTCAGATTTATAACGGTGATTTTTGGAAGGCTGCCATCTTTCTTGGTTTGGAAGCAGGCCTCATCACCGCTGCTGTACTCTACAGCAAAAAAGGGGATGACAAAAACGCAGAATTTGAAGCTTACGCTGATCAAAACTGGAGTGTCGTAAAATATGCAGAGTGGCTTCTGACTAACCGAACTGCACTTGGATTACCGGAAGGTAATGTAACCATTGATCCCAATACCGCTCTGAAGCCATGGGAGCGGGTTAACTGGTCAGAATTAAATCATGTTGAGGGCCGTTTTTCTCATAAACTCCCCAAATATGGTGATCAACAATATTATGAGTTGATTGGTAAATACCCACAATATAATCATGGATGGGCTGATCAGTTAAACGACAACACTCCTGAATATAATGCAAACTTAACTCCCATGTTTTTGGGATATGCTCAGATGCGTGGTGAAGCGAACGATTTTTATAATGCTTCCACCCGTTTTGTTGTATTTGTTGTAATAAACCATATCCTCTCAGCAGGTGAAGCAGCATGGTCCTCTGCAGTATTTAATAAAAATCTCGCAATAAATGTCAGAGTTTCACCCGAGATTATTAATACAGCAATGGAAGTGGAATTAATTCCAAGACTCAATTTAAGTTTAAGATTTTAATAACATAATGATCCCCGGTTTAGATGTTTTTCCAATCAATTGATTTTGGAATATTCTTTGTAATAGTTTTTTTTGTTTTCTGGTTGACTTATAGAAGACCGGAACTGCGGAAGTATATATTACTTGGTTCAAGTTATCTCTTTTTTGGTTACTGGAATTGGTTTTTTGCTCTTTTACTCTTGTTGTGTAGCGCTTTTACACTATTTGCCGGGAATCTGATTCGATCTGCTGAGTCAAAATAGTCAGGAAAGAAGATACTGGCAGGGGCGATTGTTTTTAATCTGCTGATCCTTTCTTTTTATAAATACTATGGTTATTTAACAGGGGATTGGAGTGAAAAATTCAGCAGCAGTGTTGGTAATAATGTTTTTGTTGAGCATTATGTTGTTTTGCCGTTTGGTGTCCTCTTTTTCACTCTTCAATCGATAGGTTACCTTTTCGATACTTACAGGGGTAAGTTGTCGGAAAGTATCTCACCACTGAATGTCTTATTATTGATTGCATATTTCCCAAAATTAATTGCCGGACCGTTGGTCAAGGCACACCACTTTTTTAATCAATTGGATTCAACAGAGGGAAACGGGAAAATTAATTTTGCACAATCTGCAAGCTTGATTCTAAAAGGATTGTTCAAAAAATTTGTGTTAGCCAATTACCTTGCATTGCAACTGGTTGATCCCATATACAACAATCCGGCACAATATTCTTCATTTGATATTTTGATGGCTATATTTGCATTTACATTGCAACTTTACTGGAATTTAAGTGCTTACAGTGATCTTGCGGTCGGATTTTCACTTCTTTTAGGGATCGAATTACCAAGGAATTTTAATCAGCCCTTTAGTGTACAGAGTTTAAGTGAATTCTGGCAAAGATGGTTTATTACATTTTCTGCCTGGCTTAGAGATTATGTTTATGTTCCTATAAGAAGCAGAATTTCAGGAAACCGAACAAAAATTTTAAGCATTTTAGTTGTATTTTTTTCAGGTGCATTCTGGTATGGGACCGGACTTAACACTGCATTTTTGGGTCTCATCGGAGCAGGTGGAGTGTTGCTTGAGATGTGGATGATGAAAAGATGGATGCATGAAAAAGTTTCATCCAAAGTGAAAGTTTTATTAACATTGTCTGTTGTGAGTTTTATCTCATTTTTATTGATATTCCTCAGATCTGAAGATCTGAAAGCTTCAATTGAATTGTTAAGTGCATTATTTAGATTTACTTACGCTGATTCTATTTTAACTCCTCTGACAATGTCGATTATCATTTGGGGGTTTGCGGCTCACTTCATTCCGACAGAGTGGGGTACAACAATAAGAAATTATTATACAAGGTTGCATCCTCTCACACAGGCAGTTATTTTTGGGGGTGGAATTTTATTAATTTCCACTTTCGGATTACCAATTGAACCGACATTTAAGTATTTTCAATTCTGATATTATTTATGATTGAACCAAACCCGTATAAAACGAAAACAGTTATGAAGATGATGGTTGCTGCCATCATATTTATTACGTTTTTCAACTCGGCTGAAATTTACAATTGGATGCAAAGGCTTTCAGCTGATTCAGCAATTAAACCTGTTCTTGTCAGTAGTTTTGAACCTGTTTATGCGTTGTGTGATCGTTTGCCATACATCAACTTCTCCCAAAAACTGAAGCAAGACTACCGAAGATTTGCAGGAATTGATTATAGAGAAAAATATGACGTAAATCCGTCGATATTTCTTTCTATGGAGAAATACAGTTGGTTAAAACCGTCAGAAAAGCAGGAATTATCACCCGAAAGCAAACTTGCTGAGTTGGAGTCGGTTACACCACCAGCAATAGAGTCCTTCGATACAAATACAGTATTGAAAGTTTTGTTGATAGGTGATTCGATGTTAAAAGTTGGATTTGGGGATATTTTGAGTGCCAAACTTAAAGCCAAGGGGAAAATAGAAGTTACTTATTTTGGAAAGAATTCAACGGGTTTGTCCAGACAGGACTATTTCGATTGGTTTGCAAAATTGGAGAGTTTGTGTAAGGGGATAAAGTATCATCTGATTGTTTTGATGATTGGGGCAAATGATGCACAGGGTTTTAACAAGGACGGGAAAGTGTTTAATTACGGTACACCGGAATGGATAGACAGTTACAGGAGTAAAACTAATCTCTTTGCTGCAATGATGTCGAAATATTCTCACAGGTTTTATTGGATCGGAATGCCTCCTATGTTAATGAGTAAATTTGATGCAAAAATGAAAACATTATCAAAAATTTATGCCGAAGAGACCGTAAAATTCCCAAATGGGAGTTATATTGCAACAACTTCGATTTTGGGGGATAATAAAGGTGGTTACACGGCTTATGGCACGGTTAAGGGTAAAAAAGTTTTATTGAGGGGAAATGATGGAATTCACTTCGCTAATGGCGGGGGAGAACTGCTTACAGATGCAGTTTTAGAAAAATTCAAGAAAGATTTTAAAAGATAAGATGAAAAGTTCAGGAAAAGATGCGAGATAGTTTAGTAGTAATTGTCGGAAGACCTAATGTTGGTAAATCCACCCTTTTTAACCGCCTTACGGGTACCAAGGATGCGATAGTTGATGATGTGAGCGGAGTAACAAGGGATCGCCAGTTTGGTTTCGTAGAATGGAATATGAAACGATTCAGACTGATTGATACAGGTGGTTATGTTCCAAATTCTCCTGATCAGTTTGAAGCTGCGATAAGAGAACAGGTCGAGATAGCGCTGACAGAGGCCGATAAGATAATTTTTGTTCTCGATGGCAGAACCGGTTTACTCCCGATAGATGAAACCATAGCCGAGTTATTAAGAAGTTCCGGAAAAAAGACGGTACTCTGTGTAAATAAAATTGATTCTGAGAAGTTTGCAAACAATGTACATGAATTTTACCAACTCGGATTTGGTGAGCCACATCCAATTTCGGCACTTAACGGTAGAATGACCGGAGATTTTTTAGATGTTATCATAGAAGAGTTTCCGCTTGCCGAAGAAGAAGCCAAAGATGAAGAATTAAGAATTGCTTTTGTTGGAAGGCCTAATGTAGGGAAATCATCCCTCACTAACGCCCTTCTCGGTGAAGACAGGAGTATTGTTACAGATATTCCCGGAACCACGAGGGATTCGATTGACAGTGTTATCAAATTTTATGGTGAAGAAATTACTATTGTGGACACCGCCGGTCTCCGCAAAAAATCCAGAATAAAAGAGAATATCGAATATTATTCTTCAGTTCGTACACTCAGAGCAATAGCAGATTCAAATATTGTTGTTCTGTTGGTGGATGCTGTTCAAGGATTTGAGTCTCAGGAACAAAAAATTCTCGAGGAGGCAATTCAACGCCGTAAGGGTGTTATAATTGCAATTAATAAGTGGGATCTTGTAGAAAAAGACAGTAACACAGCCAAATTTTACGAAAAAGCCCTGATTCAAAAACTTGGCAAGTATGATTATTTCCCGTTTATTTTTATTTCAGCTCTGACAAAACAGAGAATATTTAAGTTGATTGAGATGGCAAAAGAGATTCAGCTTGAAAGGCACAAAAAAGTACCAACGAGTGAACTGAATGATGTTATGCTTAAGGAAATTCAAGCTTCACCTCCACAAGCCTCACACACCGGAAAAGAAGTTAAAATAAAGTTTGTGAGTCAGGTTGGAGATAATTATCCGGTATTTTTGATGTTTTGTAATTATCCAAAGGAAATTACAGATCAGTATAGAAGATATCTTGAGAAAGTTATTCGCCGTCATTTTGGATTTAAAGGAGTTCCTTTTACCATATCATTTAAAGAAAAATGAAACACCTGATAAAAAAAATCGTTATTATCGGTGGTAGAGCCGCCGGACCAGCAGCTGCTGCAAAGGCGAGCAGGGAGAATCCCGATGCGGAGATAACGATGATTGAAGCAGGTAAGTATATTTCCACCGGAACATGTGAAATTCCATACCTGCTTTCCTCCGAAGTTAAGTCCCCGGAAGAACTTGTTTTTGGAACCCCGGAGAGTTTTCTAAGTCACTACAACACAAAAGTTTTATTGGAGACTAAAGTTGTCTCGATAAACCGAAGATTGCGAACACTTCAAGTTGAAAAAGGTGACGTAAAATACAGTCTTGAATATGATCGTTTGGTTTTGGCAACAGGTTCAAAACACAGGATCGATCCTCTATTTTCTCCCGCATTTAAAAATGTATTTTATGTTAAGACAATTGAGGAAGTTGAACATCTGCTACTCAACAGTTCAAGAGCCGGAAAAACATGGTGTGTAGTTGGTGCATCATTTGCCGGGATTGAGTTTGCTGAATCCTTAAACAAGGCAGGTAATAAAGTTATTCTTCTCGACAGGGAAGAACTGCCGGGTAAGGGATTTGCCCCTGAGATCAGACAGTTGATTAAAGAAACCTTGACAAAAAATGGTGTTGAGTTCATTCACACACCTCTTGATCCCAGAATTATAATCGATGGTGATAAGATTTCAAAGATCAAACTTGATGGTTTTCTTAAGGAGATCGATAATGTTATCGTCGCTACCGGTGTAGTTCCCAATTCTGAATTGGCAAGGCTTGCCGGACTTGAAATTGGTGCGAACGGCGGCATTCGAGTTGATAACAAAATGAAAACTTCAGACCCCTATATTTTTGCAGCGGGTGATTGTACCGAAATTAAGGAGAGAATCACAGGTCGCCACATATTTTTACCTCAAGCTACCATTGCCAGGGATGGAGGGCATGTTGCCGGCGCAAATGCAGCCGGAGGGAATGAATTTATGTATCCGGTGATTAAAAATGTGGCTCTGAGAGTTTGTGGATCTTTTGCCACAAGAACCGGAGTTTGTGAATCCACGCTCAAATCATTAAATATACCTTATAAAACTGTTTCCGCAAAAACTGATGCACTTGTTAAGGTTATGCCGGGGACCCACAAAGTTTTTGGGAAACTTTTGATTGCTTCAGATGGTAAAATAATGGGAGCCGGATTTTTTGGTGGTACTGAAGTTTCCGGGTATGCAGATATTATTGCTCTGGCGATCAAGTCAGGGATAAAAATTCAGGACCTCAAGAACAATTGTTTCAACTACACTCCCACATTGTCACCATTTAAAAACATTATAGAGATTCTTGCACACAAAGCTGCAAAGTAATAAAACGGATAAAATTTCTTGAATATCAAATATAGTTTTTACTACATACTGCTCGCCACAATTCTGCTATTTTCCTCATCCCAAGGTCAGAAATATCCTGATAAGAGAGTACATTCAGCTATTGAACGGGGTGTACAATTTATCTCAGGTTCAAGATATGACAGCGCAAAAGCAGTTTTCTCGAGGCTTGAGAAAGATTTTCCCAAACTTCCGTTTGGACCTCTATATCTTGCAGGCGTGGAAATTGTAAAAGCCTACGATTGGGGAGTACCGTTTAACGAAGCTTATATCTCTTCCAAACTTGACAAGGCAGAGGAGCTGGCTGAAGACAATCTTGATGCAAACAGCAAAGACCCATGGACAAACTATGCGATGGCACTCATCTATTCTTACGAAGCATATTTTGATTACATCAATGAAGATTGGTTCGGAGTTTTTAAGACAGGTTCAAACGCGTTAAAATATTATGAAAAATGCATGGCCTATGATAAAAAATTCATTGAGGCCTCAACAGCCATGGCAATATTTGATTATTGGAGAAGCAGCAAAACAAAAGACCTCACCTGGCTACCGTTTGTTGAGGACAATTCTGCTCAGGCATTAAAGATTCTTGAAAAAAACAGAAATTATTTCTCCTACAATGAATATCTCACTGCCAACTCACTTGCCTGGATATATATTGACAAAAAGGAATTTAAAAAGGGCGCTCGCAATTTGTGATGAAGCTCTGAAAAAAGCACCGGGTAACAGAATTATCAAGTGGACAAAAGCTCGCGCTCTTGAGGAACTTGATCGTAATAAAGCAGTTCAGGTTTACAAACAAATTTTGTCAACTTTTCCTGTATCAACAAACTATTATTACTTTAACATTGTTACCCTAAAACATAAAATAGCCATGAACTATGAGAAGTTAAAAATGTATAAGGAAGCTTACACAGTGTGTGAAGAGATACTTGCCATTAAAAACTTTAATTCTTATGATAAAAAGAAACTTGCTGACAGGCTAAAAAGGGTAAAACAATTAAGAGATTCCTCAAAAAGAGGATATAAATCTTTTTGCTCCCTTTTTAGTAGTTCAACTTGATTATTTTGCATTAAACGATTTTTGGATATCTGGAGTTAGTAAATATAAATGAGTGACGATGGCAGACTTGATGAACTTTTAAAACTCTGTGAAGAGAAACTCCCCGGCAGTGATCTTAAACTGATCAAAAAGGCGTATGAATTTGCTGCCATAGCCCACCAAAACGACCGACGTGCTTCAAACGAGCCTTACTTTAGCCACCCCCTTGCAGTTGCCAGAATTCTTATTGAAGAAATTCCATTTGATGATGTTTCAATTGCATGTGGTCTTTTACATGATGTTGTAGAAGACAATGAAGAATATACTACCGATATTATCAGAAGAAACTTTGGTGATGATGTAGCCATCATTGTTGATGGTCTCACCAAAATAAAAGAGCTTTTTAAGGCTGCTGAGATCAATCAGGCTGAAAATTACAGAAAACTTCTGATGTCGATTATGAAAGATATCAGAGTGATTTTGGTAAAATTCGCGGACCGTCTTCACAATATGCGTACCCTCGATTTCCTGCAACCCGACAAAAGGAAAAGAATAGCTACTGAGACACTTGAGATTTATGCTCCGCTGGCACACAGATTTGGGTTGGGTAAAATTAAGTGGGAACTTGAAGATCTTGCATTTAAGGAATTGAATAAAAACGCTTATGATGAGATAAAAAAGAAACTTAACATCAAGCGTAATGATAGAAATGACTATATCGACCGTTTTGCAGAACCTATCAAAAAGGTTCTGGATGAAAACAATTTTAAGTATGAAATAAACGGAAGACCAAAACATCTTTACAGCATCTATAGAAAGATGATAAAACAGAACAAACCGTTTGAAGAGATTTTTGATCTGTTTGCCACAAGAATTATTATAGACACTGATAACTTTTATGACTGTTATACAGTTTTTGGAATTATCAATACCCTTTATATACCTGTGCCTGACCGTTTTAAGGATTACATAGCGATTCCTAAAGTCAACAATTACCAATCGATTCATACTGCTCTCATCGGACCCGAGGGAAGAGTTGTTGAGGTTCAGATAAGAACCAAAAAGATGGATGAAGTTGCCGAAAGGGGAGTAGCAGCCCACTGGAAATATAAGGAGGGGAATGTTGTAAAAGACAGGAATACCGACGATTATGTTCAATGGATAAGAGAGATAGTTGAAAGCACGGGAAGTGATGATCTTAAAAAGAATATCATTGAGAACTTTAAGCTAAACCTTTATGAGAACGAGATTTATGTGATGACACCTAAAGGTGATCTTAAACGATTACCTTTGAAGTCAACACCGGTGGATTTTGCTTTTGCAATACACTCAAATATCGGACATCATTGTATTGGAGCCAAGGTAAACAAAAAAATTGTACCTCTTGATTTTGTTCTAAACCGCGGTGACCAGGTTGAAATAATCACCTCAAAAAACCAGCATCCAAATAAAAACTGGTTGAAGTTTGTCCAGACTCAAAAAGCCAAATCAGACATTAGAAAATGGCTTAACAAAGAAGAGGATATCCTCATAGAAAAGGGGAAAGAAATCTGGGATAAACGCCTAAAGAAGCTTAAAATTTCTTTGGGTGAAAACGAGATCGCAAAGATTCTTCAGCGGAATAAACTCCACCACATGAGACATCTTTACCAGATGTTAGGGCAAGGAACTCTGAATATCGAGGCAGTTCTCGAGGAGCCAAAACCAAAAGACCATAAAATGAACGCTCCCAATCTCGAATTTGAAGATTTTGCGAGATATGCGCGGGGTACGGGTGGTGAACTGGTTGTGGATGGTGAAGACATCAAGTTGATGCTTTCATACTCAAAATGTTGTAATCCAATTCCGGGTGATGATGTAGCCGGTTATATTACAACGGGGGAGGGAATAAGAATCCATCGTAAAAATTGCAGAAATCTGCTGGATAAAGCAAAAGTGGAACCGGAGAAAGTGATCTCAATCAGATGGCCTGATGTTGAAAACACATCTTTTATTGTTGGGCTGGTTATCAGAGGTGACGATACCGCAGGTATGTTAAAAGATATTGCAAATACAATAGTTGGATATAAAAACACCTCAATAAAATCGATCAGTCTTGACACAAGTGATTCATTTTTTGAGGGAACTGTCACTCTGTATGTGCATAACCTTGAACACCTTTCAAGAATAATCGAAAAATTGAAAAAAATCAAAGGTGTTTATTCCGTAACCCGACTTGCAGAGACTAAATGAGTTCCGAGACCCGGATACTTGCAATTGACTACGGAACCAAGAGGGTTGGGCTTGCTTTGTCAGACCCGATGAAAATTTTGGCTTCACCTTTTGACACATTCGAAAACAATAAACTCCTGACAACCAGAATATTAAAACTCATCATAGAGAAAAATGTTGATAAAATTGTGATCGGTTATCCCACAAATGGTGACGGGAGCAAGACTGTATTGTCAGATATTATTATTAATTTTGCCGCTGAAATAAGCGACAAATCAGGAATATCCTGCGAACTCGTTGATGAGAGATACTCTTCCTCGGTTGCGAGTGACAGGATACTTCAGACTGTCGTTAAAAAATCAAAAAGAAGGGACAAGTCGTTGGTTGATAAATATGCAGCCGCAGTTATTCTTGAAGACTATCTAAAAACCATTTAGGTTATATTATGCTGTTAAATCGTTCTGAATCTGTCCTTAAACTCCGTTTTATTCTGGTTTCGGCTCTTGCCATTGTCTCTTCTATCTATTACCCCCTTAGAATTTTTTGGTATTGTTGAACCGGGCCAGATTGATCTCATTTTATTTGTTGCAAATCTGTTGATAAATGGTTGGGACTTGCAGCAAATTATATGATTTATAAGGCCGGTGAAAGTGTTTATGGTTCACTTGTTAGAGATCTTGGGAAGGAAAAATGGAAAATTTGGGTGGCGATTGATCTTATAGCCGTTATTCCTTATGAAATATTTTTTTTCACACCACTACTCATCTTTCGGTCCTTAAAGCTACTGCGACTTTCTCAACACCAGAAATTATGGAGAAGGAGAGACCTGAAGAGAAATGATGTGGTTTATATCATGTTTTTCCTCTTTTGGACTTCGCTTGCAGCTCATTGGCTGGCCTGTGGATGGCATGCGCTGGAACCTCCAAAGCCGGAAAAAGATAATTTGACAATTTATATTGAATCTCTTTACTGGACAGTTCAGACTCTCACTACGGTTGGATATGGTGACAATGTCGCTGAAACCAGGGGACAGATGATTTATTCGATGGTTGTGATGATGTTTGGTGTGGGTGTTTATGGTTGGCTTATTGGTAATATTGCCGGAATTCTTTCAAAAAGGGATGCTGTTGAACAATATTATTTTGATAACATGGAGAGACTAAAAGCACTTTCAAGCAATAGAGGACTTCCTCTGCAACTTCAGAACAAAATTAGGGAATATTACGATTATATGTTCTCTCGAAATTATTCTGGGAGTGATGAACAAATATTTATGAACACACTTCCGGATTCTTTGCAACGGGAAGTACTCGTAAGTCTAAAACAGAAAATTATCAAAAAAATTAACGCTTTTTCAGAAGCTCCTGAAAATTTTATTACTGAGATAGCTCACGAATTAAAGATGGAGATATTTGTTCCAGGTGACATCGTTTTTGAGGAGGGTTCAAGAGGGGATAAATTGTATTTTCTTCTCAAAGGAGAGATGGAAGTGGTTACGGGGGACACCGGGAAATTGATTGCACAATTAAAAAGTGGTGATCTATTTGGTGAGATTGCTCTGTTTAAAAATACCACACGGAACGCCACAATCGTTTCGAAAAGTTATTGCGAAGTTTATTCGCTTGATAAGTCGGCTTTTCAGATAGTATCTTTACAATTTCCTGAGATAGCCAGGGCAATCATGTCGAAAGCTGACGAAAGAACAACCTAAGAGCCAGATTACAGAGTTAGTCTGTTATAATCTTGTTTACTTCATTATCGAGCATCTCAATGGCTTCATTCACCTTTACAGCGACCTGAAGCATATTATTGAGAGCATCTTTGGTATCATTACCCAGTTTTTCCATCGTGGCGAGGTTTCCGGTTATCGATAATACACTTTCCTGTGTAACATTCATTGCATCTTTAAACAAAACAAACTGGGGAATTAATTCTTTGTTTTTCTCAAGAATTATATTGAGATCTTCGATCATTATCATGATCTCTTTAAGTCCATTGAGGGATTTTGTATGGTAAATCTGAACTGTATCAACACCATCTGACACAGAAGATTGCACATCCTCTATTATCTCTCCAATTTCACTTAGAGAATTAAAAGTATTCTCCGAAAGTCTTTTAATTTCATCAGCAATTACCTTAAAACCAACTCCGGCATCTCCTGCTTTTTCAGCTTCAATTGCCGCATTTAATGAAATGAGATTGGTTCTGTCAGCAATATTCGAAATTGTTGTGATCACTCTTGAAATATTGGCTGTCCGTTTATTGATAGTATGAAGTTTTTGAACAAGAGAACCTGTTGATTGGCTAATCTCTGTGATGGATTGTCCAATATTCCCGATATTTTCTTGTCCTTTTACCAATAAACCGGCTGTATCCTCAACCGTATGAGTAAGTTTTTCAGTATCCTCGGCAAGAGAACTTGTAACCCGGTCGATTTCTTCACCATAGTGACGCATATTTTTGTTAGCTGTATCCTGCTGCGAAAATGTATTATTCAGAAAGCCGACAGCGTTTTTGAGAGTTTCAGCAGAAGTGTTTAGATAGTTGCCGGCTGATTTGATTCGAATAGAAAGACCCCTTATATCAAAAGTCATTTTCCGTAAAAAATTCCACAGTTTAATTATTTCATCTTTGGATGATTTATTCGCAAGATCAATTCCCTTAAACTCTTTTTGCAGATCCTGAAGTTTTGTCACAGCCGCACCCAAATTACCGGCAGCGACCAATTCGAGAACTTCGGAAATTTTAGAGACAGGTTTTGTGGTTTTACCTATAACAATAAAGATGAAAATGGCAAGAATTACAGATCCCGTAAATCCAACGAGTAAAATCATATTATTCAGGAAATAGAGACCGGAGAAGAGTTCATCCTCAGGAATCATAATACCAACAGACCAGCCTGCCGATTTCAGTGGCATATAATATACCCTGAATTGTTTCTCACTCACAACATCCTGAATCTCCTGAAAACCTGTTTCACCCTCGATCATTTTTTTCCCGAGGAGAGTGAGTTGTTTGTCATCTTTTTCCTCCGCGAGAGAAAAGATTGTTTCATCCAGAATGAATGGCGCATGTTTGTGAGAAATATAAGTGCCAAACCTGCTGATCGCAAAGGCGTAGCCATCATTGAATATTTTAATTTCAGAAATTACTCTTTTAAGTTCTGTAAGATCGATATCCGCAGTTACAATTCCTTTTACCTTACCTGACGCCGGATCAAAAATTGGAACACCGTAGGTGATCATCAAATTCTCTCCACCACCCTTGTCATAATAGGGTTCTGACCATATCGGAGTTTTTAGAGTGTATGGGATTTGATACCAGTCCCATAGTTGATATCCATATTCCTCTTTTGCAAGATCAGCAAATTTGATTTCTTTACCATCACGATAGTAGTAAGGGGCAAAAGAGGGAAGAATCGCGTCCAACGCCGGGTTCAAAAGCAACACACATGCCAAAAACACCGGGATTCATGTTAATGAGGTCTTTGATTAACTTTCCGGTTTTTACAGAATCAAACTGGTAGGATTGAATGGCAGCAGCCAATGCAATGGGAACTCTTTCAACATTTGAGAGAAAAGTCTCCATTTTATTAACTTTTGATTCGGTGATATTTCTCGCATCCTCTTCTATTCCTGAGAGAATAATTGACCGGGAAATTATGTAGTTTGTTGCATAAATAGAGATCAAAATGCCGGAAGCGATCATAAGGATATAAATCGACAGCCGGATCCTTAGTGGCTGGTTTTTAAGTTTAAATTTCATTTTAGCACCGCCTTGAAGAAGTCATCGTACACAATATCCCTCGGCAGCCTGCCCGACTCTTTCATAATCTGAACTGCTATATCAAATGATGTTTTATTGAGCTTTGGGTCAATTTTACCATCTTTTGGGGCGATGATCTCTTCCATCGTATTTAACATTCTCATTTGGTGAGCATAGTTTGCTGATTGTCCCGATTTTCTTTTAAGTCGCAAACTATAATCAACACTTTCACCTTTATCTTCAAATGCAGCGAGCCACCCTTCAATTGAAGCTTGTACAAATCTGGCACAAATATCTTTGTTTTTCTCAAGAAAATCAGCAGAACAATAAATACCATCTTCGGGAACGTTAAGCCCATAATTGGCAATTTTAAAAAGTGTCAGATCGTCTTCATCAACACCCGAAAAAATTATGCTGTTAAGTTCGTTATAATCCATAACAACCTGAGCATCAACTCCACCAAGAAGAAAGAGGTTCACAGTTGAACGAACAGGAACAAACTCTGCATTGATGTTATATTTTTTTAAGAATGCCTGAGGAAGTTCACGGAAGCCTGCCTGCCAAATCGCAATTTTTTTATTGTTGAGATTTGAAACCTGTTTTATTCCGCGTGATTTAATTCCTGCAATGGTTATAGCAGATTTATGAGATATTTGTGCTATTAACCTGAGATCAACACCTTTTCCATATTCTTCCATTGCCCCTGAAAGGAAATGTGTTATAAACTGAGCGCCACCATTTTTGAGATAGTCAATAGCGTTATCCTTAAACCCTGTGTGACGGATTGTAACATCGAGACCGTATTTTTTATAGATTCCCTTCGATATCGCGGCATAGTAACCCGCAAATTGCGCTTGTGGTTGCCAATGGACAGCAAGAACTATTTTTTTTAGTGTCGTAGTGCTCTGAAGGGGGACCATAGAAAACACGATCAGGGTCAGCAGGAGCAAAAATGGTCGAGAAAGATTTTTAGTTATTTGTTTCATAAAAATAAAGAATTTTCGCTCAGAGTTTGGTAAATTTCACAAAAAAAACAATATTTGAAAAGGGATTATTTAATTTAAGATGAAAAGGGCAGAATACAAAAAAAAGTCGATAAATATGAAAAATTGAATACGACCAAAGTTACAGAAAATTCCATAAATAGTTGTTCGCTCCCGATGAAAAAAATTCTGATTATTGAAGATGACAAGAACCTGCTCGAAAGCCTCTCAGATGTATTAAAAGATGAAGGATTTGAAATTTTCACCGCATCCCGTGGTGATGTTGGACTTGATCTCCTCAATGTTGTTGTTCCCGATCTTATAATTTGTGATGTCATGATGCCCGGAATGGATGGGTATGAAGTACTGGGTGAGATATCGAAAAATGAAACTTTTGCTACCATTCCCTTTATCTTCCTTACAGCCCGAAATGAACGGAATGATCAGAGGAAGGCGATGGACATGGGGGCGGATGATTTTCTCAACAAACCTTTTTCGCTTGATGAACTGCTTACCACGATAGATATTCGCCTGAAAAAGCGTGAAAAAGCGAAACATGCAAGTGAAGAAAAAATCAAAAATATCACAAAGAGCATCTCTTTTCTTTGCCTCATGAGCTTAACACACCGCTTTCAGGTATTATCGGGTTCTCTGAGGTATTAATGAATGAAGCACAATACCTGAATTCTGAAGAAGTCAAGGAGATGGCAGGATTCATTAATGAATCTGCTCTTCGCCTGAAAAAGACAATTGAGAAATATCTAAATTATTCAAAGCTTCAGGTGTTTTTAAATGACCCACATGAGAGAAAACTTGTTTCCAGAAGTGAGGCAATGATCTCAAACAGTTTTGTTAATACAATTTTGAGTAAAGAAAAATTTGACAAACGAAGGTTAAAAGAAGTGGCTGTCGATTTGGAGGAATCATTTATCAAAATAAATGATGATTACCTGGCACTTTTATTATCTGAACTAATTGACAACGCCATTAAATTTTCCAGACCCAATTCCCGGATACTTGTTAGAGGGAAAAAGGGGGTAAAAAATTATTGGATAACAATTTATGACCGGGGGAGAGGGATGAGTTCAAAACAACTTAACGAGATTGGTGCATTTGTTCAGTTTAATCGCGAAATGTTTGAACAGCAAGGTTCAGGTTTGGGACTCGCAATTGTGACTAATATCGTTACTCTTTTTGACGGTAGCATCAAATTCACATCCGAACTTGGGTTGGGTACAACCGTGACACTGGAATTTGACCTCTCCGGGGTCTAAATTTTATGCTGTATTTTCGAGTTATCAATTGATTATATTTAAAGGTTCGATTATAAATATCAGGAGAATGATTTGAAAAGAGCCTTCTTTTCAATTTTATTGATCACAACTTTTTCGATCTCTGCCCAAAACACATATGAGTTTTTAAGAGTTGACATCAGCCCCAGAGCCGCCGCTCTCGGTGGAAGTTTTACTGCCGGAACCGGTGATGCAAATGTTATACACTACAACCCTGCTGCTTTAAAGCGGATAGAGGGATCGCCTTTTTCCGCCAACTTTGTAAAACACCTTTTGGACATAAACTTTTTTGGAGTTGCATATTCAAAAGATTTTGCCGGTATTGGAAGATTTGGTGCTGCCGTCAGGTATGCCAATTATGGGACTTTTACTGAAGCTGACGATTTTGGGAACAAAATGGGTACCTACGGGGTAAACGAACTGGCATTTACTGCCGGATATGCTAACACGCTTGCTGAGAATTTTTATTACGGTGCCAACATCAAATTTATACATTCCTCAATCGCTTCATACAGCTCTTCAGGAGTGGCATTTGATATTGGACTTCAGTATTATATCCCCGCACAGTTGATAAATATCGGTTTCACAGCCACAAATATTGGCGGGCAGTTGTCAACATATTCTGGAGTAACCGAAAAACTTCCTTTGGATGTGAGCATAGGGGCATCAAAAAAACTTGAACATCTTCCTGTAAAACTATTTTTAGACTTCCACCGTCTAAACGAAGATAAAGATGAATTTATGAAACGGTTTGAATCTTTCAGTTTTGGTGTGGAACTTGATCTTAGTAAAGTACTCACTTTGAGGCTCGGCTACGACAATAAAAAAAGGAAAGATCTTAAAGTTGGAGATTTTGCCGGACTTGCCGGTTTTAATGCGGGTCTGGGTATAAAGATTAACAATTATCTGTTTGATTATGCATTCTCATCTTATGGTGAGATTGGAGCACTTCACAGAATTGGGATTAGTACCGAGCTTTAGGGAACTAAATTTTGATTCCGGACATTTGTATCTTTAGTTGTTTTTTATAAATTTTCTTGAGGAATAAACTCTTAATGTTAAGAGAAATGTGTAAATCAAAAATTCAGAGGCCTACAGTTACCGCATCTGAATTGTACTATGAAGGAAGTCTCACCGTTGATATGGATTTACTTGATGCAGCGGACATTTTACCGTATGAAAAAATTCAAGTAGTGAATGTTAACAACGGCAACAGACTTGAGACTTATACAATCCCTGGAGAGAGGGGATCAGGTGTTATCTGCCTTAACGGACCCGCAGCGCGGCTTGGTTATTTGGGAGATAAGATTATTGTAATCTCTTATGCTTTGATGGACGATAGTGGACTCGCTGGTTACAAACCAAAAGTTGTAATTGTTGACGATTCTAATAAAATTAAAAAGATGCTCTGAGAAAAAATTTCGAAAGAACCATGGAGTTAAGTATGAAAAAAATATTTTTGATCATGTTGGTCCTCGTTGTTACCGCATCAGCTCAATTTAAAAAAGATCCTTTTAATCAACCAGAGATTAAGGATGGATTGCTTAATAAAGAGAGTGGTGGCAGTTTCCTGTCCAATATTTTTAATTCTGACAATTTCTCCATGAAACACTCTTTTGATGCTTCATTTTCTACTTTTGGTGAGCATGGACTCGCCACAACCGTTTACACAAACAGCATGTTTTATAAATTTGCTGACAACCTGAATGTCAGGGTTGATGCTTCGCTTGTCTATTCACCATACAGTTCATTAGGCAAAGCATTTACGGATAACATAAATGGTCTTTATATCAGCAGGGCAGAATTAAATTTTAAGCCTTGGGATGACACTGTTATCAGAATCCAGTACAGAAATATTCCTGCTGGTATGTATAATTCAAACGCAGGATATTATGGCGGTGGTTTTGGAGGATATGGATATCAAAGCCCGTTTGGTTCATCGTATGACGACTGGTTCATGCGTTAAGGATATGCAGTAATTGGCATTCGGAAAAGATAAAGAAACTGAACAAAAAGACTCGATAAAGGGTCCGTTAAACACATTATTGAATATCGCCATTCTAATTTTGGTGATATTGTTGGGCTACTTTCTCTACAGCGGTGTTGGCAAAATGATTGAAAAACCACCATTGAAGGCAGAGGGGAAAGAGGAAGGTGTTAAACGCTTAATTCAGGTAAAAGTTTATAACGGCTGTGGAATTAAAGGGTTAGGTGAAAAAGTAACCGAATATCTCAGAAAAAACAATTTTGATGTAATCGATTCTGAGAATTATTCCTCTTTTGATGTTGAAGAAACACTCGTGATTGACAATCGCGGTAACAAAGAAAACGCTCTCCACACAGCCCAAATTCTGGGTGTAGATCCCAAAAAGAACCTTTCTGAGAATATTAATGAAGATTTTCTCCTTGATGTCGTCATTATTATCGGAAAAGACTACAAAATTTTAAAACCATTTGACAACTAAATAATATGAGTATGCTAGAAGGCGAACAAGAACAGATAATTCAAATAATCACAGAAGCGATTTTTGAAAAAAAAGGGCAGGATGTAAAACTGCTCGAATTAAAAGACCTCACAACAATTGCAGATTATTTTGTAATATGCAGTGCAGAGTCTGACATGCAGGTGAAGGCAATCGCTGATAATATCGACGATAGTTTGGCAAAAGCAGGCATTAAAGTTTGGAAAAAAGAAGGATTTAAAGCCCTTTCATGGGTTTTAATCGATCTTTCAGACATTGTAGTGCATGTTTTCAGAAATGAATCCCGTCAATTCTACAATCTCGAGAGACTATGGGGTGATGCACCCATGAAAGAGATTACCGATCCTTTAAAATAAGCCCCTATCAAATGTTTTCCTACTGGAGTTTAAATTGAAACAGTATTTGCTTTCACTGTTCACCGATATTCAGGATAAATTTGAATATCTGGATGTCAATGAAGTTTCTTTCGATATACCCAAAATCGAAACACACGGTGATTATTCAACAAATATCGCCATGCTTATCGGAAGAAAAACGAAAAAAAATCCGCGTGAAACTGCACAGGAAATTATTTATGCTTTAAGATACGACCCGACTATAATATCAAAAATTGAAGTCGCCGGTCCCGGGTTTATCAACTTTTTCTTTAGCACAGACTATGTCTGCAAGTCGATATCAAAAATTCTTGATGGTGGCACCAGCTTTGGCAGGTCGGATGTAAATAAAGGCAAACGTGCTAATGTGGAATTTGTATCTGCAAATCCGACCGGTCCACTTACAGTAGGGCATGGTAGGAATGCCGTCAGCGGTGATACCATGGCAAACCTCCTCGAGGCGACAGGGTACGAAGTTGACAGGGAATATTATTTCAACAATGCCGGAAGGCAAATGCGGGTTCTTGGGAATTCTGTCAGGCTTCGTTATCTGGAGTTACTTGGTGAAACCACCGAATTTCCTGAAGATCACTATCAGGGTGAATATATTGCCGATATCGCAAAAAGTTTATTCGAAAAACATGGTAATGCCCTGGTTAACGAAGATCCTGAGGGATTGTTCAAAGCTGAGGCTGAGATGGTGATTTTCAATGATATCTCGAATACTCTCGGAAAAATCGGGATAAAACACAAAGTATTTTTTAATGAAAACTCACTCTATGATGATGGTAAAATCAGCGGATTGCTGGATGAATTCAAGAATAGAGGGTTAAGTTATGAAAAAGACGGGGCAGTGTGGTTAAAATTGTCTGAACTCGGAAATGAGAAAGACAAGGTTATCGTTAAAAACACAGGCGAACCCACATATCGTTTGCCGGATATTGCTTATCATGCTACCAAATTTGACCGTGGATATGATTTTATTGTAGATCTTTTTGGCTCTGACCACACCGCAACATACCCCGATGTGATGGCAGCTCTCGACGAACTCGGATATGATACAACAAAAATGAAGGTGATGATCCATCAATTTGTTACTATCATTAAAGATGGAAAAGCTGTTAAAATGTCAACCCGAAAAGCTAATTACATCACACTTGATGAATTAATCGATTGGGTGGGAGCTGATGTAGTGCGCTATTTCTTTAATATGAGGGCAATTTCCACACATCTCAACTTTGATCTCAATCTTGCAGTTAAACATTCTGACGAAAATCCCGTTTTCTACCTGCAGTATGCACATGCAAGAATCTGTTCAATCCTCAGGGTTACAGATCAAGAGGGATTAAAAAGTGATGCCACTAAATTGACTCTTCTCATTACGGATGAAGAACAAAAACTGATTAAAAAATTGCTTAGATTTCCTGATGTTGTAGAAAGTGCCGCAACGGTGCTCGATGCGGTGATCTTGTGCGCTTATCTTGAAGAACTTGCCGGTACTTTTCACAGATTTTACACTGTATGTAGAATTATTGGGAGTGAAAAAGAATTGGCTGAGGGTCGAATAGCATTAATTCATGCAGTGAAATTGGTTATTTCAAATGGTTTAGGTATTCTTGGAGTTACTTCACCACAAAAGATGTAATCAAGTTACCAGGATTGAAACAGCATAGAGTTCGTTAACACCACCTTCTTTTAATTCTTTTGCAACTTCACGAATTGTCGATCCTGTTGTGATAACATCGTCGATTATAAGAATGTTTTTACCCGCTATAATGTTAGCATCCGTTACCTTAAAAGCCCCTTTTATATTCAAATGCCTTTCAGCCTTGGTCTCTGTTTCCACCTGTGCTGCAGTGTAACGGGACCTTTTAACAGCTTTTTGCAGTATTGGGATTCCGGTAACCAGACTGACTCCTTTTGCTAATAACAAAGACTGATTATAACCTCTCTCAATGATTTTTAATCTGTGCAGAGGAACAGGGATTATACAGTCAATCTCACTTATATCCATCTTTGTTTTTAGCTCATTCCCCAAAATCTCGCCTAAATATTTTCCCGCGTTAAAGAGACCTTTGTATTTAAGGAAATGAATCATTGTTCTGAATGGGGATTGTTCATTAAATTTTACAACTGAAAACATCCAGGTGATCAATTCAAAACCAAATTTGTCATATAGAAGGTCGATGAGTTGAAGGGTATCGAGACGTGGTTCGTGGTGGAGACAATTATTGCAGAGAAAAAGTTGATCAACCGGCAGGTGTTGTTCACAATGTAAACAGAAACGGGGGACAACAAAATCGATCAACTCACCCGCGATGTTTACTGACACTACATCATCCCTTCCCGTTTCCTGAAAAACCACTCCAGGGAGAGCAACAACACAATAATTAGCAGTAGCCAGGGATTATTCCACAAATTATGGGTTTCGGTTGTCTTAATCTCTACAGCTGATTCTTTGTTAAATTGGGTCAGGTCGTCAAACAGTTTCAGATAATTGTTATTGTAGTAAAATTCACCACCGGTAATGGATGACAGATTCCGCAGAAAACCCGCATCTGTGTAAGGGTTTAAGAGTTCAATATTGATATCACCTATATTAAAATTCCCGCCATCAGTTGCAATTGCTTTTCCATCAAGTGTTGCAACTCCTGAAAATGTATAATCTCCCGGGGTCTCAGGTTTATAAATTCCCTGATAAATTCCCGAACCTATTGAAGAGAGGTTAAAATTGGTTTTCCCCTGCGGAGAATTTAGTGTTACCGATACTTCACCATCTGAAAGGGGATCAAACGATTCGGTGTATAATTCGGCAACAAATTCCACCTGTTCGTTTCTTGAATAAAACTTTTTATTAGTCCTTAATGAAAACCTTTTTTTATCTTTCACTGCTCCCAACCATTTTGCAGTACTGAATAAAAAATCGTCAAAAAGATTTTCGTTTTTTGCTTTTAGTTTCCATTTCCAAATGTCGCCGGCTATTACTGCCAATGACCTTTTTGAACCAAAATTTCTGCTAACAATCAGAGGATTTGGCATTACCCGGGCATTCAGTTTTACATAAGCTAAAACCTGACTTTCAGGTCTTGCCTCAGCCTTGAAGTTTGGAATAAGAACCGGGGAAGATCATCCCAGGCTTTAAGTGCACCGGGGAACTTGAATAAAATAAAGGGTTTCGCTCAACTCCTTCGACAAGTCCTGGCTGCCCTTCAAACTCAACCCCTGCACCGGCGCTTAGAATTACCGGCAGATATGGTTCAAGTTTTTTAAGCAATGTTTTATCGGAATATTGATTAATCATTATAAAAAACGGAACATTCCAATTAGAGATTAAACTAATAACTCCATCAAACATTTTTTGAGGAATAGCCTGACTCGGTAAATTGAGGAGAAAAAGTACGCCTGTGCTGTCGAGAATTGATTCGTTTATATCTTTTTCAAGAGGTCGCATATCCGAATCATAAGTCATAGACCTGACAGTAAGAGTAGAATCGCCAATAAGAGCATTTTTAACAAAAGTTACATCAGGTGTAGGAGCACCTGAAAGAATTAGCACTTTTCTTTTATTTTCAACAACTGAAACATAAAAAGGGGAGTAGTTATTTAATTTGTTGACTTCATCGGGGAATTGTTGTACGCTTATAGCAAGTTTTTTCATCCCCGTTGTTCGAGGTCGATAATTAAATGTGGTCGAAACTGTACCGTTTTCGTCGGTCGAAACCGTTTCCTCACCAATCTTTTTGCCATCCTCCAAGAGGCTCACGGCAATATCTTTATCGACAAAGCCCGCAATTTGGATCGTGGCTGTAACCGGGGAGGAGGTACCCAGAAAAACAACTTCATTAAACACCACATTTTCAACTACAATATCTTTTCTTGGAGTTGAATCGCCGATTGCCACAGTATAAACAGGTAAGCCAATTTTTTCTGCGGTAACTCCGGGAATGTTCCCATCGGTTATGACCCCGTCAGAAACTATGGTTAATGATGCGTTTTTTATCTTACGATCATGAAAATAGTTGAAAATCTCTTCAAAATTGGTCAATTCACCATCAAACCGAAGACTGTCAGAAAATTTGAATTTTCCGGAATCGGGTTGAGATGCAAATGTGATCACTGTTGAATTTTTGGCAATTGGAGAACTTGCAAGATCAGCAAGGAACTGTCTCATCGTTTTTTCTCTATCGGTTCCATCCTTGAATGAAATCGATTCTGAACGGTCAATTAGAAAATAATTTACAGGTTTTTCTTAGGAAGAAAAAAGAAAAGTTGAGACAGGACTAAACAGAAGTAGAGCCATGATCAGCAGAATGATAAATCGCAGAGATAAAAGGAAATATCTTTTAGCAGGTGAGACAACAGGAATTGTAATTCTGTAATAGAGGAATGCCGTTACTCCAAACAGAAGTGCCAGAAGAGTATAATAAAGCCATGAACCGGCTATCAGGAGCGAAAAATTATCGGGCAAAAGACAATCCTGTTTTTATGTGGTTACTTCCTCGAAGTTCCAATTTTTATTTTTTCAAACTCCTCATGGTCGGTGGAATCGAGTTTGATTGGTGTAATTGAGATGAAACCATTTTCGATTGCAACCTGGTCAATCAATCCGTTATTATCATCCAGATTAACAAAATCACCTTTTAACTGGTGATACGCTCGTCCAATCACATCATGAACGGTGTCGTAGGTATCTGCAAATTTCGATGTGCCTTGTTTTGTAATTAAAGTCCCTTTAATCTCTTCTTTTTTGAGGTTTGGGAAGTTAACATTCAATAATTTACCTTTTTCAAAACCATGGGACAGTGCTTTAGCTGTAATATTAGCAGCAGCTTGCGCAGCCCAATCAATGTTTTCAGATGTTCTACCATTAATTGAAAAGGCGATTCCGGGAATATCCATCATACAAGCTTCTCTTGCTGCCGAGACAGTGCCAGAGTAAATAATATTGGTAGCCGTATTGGAACCATGGTTAATTCCGGATACAACGATATCTGGAACAAAATTGAGGATAGTTGTAATTCCAATTTTTACGCAGTCAGCAGGAGTTCCGTTAACTGCATACCCAAAAAACTTACCATCAATATAGTGTTCCACTATTTTTAAGGGGCGTTTCATCGTTATTGAGTGCCCTGCTGCACTTTGCTCAAAGATTGGAGCAACTATAAAAACTTCACCAAATTTTATTAATTCTCTTGCGAGAGCAATAATTCCGTAAGAATCTATCCCGTCGTCGTTTGAAATCAAGATTTTCAAAGTTTACCTAAAATATAATAAATGAATCAAAAATATAAGAACCGGAGCTCTAACTGACAATGTAAATCAATTTCTTAAATAAAAATTAAAAAAAATAAAAAATATTTTAAAAAAGACTTGACAGGTGTACATTTGTTCACTATATTTGTGGTGTACATTTGTTCACTTTAGGAAAACAATGAAAAACGAACTTACTCAGCGACAAAACGAAATTCTACTCTTCATCGCAAATTACATTGGGAACAATGGTTATGCTCCGACAGTAAGAGAGATAGCGGCTCATTTTGGTTTTACTTCCCCAAATGGAGCAAAAAAACATATTGAGATGCTGCACAAAAAAGGTTATCTAAACATGAGCAGCAATGTGAGCAGGGGAATTTCAATCAGGGGTGAGATGAACGATGAATTTGAGACTACGATAAACAACAGTTCAGGTATCAATATTCCGGTTGTTGGCAGAGTTGCAGCCGGTTTACCAATTCTCGCTGAAGAGAATCTTGAAGGAAGCATAATCATCGATTCTGTTTTTGTAAGAACCACAGATGATTGTTACGCGTTGAAGGTAAAAGGGGATAGTATGATAAATGCCGGAATCTACGAGGGAGATATAGTTGTAGTTTCCCCAAAGAAGGCTGTTGTTAATTATGATATCGTTGTTGCAATGCTGGATGGTGAAGCAACTGTTAAACGATATATGAAAAAAGATGGACAAATTACACTTGTTCCCGAAAACGATGCGTTTAAGGTGATAGAGATAAAACCAACCAGTGATTTTTCAATAGCCGGCAAAGTTGTCGGTGTTCTCAGATGGTATAATTAGAGGTTATCATGAAAACAGAAATTTTTTCAAAAGCAATCAGAAACAGAAACCGGATCAAATTTTATTATTCAATGGAGCAGCTTACCATCGATCCGTATATTATTTCCTGCGATAAAGAAGGGAAAAAAATAATTTATGGAAAATTAAATGAGAGCGATACAGTCGTAAAGTTTGAATTCAAAAAAGATATATAATATCAAAGTGCTTGAAAATGAAAATTTTGCCCCGAGAATGACAAATTCCGGGAGATTCAACTAAATCAAGAGGAGTTCGACATGAAGAGCCTTTCAAAAAGAGACCTTATAGATAAACTCTACTTCCGTTTGAGAACCGCAGGTTACTCAACCATCGGAAGAAGATACGGTACATATTTACCTGATCCACCTGATATCGGTGAATTTCAGATCGATATACTCGCTAAACAAAAACGCGAATTCGCGATTGGAATTGTTATCGATGACCTGAGCGGTGTTGATGTAGAATTCATCAGAAAAAAATTGTTGTTCCTTGCTGAAAGAAAATCAACCTACAGTGGTAACTCAGTGAAACTGCACATCGCTGTTACCAGGAAAAATTATTTTATAATCAAACATATAATTGACAATGATCTGCCGGAATTTTCGCACAATATTGATCTCTTTCTCGTTGAAATAGAGAGTGACTTGTTTGTTTCTGACAGCAACCTTTCAACTTCCTCACCATTTCCGAGATTTATTAACTAAATTAAGTTCGATATTTTAAAAAATCTCCTTTCTTTTTGACTTTTTTAGCAACATTTTATTGTAGAAGTTTGCTAATTAGCTAAGTGATTTGTTTTTCCGTCGAAAAATATTTAAAATTCCTTTCTCTGTAATTTTATTTTTTAACTAATCGGTCCGCAGTTGGGCAAAACAGAAAAAAGTACATCTCTGGCAGACTCTAAAACTCTTAAACAGCATGGTGAAATCCCACGACATATTGCAATAATTATGGACGGGAATGGCCGCTGGGCGAAGCGTAATAATTTACCGCGGATAGCCGGTCATCGTGAAGGAGTTGAATCCGTCAGGGAGATTGTAAGAGCGTGCGCAAAAGCCGGTGTTAATTATTTGACACTCTACACTTTTTCGACTGAAAATTGGAAACGCCCTAAAACAGAAGTTACCACTCTTATGCGGCTTCTTGTAAAAGTGCTCAGGCGCGAAATTCAAGAACTTCATACCAGCGATGTAAAACTTATGGCAATTGGAGATATCTGTTCTCTTCCAATAGAAGTTCAACACGAACTTGCCGAT
The DNA here is from genome assembly GCA_016714125.1 of Ignavibacteriales bacterium. Lineage (GTDB taxonomy): Bacteria > Bacteroidota > Ignavibacteria > Ignavibacteriales > Ignavibacteriaceae > UTCHB3. The sequence goes on along the minus strand of JADJNX010000003.1, from coordinate 209,699 downwards.
GCCATAGAGAAAACCAAGAACAACAAAACACTTACATTGGTTCTCGCCCTGAGTTACAGTGGAAGATGGGAGATAATGGACGCCGTAAAAGGTATCGTAAAAGATATTAAATCGGGCACCATTAACGAAGATGACCTTAAAATTGAAACTTTTTCAAAATATTTAAACACAAAGTATATTCCTGACCCCGACCTGCTTATTCGCACGAGCGGTGAGATGCGGATAAGCAACTTTCTGCTGTGGCAGCTTGCCTACTCCGAAATCTACATTACACCTGTTTTCTGGCCCGAGTTTCGTACAAAAGAATTGTATGATGCAATCGGGGACTATCAGATGAGAGAACGAAGGTTTGGTAAAGTCAGTGAACAACTACATAAGCAAAGCAAAGGCACAGATGATGAGATTGCTCCTTCCGGGAATTAAGCTTTCATTCACACTTATTTTTATTTTCCTTTTTAGTCCATCGTTATATTCACAGATTAATACATCGTATTACAAAGTACTTTCTGTTTCAGTTGAAGGAAATGTTACTGCTGATGCTAATACAATTGTTGAATATTCAGGACTAAAAAAAATTAAGGATACCGGCAGGGAGATTCAAATCCCCGGTGATGAAACCATTAGTGCAGTGAAAAATTTGTGGGATCTTCGGATTTTCTCAGATATTCAGATAATTATTGAAAATATTTTGAAAATGGTGTATTCCTTAAGATTAAAGTATCTGAATATTCCAGATATGAACAACTTATGCTCGAGGGTTATGATGCAATGAGCAAGTCTGAACTCGAAGAGATGATTTCTCTCGTTAGAGGGCAGATACTTAAACCTCAAGAAATTATCAGGATAAAAAACAAAATCATAGAGGCTTACACCAAAGATGGTTATCTTGATACCAAAGTGGATGTTGTTTACTACGATTTTCTCTCCGTTGACTCAATGCCCAACAAACTTTCCGTAACGTGGCGAAATCAAAAAGATTTTTCGGATGAAGTAACTACCACCTATGATGATCTTGCAGGTGCCAACAGAAACCTGGTTGAGAAGATCAAGGTGCGCAAGCTTGTAAAGTTTATAATCAAAGAAAATCAGAGGTTAAGTGTAAGAACCATCCATTTTCTTGGAAATAACTTCTTTTCAGAAGATGATCTTAAAGATGAACTTGATGAACTTTCTGAAAAAAGATGGTGGAAATTCTGGAACACTGCCAGATACGAACCCGAGAAAGTTAAAAAGACAAGGAACTGTTAATCACCTTCCTGAATAAAAATGGATTCAGGGATGCTGAAATCCTTTCCGACTCAATTGCTTACACAGCAGACAAATCTCAGGTCGATGTTTACTTCCGAATTCTCGAGGGACCACAGTATAAAATAAGAAATATTGTATGGGAAGGGAACACAGTCTATGATTCCACAGTATTAAACGAAAGAGTTGGATTTAAATCGGGGGATATTTATGATCTGGTCACGTTTAACCAAAATCTTAGAGGAAATGAAAAACAGAATGATGTTGCATCCCTCTATCTTGATAATGGTTATTTGACATTTACGGTTAATTCAACCGAGAAAAAAGTTGCACAGGATTCTATTGATTTGTTCATCGGCGTAAACGAGAACAACCAGTTTAAAATTGGTAAAGTCACAATTAAAGGGAACGATAAAACTAAGGAAAAAGTAATCCGTCGGGAATTATACACTGTTCCAAGTGATTTTTTCAACAAAGCTGCAATGATCAGAAGCCTTCAACAGCTCGCAAATCTGCAATATTTTAATGTTGAAAATCTCTATAAAGAGGGTGTAGATTATAATCTCGAAAACGACAGTACAGTGAATGTTGCATTCATTGTTGAAGAAAAATCGAGTGATTATCTAAATGCTTCAATTGGTTACAGTGGTTCTTTTGGATTTTCAGGTGCAATTGGTGTAACTCTCAACAATTTTTCGATTACCGAACCATTTCAATTGGGTGGTGGTCAGATACTTAGTTTTAACTGGCAATTTGGTGTAGGCAACCTTTATAGAACATTTTCTATGGGATTTACGGAACCATGGTTCCTTGATTCGCCGACACTTGTGGGTTTTGACCTCTTTTCAACCCGTCAAAGTTATATTTATGATCTCTTCCAGGCAGGTGGGTCCGTAAAAGTTGGTAGAAGATTAAAATGGCCTGATGATTATTTTTATGTTCAGGGATTTTTTAGATACCAGAACAATAATGTGTTAAATGGTGGTGGATTCTACCGTGAGGGAGAATCAGAGCAGTTTACTCTCGGGTTTACTCTTAACAGAAAAGATGTGGATAATCCAATCTTTCCATCAAGAGGATCATCGTTTACATTTTCGTCTGAAGTTTCGGGTGGTCCATTCCTCCCCGGCACAGTTGACTACTTTAAGGCGACATTCATGACAGAATGGTATAAAAGATTGTTCAACTCTAACCGATTTGCCCTCTATTTAAGCAGTGACATCGGATATATTGAGGAATTAAAGAAGGGGACAGCAATCCAGCCATTTGAACTTTTTTATATGGGTGGAGCAGGTCTTGTAATTGCAACAACCTCACTAAGAGGTTATGATGACAGAACTGTTGGACCACGACAGGCAAGCGGCGCTGTAATTGGTGGAAGGTTATACTTCAAGTATATTGCCGCATTAAGATTTGCAGTTTCGCTGGATCCGATGCCGCTATATGTTCTGGCATTTGCTGAAGCAGGGAATGTCTTCGAGAATCTTACTGTTGCCGATCCTTTTAAACTTAGAAGAAGTGCGGGATTTGGAGCAAGAATTCTTATAAATCCTGTTGGTCTTCTTGGATTTGACTTGGGTTACGGATTTGACAGAAGAGAAGTTGATGGAGTTGACCCGAAATGGCAGTTCCACTTCCAGTTTGGAAAAGGTTCTTAATTATTTACACAAAAAAGGAAATCAAAGTGAAAAGACTTATCGTTCTATCGCTGTTTTTAATTCTTGGTACATCAATTTATGCCCAGAATACAGCATTAAAAGTAGGAATTGTTGATGCTGATCTTATTCTTCAGCAGTTACCCGAAGCGATTAAAGCCAATGGTGATTTAAAAGCACTTGAAAACAAATACAAAAATGAACTTGACTCAGTAGGTCAGGCATTCTCAAAAGAAGTTGAAGCTTTTCAGAAAGAATTTCAGAACAAACCAAACGATCCAAAAGCTCGTGAAAAACAGCTCGCACTTGCTGAAAAACAGAAAAAAATCGAAGATCTCCAGACTAAAAGAAGAGAAGAACTCCTCAACAAACAGGATGAACTCTTTAAACCGATCTACGAAAAACTTTACGATAACATCTCGATTGCAGCCAAAGAAGAAGGAATGCATTACATCCTGAACAAAAAATCAGGTCAGGATCCAATTATTCTTTATGCTGATGTTCAATTTGACCTCACTTATAAAGTTTTGGACAAAATAAGAAAAGCTGCCGGTAAATAACTTAAAGAGATAATCCAATGAAATTCAAGTTTGTCATATTGTTAGTTGTTCTGGCGTCAAGTGGTCTTTTTGCTCAATTGAAAATCGGTTATGTCGATTCAGATGCGATAATGAAAAACCTCACTGATGCAGAAGATGCCAAGCGTCAACTTGATGCACTTATTGTCGAGTGGCAAAACGAAATCAGCAAAATGGAAAGTGACATCAAATTCAAGAAGGATGACTTCGAGAAAAGAAAATTGATTTTGACTGACCAAATGCGCGCTGATATCGATGCTGAAATCAAACAGCTTGAAAAGGATATGGAAGCATACCGGACTAAAAAATTTGGTACCGGTGGCGAGCTCTTTATCAAACAGGATGAAGTGATGAAACCTGTTCAAAATAAAGTTTTCACAGCTATCCAACAAGTTGCAAAAGATGAAGATCTCGATTTTGTTCTCGATAGAAGTGGCGCAGTAATGATCCTTTTGCAAAAGACAAATATGACATTACCGCAAAAGTGTTGGATAAACTAAAATAATGGCAGTTTTACTCAAAGAAATTGCAGAGTTTGTGTCGGCTGAATTAGCCGGCGGACTCGAAATAAAGATCAATGAACTTTTAAACATTGAAAAAGCCGGGCCGGGAAGTTTAACATTTCTCGGCTCAAAGGCTTACGAAAAATTCTTCGAAACAACGCAGGCATCTGCAGTCCTCGTTTCAAAAGGATTCACCGGCTCCCGCAGCGATATAGTTTGTCTAGAAGTTGACAATCCCTACCAGTCATTCCTGATGATCCTTAAAAGGTTTTTTGAATATAAACACGAGCTTAGCGGAATATCTGATTCCAGTTCCATTCATCCTGATTCAAAATTGGGTGAGGGGTGTGCAGTTGGTTTTAATGTTGTTATTGGCAGGAATTGTGTGATTGGTAATAATGTCACAATATTTCATAACTCCGTAATTCTTGAAAATTGTTCAATTGGTGATAATACACTGATTTATCCAAATGTAACAATCAGAGAGAACACTGTTGTTGGAAAGAATGTGATTATTCATAATGGAGCTTCCATTGGAGCTGACGGTTTTGGGTTTGTGAAGGGTCCTGACGGAAACTATGTCAAAATTCCTCAAATCGGGAATGTTATAATTGAGGATTTTGTGGAGGTCGGTGCAAATTCATGTATTGACAGAGCAGCTCTCGGCAACACAATCATTAAGGCCCATACCAAAATTGACAATCTTGTCCAGATAGGGCATAATGTTGAGATTGGTTCAAACACCGCCATTTCTGCACAGACCGGGGTTTCCGGCAGTACAAAAGTGGGTAATGATGTAATAATCGCAGGTCAGGTTGGACTGGTTGATCACATTGAGATTGCTAATGGCGTAATCATCGGTGCTCAATCGGGTGTCTCTCGTAGTCTTAAAGATCGTGGTATTTATGTCGGCACACCTGTTAAACCAATCAATCAATTTAAGCGGTTGGAAGTGCACATAAGAAACCTTGAAACACTGAACAACACAGTAAAAGAACTTCAAAAAGAGATCGACACCCTAAAAAAACAGATCGAGTCTTAAACCTTAAATATTGGTTTAACCTCGGGTAACATTTCGTTATCCTCATACTGCACATATTCAAGGAAAAGTCCACTTGGAGGAGCAGTAAACTGAGCCGGGTAATTGTTATTTGTGTTCAACAATTCTTTAATATCTTCCGGTTTAATATTCCCTCTACCCACTTCCACCAAAACACCCATTAATCTTCTTACCATCTTCCATAAAAAGTGTGAAGCTGTAATTCTGAACAGAATCATCGTTCCGGTATCCACGATCTCCGCTGAATAAACCATAACTTTTGTTGATTTAGCGTCGCCGCCTATTTTGGTGTCACCAAAAGAGATATAATCATGAAGTCCCACAAGCTCTTTTGCGGCTGCTCTCATATTTCTTGAATCAAGATTGTCTTTTATCCACCAAACATAACTTTTTCCAAAAGCTGTGCGCCGGGTTGAGATGTGGTATAAGTAAGTTCGTTTTTTTGCACTGTGGCGTGCATGGAAACGGTCGTTAGCTTTTTCCACCTTTAGAATATTGATATCGTGGGGAAGATTGTCATTAAACTTCAACTTCAACACATCAACGGGCATTGCAGTTGCAGTAACAAGTGATGCAACTTGCATGGCTGCATGAACGCCGGAATCGGTTCGTCCCGCACCTTGAAGATCAACCCTTCTTTGCCGAATATTTTTTCGGCAACACTCAGAAGAGTACCTTGAACCGTCTTTACATTTTTTTGGGCCTGCCAGCCACTGTAACGCGTTCCTTCGTATTCAAGGGTGATTTTATATGTCGGCATCAGTTAGTCCTTTATAATCCTTGTATCGCGTGCATAGGCGTCTTGAGTTTCATACACAGTTGCGGTTACGGATTTTATATTTGGTGGGAGAATGTTGGATGTAATTCTGTCCAACAAATATTTTGTTATGTTTTCCACAGATGAGTGAAAATCGACGTCAACTCTCTTTGTAGAAAAGTTTTCTAATAATCCATTAAGGTCAGGATCAAGAGAGGAGACCATAAATGCATGATCAAGTTCTTCGACTATTGGATTAACAACTCTTTTTAGATCGTAAAAATCGATTACAAGGCCATTTTCATCCAGATCACCTTCAACTTCGAGGAAGAGGCGATATGAGTGACCGTGAAGATTTACACATTTCCCTGCGTGGAAGGGGAGTCTGTGGCCCATTTCCCAGTGGAAACTTTTAGATATTTTCATTTTTAAACTCCTTTTTCTTTTGGATCCCAGATAAACTTGTGCATCTGCAACTGAAATCTTACTTTTAGCGCATCTTCCACAATCCAGTTTACCAGTTCTACCGGTTTAAGACTTCCAAACACAACCGAGAAAAGCACTTCACATTTGTTCAGCAGGTCGTATTTATTAATCATTTCTTTCGACCAGTCATAATCTTCTCTGGACCCAATTACAAATTTTATTTCATCAATTGGTTTTATGAATTCAATATTTTCATATTTGTTCTTTTTGAGCATTTTGCTTGAAGGACATTTTAAATCCATGATAACATGAACTCTTGGGTCTATATGCTCAATTGGAAGACTTCCGCCTGTTTCAATCAGTACTTTATATCCATTGTCACAAAGTTGTGTCATCAGAGGTAACACTTCTTTTGTATCAAAGGTTCGCCGCCCGTAACCTCAATGGTATCACAGTTATATTTAGAAATCTCTGTGAGGATTTCTTCGATACTCATATCTTTCCCTTCATAAAAGGCGTACTCAGTATCGCAGTAGGTGCAACGTAAATTACAATAGGTCAGGCGTACAAATATACAAGGCAGACCTGCATGGGTGCTTTCACCCTGAATCGAAAAATAGATTTCGTTTATTTTAAGCATTTATCTGTTTATCTTAATTGATTGTCATCGTTATCGAATTATTTACCAAACATCTTTATAAGAAAATTTGGGACTCTTTTTGCCCAGGCTGCTTCATTGTGATCGGCTTCAGGATCTATGGTAACAAAAAAATCGGTACCGTTTTTATATCCCAGCTCTTGAAGAAGGTTGATCATTTGATCAATTCCCGGCTGGAGGCGGGCTTCAAGTCCCAGGCCACCATTATCGATATAAAGTCTAAAATCTCTTTTGGGTTCTGCTGTCTTTTTAACAATAGCAGTATAATCATACTCTCCAATTTTAAATGCAGGAGAGAAGCTCCCGGCAACGGAAAAGATGTCGTTAAATTCCCACAATAACATAAATGAGATCAAACCACCCATCGAGGAACCGGCGGTCCATGTAAATTCTCTTTGTGGTTTTGTTCGATATAGTGAATCGATCATTGGTTTCACCTTTTTTACTCAAGAGTACCCTCCTTTTCAACAATTAGAGTGTAAGTCCATAAGTTCACTTTTTCTTTGGACATTCTAATTTTTGTAGGATTCCACCCACCCAATCCGGGATGATTACCTACGATATAAACGGCTTCACTATCGGCTACATCGCTTACTGTCACTTCAAACCGAACAGTGATTTGTGCGTTTATAGATGATAAAAATAAAATAGTTATCAGGAAAAGATATTTTTTCAACATTATTTTTGATCCCAAAGTATAGATTTAACAGTCTCATCAGAAAATTCCAGTTCGGTGGTTATTCTTTTCAAATCCGTTGAACTTCCTCTTTTCAAAATAGCATATTTATCGGTCAATCGAATAATTGTCTGATTACCGGTGTCAATCTGTTTTGTCATGAAGAGATTAATAGTCTTCTTTAAGGAAAAAGAGAGCACTTTGTCAGACGTGTACAGTTCAATAAGAGTGTCCGATGATTTGATTCTGTCGCCGGGGTAGATCAAATTATTTGAATCTCTTGAGTCACTGTTGTAAACAGGTAAATCTGAACTTATAATAACAATTCCATAATCGATATCAGGAAATACCATTCTTGGTGATTCACATCCGGAGAGTGTCAAAGCGGTGGTGAGCAGAATAATTGTCGATACAAAAATTTTCATATTCAATCTGCAAATATACACAGATATCGACTATGAATAAAGAACTTAAGAACCTAAGAACCTTGGAACTTCAGAACCTCAGAACCTCAGAACTTCAGTACTCAGGTAATCAAGTCACTGAAACTCCGAAGTTCCGAAGCTCCGAGGTTCTATTTCTTCCAGTTGATTCTTACAACACTTGAAGCCAGGATTGAGTCTGTACAATCTTTGACATAAATCCTGTAATAACCGGTTTTGTAGAAAGTTACTTGTTTGTAGAACCATGCCCAATCGGGTTTTGTAGTTAATGAAATTGTTGTCTCATAGGTCTCACCGTCACCTTCCATATTGAATTCGTTTGGGTCATAGCTTGCATCCAACCCATAAATTTCAAAATAAACCTCTTCGCAGCTGATGGTATAAGGGAGTTTTACCAAAAAGTAGAAGTAGCCACCTTGTTTTGGGATATTAAAGGTTGTGGCTTCTTTGATAGGCACACCTTTTTCCGTAACTCCTTCACAAAATGTGAGTGTTTGCGAAAAGTTGGTTACAACAATCGACAATAAAAACAGAAGTAAATACTTTCTCATAAGAGACCTCAATAGGGTAAAAGGATAATTATAAAAAATGATTTCCGAGGGAATAACATAGTAAAAATTTATCAGATTATTTGAGGTGGAAGAATATGAATTTTAAGGGGACGCAGATACACGCAGATTAGACGGATTTTCGCAGAGAGTTTGTTTAGGGACACTGTTACACGAATTTAAGATACCCCCCTTTGCGTTCTTTGCGCTCTCTGCGGTTTATCTTTATTCACCACGAAGTTTTGTATTTTTTGAAATAAACGAGAAAATTGCTATATTTGCAGTCTGAATTTGCCGTCGTAGCTCAGTTGGTTAGAGCGTCTGACTGTGGCTCAGAAGGCCATAGGTTCGAATCCTATCGGCGGTACGCAGATTCCAGCCTTGTTTAATTATATTAGACAAGGCTTTTTTTTTATCTTGGAGGTAAAATGTCGTCATCACCTATTATTTCAATTCAGCCATTGGGATTTCAATGGCCCGTTCTTGATCCTTTTCTTTTCTGCGTTCATCATCTTGATTATTTCCCAAAGGGAAATGGTGAAATGGGTCCCGCAGCCTCACTTGAGGGGAGAAGTATTGGTCAGGATTTTACGATTAAAGATGGTTGGAGGATGTATCATGGTGATGTAATCCCCTGATTCCCGGCACATCCCCACAGAGGATTTGAAACAGTGACGGTGGTTTTACAAGGGTTTGTTGATCACTCTGATTCACACGGCCAGGCCGGAAGATATGGAAATGGAGATGTTCAGTGGATGACAGCCGGCAGGGGATTACAGCACTGCGAAATGTTCCCACTTCTTCATGATGACAAAGAGAATACAGGTGAATTGTTTCAGATTTGGTTAAATCTCCCAAAGGCAAAAAAGATGGTGGAACCCCACTTCAAGATGTTGTGGGCGGAGGATATTCCGATTCATAACGAGGAAGATATTAATGGTAAAAAAACAGAAGTGACGCTGATAACAGGTTCACTCGGTACAACAAGGGCATTGGATCCTGCACCTGATTCATGGGCAGCGGATGAAAAAAACGAAGTTTTAATTTGGACAGTTAAAATGGAACAGGGAGCGAAATGGTCGATCCCGCCTGCATCTAAAAATGCTTTCAGGGTTTTATATTTTTATAAAGGTGACAGTGTAAAAGTTAATAGTGAGGAGATAGGGGAGTATAAAGCTTTTCAACTTGTTCCTGATGCCAAAGTGGAATTTGTTGCAGGTGATACTGATTGTTTCTTCCTTATCTTACAAGGAATCCCGATTGATGAACCGGTGTTTCAACATGGCCCTTTTGTTATGAATTCCAAAGCAGAGATCATGAAAGCATTTGTGGATTTTGATGAAACAAAATTTGGAGGCTGGCCCTGGGAGAGAAGTGACATGGTTCATCCTAAAGATAAAGGCAGATTTGCCACACATATAGACGGAACCGAGGAGATTAGACCTTAGGTATAATCACAATTTACAAAAAAAAAGGCTGCCTGTTTCGAGGCAGCCTTTTTTATTTAACTCAGTTGAATTATTTCATCAGAATCATTTTTTTGGTTGAGGAGAATTTACTTCCGTCAACTCCGTTTGCTTCCAAAGTATAAAAATATACACCACTGTTTAAACCGGCTGCATTAACGGAAATGTTGTAATTTCCTGCTGCATAGTTGTCGGAAAGAATGTTCATTACTTCCTGTCCAAGTGGGTTATAAATTTTAAGACTTACTTTTGAATCCACTTTCAATGCGAACTTAATTGCAGTTGAAGGATTAAACGGATTTGGGAAATTTTGACTCAAACTGTAATCGTTTGGTGTTGAAAGATCAACTTCAATAACCTTTGAGAAGGATTGAGTTCCGTCCAAATCAATCTGATTTAATCTGTAATATACTTTTCCTGAAGAGGATTGATCATCCACAAAAGAATAGTTGTGAGTTCTTGTAGAAGTACCGTTACCATTTACAAATCCAATTTTTTCCCAGTTTCCGGTAATTTTCTTTTCAACTGAAAATCCCTGGTTATTTGTTTCTGTTGCGGTTGACCAATTAAGAACAACTTTATTTGCAAACACATCTGCAGAGAATGAAGTAAGTTCAACGGGAACTATATGTGAAGCATCCCAATAAACTTTGTTTCCGGTGCCTGTTTCTGCTTCAAACGCTACTCCTGTACCGCTGTAGACTGGTAATTCAACAATGATCGGTTTACAGTTAGCAGCAGAGAAAAATGCAGGAACCTGGTTGATTTGTTCAAAAGGTTGAAATGTGGAACCTGATTGAAGAGCTGATCCAAATTGTAATTTATCGGTCATCGAACTGGCAGGACCCATCTGAGTACTATCGGCGTGATAAACAAAACTAAATCCACTTCCTGCAGGCATCTTTCCTTTTAAGTCGAAACCATACTGGTTCACAGTTTCGTCAGATTCACTCTGAATTCTGCACCGTAAGTTGTTCCTCCATCAGTACTTTGCCTTGCCCAGATTTGTGAACTTCCATCAAGTTTTTGTATAAATAAACCATGCAATACCATTCCCCACAGCCATTTTATATTCATATTTCGGCATTGTGCTTGTGGCAACATCCTGAAAACCGGCTGAGGCAAGTGTTCCGGGGGCACTTTCACGATATCTGGCAACTCTGATGACTGAAGTGGCAGTATCGACTAACACAGGTCCATAATAATTCAGGAACAATGTATCACCACTTACTGATTTTGAAATTGTTGGGAAAGCTCCTGCCGAGGTTATACTTCCTCTAACCCCCCAATTATATCCATAGTCAAGAGATGAATATCTAACAATGTTGTTTGTTGCCAAAGAATCAAGAAACACATACATTGAATTTGTGGAAGATATTTCAGCATCAAATGCTCTGTAAGCACCGGCAACCATAACAGGATTTAAAGTTGAGGAGTTGACATTCCAACTGTAAACATCGAAACCAACTTGAAAAAAAGCAATAAACAGAATCAACTGAAGATTTCAGAAGTTTGATTTTTTTCATATTTTGTCCGGTTGTTTACCCCTGTAAGGTTGTCCAGGATAAACCGGCATCAGGTTGATTTTCTGATCACAAGCCCAAGGTTGGCGGTTGAAAGAGTATCGTTAATGGCAATGTAGATATCTCCATTTGAAGTTTGAAGACCTGACATCATTCCAATAGGTTTATAGTCAAGTACAACATTATCAGAACCCCAGTCACCTTGGAATTCCGAAGTAAAAACAGGTTTTTCGACTCTAAGGTTTTGGGAAAAAGTAAAAATTGAGAGAGAGCAAAACAGTAGAACTGTATAAATATAGCGCATATTAACCTCGCTAATAAATGATTAAATAATTTATTTCAATAAAGTTTGCAAAATACAATTACCAAATGATAAAAACAAGGTTTAAATCACAAATAATAAACTCACAGTATAAAAAATAATTTCTTAAAAAATGCTGAAACTACTTGTCTTAGACAAATTTAAATAGAAGGTAAAAGTGTGAAAAAGCTCCCAAAAGGATGAAAACATGAAATATTTCATGGAATCCCATTATTCCTGGGAAGGGATCGGGTCTCTTAAAGGCGTAAATTAATGCTCCGACTGTGTAAAAAACAGCTTCAAGGATTAACCAAAACATACCACCATCGGGCATCGCATTATACAGAGGATAAATAACCAAAATTACAAGCCATCCCATTGCCAGGTAGATGGCTGTATATAGCTTTCGTGGGGCATCCAGCCAAAATACTTTAATAAAAAAGCCAGCCAGGGCAATGGTCCATACAACAGCGAGAGTTATATAACCCAAAGTTCCGCCGAGAGTAATTAAACAAATTGGAGTGTATGACCCGGCAATTGATACAAAGATCATAATGTGATCTATTTTTCTGAGCACAACAAGTTTATTGTCGGTAGCCGGTACCCAATGATAAAGAGTACTGGCGAGGAAAAGGAAAAATTGAGATGCGGAGAATATTGAGAAAGAGATCAGATGAATTCCGGTAACAACCGGATAATCACGATTCAAAAGAATAAATAACGAAACAATTGCGAGAATGACCCCAAGGAAATGGGTCAGACCATTAACGGGTTCACGCAGTTTACTTAGGAATTTCAAAAACGGGCTCGGAATATTTATGAACGACACTTCAAAAATACAAAATAGATCAACATGATAACTTTTTCGTAAATTTAAACTTATGATTTTTGCAAAAACACCGGATAAAAAATGAACGGCATGATCCCTAAAAAAATAAAAGGTTTCAGAGATATTGATCCTGAATTAAATGAATTGCGTAGAAGTGTGGTGAAAAAGGCAGGTGAGGTTTACGAACTTTATGGATTCAGGCACTGGGATACTCCTGTTCTTGAATATGCAGAAAACCTGGGAAAATATCTACCTGACAAAGAAACCGTTGCTGAAGGGGTTTATTCTTTTCGTAATCCTGAGACTGAGCCGGTCTATAAAGATGATGGATCGGAATTAAGGGATGATTCAGATTTTGTTGTGATGGATAATCACCACATTGCCATGAGGTATGATCTTACTGCTCCATTGGCGAGGATGTATGCCGAGGAACTGTTTATGCAGTCTCAAAAAGGGCAGTTAACGACAAAAAATGCCCCGCTATTTAAGAGATATCAGTATGGTCCTGTTTACAGATTTGAAGCCAAACTTGATCCCGGCAGATTTCGTGAATTCTGGCAGCTTGATTTTGATACTGTAGGAACTGCAGATGTTTCTGCCGATGCTGAGTCGTGTATGATTTTAAGTGATGCCCTCGAAACGATTGGTCTTGATCGAAATTCTTATCTCGTTAAAGTAAACAACCGCAAAATTCTCTCCGGATTTCTTGAAACAATTGGAATATCGGGTGCCGAAAATGAAGGAAATGTTTTAAGGATAATTGATAAAATCGACAAAATTGGTGTGGAAGGAATTTCATACGAACTTGGCAGAGGCAGGAAAGATTCCTCAGGGGCTTTGATACCCGGACTGGGCCTTGATCCAACCATAGCTAAGAAGATTGGTGGTTATTTTGAACAATTTACCGAAGAAAAATCGAGATCAGAAATCATCGAAAATCTTTCTTCATTAAATTCGGGTAATGAAAAATTTACTGAAGGACTGGATGAACTTATTAAGATTGATAATATCCTTCAGGCATCCGGTTATGATGAAAAACGGGTGCTTTTTTCCCCCGCAATTGTAAGGGGATTGGGTTATTACACAGGGCCGGTTTATGAAGTGGAATCTCTTTTGACATTTACCGACAGCAAAGGAAACCTTAGAAAAGTTGGCTCAATCTGTGGTGGTGGCAGGTATGACGGACTGGTCGAGAGACTATTGGGAATAAAAGTGCCGGCAGCAGGTGCCTCCATTGGGGTCGACAGGCTTTGCGAATTGCTCGTTCTTTCAGGAAATGCCAATGTTAAAATGGATGCACCCGTCCTCATTGCTGTTTTTGATGATGAATTGATGGGTGAATATCAGAAAATGGCCGCTGAACTTCGTAACGCGGGAGTTAGCACAGAGATTTATTATGGTGCAGAACGCGGATTAAAAAAACAACTTGGTTATGCCGATAAAATGAATTCACCTGTTTGTTTACTCCTTGGGAGTGATGAATTTGAAAAGGGGATTGTAACTGTGAGAGATCTTAAACTCGGAAATGAGTTGTCCGATTCAATCACCAACAAAGATGAATGGAAACAGAGGGTGCAAAAGGAAGTTCCCCGAAATGAGCTTGTAAGTGTTATAAAACAACTTTTACACCATTAATTTCGATATACGGGAGAGACAATGATCGAAAATAATATACTTTACCTTGATGGAAAGTCACTTACAATTCAGGAAGTTTACACCGCCGCAACAGTTCCATTAAAAGTAAAGTTGACGGATGATTCCAAATCTGCAATAAAAAACTGTCGCGAAAAATTAATCAGACAGATTAAAAACAATCCCGAACAAAAAATTTATGGCGTAAATGTTGGTGTTGGGAATCTGAAAGATACCTATATCTCTCCTGAAGAAGCTGAAAATTTTCAGGTGAAATATGTAAAGTCACACAGTTGTGGAACGGGTGAACCTCTGGCTCAAGAGGTGGTTCGAGCGATGATGATCATCAGATTAAATTCATTTGCTCATGGTGTTTCAGCGATGTCGCTTGAAACTGTTCTGATGATAGAATCACTTCTTAACAATGATGTAATTCCACTGGTTTTAAAAGAAGGCTCTGTTGGAGCAAGTGGCGATCTTGTTCCTCTTGCGATGATCGCAGGGGTGATGATTGGATTACCCGAGTCGAAGGCTTGGTATCGAGGCGAATTGTTAACTGCTCCTGAAGCACTTCAAGCTACGGGGTTAAGTCCCATTAAACTTGGATTTAAAGAGGCGATGGGATTAACCAACGGCACAAATTTTATGTCCGCTAACTCGATATTTGCTTCAATTCAAGCTCGTAACTTATTAAAAACAGCTAATTTAGCTACTGCTTTCTCAGTTGAAGCAATAAGAGGTGAAAAGGATGCTTTTAACAGTTTTCTTGCTGAAAAGCGACCACATCCGGGATTAGTGGCAACTGCCACTGAAATCCGCGACCATCTTAAAGGTTCACTTCGTACAACGGCGGATGCGCAAAAAATCAAGTTTAATGGGCAGGATCCTTTTACAGCAACTGAGAGGGTGCAGGACAGATATTGTTTCAGAGCGGTTCCTCCCGTGCATGGAGCTACTCTAGAAGCCTTAAACAAGTTTGATGAAGTTCTCACTATCGAAATAAATTCTGTGACTGACAATCCACTATTTGAAGAATCTGACGATAGACTGATCTTTCACAGTGGTTCAAATTTTCATGGTCAGCCACTTGCAAATGTGATCGATTACCTCAAATTATCCTTGACCTCACTATCTCTAATTTCCGACAAAAGATCTTTTTCAATGTTGGGTAAAAACCTCAGTTTTGGTTTACCTTCAAATCTGGCAATGTCGCCCGAAAAAGGGGATTCAGGCTTGATGTTAGCTCAATATTCGGGTGCTTCCCGTGCGGGAGAAAACAGGGTGTTATCCTCTCCTGCATCAGTTATGTCGATATCAACATCAGCGGGACAGGAAGATTTTGTTTCAATGGGTAGTATTGGCGTGGTCCATTTGATTAAAGTATTGGATAATCTAAAAACAGTTTTGGCAGTTGAATTATTGTGTGGTTTAAGAGCTCTTCAGATGACGAATAACAAACCGGGATTTCTTACCGGTGATTTGTGTCGTTTGGGTGAAGGAACGGGAAAACTTTTTAATACTTTGGATGAGTTGTTACCGCTGCCTGAAGGAGACACTTATCTGGCTTCAGAAATGGAGACTGTAAGACAGTTCATAGATTCGAGGATTTAGTCCGGGTTAAATTATAGGGCTGTCCTCAAGCAGATAACTGTATTTTGGAAAGCGTTCAACAAAGCCTATTTTACCCTGTAATCCACCTGTGTGGTAAACCAGAATTTTGTCGGAAGGCTTAAAATAACCAATTTGTGAAAGTTGAGAGACTGCATAGAGAACTTTCCCTGTGTAAATCGGGTCGATTTCAACTCCATATTCTTTTGTGAAAGAATGAATAAAGTTGATTAAAACATCATTAGTTTTTGCGTAACCTCCAAAATGATAATTGCCCATAACTTCAAGGTTTTCGAAGTTTTTTAAACCTTCGGCCCCAACTACTGCTTTTAAATTATTAAGAACATACTCATAATCTTTAAGGACAGGGACGACCAAAAATTTTGATTTGTTGACTGAGTTTTTCGAGGCGGCAATCAAATTCCCGCCAAGAGTTCCTCCTGAACCCATCGCCATCAAAATATAATCAAAATCGCCAAAATCATTGGGGAGCATTTCAGAAGCTCCAAGGTACCCAAGCCGATTGCTTCCACCCTCGGGGACAAAATAAAAATCGCCAAACAATTCTTTTAGATGTTGAATATATTCATCAGAATATCTGTTACGATATTCGGCTCTTGATACAAAATGGAGGAACATTCCAAATTTTTCGGCTTCCCTTAAAGTGAAATTTAGTGGATCTGTCCTTTCACCCCTGATAATCCCGATTGTTTTTAACCCCAGGATATTACCGGCACCTGCGGTTGCGTGAATATGATTGGAAAAAGCGCCGCCAAATGTGAGGATTGTATCTTTTCCTTCATCGATACACTCAAAAATGTTTCTTTTTAATTTGAACCATTTATTTCCCTGCAAAACAGGGTGAGTTTTATCAAATCGTTCTATAAAAATGTTACCCGACGGAAACAAAACGCCTGAGTGAAGAAAAGTTCTTGGAACAGTTAAGTTCTCAAAGAAATTTTTTATCTCAGCGTACATTTCTGTCGGGTATCAAATTTAGCGAAGCCAGTTTTTTAATAGCCCGATACCTTATCCCGAAGAATAGCGGGAACACCCTCAGTCATCCATTTTGGAGCAGGGGAACCCTTCAGGTAGTGATCAAAGAACTGAAGCATTCTTTTGCTGAGATCAACTCTGTTGCCCCAGTTTGCCTCTTTAAGGTTATGGACATCACCTGTGTAGTTCAACATCCAAACGGGTTTTTGAAGCCTTCTGAGACCGGTATAAAGCTCAATTCCCTGATACCATGGCACTGCATCATCTTTGTCGTTAGCCATAATCAACAGGGGAGTATTAACTCTGTCGAGATAAAACAGTGGACTGTTTTCAATGTAAAGTTCAAGTCTGTCCCAGAGTGAACCACCAATGCGGCTTTGTCCTTTTTCGTATTGAAACTGCCTAACAAGTCCTGAACCCCATCTTATTCCTCCATAAGCGCTTGTCATGTTAGATACGGGAGCACCTGCCATCGCAGCTTTGTAGAGATTTGTCTGAGTAATGAGGAATGCTGTTTGATACCCACCCCAGCTTTGACCCTGAAGGGCTATATTTTTTCTGTCAATAAATGAAAACTGTTCAAGCATCGATAAGGTACCACCAACGATACAGTTATAAGCACTTTTTCCGGGAAAACCCTCTTCATAAACAATATCAGGGATAAAAACTACATATTGATTACTTGCATAAAAAGTTGGATTTATGATCGATCTGCTTGGTGAAGGGCTCCAGTATCTGTTGAGATTATAAGAGTCTCTTTCGTAGAAATAGACCATCATTGGATATTTTTTTGATTTGTCAAGATTTCTTGGTGTAAAAAGCATCCCTTCCAGTGGTTTTCCATCAATACTGTGATATTTAACCAGTTGCACCTCTGACCAGAGAAATTCACTTTGTTGTGGATTGATATCGCTGATCTGTATAAAGTTACCGCTCAGTCCACTGGAGTGATACAGATTCGGGGATTCCGAGTGTGATTCCCGACTCAGGATAAAGTCATGAGTATTCTGAGCTTTTGTAACAAAACTAAAAACATTGTTTGACTTTAGCAGGATTTTTGCCGTTTCAAATTTTGAGCTACCGGGATTATAACTTGCAAATCCATTTTGTTTGGTGGTTTGATCAAAAACTCCAAAATAGAGCAATTCATCCTCAGGGAACCAGGGGAGTTTCTTGTCAACATCAATTAATCTAAAAACCGACTTGATTTCTTTACCGGCGGTTATTCTAAGAGTTGTTTTGTCTGAACCCGGTGTAACTATCCATTCATCAAATTGGGATCGAATCACCACAGATTTATCATCCTCAAACCATCCACTTATACCATAAGCACCCGGTTCATCCGGGACATCGCTCTCAACATCATAGAGTGGTTGATCAATACCACCTGAGATTTTATCGATTTTTCCGGAAGAATTATCGTAAGTGTAATAACTTGAATCAGTTTCATTGTACCAAATCATATATTTCCCTTTGGGGGAAATTGTGGCAATTTGACTCTGTTTTTGTTTAACGAGTTTTCTTTCTCCCGTTGTCAGATCGATGGAGTAAAGATCTGAATATCCGTCATCCCATGAGATAAGCGTTTTGTATAAATGTGCGGAAGTTCCCAAAGCATATCGATTGTCAGAATAAGTCGAATATGACACATTTTCGATAAGGGAATCGGTTAACCGGACAATCCTGTCAGACGAGAGATGATAAACAAGTAAAAAAGTTTTTTTCTTGTCTTTGCTAAGTTCAAAGTTTTGTTGGGTGTGGATCAATGGGTCATTCCAACTCCAAACCTCGACATTTGCTTTCTCTTCTTCAAGCAGAGTTTCATCAGGATCAGGTTTTAGTGATTTGGCAATTCCAAAGAATAGTCTTTCACCCGAGTCGGAAAAATTGATATCATAATTAGGCGAAACTCTCATATCGCCCTTAAGGGATGAATTCAGGAATCAACAAGAACTCTTGTGATTATCTTCTCTCCATCCCAAAGGTAAAGGTCGTAATTTTTAACAGTTGCAGTGTCTTTTGAAAATAAAAATGCCAGTTTTTTACCATCATCGGAAAGTACCGGCGATTTTGCCATTCCATCAAGTTTAAGAGTGTCGATTTTTGATGATTTACTATCAAACCTCACAATGAAAGAGGTATCAACAGAATCATCGACGATTGAAGTAAAAGCAAATTTGTTCCCCGATTTATCGGCAGTATAAGTATCAACATTTGAAAATCTGAACTCCTTTTTCTCGGAAGGATTAAGGATCAAGAGGTCAGTACCATCTTTTTTTGCTTTTGAGGGTTTAACATCTTTATCCTTGGCAATTGTCGTTGTATCAACAACTTTGAAGTATCTTTATCCTTTTTTCTTCCTTTGGTTTCTTCATCTTTTCAAAATGAATAGCAAGCCATTTTCTGATTCTTCAGGCAGATTAAAAGATTTCACATCCCCAAATAACACAACTGAGTCAAGTTTTGGGAGAAAAATCCCAACCGAGTCTTTAGGCATGTCATCTTTTTTAACTTTTTTTAATGTGGCAGATTTCACGGTATCAAATCCCGGCTTGATGCTAAACGCCACTAATTCGCCATTTTTTGAAAGTTTTGCGCCTTTCCCTTTTGGGAAAATTTTGGTCAGGTCACCATTTTTATTTTGAATATAAAGTGATCCATCTTTTCGGAAGGGATTCACTTCAAAAACAAAAAGATTACCATCACTCGAAATTTGTGGTTGAACTATCCTTTTCCAGAGATCATAAACTGAGTGATCAAGCGGTTTGTCCGATTGTGCAAAGTTTAATGAGGTGAGTGAGATGGAGAGGAGAAGTACGGATAAGAGTATTTTGATTTTTAACATACTGTACCGGAAATGTTGAGATTAATTTTTTAAATAAACCGGTACAATTTACAGTATTCCAACTACTTATTAAAAATTCTGTGGGGGAGTGGTGTGAAAAAATTAAATTAAATCACCTGTATCTGCATTCACAACTGAAATGAGGTCGACCGGGGATATCACTACCTGAGTGCTTCTGACACCTGCACTGATAGATATCTTATCAAATATTAATGCGGTTTCATCGATAAAAACAGGAAAGTCCTTTTTCATACCAATTGGTGAACATCCACCCCTAATATAACCGGTCAGATCAAACAGTTCTTTTACTTTGATCATTTCAATACTTTTTGAACCGGAAACTCTGGCAGCCTTTTTTAAGTTTAGTTCACAAGAGCCGGGGATCACAAACACAAAAATTTTATTTGATTCATTTCTTGAAACAAGAGTTTTGAAAACAGTATCAGGGTCCATCCCGACTTTTTTGGCTACAGAGACAGCATCCAGTTCATCTTCTGAAACTTCATAATCGATGAGTTGAAATTCCAGTTTTCTGCTTTCAAGAATTCTTACCGCATTTGTTTTCGACATCTCAATTTCTTTTTATGACTTTTCAAAAATAAGAAATTGTTAAGATCGAATTATATAGAAAGTCTTATGAAGCCTGAGATTGTTGAACACATTACTTCGTGACCATTTCTATTAAGTGTGTTGCTTCTCAATTTAAAAAGTCTTTTTGAAGGGGAATCAAAATGTCTTAACATCATACTGGGATCAACCACCTTCACTTTTTGATTGGAGAAGTAGTAAGAACTTAAAACTTTCACAAACGGATATGTTCCGGAAAACTTGACAAAATCTTCAGAAAGTTCAACACCGGCAAGACTCATGTTGTCCATATAATATTTATCAATCCATGAGCAGTGAGGGGTTACCAAAACAAAAACCTTTGAACCATTTTTCATCTTACAGAAGAGATTATTCATTCTTGCCATGAGAGTCTCCATATCAGTTTGTCTCATGGTTTTTAAGAGAGTTGAATTTTCTATTAATCCTGTTTGTCTTTCGTAAGTTTCCGGTCCAAGTGCCTTGATGTTTATTTTCTCAGCATAAGGGATGTTTTCCGGCTCGAGTCCATCAAAACTTTGTCCTGACAGATTATTAGCTGTATTCGAAATCTTGTAGGATAGGTAGTCAAGGAACTTAAAATTGTCCGTAATCGAGTTTGAAATACCCGATAACAGGCTTGCTTCCGATTTGTCAGTTCCTTTTCTGAGGTCATAGAGATCATTGGCCGGATTGACTTGATAGATAAGGATATCCGGATTGTGCTCTTTAATCAATTTTTCTCCAAAATTTTCCATCTCGATTATCCCTGTGTTTGGGAGAGCACCGTTTATAATTTTGTAACCGGGATGTTTAACTCTTAACATTGCGACATAACTGTCAGGGTTAGCACTGACTTCATCGCCGAGTACAAGAATGACAGGGAGGTTCTGTTTAGCAGTCATCTCTGAAGCCGGATTTAAGTCAGAAAATGTTCCGGAGTGGAAGTTCACAATTCGATTGATGTAAAAAACTTCAACCAAGCCTAACAGGATGGCGACAACAATTAAATACTTTAGCGGTTTATATATTAGATTCATGGCGATTATGAGTAATAAATGATTAAATTCTGAAGGCAATTTATATCAGGTTCAACCTTTTTTTTTTGTCTGACATCACTTTTACATGCATTTGAGGGCAGAAAGGGGAGATGTGTGAGTGCACGCACAACATCTAACAAAACAGCTATATGCAACGGGAATTCCTCACAAATTTTAACTTTTGATATACAAATAATATTTCCTATTTTAAAGTCTGTATATCCACATTTTCACAATCCCAAATAACTTTTTACACCCCAATCAGGAGTATTTAATGAGATTAATATCATTTAGACTTGTTCTAATAGCTTTGGTCACCGTACTTTTTGCCGGTTGCCTTACCGTTGACAAAAAAGAATATTCTTACAAAACCAAGAGTGACGGATCCGGCGAAGGATGGATCAAGTTTTATAATATAAAGTCAGCAAAAGATGGTGAAGATGATGTTTCGCTTAAAGATTTTGCAGAACTTATAGATGATTATGTAAAAGGCACCAAGTTCGAGGATGAAAATCCATCACTTAAGGTTACTTCAAAAGAATTGATGGCAGAAGGTGGAAAATTGAACGGACTGGTGAAGTTCACTTTTTCAAATATTGCTGACATCTCATTTTTTGTTCGAAAAAGATTGTAACTGCGCTCCTGTGTATTACAGTATGGGGGGATTTCTTTCAGAAACATATATGAGCTCTAACGGAACATATCTTGGAGATGCCGGTGGACCACAGATAATTAAATGGCCATCAGGAACAAAAGAATTTAAGTTTACAACATCTGTTAGCACTGATTCCACTTCGATTGAATTGTTGAATCAGTACAATGGCTGGAAAGCCAGTCAGAAATAATTTTTTTATTATTAATTCGGAGTATATAAAGTGATAAAAAGAGCTCTTTTTTCGCTTATTGCATTTGCATTCATCTCACCCCTGGTTTTCAGTCAGACCTATAGTGGTCCGGCCGCCGGCTCTAAAACGGGTGGGGTTATTGTAAATACAAATAGTTTTGGTCTAACGCCTTCAAACAGTTTCCCTAAACCGGAAACAATCAGAAACAAGGCAGATCACACAGCGGATCCTGTTTACATTAAGGAATTCGACGGCATGTATGACGCAATTAAGTTATATGTCGAAGATCGTAATGCCGGGAAAGAGGCAGTTGACACAACCAAGGCAATTCTTTTAAAGGATTTTCAAGGTTTAACTCAAACAAACTCAATTCCACCTGATCCCCATGTTGCTGTAGGTGCCGGTTATATAGTTGCTGTCGTAAATAGTGATTTTGGTATTTACGATATGAATGGAAACCTTATTAAAAGAATTAATGCCGATCAATGGTATGCATCCACGATTGCAAGTCCCGGTGCTTTTGATCCAAAAGTTATTTATGACCATTTTGATAAAAGATGGGTGATGGTATGGTTGGATCAAAACGACAGTCCATCCCGTGGAACACTCCTCTTTTCAGTTTCAGACGACTCGATTCCAACCGGAACATGGTATAATTTTGCATTCAGGTCAGATGTTAACGGTGATGTTCCTTCAGGTAACTGGATGGATTATCAGGGTGTGGGATTTGATGATGATGCCATTTATGTGAGTGGTAATCAGTTCTCGTTTGCCGGAAGCTTTAATTATGCAAAAATTAGAATTTATCCTAAAACTCCACTTTATTCAAATGATGCCAATGCCACAGTAACATGGAATGACATCTATGGAATCAAGTATCCGGCTCCGGGACCAACTCAGCAGTCTATATTTCATATCAGACCAACTATTGCATATACTCACGATCCGACAAAATATTATTTCTTACACGCACCCGGTTCGGCAAACTTCTTTGCTCTTTATTGGATTGAGAATCCATTGACAAATCCTGTTTTGCGCGGATCGATTGTGCCGGTCACCGCTTATTCGTCACCACCAAATGCCAATCAGCTGGGTGGCGGAACACCTTTGATTTCAACTAACGGCGCTCAGCTTCAGAATGAACCGATTTACAGAAATGGATCAATCTGGAGTATTCACAGCATTCTTAACCCTGCGGCAAGCAGTTACTCAGCACTTCATTATGTGAAAATAAATACAGTGACTAATACTGCAAGCGAGCAATCAATTCTTGGAGCAAACGGTAACTGGTATTACTTTGGAGCAATTGCAGTCGATAAATTTGATAATGCAGCTGTAACCTTTGCAAGATCAGGCGACACAGAATATGCGGGAGCTTTCTACTCCTCAAAATTTGCAAATGAAACTGCATTTACTTACAGTTCTCCCCTTCAAACGGGAAAAGGAAACTATGTAAAAACTTTTACCGGAACCAGAAATCGTTGGGGTGATTATATGGGAATCTGGGCTGATCCGCAAAACTTGACCGATTTTGTGATTTTTACTGAATATGCCGCCGGTGTGAATACCTGGGGTACATGGACCGGTATTCTTAGAGTTGCTCCTTACGATGGTGTAAAGGGAACTCTCGACAAAAAGATTCTCAATTTTGGTGAAGTTGAAGTTAATGTTCCAATTCATATTGACAATTTTAGATTAACCAGTTTTGGAACTCAAAATCTTGTTGTCGATTCTCTCTATTTTGGAACAGGAAATTTTGTGCTTAATACAACGTTTACCTATCCATTTACTCTTGAACCAAACAGGACTGTTGATATTCAGCTTGCTGCCAGAGCAGTTGATCTTGGAGCGATTTCAGATACACTTTATGTTGCATCAAACGATGGAACCCTTAGAGGTATTGCAGTTACCGCATTTGGTTATGAAATCATTCCAAGTAATGAAAAAGCAATGTTTGCTGTTTCAGGCGGAACTGACAATAACAGATTGTTTTATTTGAGGACGGGTAACGGACTTCCAACTGAGATTGGTCCAACTACCAAAAACCTCTTCCAGAGTATTGCAATCCACCCTAAAACTAAAATCTTGTATGGTATTAGAAACACTGCTCCACAAGAAATAGTAAGGCTTAATTCCAACGGTGGTGATGCACACAGATTGTTTTCTGCCTCTATTGCTGACCTTGGAAGTCTCGCTTTTGACACTACCGGAAATCTTTACGTTTCGCAAAAAAGTGGAAAGATTTATAAAATAGGTCTGCTGGATTCCACTTTCACAGAGACTGTACAGGCACAAGCTGCGATCCTCAGTATTGCTTTTCATCCTCAGACAAATGAGTTGTATGCATCATTATACAGAGCACTTGGTTCACCAAAAGATATGATTTTTAGAGTCAATCTTTCTAACGGTGACACAACAAGACTTGGACTAACATCATTTGGTGTGGCAATCACGGATCTTGAATTTGATGGTGATGGTGTTCTTTTTGGATTGAAAGGTGCTACAAATCAACCTGTAGATCTAATTAAAATCAACTCAAATACAGGGGCGGGTGAACTCGTAGCAAGCACAGGAGTTGTAAACCTGGCAGCATTGACATTCAACCGCACAGGAACCGCAACTGACGTTAAGACTCCTGTTAATGTACCTGGTGCATTTTCACTTAATCAGAATTATCCAAACCCTTTTAACCCGACCACAAGGATTGAATATTCACTACCCAAGGCGGCAAATGTTAAAATCACTGTATATAATCTTCTTGGAGAAGTTGTTAAAATTCTTTACAACGACTTTAACGCAGCCGGAAGTTATTCGATCTATTGGAATGCAGACGATGTAACAGGAGCAAAACTCACAAGTGGAGTTTACTTCTATGAGTTGAAAGCAAATACAGTTGACGGAGAGATATATAGCGATATCAAGAAGATGGTTCTCCTGAAATAAACTCGGATTTCTTCCGAACTAAATTAAAAATTAAGCCCGAAGATAATCTTTCTTCGGGCTTTTTTATAAAATATTCGTAATTCCACTACCCATAATCTGAATAAAAAATATTATATTATCTTTTTAAATGTTGAGAGTTTAAGAACCACTCCTCTCTATGGGATTGGTCGTTATATAGAATAGTTGCCTAACTGAAAAATATAGAACCGAAAAAGATGGCCGTAACATGATTTTAGAGACTTTAAGAGGTGACGGCGGTGATATCCTGATCTACTCAGAAAATCGCTTTAACCTGGAAAACAACTTTCGTATGGTGAGACGCAACATTGGTATTAATAATCCAATGCGGCTTCATTACAACGAAGTTTGTACATTCATCAACGATACACAACCTAAAACTGTGGTAGCTTACAGGCTGCTAACCAATCTGGATAATTTTGACATAAATTATGTTAAATATGGTCAGCAGGTATTGGTAAGTGGTGCCAAAGAAGTTATCTATTTCGATCCCATTTATTGCGTAAAAAGAGATGGAAGATAATGGATTTTTGAATGATGATCCCGATCTTCGTTTTCGTATCCAGCAAGTCGGGTTGAGATCACTTGGACATACAGACGGACTTCCTGATTTTGAGGAGTCTTACAGTTTTGATCTTGAAGCTTCCGAAGTCCAAAATCAAAATGACCGTGGTTTTGCGGAATTAATTTGTGCTTTCGACGATATCGATTTTGAGAAAGTGATAAATCTTTCCACCAACGAAATTTTTGATTCACCAAAAGCTGAACCCCCAAAACCGGAACCCGCGAAAACCAAATTCCAGGCACTCAGTTCGGAAGATCTTGGTTTCCAGAAGAAGAATCAGAACCTTCATCCATCCAAGGAGCGTAAAGGATTGGTAACACTTGCCTGGAATCGACAAACTACCGGTTTATTTGAGGAGGATGACAGTTATGATCCGAGTCAGGCAAATAAACGTGTTTTGATGGAGAAGAATCGCCCTGATTCCAAATCTCAGGCAGAAATATCCCCGGGAACAACTGACCAACAGAATGCAAGATTTCAGGTAGTTGGGCAAGCGCGAAAGAAAAACCAGTTCCAGACTACGCAACTGCAAGGAAGAGGTAGTGGAAATTCAGACCAACAAAAGAACAAATCCCTCTTTTCAAATTTCCTTGAGAAAAAAAGACAGGAAGTTAATTCTCAACAGATTCCCGAAGAAACTGCACACGATGAGATTACCGATTCGATGAAGGAGTTTGCAAGCGACAGGGAAAAACGGTTTGTAGTATTAAAACTTAGAAAATAAAAATCAAAAAAAAAGCTGCTATAGAGCAGCTTTTTTTATATCTAATCGGATTATTACTTCCTTTTATCCATCACTTTGTCAATCAGTTTATATTCAACTGCCTCTTCAGAAGTGAGGTAATAATCTCTATCACAATCTTTTAATATCTGTTCAACAGTTTTACCTGTGTGTTCAGCAAGAATTTTGTAGAGAGTATCACGGGTTTTCATCATTTCTTTTGCCTGAATCTCGATGTCAGAAGCCTGACCGGAGATTCCACCGCTCCATGGCTGATGAATCATGATCTTGGAATGGGGGAGTGATGATCTTTTTCCATCAGCACCACCGGCAAGAAGGACAGCGCCCATACTTGCAGCAAGCCCAACACATATCGTAGCCACATCAGGTTTAATAAATTTCATTGTATCATAGATCGCCAGTCCTGCCGAAACACTTCCACCCGGAGAGTTGATATATAGGTTTATATCTTTTGTTGAATCCTCAGCTTCGAGGAAGATCAACTGGGCAATGGTTAATGATGCCACATGGTCATCTATTGCAGTTCCAAGGAAGATAATTCTTTCCCTGAGAAGTCTGGAATAGATATCCATACCGCGTTCACCCCTGCCGGTCTGTTCGATAACATAGGGGACCAACTGGTTATAAATTTCAAAATCTTTTGTCATAATAATCTTTCTGTTTTATCTTAAAGTGCCCTTTTTGATTAAAACAATTGGGATGTTCTATTTAGTTTCATTTTCATGATCATGGTGTTCATGGTCATGATCGTGGTGATGATGTTCGTGGTCGTGGTCATGATCATGATGTTCATGGTTATGTTTTTCAACATATTTTGCACGGTACTCATCAGGGTTAATCTTTTTCTCAGGATTTTGTTCCTTAAGGAATTTGTCAAGCATGCCATAAAGGAGATTGTTTTTTACTGCATCGCCTTTGAAGTAGTCTCTTAAGATATCTTCACTGATGTTGTAGCGTTCAACTTCCACTTTCACCATCTCATCAATGTATTCATCGGTAACGGTCAGATTTTCGATCCTGATAATATTTTCTTTAACAACCTGCCACTTAGCTTCTTTTTCAGCATAAGGTTTGTAGGCAAGTTTAAGATCATCCACTTTTGGAAGTGGTTTATTCTCTTTTTTTTAGCTTTTTCAGTCTCTTCTTTTATGAAGTAGTCGAGAACTCTTTCCACAAAAGAGGCCGGAACCTGGAGTTCGTTAGCATCGAGAATGGTCTTTTCCAAACGGGAATTATAAATTTTGTTTGTCATGTCTTCATAATATCCGGTATAGTATGCTGCAATACCTTCTCTAAGACTCGCAACATCTTTATATTCTTTGGAAATTTTTTGGACAAATTCATCATTAAGTTCAGGAACAATTTTTTTTCTGAAACCTTTGATAATAAATTGATAGCTTGTTTTTTCGTAGCTGTCAATCAGTTTTTGTTCAGAATAAAAATCTGCCGGTTTAACCAGATCACCAACTTTTAGAGTGGGAAGGGAAGCCTTAAAAGCTTCGCTAATCAGCGGATAGTCACCTTCGATTGCTTTTGGGGTTCCCATTTCGGTTGATGTTTCGGTGTTATAGATATCGATATCAACAATGCTGTTTTCAGCGCTATCAAGGGGATCCACATCTTCAAATTCAGAATTTGAACTAAGTAGATTGTGTAATTCCTCATCGATCAACGCCTCGGTTACATCATATAGTGGAATTTCAATCTCATTTCCTTTGTAATTAACCAATTCAACTTCAGGGAAAATTTCGTAGTTAACTTTAAAAGAAAGTGCTTCACCGGGTTTGTAATTTAAATCAACCAATCCCGGAGTATTCAACGGTCTTAAATCAAGTTCTTTTACGGCATCCCAGAAAATCTTATTGGCTACTTTATCCGCAGCATCATATTCGAGAGAATCACCATACATATTTTTAATAACATGTTTAGGAGCTTTTCCTTTTCTGAAACCCGGAATCTGAATTGTGGTAATTTTTTTAGCAACTTCTGCTTGAATAAGTGGCGAGGCTTCTTCAGGGGTAAGCGTAATTTCCAATTGATTTTCAGCAGTAGAAAGCTGATTAATTTTCCTATCCAATACAACCTCTGGTTTTAAGAATTGAAGTGCGAAAAGGGGGACTCGAACCCCCACGGATCTCTCCACTAGATCCTAAGTCTAGCGCGTCTGCCAATTTCGCCATTTTCGCAATAGTTTAGCCTGCAAATATAAACAAAACAAAATAAACAAAAAAGGAAGTAAGAAGTGGGTGAGGGGATTGTTCCACGGATTTCACGGGTTCAGCACGGATATTTAGGGATAGATTTTTATTTGAACACACTCATATACTCGAGTCACTCATGTACTCAAGTACTCAAGTTCTAAAGTACTCATCCAAATCAACATTGCCACCCGAGAGGATTAGCCCTGTTTTTTTGTTGGAGAAGAGGTCGTTTCGTTTGATTACAGCAGCAAGAACGGTTGCTGAACTTGGTTCAACAATAATTTTTAGTCTCTCCCAGATCAGTCGCATTGCTTGAAGAATTTCTGATTCTTCAACAGTTATAATTGAGTTTACCAATTGTTTGATGATCGGGAAGTTCCGCTCGCCGAGTGAGGTGAGAAGTCCATCAGCGATTGTTTTGGGATTAACTGAAGGAACGATACTTCCGGTTAGCATTGATCGATAGGCATCGTCAGCCCCCATTGGTTCTGCTGCATAAACAGTGGCATTATTGGAAAAATAATTGATGGAATGCGCGGTTCCGGCAAGTAATCCACCACCGCCAACTGGTGCGATTACAACAGATAGTTCAGGAATTTCTTCAATAAGTTCTTTGGCAGCGGTTGCCTGTCCCTGAATTATTCTGTAATCGTCGTATGGGGGAATAAAAACAGCACCTGTTTTTTCAATCACTTTTTGAAGTGTTGATTCACGGGCTTGAAGATTGGGCTCACAAAAAGTGATTCTGCCGCCAAATGCTTTTACCGAGTTTACTTTAATCTTTTTAGAGTTTGAGGGCATCACGATATGAGCGATGGTCCCCAGTGATTTAGCGGCAAGACTTAATGCAGTTGCATGATTTCCCGAGGAATGTGTTGCAACTCCCATCTCAAGTTCTTCTTTGGATAATGACAGGCACGCGTTAAAGGCACCTCTCGCCTTAAAAGCCCCCCCTCGCTGCATATTTTCACACTTAAAGAACAATTCGGCACCTGTGAGCTCGTTAAGGCTTCTGGAGGTTAAGACTGGTGTTCGGTGCACATAACCGGCAATTCTCTGATGTGCGGTGATTATCTCTTCGCGAGTTGGGAATTCACTCATTATTCAACAATTTTTTTGATATCTTTATCTTTTCCAAATACTATCATGACATCATTTTCTTCGAGGATTGTTGAAGCTGTGGGAACTCCATAAATTTCCTCTTTAAGTTCTGTATTGCCCGGACGTAAAGTTTTTTCTCTTCGTTTAATAGTAATAAGATTCACATTATATCTTATTCGAAGATCGAGTTCCTGAAGGCTTTTCCCGACAAATGACCGGGGAGTTTTCAAATAAACGATATTATAGTCTTCTCCGAGAAATATCGTATCGAGAACGTCCTGACTTGTAATCAGCGATACAATCTGGCGGGCGATTTGAACATCAGGTATAAGCACTTGATGTACACCAAGCTTTAACAGAATACTCTCCTGAAGTTTGGAAGATGCCCTTGCCACAACTTTTTTTACCCCTTTTTCGAGCAGAATAACTGACGTAAGAATTGTATTCTCAAAGTTATCGGGCCCTATTGCTACGATTGCAGCATCAACAGATGAATCAATTCCTATCATAGTCAATGCTTTTTCGTCGGTGGAATCAGCCCGGATCGCCGTTCCAACAACGTCTTTTAAATCATTTATGATCGATTCATCCATATCGATTGCGAGCACTTCCGACCCGGTGTTCTGAAGGCTTATAGCGATACTGCCACCAAGATCACCTAAACCGATTACTGCGTATTTCTTTTTCACTTAATAAACCTCAATAATTAAAGCATTGTGATGTTGTCATTTGGATACGAGAATCGACTGCTGTCTCGCTCACCAATAAAACTGAAAATAATTGTGAGAGGACCAATCCTCCCGATATACATCAAAAGTATATCAACAATCTTACCTACATCGGACAGATTGCCAGACACTCCTTTTGATAAACCTACTGTACCCGCAGCGCTAAACGCCTCGAACATAAGATCGATGAATTTTACCCCCGGTTCTGAAACACTAAGAATGAAAACCCCGGAAAGGATATAAAGCACAGAGAGCCAAAATATCATAAAAGCCAGGTTAACAACCTCCTGGGGGATTGTACGTTTGTTAATTCTTAAATCTCTTGTACTGTTTCTGTACATTAAAATGGAGAGAAAAACAAGGGTAAAGGTGGTTGTTTTTATACCGCCTCCTGTTCCACCTGGTGAAGCTCCGATAAACATTAAAAAACAGTAGAAAAAAGTAGTTGGGTCTGTGAATAATGTAATATCGATGGTATTGAACCCTGCAGTTCTTGCTGAGACTGCCTGGAAATAGGAATGGAACAGGGCATCCCCGGTATCCATCCCTTTCAACGAACTGTTTAGTTCAAGAATGTAAGTAAAACCCGTTCCAACCACAATCAAAATCAAAGTTGCGATGAACACAATTTTTACTTGAAGAGACATATTCAACCTTGCAAAAAGAGGTTCTCTGTTTACTTTGATATATCTTGGTAGCCCCAAAATAGCCGTGAATCCCAGACCACCGAAGATGATGAGCATACTAATTGTTGTATTAAAAACATAATTATTCTGGATGAGAGGATTCATGAGGTTATTTGGATAAATAGAAAACCCCGCATTACAAAAAGCTGAGATGGCGTGAAAAACGCTTGAAAAAACTGCTTCACCAATATTTCCGGTATAAAAATCCTTTATTGAAAAGAAAATAACCGTCGCTCCAATTCCCTCAAGCACAAAGGTCAGGATTATAAGACTTGAGAGCACTTTTCCTATTGCGCCAACATTATCTTCGTGCATCATCTCCCGAAGAATAAACTTCTCCTTGATTCCCAACCCGCCCGACAAAAATATTGCAAAAAAAGTAGTAAATGTCATCAAACCCAACCCGCCGATCTGGAAGAGTAACATTACCACAACCTGACCAAAACGAGTGAAATCTGCTGCTGTATCCACTGATGTTAGACCTGTAACACAGACAGCACTGGTTGATGTGAATAGTGCATCAATGAACCTTAAACCACCATCGATATTGGAAGCGGCAGGCAGCATAAGTAAAAGAGAGCCGCCAAGAATAGTGGCTGCAAAACTAAGCATGAAAAGGCGGGCAGGATGGATTTTCGATTCGAGTATTTTTTTGTTATACCTGATCGCCCCCAGAATAATTCCAATTACAATATAAATCTGAGCGAGTACAACATAGAGGAAAGTGACATTTTTTAATTCAAAAGTAGAACCGATATTTTGAATTATACTCACTCCAAAGACTGTAAGTACAAATTCTATCAGGATAAACAGAATTACAACAAATTCAAAAAAGTGTGTCCTTAAAAAATTAATTTTGTCACTTGCAAAAAGAATATTTGCGACTTGATAGAACACAAAAATTCCGACAACTGCCACAGACAGAATATTAATAACTTGTTCTTCGACAAAATTTATTCTGAAGCCGTGCTCCAGAATAATCGTAACAAATCCTATTGTTGCAGAAAAGATAAGAATTATTCTCAAGTAATTGAGAATGCGGTCGCGGGAGCTTCTGTTACGATATTCCATTATCCACACTTCCGTTGTCAGTCTGTCTCAGTTTAATTAATACCGCCTTATTAATTGCATCATAAAGTTCATCAATAAAACTTGAATCATATAAATACAAATTCACTTTTACTGTAAAACGGTTGTTGATAAAATCAACGGACTTCATAAAAACTTCCGGCTGTTTATCGATGTAGAGGAAAGGATTTGAAATAGCAGCTTCTTTCAGAACTTCCATTGTTCTTTCGGGGTCGAATGTTGAAGGGAATTGAAAATCGAGTGAGAGCAACTCTTCCTTTTTCCCGAGACTCACATTTTCGAAAGGGGTATCTAAAAATTTTGAATTAGGAATAAAAATGGCAGAACCCTCATCACTTAAAAGTGTTACTTCTCTCCATCCAATTTCCTGAACAAATCCTTTATGATGCCCACACCTTATATAATCATTTTTCCCAAACATATTTCCTGAGAGGATCAACAATCTTCCAACAATGTTTCTTAGAAGGGGAAGCAGAGCAATACCCAAAAGCACTGCCAGGAGAGTCACAAAAAAGAGCATCATCAATTGAGTCTGAACGAACAATAGCTTCAGGAGCAACCATGAAGTGATAATCCAAAGGATTGTTCTGATTATCGGGACACTATTTATCGTTCTCAAAAGTAGTTTATTCTTAATCAGGTTATTTCGCCTTAGCAGGCTTATAGAATAACTTAACGCAGAAGCGACTGTCAGAATAAAAAAGATTAAAATAAGCTTGAATATTCCAATCTGTTGAACGATATTAACAGAATCCAACATGTCATAAAAAGTTGGGATATGATTGGAAGCAGAATCTGCAAAAATGATAGTTGGTTCTGAATTACCCGTTACTCCCTGTATGGTATCAGCAGCCAATCTGACAGTATCAAATATAAAAACGGAATCCACCTTCACAATTGTATCAATCCGAATTATGCTGTCATGCTGCACAGGTTTTAGGGTGTCCGGAGGCAGTAATGAACTGTTCTCCTTTTTTGTCTGTGAAAACAGGAATCCCGGCAGTATCAATAGAATAAGAAGTATTTTCATACAATTAGAACTTGTCATGGCAGAATATTCCTGTTTTTGAGTTCATATTGTATCGATTTAAACTTAAACTTGTTTGTATAATAGTAGTCATGACTTTTAGTAAGTTCGCCAATCTTCAACAAATTGAGTGACAATAATTTGTTCAGCGCTTCTCCTGCAAGACTCTCCGGGATGTTAAGGGATTGTGCCAACTGGGATTTCTTTAAACCGCCATGCAGCATTACGGTATGTAAAACAGTAATCAGGGTGGTGTCGAGGAATGAGAGATCGATCAGCGGATAGGCTTTATAAGTCTGTATCAGAAGGGTATTTCCCTCTATCTTTTTTATCGAATTTAACCAATAGTTCATGGCAGCCACGATATTGCCATCGGCATAGTCTGTCAGTCGTTCAAAGTAAACATTTTCCAGATACCGTTGATCCTCAATCGATTTCGAAGAACTGAATATTTTTTTACGAAGGAGATAGAGATCATCTTCTGTGAATCTAAATCCAAAACCGGTTGTCTTTTGCCGGTGAAGGATAATTTCTTTAACTCTTCTTCTATTTAATTCCTCGAGTGAAATTGAGAAAGTAAACAGGGATGAAGCTTTAAAATTTGTTTTGATGAATTGCCATCCGGTGCTCTGAACGCTGGTGATCCACAAAATATTTACGCTGGTCATTGAGATTATATGCAGCATGGTTTTTAATGCTTCAAAACCATCAACACTTCTTACAAATGTTTTGTGAAGGTTAATCAACAATACAGTTTTGCCCCGGAATCGTTCGTTTAGATCGATTATAATGGCTTCCACCGACTTTAGGTCGTTGTATCCAAAAGCTTCGGAAATTAACTTTCTTAGCTCATCCACAGTACTGATTCTTTCAAGAAAATAGAACTCGAGATATTCACCCGGACGAAGCAGATCGTTTTTGATAAAATAGAGGCAAGAGGTTTTGCCTGTTCCCGGTGCCCCTGTAATCAGAACAGAGGAGGGGAGTTTGTTTTTAAAACGGCTTTGAGCATCACTCAGAATATGTTTTATCTCTTCTTTCCCGAGGAACATCTCCGATGATTCCAATGAGGTACCATCAAACAACCGTCGGTAGATGAAAGGCAGACCGTTGAGTATCTCATCCAATCTAAATAAATCTTCTTTATACGAAGTCCCCAATTTACCGGAGAGTATTTTAAATCGCTCATAACTTCTGGCAAAAAGAGGGATTATAAATCGTTTATAGGTATTAGAGATAGCGGCTTTTATCGTATGAAACACTTTCTTGAGAACAATTTTGACAAATCTGAAAGCATAGTTCATTTGTAAAGTGAAGGTATTCTTTTTATGCGATGTGTCTGCATCTAAATGAGGAGTCTGCCGGATCAACCTCTTTATCTCGGTTACTGCCACCTCTGTTTTGTCGGCAACTTGTTTATTGATGGCTTGTTCCAGTTTATCGTTATTGTTCTCAATTTCTCTTAAACGATTCAGGAAGCTACTGCTCACAGTATTGAGGATATCTTCAACTCCTTCGAAGTCTTCCGGGTCTTCATGTATTCTTTTTACTATTGAGTCGAGATAATAATTTACGCTTGATTCAAGATTTCTGATCTCTTTTAATGCAGTGTCAACATAGTCAACAAGAAACTCGTTAACGTCGCCAATCTCTCTGGGTAATTTTAATAGCAGAAAGCTTGAGGTTTGTTTCCGAATTTCAAAAGTTTTAAGTTTTGTGAATTCAGGGATTCTGTTTTTGAGATTAAGTTCTTCTTCGTCGAGGTAAACGGCTTCTTCAGGCAGTTCCTTCGCCACTGATTTAATTCCATTGATAACTGTATCAAAAAAAGTTCTCAGTTTCCTGCTTCGAGTTGTTTTATCAAGATCTCTGATAAGTGAGGAAAGTTCAGGAATAACAAATGACATTCTAAAATGATCAGAATAAGCTTTTAATGTATCGTAACCAAGCGGTATCAGTGCCTTTATATCCGTGACCATTTGTCGGAATTGTTCAATGATCTTGGGACTTCCTGCCCTGATTCTTTCACTTATTTCATCAGCGAGATTGAGAAGAGCGCGATCTAGAAAGTTGTTCAGCTGGATTTCAAATTTGTAGATATACAACTCTTTTTGCAACAGTCCGATTATACCCTGATAATATATTACCCAATATCTGATTGAATCAAAGAGACTTTCCTTGACTTTTTGTGATTCTTCAAATTCCTTGAAGAAATTCACTTCAAGACCCCTTTTATCAAGTCTGATCAGGCTCGTAATTTCACGCAGAAGGTTATTATAGGGGGAAGCAAAAGCGTAAGTCAATCGCTTTTCAATATTCATAACCGTTGAAGATTGTTCTTCAATATAGACATCAAGTTCGTTAAAAAACATCGCCTTTAACTCTTCATATTGCATGTAGAAGACAGGCATAAATCCGAGGCTGCTTTTTTCCTGACCAATTGTCGTGATTAGTTCGTCCAGGTAATGAATGAAATTTTTATGAATGGCTTTAAGTTTTCTAAACAGGTTTAATCTGTCAGCTCCTGTTAAATTAATTGTCTCAAGCAATTCTGCAGTGGTTTTAACATTTAGATAATAGCGACTGTAATTTTTGAGATTCACCTTAACAATTGCGGTATGATCTCCGGTAAATATGGTTTTTAGCCAAGTAGTAAATTTTAATTTTAGTATAAAAAGTCGGAAAAACAACGATTTCCCTGCATATGTTGTATAATCAATTTCGGTCGAGAGGGGATAAGTCTCTTCAAGGGTTGATGTAACGTCAAGCAGATCATTTAAAAGTTTTTTGATTAGAGTATCAGAATTGGCAAAATCCCGCTCAGTTTTTTTCCTCTCTTCAAGTTTATCGAGTAACACCTCCGTCTGGTTAATCCTGATGCTTTGAAGTGCGGCTCTGATAGCGCGGGGGTCTTTACCCGATTTTAATATCGATTCGATGCCAAGGAATTTGTCGCGATATATTGCAACAGTTTCCTTCAGAATATCTTCTGTCTCATAATTTCTTTTGGTGACAAAATTATCTCTAAATTCGTTTACCAGTTCAATAAGTTTTAAAATAGAGGTCAAAAAATATTTTATTCAGTTTTTCATCATAAAAATTGGGCTCAGCAAACGCAATCTGATAGTCTTCATTTACTTCATTGAGTTTTTTAGCGTACTCAACTTTTACTGTGGTTTTTACAGCTTCAGGTTGAACAGTTTCAGCTTCGTTCTTTTGATAAACCAGTACCGCTCTGTAGATAATTGGACCTAAAAGAAGGTTCAGGAGGATCAAATCGTAGATTATACCGGAAACCAGTGCGGAAATCTGCGGAAGTTCTGAAGCGATAATCCCTGAGAATCCCAGCATCAAAACACCGGTTGATATAAACCCTGACCAACCAAATCGTTTTATCTCTGGAGGAGATTTTACGAGTGCGACTGCACTTCTTACCGAGATGAACAGAGCAATTATTCTAATCAGAAAAAGAGCACCTGCAATTGGAAGATAGTTTATTGCGCTACTCAGATCAATAGTTGCACCGGCCAGGGTAAAAAAGACAATAAAAAACGGCAGACTTAAGTTTTCAGTTGCCTTTTCAAATTCTTCTTCAGGTGCAAAGTTGGAAACAATCATTCCGGCTATTACAAACATTAAAAGAGTTTCAAGGTGAAACAGTGATGCAGCATAACCACCAAAAATTATCAAACATATCAAGAAAAAAGTTATTTCCATTTTGATATATCGCAGATAAAAAACCGTTAAGACACCTAAAATTCCGCCTGCAATAATGGTCTTTCCAAGATCTGTCAAAAGTGTTATGAGTGGATTCGACAAAACTGTTTCATGTTCCGGCAGGAGGTACATCTTAATCAAGAAGATAACAACCACAAGCAAGATGATATTTAACAAATCCTTCAGAATTGATGTACTGAGAGTCAATTCCACAAGATCATTTTTTATATCCAGTTCCTCAGAAACCCCGATCGTTAACTCGATTGAAGTACCCATCGCGATAATGGAAATTAAAAGCCCCCCGGCTAATAAATATTGCCATGATGTCAAGGTCTGTGATAAAACAGGGAAGAGGAAATAAAAACTTCCTGTTATCAGGATAAATACAAAAAAGAACTTAAACAGGATTATGACAAGTCCTGGTTTAATCACTTTTTTTAGTTTTGAATACTTCAACTCCAACCCGGCGATCAAAGCGATTACTGCAAGGACTATATTGTTAACAACAGATAAATTCTCTGTTATCCGCTGATTAATGAGGAACAAAGGCTCAAAATTTGTAAACTGAAAAAGTGACAGTCCAAAAATCAAACCGGTAAAAATATAACCTGTAACTTTTGGAAGCCTGATCGTCTGAAAAAGTTCACCCAAAGTAAATGATGCGAGTATTATAAATCCCAGGACAGCAAGAGTTCTCGGGTAACTCATTTCGCCTGAAGTGCCAATAGTCTTAGTGAGAACCATTAGTCCAAAAAGAATCACAAGGATAAAAATTCGTCTTATTGTATTGATCATTTTGTCTCTCCGCTGATTTCTGACGATTCAACGAGGAATCGTTTAGTAAAAAAGCTGGAAGAAAAACCGAGAGTAAAAACGTTCAAAATGATTGCAGACATTATGATTGGGGTGTACTGGTTGTTAAAAACTGTGGAATAATTAATCAGAAGCGCAAATACCAGGATGTCACTTGAAAGAAACACAACTCCTTGCCCTCGGGTTACACGATCCTTCTCAAATGCAGCAAGAACAGCAATTTTGTGAGTGAAAGATTTTGCAATCACTTTTATTACAGGAAAAGAAAGAATAAACAGCCAGGCAAAAGTTGAGTCCGCCAGTACCCAAATAATTCCTGCATAAATCGTAATGACTATTGACAAAGGAGAAATCAACTGTTCAATAGTATCCAACACCTTCTCTTTAATGCGGGACAGGTTTCCCAGTAGAATACCCAGAATAAAACAGAGGAAAAGGGGAGAAAGTCCAAGATAATAGGCGATGCCGCTCCCGAGCATTGTTATTCCAAGAATCCCGACAAATATCTTTCGAGAATCAGACTCTCTTCCCAGGAAGATAAAAAACAAGATTCCAATAGCGATTGCTATCCCGATACTTATCGTAAAAAACTCAATCGGAGTAAGCTCCATGGTTGGTCTTGTATTAAAATTATAGAATGAAAAGATAGCACCAAACATTATCAGAGAGAAAAACAGAGAAAAACGGGCAGCTGAATTTAAGGAATCAGAAAGTTTACGAGTGATGTTGTATTTCTCTCTGAACTTTTGTAAAACATAAGGGGAGGACATCGAGCCAATCACAGCGAGAGCATAGGAGGCCAAAAGAATTTCCAATAAATTGCCCGGATCCGGAAAAAAATAGTAGAATGAGGCAAAAGCAAGTGAACCGATTATCACTGTGGAGAGTACGGTGTCATAAATTGCTACTCTAATCTGTTCACGATTGGTTTTAAGTAGTTCCACAAGACTGAATTTCATTCCCCAATATAGACCAAGCAACCCGGTAACTCCACTAATAACAGGAGCCATTTTACTAAGAATTTCGTTGTTTATGGGAGGAAAAATATCGAAAGTTAGATTCGAAGAGAGAAAATAGTAGAGCCCCGGATTTAGGAGTAAACCGAGTATTAGATATTCCATTCCCGATGGGAAAAAATTTCTACTTGAGATTTTCCTTAAGACCAAACCGGTGCCTAAATAGCCGGCAAGAAGAATAAGGAGGAACAATGCTAAAGTTTCCATTTAGAAAAAGTTTAATCAAACTTTAAAACATAATAAATAATTAATGATTATTTATATCCCTTTAACAATAGCGAGGGTTATATCATCACTTTGGGTGGTTAAAAGCTCATGTTTAACCACTTCTTCAATTATTATATCAAGAATCTCAAAAGCGGATTCATTCCGATGGATAGTAATTAATTCAACCAGTTTTTCATCCCCAAAGAGGATATTGTTGGAATCCATTGCCTCAACAACCCCATCCGAGAAAAAAACAAGAATGTCATCTTTTCGGAACTCAACAATTTCCATGTCAAAGTCAAAAGGAATTACCCCGAGGAAAATTCCACCTTTTGACAATCTTTCAACACTCTCAGCCCCGGATCTAAGAATTATTGGTTGATTGTGTCCTGCGTTTATGCTGTAAAGTTTTTTATCAGTCACATCAATGATACCAATCCAGGCAGTAGCAAACTTTTCAATAGTTGATGCCTCACAGAGTACAGAATTAATTGTCTCTGCAATAAATTTGGGATTGGTGCGGTTGTCTTTTAATTTTAGTACTGTGTGAAGAGTGGCATCGATTGTAGAAACCAGAAGCGCTGCAGGGATTCCCTTGCCCGAAACATCGGCAACCAACAGGAGGCACAGTTCATCAGTCATTTTATAAATGGAATAGTAGTCACCGCCAACTTCTTGTGCAGGAATCAGTTTAGCAGCAAAAGAAAGAGTTGGGAATTCAGGTAAGATAGTTGGAAGAAGTTTCTCCTGAATTTTGTGGGCGGTTTCAAGCTCTTTTCGTAATGCCTCGGCTTTAACCTTGGTTTCAAGCAACCTGGAATTTTCTATCGCCACACTACATTGACCAGCAAGTGTTTCAAGCAGTCTTACATCTTCCACCACAAAGATCCTCCACCCTTCTTGTTTATTACGGAGAGAACACCGATAAGTGCATCATTTTTTAACAAGGGGACACAGACCATATTCCGGGTCTTGAAATTAGACATTTTGTCGTAGTTTTTATTAAACCGTTTATCCTTGTAACAGTCATCAACCATTTGGGGAATTCTGTGTTTCGCCACCCAACCGGCTATCCCACTTCCAAGTTCAAGCGGAAAATTTTTTATAATATTTTCAGAATATCCTTCAAGTACATGAAAATGGAGTTTTTTATCATTAGGTTCATAGAGCATAAAAGAACTCTTCTCGGCATCCAGAATGTATTGACTGGCGATCATAATTTCATCAAGTAATCGTCCGAGAGGCTTGTTTTCAAGCATTTTCAGGGTTACTTCATGCAAAAATTCTATCCTGGAGAGAAAATATTCCGTTTGGCTTTCCGCTTGATCAATTTTACGACGGGTGTAATAATGATTCCAAAAAGCGGATTTGATTTGGGGCAACAAATTAGAAATTTTGTCCGATTCAATATAAAAATGAATGAGGTCTGAATTAAAATAATTCAGCAGTTTTGCGGAAATTAGAGGTGATCCAACAAGGAGAATAAACGATGAGGGAGAGCTTTGTCGCAAAGTAGCCAACATCTCAAGAGTAATCTCATCTTCAGATAGAATTATGGAAGCCGGTTTTAATTTGGTGGCATCGATTACAATTCTTGCAGGCGAGGATGCAATGGTGACTCCGCCGGGGGCAAGGTATTCCACCAACATCTCTGCGACTTCTTTAAGACTTGTAAAAAGTATTTTCATATTGAAATATAATAATAAGCTATTTTTGTAGTTCTAAATATAAATTAATTAGAACTATTCCAAAAGAATTTCGTTAACTGACGCAGAATTTAATTTGATATTTCGATTTGACCTTAACATTATTCTCATTACGCTGTTTGTTTTTATTGCAGGTGAATTACACCCTCTTTTCGCACAAAATAAAAAAAAAGAAATTATAGCAAAGAGAATAGAGTCAGAAATTGATCTCGATGGCAGAGATAATGACGAAGAATGGAAGAGAATTCCCGGGGATTCCAGTTTTCTGCAAATTGATCCCGATCCGGGAAGTCCCCCTGCATTTAAAACCGTTGTAAAAGTCGCTTATTCTGACAATGATCTGTATGTCCTATTTATATGCTACGATACTGTACCGGATAAACTTGTTACAAGAGAGCTAAAATATGATGGTTTTACCTCAGGTGACGACAATGTAAAATTGATAATTGATACATTTGGTGACGAAAGAAATGGATATTGGTTTGCGACAAATCCACTTTCTGTCAAAAATGATGCGTTAGTCTCAGGCAGAGGATATGACAGTTTTAATGAAGATTGGGA
This sequence comes from Ignavibacteriales bacterium, assembly GCA_016714125.1. Lineage (GTDB taxonomy): Bacteria > Bacteroidota > Ignavibacteria > Ignavibacteriales > Ignavibacteriaceae > UTCHB3. The sequence goes on along the minus strand of JADJNX010000003.1, from coordinate 168,360 downwards.
CGCTATTTGGGAAGTAAAATCGGCAATTCAATCAGATCGCTGGTGTGCTGAATTCAGAATTCCCCTCTCATCACTTAAATTCCCCGGCTCTCCAACGCAGAAGTGGGGAATAAATTTTCAGAGAGGGATAAGAAGACTGAGTCAGGACGTCATATGGTCAGGAGCTGTCAGGAATGGACTTTTACTTGACCTGACCCGCGCCGGTAGCCTGTTGGGAATAGAGAATATTCAAAGGGGTAATCCTGTTTATTTACTCCCTTATCTAAATGTTGGATATGAAGATATAAAAAGTTCAACAAATTCAACTTTTAAAGCCGGGCTTGATCTTAAATATGGACTTTCCGACGCATTTACTCTCGATCTTACCTTAAATACCGATTTTGCACAAGTTGAAGCCGATATTGCTGAAATTAACCTCTCACGATTCCCATTGTTCATCCCCGAAAAAAGAGAATTTTTCCTTGAAGGGAACAAACTTTTTTCGTTTGATCTTGCGAGTAACAACATGGCTTTTATTCAAGGACTATTGGGATATCAAGAGGCGAGGGGATACCAATTATTGGTGGATTAAAACTTACCGGTACCTCAGGCAACCTTGAAGCAGGATTTTTAAGTGTTCAGACGGAAGGAACCTCTTCAAAAAAAACAACTAATTATATCGTATCCAGGGCTAAATACAGCTTTCTCGATAATTCCCACGCGGGTTTAATATTCAGCAATACTCAAACTTCTGAAAAATATAACCGACTCGCGGGTGTTGACCTCACTTTTAACTTCAACAATTTCCTTGGTGATCAAAACCTGATAGTCACAACCAAGTTGGCGGGGACATTTGATGGAACAAACACTCAAAATAACCTTGCGGGAATTCTCGAAATCGAATACCCAAATGATCTGATCAATATTTACTCATCTTATGGATTTACCCAGGAAAATTTTAATCCTGAAACAGGTTTTATCTTTAATAAAGGAATTAACCAGTTTCAGTTCAGTGCGGGTTACGCGCCCCGTTTTAATAACGGTCTGCTAAGAAGGCTCAGATTTGTACCTGTGAACATCGAGTTTGATCATGATGCACAAGGAAGAATCACCTCTTTTGAGTATTCAATCATGCCTTTGAGTGTTACTTTTGAGTCGAACGATAGAATTGATTTCGAATTTAGCCGGGAATATGACAGACCTGAATCAGACTTCACAATTTTTAATAATACAGTTATAAAGCAGGGGTGAATATTATGGTAACATTTACGGTGTTGAAGTCATCTCAAATCCTGCCCGAGCACTCTATGGCTCTGTAGGAGTTGAATTTGGCGATTTTTATGGTGGAACCCGATATTCTTATGGGATTGAAGCGAGCGCCTCACTATCAAGTAAGTTTGGATTCAGTTTGGGATACCGCGTTAACGATATAAAATTTCCATTTGACGAGTTACAGACCAATGAAATATTTACCCGATTTAAATATACACTTAATGTAAATATGGCGTCCTTTCTTCTTTTACAATGGAATAATGAGATTAAAGAGATCAATCTCAATTATAAATTAAATATCAAACCATCACTGGGGAGTGATATATATTTGGTGATAAACAAAATATTAAGTACTCAAGACGGACTGGTTTCCAAGGATTTTGTTGTGATTCTTAAAGTATCTTGGATGTTTGTAATTTAATGCCACACGATCACTCACATTCTCATAATCATGGGCACAGTCACCATCATGATGATAGCGAACGAGGAATAAAGAGCGCTTTTTTCCTAAACCTGACATTTGCTATTATTGAGATCATCGGCGGTATCCTCACCAATTCTTACGCAATTTTGTCGGATGCCCTTCACGATCTTGGTGATTCTGTGGCAATTGCATTGTCTTACATCCTCGAAAAAGTGTCACACCGTAAACGAGACGAATTTTACACATACGGATATAAAAGAGTTTCACTTCTTGCAGGATTGCTAAGTACAGTAATACTCTTTACAGGAAGTGTATTTATCATTTATGGTGCAATAGGAAGGTTTTTATCGCCGGGTGAAGTTAATTCTGCCGGGATGTTTCTTCTTGCAATTCTTGGTGTGGCTGTAAACGGAATGGCATTCTTCAAACTTGGAACAAGTGATAAAGCTAATATAAAAGCTGTTCGGCTCCACCTTCTTGAAGATGTTATGGGGTGGGTAGCAGTTATTATAGGTTCCGTAATTATCTATTTCACCGGATTTACATGGATTGATCCTCTTCTTTCGATAATTATTGCGATCTATATATTATATAACGCATTCATCAATTTGCGTAGTTTTACCAGAATATTTCTGCAAGGGCTTCCTTCCGGAATTGATGAATTGAGTCTGCGAAGCAGGCTGGAGAGCGTTCCTGGAGTCATTTCACTTCATGATCTTCATATCTGGTCGATGGATGGATCTTATAATATTCTTTCAGTTCATTTAGTTGTTAAAGATGACACGCCTCCATCACAAATTGTGGCAATCAGAAAGGAATCGAAAGAAATTATTAAAAAATTTGATATCCAGCACGAGACCGTTGAGATAGGATATTGTCCCGAAGATTGTGAGTATCTTGATTGCTGATTTTGAGTATCGAACAAATTTCTTTACTTTCGAATCGATTTTTGAACTTTTTTATAGATCAAGAACATTTAATGGTTAATAAGACTTTATTAACCTGAGTAATTTTGAATTGAAAGCTATTAGTATTATATGATAAAAAACCTTGTGATTGTTGAATCACCTGCAAAAGCATCCACAATCGAAAAATTTCTTGGAAGCGACTATACAGTCACTTCGAGTTATGGGCATATAAGGGACCTTGTTAAAAAAGATATGGGAATTGATACTGAAAACGGGTTTCTCCCCAAATATGAAGTCCCTGCAGACAAGAAAAAAAAGGTTAGTGAACTCAAGAAAATGGCTAAGGAAGCTTCGACAGTGTGGCTTGCAACTGACGAGGACAGGGAAGGAGAAGCGATTTCCTGGCATCTTAAGGAAGCACTTTCCATTCCAAATGAAAAAATTAAAAGAATTGTCTTTCACGAGATTACCAAACCCGCAATACTTGAAGCTGTTTCCAATCCAAGAACTATTGATGACCATCTTGTTGATGCTCAGCAGTCGCGAAGAATACTTGACAGGCTCGTAGGTTTTGAGCTTTCACCTGTTTTGTGGAAAAAGTTAGACCATCCCTTTCTGCAGGTCGTGTTCAGTCCGTTGCTGTCAGATTAATAGTTGACAGGGAACGGGAGATTCAGAATTTGTCTCAAACGATTATTTTAATGTTTCTGGACTTTTTAAGGTCAGGTCGAATGAGGGTGTCGAATATACCCTGAAGGGTGACCTTAATACAAAATTCGAAGACTATGATTCCGCATTAAACTTCCTTGAGAAATGTGTTGGTGCAAAATATTCAATCACTGCACTCGATAAAAAAGAACTTAAAAAATCTCCGGCACCACCATTTACCACCTCTACGCTTCAGCAGGAAGCAGCAAGGAAACTTCGTTTTTCCGTGTCAAAAACGATGAGACTTGCACAAAATCTTTATGAAGCCGGTCATATTACTTATATGAGAACCGATTCGGTAAATCTCTCCGATTTTGCTCTGGGAGCAGCCAAAGAGACGATAACACAAAATTTTGGAAGTAATTATCATCATTCCCGAAAATATAAAACCAAATCAGCCAATGCTCAAGAAGCTCATGAAGCGATAAGACCTACATACTTCAGCAATAGAAGCATATCAAATCTTTCCCGTGAGGAAGCCGCTCTGTATGATTTAATCTGGAAAAGAGCACTTGCTTCACAGATGAGTGATGCAAGAATTGAAAAACAACTGCTGATATTGGTGTTTCAAACATCCCAACATAAATTTGTTGCAACGGGGGAAGTGATTCTTTTTGATGGATTTTAAAGTTATACATTGAATCCAAAGATGATGATGAGAATGAAGACGAAGATATGTCGATTCTGCCACCACTTAATGTGGGTCAATCGTTGGATATGAAAGAGATTACAGCTACTCAAAGATTCACCAGACCTTCGGCAAGATATACTGAGGCAGCTTTGGTAAAAAAACTTGAAGAATTGGGGATTGGTCGTCCTTCAACATACGCACCAATTATCTCAACTGTTCAAGACAGAGGTTATGTTGTTAAGGAGGAACGGGAAGGTAAACCCAGGAACTATAACAAGTTAACACTCAATTCTTCAGGGAAGATATTGAAGGAGGAAAAGACCGAAATAACAGGGGCCGACAAAGGTAAAATGTTCCCAACTGATATTGCGTTCATAGTTAATGATTTTCTTGTTAAACATTTTCCTAACATTCTTGATTTCAAATTCACTGCAAAAATCGAAAAACAGCTCGATGATATTGCAAAAGGTGAAATTGAAAGAGTGGAAATGCTTAAGAAATTTTACGATCCTTTCCATAAAATTGTAAAAGAAGCCCTTGAAACAGGAGAAAGAGCTTCCGGAGTAAGGGAATTGGGGAAAGACCCAAAAACAGGACTTGATCTCATTGTCCGTATGGCAAAATATGGTCCTGTTGCACAGATTTACAGTCCCGACAACGCAGAGATAAAACCAAGGATTGCTTCTCTGAAAAAAAAATCAGCGCCTTGATACTATAACAGTTGAGGCTGCTCTTGAGCTCTTCAGGCTTCCGAGGATTGCCGGTGAATTTGAAGGTGATGAACTTATGGTAGCAGAAGGGCGGTTTGGTCCTTATGTTAAACACATGAGTAAATTTTATTCAATCCCAAAAAATATTGATCCTCTTGAAATATCGGAATCAGAATGTATTGAGATAATCACTGCAAAGCGAACCGGTGAAATTGAAAGAAATATTAAAAGTTTTACCGAGAACCCTGAAGTTAAGATACTTAACGGCAGATTTGGTCCCTACATAACCAATGGTAAAGTAAACGCGAAAATACCCAAGGGGAGAGAGCCAAAAGAGATTACCTATCCTGAGGCTGTGATTTTAATTGCCGAAAGTGCAAAAAAAGAACCTACAAAAAGGAGAAGATCGTAAAGAAATTTTCAAAAAATTAGTTGTCTCACTTGCATAAAACGAACTAATTATCTATATTTGTAAACCAAATTAAAATGGTTCTGCGGGAATAGCTCAGTTGGTAGAGCGCAACCTTGCCAAGGTTGAAGTCGCGGGTTCGAGTCCCGTTTCCCGCTCAAACGAAAAATCCACGCGAGTGGATTTTTTAGTTTTGGGGTGTTTTTATGGCGCTGTACCCAAGTGGCTTAAGGGGAAGGTCTGCAAAACCTTTATTCGTCGGTTCGAATCCGACCGGCGCCTCAAACAAAGCTGTCACAATAGTTGTTTTTTCCAAGGCTGATATTCGGCTAACAACCGGAAACTACTATTGAGGCAGCTTTTTTTTGTTTTTGGTCATTTTTTTTTCATTTCTGCAAGTTAAATGTTCACTTCCGCTAAAAAATTACTTATTAAAAAATTGCAAAAGAATGGAATTACAGATAATTCTGTGCTTGATGCATTTTTAAAATGTGATCGCCACAAATTTATTCCGGAAGCTATGTCCCATTTTGCCTATGAAGATACGGCTCTCCACATCGGCTATGGGCAAACCATATCTCAACCCACCACTGTAGCAATCATGACACAGTTTGCCAAGATTCAAAAAGGGGATAGAGTCCTCGAAATTGGCACGGGTTCAGGTTTTCAAGGTGCAATTCTCGCTACGATGGGAGCGAAGGTTTTCACCATCGAAAGAGAGTATGATCTCTTTTTGATGGCGAGAGAAAGATTTGAGAAACTGGGATATGGCATCCAAACAAAATGGGGCGATGGTTCAATTGGTTGGAATGAATTTGCTCCCTACGATGCTATTCTCGTTACCGCGGGATCACCATCCATTCCCGAACCGTTAAAAAATCAACTGGCAATTGGTGGCAGGCTGATTATCCCAGTTGGGGAGAGAGATTCTCAAATGATGGTAATTATCCACAAAACAGGTCAAAACGAGTTCAGTAAAACAGAATTACCAAATTTTGCTTTTGTACCACTCCTGGGAAAAGAAGGATGGACAAAAAAGTAATTGTAATTTCGGGCCCCACAGCCTCCGGTAAGACCGGTCTGGCAGTCGAGGTCGCCCAAAAACTCAATACAGAGATAATATCTGCCGACAGCCGACAGATATTTAAATTTCTCAACATCGGCACAGCCAAACCGGATAAACTGCAGCTTGAAAATGTAAAACATCACTGCATCGATATTCTCTATCCCAATGAAGATTATGATGTTTCATTATTTGAGTCGGATGCCCGGAAAATAATGGATGAAATGTTTAACCTGGGGAAAATACCTGTGGTAGCGGGTGGCTCAGGACTTTATATAAAAGCAATTGTTGAAGGAATTTTTACAGGACCCTCAAAAGATGAAGAATTCAGAACAGAAATGGAGCAGCTGAAAGCTTCTCGGGGTGAGGCAGCACTTTATGCACTTCTCAAAGAAAAAGATCCTTTAAGTGCGGAAAAAATGCTACCAAGCAACTGGAAAAGGGTAGTTAGAGCTCTTGAAGTTCTTCACATAACCGGAATTCCCATTTGGAAACACCACGAGGAACAATCTGTTCAAGATGACATACAATATTTTCAATTTGCGATTGATCTTGATAGAAAAATTCTTTATGACAGGATTGAAAAACGGGTTGATACAATGATAGAGCTAGGGCTCGAGGAAGAAGTGAAAAAAGTCCTTAAAATGGGATATTCGCCTGACCTCAATTCGCTAAATACTGTAGGTTATAAAGAGATGATTAACTATATTTGTAGTGATTACAATTTAGATAGATGTATCGAATTAATTAAGCGTAACACAAGAAGATATGCTAAAAGACAACTGACATGGTTCAGAGCCGATAAAGAAATAAAATGGTTTAAACATGATAGTGACAACCCCCTAAATGAAATAATCAGTCTTGTTAAACAATAAAGAAATTTAGATGAAAGAAAAGATTCGAATAGCATCAGGTCAAGGTTTCTGGGGAGATCTTATCGAAGCTCCTTACTGGCAGGTAACATCCGGTGAGATAGATTATCTGGTGATGGATTATCTGGCAGAAGTGACGATGTCAATTCTTCAAAAACAGAAAAACAAAGATCCCAAATTGGGATATGCTCGAGACATACCCCCATTAATGAAGAGAATTCTACCTGTTTGCCAGGAAAAGGGGATAAAGGTTATCACAAATGGCGGCGGGGTTAATCCCATAGCATGTGCTGAAGCCATTCTCGAGGTCGCAAAAGAACTTGGCATCTCCGGACTGAAAATAGCTGTTATTGAAGGTGATAATATTAAAGACCGGATTAATGAGCTGATAGCCGAAGGGTCTGAACTTTCGAATATGGAAACAGGTGAATCGATAATTTCTGTTAAAGATAAACTTCTAAGTGCAAATGTCTATTTTGGAGCATTTCCTATTGTCGAAGCGCTTGGTAAAGGGGCTGATATCATAATCACGGGAAGAACAACAGATACAGGGCTAACTCTTGCCCCGATGATCCATGAATTTGGATGGTCTGCAAATGATTTTGATAAAATGGCTTCCGGAACTGTTGCCGGGCATATTCTTGAGTGTGGCGCACAGGCGACGGGTGGTAATTTCCTCGGTGATTGGGAATCGATTGAAAATTTTGAAAAAATTGGATTTCCCATCGCAGAAGCATTTCCAAATGGTGATGTTGTGATTACTAAACATGAATCACTGGGAGGTGCTGTTACAATTGAGACAGTTTCAGAGCAACTTCTTTATGAAATTGGTGATCCGGCAGAATATATTACGCCCGATTGTGTTGCAGATTTTACAACAATCCAACTCAGTTATGATGGCAAGGATCGTGTGAAAATGTCGGGAGTAAAAGGGAAACCCTTCACCCCGTTTTATAAAGTATCATGTTCCTATGAGTCAGGTTTTTCATCATTTGCTACACTAACATACAGTTGGCCACAGGCACTCTCAAAAGCAAAAGCCGCTGACAGGATATTAAGAAAACGACTTGAAGCTTTGGGTTGTACATTCGAAGAATTCAGAACAGAATTTGTAGGTTATAATGCCTGCCATGGAGCCGCAGCAAAAGCGATTGATGAGGATGATATTAATGAACTTATGGTTAGATTTGCTGTTAGAGGAGATGATTATAAGTCAATCGACAGATTTGGAAAAGAAATTGCACCTTTGATTCTCACCGGTCCACCGGCTGTCACCGGCTTTGCCGGTGGAAGACCAAAACCGGGATCAGTGGTTGCATATTGGCCTGCGCTCCTGAAAAAAGAGATGGTTACGCCTGTCGTTTCAATTATGGAGACAAAATGAAATTAAGATTAAAAGACATTGCACACGGAAGAAGTGGTGACAAAGGTGATGCTGCAAATGTGGGGATCATCGCCTACGATGACGAAGGATATGAGATAATCAAATCCCACCTCACCAAAGAGAGGGTAAAAGAGTATTTTACCGGAGTTTGCCTTGGTGAAGTTGAACGTTATGAGCTTCCAAACCTTCGGGCATTAAATTTTATCCTTCACAACACTTTGGGTGGTGGTGGAACTGTCTCATTAAAACTTGATGCACAGGGAAAAACCCTAGCAGCGGCACTATTAAGAATGGAAATTGAGATCTAAAAAGATCAATAATAAATATTTTGGAATTGGAGAATATCGATGTTTGAAGAAGAATCAAGAACGCACAAGGAACTTTCTGTCAGGGTGAATAATTTACGGAGTTATCTTTAAATTAGCTGATAAGCAAGAACGTATTGATGAAATTAAAAAAATAAGTGAACAAGCTGATTTCTGGTCAGATCAAAGAATGGCACAGGCTCTGCTTCAGGAAAGCAAAAAACTTTCCGATTGGGTAACCCTTTGGGAAAATATCAATTCTGAGGCGATATCAGTTGGTGAATTAATTGAGATGGCAGCGGAGGCAGAAGATCAATCACTCTCAGATGATGTAAATACCGAAATTGTAAAAGTTCAGCAGATGCTTGAGGAAGTTGAATTTAAGAATATGTTATCGGGTGAAGAAGATGGCAGTAATTGCATCATAACCGTTCACTCGGGTGCCGGCGGTACGGAAGCTCAGGATTGGGCGGATATGTTGCTCAGAATGTATCTGCGATATTGTGAAAATAATAATCTAAAAGCTACTATTGTTGATATTTTGGATGGGGATGGTGCCGGGATAAAAAGCGCTGAAATTGAAGTGGAAGGAGAATTTGCCTACGGTTATCTTAAACCCGAAGCAGGTGTTCACCGGCTTGTCAGAATTTCGCCATTTGATTCAAATCAGAGAAGACATACTTCATTTGCTGCTTTATCGGTTATTCCAGAAGTTGATGATACGATTGAAATTGACATAAACCCTGCTGACTTACGGATCGACACTTATAGATCCGGTGGAAAAGGCGGGCAGAATGTGAACAAGGTTGAGACTGCGGTGAGAATTACACATGTTCCAACCAATGTTGTTGCAGCATGTCAAAGTGAAAGATCTCAAATTCAGAATAAAACAAGAGCAATGAAACTCTTAAAGTCGAAACTCTATCGAATCGAAAAAGAGAAACAGAGTTCGGCAAAAAATGAGCTTGAAAAAACTAAGATGAAAATTGAGTGGGGCAGTCAGATCAGGTCCTATGTGTTCCACCCTTACAACATGGTTAAAGACCATAGAACAGATGTAGAGACATCAGACACGCAGGGTGTTATGAATGGTGATATTTATCGTTTTATTAAAGCTTATTTGTTAAAATTTTCGGCAAATTAAAGGATAGTCCATGAAAATATTTAAGCCTGGTGATGTAATCACTCGGGAAGGTGCAATAGATAAAGAACTTTTTATATTGATCAGCGGTAAAATTGGCGTCTTTAAATCAGATGTTAAAGTTGCTGAGTTTTCAGAAAAAGGGATGGTTATCGGTGAAATGAGCATCATTCTGGAAGGTGAGAGAACTGCGTCCTTAATTGCAGAGGAAGAAACCGTTGTATTAAATTTGAATCTACCGATGGACAAATTGATAGAGAAATACCCTGATCTTGTAAAAAAGATGCTGGTAAATCTCGCTGAGCGTCTTCAGGTTCTAACCCATGAGTATTATTGCCTTGCAAAAGGGATATCTCCTGATCAGATGAATAACGGAGAACCGCAGTAAAGTTAAAAAAAAAGAGGCTTGAAAATAAATTCAAGCCTCTTTCTTAAATGCAATTGAGCTTCTACTGTGGAGCGTCTGCTGTGTATTTTCCATGAATATCACCGATGTCTTCAAGAACTTCGTCTATATTCCCAACACCGGCAATTCGTTCTGCCAATGATTTACCATCCAATTTGTGATATTCCAATATTTCAAGCGGGGTTCCACATTCGGGATACTCATCAAGTCCCAGTTTTGTAAATGTTCGTGAACCAAGATCATGGTTATTTACGAGCGCATTTAAAATAGAATCGCCAAGCCCACCATAATTTGAATGATCTTCCAGAACAAAGATTTTATTATAATCTTCAACAAGATGACCTATCCAATCTTTGTCAACTTTATTTAACCACGGAAAATTTACTACTCTAAGTCCAAATTCCATTTTGTTCAACATTCCTGCTGCTACGAGAGCTTCATGAAGTAAAACAGGTCCATAGGCGAATAAAATAGCATCTGAACCCTGAGTCAGTGATATACCTCTACCTTTTGTCAGCTTATAATCGGCAGGAAGTGTGATTGCTTCAGGTGATGGTCCAATATTTAACCTGATCATAACCACTTCATCATCGGAATTTATCGCATATTCTGTGATAAGTTTGGTTTCCAAAGCATTACACGGTTGAAGAATTGTTGCGTTTGGAATAGCACCAAACAATGAAATATCTCTCACACTTTGATGTGATTTACCCGGTCCCGCAGGAATCATCCCTGCAAAATGGCAGGTATACACAATTTTTCTTCTCTCAGTTGAGTTGTTATATATCTGTTCGTTAGCACGGGCTGCCAAAAAACTGCCAAATGTGTTGACGACCGGGATTAATCCCATTCGGGCTATCCCACCTGCCATCGATACCATATCCTGCTCGGCAATTCCATTTTCTATAAATCTGTTTGGATAAGTATTCTCAAAATTTCTGAGTTTACAATCAGCCGAAAGATCACCATCAAGCACAATAAATTTATCATTCGTTTTCGCGAGTTCAACAAGTGTTGCGCCATAAGCATCAGTAACAAACTCTTTTGTGGTTTTGGAAGGAGCGGGGGAGTTAATCTCAAGAACAGGTAACTCGATCGGTTGGATTCCAATTTCTTCGGCCAAATCTTCAATCAACTTTTGCAGTTCTTTTAGTCCCGCTTTAAAGGTAACATCATCAGGAGCCCCTGAATGCCATTTATAGAACGCTTTGCCCGTTACCGGATCGGTAACAGTTGATTCCATAAATGAGATCCCTTTTCCTTTAATGGTGTCGAGGATAATCAATTTCGGTTTATCAGTTACAGACTCAAGTTTTGTGAGGGTTTGGGATACCGCCTTAAAGTCGTGTCCGTCAATTTTTTCAACATGCCATCCAAACGCTTGAACTTTTTCAGTCAAATCTTCGATGTTGTTAACATCCTTAACCAGCATATCGGTCTGATATTTATTATGGTCAATTATTGCAGTAACATTATTAATTTTTTGGTGGGCGGTTGCCTGAAGTGATTCAAATATCTGCCCTTCCTGAAATTCGCCATCGCCTGTGAGAACATAAACTTTTCCTCCGGCACCCGTATATGATTTAGCCCAAGCCATCCCTTTGGCTTTTGAAATTCCCATACCGAGAGAACCGGTTGAAGCTTCGACACCGGTTATCCGAACTTCAGGGTGGCCATCCAATCCATCTAATCTTCTTAACATGAGTGCTTTTTCTTCCGATAAAACACCAAGTGCGTAGAGTAGTGAATAAAATCCGGGCACATCATGACCTTTGGAAGAGAAATAGATATCACGATCAGGTGAATCAAACCCAACCTCGAGTGTATTAAGTTTACGCAAATAGAGATATGTGATCAGATCAGCGGCAGAGAAACTGCTCCCCAGATGCCCGGAACCGGCTTTTTTAACCATAATGTATGTATTATACCGGCACATATCAGCAAATAACTGTAAATCCTTGAAGTCCTCTCTGTTTAGGCTCTAACCCTGTCAAACTCCGACTTCTGAATCAAACTGTACATTCATACTCCATCTTAAATTGAAAAGAGTTCTTTTTCACAACTCTTCCTGGTGTCAAATTAAATAAAAAATCAATTTTAAAACCTAAAAAAAATTAATCAATTAATTTAAGTCACTCAGATTAAGGATTTATTATCAGTTGTAATCTGGAACAGAAATTAAAAATAGAAGTATAAGACTATAGATTCACTAATTATAAGGACAGGTCATGAAAAAGATTTTAACAAGTTTTTTAATGTTTGTTATTTTATTCACAGCTGCATTTCCAAATGCTATGACTAAAAAACAAATGTTAAAAAATCAATTTGGCGATACTTCTCGACACCAGCAATAGCATGGATGGACTAATAAACCAAGCAAGGCAGGAGTTATGGAGAATTGTAAATGAGATGGCAGCTCTAAACAAAGAGTTGAAGGATACGAAGCTTGAATTTAGTATCTCACTTTTGAATATGGCAACGACGGGCTAAATCCACAGGATCATTACATCCGAATGGTTGATTCCCTCAGTCAGGATCTGGATATTGTTTCGGAACATTTGTTTGGTTTAGTAACGAATGGAGGTGCTGAATATTGCGGTGCTGTTATAGATCAGGCACTCACAAAACTAAACTGGCAAAATGACAAAAATGCAATTAATGTAATCATTGTTGCAGGTAACGAACCCTTTGATCAGGGAATCATTGATTACAAAACTGTTTGCAAAAAAGCATCAGCCGCCGGGATAAAAATAAATACAATTTATTGTGGGAATCCCGATAATGGCGAATCAAAAACATGGAGAGATGGTGCTACCCTCGGAAACGGTTCATTTATGTTCATTAACCAGGATCTTGCTGCTGAGGAGAAACCAACTCCTTACGATAACCAAATCATCAAACTTAATGAGCAATTAAACGAGACTTATATATATTTTTCTGCAAAAGGTAAAGAAGCAAAAGTCAGGCAGGAAAAGGAAGATGACAATGCGATGCAGTCAGCTCCGAGTGCTGCTGTTCAAAGAGCAGGAGCAAAGGCTACCGAGTTCTATAACAATTCCTCCTGGGACCTTGTAGATGCCTCAAAGGATGAAGAGTTTGATATCTCAAAGATTGAGAAAAAGGATCTTCCGGAAGAATTACAGAATTTATCTGAAAAGAGATAAAATCATTTATTGATAAAAAGGAGAAAGCCCGGGATTCGATAAAGGAAGAGATCAAAAGTATGAAAAAATGAGAAACGACTTTCTCATAACCAATACCGATTCAACAACTAAACATACTTTTGGTAGTGCGCTGCTCCAGTCAATTAAGTTGGAATTAAAAATAAAATGAAAAATTTTAGCAGACTCCTAATACTGCTGATGTTAGCCGTACCGCAACTTTTTGCGGACGGCTTCATCATTATACCGGAACCACCGTTTCCGCGTCCAAATCCCCACCCGGGATGGCGTGATCCTTTCCCACTCGAAGTGAAGTATCACGATGTTAAAGTCACTATAGATGGATTAACTGCCAGAACAAAAATTGACCAGGTTTTCTTTAATCCTCTTAATCATCAACTTGAAGGACAATACATTTTTCCTATTCCTGAAGGCGCTGTCATCACAGGATTTAAGATGTATGTTAATGGAAAAGAGTATAAAGCAGAGCTTCTGGATGCCGATAAGGCTAAAAAACTTTATCAGGAAATTGTAGCGAAAAGTAAAGACCCAGCTCTTTTGGAATACACCGGAAGAAATATCTACACTGTAAAAATATTCCCGATTGAACCTCGATCCGAGAGGAAAATAGAGATAGAATATTTTCAGACTCTTGAGTTTGATGCGGGTACAGTAAAATATCTTTATCCGTTAAATACCGAAAAATTTTCGTCAAAAGCTTTGGAAAAGGTTTCTGTTTCTACCACCATAAAGAGTAAAAACAAGATATTATCGATCTATTCACCAACTCATGAGACCAAAAGTGAAAAGGTTGATGATAACAACTTCACTGCGAACTATGAAGAGAAAAATGTAAAACCTGACAAAGATTATTTGCTGGTTATTGCAACCCGGATGAAGGGGAGTGTGATCGATCTGATGAGTTATAAAACAGGGGATGATGAAAATTATTTCCTCCTCAATTTCTCAGTTGACGATGCAGAATTCCCCGGCGAGTACATCCCAAAAGATGTGGTTTTTATTCTCGACATTTCAGGTAGCATGGCAGGTGAGAAGTTAAAAGCCGCTCAGGATGCACTGGTTTATTGTGTGAACAGATTAAAAGATCAGGATAATTTCCAGATCATAAAATTTGGTACCGAGGCAGAGTAGATTTATAAGACAATGAAAAAAGCCGATAAATCATAGAAAAAAGTTGCTGAAAAGAAAATTAAAAAACTTGAGGCTCTAGGTGGTAAAAATATTGAAGAAGCACTTAATCTGGCAATAAACGAAAAAAGTGAACTAAACCGTCCCTTCTTCATTGTTTTTATCACCGATGGAAAACCAACAATTGGTGAACGAGACGAGGCAAAACTTGTTGAAAAACTTGATCCAAAAATGATAGCCGGTAAACGGATATTTACTTTTGGAATTGGTTATGATATCAACATCCACCTTCTCGATAAAATTGCCATGAAGACGGGTGGAGTAAGAAATTATTCTCCACCTACAAATGAGATTGAAGTGAATATCAGTCATTTGTTTGAAAAATTGAATTTCCCGTCTTAACTGACGTTACGGTAACTGCTTCAAATGGACTTGAACTGATCAAACTTTACCCGAACACTAAAATCGATCTCTTCAAAGGCAGTATGTTAACTCTTGCCGGAAAGATGAATGATACAAAGTCGGGAAAGATTACCATAACCGGAAAGCGGAACGGAAAAGATTTGAAGTTTGAGAAACTGATTGAAATAGAGTCGGAATCTCAGTATTCATTTATCCCCGTCATTTGGTCGATGAGAAGGGTTGGGCACTTGCTCGATATCATCAGACTTAATGGAGAATCAAAAGAGGTAATCGATGAAATTGTTTATCTCGCTAAAAAATATGGTTTGATAACCCCATATACAGCGTATCTAATCCTAGAAGATGAACAACTCACGGGTAATCAAAGACCACCTCTCGCTCCTGAGCTGAAGGGTTCTTCCGATAACTTCTCAACTATGCCTCAAGGCGCGTTTAAGAATGAATTTGAGGAGATGAATAGCAAAGAAGGAAAGGGAAGCACAACAGCCAGCGAAACGATAAGAGATTATGCCGGAGCTGATCAGTTGAATCATCGTGATGTTGAAAAACGAAACATTGATAAAAATATCGATCCATCATCACAATCTCTCAATCTTAAAGATGCCGGAGGAAGAGCCTTCTATCAAAACGAAGGTCTATGGATCGACTCCTATCTCGAAACAAACATGAGTTCAAAAGTTAAAAAAATTGAATTCAACTCTGATGAATATTATAAACTTGCTTTTTCGGACAAGAAGATTGCAGAAATATTAGCGTTAGGAAGGAATGTAAGATTCGAGTACGAAAAAAATATTTACGAGGTTATTAACTAATTCAATAGTGATCTATTTTTCAGAGTGGACCGGTAAGGAAACAATAAAAGTGCTTCCCTCTAACGGTTCACTCTGAACTTCAATTTTCCCACCATTTTTTTCTACAAATTCTTTGCAAAGTATTAGTCCAAGTCCTGTCCCTTTTTCAGAATTTGTTCCATTTGTTGAATGGAAAACATCTGTTCTGAATAGTTTTGCAAGAGTTTCTTGACTCATTCCAATCCCATGATCAAAAACACTGATAGTCGTAAATTCATCGTCGGTCTTAGCAATGACTTCTACTGCGTTACCGGGCATCGAAAATTTAATTGCATTGGTTAACAGGTTGCGTAAAACAGTATTTACGGTGTGATAGTCAGCAAATAATTTAGTTTCTTTTACGACATGATTCACTAGGCTTATAGATTTGGAAGCAGCGGAATCTGAGATCAATTCAAAATTAACATCGATCATTTCTTTCAGGTCTAAATTAGTTTTGTTAATAACAATTCTACCTGTTTGTGACCTGCTCCAATTTAAAAGATTCTCTAAAAGCTCATAAGTTCTTGTTGAAGTATTAAAAATCTTATTAACAAACTCAACCTTTTCATCATTTGTAAGGGTTTCAAATTCATCCTGGAGGATACTCGAAAATCCGATTATCGATGTAAATGGATTTTTAAGGTCATGAGAGATGATCGAAAACATCTTGTCTTTTGTTGCGTTTAGTGCCCGTAGTTCACTTAGAAGTGATTCAAGTTTTGAGTTTTTTTTCTTCTTCGTTTTTTTTGCAAAAGCTAATTCCTTGTTTTGAACAGTAATTTTTACTGTTCTTTCTTCCACGAGGTTTTCAAGAGCAAGATTTTCTGCTTCCAGTCTTCTAGTGTTGAAACGAATTATTAAATAGACAATCAGGAAGAGGCATGCTGCCCACAAAAAGATTGCCCACCATTTTTTATACCAAATGGGAGAGATTGTAAACTCCAAAACAGATGATTCACTCCAGGAATGATTTCCTTGCTGTCGGGCTCTTATTTCGATTTTGTAAGTTCCCGGTGCAAGTCCATCAAGGTGGAAAAGATTTTGATTCTCCATCAGATGCCAGGTTGTATCATCATCCAATCGATACTGGAATAGTGTTGATCTTGCAGGGAAATTTGAGCTGAATGCATTCAAGACCCAGTTACGATTTTCGACAAATTCGATTTCCTGAGAATAACTTGTAAATGTTTCTTCGTTATGTATATTTCTGAAAATAATTTTTGGAGTGGAAGTCATTTGGATTTTACTCAAACCACCCATTACGGCAAGCCCACTTGCTGTGCCAACCCAGATTTGCCCTTCCTTATCCATGGTTAAGGTTCTGGTCCCAATAGTTTTACTAGGGAGACCTGATATCTCATCAAAATGATAAACACTTTGTCCATCAAATTTATATAGCCCGTCAGTGCTACCAACCCAATAAATTGAATTGATGTCATCAACTGCAAGTGACCGGGCATCCATATTGAGGAGAGCCGGGGTCAAGGGTGAAACAGAATTATTTTTTAAGAGGAAAATACCTTTTGAAGTTGCGAGCACAGGATCGCTGTGTTTGTCGAAGTCGATATCGTTTATAGTAACTTTTGATTTAAATTCCATTGTTAAATCAAGTTTTAACAATTCAAACTTATCCAGAACCGGATTAAACTTAACTATCTTGATATCTTCTGCTGTACCCGCAGCAAATACTTCACCATTTAGGTTTGAAAAAACAGTGCTGTAGTTCTCAATAGGGAAGGCTGAGACATCATATCGTCTATAACTCAAATCGGGTTTAAGATTTATGATCTCTTTTGCTCCTTCAACAAGAAGCCATACATCATCCCCAACTCCGTAAGACATATACTTAATGAAAATCCCTTTGTGAGCCAAATTGATGATTGATTTCTCACCCGAATCATCCAGGTAAAAGAGTTCTCCATTAGTTTGTGCAACAAGGATACCGGTCTTAAATCTTAACAAGCTGAGAACAACAAAATTTGGAACTCTTAGAATTCTTGTGGAGATAAATCCATTGGATTTTTTTTCCAAATTATAAACATTGCTACCATCAGATACCACAACCTTGTTATCTTTTCGAGTGATAAGATCCTGGATGTATTGTTTAATATTCCCTGGGTCAACCTGTTCAAACAATCTTTTACTGAGCAACAAAATACCTCGCTCGGTACTGCACCAGACACTTTCATCAGAACTCTGAAACAGACTGTAGATTTTAACATCTCCAATCTCTTCATAATTGTTAAGGTTTAAGGAACTTCCGGATGTATCAATTGAAAAAAGTCCTCTTTCCCATGTACTGAAAACAATCCGCTGATCAATGATGATAAAGTCGGAAATACTCAGGTTATTAAATAGCTGTTTTGAAGAAGAGATTTTATATTCTGATTTTCCATCATTAGCCGGTTTCATAATGATATCATGGATTCCCTCACTACTCCCGAGCATAAAGCGACCGTTCCCCAGATATTCAACCGCGGCAACACTATTAACTTTTGTAAGTTTTAATATTCTTTCAAAATTATCTGTCTTTTGGTTGAATCGATAAAAACCACCGGCGTATGTGACTACAATAAGATCGCCCGACTCAATCTCGAGGAAATGGTGAGCTCGAAAGAAGTCAAAAGATGCTTCTGAACGATCTAACAAAAATCTTTTTAGTTTACCCTCTTTATATCGAACCACTGCATTACTTTCACCAAAAAATAACGAGCCATCAGCAGCTTCATAAACACTTTTTGGGTACCAGATGTAACCCGGTTTCTGTTCACGGTCGCCTCTGATTAACATTTTACAGTAAGCGGTATCCAACATCGGTTTAATTTCAAACACTGCAAGATCAGAGATGAGAATTAATCTTCCGTCCCGTAACCTAATTATCTGTTTGGCAAATGAAATGTCCGGCATTTTATTGTATGAGGTGAAACTGTAGCCGTCAAATCGACTTACCCCTTCATCGGTAGCAACCCAGATAAAACCAAAGGTATCTTGCACAATAGATTTGGTTAACTCAATACTCAATCCTTCTCTAATCCCAAACTCATGAATCTCAAAACTCTGTGGAGAGATTCGAGAGACAATGAGTAAAAGCAGAGTAAGGATTAGGTATTTTTTCAAAACGTTACCTGATTCTGTTTAATCCATTCAGAGCTGCAACCCTGTAAGCTTCAGCCATGGTGGGGTAATTGAAAGTGGTATTAATAAAGTAGTTAAGGGAGTTTGCTTCTCCTTTTTGAACCATTATTGCCTGTCCAATATGAATAATCTCACTTGCGTTTGTTCCAAAACAATGTATCCCAAGTATTTCCAGCGTCTCTCTGTGAAAAAGAATTTTAACATACCGGTTTTGTTTCCGGTAATCTGGGCGCGTGCAAGATGTCTGAAAAAGAGTGCCCCACTTCATAGGGAATTTTTTCTTGTGTCAGTTCACGTTCGGTTTTACCAATCGAACTAATTTCAGGAATTGTATAAATTCCGGTGGGTATGTATGCCAGAAGTTGATGTTCACATTTTCCTTCGATAATGTGTGTAGCGGCAAACCTTCCCTGATCATATGCTGCACTTGCAAGAGAGGGGAATCCACAAACATCGCCGACTGCATAGATATTTTGAACGGCTGTCTGATGTTTGTCATTTATTTGGATCGATCCTCTTGAATCAGTGGGGATTCCGAGTTTCTCAAGATGTAGAGCATTTGAATTTCCTGTTCTGCCTTGTGCCCAAAGAAGTACATCAGTAGTAATCACTTTATTGGATTCGAGATGAATGGACACAGAGTCTTCGGTCGCCGCAACTCTGGTGTATTCTTCTTTGTTTCTAATCAGTACTCCATTTTCTCTTAGATGATAAGAGAGCATCATTAATTTCATCATCCAAAAAAGTAAGCAGTCTGTCTCTGGTGTTAATCAGATTCACCTTAATCGAAAGTCCGCGAAAAATAGAGGCATATTCACAGCCAATTACGCCGGCGCCATAAATAGCGATCGATCTAAAATTAAGGGGAGTAGTAAGGATAGTATCACTATCGAGTATTCTGGGATTTGAAAAATCGACATCGGGTGGGTGGTAAGGTCTTGATCCTGTTGCAATTATAAAATATTCTGAGCTGTATTTCTCAAAACCACCATTTGTCAACTCAATTTCGAGAGTGTGTTCATCTGCAAATCGAGCCCAACCATTGATAACTTCAACAAAATTACGCCTGTAAAATCCCATTCGTAAATCAGTTTGTTGATCAACCACTTTTTTTGTACTTCCCAGCACTTGTTGGTAGGTAACTCCAAGTGTAGAACCAATTTCGGCGATACGCTGAATTTCCTGACGCAGGCTTTTGCTTGGTATGGTTCCGGTATGTGTGCAACTTCCACCAACTCTGGGGAAAGAATCTACCATCGCAACTCTTTTACCGGCTTTAACCAGTTTCATTGCGGCACCTTCACCTCCGGGGCCACTTCCAATTACAATGCAGTCAAAATCAAAACTTTGGGACATCAATTATTCTCAATTGGATTAGAATTCTGTAATTTTGTATAGTCAATTTAAACATTTGAAATACTTTATGCTAAAAAATCAGAAATATCTTTTGAAAACTAAATTTACAATACTTTTATTGTTTGTGCTGTTAGTGTCAACGTCCACAATTTTGGGTCAAAACAAGGAATTTCGGGGAGTAAAACTGACGGATGTGGATAGTCAGGTGCTTTTCTCTGAGAAGTCAATATCTGAAGCCATGGATCTGCTTGAGAGTTTGAATATTAATGCGGTGATTCCAGTAGTCTGGAATGCCGGGGTTACTCAATATCGGAGTAAAATAGTTGATTCTCTTTTTGGATTTCTAATTGATCCTGCCTTTTCAGGAAGGGATCCGTTGGAGACGGTTATTATTGAAGCTCATAGAGTAGGGATTGAAGTTTATCCCTGGTTTGAATATGGATTTTCTTCTTTTTATTCAGGCGGGACACCTCCCTTTGGTGGGCATATTTTGCAAAAATATCCAAAATGGGCTGCCAGAAGTTTAAATGGAGATATATGTACAAAAAATGGGTTTGATTGGATGTCCGGAATAAATCCTGATGTGCAAAATTTTATCATCGGGTTAACAACTGAAGTAATCAGAAATTATGATATCGATGGTGTCTGAATATTCTGACCGGATGCCGGCACTCCCTGTGGAATGTGGCTACGATTCGGTAACAGTCGAATTGTATAAACAGGATCATGGTGGACAATCTCCTCCGGCAAATTTTTATGATACCGGTTGGAAATTATGGCGTGCCGGCAAGTTGAATGATTTTTACAGAAGAGTTCGTGACAGTGTTAAAACACTTGATGAAAATTTGTTTGTGGCGTCCTCACCCAGCGTATATCCCTGGGCTTATGATCAATATTTACAGGATTCAAAAACCTGGGTAAACACTGGAATCGTTGATCAGTTTTTACCCCAACTTTACAGGTATTCAATTGCCGATTATATTTATGAATTAAACAGTTCCTTGTCATATATCAATCCGGAAAAGAAAGATATCACTTTTGCAGGTGTTTTGATGAATGTTGGAAGTTATACAATTGAACCACAATTCCTTTTACAATCCTTGCAAGCCAATCGAAACGCCGGAGTGAAAGGGGAAGGACACTTCTTTTATGAGGGATTAAGACGCAACAACTTCCGTTTGGCAGATACACTCCGTTCAACTTATTATACTCAACCGGTCGATATGCCGGGGAGAGAGTTTAACAGGAGACCCAAAGGGCTTCTTGTTAGTGAGGATTCAACAAATGTGGTAAAAACCGGCTCTTGGGAAAATCTGCCTGTACCGGGTTTCAGAGGCGGAATCATTAGAACAGGGAGTTCCACTCCCTCGTCACTTGAATACAGTTACGATATTCCTGCTGATGGTTTTTATAACCTTTATGCATACCTGATTCCAAGTTTTTCTTTTGCACCTGAAGTAAAATACACAATCAAAACCAAACAGGGTGACACTGTAGTTAGTGTAAATCAGCAGAGTCCGGGGAAACAAGGCTGGTTCCATCTTGGCAGTTATGAAATGATGAAAGGGAAAAGGACGGTTTTCACTTTAAATAACAATGGGATTCCGGCAGGTAAATATGTGATGTCTGATGCCGGGTTGCTCTTAATCGACAGAAAAAAATCGCCCAATGTTGTTGTTTCTTCTCGAGAGAATGTTGTTGCCACGACCTTACCGACAAAATTTGAAGTATCCAACAATTTCCCAAATCCTTTTAATCCTGAGACAATGGTAACCTTCAAACTTTCTGAAGCCGGTCAGGTTAACATCATAATATATAATCAGTTAGGTGAACTCATCGAACACCGAACATTGGGCGAACTTGCTGTTGGTGAACACCAGTTTCGGTGGAATGCAGAAAGACTGCCAAGTGGTCCATATTTTATAAAAGTGGAATCGGGAGTTAATTCTGTTGTTCTAAAAACTTTATTGCTTAAGTAATTGGGAATAATTAATGACCTCGTTGCACAAAAATTGATAGACATCCATTCATTATATTGAGCCGTTGAAAATTTAAAAAGTTGAGAAAATGGAAGAACTAAGAGAAAAAATCAACATTTGTGACAAAAATATAATCCAATTACTTGCTGAGCGCCGTGAACTGAGCATGGAAGTAATTAAGAAAAAAGATTTGAGCGGAAGTCCCATCAGGGATGTGGAGCGCGAGAAAGCTTTGTTACAAAACTGTATTAAGCTGGGAAAAGAAATTGGCCTGGAGCCTACCTATGTAACAAGAATTTTCCATGAAATCATAGAAGACTCTATCAGGTTACAACAATCCTATTTGCATCGAATTGGTGCAGAAAAGGATGGTGGTGAGATCAGAGTTGCCATTCAAGGGATTGAAGGATCATTTAGCCACATGGCTGCAAACAAATTTTTTTCAAACAGGAATCAGCGGATTGTTTTTGTTAGTAAGATGACCTTTGAAGATGTTGTTAAGGCGGTTGAGGATCAGGAAGCTGATTATGCCATGCTCCCTGTGGAGAATACAACCTCGGGCAACATTAATGATGTTTATGACGCATTAATGCGTTCTTCAGTGTCAATCATTGGTGAAGAGAAATTGAGAGTTAAGCAGAACCTGATTGGAATCGCCAACGTGGATTTTAGTACGATTAAAAAAGTTTATGCTCATCATCAGGCTGCAGCTCAAAGCAGCAAATTCCTTGAAACTCTCCCAAATGCTCGTATTGAAAATATGAACGACACTGCTCTCTCAGTGCAAAGGGTGAAAGAAGAGGGAATATCGAATTTGCAGCAATTGCCAGTGAGCAGGCAGCTGAAGCTTTTGGTATGGTGATCCTCAAAGAAGATATTGCAAACAGGAAAGAAAACTATACTCGATTTGTAATTGCGTGCAAAAAACCAGTGTCGGTTGATTTGCGAATTCCGGCTAAAACTTCGATTGTATTGGCAACCGCGCAAAAACCCGGTGCTCTTGTTGAGGCTCTCCTTGTATTTAACAAATACGGGGTGAACATGACAAAAATTCAGTCCCGACCCGTTCCGGGAAATCAATGGGAAGAGATGTTTTACATCGATTTTGAAGGGAATATAGAAGACGACAAAGTTAGTTTATTGCTCGATGAGCTCGGAAAAAACTCACGGTATTTTAAACTCTTTGGAAGTTATCCTCTGAATGATATCGAAAAAACCACTATAGAGTCGTCAACTCCGATAGAACCAACCGAAAAAATCGATTTGGCAGAACCATCAGTAGTAATTGAAAAAGTTAACAACCTTAAAAAATCCTCCCCATATAAACTTGCCGGGAGAGATTATAAAAGTGAAGATACTATTATCGATGTTAAAGGTGTTAAAATCGGTGGAGATAATTTTGTTGTGATTGGCGGACCCTGTTCAGTAGAATCACAAGAGCAAATATTTGAATGTGCGACGAGAGATGAAACAGACCAATGGTCAAATTCTTCGAGGGGGTTGTTTTAAGCCCCGAACAAATCCCTATGCTTTTATGGGTCTTGGTTACGATGGATTAAAACTCCTTGTTGAAGCGGGAAAAGTTTACGACCTCCCCGTAGTAACCGAAGTGCTTTCGATCAGTCAGGTTGATGAGGTGGCAAAGTATTCTGATATTTTGCAGATAGGTGCAAGGAATATGCAGAATTTTTCATTGTTGATCGAAGTTGGTAAAACTCACAGACCTGTACTTCTTAAAGGGGACTAATGTCATCTATTGAAGAACTCCTTAGTGCCGCCGAGTATATCCTCGCGCAAGGAACAGACAAGTGATTTTATGTGAAAGAGGTATCCGAAGATTTGAAACGGCTACGAGGAACACTCTTGACCTAAGTGCAATTCCCGTACTGAAAGAATTAACACATCTTCCGATAATTGTTGACCCTTCCCACGCAGTTGGCCACAGGGACAAAGTAACTCCACTTGCAAAGGCTGCAAAAGCTGTTGGTGCTCATGGAATTATGGTGGAATTTCATCCTGAGCCCGATAAAGCTCTAAGCGATGCTCAACAATCGATGGATTTTAATCAGTTTAGAAACATGATGAAGGAATTGGAAAAAATCTGACCTGATCTTAGTATTAAGAAAAGCTGCTTTGAAAATAAGGCAGCTTTTTTATGCCCGGAACTTGGAATTAATAAGGTATCTAATCTGTTTCTTAAGTAAAACAGGAACAGAATTGCATTACATCGAGATCAAAAATATTAATAAAAGTTTTCATGAGGGAGACACAGTTCACAAAGTTCTGGATGATGTGAATCTTCATTTAAACGAGGGAGAACTTACAATTCTTTTAGGTCGGAGAGGTTCGGGAAAATCCACACTTTTAAATTTACTCAGTGGAATTGATATACCTGACTCCGGGCAAATATTTATGAATTCCACAGAAATCACTCTCCTGAGAGAACCCGCCAGAACCATCTTCAGAAGAAAAAATGTCGGTTTTATTTTTCAGTTTTTTAATTTGATTCCGACACTCACTGTTAATGAAAATCTCCATCTTGCCCTTGAGTTGACCGATAACTTCACACCGGAGGGGAAAGAGAGGGCAAAATTCCTTCTAAATGAAGTTGGACTTTATGATAGAAGAAACAGTTACCCCGATGTTCTTTCAGGGGGAGAGCAACAACGGATTGCAATTGCTCGCGCACTCGTTCATAACCCGGGAATTATTCTCGCCGATGAACCCACCGGAAATCTTGATTTTAAAACCGCCGATAAAGTAATAGAGATATTGGATGATCTGGTTAAAAAGAATGGTAAAACCATGGTAATGGCAACCCATAGCAGGGAACTTACCGGACTGGCTGACAGGATAATTGAATTTAAAGGCAAATCAATTATTGTATCCTCCCAGAGGCAAAATTGATCACTTTATTCCAAAAGCGGGGCTTCGTTATCTTTTCACGCACCCGTGGCAGACATTTCTCTCATCAATAGGTATAATGCTTGGAGTTGCAGTAATTCTTTCCATAGACATCGCAAATGAAAGTTCAGGAAAAGCATTTGATATCTCCATGGAATCGGTTACGGGAAAAACCACTCACAGGCTCCTAAGCAGGCAAGGGGATATTGATCTTTCAACTTACATAAAATTACGCACAGAGGCAGGAATTACAATATCAGCGCCTGTTATAGAAGAGAATGTAAAAATTTTAATTGGCAATGGCTATACTGCCACATTTTTGGGACTGGATCCATTTTCGGAGAGGGAATTCAGAAACTTTATATCAGCCGATCTAACAGGTGATAACACAGAACTTTCGCAATTACTCTCTTCAAACAACAAAGTTTTAATTCCTGAGTCTTTTGCTCGTGAAGCAAAACTTACTATCGGGGATACACTTTCATTAAAATGGGGCGATGGTGTTCTACGAGTAGTCTGTGCTGGATTGATAAAATCGAATGAAGATGTTTCAGGGAACCGTATCGAGCAGTTTCTAATTTCCGATATTGAGACCGCACGAAAATTGTTCAATAAAGGTAATTTTGTCAGTCATATCGATTTGATCCTCACCCCTTCAGAAGTGGAGAGGATTACAAAAACCATTTTAAGTAATCCCACCCTGCAACTTTCAACCGCTGAAAAAAGTAATGAGACTGCTAAATCGATGACCGAAGCATTCAGATTAAATCTTAATGCCATGAGTCTTCTCGCATTAATTGTTGGGTTGTTCCTCATTTACAATGCAATGACCTTTTCGGTGGTTCAACGCCGCAGACTGCTTGCATTACTGAGAGCTGCAGGCGTTACTCAGAAAGACATTTTTATACAAGTGATGGCGGAATCAATATTCATTGCTTCGATTGGAACGATTGGAGGAATTGTTGGGGGAATTTTCCTCGGGAAAATTATGCTCGGTTTGTAACCCAAAGCCTGAATGACCTTTACTTTGTAACTACTGTTCAGGCTGTTTCTCTTTCTCCTTTGATTATATTTAAGGCGGCAATTGCCGGTGTTGGAGGGACTATAATCGCAGCAATGTTTCCTGCGTATGAAGCTGCACAAACTTCCCCCGGTGTTTCATTAAAAAGATCATCAGTTGAGACCAAACTTAAAAAGAGAATTTTATTATTCTCCATAATCTCTTTTATACTTCTGATCGGCGGCATCACAATTTTATCCTTAAGCGGTACGGGAATATTGGTTGGGTACTTTGGGATTTTCCTACTGATCCTCGCCTTTGCACTTCAAACTCCAACCGTAATAACTGTTTTTGTTAGAGTCATCGAACCAATTATTAAAAAATAATGGGGAACACCGGAAAAATTGGAGTTCGAGGGGTTACTGCGAATATGAGTCGAACCTCAGTGGCAATTGCAGCTCTCGCAATTTCTGTCTCTGCAACGATTGGGGTTTCCACCATGATAAGCTCGTTTAGAGGCACAGTAGTTGATTGGCTTGAACAAACTCTTGTAGCAGATGTCTTTGTGTCGTCACAGGGGCTTGTATCGCGTAAAAACGAGGCAGTACTTGACACATCGTTGCTTCAGAAATTTTTAATGATTGACGGAGTGAAAACTCTTGACTTTTATTCAGAGGGAAGCGGCACAATAAGTAATAAAGCTGTTGAAGTATTTGGCTCACACATCGACCCCGAGAATGAGAGCAGATTTAACTTAAAAGAGGGGAATCCTGCAACTGCATGGGGAGAGATTCGAGCAGGTACAGGAGTTTTGATGACCGAAACATTTGCTTACAAATGGAATTACAAAGTTGGCGATCAATTTACTCTTCAGTCTCCTTCAGGAAATATTGGTTTTAAAGTTTCAGCAATTTATTATGACTACAGCTCCGATGTGGGGCATATCGCCATCGATTATAACCACTTTAAGAAGTATTGGCAAAACCACAAAATATCAGGAATTGGGGTTTACCTTAAAGACAATAGCGATATAACAGTGGTTCAAAGGAATCTGCGATCGCTGTTTCCTGAAGAAAGTTCTGTTTCGATCCGATTAAACAAAGATTTGCGTGACTATTCAATAGAAATTTTTGACCGTACGTTTGTTGTAGCCGGTTTACTCCACATCTTATCTGTAATTGTAGCTTTTATTGGTGTGTTTAGTGCATTGATGTCGATTCAACTTGAGAAAGAGAAGGAGATGGGGATTCTAAGAGCTACAGGACTCACTCCGGGTCAGATGTTAAAGATGATATCCGTTCAAACCTTTACAATTGGATTAATTGCAGCTCTCATCGCCATTCCATTGGGGTTGGTGCTTGCTTATTGCTTGATTTATATCATAAATCTTAGATCATTTGGCTGGACGATGCAGATGTCAATTGATCCTGTTGTTCTTGTGCAAGCAATCATAATTGCAGTATCGGCTTCACTCCTCGCAGGTCTTTATCCTGCCTGGAAAATGTCGATTACTCTGCCATCAAAATCACTGAGGGACGAATAAAAATGCGATTGTTATTACTTTCATTATCCGGATTGTTCGTTACCGGGTTTTTAATCTTCCTTCTGGCTAACTTCAGCACAAACAACCACTCCAACGATGAGATTTCAGTCTCGAACATTATGAGCGGCGAAGCTTCAGGATTCAAAAAGGCAGACAGCATCAGGAATTTTAGTTTTCCAAAAGACCATTTTGCACATAATGATTATCGCACAGAGGGGTGGGATGTTACCGGGAATCTCTCCACAAAAGAAGGCAGGCGATTTCGATATCAGTTTACCATTTTCAGGAATGGAATTTTGCCCGGAACTGATAATGACTCAGTAATCTTTTCACAAAAATCTCTATACAGTATCCATATAGGGATTAGTGATATTCAAAATCAAAAGTTTTATTCATTTGAGAGATTTGCAAGGGGATTGGATGGGCTCGCCGGAAGTAATGAAACAGAAAAAAGAATTTACATCGAAGGGAATGAAATTCTATTCGATTTTTCCAACGATGCGATGTTACCAACACTACAAGTTAGCTCTTCAACTTCTGAGTTTCAAATTTCATTTAAGCTGATACCTGAAAAAAAGATAGTTCTTCATGGTGATAAAGGATTGAGTAAAAAATCCAACAAACCCGGGAATGCTTCTTATTATTATTCTTACACCAGACTTACAACCACGGGAGAACTTACCATCAAAGGTGAGAAGTTTGATTTGACTGGTAACTCATGGATGGACAGAGAATGGAGCACCAGCGCCCTTGAAAGTGATCAAAAGGGGTGGGATTGGTTTGCCTTACAAATGGAGGATGGTACCGAGTTGATGTATTTCAGGTTAAGAGATTCAACAGGGGCAACCAACTTTCAGAAAGGGACACTCATTCGCAAGGATGGCAGTTATGAGTTGTTTTCCGGCGATGATTTTAAGATTACCCCAATAATGAATTCCAAAATAGATGGAATTACATATCCATTTGAGTGGGAAATTGAACTTAAACCACTAAACTTTCTTTATGTAGTGTCGGTTGCAATGAAAAATCAGGTTCATCCGTCTCAATTAAGATATTATGAGGGGGCAATAGATGTGGTGAGAAAAAACGGAAAAGATATATCCACGGGTGTGGGATATGTAGAATTAACCGGGTATAGGGAATGATCAATAATTAATTTTTATTCAGAATTTTGTAAATTGTAAAGCAAATTAAAAACATAAAAAACTGATGAAATTCCCCATAATATTATTTTTGATCCGCTTTTTCCTTCTCCCGGTGAAGGGGTATGCGCAGGCGAATTCTATGGACAATGGGGAGTCAGCAGACCGGATATACAAACATGTTTCAATTTTGGCTGCCGATTCTTTATTTGGCAGAGGTACCGGAAGTAAAGGGGAGAGAATCGCAGAAAAATACATAGTCGATTATTTAATAAGTAAAAGCATTCCACCGACAGGCGGTAAATCCTACTTCCAAAGCATTCCACTACAAGGATACACTGTCCTTAACAGTTCTGAATTAAATGTTTCATCAATATCAGAACACAAACTCATACTAAATAAAGACTACGTTGTAACAAATTGCGGCACTGAAACAGTGATCCCCAGTTATATTGAGACCGCATTTGCCGGCTACGGTATCACCGCACCTGAATATGATTATGATGATTATTTTGAGATTGATGTGGAAGGTAAAATGGTGTTGGTCCTTGGTGAACCTCAATCTTCAGATAAAAGTTATTTCCTTGGAGAAGAGGAATCAGTTTATTCATTAAATGAATCAAAACTAAGAATTGCCCTCAGTAAAGGAGCTGCCGGCGTAATTATTATTCCTGTTCAGAAAAAAAATGGTAAAGCTGTTGAATGGGATAAAATTAAGAGTGACTATCAATTTGAAGAGATTTATTTGAGTTCAAGAATGAGTGCAGGATTTGGAGCAATAGTGAACCCTGCCTCTGCCAAAATCTTTTTTGAAGGATCGGGGATTTCTGTGGATGATCTTTATTCCATGGTTTCTGAAAACAAAGTGCGAAGTTTTTATCTTCCCGCAAAAGTTGAATTTAAGGGGAAATTTAGTTCAAGAGAGTTTATTTCTCATAATATAGCAGCTTCAATTGAAAATGTTAACAATAATGAGTGGATAATTCTTTCCGCTCACTTTGATCATTTAGGCATTGGTGAACCGGTAAAGGGTGACTCAATTTATAATGGTTTAAACGATAATGCACTGGGAGTGGCGGTTTTGCTCGAAATAGCGACCGCGTTGGTCCAAAATAAAACCGATCTGAAAAAAAACATCTTGATTTTATTCCTGACGGCAGAGGAGAAAGGACTTCTGGGGAGCAAGTATTACACATCAAACCCGCTTGTGCCACTCGTTAAGACATCATTTGTTTTGAATATCGATGGGGTACCGTTTATTGATGAACCACTTTCATTTGAAGTCATTGATGGTAATCATTCTGATTTAAGGGAGTTTTTTGAAAAGTTTGCAAAGATCAATGGCATGAAAGTGGATGAAGTAGATGATCAAATTTCAGAAAAATTTATAAGGGGAGATCACTATGGTTTTGTTCAGGCAGGCATTCCGGCCTTTTTGATCCAGGAAGGCAAACTTCCGGTCAACAAGTCACTTAAAGAGTATAACTGGTTAAAAAACTTTTACACAACAAATATTTATCATTCACCATTTGACGATCTATCTCAATTCATCAATTATGATGCAGTAGCAGGATTTAATAAGATGTTATTTAATTTTATACTTTTTATGGATAAAACAAATGATACTCCAAAAAAGACTATGAATAAATCGATGAAAATGGTCGCCGCTGAATTTATGATTCAAAATCCAGGGTACTCGGTTATAGTGGGTGGTGGTGGAACATCAGTTGGTATGAAAACATTGATGAGGGGGAGGCAGATATTTGTATCGCTTCCAGACCCATTGAACCGGGAGAGATAAAAGAGTTGGTTAGCCAACAGGGAAGTCTGGGGATTTCAACAATTATTGCCAAAGATGAGATAGTTGTTTATGTAAATTCAGCCAATCCCCTAAATGGAATAACCCTTAATGAGTTGAAGCAAATATTTACAGGAAAAGTTAAAGAGATTACCAATGAAGAAAGCAAACCTGAGTATAAACTGATTCTCAGGTCACCCAATTCCGGTACCTATTCTTACTTCAGGAAACACATCCTTGCAAACGAAGAATATGGGAAAAACTCTTTGATTGTGAACTCTCCAAATGAAGTGATTGAGCAAATTGTTGTAAATAAAAATTCAATAGGATTAAGT
Organism: Ignavibacteriales bacterium; assembly: GCA_016714125.1. Taxonomy (GTDB): domain Bacteria; phylum Bacteroidota; class Ignavibacteria; order Ignavibacteriales; family Ignavibacteriaceae; genus UTCHB3. The sequence continues at coordinate 137,390 of JADJNX010000003.1, read as the reverse complement.
GGTGAGTTGATAAGTGGAAATGACTCGATTAAACCATTAATGATTAATGGTGTTCTTCCAGGAAAAAGAGAAATTAATTCAGAGTATCCTTTGGTAAGATATATCTATTTTTATACGCTTGATCTACCGGAAGGTAAAATTAAAAAATTCCTTGACTTTGTTAATTCTGAGTCGGGTCAAAAGATAATTGAACAAAATGGATTTATAAGCCTCTGGGGTGAGGATTAGTAAAACACACTTTTTATTGAACTTCTCTTAACAAAAACCTCTTCTTTTGAGGGGAGACTTAGTGTAAGTTTTACTTTATCGATCGCAGTTACAATAAAAGTATCTTTTTCACTAACCGCCAGTTTGACAGGATTGCTTAAACTTGAGCTTTTGAAAATCTCAGATTGTGAATTGAGGAAACATTTTAAGGATTTTTTAACAAGGAAATTTCTGTCTCCGGTTGGGTCGGGGATTGCAGTCATTTTAATCGCACTAACGGAATAAATACTCTCAAGCCAAAAATCATCGAAACAGTCGGTTTAAATCTGTCGTAGTCAAGATCGGTAAAACCATTCTTTTCACGATATACCAAAACTTGTTTCCCATCGATATTCACTGAGATTGAACCAAATAAAACAGTGGCTTCAAACTTAAATTCTTCGCTATTCAGATTAATTTCTTTTTCGGTAAGCACAACCCCGGGATATAATCTCTCCAACATACCAGCAGGCAGAATGTCCTCTTCTGTGCCTGAACTCTCTATGGAATAATCATAATTCTGCATCTCACTCAATAGTAACAATTTTGTTTCTTTATTCCCTGTACCAGCTCCTCTTTTGATTAGTTTAATCGATGACTGAGTCATAACCAGATAAAAATGATTAAACGCGATCCCAAAAATGGAATTTTTCCCACCTTGAAATACAACACGGTCGATACTCATCTTAAAGGCAAAATAACCGTACGTGTTGAGATATCCGGTGTTATCTGGGATTGGAGCGCACCCAACGAGGTCTTCAGCCGGAATATTAACCGGATCAATAAAGTTAAATTTTGCTGAGAAAGTACCATCTTCAATACTCTTGACTGTCCTTGAGAGAGCTTTAAGATTTGATTGAAGTTCAAATGAATTTTCAGTAACGGAGTATTTTGCCATTGGTCTGTATCCGGAATTGATGACTCCAAAAGCTTCATCAAAACCGGCTTTTAAATCCTCAGGGGAGATGATAACACTTTTACTGTCGGCCACATCTCCGGAGAAATGTTCAGTTAGTAGTTCTTTTTTATATGCTAAATCTGTTTCCACTGAATCAACCAGGTTTTCATAATAGAGGTAAGAACTGCCCGAGACCACCAACAAAACCAGCATGATAAACGCAGCTACTATTTTAAGGTTTTGACCGAGGATAAATAAAATGGCGGTAATTCCTGCGGAAAGGATATAAGGAAAAACATTCGTTACAAAACTCATAAATCCCGGATCCAATTCGAGATACCACTTAATCTTTTCGGTCACGATAAGATCAACACCAAATGCAGATAAAACAAACCCTAAAACTGCTGCGATCAAAACATTTGTGAGAATGCTCTGCCACTTAAATTCCGTTTTGAGTGTATCGTTAAAAGTGTTAAAAATTTGAAGTTTTTCATGCTCGGGAATTTTTGCCGGTGAAATTGAATGTTCTTTTTCAAGATTTGCCAGAAAATCATTGTAGGATTGTTTTATATATCCAAATCCACTTTTCTTGAATGAAAAAGTATATTGTTGTTTTACCTCAGTTGCGAAGGGAAGATCCACACCCATTGAACTAAAGTAGTTTGTAAGTGAGTATCTAAACGAATATAACATCTTAAAATTGCCTGCTTCCGGCTCATCAACTCTCGCAATGCTTACATTACATTCGACTTTGTGGTCAAGAATTTCAAAAACGAGCGTTTTAAAGGACTTTCCCTTAATTTCATGGATTCCGTTCCATTTAAGAAAGAGAATCATGTCGTTATAAAGATATTCGTCCGACATCATTTCAGGATGCTGCGCGAGATAAAAAGCAAAATCCTCAAGTTTTTCGAGTTTTGTACCTTCGAGTGATCTCACAAACTTGTTTTGAATGAAATGATGGAAAATCTGAACCCATTGGATTGGTTGAATATGGATATGCTTTTTACTGATTGCATCTATATAATTTTCCCTGCCAAGACCAAGAAACCCTATCAGACTCTCTTTGGCTGACGCAAGAAGTGCATATTTTGCGGGATCAAGACTACTCAGTTCATCACAAACCAGCATAAATTTGAAGAGCTCAAATTTTATGTTGGCATCCTTATAATAATAATTCAGATGCTCCAGATTTCTAAAGAAGATATACAATTGACCTTTGAGGTCATCTGAGTTTTGTAAATTAATCTCAACATTGTTTAGCGATAAAATCGCTGAGGGGAGCAGATGTCTTAGAATCACTTCTGTAAAATATTCAGGTTCGATATTTTGATATCTTATAAACCGTTTCTTTAAACCAACAAGATCTTTTACACCATCAAGATTGTTTAACCAATCTGTAATTTCTTTTAGATTCTGTGGTTGTTTTATATAGCTTATGAACCTGTCAGGGGAGAGTTTAAGCAGTTCCACAAGGTCGCCAAGATTATGAAGTCGATTTTCGGCAACTTGATCTTTAAATGAAAAGTGACTGCCATAATAGTGGGGGATTACTCTTTTACCGGCAATGAAGTCATTAATTTCATTTGGGGTTAAACGATTAACTTCTTCAAAAACTGTTAAGCCTTCAACCAGTGAGTTAACTTCATAAAAATCGGTACGGTATTCAATGAGTGGTTTTAATTCGCTCCCGTTTTTTACTATCGACTCATACACTTTTGGTGAAAATGTTTCGGGGTAAAACAATCTCAGAAGTATCATACCAACTGAAAAATAGTCACTTGATTCAGAATACATCCCCTCGATTATTTCTGGCGAGTAAAAATATCGGCACAGATTCCCTTCACTGAAGGGTGTTTTTTCGATCACGGGAAATTTGCTTTTCATCAATGCATGTCCGTAACCAAAGAGAAGCAAAAGGGGTTCATCTCCCTCCACAACAAAAAAATTAGAGATGTGAAGGAATGGGGTATAAAAATCGTGAAGATGTAAAAAATTTAAAAGATTTTTAATCTGTGGCATAAAACTTTGTCTGACGGCAGAGGGGGAGAGATCCACCTTGTCAAGCGGGGTAATTTTAGCCGGGATTTCGTAAATTTCGAAACAATATTTAAACTTGAACTTTTTAATTCCAATGCCAAATTCCACGGGGATTGCCAGTCCGGGGTGTTTCAATTTTAAGAGGTCATTCTGAACAGTACCTCTTGGTTCAAAGTTGGGGTTTCTAAATTTAAATAAAATTTTTATTAAAAATTTTTCTTTTCGATCATTTTCAGCACTGTAGTAGAAACCGTCAGGTAGGGATTCAACGGGATAAAATAATCCTGTAATTGTGTAAGTGACACTACTTAATACAATTGACTCACCAATCTCAAGTGAGGGTAATTCACTGATAACATATTGTTCATCGAGAAATTGAGCTATTTGTTCTTGTGGCATCTTCCAACGGGTGTTTGTATGATTTAAATGGGCATTGAAATAGTATTATAATCTACGGTATAGTAATGACGTCTGTAGCCTGTTAAAATGTTGATAACTTTTATAGATGTAACAGAAAAAAAATCCTTATGTAATCGTCAAATATAATTTACAAAAAAAAAGTGAGAATATCCATCATATCACCTGAAAACGAACAAAATAGTTTTCAATAAAAAAAATATTCGATGAAATGTTAAAAACGGTTTGATTATTTAAAAAACAGTTTGAGAAAAGTTTTCAACAAAAATGTGGATAACTTGTTAACAAGTTACAAAAAATTGATAAAAATTTAGATTAAGCGCCAAAATCGCATGTTACTTAAAACAAAAAGTGTGGCAGGAAATTCATCCCACCACACCGGCAAAAATATTCAGTATTTAAATTAAAGTTGAACTTTCAGGGTTAACTTTTCAGATCCTCTGACTATAAGGACATCAACCAGATCACCCTTCTTCAACTCGGACAATCTTTCCATATATTCATATAGATCTTTAACAGGTTTACTGTTAATAGCAACGATGATATCACCTTTTAACATACCGGCTTTATGTGCAGGTCGATCTGGGATTACAGCCTCGGCTTTAACACCTACAATGTCAGATGCTGCCATGTCAGGCATAATGCCAAGAGATACTTTGTATGCAGGGGCATCATTTGATTTCTCTTTTGGACCGGCTTCTTTGTAAGTAAGAGTCACTCCATTTGCAGCAACATCATAAGCAATATTGTATGCAAGATTTCCAATGGATTCAGCTCCTTCGGAATTAATTTTCTCGTAATCATCGGTTGGCATATGGTAATCATCGTGAACGCCGGTGAAAAAGAAAAGTACAGGGATATCTTTTGCATAAAATGAAGCATGGTCTGATGGACCGTAACCTTCTGGTGATTTTTTAATATCTATTCCTGAAGATTTAATATGTTTGTCAAGAAATGTGTCGAATTCAACTGCAGTACCTGTTCCACCAAGAGTCAATACTTTTGTTGTAGGATTTAATCTGCCAACCATATCCAGATTTAACATCAATTTGGCATTTCTTAATTCTTTCAGAGGATTCTCCGTAAAATACTTCGATCCGAGTAAACCCATCTCTTCTGCACCAAATGCAAGAAAAACAATACTTCGTTTGAGTTGGGATTTGTTAGCAGCAAGTTTCTCAAACACTTCAATAATCGTTGAGGTTCCGGAGGCATTATCATCAGCACCATTATGAATAGCCATGGTATCCGGGCGTCTGCTTCCTGTTCCAGGACCACCCCAACCAAGATGATCAAAATGAGCTCCAATTACGATATACTCATTTTTGAGTACAGGATCATTACCTTCAATCATTGCAACAACATTTACTGTCGGCTTTTTGGCTTTTGTAACAATAGCTTCAGAATTAAGCATAATTCCTGTGCTGAAGGAGTTATCTTTAGTTATATCAATTAATAATTGATCTTCAAGGGATTTGATTGTTTTCCCAGATTGTGCAAGCAGTTTATCAGCCAATTCTCGCGAAATGCTTAATGCGGGGATTCCGCCGTCCGGTTCGCCCGAACCCTGTTTCGTGCTTATAAGTTCATCCTGTTTTGCAAACTGATATCCATTTACAAAAATTATTCCTGCAGCTCCGTTATCCTTTGCAGTTATAATCTTTTTACGCAGCGTTGAATTTTTATCCAAAATATCTTTAAAAGATTCATTTTTTGGTGCACCACGCAAAACCATAACCCATTTGCCTTTTACACCCTTACCAAAGTTGTTTACTTTAAGTTTGGGATCATCAATGGCAAAGCCAAATCCACAAAAGACAACTTCGGCTTCAATTTTTCCTTTTGAAGAAATTGCAAGTGGCGTAAAATCAACACCAAAAGTTCCGGCATTACCATCAAATACAAGAAAGCTCTTGTCGCTGATTTCCGTTCCGGCACCAACTTCAAAATGTTGAAACCCGTCTGTGGCGAGAAGTATTGCACCTGTCTTTTTGAGTTCACCCCTGATGTAATCGGCAGCAAGAATATCCTTGCCCGATCCGGGGGATCTGCCTTCCATTTCATCTGAAGAAAGAAATTTTATATGATTAAATATCTCATGTTTTGTAATTTCCGCGTTTTCAGAACTCTGTGGAATCACAGATATCGTTAGAAATAAAAGGCTAAAAAAAAAGTTTGTACATTAAAGGTCCTCCGGGAGTGATTGATTTTTTTGTTTTACATCTTCAAGAATAGTTGGAAAAATATTTAAACACTTGTTAATCGTTTCAATATCAAAACTGTTTGCAGCGAATTTTAGTTCATCTGAAAAATTCTCCAGAACTTTTGCCCCACAATATTTATATAACTCCATGATCTCCTCTGAGAAAGAAATGACATCACTTAAAAGTTTTGTTTTTACCGCTTTTTCATGATGTGGGTAAACTTTCATTGCGATCATGGCATTAAAGTCTTCAACTGAAACATTTTGCGTAAATCTTAATTGAGAGTCAGAATCAGTGGTGCCGCTCGCATCCAATTTGTCTGACTCCGGCTCCGAACCTATCAACTTGTTAGCGAGGCTGATCAGATAAAATATATCAACAGGCTTAATTATATAACCCGCAAAATACTGCAAATATTCAGGTTCTAAATCCTCTTTCAGCGCTGAAGCAGTAATAGCAACTATCGGGATTGATGAAGTCTTAGGGTCGCTCTTAATAATTTCCGCAGCTTTGTTGCCATCAAGGACAGGCATTCTGATATCCATAATAATCAAATCAGGATAAAATTCATTTGTTTTTTCAATTGCTTCAACACCGTTTGCAGCAAAAATGATTTCACTGTCGGTAGGCTTAAACAATTCAGCCAACATCCCACAATTGGTTGGAACATCATCAACAATAAGTATTTTTTTGTGTCTAAATGTGAAAAATGGTTTATTCACATCCGTTAACTCATCCTGCTTGCGTTTTACCGATGATGCTGAAACATTTTTGATAATTACGGTGAATTTTGAACCGGAACCAAAACTACTCTCGACACTAATGCTACAATCCATCATCTCGACAAGCTTTTTGGTGATAGCCAAACCCAATCCTGTCCCTCCATACCTTCTCTGAGGTTGATTGTGGTGTTGTTTTAAAAGAATCAAAAATTACAGTTTGATATTGAAGTGGAATTCCAATACCGGTGTCTGAGACTGAGATAATAAGGTCAACCTTGCTCCTGTCTCCTGCCTTAAAAAGATTATCCACCTCAAGCGAGATTGCTCCTTTCTCAGTAAACTTGACAGCATTCCCGATCAAATTGAACAGAATCTGTCTTATCCTCACTTCATCCAAAATCAGGGTTGGGGGTACATCATCAGAGATTCGCAATTTAAAGTCGATCAGTTTTTCTTGAATCTTGGATGCAAAGATATTTTTAATCTCTTCTAAAAATGACCTCAAATCAACGGGTTCGGGGTTCAAATCCAGTCTGCCGGCTTCGATTTTGGAAAGATCGAGGATGTCGTTTATAAGTGTTAGCAGATTTTTACCACCGGCTTTAATCGAGTCGATATACTGATTTAATCGTGGATCATCAACATTAATCGCGAGTAAACTTGTGAAACCAAGAATTGCATTTAATGGTGTTCTAATCTCATGGCTCATGTTCGCCACAAACTCTGATTTAAGTCTGGATGATTCCAAAGCTCTTTCTTCAGATTCTTTAAGTTTTTCCTCTGTTTTAATTCTCTCCTGAATCTCACTTTGCAATTTGGTGATTGCTTCTGATAGCTCCGTGGTTCTTTCAACAATCTTTTGCTCTAAAATGTTATTCATCTCCTTCAAGCGGAGTTCGTATTTTTTTCTATCTGTAACATTTACAATAACATTAAGAACTGCCAGTTCTCTCTGATAGAAGATTTGTGAACCTCTAATTTCACCTGTTATTCTACTTCCGTATTTTTGTAATTAACTCAATCTCGTACGGTTCAACCTCGTGACCCTCAAGTCGCATACGGTTTTTTTCATCAACTATCTGATATGATTCAGGTGCAATAAAATCGAAAATATTTTTTCCAAGAACCTCAACATTATCATATCCCATCACATCTTTGATTGCATCATTGACCAGAAAGATTTTTTGATGACGATGGAGAATTACAAAATCAGGAAGTTTTGCAACAAGTTCTTTATATAATTGTTCTGACTCCCTTATAAGGGTATTGGAAGTTGCGAGTTCACTCACAGCAAATTCAAGTGATTCCACCATGGCATTAAATGACTCACTCAATTTGCCGAATTCATCTGAGGATTTTACTTCTGCCCTCTCTTTGAGATCCCCTTCTGAAACTTTTTCAAAAGATTTTACAAGTTTTGTTATCGGTATTGCCACTATTCTACCAATGGCGAGAGAACCAAGAAACCCAAGAAAAATAAAAACCAACGAGGTGAAAATTATTCCTTTTTGAAGTTCTATGAGCTGTAAATTTGTGGTCATCAATGAATAACCAAGATACAATTGCCCAATCTCTTTGTTTTCGAGCATAACAGGTGTTTTTATAAAAATAACTGAATCACCAACAAAAGCGGAAGAAGCTGTGTTTCTTACGCTGTAATTAAGCAATCTTGCAGTGTCCAGGTTATTTGCCGTTATCACCTCACCACTATTTTCAGCCACAACAAGAAAAATAACCTCCTCATTTTGGGCAGAAAGTTGCAAAACTGAATTTATTTCTTCTTCCAGTCTAAAATCTAACGCAGCCCTGATACCAAAGGCTGTCATTCTCGCAAGATCCTGAGCATTGTCTTTTGTTGTTTCTATGGCTCTTAGTTTTGCATGCGAAAACAATATGTTAAACATGACAGTAGTTATCAGAAAAAAGAGAATTGTGATCATTATCGACAGTTTAGCTTTATCGAGATATTCACACTCGAAAACTTCTCAGACAATCGATTTAATTTCATCTATTTATAAACTTTCGATAAGTTGATCAATTCGAAAGAGACATCATGTCCTGTTGCAGTGAGAGATTTAAGATTTAAGTAAATAACAGGTTTTTTATTTTCAGAAGCAACTGCAATACCAGCGGTGCCGGAAGAAACCAAACCTGGGTCGCCTGAGATAACAAGCACTTTATTTTTCTTAAATAATTCAAGATCGTCCGAGATATTCACACCGGGCACGAGATAAACAACATTAAAATTGGAGATTACACTTTAATTTCACTCTTTTCTGTGTGACCGTTTGATATTTTTCTTTTAAAAGCAGCAATTATTTTATTGGGCTTCTCACCAATTTTATCATAAACTACGAGAATGTTAATCTTTGCAGGTTTTATGGTCTTCACATATTTAAATACTTTTCCAAACATAATAGCTTCAACTTTTGCATCCAACCGGGTGATCTGCGAAACTCCATCGGAGAAGAACCCAAGTGAGAATAAAAGGCTCCCGATAAGGAAAGCTTTGAAGTTTATCAATTCAATTCCTTAAAATTCAAAGTTGAACCTCGTCCAAAAAGAAAAAGATTTCCCGGGCACAGGAGCATTATATCCAAGAAATGGTTGGATGTAATCATAGTTTTGGTTGAAGAAATTGTAGATACCAAAGTCGATTTTCAATCCATCTACAAAAACATCATAAACGGTGGTACTCAGATTAAAAATTGCAATAGGAGTGAAGTTTTCGAGATAATTCTCGACGAGGATTCCGTTTGCCGTTTGGGAAATTTTCCCGCTCGTAAAACCAACTCTTGAGCTGTAGAGTTAGAGTGAAGGCGAAATTGTAATCCAGTCTGAAAAGATAAATGTGCAGAAGAAATTTAACCTGAAAGGGGAGGCTCCCAGTGTGACATTTTCCTTCAGAGGCACAATATAACTTTTAACATTGTTGTCGAATATGAAATAGTATGCGGCATTGACTCCGAGTTGGAGTGCGTCGTCACTGTATTTATATTCAAAATCGATTCCTCGCGTTCCTATTGCGGAGGAATTGGAGTAAGAAGTTGCCGACAGGAGTGAATCCCGTTTTACGGTGATTAAATCTGTAAAATGATAATCATACAAGTTAATTACAAAGTTATGTTTGTAACCGATACGATAGCCAAACTCAACTTCAAAATGTCTTCCTTTTTCAGGTTCAAGCTCCGGGGAATAATATCTTCCTGCAGGGGTACGATAAGACTGACTGTACATCAACTTAAAGTGAAAGTTATCCATGATCTTGGTAAATGCCAGTCTCGGAACAAAGGCATCGCCAAATATGTCGTTATATTCATATCTTCCCCCGATTGTGATATTACCCGGTACAAATTGCAAAAGGAATTGTGAATATGCACTAATTCCCGAAATGTGGTCAACCTCTCTAAAAAGCATAGGAAGCTCCAGGTAACCGGGAATCGGTTTTGAAGTCACTTTAATTCCTCGATATTCGAAACCAATAAGCTGATTAACATTTTTTGTGATTTGCCAGTTGAACTGAACTGAAGGAACAATCTTAAAAAAGGATTTTGTATTTGCATAACTTGTGTCAACAAGTCCTGTTGGGAGAAGAATGGGTGACTTTGACATCAGGTCCCAGGGTGACTGATTTGTTAACATGACTTTGGCTTTTATTCCAAAATCTGAGAACAACTGATTCTCATAAGTTGTTGTAAGATTATATGTTGTGAAGGATACCGGAATTCCGACATTAAGTTTATACCGGTCCAATGAGAAATTTAATCCAAAATTATTGTAGGAGGATGTCAGATTCAAAAAAGTGTTTTGCATCTCGAGCGGAACATCCATCTTTTGACCGGGGGTGGAAGGAAAGTAAACCCCAATCGATTTATTGGATAAAGCTCCATTTGTAGTATAACCCGTTAAATTGATCTTTAGATCAGAGATATTTTTGCCCCAACCAAAAGCAGTCGAAAATCTCTCCTGTCTATCAAACATTTTTCCGTAGCCGACTGAAATAAAATTGGTCTCTTCCTCTGCATAATCGCGAGTAATGATATTAATAACACCCAAAGATGCATAACCACCATAGATAACAGAACCGGGACCTCTTATTATTTCGATTCTTTGTATGATATCTGTAAGATAATGATGGCCAAACAGAATGGAGGTGTATGCCTCCTCATTCATTTCAACGCCATCAATCAGCAGTTGTACTTTTCCTTCAAAGGTCCAGATACCTCTAAGAGTCAATCCTATTGGACCAAATTCTGATTGACCAAAACTAAATCCGGGAACAAGCAGGCTCAAAACTTCCATCAAGTCAAATGCACCCGAATGTTCAATATCTTTTCGTGTTATTACAGAAATCATTCCCGGAGCTTCTCTGATCGAGAGGGGAGTCTGTGAAGCTACTGAAACCGATGTATTTAATATCTCTTCAAGATTCATCGATCTTAGAATTCTCGTCTCCTCATCTTCCTCTTCATTTTGACCAAAAACGGGGAGAATTGTCATGAAAAGAAAGAGGATTAAGTAGAGCAGAAGATTTTTATATAACACTTTTTCCTTTGGCATCATGTTGAACAGGCTTCTATAAATTTGTTTAACATTGAAAAGTGTGAAGTAAAAACAATTACATAACCGTTGGAAATTTTGTTTACAACCTTGGCATGTACAGTCTCAACAAAATGGACTCCACATTTAGAGGTCATTTTCATTTTGAGATTGCTGTAAATACGGAATTGTTCAGAGGTGATGAGCTCCGCCTCGTAGCTGGAGATATTAATGATTTCGCCATATTTTTCTTTTTTTACAGTTTCAGAATCATCCAAAACCTCATAGGTTATAGACAAAGGTTGCGTAAGTAATTTCAAAGAGAGGTCGGGCAGATGTAAATCAACATTAAAAATTCCCGTGATTCCTCGGACATCAAAAAGGTGAACTGGCTTTTTCACCCCTTTTGGATTAACTTTGATTACTTTCTCCACTTGCAGTTTACCCGTGACACTTTGAAATGTTTGTTCTGAAAGAAGAATCTGGTAACCGACAGTGTAACTTTCAATTCGAGCTGTCAGATTCACATTCCTCCCAACCACTCCATATTTTAGTCTTTTTCTTGACCCGATATTACCTACAATAACTTCACCCGAGTTAATCCCGATTCCCATTCGAACAGGTGGAAGTTGCATCACCCTGAGCAAATTATTGAGTGGGTCAATTTGATTCTGCATTTCAATTGCGCAGGCGATTGCTCTGTCAGCATGATCTTCTTTGTAAAAAGGGGCACCAAAAAAAACAAGCAAAGCATCCCCAAGGACTTCATTGATTGTTCCCTCATACTTCTGAATAACATCGGTCATCTTTTCGATAAACAGATTTAGCAATTGAAGAGTCAACCCGGGAGTTAGTGTCTCCGCAGTAGAAGAGAATCCCCTCAAATCTGCCATCAGAATTGAAATTTTCCTTATTTCACCCCCCGGTTTTATATTTTCGGGTTATCGAGAAGATTTTCCACAACTTCATCTGAGAGATAAGTACCAAATACATCAGTAATGAAGCGGTTCCTTTTTTTCAAGTTCCTTTATTTTTAACTGCAATTCAGTGAAGTCTGCCAATTTTTAACTGACTTTTAACTCTCGCAAGAACTTCCTGACTCTCAAAGGGTTTAGTAATGAAATCGACTCCACCGGCTTGAAAACCTTTAACCTTATCCTCGAGGTCGTTTAATGCGGTCATAAAAATTACAGGTACAGCTGCAGTTTTTGGATTTTTACCAAGTTGGATGCAAGTCTCAAACCCGTTGATTCCGGGCATCATTACATCGAGAAGTATAAGGTCGATAGGATTTTGTTCAGCAAGTGTGAGAGCATCATATCCGTTTGATGCAAAAGAGACATCATAATTTTCGTGGAACAGCAGACTTCCAAGAACTTGAATGTTCTTGGGAACATCGTCAACGATCAAAATCTTGTATCGAAATTGTTCATCCAAGGGTAGATTGGACATGAAGTTTGCTTTGGTTAGATTTGAAATTTGAAACCTGAAAATTACGCATTTATGAAGAATAAAAAAACAGAGAGAGTGATGGCAAAAAAGGCGATAGTACTTACAAGCGGGGGATTGGATTCCACAACAGTGGCAGCAGTAGCAAAGGAAAGAGGATTTGATCTTTATTGTCTTAGTTTCTTTTACGGACAGCGACACAAAATGGAGTTGGAATCAGCAAAAAAAGTGGCTGCATATTTTGGGGCAAAAGAGCACCTGATTATTGATATTGACATGAAAGTAATTGGCGGATCGGCACTTACTTCAAGTATGGAAGTGCCCAAACACCGTAATGAAAAAGAGATGGGAGAAAATATCCCCGTTACTTATGTTCCGGCAAGAAACACAATCTTTTTATCGTATGCCCTTGCTTATGCAGAGGTTCAAAAAGCGGATGACCTATTTATCGGTGTAAATGCCATTGACTATAGCGGTTATCCCGATTGCAGACCCGAATATATTTCAGCATTTGAAAAGATGGCTAACCTCGCTACAAAAGTGGGAGTTGAGGGAACCACACATCTGAAAATTCATGCCCCACTTCAAGACCTTTCAAAAGAGGGGATAATCAGACTCGGGCTAAGCCTTGGCGTTGATTATTCGATTACTCACTCATGTTATGACCCCATGCCTGATGGCAGCTCCTGCGGAGAGTGTGACAGTTGCCTGTTAAGGAAACATGGTTTTGAGTTGGCAGGGGTAACTGATCCAATTAGATATACAACATAAAAAAAAAGAGGCTGACTTTTTCAAGTCAGCCTCAAATTCCAATACAGAAAATGATTTTATTTGAGTAAAGTCATTTTGATGTTTTTGGTGAAGTTTCCTGCCTGAATACGAGCAAAATAAACACCTGAGGCATTATTGGAAGCATTCCAAACTACTTCATGATATCCTGCGGCTCTTGCGTCAGAAACCAAAGTTTCAACCAATTTACCGGATGCATCAAAGATGCTCAACTGTACGTCAGATGCCTGTGGCAGCGAGAAGCTCAGTCTGGTTGATGGGTTGAATGGATTTGGGAAATTCTGGCTTAAAGAGAAGCTCTCAGGAATTGTGTTTTCAACTGTAACTACATCTGAATAATCAAATCTACCATCAAAATCCACTTGACGAAGTCTGTAATAAGCCTTTGAGGTAAGTGATGTTTGATCTGTAAATGAATAAGATTGTCTTGCCGTTGTGGTACCTTTACCATCAACAAATCCAAGAGTTGAGAAGGTAACGTTGTCAAAACTTCTTTCAACTTCGAATCCAAAGTTGTTTACTTCGGTAGCGGTTTCCCAATTAAGAACTACAGCATTCTGAGCGGCACTTGCTGTGAAAGAAGTAAGTTCTACAGGAATTGGAACTACTGTGCCATTAAATTTATAGATACCGCCAACTGTTGCACTTGTGTTAAATGCGCCTGCCCAGCCTGTTGTATTGTCGAAGAAACGAACTGCGAGGTGCTGAATGCCCAATGTTCCGTTAAAATCAGTCCATGAACTTCCATTATTAGATGAGTAAGATACTCCGGAGAAACCTGTTGCAGCACTGGTGCTTACATAAGCATCCATTGTACCGGGTACATAACAATAGTCGCCATCATAAAAATTACCGGTTGGAAGAAGTGGTGACCAAGTTGCTCCACCATCAGCGGTTTTGTAATAAAGTGGACTTGTGGAAATAACATCAAGGATAATGCCATTTAAAGCGTCTTTCATGACGATTTTGAACTGATTTCCAACAGCTACAGGTGAAACTGAAACTGTCCAGGTCATACCTTTATCGGTTGATTTAAGAATTCTGCCTTTGTTTGTTGTGAACCATGCTGTGTTACCAACTGCGCTGTAATAACCAACAACACCATACTCATCAGCAGCAACAGGAGCAGGAATGTTTGCTTGTGGTACACGAACCCAGTTGGTTCCACCATCAGCAGTAGTGTAAATTTCAAAATATCCACCATTTGGATCTCCCATTGTGAATCCTTCATTTTCGTTAAAGAAATGAAGAACATTTGGGAAACCTGAGGGAGCTGCAAAGGCTGCTGTGGTTTGATGTGCCCAGGTTGACCCGCCATCTGTTGTTTTCAAAATTCTTCCGCCACCTGATGCAGAATTATAAACAGGCATATAAGCAGTGGTTGGACTTGTTCCAAAAATCATTGCACTTCCCCAACTGGTTGTATAACCTGTAGGAACGCCCGGGGTCCAGGTTGTTCCACCGTTTGTGGTTCTTGTGAATTCAGTGATATATGTGGTTGTGGAAGTTCCATTATAGGCTGCAGCCCAGACTGTCTGATCGTTGACAATGGAGATATGATTAATACCTCTCGAAGCAACAGTAAAGCCGGTATTCTGAATTGTCCAGGTACCTTCTTCTGCGTGGCCTCTGCCCATATTTTGATCTTTAGCCAGTTTTTTGATATTTGTGGCTTCCAGATTGATAACTGCGATGATTAAAAAAACTGATAGGAAAAGAGTTGTAACTTTTTTCATGGGTCACTCCTGATAAGTGTGATGATGATGATTCTCCACTCCTGAGATTGGAGAGTAATTTTAGTTAACACACTCAATTTACGACTTTTTTTAAATTATTTATGTCAATTTCAAAAAAAATCTGTTTCCTGGCAAAAAAAAAAAGCTGACTTAAAAAGCCAGCTTCAAAAATTTCAAAATTTTAATATCTATTTGAATTGTAACCTGATTTGCCTGTTGAGAACAGGCTCAATGATATTTGTAGGTTTGACGGCGATCAAACGACTCCCTGAAACACTAAAATTACGCTTCGATAAAGAGTAATATGTATCTTGTTCTACCGCACGGTAAGTAGGTTCAGAAAATTCTCTTTCACGCTGGTCCATATTAAAATCATCAGATTCATCATATTCTGATATTCTGTTGTTTGAATTCAAATCGTGGCTGTGGTTATCCTCAATAGTGTATCTTAATAACTGATGCCCGTAAGCAAGGTCAAAACTGGAATCTTTTCTTCTGGAGAGTATTAATGCAATAAATAAGCTAAATAACACCGTTACAACAGCAACTGCTGCGAAAATTGCGAAACTAAGGACTGGCATGAATATCTCCGGATCAAAATTATTTTAAATTCTGTATGCAAAGTAAAATTGGGGAATCCTGCAAATCAGTAAATTCGATGAACAATAGCTATTTCAAGGCAAACCATATAAGGAAGTGGATAAATATAAAAACACACCCTCACTTTTGGGAAAATAAATTTAAGGCTATTGGTTATTTTTAAATTTATGAAAACACAAACTTTGAAAATTGTGACTATATACTTGTTATCACTTTGTACAGGAATTTTGTTCGGATGGAACAGTCTTGCAGGTAAAGTTGCGGATATTAACTCTGAAATTGAAAATGCAGCCGGTTACAACCTTCACTACACTAAAACCATTTTTCAAGACACCCTGGAATACAATGTATTAAATTATATTGTTGATCTTACTCTGGAACCCAAAGAGAAAAAGATAAAGTCGAGAGTGGATATAACAGTTGCCCGTTACAAACCGGGTGCGGAAGTGACTTTAAATCTCTCCGCGAATATGAAAATAGAATTTATTTCAGTTGATGGAAAACAGGTTGAGATCATTAGAGCCGGAGATAATGTCCGTATCTCCCACAAAAACGTTAAGCCTGACACTATTACAATTAGGTCCGAATACTCCGGGGAGCCGGGAAAAAATAAAAACTTCTTTTTTGGGAAGATCAACGGTAATCAGGTAATTTATACTCTTAATGAACCTGAAAATGTTAGAAATTGGTTGTTATGTCGAGATACTCCGTCTGACAAAGCCGGAATAAAAATAAAGATTGCCAATGATCCAGAATTTACTTCAGTTTCAATTGGCACACTCGATTCGAGTTATATAGACAGGTCATCGGGTAAAAAAGTATTTTCATGGAGCAGTCGTTATCCGATTGCAACTTATCTGATTTCATTTTACTCTGCCCCTTATACAAGTTTGTTTGACTCATATAGAGGTGAAGATGGAGATCAACTTGAATTGTCCATTTATGGATTTAAGTGGCATCAAGAGAAGTTCAGGATAATTTTGGCGGATCATAAAGAGTTTTTGTCGATAATGGAAAAGTATTTTGGGAAGTATCCATTTTCGGGTGAGAAATATGGAGTGGCAGCATTTTTGTGGCATGCAGGGGCAATGGAATATCAAACCATTTCAGGATTTGGAACGGGATTTATTGATAATTATCCTCAAAATGTCAATATATTTGTTCATGAACTTGCACACCAATGGTTTGGAAACTCGGTTACTCCCAAAACATGGAAGGATATCTGGTTAAACGAAGGCTTTGCTACTTTTGCCGAATGGTTATATCTTGAGGAATCGGGAAGAAGAACAGAAAAAGATATCCTTTCGCCAAGGCTTGCTCTTGAGAAGAATCCACATTTGTTAAGTGGTAAGGTTTATGGCTCAGAGGATTTGTTTACTCTTGCAGTTTATATTAAAGGTGCATGGGTTTTAAGGATGCTTCGTCATGAACTTGGTGATGAAAAATTCTTTGCAATGATTACAGAATATTATAAAATCCATCGTTATGGAATTGCCTCAACTTCTGATCTTCAGGAAGTGGCAACAAAATTTGCAGGTAAAGATCTGAAACAGTTTTTTGAACAATGGATATATGAGGGCGAGGGGATAATTGAATTAAAACCCGGAGAAATGAAATCAGTTAAAAAGGGCGATGTTTACGAAGTGCTTTTGCCTGTTTCCCAAGTTCAGGAAGAGGAAAGAGAATACAACTTTAAACTTGATATAGGTTTTTCCAACCCCGAAGACACACAAATCCATTCGTTTCGAATTGATAAAAGGAATAATCTGATTAAACTGAATTTACCATTTAAGCCGGAAAGATTTACCATCGATCCCAACCACCAAACACTTCTGAAAGTTGTTGAATGATCAAAATTACAGATTCTGATACCAGGAACTACAAAGCTGTATATTTTATCTCCGATCTGCACCTGGGAATTGGTCCAAAAGTCGAGGATACCAGAAGAGAGGATTTGTTATGTAAATTTCTTTCAACTATTGAAGAGGGAGCTTGTCTTGTGATTGTTGGCGATTTATTTGACTATTGGTTTGAGTTTCGTCAGGTATATCAAAAAGGTTTTTTCCGAACCCACACAGCACTTTATGACCTGAACAGGCGGGGTGTAAAAGTTCACTATCTGATTGGTAACCATGACTTTTTCCATCGCGATTTTTTTGAATCAGAGTTGGGTATTAACCTGATCGAGGATTCACTGGTAATGGAGACTGGTGCTAAACGGGTATTTGCTGCACATGGTGATGGTTATGTTGAAAATGATCACGGTTACAAAGTATTAAAAGCTGTGCTCAGGAATAAAGTTGTTCAGTTCTTTTATGGATTGTTACATCCCGATTTTGGCCTCTGGCTCGCCAGAAGTACCAGCAAGGGAAGCAGACATTACACCGACAGAAAAGACTACGGTAAAGTGGATGGTCTGGTTGCAATTGCAAACGAAAAAATAGATGAGGGGTACGATTTTGTTATATTTGGGCATTCACATAATAGAAAATTTGAAAAATATAAAAATGGACACTATATAAATCTTGGTTCCTGGTTCCAGCAGCCCTGTTATGGTGTGTTAAATAATGATGATTTCGAGATTTTGGACTTAAATTGATGGTAGAAAAAAAGACTAGAACTACACGAATTGAAAAAAAACAGAAATACCTCTTTATAGCGGGAGGTGTATTGCTCCTGTTTTTATTTCTCTTTGGGTTGATGTGGATTAAAGTAAAAGATGGATTACCGGCGATTGATGAGCTTGAAAATCCAAAATTTTATCTCGCCAGCAAAGTTTTTGATAAAAGAGGGGAGTTACTGGGACATTTTTATATTGAAAACAGAGTTGAAGTTCAATATAATGATCTGCCAAAAAATTTAATCGAAGCGTTAGTCAGTACCGAAGACAAGAAGTTTTTTAACCATTGGGGAGTTGATGTTGATCGTATATTCAAATCTGCGGTTAAAACAATTTTTCTCGGTAAACCTCAGGGTGCGAGTACACTTACCCAACAACTTGCTCGAAATCTTTATAAATTCAAAGACACTGATGAAAATTCATTTGATCTTGCCTTAAGGAAGGTAAGGGAGTGGATTACTGCCGTTCAGATTGAAAAATCGTTTTCCAAAACTGAGATACTCACAATGTATCTAAACTTTAATTATTTTGGAAGGCGTTCTTACGGGATTGAAAGTGCCGCGAAGAACTTTTTTGGAATATCAACAAAAGAATTGACACCGGAAAAATCGGCACTCCTCGTAGCGATGTTAAAATCCCCTACATATTTTGATCCAATCCGTTATCCGGAGAGGTCAATCGAAAGACGAAATCTCGTTCTGCGCAATATGTTGGATGATGGCTTTTTAACCGAGGCAGAGTACCAAAAATATTCAGCTACTAATATTGAGTTAAAACGGGAGAAGAAAGAATCTCTCCTCACAAAAGCACCATATTTTCTTGAGTATCTTAAAAATGAGTTGATTCAGGCTGAACAAGCAACCGGGATAGACGTTTTGACCGATGGTTTAAACATCTATACTACTCTTGATCTGGAGATGCAATACATTGCAAACAAAGTAGTAAAAGCGAATGTAAGCAGGTTGCAAAAGGGCTTTGATGGCTATTGGAGTTGGGCAGGAAGACAAAAATTACTTGATGATATTCTGGATAAAGCTATCAAAGGTGATGAAGAGTATCAGATACTGGTCTCCAAAGAGGAGAAACAGGAATATTATCGTAAACTTAAAAATGACAAAAAGTTTGTTGATTCTGTGAAACACCAGGCTTCCCGGGTTCAAGCAGCTTTCATCGTTTTGGAAGTTGGTACGGGACATATTTTATCGATGGTTGGTGGAACAGATACACTTAGAGGATTTGGGTTAAATCATGTCACTCAAATCAGACGACAACCCGGTTCATCCTATAAACCGATTATGTATGCTGCTGCCATTGAAAAGGAACATGTGTATCCTCAATTTAAGGTTTCAAATGAACCATTAAAGGGGGGGTATTCTCCTAAAAATTCAGACGGAAGTTCGGGTGGAATTATCTCAATCAGAAGAGCCATAACAGGTTCTGTTAACATTGTCGCAGTGAGAATGATAACTGACGGGGTTGTTTCAGTGACTCAGATTAGAGATATTGCATCAAAAATGGGGTTAAGAACTCCTGTTGCGGATGATGCAACAATAGCTCTGGGATCTTCAGAAGTTGTACCATTAGAGCTTGCCGGGGCTTATTCCGTTTTCCCTAACAAGGGTATGTATATTGCACCCAATTGGTTTAAGAAGATAGTTGATCGTGATAACGCAGAACTTGCTCCATTTAATCCTTCCAAATGGAGAGCAATCTCGGAAGAATCTGCTGTGATGATGATTAGCATGCTTGAGGACGTAGTAACATCCGGTACAGGAGCCTCACTCAGGTCTAGATTTACACTGCCTGCAGCCGGAAAGACAGGTACTACACAAAACTTTACTGATGCATGGTTCGCTGGTTTTACACCCCGATTTGTTGCAATTGTTTGGATCGGTTTTGATGATGCACGAATAAAATATCCGGGAGGGTATGGTGGAACTGCAGCATTACCTATTTGGGGTGACTTTATGGCTCAGGTTTATGCAAAAAACAATTACCCAAAAGAGGAGTTTCCGGTAACAGCTCCTAACCTGATCAAATTTGATTTTTGTGCCGGTGGAGGGGTTGGATATCTGGCAAGAGCGGGATCTGGATGTCCTGTTGTTAAAGATTATGTTCTTGCAAGTGAAGCTGCTTCGATCCCGATTTGTGAAAGAACACATGTTGGCGGCGATGGGAAGAAAAAGACTGATACTTCCGGCAGTGAATGGTAAATGTGTTAAAAAATGGAAATTTTTGTGTAAATTTGTAATCGAGATTTTAGAAAGCCCGGGTGGCGAAATTGGTAGACGCGCTAGATTCAGGTTCTAGTGCCGGTTCCGGCATGCAGGTTCGATTCCTGTCTCGGGCACTAAAAAACAAGGTAAAGCTGAGGACTCCTTCAGCTTTTTTTGTTTTTTTTCTAACAACGCTTGATTATCTCAGAAACTGTTGTTAGGTTATAAACAGTAGTATAAAAAATTCTCCAAAGGGATTTTGAACTATTTTACGAATTTCTGAAAAACTTAAACCGACTCAAAAGAGTACTGAATAGACCAAAAATCAGGAGGATCCGAGATGGAATCCGGGCAATTAAAGAACCAACATTTGACTCATCAGATGTTTGATTTTAACAACGCTGCTGAGAAACTTGCAAAGTTTCAAAATGCGCCGATAGATGCTGAAAGAATTAAAAAAGCATTCAAGCATGCACATAATGTTAAAGAAAATGCTGAATATCTCTTAAAACTTCTTTATGAAAAAGAACTTTTGGAGAGTATCCTTGCCGGGAAAAACAGATTTTGCATTCATGTTGCAGGACATAACATTGATGTACATTTTAAAGATGGACTAACGGAAGATCATCTTTTTATAATTAAAGACATGTTAAAAGTTATTCAGACTCATCTCAAGAGCGAGGTGGAGGAGTTTGTTCAAGACGCTGAACTTGAGTAAGGGCAGACTACAAAACCCGGACTGAGAGTTTTAACATTTTTTATACCAATTGTAACGGTTCCCATGATTCTCGTTTCCGAGTATTGGGAACCGTTTTATTTTAACGGCATTTCAATTTGGATGACAGCAGAATAGAGACCGGATATAAAGCCGCTCTCAAATTAGCACGATCACACTACGAAAATTTTCCTGTAATCTCCTTGTTTGTTCCAAAGGAACTGCAAAAAGAGATTGCTGTGATATATTGGTTTGCACGAACTGCCGATGACATTGCTGATGAGGGGGAATCGCCACCTGCCAAGAGAATAGAAGACCTGGATTTGTTTTTGGATCGTTTTAACAAAGCACTTTTAGGTGATTACAAATCTGAGATTGATGCAGCTCTCCATTCTACAATTATTTCCAGAAAACTTGAACCTCAACTATTTAGAGATCTGATTTCAGCCTTCAGACAGGATATTTCTGTCACCAGATATGATGAGTTTGGTGAGATTCTCGATTATTGTTCAAGATCTGCCAATCCCGTTGGAAGGCTCATTCTTCAACTTTATGGTTACCGGAATGAAGATTTATACAAATTATCTGATAAAATTTGTACTTCTTTACAATTAATTAACTTTTACCAGGATATTTCAATTGACTTTAAACGAAATAGATTATATATTCCGATTAGAGAAATTTTATCTTCGGGATTAACTTCCGATCAAGTGATGGAACAGCCTGATGTTGAGGGGATGAGAGAACTGATCAAGTCACAAGTTGACAGAGCGGTTCAGATTATGAATGAAGGCGCATCATTACCCGGTGAACTAAATTTGAGGTTAAAACTTCAAATTTCTGCGACAATTCAAGGCGGATTAAAAATCGCTCAAAAAATAGCTGAGTCAGGTTATACGTGTCATATTCGACGACCTGTTCTGAGCAAAAAAGATTATTTTATTATTTTAACTAAATCATTATCAAATGTCTTTACAACAAGCCAAAGAGATATCAAAAAAGAGCAATAGTAGTTTCTACTATGCTTTTAACTTATTGCCTCCCCCAAAAAGGGATGCAATGACCACGGTTTATGCCTTTTGCCGGGAAACCGACGATATCGTTGATGAAGAAACAGGAACACTCGAGGAGAAGGGGAATTCACTCTCTATGTGGCGGCTTGAATTTGAAAATGCTTTTGAAGGTAAATCTGCATATTCATTGTTGAACAGACTTGGGATGACAATAAAACAGTTTGATATCCCTGTAGAACCATTTTTTGACCTGATAAAAGGGATGGAAATGGATCTTAGTATTAGAAGGTATGACACATTTGAGCAACTCAGGCTTTACTGTTATCGTGTTGCTTCAACGGTTGGACTGATGTGTATCGAAATCTTTGGTTACAAACACAGAAGTACTGTCGAATTTGCAGAAAATTTAGGAATTGCCCTTCAGTTGACCAACATTCTTAGAGATATTAAGAAGGATGCTGAGAAAGACAGAATTTATCTGCCCCTTGAAGATTTACAAAGATTTGGATATACTGAGGATGAATTGATGAATTCAGTTTATAATGAAAATTTTATCAAGTTGATGGAATTTCAGGTAGCCAGAGCTGTTGATTATTTTAATAAAGCTACCCGCTCATTGGACCTTGAAGACAAAGGTAATATGTTTGCTGCCAGAGCTATGCAACACATCTATTTTAGAATCCTCAAGAATATAATAAAAGAGAAATATGACATCTACAACCGCGATGTAAATATTTCCAAAGTTGAAAAAGTTGGAATTTCACTCGGAGTATGGGCAAAGTATAGTCTGGTATATTGATGCCTGATGTTGCAATTATTGGTGCGGGACTCGCAGGACTCTCTGCGGCAGTTACTCTTGCAAACAAAGGTCTTAAAGTCCACTTATTCGAAAGTAGCCAAAAAGCAGGCGGTAGAGCCAGCGCGTTCCCATTCAATTTAACATCACCCCTCAACAATTCACAAAAAGAATACCAGCTTGATAACGGTCAACATATAATGATGGGTTGTTATCATGAAACTTTGTCTCTGTTAAAAGAAATTTCTGCCCTGGATAAAATTATCGTACAGGACAAAATGGAAGTTAAAGTTGTGGGTCCTGATCAAAAATCATACATCCTTAAGTCGGGGTTCCTCCCATATCCGCTTAATCTGTTTCAGGCTTTAATGGGTTTTGATTTTTTAACTTTTGGTCAAAAAATAAGTGCCTTAAAGTTTGTTTACGGATTAAAATCACTTGATGTTGAGACCCTCCGCGATATCACCGTCAAAGACTGGCTTGAAAAGAGTGGTCAAACAGGTCCACTTTTTACAGGACTTTGGGAAATTTTGTGTGTAGGTACATTGAATACTTCTCCGGATAAAGCATCAGCTTCAATATTTGCCAAAATATTAAAAATTGTATTTTTGGGTGGAAAGGAAAACTCCAAAATAGTTGTTCCGGGAGTGAATCTCTCATCACTTTTTGTTGAACCATCCATCAAGTTTATTCGATCAAAGGGGGGGGATATTAAATTTTCAACTCCCGTTAATTTGATTAAATCATCTGAATCATCCTCATTCGAACTTTTTTCGCGCGATCAATCTCTGGGAAGGTTTTCTGATGTAATTCTTGCAGTCCCGCATCACGCACTAAAAAAAATAACCGGTATCGAACAACACCTTCCCGCGATAGCAAATACGGAACTGGACTACTCCTCAATAACAACATTTCACCTCTTTCTAAAGAAAATCCAATCATGGATAATTTTCTGGCTGTAACGGGTTCACCTGTCCAATGGGTTTTTAATCACGGTGATTACATCACCACGGTCACAAGTTCCTCTTCAAAATGGGATAAAATGTCGGAAGAGGATATCTTTAAGATTATTCTTTCTGAGCTCAAGAAATACCTGGATATTGATTCAAAAAATATTGTTGACTACAAGATGGTAAAAGAGAAGCGGGCTACTTTTGTGTGGAGGAGAAAATCTCGAAAATAGATCAGAGTGCAAAACAGCAAATCCAAATCTTTTTCTTGCAGGAGATTGGACAACAACAGGGTTGCCGGCAACTATCGAGGGGGCAGTTTTAAGTGGTAAAACCGCCGCCCGTGAGATAATTCTGGCGGACCCTTGAATGGGCATATTTATTGCAACCCTCTCTTCAAACTGCTTAACAGCAAAATTTTTACTGTTGATATTCGTCAGGTATCTTCTGCGACCAGTAAGGGTTTCTGCATAACCTTTTGTTCTTGCATTCTCGATGGAACTATCCATAAACTCCTTAACTCTTTTGAAAGTGTTGAAGTATGTATCGATAATCTCTTTAGCGTGATTTTGAGCTATGCCCAGACGAATTTTTAATCCAAAGGCACCAATTCCATATAAGATGCCAAAATTGACTTCTTTGGCTTTCCTGCGCATGTCCGCAGTTACATCGGCTGGATCTACCATAAAAACTAGTGCAGCCGTTTTACGGTGGATATCTTCTCCTTCTATAAACGCATTTGTAAGGTACTCATCGCCACAAATCGATGCCATAATTCTCAATTCTATTTGAGAATAATCGAGACTAAGAATAACATTATCCGGAGATGAAGCCACAAAGGCTTTTCGGATTTCTTTTCCCATCTCGGTTTTAATCGGAATATTTTGAAGATTTGGATCATTTGAAGATAATCTTCCAGTTGATGCTACGGTTTGATTAAATGATGTATGAACTTTGCCTGTTACGGGTTCAACCAGAGTTGGGAGTGAATCTGCATAGGTCGATTTTAGTTTTGAAAGTTGTCGAAATGAAAGGATCATGTCGATAATTTCATGTTGACCCCTTAGTGATTCAAGTGTTTGTGCATCAGTTGAGTAACCTGTCTTTGTCTCTTTTCCTGTTGACAATTTTAATTTGTCATAAAGTATCCTCTGCATTTGAACAGGGGAATTGATATTAAACTCTTCCCCGGCAATGGCATAAATACTTCTTGCAGTTTCCATCATCATCAACTCAAGGTCGGTTGAGAGTTGTTTTAACATATTGCTGTCGAT
Source organism: Ignavibacteriales bacterium (assembly GCA_016714125.1). Classification (GTDB taxonomy): domain Bacteria; phylum Bacteroidota; class Ignavibacteria; order Ignavibacteriales; family Ignavibacteriaceae; genus UTCHB3. The sequence continues at coordinate 112,166 of JADJNX010000003.1, read as the reverse complement.
TTTTATTCCATTCCGTTCGATATCCTCGAGCACTTCAACCAGTGGGAATTCGATTTCATATGCTAGGCGATGAAGACCTTCTTCTTCGATTTGTGTTTTTAGTTTTTGATAAAGTCTGAAAGTTATATCCGCATCCTCGCAGCTATAAATTGCAAGTGCATTTTTATCAACATCAAAGATTTTGGAAGCATCTTTCTTTTCCCCAATGAGGGTTGAAAGATGAATTGTAGAATAATTGAGAACAGTTGCTGCCAGGTCATCCATACCATGTTTTTTATCAGGATCAAGCACATACGATGCCACCATGGTATCAAAATAAAACCCACGAAGGGGAATTCCTGCTGTTCTAAGTATCGCGATATCATATTTACCATTCTGGCAGATTTTTTTAATATCGGGATTTGCAAAAACAGGCGAAAAAATTAGCTTAAATTCGGAGAGGGGAGTCTGTCAGACTTGGGACTTGAAAACATATCCTCAATCTGGTGTTCAGGTTGAATTGCTACAAACCACGCCTCACCTTCACGGACGGCAAATGCTACCCCGGCAATTTTTGCTCTGAAAATATTCAGAGAATCCGTTTCAGTGTCAAACACAAATTCATCCGCTTTTCCCAACAAAGCTGCCAGATTTTCTGCATCCGGGATTTCTGTAATCAATTTATAGTTTACTTTTTTTGGATCATATTCTTTTGGTGTATTCTCTTCTGGGGACAAATCAGTATCTGCTACAGCATCAGACTTGACATCCGATTCGGGATTATAGTTAAAATATTTACAGGCTTTAACCCACATCATGCGCAATTCAAGTTCTTTAAAGTTTATCGAGTCTGGCAAAATCGACATCGCCAATGACTGCTTTATCAGGGTCAAAATCGAGTTCAATAAATTTATCAATAGTTGCAAGTTCCTTTGATAAAAAAGCGTTATCACGATTCACTTCGAGTTTATTTTTTACCGAAGCGGATGAAATCTGATCCAAATTTTGATACAAATTTTCAAGATTTCCATACTGTTGAATCAGTGGGACTGCACTTTTTTCTCCAACACCTGCAACACCGGGGATATTGTCGCTTGCGTCACCAATCAGTGCAAGATAATCGATCATTTTTTCAGGTTCAAATCCCAATTTTTCCACGGATGCATCAAAACCATATAATTCAAAATCTTCCCCCTTCATTCCGGGTCTTACCAAAAATGATTTGTGTGTAACTAATTGGAAATAGTCTTTGTCGGGTGACACCATATAAACAAAATAGTCATCTTCTTCAGCGATTCGAGACAGGGTTCCTATGATATCATCTGCTTCAATTTTTGGAATGGCAAAAGTGGGAATAGCCATCGCTTCAAGAATATCCTTGATTCTTTGGATTTGGGGAATAAGTTCTTCCGGCATTTCGGCACGATTTGCTTTATACTGTTCAAATTTTTCGGCCCTTAAGGTTTTTTCCTTCGAATCAAATGCTACTATCACTGAATGAGGTTTAATCTCTTCCAGGAATCTGAACATCTGATTAATAAATCCAAAAACTGCTGAAGTTGGTTCACCTGTTTTTGTTTTTAAGGGTCTTGATATCAGTGCAAAATACGCCTTGTAGGCGATTGCCATTGCATCAATTAGAAATATTTTCTTCATTGTCCTTAACAGTACCTTCCTGTTTTTTATTTCTGTATCTTATATAAAAATAGAAAGGGAGACCGCTTAAAATAAGCATCAGCCCCATCATCGCATTTTCGGTGTCAGAAACTATGGTATTAACTAAAAATAAAAATGAAAAAACTACAAAAATTGCAGGTGTATAGGGATAACCCCACATTTTAAATTTCCTTGGTGCATCTGGCATCTTCTTCCGGAGGATAAATATTCCAAAAGCTCCCAACATATAAAACAACCAGGCTGCAAAAATTACATAATCACTAATTGTGTCAAATGATCCACTTAAAACGAGTACCGCCGACCAGATTCCCTGAACAAGAAGAGAGACATGGGGAGTCGCAAATTTGGGGTGAACCCTTCCCAGACTTTCAAAAACATCCCTTTCGAGCCATGGCAAATTGAACCCTTGCTGTGGAAAGGATACTTCCATTTAAAGCCCCAAAAGCTGAGATGATAACCGCAATTGATATAACTGTTCCACCTGCCAATCCAAATATTTTCTCTGCAGCGGTACGCGCTACAAGATCAGAGTTTTTCATTTCATCAATCGGAAGAACATATAAAAATGCCATATTGATAAAAACATAAACTGCGATGACTATCAAAGTACCGTAAATGAGGGCAAGTGGGACATTTCGTTGAGGATTTTTAATTTCGCCACTAACAAAAGTTACATTGTTCCATCCGTCGTAGGCCCAAAAGGCTCCTGCAAGAGCAAGTCCAAATACCGAAATCAGGTTTGAAGTACTTTCATGCGGTAGCGAAAAACCGGTAGAAAAGTTGGCAACCGATCCATCACCAAGAAGAAATATTAAAATTGACAGCCCGATAATCGAAGCAATTTTCACAAATGTTACGATGGTTTGAACTATCCCTCCGAAAAAAACACCGACATAATTTACTCCTGTTAGAAAGAGAGTAACGATTATGGCAATCGATTTTGTACCAAATTCAGCGAACGGTTTTATCATTCCCACAAAGGGCATGTATATCTCATAGCCTGCAAAAGATTCAGGCAGCCCTCCAATCAATAAATAGGAATTGAGATATTCGGCAAAAACATAGGCTATTGCAGCCTGACTTCCGGTCTGAATAACTGAGAGTATTGACCAACCATACATATATGCGGTAAAATCACCATACATCTCTCTGAAGTAGATGTATTGACCTCCTGTGGAATCGATCATACCCGCAATTTCAGCGTTGATAAGTGCCCCAACAAGAGTGATAAGCCCTGCTGCTATCCAGACTATCAGAAGGAGTTCAGGGGAAAGAAGTTGCCCTGCCATGGTTGCGGGTTTTCGGAAAATGCCTGAACCAATCATTGAACCGGCAACAATCATTGTGGCGCCGGTAAGAGTCAAGCTTCTAATTAACTCACTTTTACTGCTTTTTGTCATTTGGATTTACTGGATTTTGGATAATATTGATTAAAAGAGTCAAAACTGGTAATTTTTTAAAATTAATCGTTTTAAGTTTCAATAATACTGATTATTTTTGTTTTTTAAAGAACGCTCAACAAAATTCCTCAATAAATCTAACATTAAATGAAAATAAAGCTACCTGCTCTACATACTCAAATATTAATTGCTCTCTTGTTTGGTGCCCTCTTTGGAGCATTTTTTAATGTTAACGAAACATCCGTGGTTGTCTCTCATGTTGAAGCCAAGGTTAAGAGCGAAACTACAGTTTCTGACTGGTCACAAGTGCTTCTGATCAAAAAAGGGATTCCACCCCTGGTAAATGATACACTTCGATTTGGTCCTTCCGAAAAACCTAAACTTATCTCAAGTTTTAAAACCTTAAAAAAATCCGGCGCTGAAATCACAATGATTTATCGTTTGGGACAAGTTGATAGGGCAATAAAATCAGAGGAAACAGTATTTAATCAGGTAAAATCAATCCGGAATGAAAAAACTCCCGCCACATGGATCAAGTGGCTTGGAGACATTTTCATTCGATTATTGAATCTTGTTGCAGTACCCCTCGTTCTGGCAAGTCTTATCGCCGGAGCTGCAAGTCTTGGTGATATCAGAAAATTTGCAAGAATAGGGACAAAAACTCTAAGTTATTATCTCGCAACAACTGCATTCGCTGTGGTAATTGGATTGGCTCTGGCGAATATTATTCAACCGGGAGAGAGGATGAATGAGGGGACAAAAAACAACCTTCTTCAGACTTACGCAGGGGATACACAGGAAAAAATAGGTTCAGATGTGGAATTTGATCCTATCAACATGGTTGTTGAAATGATTCCGCGGAATCCATTTGCCGCATTATCACAAGGGGAAATGTTGCAGATCGTATTTTTCGCAGTCTTTTTTGGTATGGTTCTTACCTTTGCCGACAAAGAAAAATCAAAGATAATGTTGAATTTTTTTGATGCTTTAAGTGACATAATGATCAAGATGATCGATGTTATTATGAAATTTGCTCCGATCGGAGTTTTTGCACTAATTGCTGCGACCGTGGCGGAGTTTGGTTTTAATATTCTGGAGACTCTCTTATGGTATGCGGTTACCGTTCTTCTTGGACTTTTAATCCATACTGTAGGAACATATTCTCTTGCCTTAAAATTATTCTCAAAATTTAGTGTAGTGAAGTTTTTTAAAGGGATCAGACCTGTACAACTTGTTGGATTTAGTACAAGTTCATCAGCTGCCACGCTCCCTGTAAATATGGAGTGTTGTCATGAAAATCTTGGTGTTTCAAAATCGATAACAAGTTTTGTCCTTCCATTGGGTGCAACAATCAATATGGATGGAACCGCTTTATATCAGGGAGTGGCAACCGTTTTTATCGCTCAAGTTTATGGAATGGACCTCTCTGGCTCAACAGATCACAGTTGTTTTTATGGCTGTTTTAGCATCTATCGGGACGGCTCCCGTTCCCGGAGTGGGAATCATCATGTTGATAATAATCTTAAAATCAGTTGGAGTACCTGAACAGGGAATTGCTTTAATACTCGGAATAGATCGTATTTTGGACATGTGTAGAACAATAACCAATGTCACTGGTGATGCTGTCGGAGCAGTAATAATTGCCAATAGTGAAAACGAATTAATCGCAACTAAACAGGAGTAAGAATATAGATGAGTGGTACCAATGAAAGATGGGCATCAAGGCTCGGACTAATTTTGGCAGTCGCCGGAAATGCAGTGGGTCTGGGAAACTTTTTACGGTTTCCAGCACAAGCAATTCAGAATGGTGGTGGAGCATTTATTATCCCTTACCTGGTTTCCTTGGTAGTTATGGGAATCCCTCTTCTTTGGGTTGAATGGGCAATTGGCAGGCATGGCGGTCAAAGAGGTTATCATTCAACACCTGGCATGCTTGATGTGCTTGGAAGGTCAAGCCTTCTTAAGTACTTTGGTATTTTTGGAATTTTCACAAACCTTGTTGTCGCGGCATATTACTGTTATATAGAATCATGGACCCTGGCATATACATTTTTTTCACTTACGGATGTATTTAACGGAATGTCTCAGGGTGAAGTAGTCCAGTTCTTCAAGGACTATTTAGGCTCGGGTGAAGGATTTTTTAACATACCTTATACAGCTCTGATATTTTTTGCTATCACACTCGGATTAAACTTATGGATACTATCCAGAGGTATTAGCGGGGGTATCGAAAAAGCGAGCAAAATATTGATGCCATTGTTAATTCTCTTTGGAATATTCCTCGCTGTAAGAGCTTTAACATTGGATAGAGGCGAGTATGGCACAGTTGAGAACGCAATAGCCGGTCTTAACTTCCTTTGGACTCCACAATTTGATTCTCTTGCAAATCCCAAGGTTTGGTTGGCAGCAGCAGGGCAGGTCTTTTTCACATTATCAGTTGGTATGGGGTCGATTCATTGTTATGCGGCATATCTCAGGAAAAACGATGACATCGCTCTAAATGCCGCATCTGCCGGTTTCATGAACGAATTTGTTGAGGTGATTCTTGGTGGATCAGTTGTTATTCCGATTGCTGTGGCATATCTTGGATTGGCATCACTCAGCACTTTTAGTGGTTTTGGCATGTCGTTTATGACCCTGCCAATGTTGTTTGAAAATTGGGGTCCGCTACTTTCAGCAGTAGGTGGATTTACCTGGTTTGGATTGCTTTTCTTTGCCGGAATCACCAGCTCCATAGCGATGGGGCAGCCCGTGATGGCATTTTTGCAAGACTCATTTAAATTTACCCGATTTAAATCAACAATGGCTTTTGGAATTGCAGTTCTTATTTTGGCACTTCCAACAATTTTGCTCTATGATCATGGGGCATTTGATGAGTATGACTTCTGGGCTGGGACATTTTCACTTGTGGTTTTTGCACTCGCGGAGTCAATTATCTTTTTGTGGATTTTTGGGATAGATAATGCCTGGGAAGAAATTAACAGGGGAGCCGATATCAAGATTCCCATAATCTTTAAATATGTTCTGAAATATATTACTCCTTCATTCATAATGATAGTATTTGTGGGTTCGATGATTCAACCCGAAGGTGGAAACTGGGCACTTGCTTTTGAAGGCCTGTTTAATGGTCAGGGTTGGAATCTCGATGCCGGCAGTGTACTGGGAACACTGTTCCATATTGGTGTCACCGATGGTGATAAAATTCTGGTTACAAACCTTACCCGTTTACTCCTGGTTTCAGTATATGTGATTCTTGGGGTGCTTGTTGCGATAGCCTGGAAAGTTAATCTAAAAGAGAAGAAAGTTTAATATGGATACTTCAGCCCTTATTACATTAATATTATCCTGGTCAGTTATTATTTTTTACACTGGGTATTTTCTTAGAAAAGCTTTGAAAACACAGCATAAACACGATTCTGACGATTAATATAAATAATAAATCTTAATTGGGAGGCAGTGGAGACTAATTATTGAGTTTCCCAACCTTTTATATTTCTTTATCTTTGAAGATTAAATATTTATTTTGTACACGGATTAATAACCATTAACTACGGGAGATCAAATGGCGAATAAACTGGGTATCAGAGGTTATGATTATGTGGAGTTTTTTGTCGGAAGCGCAAAAGCATGGGCATATTGGTTCTCAAAAGCAACCGGTATGAAGATAACAGCATATGCCGGACCTGAAACAGGAATCAGAAACAAAGTATCCTACCTTCTGCAAAAAACGATCTTAAAATTCTGGTTACATCACCTGTAAAACCCGATAACTATGAAATTTATAACTTCATCCAGAGACATGGAGATGGAGTTAAAAGATGGACTTTGAATGTAAATGATGTTGAATATGCATACAACCATGCTATTCAAGACGGTGCCATTCCCACAATCAAGCCGCGTGAATTAAAAGATGCCAACGGCATCTATCTTGAAGCTGCCATTAAACTTTATGATGATGCTGAGATATCTTTTGTAAATGCAGATGAGTATCATGGTATCTTTCAACCAGGATTTGGCGAACCAATTCACAATTACGAGGTTGAAACTCACGAAACCGGCTTAAAAATAGTTGACCATATTGTGGGTAATGTCCGCGAAAACGAAATGAACTTTTGGGTTGACTATATGAATGCAGCTCTAAATTTTGAAACATTTGTTGATTTTGGGCCCGGGGACATTGGAACTGAGTATTCCGCACTTCTCTCAAAAGTAGTCCGTTCTGAAGATACCATTATTCGAAACCCTGTTAACGAACCCTATAAAGGGAAAAGAAAATCGCAAATTGAAGAGTATATTGAGGAGTTTTGTGGAACCGGTATTCAACACATCGCCATAAGATCAGACAATATAATTGAAACCATTGGTGCGATGAGGAAAAATGGAATCGAATTTCTGAGTACTCCTCCGGCAACATATTATGAATCTCTAAAACAGAGAGACCTAGAAGTTGAAGAGGATATTGAGGAACTCAAGGAGCATGGTATTCTGCTTGATCCTGAAAGTGACGGTTATCTCCTACAGATATTCACAAAACCGGTTGGTGACAGACCCACTTTCTTCTTTGAAGTTATTCAAAGAAAAGGTGGAAGTCAGGGATTTGGCAAAGGTAATTTCCAGGCACTTTTTGAAGCCATCGAACGGGATCAGGCTGCAAGAGGAAATCTTTAACATTTAATCCACGAGATCAATATGCCTTTCTACCATAAACTTGGAGAGCTGCCACCACGCAGACACATAACATTTTATAAACCTGATGGTGTTTCTCTCTACAGGGAGGAACTCTTCAGCACCCGCGGATTCTCCGGTGTTTATTCCAACAAATACCATTACCATATTCCACCTCAAGTTAAGGAAATTACTGAACTTTTCCCATGTGACGCAAAGGATTGGGATGATGCTCCAATACAGTATTATCACTTTGTGACAGGGAGGAAAGTAACTCCCGGAAATATCCTTACTGCCCGGCAGTCGTTTATGAGGAATCCTGGTTGTAACATATCAACTGCTCATGTTACTGAAGAAGCTGATTTCTTTTACAAAAATTCCAATATGTCGGAACTGATCTTCATCAACCACGGCAGTGGGAAAATGTATTCTGAATATGGAGTTATACCCTTTACTCAGTGGGATTACCTGATTATCCCTAAAGGAACCGTTTATCAGCTAAAATTTGATTCATATGAGAATGTTAAACTCTTTATAATTGAATCACTTACCCCGTTTGAGATACCACGCCACTTCAGAAATGAATATGGTCAATTGAATGAGGATGCTCCATATTATGAACGCGATTTTAGACCACCATCATCATTAGAACCTTGTTTTGACGAGGGTGAATTTAAGATGATCGTAAATCTTAACGGTCGTCATTTTGAATATGATGTACCACATCATCCTTTTGATGTTGTTGGGTGGGATGGTTTTCTATATCCTTATGCCTTTAATATCAAAGATTATGCTCCAAAAGTTGGCAGGTTACATTTACCTCCACCGGTGCATTTGTTGTTCTGGACGAGTAACTTTGTGGTTTGTAACTTCTGCCCAAGATTATTCGATTTTGATCCAAAAGCAATTCCCGCTCCCTATTTCCATACAAATATCGACAGTGATGAGGTGATCTACTATGTGGATGGCGATTTTATGTCCAGAAAAAGTATAAGTGAGGGTTCGGTGACACTTCACCCGATGGGAATCCCACACGGACCACAACCGGGAAAAACTGAAGAATCAATCGGTGCAAAAGAGACCTTTGAGTATGCGATTATGATCGATACGTATGCACCACTTAAACTTACGGAAAATGTAAAAGAAACCCTTATTGAAGGCTACGAAAACTCCTGGTTGGAGGTTTAATTCCGACCGGAGGGAGAAACACCATGATTAAATTACCAAAACATATTGAAAACCTTATCCCTTACAAAGCAGGTAAACAGATTGAGGAACTTGCAAGGGAAAAGGGACTCACTAAAATCGTAAAACTTGCTTCAAATGAGAATCCTTTGGGACCATCACCGATGGCAGTTGAGGCAGTGAAAAACAATCTTACAGAATTAAACAGATACACCGATCCCAAGAGTTTTCTACTGGTTAAAAAATTATCTCAATATTATGAGGTACCTCAAGAGAGAATAATCACTGCAAGCGGGTCGGATGCACTTCTCCAGTACATAATTTACGGTGTTTGCGAGCCCGGAGATGAGGTTATTACTTCACAGGGTACTTTTATTGGATGGTATGTAAACGCCGACAAGTATAACATCAAATGTGTTAAAACAATTTTGGATGATTATACTTACGATCTGAATGCAATTTTGCAGCCATCACAGAGAAAAACAAAAGATTATCTATCTTGCGAATCCAAATAATCCCACTGGGACGATGTTCACAAAATTCCAATTTGAAGATTTTCTTGGTAAAGTACCGGACCATATCCTGATTGTTCTTGATGAAGCATATACTCTTTATGCGAGAAAATTTGAAGATTATCCCGACGGTCTCAAGTATGAAAAAGATAATCTGATGGTTCTCAGAACATTTTCCAAGGATTATGGTCTCGCAGGATTGAGGCTTGGCGTCGGATTTGGTGAGAGTAATCTTATTCAGGCTCTTTACAAAGTTAAACTTCCGTTTGAACCCAACATGCTTGCTCAAGTGGAGCGATGGCTGCACTCGATGATATAAAATTCCTCAAAGAGACAGCCGAACTTAATGAGAAATCGCTCAATTTGTTCCGACAGGAATTTGACAAAATTGGTTTGCGATATACAAAATCAGTCGGTAACTTTTTGATGTTAATCCTGCCCGATGAATCCACAGCAATTCAGTTTAATAATGAGTGTCTTGAAAGAGGACTCATCCTTCGACACACCGGTTCGTTTGGTGTACCAAATGGAGTTAGAATTAACAGTGGTACCATGGATGAAACGGAATTTGCAATTTCCGTGATAAAGGAAGTTTTTGAATCGATAAAAGTAGCAGTATAAATAATTTTTACCATAAAGTGGAAAATCAGAAACGATTTTTATAATTCTGAATTTTCCCGGGAGAGAATCAAATTGAAATTTGTAAGTTATTATAAAGACTCAAAATTTAGAGTTGGAATACTTGTTAACGATATAGTCATTGATGTTGAAGAGGGTTCAGCCTCAACAGGCAAACGACTTCCTGCCACAATGAAAGAACTTCTTGAAATGTGGACTGAATCGCTTAGCATTTGCGAATCAATTGTTAATAATTTCCATGCCGGAAATACTGCAGGGATGAATCTTGATGATCTTAAACTTGGACCTCCTGTACCATATCCAACTTCATGCAGAGATGGATATGCTTTCCGTCAACATGTTGCCACTGCTCGCAGAAACAGGGGAGTGCCGATGATTCCCGAATTTGATCAATTCCCTGTGTTTTATTTTACAAATCACAATGCAATTTATGGTGGTGGTGATCTTATTGTTGAGACTGATCACCTGCAAAAGCTTGATTTTGAGCTGGAAGCTGCAATAGTAATTGGAAGGCATGGCAGAAATATCAAATCGTATGAAGCTGACAATTACATTGCCGGTTATATGGTAATGAATGATTTTTCAGCCAGGGTGCTGCAGATGGAAGAGATGTTGTTGAATTTAGGTCCTGCAAAAGGGAAAGATTTTGCAACTGCAATTGGTCCCGTTTTGGTTACTCCCGATGAACTGGAGAACAGAAAGATATCCACCCCGTATGGTGATAAATATGATCTTGATATGAGAGCTTATCATAATGGCAGATTGATCTCTGAAGGAAATCTTAAACAGATGGACTGGACATTTGCTGAAATTATCGAACGCGCTTCATACGGAGTTGACCTCTATCCTGGCGATATCATCGGTTCAGGAACTGTTGGTACAGGTTGTTATCTTGAACTGAATGGAACTGCCGCTCTAAATGCCAAAGAAAAAGGTGAGGAATTTACACCTGTTTGGCTGAAGGAAGGTGATGACATAGAACTGCAGATTGAAGGATTGGGAAGATTAAAAAACACCATCAGAAGAGCAGTGGATGACTACAGTGTACTCTCACGAAAAAAGTTAAGCACCTAATTAAAGTTATATATTTATCAATGAATTAGAATAGATTTATGAAGTTTTTCCCGAATTTTGATTTTATTTTCAATCACATTGATGACTCTGCAAGCGCAGGTACCTTTTTTGACTTTGCAAGTCTTGCAAGGAAAGACAGTTTTACACCGAATTAAAACTGAAGATAGTTGAATCGGTCAAAAAAGAGAACCGTGGTGATGTAAAGAAAATGGCAGACGGGCTTTGGGCTTCAGAACTTACCCTTACGAGAAGTGAAGAATTTAAAAATTTTCTTGATGAGCTACTTGATACAATATCCACTTTTGAACCCGATCTTCAACGAAGAATTCTTCAAGCGATTCATTCACTTTATCGTGGTGAGTTTAAGGATAAAGTTACTTCGTTTGCCCATAAAACCTCTGATGTAAAACTTTTTGCAATGGCAATCAGTCAACTTAGCCTTGAGAGCTCGCGAGTTGAGTATTTCGAAAACCTTACGAAAACAAAATTTAATAACAAACTGGATAATCCGATTGTTACTGCTCTTTTACTTTCACTAAAACTGAAAAAGGCGGGAGAGAGTTGTTCCACCTGTAAAAGATTTGTTAACTTTCCAAAAAGACAGTTCCGTTTTTCGAATGTATATGTTTGTAAGAAACAGTAGAAATTATTCAGGGCAGATTGTATTCCGGAAACGGGATGGCAGTTTTCTTAAAGATTCCTCAGGTAAGGTTCTCACCCTTCCTTATTTTGCCCGTTCTATCACAAATTTACCCGGTTGTGTAACCAATGGAAATTCACCTCAGGGAATCTTTGCGATTACGGGAGCATATAATTCACCCGCAAAATTAATAGGACCAACACCCAGAATTCGTTTATTTATGCCTTTTGAAGGGGAGAATAAACAATTTTACAACGGATATAAAAACTCAACAAAGTTAACTGACAGTGTTTTGTACAGTTTACTTCTCCCGGAAAGTTGGAGAAATTATTCTCCTGTGTATGAATCATATTATGCGGGAAAAGCAGGCAGATATGACATCGTGATGCACGGAACAACCGTTGACCAAAGATATTATAAAAATGAAGTGTTTTATCCAAATGTCCCAACTCATGGATGTTTAAGTGGTATTGAGAAGTGGGATGACAAAGGCTACCTGATTTTTAGTAATCAGGAAAAACTGCTCGATATTTACAATTCATTAGGTAACCCCAAGGGTTATCTTTATCTGATTGAATTGGATAGTCAAGAGAAGAATGTAACGGCTGAAGAAGTTCAAAATTTGTTAAAATGATAAGGATTGTTGGTAAATTAAAGAATGATTAACACTAAAATATTATTGTCCATCACAGCAGTTGTGCTTGGATTATTTGGTTTCCTCTCCTCCTTTTTTTCACAGGAACTCCTGCTGCATACAAAAGTAACCTCGGATGGGGCAGCCGATCTGTTTATTCAATTAATGGCAGCGCTTTTTCTCGGGTTTGCCATAATGAACTGGATGAACAGAGGAGTAATCATGGGTGGAATTTATGCAAGACATCTGGCGATGGGGAATTTTTCACATTTCCTGATAGGTTTTTTTGCTCTTGCAAAAATGACAAGTGTCAAACCTCACCTGCCTGGAATGTGGGTTTTAACAATAATTTACTTCCTGTTTGCTGTGGCTTTTGGTGTGGTGATGTTTTTTCATCCTGTTGCTGCGGAGAAAAAAGCCAAGGGAGAATAGATTAAAAATAGTATTGAAAAAAAGAGGCTGCACATTATTGGACAGCCTCTTTTTGTTTTAATCAGATAAAGAAATTTAATTGTAAAGTTTTATTGGCTTTAATCAACTCTTCAGACAAAAAGTTTTGTTCAACTTTTTCATCACCAATATAGAGTCCTTTTTTGTCACCTGAAACTTGACGAAGCACATTCAGATCAAGTCGGCATCCTCTAAAAACTCGTGAAGCTTTAAAAGAATCCCAGTAAGAAGGGAGTACAGGTGATATTTCCATTCCGGTAAATTGGGGTTTAAATCCCGCGATATTGTCCATTCCAATTCTGAGCATCCAAACTGCGGTACCTGTTAACCATGAATGGCTTGCCTGACCTTCAGACGGGTGATCGGGACTTGTAACATATTCAGCGAAGACATAGGGTTCCACTTCATAAATATCACTTCTTTCAGCAGAATTTGCCGGTAACATACTTTTATAGATATTTACTGCAGAATCAATATCACCAGCTACAATGGAAGCAAGTACAAACCATGAAGAGGCATGATTAAATATGGCACCGTTTTCCTTTTTACCGGGAACACATCTGCTTATCAAGCCTGTATTAGCTTCAACTTTTGTATAAGAGGGGAAACAGATTTGAATACCGTTAGGACGCAGCAAAAGTTTTTTAACAGAATCGACACATTTTTGGGCTCTGTCTGCAGGAGCCATACCCGAGATTACAGCCCAGGATTGTGAATTAATGAATATCTTGCCTTGTTCACTTTTTGAGGTTCCCAGTGGCTCCAGGAAGTCGTTAAATGCACGGATATACCACTCACCATCCCATGCAACTTCATTAACAACTCTTTCCATGTGAACAAAAGCTTCACTCCACTTTTTAATTCTCTCCTGATCGTTTCTTAATCCAAGAAGCGGAAGTGTTTTTTTAATCACAAATCCAAGGAAAAACGCACCCCAGATTGTCTCACCTTTACCGCGTGGTCCAACTTTATCAAGAGTGTCATTCCAGTCGCCATTCATTATTTTTGGCAGACCTCTTTCACTAACTGAAGAGATACAAAAATCGATGGCTCTTGCGGTGTGTTCATAAACAGTTGCGTCATCCTGATCGTAAAATTTAACAACCTCATCAAGCAGACCAAAATCACCGGTTTCAGTCAGATATTCCGTAACACCAAAAGGTATCCAAAGGGGAGTATCAGAATGATTTGTTTTCTCGCCCCACTCGGTTATCTTGAAAAAATTATGAAGAGTTGATCCGTCATTAAACTGATATTTTAAAGCATTGGTAATTCGGGCTCTAACTCTGCCGGGCTCAGGAATAACCATTCCCAAAATATCCTGAAACTGGTCACGGATACCATTACCAAAAAGCAATCCACCATGATAATAACCTGAATTACGCGCCATGTCGAATGTAACCGCTGCCTGATACTGATTCCATACATTCATCGAAGCATTAAATTTTTCATCGGGTGTTTCGATTGTAAAATGGTTTAAGTAATTAGTCCAGTAGGCTTTTACTTCCTCAAGTTTCGGATCAATGACTTCAATATTTTTAAGTGAATCCCAGTCCAAAGAAAGATATTTGGATTCAGGAGATTGTTCATCTTTCGGAGAAACTCCCATCAAGATTGCAAAATCAGACGATTCACCTGGCTCCAACGAGATTTTGTTTTGAAGTGCCGCAACAGGATCACCTGCGGTGATTTCCGTGTTAAACATCTCACCACGCTCAATAGCCTCAGGATTGGCTTCAGAACGCCATCTACCGATGAATTTATCGAGACTTCCATCAAACCCTGTAATGGGAAGTGTGGAAGTAAAAAGCAGATCATATTTCCAGTCGAGGTTGGGTTGTTCAACCGATACTTTTTGTTTAATACCCAATATCTTCTTGTTGCAACAAGGGTGTCATGGGCTTTATCAAATTTAATATCAGTAAAATGTTTGTCATTTGGCTGATTAATGATGTCATTTAGTGCATTACCCATCATCAGTTCAGCGAAAGAATAGATTTCGAGTTCCTTCTTTTCTGATGAAAGATTTTTAAGAGTTACACGCCAAATCTCAACATTTCCATCACGAGGAACAAAATATGTTAAGGTTCCTTCAATCCCAAAGAACCTGGTTTTTATGGTTGTGTAACCCTGTCCATGTCGGCATTCATAAAAATCATATTTTTTGTCAATTGTTGGAGCCCAACTTAAAGAGCGATATTCTCCGCTTGCTGTATCCTTAACCATAACATACCTGCGGGACGATCCCACGGGAGACAGTTATATCTCATTCTGGTTAATCTGTTATCGCGCGGAGTCTCAAGAAATGAAAATCCACCACCCGTATGGGATAATAAACCTGCATAATCGTTATTCCAGATATAATTAAACCAGGGACGCGGGGTTCTTGGATCAGTAATTACAAATTCACTATGATCTTCGGTTAAGAATCCATATTTATTTTTTATCATATAAAATTAAACTTTTATTCTTTAATACTTTATTAGGTAAGTTTTTATTTTTTTGCACCAATTTTCACAACTACCATTTGGATTTGCAAGGTTTTTATTCTCGATAACTTCCTCTTCCAGTGTGGTTCGTGAAACTTGTTTTGGGGTTTTCCCAAATGTTATTTTGCCTGCTATTCCGTCTTCAGTTGGATTATAAACACGCAAAACAAATTCATTCAAATTTTCTGATTCTGCAGATTTAAAGCAACTGAAAATTAAATTTTCAGGTTCAATCTTCAAAAACGAGAATGTTGAAGGCATTTCTCCGTTTGCTTTGGAGGAAATCACTGCTGAAACGGGAAGATTATACTTCATCGATTCAGGATATACATTCCCATCGCTCCAGGATCCTTTAAATGGATAAAACGCAAGTTCAAATTCCTGTTTCCCAAGACATTGTGAGCCTTTCATCCAGGAATAGTTTTCTTCCGAACTTGGTGTAATCACATAATTAAATGATCTCAACAGAGTGATCGCAATTGTATTATGAGTATCAGGTAATACTTCATACTCTTTTAACCCTTTGGTAAATATTGCAGCCCCGTTTCTTCCATCTGATACAGCCATAAACTGATGCATAGGGAAGTCATACATTGGCTGTTCTACCCAGTCAGATGTATCAGGTCTTTCATTGCTTCTTTCAACCACATCAAACTGTCCTTCACCATAATGGGTCTTTATCTTCAGCCCTGTTGGGAATAACAATCTTAGTCTGTGACTCTCAGCCTTGTTCACAACCTCAACCCTCATATCAACTCTTCTTGAACCTTTAAGAACGGTAACAAACAACTTAACCGGAACTATGGTAAAATCAGGGTTTCTGCTGTTTCTCTGTTTCAGAGCAGAGGGAAGTGATAGATATTGTCTGATTACGACGGTTGCGGAATGACCTGAATTTTCAATCAACTTCACACGCGCTTTTGATTCATCGGTACTTACAAACGGTGGCAATGGTTTATTAACCCAGGCATGTCCACCTTCACCTTCGTCATAAAAAGCCCCAAGGTTGTTGTAATAAAATCCATTTTCCTTCTGGAAAACATTAAATGTGCCGTTGTCATTGAATGTAACCTGAAGAAATTCATTGTTGAGTTTGGTTTTCTTCTTTTTCCCCGATGCAATAAACTCAACTTCCATTGGAAGGAAAGGAATCAGGAACCACTGCAAATGAGGTATAACCAAGTGGTACAAGACCGGTTAATGTTGCAAGTACCTCATATCTTCTGGTTTTAAGATACATCGGGCGATTTGTCATTTGTTCGAGGACAGGTTCAACATCATACGATTCAAGAATGGAAAGTGATTGACTTTCGCCCTTTTCATTTATCAATCTGATCGACCCTGCAATTGCCTGGTCAGGTATATCAATCATCAGGCGAACAGTTTCATTACGGGTGTAGGCCGTTGGATTAAACAAAGTTAAAAACTGCGGATAATCAGCGTGGGCATATTTTTCAAGTTTTCCTGAATGATCGATGTTACTTATAAAAAATTTGCAGGCTCTCTCGAAAACACCAGTAGAGATTTCATTAACCTGTTTGTAACGCGACATCATATCTTCATGTACGGTATCCAGCGAGCAACCACCGATTGAGTCATGAGCTGAATTTTGAACAAGCATATTCCATGCAATATCAAGATATTTATCTTTAATATCCTTGCCAACAACTCCTGCAAAAGAGTTAAATGGTTCCGCATAAAACTGTAAAAAGTTTTCGACTTCAAAATTTCGTTGCTTTAGATACATTCTCGCGCTTGTGGTATATCCATACATATTCCCGCTTCTGAAGTCATATTGAGCACTTCTTCTTTCACCATAAACTTGTGAAGCTTTATCTTCATCAATGGTCTGTGAAAGGGCTTCAGCATACTCTTCAAGAGTGGAATGGATAACATTTATCCCGGGAAATTCGGCTCTGATATCTTTGATTATCTTAACAGTTTTTTCATTTGGACCGGAAGAATCGTGTCCCTCCATCCAAATCACGTGAGGAGTTGTGAAATCGTCGGCTTGTTTGTTGATTGCATCTTCAACCGCAGGTCTGATATTTTCAGGGTAATAATTGTCCGGATATTCTGCCATAAAAAAGTCTTCATTATAAAGTCTTTCATCAGAAAAATGAAACAGAACTCCACCCTTATTCCATGGATGTTCGATATCCCAAGGGGTCTCATTGTGTACTACGGGACGATAAATATAAAAATAGAAGTTGTATCTGGGCATCGTTGAAAACCGGGAAGCCAGAGCGGTGGTACCGTCAGCACCTTCCCAAATAAACTCGGCTTTTGGTGACTCCAGCGAGTTGATCCCGCGATAGAACATAATCAGTTCAATTCCAAATTCTTTATAAATTTGGGGCAGTTGGGAAATTTGTCCCCATGAAAAAGGGGAGTAGCCAATTTTAGAAACACCACCATGTTCTTTACAGATTTTATGTCCAATAAGGAGGTTTCTGATAAGGTTTTCACCACCCACCTGAAACTGTTCGGGGAGAATAAACCAGGGACCAATGAGGAGCCGTTTATCTTTTACCAGCTTTGTAAACCGTTCCTTCATGTGAGGTTTTATCTCAAGATAATCGGTTATAACAATCGACTGTGAATCGAGATGGAATGTCCGATAATCGGGATTTTTCTCAAGAATTTCAATGGTTTTATCGATCATATCCACAAGCATCTGGCGGTTCCGTTGGAAGGGGAATCTCCATTCACGATCCCAGTGAGTATTCGATATTACATGAAAGATTTTATTTTTTATATGATCATCTATTTTTGACATAAAAATCTCAGGTGTGATTTAGGAAAAGATGTTTTTTGAAAATTACTTCGGGAAGCCCGCCTTTGGCAATATAGGAGGCAGAATTTAAATTGTGTCCTGCCGTTTGAGCAAACGGAACAGCTACAGCCATACCAACCCCTGCAGCTCTGATTGCGAGATTTCCACTTTCGGAGTCTTCAAATCCAATTACTTCGTCGAATTTCTCAGTTGGAACTGACAGGCGGTGAAGTGCGAGGGAATAAAGATCGCGGTGAGGTTTTAATCGAATTTCACTTGAGTCTGTTGGCGGTAACAACTGCATCATAAAAGAGATTGTGATCAGAAAACTGTTCAGTCAATTCCTCTATAACGGCTTCTTTTAACGGCATTTTTTTGATTTGTTCTCTAAAAACCTTAAAAATCTCTGTAAGAACAATATCAGCTTCATACCTGATCGAAGAAGTTACAACGGCAATTTTTACAGGCGATTGTTCAAACCTGGTTGCAAGTTGCTGAAGACTTCCAAGCTGAGAATCAACAGGTGTTTCGATTTCAAGTGTGAGGTCATAATGTTCCAACAACCATGAACGGAGAAATTCAACCTTACCTTTAAGTTTCCCGGAGAGGAGTAATAAAAGCAGAGCTCCGGGCATTGGTTCAATCAGGTGTTTACCGGTCGGAAGTTCAAGTTCTTTGATTATCTTGTTTGAATCACCCTCAGCTATTCTTGCAAGTATCTCATGGTACCTTGCATAATAAATATCAATTCCGGCTCTGACAACATCATTTTCGGTTTCAATTTTGAAATCCTGGAAATTTTTGTTGACAAGTGTTTGTACAGCCGGGCACTGACTAAAATTTCCGGAACCCGTTGCAATAACTGATTCAAGTTCAGCAGCAAATTGTAGTTTTCCCAATCCAAGCGAAGCCAGGTTATTTTTAACTTCATCGATTCTGCTCGGGTCTTTTCCAAAACAGATTGTTCGAACAGCAGCCCTTATAAATGCCCTTTTTAACGATTCTATATCGATGGCATCTCTGTAGGTTCTGATCAGATATTCTACATGTTTGGTGGTGCTGTTCCCGATAATATGAGGGTAATCTTTGTCAGCATCAAGCCCTGCCCAAAGGTCTTTGGTCATTCTGCCGGTAATCTGTCGAATCATGTGCTCAAGTGAATGGATACACAAAACTTCAGTGGTGGTTGTGGTTCCATCCATATCCATCACAACAGCTAAAAGATTATCAACCTTTTTAGACTTTTTGGCGAGTGGCACAATTTCAAAATTTGGAAAGACATACCCCGGATTCTCAATTAATGCAAAATCTTCCCCAAGATTATTGAGTAAAAAGGGGATCTCATTTTTTTCAATATATTTAATTGACATAGTTCTATTTATTTCGTTGTTTCATTAATAATTTAAGACCTTTATTCAAAAGAATATCCGGTTCATCTTCAGAATCTCCTTCGGCATAAAACCTTAGCAGCGGTTCTGTTTCTGATGACCGGATTAAAAGCCACCTGTTTTCTCCCTCGAGACGGAGTTTTAATCCGTTGGCACTCCCGGTGGCAGAATAGAAAACTGAAGTATCTTTAATAGCCCAACTTCCAATTTTTTTCGGAGCAGATTCTATCAGGCGGGGGAGAAGTTCAACTCTGTCACCTTCTGAATAATCATGGTCTATCCTCTTGTAATGGATTCTTCCAAACTGTTTTCTTTTTTCATTTACAAGTTCGCTGAGTTTTGAATATTCAGAATCGGCGAGCATTTCAAGTGCTATCAAAGCAAACAATATTCCATCTCTTTCCGGAATATGATCTGTTAACCCAAAGCCGCCACTCTCTTCAAATCCCATCGCGACACCACCTTTTAACATCTCTTCGGTGATATACTTGAACCCAACCTGCACCTCACGAATTTTCCTGTTTCAGTTTGTAAACTGAACAATTTATCAGTAACGGAGACTGTTTTTATAATATCCCCATCAACAATTCCGGAAATTAACAGATAATCTGCAAAAAGGAGAATTGTCTCTTGTGCACTTAACCATTCGCCATTTTCCATAACCAGCGCAACACGGTCGGCATCACCATCGGTTGCGATCCCCATAGCGTAATTGCCCACCAAAATTGTATCTTTTAGCGGTCCAAGATTTTGATCAACAGGCTCAGGACTCCTTCCGTTAAAATTGACATCGGGTTCACCAAAGATGGTATTGGCTTCAATTTTCTGTTTTTGAAGGATATCTTGAAGCAGGTGACCACCGGCTCCACCCATCGAATCGATGAGAACTTTAAGTTTCTTTTTCCTTGCGCCTTTAAAATCTATTCGTTCAACCAGACTTGCTACATAATCATCAATAAGATTAACTGTTTTAAATGATTCCTCAGTCTGTATCAGGCTATAGTTAATGAGAGATTCAACCCTCTTTGTTTTTTCACTTAAAAACGGACCGCCATAAGAATCTTTAAATTTAACTCCATTATACTCAGGTGGATTATGGCTCGCTGTAATCATAACTCCGGCATTAAATTTTCCATTTTTTACTGCAAATGAGAGGACGGGAGTTGGAATTACCCTGTCACTCAAAGTAACAAATGTCCTGTTTCCGGCGAGCACCCTTGCAAAAAGTGTTGCATAAAGTTTTGAGTTCTTTCGGCCATCATACCCGATAACTACCGATGGTGAAATAATATTATGCACACTTGAAAGCAGATGGTGGGCGAGCGCCTGTGCTATCTCAGCAATTGATTTATTGTTGACCTCAAGGTCAATTATTCCACGCCAGCCGTCGGTTCCGAATATGATTTTGTTTTGCATTTAATTCCGGTTAAAAATGAGTTTAAGATAGTTAAATTTTGTCTGTTATTTAGTTAATATCATTTTAATGGTTTTTGACTCCACTCCTGCACTCAACTTAAAAAGATAAATCCCTGAAGCCAGGTTTGTAGAATTAAAAATAACCGAGTGACTTCCACCCGGGAGTTCATTTTTTAATGAGTGTAACAACCTCCCCACCCATCATGTCATAAACTTTGCCTGTAACAAACATTGATGACGGGAGAGTAAATGAAATCCGGGTCTCAGGGTTAAAAGGATTTGGATAATTTTGAACCAGCCCAAATTCTTGTGGTGTACCGGGAGTTTGATCATCGAGACCCGTCACTGAAGTGTTGAATTGCAAATTATCAAAATAGATTACACTATTCCACTCTGCAGTTTCGATTTGTTCCACCACAAAACCCTTAAACTCTGTATTGTTTAATGAATTTTGAAAAGGGACATTAAAAAACTTCCACCCGTAAAAATTCATAGTTCCAATCTCAACAAGTTGTTCACTTGAGTTTTTGAAAAGCATACCAAACTTGTTACCGCTAAGATTACCAAACACCCAAACACCGGTATTTACACTTCCTGTGGGAAGTAAGTGTCCGGTGGATTTTGTGAGATACACCTTTCCTCCGGTGTTTCCACTAAATCCAAACTCCAGTTTACCCGAGAATACTCCACCCCTTTTCTTTTCGGAAGTGATGCTAAATAAGGTTTTTGTAGTGTCGGCGCCCGTTGTATTTACATTACTCAAAGGATCTTCCCATGTGGAAATCCCTTCAAAACGATCAAAAACGGTACCTTCCACAAGATTTATGAGCGGAACATAAAACGGAATATCAAAATCCTGCGGTAATTTGTTGCCAACCTTATCACTAATATTGGATTTTAATTTAAGCAGATAATTTTTCCCACCAACAAGAAGTTGAGTTGATCTAAAAGTTAATAGCCCACGATTTCCTTCCCACTTAAAGTTAAGATTTGAAAGGGGAATGGAGGGGGTAATTCCATCGGTCAAAGTGATATTCTGTTCAAAATTTGTGATCTCTTCATCAAAAACGATCATCATTTCGGCATAGGTTCCAACATCAACCCCGTTCGGGAAATATTTAACAATTACCGGGGGATTATTATCGGGCTGTGATGTTGAGAAAGTAAGGTAAAAGGGATCTCCGCCGACACCGTTTCCATCTCCGTCAAGTGGAGTGCCATAAATGTTTTTTGCCGTGGTATCCACCTTTAGAGTGTAAGTGGTGTTAAACGACCACAAACCAACAGGTGTAATTACTGCCTCACTAATTGTGGGAAATGAAACAACAAAAGTATCTGCCGGAGAAAATGAGATCGCATTTCTGACAGAATTGGTATCCATCAACAAATTAAATGTAAGTTTAATCTGTTTAAAGACTTTTACATCATTTGATCCATTTTCAGGTGTGAATGAAGTGATTTTTGGTGCTATACTTTGAATGAGTGAGAGCACACCCTGTCGTACATTTTGAAGATCAATGTCAACAAAGCTTTGTCCGGGGCATTCTGTGGCACAACCTGCACGATGACCACTGATGTTATTAATGTTTAATCCTGATGATCCGTGAAATGAAGAACCCAATGGATTTATCCCTCTTTGATCAGCCTTCCAGGCAAGAATTTTACCAAGTGAAGCCTGAAGTGCAGCAGAAGGGGAAACACTGGTAAATTTCCCCAAGCATCGAAACTCCCATGGTACCTCCGTTTGTACCGCAAAAATGGGCTCCCACAACATTATCACCACCGGCTCTACCTTCATATATGATACCATTTGGGTCAACAAGATAGTTATAACCAACATCACCCCATCCGTTGGAAAAGGTGTGGTACTGCCAGATGGCTCTCACCGCCGCCGGCCAGTCAGTAATATTATTGTTATCATCAGTATGGTGAATAATCAAATGTGTCACGGTTGTATAAGATGGTCCCCATCCACTCGATTGTCCCTGTGGACATCCCCATTGTGTCCTGGTGACTACAGATGGTTTTGGGTATGTATCCTCGGTATTTTCAACCGACATTGGTAGGATCGGATTGGATTTACCCGGATCGATAAAAATTACTTCAATATTTTTAATCTCAATATTTTGTCTGTTTACATTTATTTGAAGTGAATAATTTATCTTACCGGGTTTTGCAAAATAGAGGGGTGTGAGTATTTCGCTTTTAGCTGCAGCCGCATCACTCTCCTCAAAAGCATTTAGTCTGATAATCTCATCATCCAGTGTGAGTACAAAATCGAGATCATCGGGAGACACAAAGTTTCCATTCGCTTTTATCCCGATTGCAAGAAACTGCCCACCATTCATCCCGGGAATTTTCATCGTGGATGAAATTAGTGAATTTGATTTCTCTTTTGCGATTAAAGTTCCGTCTTCAGTCAAAATGAAGCCATTTTCATAAGAAAGATGAGCAGCGGTAATCACATGAGAAAACTCAGTGATTGGTGGTTGACTGCTTTGAGCAAAGATGGAAATTACGGGAATAAGGAGGACAAATAGAAAACGCATGATTGCCTGTTTAATTTTAGAAAAAACACTAATTACAATCTTAAATTTACAACCAAAATGTGACAAAAGAGTTCAAATATTTATCTATTTGGGGGGAATTGGACTCAAAAAAGTTTTGGCAAAAAAAATGTAGTTTTAAACTTCATTTTATCAATTTTATAGACTTCAATCTGAACCGTTATGAAAATTAAATTACTCTTCTCGATTATAATTTTAACCTCTGTACTTAATGCCCAGCAGATGTTTTTTGAGCTTGGTGATCTCAAACTCAAATCGGAGACTACACTGACTGATACAAAGATAGGTTACCGGACTTTTGGCAAAATGAACGATGACAAATCAAATGTCGTTGCATTTTTAAGCTGGTATGCAGGATCATCAGAGGATATGATTTGGAGTCTCGGTAGAGGGAAGCTAATTGATACCACGATCTATTTTGCGATCCTGGTTGATGCTCTGGGTAATGGAATTTCCACCTCTCCAACAAACTACACAGGGAATCTACCCTTTCCGAAATTACCATATCCGACATGGTAAACAGCCAGTATCTTCTTTTCACCAAACATCTTGGACTGAATTCAATCCATGCAATTATTGGTGGTTCGATGGGGGGAATGCAGGTGTATCAGTGGATGGTCAGTTATCCTGAATTTGCCAGTAAATTTATTCCTTATGTTGGCACTCCAATTCAAAGCAGTGTAAATCAACTAAATTTTGAAGTGTCACTTCAAATCCTTCAAACGATTGAAAAATACGGGGTTCCCGATTCAGTAGCCAACAGGATTTTTGATCTTAATTTTTATCTTCTTGCAAGAACATCACTTCAAGTTGATACGCTTTATGAACCCGGTGAATACAAACAATTACTCGATAAATTCAGAGGAGTAACGGCAGAAAGGTTTCCTGCAGCGAATAGAATAGCACAAATGAAAGCAATGATTACTCACGATATCACAAAAGATTTTGGGGGAACTCTTGAAGAAACAGCGAAAAAGGTTAAGGGGGAGGTGTTTATTATAGTTTCGGCTTCTGACCAGCTAATCTTGCCGTATCAGTCGATTAAATTTGCAAGATTGTTAAAAACTGATTTGATGGTAATTCAAAATGATTGTGGACATCTTGGTCCCGGTTGTGATCTAAAACTGGTTTCTAATGCAATAGCCGGATTTCTTGCGAGATAGGGGAGAGTCTATTTTCTCAGGAAAGGAACAAATTTTACCTGCATAGCAGTTTGTTTTTCGACCTTACCATCTTTTTTCTGAAGGATTACAAGTGACTGAATAGTTCCTGCCTGCCCAAGAGGAATAATCATTCTTCCACCCTCTATAAGCTGGTCAATTAACGGTTTTGGGACATCTTCGGGAGCTGCAGTTACAATAATTGCATCGTAAGGGGCAAATTCTTCCCATCCAAAAAATCCATCACCCGCTTTTACTTTGATGTTTTTATAGCCAAGTGAATCGAGTAATTCTTTTGCGTTGTTCGCCAGATCGTCAAAATATTCAATTGTATATACCTCCTTAACAATCTCTGCAAGCACTGCCGCCTGATATCCCGATCCCGTTCCAATTTCGAGAACTTTCATTCCTTTTGTTGGATTAACGGCTTCGGTCATATATGCAACAATATAGGGTTGGGAGATGGTCTGGTCGAGACCAATGGGCAAGGCCCCATCATCGTAGGCATATTGCCTGTAGCGTTCAGGGACAAAAAGGTGTCGTTTTACACTTCGCATCGACTTAAGCACAACTTCATTTTTGATGCCCCGAGCGACAAGTTGTTCCTGTACCATGGAATCGCGTCTGCCGGAATTAACATCGTTCATGTAGGAAGTATCCTTGTTTTCAATGTCAGGAATAAATGCTTCTTTGCCATTGCCATAAACTCCCAGGAAGTAGAGTGCAACGACAATTGCCGCAATTATTAATAAAAAAATGTACTTGTTTTTGAATCTCGCCATAGAATTCTGAAAAGTGGTGAGTAAAAATAAAAAAGATTACTGAATTTGAGTTAAAAAATGAGATAAACGGTGATTTAATATTTATTTTCTCCTCAATATGTTTTATTTTTCGTCTATCAATGTAAACGTTTACATTAACGATGAGGATATAATGGCTGAAGTAAAATTGCGTAACATTTCGAAGAGCTACGAAGGTGGTAATAAAGTGGTTCATTCGATTTCATTGGATATAAAAGACAAAGAATTTGTCGTTTTAGTGGGACCATCAGGTTGTGGAAAGACCACAACTTTGAGGATGATTGCCGGATTGGAAGATATTACCGGTGGTGAATTGATGATTGACAATAAGGTTGTAAACAATCTGCCTCCAAAAGACAGGGATATCGCAATGGTTTTTCAGAATTATGCGCTATATCCACACATGTCAGTGAAAGAGAACATGTCGTTTGGACTTAAACTACGAAAAATGCCAACTGATGAAATCAATGAACGGGTTTTGGAAGCTGCAAAAATTCTTGAGTTGGAAGATTATTTGGATAGAAAACCTAAAGCTCTTTCGGGTGGTCAAAGACAGAGAGTAGCAGTAGGCAGAGCCATTGTAAGGAAGCCAAAAGTTTTTCTTTTTGATGAACCCCTGAGTAATCTTGATGCAAAACTTAGAGTGCAAATGAGAGCGGAGATTTCCCGTCTCCACAAACACCTTGGAGCCACGATGATTTATGTTACACACGATCAGGTTGAAGCCATGACGATGGGTGACAGAATTTGTGTTCTCGACAAGGGATATATCCAACAGTTTGACGAACCGATGAATCTTTACGAACGCCCCGCAAATAAATTTGTTGCTGGATTTATTGGAAGTCCCTCAATGAATTTTATCTCAGGCATTCTGGCTAAAGAATTAAATTCTTATATTTTCAACAGTAACAACAAGTCACTAAAAGTTGAGTTCAGCCGTCACGACTATGAAAAAAAACTTGGGACAGTTGAAGGTTCGGTTATCATCGGAATCAGACCTGAACATTTTAGACCACATTCGGTTATCGTTAAAGAGGGAGTAAATGTAGTAGAGGTGGTTTTGGACATGGTTGAATTTATGGGAAATGAAGAATACCTCCACTTTAACCTTGAAGGGACAAAATGTGTTGCCAGAGTAAACACAGGAATCAGGTATAAAACAGGTGATAAGGTTCATCTTGAGTTTGATACGGCAAAAGTACACCTTTTTGATGCCAAGTCAGAGAAGAATCTCTTAATCGATTAAAATCCTCACATTTAAAAGATCAGGGAGTGAAAAAAGCAGAAGTTATTTTTTCACTCCCGATTTAATTTAATTATTCAAACCAATATTTTAACGGTCCATCTTTTCGGATAAGATCTTTTATTTCAGAAAATTTTATTCTGACTTCAGGAGCCCCTGCCGCATAAGGTGCAATTTCATAAGAATTAAATGTGAATTGCAACGCACCGTTATCGATTAAAAAGTTTTCATTTACTGCAAATTTGTTGTCTTTGAAGGAATAACCTGCATCCTCAAGCGACACATTCTCAGCAATTTCATAATCATCACGGAATATTGTTTCTGCAATCAAATTCAATTTTTCTCTTCCACCCGGAATGAGTAAATCATCCAATGTTAGAACTTTTTGTGTTGCTTCATCTATATTGAAATATAGTGTAACACCATTTCCATGGGCTCCACCTGCGTATTCCCACTCAAATTTCATAATGCTTACGATATTTGTGGTTGGAAAATATGCAGAGATATCACTTGTGAAAGTCCAATACATCCCAAAATCGTCTGCCTGCTCCATCGATTTATAAGTAGCGATCATATCGTTTACAGTCTGTTTAACATTTGCACCTGAAAAAGGTAACAAGTTTGTGACGAGCTGATTTAACTTAACGGCAAATTCAGTATTTCCTTTGCTTTCGTCAAATACGGGCCATGTGATATCAATTACATAAGCAGAATCTCTCTTATATGTTTTGCTGTTATAAATTTCATGAATCTCATTTTGTTCATGGAAAACTTTTGGTGCATCATCAACAGAAGGAAAAGATTTTAAGAGGCCATTTTGGTTGATGAGAGATTTTATGTTTGTGTAAGGAATTCTAATTTCAGTAGTTCCACATGCATAACATGATATTTCATACTCATTGTAATAGAAAGTAATTCCTGATCTGGTAAATAGAAAATTTTCGTTTAAGTGAAATTTGTTGTTCTCAAACCAAAAGTCACCTTCCAGGCTTTGATTTGGTTGAAGGTTTTTCTCTTTTCTGAAAACTTTCTCTCCTTCTACAGTCAGCTGCGGCAGAAAATTTGAGTTCATTACATCAGCAAGAGAAAGTAATTTGTTATTCCTCAGATCATAGTTAAAAAAATAGATCCATGATCCTCCGTGTGCACCGCCACTATAACCGTAGCCCGAATTTGTGAATGTACCGATTTCATCTGTCAGTTTGTTAAAATGAAGTTTACTTTCCAAACTCCATCCCATTCCCATCCCTTCGCCACCTTCATAAACATCTTTGTGATCTTGCACGTATTTGTTAAAAAATGCCTCGGCGGAACCCTCTCCATCAAATAATACTGCTGCGACTTCCCGGTTAAGAAAATTTGCCGTTGCAGAAGCAGAACCTTCACCTGAAAATATTGGATACTCAAGTGAGAATTCAAGAAATTTCTCACTTGAATTGGCAGGGTTAGTGTAAACTTTCTCAAATTTTTCAATTTTAACATTAAGATCATTTTGACTGAAAATGGTTGACACCATGCCGATTAAAATGAAGATAGACAATTTTAACATGTTTTTTCCTGTGATTAGAGGGGATTGATATTGTTTACAGATTTATACACAAAATTATTGAAAAGGGTTTCAAATAGTTAAAAGAATAATTTTTGTTAATCTTCGAGGAGGTAACCCTCTGCAAGATCGGGAGTTATGTTATTCAGAAACCGGGTTGGTTTTGAAAATGTCATCCCCATTTCACGATCAAATATTTTCATCGGATAGGTGATATACAAGTTTTGTTTGGCCCGGGTTGAAGCCACATACATCAGTCTTCGTTCTTCTTCAAGTCCTTCAGCAGTTTCGATTGAACGGATTGAAGGAAAGAAGCCATCGATTGCATGCATGATAACCACGGAGTGCCATTCAAGTCCCTTGGCGGAGTGGATGGTGCTTATAGTAAGCTTTTCATCCTCTTTGTCGGGACTGTCAAGATCGGAGATTGAATCAATAGGAGGCTCAATTGCCATATCGGAAATAAAATCCTCAAGATGATCATACTTCTCAGTGATGTTGAGCAGTGTATCTATATCTTTTGATCGCTTGTTAAAATCATCATACATATCTTTAAAGAGTGGATAATAATAGTCAACAATCGATTGTGTTTTGTCGGTAGGGGAATCGTTTTTTACATACAGTTTCCTCATGACTTCAAGGAGTTTGAGGCATTTAGAAGCAAAAACCGATTCTGCCGATGATTCCACTGATTTTGTAATGCTTACTTTCCCCTCAGAAATCTCCGCCATTATTTTTCTTGCAGTTTTGGGACCAATTCCCGGATGCATCATCAAAATCCGATACCAGCTTACAAGATCAAGTGGATTAAGCAGTACCCGCATAAACGCAAGGATATCTTTTATATGCGCTGCTTCCACAAATTTGATTCCACCTATTTTAACGAATGGAATATTTGCTTTGGTGAGTTCAATCTCAAGGTCAAACGAAAAAAACGAAGAACGGAATAACACCGCAATATCAGAAAGTTTTACTCCCTCTTCACGAAGTTCCAACACTTTTTGAACGATGAAACGGCTCTGCATATTTTCATTTTCAGAGGCAATTATATAGGGTAGTTCTCCATCCGGCCTGTATGAGAATAATGATTTATCATATTTCCAAACAGCAGCTTCCTGTACCTTGTTGGCAAAGTTTAATATCTGAGGAGTACTTCTGTAGTTTTCCTCAAGTTTTATCAGGGTTGTATCGGGGAAACAGTTCAGGGAACTGCATAATATTTTTGAAGTTAGCCCCTCTAAACGAATAAATTGATTGCAGATCGTCTCCAACAACCATAATATTTTTATTCGTTTGTGTAAGGGATTCAACAAGTTCTGCCTGAAGGTGATTGGTGTCCTGATATTCATCAACCATTATAAAATTGATGGAATCAAGCAATCTTATGGCAGAGGGGGTTCTTGCAAAAAAGAAATCGCGCAAATAGATCAACAAATCATCAAAATCGAGAAGATTATTTTTCTTTTTATACTGGGTGTAAAGAATGTGTAATTCGTTGATTCTTTCAATATGCCTCATAAAATGAGGGAACTCTTCATCCACAATTTCATCGATGTGTCTGCCCGTGTTTACACTCAGACTGAATATCTTAAAAAGTGTTTGTTTATTTGGAAACCTTACTTTTTCGTCAACGGCGGGCAGGTCGGCACGGATAAGGTTTACCACATCCTCTGAGTCACCCTGATCAAGAATTGTAAAGTTGGGTTCAAGTCCGGCAGGTATGGCATATCTTCTAAGAATCATATTTGCAAAAGAGTGAAAAGTGCCACCTTGAATCTTTGAACATCGTTTATCGAGGAGTAACTCAGCGCGGTGCATCATCTCATTTGCAGCTTTTCGGGTAAAAGTAAGAAGCAGAATAGAGGAGGGGTCGTAACCGATCTCGATTAATCTTGCAACCCGATATACCAGAGTGCGGGTCTTTCCGGAACCCGCACCTGCGATAATAAGATAACTTCCTTCTTCAGCTCTGGCAGCTGCATATTGAGCCGGATTGAGTGAATTTACATAATCAATGGCGAATTTGGATTCGTCATAGTTTTTTATGTATCCCTTGGGAGGTGTAAGGTCCCTTAACTTTATTGTTTTTAGGCTCTTTTCCAATTCGCTCCGCGTCTTCTTAATATTTCTGCCATTACTATTGCGTTTTTAACCGACTCAGGATTCCTGAGCATAATAGCAAAATTTTTGCTTTTTGTGCTACTTGTGATGTCAAGATTTGCTTCATGAGAGGTGCGTAAAACATCTTCCTTGTCAGCAGCCGTTTTTCTGTTCAACTCTTCAGTAGAGAGGGGTTCGAAAGTGTAATCCTCCATTTTTTTACTCTGAAAAGTGGATTGCCTTCGTGGCATCTCTCTAATAAGCGGTTCTTTTCGTGTTGCCTGCTTATAGTTCGAGACTTCTTTGGGCTCTCTGGCAGGTTTTCTTTCGGGTTCTCTCCTGGGCACTTGAGCCTCGGAAGTATAACCTTCATCGGGAGTTTTGGGAATTCCCATCTTGCCAAAAAGCGCCTCCAACTCGGAAAAAGCGTCACTTGACTCAAGTGTCTCGGTTTTCTTTTGCGTACTGGTATACGTGCTATACTCCTTTGGCTGCGGTTTGGGCTGAGTATTCCTCTGCTGCTGCCGCGGTGGGGGAGGCATTTCTTTATTCTTTTTCTTTAATCCGCTGAAAATGGAATAAATGATAGAGATGGCAAATACCAGTATCTGAATAAAATCTTCCACGACTAATTACCCGGTTTTGATTTCGAATCGTCAGGTCGGGCGATCGACTCACGCATCTGGGTATCTGCCTGAACATTTTTTAAATTATAATAGTCCATGATACCAAGATTTCCTGAACGGAAAGCTTCAGCAATAGCTCTTGGAATCTCAGCTTCGGCTTCAATAACCTTGGCTTTTTGTCTTGCAACTTCGGCGTTCATTTCCTGTTCAAGTGCAACGGCGGCTGCTCTTCTTTCCTCTGCTCTTGCGCGGGCAATCTGAAGATCTGCTTGAGCCTGATCTGCCTGGAGGCTCGCACCAATATTTGCTCCAACATCCACATCTGCAATGTCAATTGAAAGAATCTCAAATGCAGTTCCGCTGTCAAGACCTTTACTTAAAACAACTTTGGAAATCGAATCAGGATTTTCAAGAACCTGTTTGTGGCTCTCTGATGAACCGATGGTAGAAACAATACCTTCACCAACTCTTGCCAGGATGGTTGCTTCACCGGCACCACCCACAAGTCGTTCGATGTTGGTTCTTACGGTAATTCTTGCAACAGCTTTAAGCTGGATACCATCTTTTGCCATAGCGGCAACAAGTGGCGTTTCAATAACTTTTGGGTTTACTGACATTTTTACAGCTTCAAGTACATCACGACCCGCCAAATCGATTGCGGTTGCTCTCTCAAATGTAAGGTTTAATTGAGCTTTGTCGGCAGAGATAAGTGCATTAACCACTTTATCAACATTACCGCCGGCAAGCATGTGCGCTTCAAGTTTGGGTATTTCAACTTCAATCCCTGCTTTGGTAGCGGTGATTTTTGCTCTCACTATTACATGAGGATTTATTTTTCTTAATCTCATTCCTACAAGATCTTTAAATATTCTGACTTTAACGCCGGAAGATATTGCAGTGATCCAGAGACCTACCGGTACAAAATAGAGGAAGAACATTAAAAAGATTAATGCTCCCACAATAAAGAATATGGTTAGACCGGTAAATATTTCTTTGTCCATTATTTTACTCCACATAGATTTGATAAAAACTTCATTCAAGATAATAAAATTCACTGAATTTACTGATTAAAATCGTCATTCCTCTTGAACAAAATTCATTTTTGTTTTGTTTAACTATTATTGAGTAAATAATGTCTCATTTTTGGGGCAGTTTGAGGCAGTTTCTTTATACGGAATTTTGCTTGAATTGCACAAAAAGGGAATATTATCTATATTCTATCACTGAATTAATAAAAAACTTAGGAACTGAAAATGGATGGAAGTTTTTCGGACAGGCTGCAGGATGTAATCAGGCTTAGCAGAGAAGAAGCCGTACGACTTGGACACGACTATATTGGTACCGAACACCTATTGCTTGGTATCATTCGTGAGGGTCAGGGAGTAGCTGTTCGGATCTTGAAGAATCTCGATTGTGATCTTGCTGAACTTAAAAAGGTAATCGAAGATTCGTTACGCTCAAGTGGTGGTACCCTTACCATAGGGAATTTACCACTCACCAAACAGGCTGAAAAGATTTTAAAAATAACTCAAATTGAAGCAAAAATTTACAAGGCTGATGTTATCGGCACTGAACATCTGCTTCTTTCTCTTCTCAGAGATGAGGATACCCTTGCCACTCAGATGTTAATGCAGTTTGGTTTAACTTATGAGTCAGCAAAAAATGAACTGAACAGTCTTCTTTCAAGCAGGGAAAACCCTGAAAAAGGGACTCCCGGTTCTGTGCCACCCCCTCAAAGTAAAAAAACTGAAAAAACGAAAACTCCGGTTCTCGATAATTTTGGAAGAGACCTTACAAAACTTGCGATAGATGACAAACTTGACCCCGTAATCGGGCGAGAGACTGAAATTGAACGCGTGGCTCAAATTCTCAGCCGTAGAAAAAAGAATAATCCCGTTTTAATTGGTGAACCCGGTGTAGGTAAAACTGCCATTGCAGAAGGCCTTGCCATTCGGATTATTCAGAAAAAAGTACCAAGAATTTTGCAGGATAAACGGGTTGTAACTCTTGATCTTGCAGGACTTGTTGCAGGTACAAAATATCGTGGTCAGTTTGAAGAGAGAATGAAAGCTCTTTTAACCGAACTTGAAAAAGCCAAAGAAGTAATCATCTTCATCGATGAACTCCACACCATAGTTGGTGCCGGTGGCGCATCAGGTTCACTTGATGCCTCCAATATGTTTAAACCTGCTTTGGCAAGAGGTGACTTTCAGTGTATTGGTGCAACAACCCTCGATGAATATCGAAAATACATCGAAACTGACGGAGCTCTCGACAGAAGATTCCAAAAAGTAATGGTTGAACCACCAAGTTACGACGATACCATTCAGATACTTGAAAACATCAAAATTAAATATGAAGAACATCATCATGTAAGTTATTCAAGTGCTGCCATTGAATCTGCTGTGAAAATGAGTCTGCGCTATATAACCGACAGACACCTTCCCGACAAAGCAATTGATGTAATTGATGAAGCCGGTAGCCGTGTTCACATGAGAAATTATGAAGTTCCCGCTGAAATCCTCCACATGGAAGATGAAGTTGAGAATGTCAGAAAAGAAAAAGCGAATGTGGTAAAACGCCAGGATTATGAAGAGGCTGCAAGACTTCGCGACACCGAAAGAAAACTGCTTGCTGAGCTTGAAACTGCCAAAGAAGAATGGGAGTTAAAGTCAAAAGAGAATGTTTTGATGTTACCGAAGAGGATATTGCGACAGTTGTTGCCATGATGACCGGTATTCCTGTCACCAGAGTTGCTCAGACTGAGTCAGATAAACTCCTTAAAATGGAAGAATCACTCACAAAAAGCATCATTGGTCAGGATGAACCGATCAAAAAACTTACAAAAGCGATTCGCAGAGCAAGAGCCGGATTAAAAAATCCTAACAGACCAATCGGAAGTTTTATCTTCCTCGGTCCTACGGGCGTTGGAAAAACCGAACTTTGCAAAGTGCTTGCACGATATCTGTTTGACTCTGAAGATGCACTGATAAAAATCGACATGAGCGAATACATGGAAAAATTCGCTGTTTCGAGACTTGTTGGAGCGCCTCCGGGATATGTCGGATATGAAGAGGGTGGTCAACTTACCGAAAAAGTGAGAAGAAAACCTTATTCAGTGGTTCTTTTTGATGAAATCGAAAAAGCTCATCCTGATATCTTTTCACTTCTGCTTCAGGTGCTTGACGAAGGTCGTCTTACTGACAGTCTTGGAAGAAAAGTTGATTTCAAAAAC
This sequence comes from Ignavibacteriales bacterium, assembly GCA_016714125.1. GTDB lineage: Bacteria > Bacteroidota > Ignavibacteria > Ignavibacteriales > Ignavibacteriaceae > UTCHB3. The sequence continues at coordinate 77,965 of JADJNX010000003.1, read as the reverse complement.
ACCATAATCATTATGACCTCAAATATTGGTCTCAGAGATATCAAACCTCTTGGTTCCTTTGGATTTAATGCAAATGATGTTGCAGATCAATATAACAACATGAAAAGTGTAATTGATGATGCGGTGAAAAAACTTTTTAGTCCCGAGTTCCTCAATCGTCTTGATGATCAGATTGTCTTCAGGAATCTTACTAAAGAAGATATCTTAAAGATTATTGATGTTGAGATAAAAGACCTGCTCAAGAATATTCACGACAATAAACTTGAACTCGTAATCGAGGATTCAGCAAGACATTTCCTCGCTGAAAAAGGTTATGATCCAAAATTTGGTGCAAGACCCTTAAAAAGAGCAATTCAAAATTATATAGAAGATCCTCTCTCGGAAGAAATTCTGCGGGGTTCATTTAAAGACGGCACAACAATAGTTGCCCGCCATGTGGATGATAACGATTTTCTTATATTTATGGACGAAAGCTCATTGGCAGTGGGCTCAGACCTTAGTATATAATTGTTTTTAACGGGGAAGAGAGGAAAACTCCAATAGTAGGTTCTTCTCTTTTCCCTGTTGTTTTTAAGTTGTTATTGATGGAGTAAAAAATGTTAAAGTTAACAGACGATCTTATTTCAAACGAACTTGCAGGACTTAGTGGCTGGGCAAGGGAAGGCGAAGCGATCAAAAAAGATTACCAGTTTAACAACTTTAACGAGGTTGTTCAAGTGGTTAACAGGATTGCTGAAATTGCTGAAGATCAAAACCATCACCCCAACATTTTGATGCATGATTGGAATAAACTTTCCGTTATCTCTTCCACTCATGATGCTAATGGCATCACCGGAAGAGATTTTAAATTGGCTGCTGCAATCGAAAAAATTGTAAATCTATAGTTTAACCCCTTTTTTACATCAAAAATAACTGAAAATTTCAGTAATTTTAGGCATTATTAATAATTTGGTGCCTAATGAAAAAGTTATTGTTCTTTTTGTTCCTTCCTGTATTAATGTTCGCACAGAGCGAATTCAACAAATACTTCCTCAACAAGACCCTAAGGTTTGATTATACTCATGCCGGTTCAAAACAGAAGATTTTTACTATTTTAATTCTCTGATTGAAGAGCCCTTTTGGGGTGGTCCCGTTAAAAACCTGATCGATCCATTTAACTTTGGTAAATATAAAGCCGAAGTTTTTGACAAAGAATCGGGAAAACTGATCTACTCTAAACATTATTCAACCCTCTTTTCAGAATGGCAGACAACCAACGAAGCCCTGCTCTACAGCAAATCGTTTGAGGAAAGTGTAACCATGCCTTTCCCGAAAAAAACTGTTACCCTTACAATCTCCTCAAGACAAAAAGATCAATCCTTTGTTAAAAAATTCACTGTGGACATCAACCCTGAGAACTATTTTATCAAAAAGGACAGGGATAAAAGTTTATCCAAATTTTAAGGTCGTTAACGGTGGGGATCCCTCCGAAAAGGTTGATATAGTTTTGATTCCCGAAGGGTATACTGAAAAAGAGATGGATCAGTTTAAAAAGGACTGCAACAGATTTGCACAATATCTTTTTAATTCTTCACCCTATAAAGAGAATAAATCTTCATTTAATATCTGGGGAATTGAAGCCCCATCTCAACAGTCGGGCACAGATATCCCTGCTGATAAAATTTATGTAAATACACAAGCTGGTTCCACATTTTTATACTTTTAATGAGGAAAGATATTTAATGACCGAGGAATACAAAGATGTTCGTGACCTGGCAGCAAATGCCCCTTACGATCAAATTTATATCCTCGTGAACACCGATAAATATGGCGGTGGTGCCATCTATAACTACTACGCTACTTGTGTAAATTTTAACATTCATTCCGAATATGTATTTGTTCACGAATTTGGACATGCTTTTGCATTTCTTGCAGATGAATATTACACAAGTTCCACTGCCTACAACGATTTTTACCCCAAACTGTATGAACCGCTTGAACCAAACATAACAACACTTGTCGATTTTGATTCAAAATGGAAAGATCTCATAAAAGAGGATACCCCAATACCAACACCTGCAACAAAAGAATTTGAGAAAAAACTTGGTGTGTTTGAAGGTGGCGGATATGTTGAAAAAGGTGTTTACCGTCCAAAACAGGATTGCTCCATGAAGTCAATTTCTGTTGATGATTATTGCACCGTCTGCAAAAGAGCAATTCAAAGAATGATCGATTATTATACAGGCAAATAAAATGTTTTATTCCGTAAATCCGAATAATGAAGAAGTTGTGGGTGAATACCCGACAATGGGTCACGATCGACTTACCACAGTTGTAAATGAAGTATATGATTCCTGGAATCTTTATAAATCCACTTCATTTGAAGATAGAAAAGTGTGGCTTAAAAATGTAGCTTCAATATTGCGGGAACGGAAGAAGGAATTTGCCCGTTTAATGACCCTGGAGATGGGAAAACCCTTTCTTCAGGGAATTGCTGAGGCAGAAAAATCTGCCTGGGTTTGTGAATATTACGCAGATAATGCCGAAAATTTTCTTCAGGATCAGTTGATCGAAACAGATGCCTCAAAAAGTTATATAACTTATTTACCTCTGGGTGTGATTCTGGCAATTATGCCCTGGAATTTCCCTTTTTGGCAGGTTTTCCGCTTTGCTGCACCTTCTCTTATGGCAGGAAACGGTTGCCTCTTAAAACACGCTCCCAATGTGACAGGTTGTGCCCTGATTATCGAAAAAATATTCTCCGACGCCGGTTTCCCCGACAATATTTTTAAAACTATTGTTACGGATGTTGAAAATGTTGAAGCTGTTATTCGTAACAAAAAAGTTGCTGCGGTTACACTCACGGGAAGCACAAGAGCCGGAAAAGCAGTGGCATCAATCGCCGGAAGTGAAATCAAAAAATGTGTTCTTGAACTTGGTGGCTCCGATCCCTATATTATCATTGATGATGCAGATATCGAAGCGGCTGCGAAGTTTTGTGTCATTGGAAGAATGTTAAACAGCGGACAAAGTTGTATCGCTGCCAAAAGATTTTTGGTGTTTGAGTCAGTTTATGATAAATTCAAAAATGCTTTTATTACTGAACTTCAAACAAAAAAAACGGGTGATCCGTTTGATGAATCAAATTACATCGGACCACTTGCACGAAAAGATTTACGGGATACTCTCCACTTTCAGGTTCAAAAAACGGTAGAAATGGGTGGAAAACTGACGATGGGAGGATACATCCCTGATGGTCCCGGATTTTATTACCCTCCCACCATCCTGGAAGACATTCCTGAAGGTTCACCTGCATGGTGTGAAGAATTGTTTGGTCCCGTAGCATCCTTCATAAAAGTAAAAAACATCGAAGAAGCGATCGAAATAGCAAATTCCATAGATTATGGTTTGGGAGCAGCGGTTTTCACCTCCGATTTAACAAAAGGGGAGAGTATCGTAAAGAGTTCACTTAATGCCGGCTCAGGATTTGTAAATTCCTTCGTAAAAAGTGACCCAAGACTTCCCTTTGGTGGTATAAAACATTCCGGCTTCGGCAGAGAACTATCACCCCTCGGCATCAAAGAATTTGTAAATGTAAAAACTGTTTATATAGCTTAAAGAGAAGGACGCAGATACACGCAGATTAAACAGATTTACGCAGAGGGGAAAATAGTTACACGTGATTCCACGGATTTAACACGGAATTTCACGGATGGATTTTGATCGTAAGAGTGAGGAGTGGTAATCGTCCCGATTGCCGTCTGCAAAACGAAAAACCGTAAGGGGGACGCAGATTCACGCAGATTAGACAGATTTCCGCGGAGCGGATAAATATTAGTAGCCATCGATATTTCCCTAACCCCATTACCGGGGTCGGGGTTATATTTCTATTTTTCACTTCACCCTGAAACCGGTGAAACAGCATTTTAACACAAATTAGTAATTATTTAAGGAGTCAGGAATGAAGATTAATCAAATTATTGATAAAATTGATGGATTTCAATTATTTGTACCGGCGTTTCAAAGAGAATTTGTTTGGAAAGGGAAAACGCAAAAAAATTGATTGATTCAATGATCAAGGATTATCCCACCGGAACTATGTTAACCTGGGAGACAAATAGCCCACCTGAACTAAAAGGTGATTATGTCTATAACCACAAACAAGGATCTGTTAAATTGATTCTTGATGGTCAACAGAGAATTACTACTCTCTATCTGCTGATTAAAGGGAAAATCCCTCCTTATTACAAAGAACACGAAATTCTAAATGATATAACCCGGCTCCATGTTAATATACTAACTTTGGAACTGGAGTATTACAAGAAAACAATGATGGATGACAATCCTGTCTGGGTGGATATATCAAAAATATTCAATAATGAGATGAATGCACTGATAATAATTAAATCGATGAAGCTCAAACAAGAAATTAGTGATGAGACTCAGTATTTAATACTAGAGAATTTTAATAAAATTGACAGCATTAAGAATAAAGAATTCCTTGAACAAACTATCCCTGTAAAAGCTAATATAAAAGAGGCGATTGATATTTTTTATATCGTAAATGCCAGCGGTGTAAATCTGACCGATGCAGAATTGGCACTTGCACAGATTTCTGGGTATTGGCCTGACGCAAGAGAAAGAATAAAAAAGAAATTGTATGAACTTGAAAGAATCCGGTTGGGTTTTTAACCTCGATTTTTTCATGTATGTTCTCCTTGGTTGTCTTCACCAATCGGGTTCAAAAATGGAAAAACTTCATGACCAGGAAAATTTGGAGCCCCTTAAAGCTGCCTGGTATGCTCTCGAAAATAACTTCCTCGATTATACCTTTAATATTCTAAGAACTTATGCATTTATTGATCATACAAAAGAAATCAACTCTGTTTATGCCCTAGTACCCATTTTAGTTTATGTTTTTAAGAAGGGTAAGATCAAATTATCTGATGTGGAAATTAAGAAAATGGTCAAGTGGTTTTTTTATTCCCAGATCAGAAACAGATATATAAGCCAGCTACCTCAAAAATTAGATAAAGATTTGGGGATTATTTGGAATCAAGAAAATCCATTTGATAAATTATTAAACCTCATCGAAGCTGCACGAAGACTTGAAATTCAAGCAGATGAATTTATTGGTGTTGGGGTGCAACACCCTTTGGCCATGATGAATTGGTATTTTAAGAGCAAAATGCAAGGTGTCTCACTACCGGCTTAAGTCTTCGAAAAAACATGGGGAAAAAATATTCTCTCGAATGGGATCACATTTTCCCATTTTCAATTCTAAGAGACAATGGCTATGGTTGGGAAAACAGGCATAAATATTCGCTTGCGCAAGAAATTACTAACAGGGCAGTTTTAACCAAAACTGCGAATCGAACAAAGTCGAATCGCGAGGCTAAATATTATCTTCATGAGGTTCAACAAAGTTTCCCAAAAGCTCTGGGGCTTCAGTCGATTCCTGCCGATCCTCAATTGTGGGAATTGGAAAACTATGAGTTGTTTTTGCAAACAAGGCGGAAACTGCTTGCAGACCAATTAAATTTATTCCTTAAGAATATTACAAATACTCTGGATGAACCTTTGTCTTTGAATGTGGATGAACTTATTTTGCAGGGAGAAAATTCCAGCCTCGAGCTTAAGACAACCCTTAGATGGGATATGAAATTGAGTAAGATCAATAAAAAATTAGAAGAGGTGGTTCTCAAGACTATTGCTGCATTCAGTAATGGTGAGGGAGGTACATTGCTGATAGGGGTTACCGATGATGGTGAAATCGAAGGATTGAGTCATGATTATGCAACTCTTTCTGATGGCGACAAAGATAAATTTGAACTACATCTCAGGAATCTAATTATTGAAAATTATGGAATGGATTTCGCTACCTCTAATCTGAAGATTTCTTTTCCCGAGATAGGGGGACAAAGAAATATGTATGATCGAGATCAAACAAGGTCTGAGACCGGTTTATACAACAATCACTGACCAAAATGGAAATAAGCAGGAAAAGTTTTTTGTGCGTAGTGGGAACTCGTCTCAAGAAGTGGGAATAAGTGAAATAACAACTTACATCTCAAAAAGATTCGATATTTGAGGAGCTTTGAACAGTTATTAATACGACAGACAATTTAGATTTTGTTTTTGTTGTTTATAACCGCCCTTGGTAGATTAATATCTATAAAACGGCAGTAATTTGATATTACTGCCGAAGTATAGAAATATTTGTGTTATCAAATTACATGACAATGATTTAACAAAAGAACATTTACTATCTATAAAATATTCGCTTTATATTGATGTTATAACTCCTCTATTCAATCTTTCATATTCCATAAACAAAAGCGAAATAAAAAGAGCGATCGACTTGCTAAGTCGTTTTATTTTATTACTTTTAGGGTGTTTTTTAGTACCTTTTTGGAAGCAGATATGAGAGAAAATCAGTATTGAGAGCTCACGCCAACCTTTTATCGATACGAAGGAACATAAAATTCCATTCTTCCTGATGTTTCTGTTAGTCCTCTGTTTTTTTACTTACCCACAATCTCCTGTAAAAGATACTTTCCAAGTTAAAGGAACAATTACTCTTGAGAGCAACAAAAAGTTAACCAAAGATATTTCAATAGATAAAAAACGCGGTGTTTCTACAGGCATAAAAGGAACTTTAACAACTGAAGGAGTAATTATGAGCACACAAGATGGTATCGAAATCCTAAAACTGCTTGCATTAATTGTTGGAGGCGTTTACGGCATTAGACAGTTTTATAGGAACAATGCAATCAAAGCGGCGGAGATATTAAATACACTTGAACAGAATTTCGGTCAACATATTCCAATTCTAATAGATATTGAATACCCGATTACTTATAAGAAAAAAATTCTCGAGGCAATCAAGAATGTGCAGAATAAGTGTACAAACAGATACGATGATGCTGTAATTATTCAATTAGACAAAATGTTTCGCCATTTCCATACTTGCGTTCAGATTGCAGAAAAATTACGTGTTGATAATAGTGTCCTTTTTGAAGCTTACCATTTTTATTTAGAAATGTTTCTGCAGGGAAATAGAAAAGAAATTGCCCGATATACATTTGAATACTGGCCATCAGTTTATAATTGGGCGGTATTTGCTAAAATGATAAAACAAGATAAAAAGGTACTTCGCTCCAATAAGCACAAGGAAAAATATAACGAAGATCATCCAGCAAGCTCTTTCAAGTTTAAGCTGCATCAAAAGGATCACTTTGAAGATCACTGGACGTCGACAGAAACATAGATGTTGTTATGACAATTTATATTCTGAAGTTATTTCTTCGCATCTCAACAATAGGAAAGTTTAGACTAAACTCTGGCTTTTTCGTTTTAAATAAATTCTGTAACAATCTGAATTGACTTAAGAAATTGGGCTAAATGTTAATCCCAATAATGGCACTCGATTTTTATAATCCTGTCGATACTTTTGAGATTCACTCTCATGATCCCGATCGGTGTCATCTCTAATGTGTCCTTACAAAATTCAAAATAATCCCACTCAGGTCTTGTCTAAATTTAAAATTATAAGTAACTTCCAATAATTATTAATTATTTCTTTGGTTGTATAGCTTTTAATAGAAAGCCATCAATAAACGTTTTACTTCAGATATTGATTAAGGTATGTTAAATCAGAATCCTGAACAGGTTGCACGCGATAATATTGATAAACAATTAATTGCGTGTGGTTGGGTAATTCAGAGCATTAAGAAAATTAATCTTAATGCAAGTATGGGAATTGCTGTAAGGAATATCCAACCGATGTCGGACCGTCTGACTATGTCCTTTTTGTCGATAGTAAACCATGTGGCGTTATTGAAGCAAAACGGGAAGAAGAAGCATATCGGCTTTCTGTCCATGAAGTACAAGGCGAATTTTACGCTCACGCATCTCTTAAACACCTAAACACTGAACCTCTTCCATTTGTTTACATTAGCACCGGAGAAATCACCAGGTTCATAAACTTTAAAGATCCAAAACCAAGATCAAGACCAGTTTTCACTTTCCATCGACCTGAAACTCTTCGTTCTTGGCTTAAAATGAGTGATTCACTTCGTTCAAGACTTAAAAAACTACCTCCTCTACAGACAGATCGGTTACGTGAATGTCAAATATCTGCGATAACAAATTTAGAAATGTCCTTTAAGGAAGGAAATCAACGTTCGCTAATCCAGATGGCCACCGGATCAGGCAAAACTTTTACAGCTATCACATCTATTTACAGATTACTTAAATTCGCAAATGCAAAAAGGTTCTGTTTCTTGTTGATACAAAAAACTTGGGTGAACAGGCTGAACAAGAGTTTATGTCTTATGTCCCCAATGATGACAACCGGAAATTTACCGAATTGTATAGCGTTCAGAGATTAAATTCAAGTTATATCGCAAACGACAGTCAAGTTTGTATTAGCACAATCCAACGTTTGTATTCCATCCTGAAAGGGAGTGAATTGGACGAAAAAGCTGAAGAGGATAACCCTAATGAGAGAAAATTCCAACCTAAAGAAATCCCACCGGTAGAATATGATACCAAAATGCCAATTGAATTCTTTGATTTTGTTGTGATTGATGAATGTCACAGAAGTATCTATAATTTATGGAAACAGGTATTGGAGTATTATGACGCATTTGAAATAGGCCTGACTGCCACCCCTGATATGCGGACAGTTGCATATTTTGATCAAAACCTCGTCAGTGAGTACTCACATGAGATGGCCGTTGCCGATGGTGTAAATGTTGGTTATGATGTATTTGTGATTGATTCTAAAATCACAAGACACGGAGCCAAATTTGCCAAAGGTGATTATTTACAGGTCAGGGAAGGCTCACCCGTAAAATGAGAATGGAATTACAAGATGAAGATGAATTCTATTCCTCTAAACAGTTGGACAATGATGTTGTAAACCCCAACCAAATAAGAACAATTCTTAAATCTTTTAGATCATCCTTGCGGAATATATTTAGTGACAGGACTGACAAAGATGGCAATTTTGAAGTTCCAAAAACTCTCATCTTTGCAAAATCAGATAGTCATGCTGATGATATTATCCAAATAGTTAAAGAAGTGTTTGCTGAAGAAAACAGTTTCTGTCGCAAGATAACTTATAATTCCGAAAGAAATATACTCGATTCCGAGGGGAAACTTGGCCGAAGGGGAAAACCCCAAAAGTATTTTATCACAATTTCGTAATTCATACCATCCTCGAATCGCTGTAACCGTTGATATGATAGCAACCGGGACCGATGTAAAACCGTTGGAATGTTTACTATTTATGCGGGATGTAAAAAGCAGAAATTATTTTGAACAGATGAAAGGCAGGGGAACACGAACTATATCATTGGATGACTTAAGGAAGGTTACACCCTCCGCAAAATTTACAAAAGATCATTTTGTTATAGTTGATGCCATTGGCGTTACTCGTACCGTAAAGACAGACAGCAGACCATTAGAGAAAAAACCCGGCGTTCCTCTCAAAGATTTATTACAAGCAATTGCAGTGGGTGCAAGAGACGAAGAGTTGTTTACGACTATTGCGAGCAGACTAACTCGACTGGATAAACAAATATCTGAAAAAGAGAAAAAAACAATTTGTCGAAAAAGCTGAAGGTAAAAGTATTGCTGAGGTCGTAAAAGAATTGCTTAACGCCTTTAATCCGGACAAGCTTGAAGAAATCGTAGAAAAAGTGAAAACTGAGAATAAGGATGTGACACCGGCGAGTATTGAGGAGTTAATAAAGGATAAAACCGAAAAATTCCAAAATGATGCCGCGAAGGTATTTACCGGTGAACTTAATGAGTTCATTGAAAATGTTCGCAAAGCTCTTGAACAACGAGTTGACAACCTTAATCCTGATCAGATAATGACAGCCGGTTGGGACAAAGACAACAAGGTAAAAGCTAACGAACTTATAAATGATTTTGCTTCCTGGATTGATGAAAATAAAGATGAATTATTGGCACTACAGATTTTTTTGGGCAACCTTATAGAAGACGAGAATTAACCTTCACGATGATTAAAGAGGTACTTGAGAAATTAAAGGCTGATAAACCGGTTCTTGCACCATTACATATTTGGAGAGCATACGAGGTGTTAAATGAATGTAAAGGATCACCCCTAAACGAACTGACTGCTATTGTTTCACTCATCCGAAAGGTAAGCGGGTTGGATTCAGTTCTTACAGAGTATGACAAAACTGTTGATAAAAATTTCCAGAAATGGGTATTCAAAAAACAATCAGGCTCAATCAAATTCAACGAAGAACAGATGCAATTGCTCAGAATGATTAAAGATTATGTTATTAATAGTTTCCATATCGAAAAAGAAGATTTTGATCTAAACCCACTTAATGCTCAAGGTGGGCTTGGTAAAATGTGGCAACTTTTTGGCGATCAAACCGACACAATTATTGATGAATTAAATGAGGCTTTGGCTGGGTGAAACATATCAGAAGTAAAGATGTTTTTAACCTTAAAAATGAAATAATAAAATCTGAAATGACATCAGAAAATAGTTTTCCGAAGAATTGGCAAGTGAAAAAATTAAATGAAGTTTGTGAAAAAATCTCCTGAATAAAATTAAAATAAAGCAAAGAGATTATTTACTTTCTGGAAAATATCCAGTAGTAGATCAGGGCAAGATTTGATAGGTGGTTACTGTAGTGATGAAAGTAAAGTAATTCCAATACAGCCTCCGTATATCATATTTGGGGGCCATACTAAAGTTAAAAAATTTATTAATTTTAATTTTATACCTGGTGCGGATGGTGTGAAAGTACTTAAGCCTCACACAATTATAAACCCAAAGTTTTTTTATTATTTTCTTCATGTGATCAAAATCCCTGAGAAAGGTTACGCAAGACACTATCAATTCATAGAAAAAGAGAGTATTCCAGTTCCGAAACTCGATGAGCAAAAAGCAATTGTCTCGAAACTAGAAGCTCTGTTAAGCGAATTGGACAATGGCAAACAACTACTTATTACTGCTCAGGTACAATTGGCAATTTATCGACAAAGTTTGTTGAAATGGGCTTTTGAAGGAAAATTGACAAATTCTGATGTTAAAGATGGAGAATCGCCAGAGGGCTGGAAATGGGTGAGTCTCAATGAAGTATGTAGCAAAATTGCAGATATAGATCATAAAATGCCGACTCAAGTTGATTCAGGTTATCCGTATGTTTCCACTAAAGATTTTACTGCAACTTTGAAGATTTCTTTTGATAATGTCAAACAAATATCTGAAAAAGACTTCCTTAATCTATCAAAAAAGGTTAAACCGGAAAGAAATGATATTATTTTCCCACGCTATGGAACAATCGGCAAGAATATACTCATAGATTTTGATAAAGATTTTTTAGTATCATACTCTTGTGCAATCATAAACCTGATCAAAGTTATGTCTTACCCAAATATGTTTATTTGTATTCTTTGTCGCCCCAAATAAGTAAAGAAATAAAAAAATATACTGTTGAGACAACCCAAGCAAATGTTGGAATCGCCTCCATTAAAAATTTCGTATTTCCTCTACCAACACTCGTAGAGCAGCAAAAAATAGTAGATGAATTAGATAGTAAATTAACAGCTTGTGATAAAATAGAAGAAACAATAAAACAAGCTTTGTCGCAATCAGAATCTTTGCGGCAAAGTATTTTACAAAAAGCATTTGAAGGAGAATTATTATGAGGCACTTAAATACAGAATTTTGTTTTCATCCTGTTGGACAGGGATGTTTTTATACTGGAAGTTTTTCTACTGGTAAAGGCCCAATCTTCAATTTTGTTTATGATTGTGGGACTAAATCAAAAAGTATTTTTCTACAGAGCGAAATTGAAAAATTTAAGTCAACAATTAACAATAAAACTATTGATTTAATAATAATATCTCATTTCGATAAAGATCATATCAGTGGGGTGGTTCAATTATTAGATGGCTTTCATTGTAAAAATTTGATAATTCCTTATTATACATCAATAGAAAGATATGCCCTTTATTTAGAAACTAGTCCAACTGATGACGAGTACAGACGTATACTTCAAAACCCAATATCTTTTTTTACAATAAATGACCGTTTTGTGATCGATAATATAGTAGTGATTGGCGAAACTGACATCGACGAGTCATTTATTGCTAATGACGATCAGAGTGAACCATTTGATGATGAAAATTATGAATTGGAAATAAACTTATTAGATGAAGATGAAAGAGAAAGTGTGATTCAGGAAATTATTGGTGATTTCCAAGAGGAAATTAGGTCAAATAAACTTCAATTTATGAAGCGACCATTTAGGATAAAGTTTTACATTTGGGAATTTATTTTTTATAATAGAAAGCCGAAAAAAAACTCATCAAGCGCAGCTTTTTCAAAAGTTGTGTCTCAATACCTCAAAAAAAACGGGCTTAAAATAGCAGATTTATTTGACACTAATAGAGTGAAAGTGATGCAAGGTATTTACAAAAGTAGGATCTTGTCAAAGATAAACTTAACCTCATTAGTACTTTATCATGGTCCAATTAATTTGAATAGATGGAATGCAAGAGTATATTTCCTACCTTATATATCTCCGCTTTGCGACTTATTGAATTATTTCTTATTCCCTCCTTGTAGATTTGGAACTTTATTAACAGGTGATTCTGATTTGAGTGATAAGAATAAAATTGCTGATGTTATAAATTATTTTGGGAAATACAAATGCTTTGAAAAGATAGCTTTATTTCAAGTACCTCACCACGGGGCAAAGAGATCGTGGTCGATTGCTGTCCCAAATGGGTTAAATAATTTTAATATCTATGTACTTAATTATGGAACCAGCCAAAGTGATCATCCGTCAACAGAAGTGGTTGAATACATAGAAACTAATTGTAAAAAAATAGCTCTATGGCATAATACTGAATTCAATAAACTGCATCTCAAGGTAGAGTTTAAGGGGTAGAATTATGAGTACATCAACATCAATTGTCAGTAAAGTCTGGTCATTTTGTAATCCACTTCGCGATGTGGGGGTTGGATATGGAGATTATCTTGAACAGTTAACTTATCTGATATTCCTCAAAATGGTTGATGAATATACAAAGCCACCTCATAATCGTCAGTTAAATATACCAGTTGAATTCAATTGGGAGAGCCTGACCTCCAAAAAGGTGCAGAACTTGAGTTACATTATGCAACTCTGCTCAGAGAATTAAGCAAAGAAAAAGGTATTTTAGGTCAAATCTTTACCAAAAAGCCAAAATAAGATACAAGACCCTGCGATGCTCAGTAAAGTTATTGATATGATCGACGGTGAAAAATGGCTTAGTCTGGGTACAGATGTAAAGGGAGATATTTATGAAGGTTTGTTGGCAAAAAATGCGGAAGATGTAAAAAGTGGTGCGGGACAGTACTTTACTCCAAGAGCATTAATAAAGGCAATGGTTGAGTGTATTCGTCCGGAACCAATGAAAACAATCGCGGACCCAGCATGCGGCACTGGAGGATTCTTTTTAGCAGCTTACGATTATTAAGCGACAAACAACCAATTAGATAAAGACAAAAACAAATTCCTTAAACATGAAACATTCCATGGTAATGAAATTGTTGCCGGGACCAGAAGACTTGCTCTGATGAACCTGTTTTTGCATAATATCGGCGATATTGAAAGTACCAACTTTATTTCTCCTGCCGATGCTCTGATAGCAGCTTCACCGGTAACATACGATTATGTTTTGGCAAATCCACCATTTGGGAAAAAGAGTAGCCAAACATTTACAAATGAGGAAGGGGAGCTCGAGAAGGATGATCTTACTTATAATCGTCAAGACTTTTGGGCAACGACGAGCAATAAACAATTAAACTTTGTTCAGCATATCCGGACAATGTTAAAAACGACTGGAATTGCCGCTGTGGTTGTGCCTGACAATGTTTTGTTCGAAGGGGGCGCAGGTGAGACTGTACGTAAAAGACTTTTAGAGAATACCGATTTGCATACTATTCTTCGACTTCCAACCGGGATTTTTTATGCTCAGGGCGTAAAAGCAAATGTCATTTTCTTTGACAATAAACCTGCATCTAAAGACCCTTGGACAAAAGAAGTATGGGTGTATGATTACCGGACTAATATTCATCATACCTTAAAGAAAAACCCGATTAAACTTGAGGACTTAAGAGATTTTATAACTCTTTATTGTCCCGAAAACAGATTCAAAAGAAAAGAAACATTTAATTCTGAAACAAACCCGGAAGGACGCTGGAGAAAGTTTAGTTATGAAGAAATTGTTTCGAGAGATAAAACCAGTTTAGACCTTATCTGGCTAAAAGACAGGTCATTAGCTGATCTCGACAATCTGCCTGATCCTGATGTTTTGGCTGAAGAAATTATCGAAAACCTGGAAGCAGGGCTTGCAAGCTTTAAAGAGATAATGGTGAAATTGGGCACAAAGTAATTTGAAGCTGAATAAACACCAAGAAGGATTACGTAATTCAGTTGTTTCCATTTCTAAATAGAAACATTCCATGCTTGGAAAGTCAAAATGAAAAATTCTGCTAAAAAAGTTAAAATATGCATTGTTATCAGGAGCAATCTATTTTTTTATGATGTTTTTGGCTCATATCACTGGTTTTAAGGTACCGGGGTTATTTATCTATTTTGATGTTCCTTCTTACCCGTATCAAGACGGCATAATCTCTGCATTGGTATTGGGTTGGTCAATGTTCTTTTATACCGCTTCGCGAGACCCTTTAAAAAATCTCAATATGATAAAAACGATTTTGTTTGCCGGGGGTGGAGCAATTGTCGTTTTAAGTTTTGTTAATCTTAAGACCGATTGCGCTTCACTAAATGTACATACAAATGTTTTGATTCTCTGGATGGAATTATTACTCCTGCTGATTTATTTGTTGGTGGTTTTGTTCTTTTATATTGGAACGGTAAAAGAGATAGAGATCAAATAATTCTACGAACGTGTCGTCTCGACGCTTCGGGATTATTTATTGATTGACATTTATAATCTATCTACGAACGTGTCGTCCCGACGCGTCGGGATTAATTATTTATTGACATTTATAATGTATCTACGAACATATCACCTGCCCAGGCAGGTTTGAAACCCAATCTTAAAACTTGTACACAACCACCTAAATAGTTACTTTTAAAGTTAATATTTTTAAAATAATGCAGTTGAAAACATTTCGGAGATCAAATGGCGAAGTTTAGTGGTGTTGATTATTTTAACATGGATTTGTTGCTTTCAGAAGAAGAGAAGATGGTCAGGGAAGTGGTTCGTGAATTTGTGGATGACAATGTGATTCCTGTGATTGAAAAACATTATCGTGAAGGCACTTTCCCGATGGATTTGGTCGCCAAAATGGGAGAAGTGGGACTTTTTGGAGCTAATCTTCCTTCAAAATATGGCGGATCCGACATGAACAATGTCGCTTATGGACTTGTAATGCAGGAACTCGAAAGAGGCGACAGCGGAGTTAGAAGTTTTGTCTCGGTTCAAAGTGCGTTGGTAATGTATCCAATCTACACTTTTGGAAGTGAAGAACAAAGATTAAAATGGCTTCCAAAACTTGCCACAGGTGAAGCGATTGGTTGTTTTGGGTTAACAGAACCCGATTTTGGTTCAAATCCCGGCGGAATGGTCACCAAAGCAGAAAAAACAGAAGGTGGTTACATCCTCAACGGAGCCAAAATGTGGATCACCAACGGAACCCTCGCAGATGTTGCTGTGGTTTGGGCAAAACTTGATGGCGAAGTTGCCGGTTTTCTTGTTGAAAAAGGAATGAAGGGTTTTACTGCTCCCGAAATGAAAGGGAAACACTCCCTCCGTGCTTCAGTTACATCTGAACTTGTATTTGACTCGGTTTTTATCCCAGAAGAAAATCGTTTGCCGTCCGGTAACGGATTAAAAGCACCCCTTATGTGCCTCAATCAGGCTCGTTACGGCATCGCATGGGGAGTGGTTGGCTCTATGATGGCATCCTACGATTCATCACTCAGCTATTCAAAATCGAGAGTTCAATTCTCCAAACCAATCGCCGGTTATCAGATGACACAGGAAAAACTTGTTTTTATGCTCACTGAGATAACAAAGGCGCAACTCCTCAATCTCCAGCTTGGCCGATTAAAAGATTCAGGCGATCTTAAATTCCAGCATGTATCACTTGCCAAAAGAAATAATTGTGAAATGGCTCTTACCATTGCAAGGGTTGCAAGGGAAATCCATGGTGCCAACGGAATTCTTGATGAATATCCAATTATGCGGCATGCCAATAATCTTGAATCCGTAAAAACTTACGAAGGAACCCATGAGATGCATACGCTGATTCTTGGTTCAGATATTACCGGTATTCCGGCTTTTGATTAATTTAGAGACACTAAAATGAATAACGAAAAGTTTGCCTACGATGCGATCACTTTCGATGATGTTTTAATTCTTCCTGCAAAATCCTCGGTTTTGCCAAAGGAAGTGGATGTTTCATCTCAGTTGACCAAAGGAATACGACTAAACATTCCTTTTTTATCTGCTGCGATGGATACTGTTACCGAAAGTAAACTGGCAGTGGCGATTGCCCGCGAGGGGGGTATCGGAATCCTGCATAAAAACATGTCGATTGAACAGCAGGCTGAAGAAGCTGACAGAGTGAAAAGATCGGAAAGTGGAATGATCCAAAATCCCGTCACACTCACTGCTGACAAAAAAGCAGGTGATGCATTTGAGATAATGAGGAAATATTCAATTTCGGGTATTCCCATCGTTGACTCCTCAGGCAAATTAATTGGAATTTTGACAAACCGTGACTTACGATTTGTTAAAGACCAAAATCTTCTCATTAAAGACCTCATGACTTCCAATAACCTGGTAACTGCCGAGGTTGGCACAACCCTTGAACATGCTGAAGAACTGCTCCATCAACATCGTATCGAAAAACTTCCGGTTGTTGATAATGAAGGTGTTTTAAGAGGTTTGATAACCTTTAAGGATATCCAAAAAAAGAAGAGATATCCCCACGCTTGTAAAGATGGAATGGGGAGATTAAGAGTTGGTGCTGCAGTGGGAGTTAGTGCAGACACTTTTGAAAGAATCGACAGACTTGTGAATGTTGGTGTAGATGTCATCGTTATTGACACTGCTCATGGACATTCGATGGGTGTTGTAGAAACAATTAAAAAAGTTCGAGCAAAATATCCATCAATTCAGCTAATTGCCGGTAACATAGCCACTTACGAGGCTGCGTTAGAGTTGTATAATGCAGGAGTTGATGCGGTTAAGGTGGGTATTGGTCCCGGCTCAATCTGCACAACCAGAGTTATAGCCGGAATTGGTGTGCCACAAGTGAGTGCAATAATGGAAGTTTTCCGGGCTCTTAAGGACAAAGGAATTCCGATAATCGCCGATGGTGGAATCAAGTATTCAGGTGATGTTGCAAAAGCAATTGCAGCGGGAGCCGACACGGTGATGATTGGTGGTCTGTTTGCCGGAACTGATGAAAGTCCGGGTGAAAAAGTGCTTTACGACGGAAGAAGTTTTAAAGTCTATCGTGGAATGGGTTCACTTGATGCTATGAAAAAGAGGAGTGGCGACCGTTATTTCCAGGATTCAGAAACAGAGATAAGCAAACTTGTACCCGAAGGGGTTGAAGGAATGGTTCCTTATAAAGGTCCCTTATCTGATACGGTATTTCAACTTACCGGTGGACTGCGTGCTTCAATGGGTTATGCAGGTGCTGCAACAATTGAAGATCTCAAAATTAAATCAAAATTTGTGAAGATTTCCTCAGCATCATTAAAGGAAAATCACCCCCACGATATTATCGTCACCAAAGAAGCTCCAAACTACCAAAAGATATGATACATAGATTTCTTGATAGTCGATTTTCTTTCCTGTTTGAGTACAAGCGGGATCACCATCTTGATTGTATTATTCTCAATAATCCTTCAAATATTCGTTATTTTTCCGACTTCAACTCGAGTAACGCTTATCTGTTGGTGTTTGGTGATGACATCATTATTATCACCGATCCACGATATGGACTTGAGTTAAACGATGTTGATGGAAGAATCATTAGAAAAGTTGTAAATAATCCTCTTGATGTAATTAAAAGTTTTTTTTCTGCAAGAACTTTTACAGTCGGCGGTGATGCAGCTTTCCTCTCTTCATCCCTTTTAATCAGCCTTAAAAAGAGTAAAATAACTTCGAAGGATATTTCAGAGGCGCTGGATGATTTTGTTTCTGTGGCTGACGATGAAACCTTGTCGAGGTTCAATTACGCAAACTCTGTGAGTCATGGTATCGAAAAGAAACTTCTTGACCTGATGATCCCGGGAATGAGGGAATTTGAGATGAGAGCTACAATCAGCTATTTTATCCATTTGGCAGGTTGCGAAGAAGCTTTTACCCCAATCGTCTCCTTTGGTGAAAACAGCGCCAAAATTCATACTGAACCCTCAGATAAACAACTCGAGAGGGAAATGCCCGTTTTGATCGATTATGGAGTAAAGTATAAAGGTGTTTCCACTGACATCACCCGTTCATTTTGGTATGGTAAAAAACCGACCGATGAATATCAGAAAGTTTTAAAGATTGTTAAAAAATCGGTAAAAATAGCTGAATCACATTGTAAACAGGGTAAAGACACTTCCAAAGCTTATCTTGTTGCCAAAAAATTTCTTACAGAAAATCATGAGAATGCCGAAGAATGTCTTCCTCACTCTCTTGGTCACGGTCTGGGATATCAGGTTCATCAACATCCCCGTATTTCCTCGACAAAAGGGATAAAGTTTAAGACAGGTCAAATTATTACTCTGGAACCGGGTATTTATATCCCCGGTAAATTTGGTATCAGAATTGAAAATAACTATCTGATCACTGAAGATGGTCCTAAGATATTAACGAAATAAATTCATGTATAAAGTTTTAATATTCTCATATTATTTTCCTCCTAAAGGGCTTAGTGGGGTTCAAAGAACCACAAAATTTGTAAAATACCTGCCGGAATTTAACTGGAGTCCAACTGTTATCACTACCGGTGATATTGCATATTTCGCTCACGATTATTCACTTCTTGAAGACCTCAAAAATGAGAATATCAGTGTAGTCCGGGTTAATGGAAAAGAAATTAATTCGATCCTGAAGAAAAAAGGGACGATGAAGATGCCCCGGGAAATATTTCGAAAGATATTCGCTTACATTAGTTCCTGGTTTTATATTCCTGACAATAAAAAATCATGGGCAAGCTATGCTTATAAAGAAGCCAAAAAGCTTTGTTCAGAGGAGAAATTTGATGTTATTTTTGTCTCGGGTCCCCCTTTTTCATCGGTTGAGGCTGCTCGTAAAATAAGCGAAGAATTTAAAATCCCGCTTTTGTTGATTACCGTGACCTTTGGTATGGCAATCAATTTGCCCGTTACCCTACGCCCTATCACAGAATAAAAACCAAAAGGGGAGAGGATGCCACTCTCCGCAAGGTGGATAAAGTAGTGGTAACAAACCGCCGATTAAAGGAAAGAATGATGAAAAATTATCCTTTCCTCACACATCAAAAAATGTTGATTCTTCCACATGGATTTGATTCAGAAGATTTGACCCTCGCAAAAGCGGGAGTGACAAAACTCTCAAAAAAGATGGTTATTACTTACTCCGGACTGTTTTATGAATATATCACGCCTAAATACTTTTTAAAGGCATTTAAACAGATTGTAAAACAACATCCGGAAATTGCTGCGAATATTGAACTTCATTTTATCGGATTCCTTCGTATTGAAAACAGGAAACTGATTCGCCGTTATAATCTGCAGAACTATGTGGTTGAACACAACTATATGGAGCATATCGAAGCTCTCAAAAAGGTGCTCGCCAGCGACCTGTTATGGTTTATGGTGGGTAATGGCAGAAATGCCGATACCATTTCAAGCAGTAAAATGTATGAATATTTTGGCACAAAAAAGCCGATTCTTGCCTGTCTGCCTGATGGTGCCCTCAAAACACATTTATATGATTATGAAGCTTCCTACATCTCCGACCCCTATGATGTGAAAATGATCAGAGACAATATCATAAAAGCTTACAACGATTTTGCGTCAGGAAAACAACCAAAACCAAAGGACGAGTTTTGGCTAACTTTGATCGTAGAACCCTCACAGCCCAATTGGCGACAGAATTTCAGTTTTATCTGAAGGTGCACTGATGAAAGTTGCGATTATTGGAAGTGGCGGCAGAGAACATGCACTTGGTTATTCAATCTCAAAATCTCCTGATTGCTCGGGTCTCTGTTTCCTGCCGGGGAACGGGGGAACCCATCAACTTGGTCAAAATATTGAACTAAATCTCACAGACCATAACCTGGTTTACACAACTCTGGTTAATGAAAAAATTGATTTTGTAGTCATCGGACCCGAAATTCCTATCGTTGACGGACTCGGAGATTTTCTACGCGAAAAAGGATTCATTGTTTTTGCTCCCACAGCAGAAGCCGCAAGAATTGAATCTGAAAAATCGTATTCTAAACAGATAATGAAAAGTATGGTACTCCCACGGCAGACTACAGGGAATTTAAGGCCACCGAATTTGAATCTGCCCTTGATTATATCAGTAAGGGTACTTTCCCTGTTGTATTAAAAGCTGACGGGCTGGCAGCAGGAAAAGGTGTTGTAATTGCCACCAATTTTTCCGAAGCTGAGAGTGCACTCAGGGACATGATGTTAAACAAAGTATTTGGTGATGCAGGTTTAACTGTTGTCATTGAAGAATTTATGTCAGGTGAAGAGGCTTCAATTTTTGCCATAACCGATGGTACAGATTTTGTATGTCTTCCCGCTGCCCAGGATCATAAAAGGATAGGGGATAATGATACCGGTCTAAACACAGGTGGTATGGGTGCCTACTGTCCGGCTCCTGTTGTCACTCCTGAAATTACACAAAGAGTCAACACTGAGATAATAGAACCTTTTCTTGCCGGTCTAAGAAAAGAATCCAATCCTTTTGCAGGATGTTTATATGTTGGAATCATGATCACGGAGACAGGTCCCAAAGTTGTGGAATTTAACTGTCGTTTTGGTGATCCCGAAACCCAGGCAGTTCTCCCTGTCCTCGAAGGTGATCTTCTTGGATTACTCTATTCTGTTGCAAAAGGGAAACTTGACCCCACAAAAGTTTGGCACAATGGTTCTGTTGCCGTCAGTGTGGTCGCAGCCTCGGGTGGATATCCCGGAACATTTAAAAAAGGATTTGAAATCTCCGGCTTAAACACGGTTGAAGGGGATAATATTGTATTCCATGCCGGAACAAAAGTTTCTGACAACAAAACCATTACCACCGGGGAAGAGTACTCGCCATTACCTCTGTTGATAAATCCGGAAACCTTTCCGCCGCAATTTCTTCCGCTTATGAATCAATCCAAAAGATTTCTTTTACCGACATCTACTACCGCAATGATATCGGGCATAAGGCTCTTAAAACCTCCTGAGGAAACACTTTCAAAGTTTAATCAGGCTCCACTAAAAATTTATCGGAACGCCTTCTTAAAACCATTTGACTCTAAATTTATTATTCCGTAAGTTGTAATATCAAAGGGAGCTTTTTATTTCTTCCTTTCCTCGATTAAAGCATTGGTAATTTTACAACCGGGAGTTTATTCCATTCGCTTCACGAAAATTGACAAAGATATCAACAAAAAATTGGTCATTCTGCTATGATGAACACAAAACCAAAAGTCCACATATCAGGATGAATTGATCCCCAATTGTCGCAATAAAACCCATTTTGTACTCACTCCTCATTTTTATCTTAATGAGTCTCCCCGGCTATTCAACAATCCGATATGTCAAAGCCGGAAATCCAACTCCTATCGCTCCTTACACAACTTGGGCAACAGCCTCAGATTCAATCCAAAAAGGTTGTAGATATTTGTTTAAGCGGTGATACAATAATGATCGGGAACGGAATTTATAGAGAACTGATACGATCTGAAAGACATAATATTTCACTTTCCTTTATTGGAACAGATGTTGACAGTTGTATTTTTGACCTTTCAGGGTACCCTCCTGAAGGTTTATATTGCACTTCGCTATTTGTAAAACATTCTATAACCCTGGAAAATCTGAATTTCACCACCACAAGCCTAATAAACGATCACAGTGCGATATTCATTGGTTATTCTCCTCCCCTCAAATTGTAAATGTTCGAAATTGTCGTTTTTCGAATCTTGATGAATGTATTGATATATATAAAGCAAACGGTGAGATAACCGGTAACTACTTTTATAAAGTGAATAGAGCGGTGCTAAACACAGATCGTCCTTCGGGAGAGTTTATAAAGATCTACAACAACACAATTATTAGATCCGGAGGAGAAGCAATTGTATGCTATTTCGGGACAATTCGAAATAACTGGATAATATTAAGACAAGGAGCCGGGATTTCAGGAGGGAGGATTATTCATAAGTCAACAACAGATTTATAATAATTTTGTAACTCGGTTCACTTCAGGAGCCTATGATAATGCGTTGGATGGTGTTGAAGGAAAATTAGAAACAATGTGATACTTAGAGTAGGTGTCGGTATATGGCCAATCAGGTCAGAAATTAAGAACAATGTGATAGCATACTGCGGAGAAGCTGCAATCCAATTTTCAATTCCGGCTCATGCACAAAACTGTGATATTAACTACAATTTATTTTATCAGAATAGGAAGATTTCATACGATTTGTCAATATTTGATCCCGATACAACAATATATTACACTTCGGACCCAATGTTTGAGAATCAGGACAGTAACAACTTTCTTCTCCAGATGTTTTCACCTTTGATAGATGCAGGTGATCCAAACATACTTGATGTTGATGGCTCAAGAAGTGATGTTGGTTTGTACGGTGGACCTTATGGACAGAGTTATCAGTATAGAGACCTACCCCCCAAAAAACCAAAAGTAATTTCAGCCACAAAACTTAAAAATAAAGTAAACTTCCACTGGCGAGGGGGAACCGAAGCTGATTTTAATTCTTTTTCACTTTACAGAAACAGAGACCCATTATTTAGCCCAAGCGATAACAACAAAATATATTCAGGTATTGATACAATATTCACAGATTCACTCACAGACCCAACAGGCAGTTACAGTTATAAGCTGACAGCCAGGGATAATCAGGGAAATGTCAGTAAGCTTGACAGTGTAACTGTGGTAATAACAGGTATAACTAATGAAGAAGAAAGCCCAACCCCGGAAACGATATATCTTTATCAAAATTACCCAAACCCGTTTAACCCTACAACAAAGATAAAGTTCTCTTTAACAGAAGAATCAGAAGTAATTCTTCGTGTGTACGATGTAAATGGAGCAATTGTTGCTATATTGAATAATGGCTGGTTACCTGCAGGCGAACATGAGAGAGATTTCACCCCGGGGAAAGTCGGCTCGATGGACGACATAGCATCGGGCGTTTATTTTTATAATCTGACCGTCAGGGATGAAAACCTGAAACCAGTTTTCATCAAATCGGACAAAATGATGTTTTTGAAATAAAATTTGCCTTTTGTTGTTTAGATTGGTAGTTTAATATCTCAAATAATTATTTTTTCCGTATTAAATAACTTTCTCCGATGGAATAATTATCTATTTGAATAAAAACTAAAATCTGAATATTGGAGGCATAAATATGTCTGAAGCTGGATTCAATGCGTTTGCAATGGCTCAAGCGCAATTTGATAAGGTTGCAGAACTTCTCGAACTGGATGAAGCAACTCGCGATCTTTTAAGGAACCCATTACGCGAATACCATTTTAGTATTCCCGTTAAAATGGATGACGGAACCAACAAAGTGTTTAAAGGTTTCAGGTGTCAACACAATGACTCAAGAGGACCTGCAAAAGGTGGTATCCGTTTTCACCCACAAGAAACAGTTGACACAGTGCGTGCATTGTCAATGTGGATGACCTGGAAGTGCGCAGTGGTTGATATACCACTCGGCGGCGGCAAAGGTGGAGTTATCTGTAACCCACACAACCTAAGCATGAGAGAACAAGAATCGATCTGCCGCGGTTGGGTTCGTCAAATAGCAAGAAATATCGGACCTATCCAGGATGTGCCTGCTCCCGATGTTATGACCAATCCACAACATATGTTATGGATGCTTGATGAATATGAAGCGATTCATGGTGGAAAATACCCCGGTTTTATCACCGGAAAACCCGTCGGGATGGGTGGATCACTTGGAAGAACTGGAAGCTACAGGATATGGTGTAATCTTTACGCTTCGCGAAGCATTAAAACTTAAAGGTATCGATCCTAAAGACACTCTCGCAAGTGTTCAAGGGTTTGGTAATGTATCTCAATATGCAATTAAACTTTATACTCAACTTGGCGGCAAAGTAATTTGTGTTTCCAGTTGGGATGAAGAAGATCAAACATCTTACAGCTTTAAAAGAACTACGGGAATAGATCTACAAGAGCTTTTGAGCATTACCAATAAATTTGGCGGTATCAATAAAGATAAAGCAAAATCATTAGGTTATGAAATACTTTCGGGCGACGATTGGATAATTCAGGATGTTGACATTCTGATTCCTGCGGCTCTCGAAAACCAGATCCGTGAAGATAATGTTGTGAAAATCAGCAAAAGAGTAAAATTTGTTGCTGAAGGTGCCAACGGACCAACCACTCCACAGGCAGACAAATACTTTGAACAGAATGGTATCTTTGTTATTCCTGATTTTCTGGCGAATGCAGGTGGTGTTACTTGCAGTTACTTCGAACAGGTTCAAGGAAACATGAACTATTACTGGGATAAAGAAGAAGTTCTGACTAAACTCGATTCAAAAATGACTTCTGCTTTCCATGCAGTATATGAAACTTCTGCAAAGAAGAAAATATATATGAGAGACGCAGCATACGTTATTGCGATAAGCAGAGTTGCTCAGGCCTGCCACGATAGAGGCTGGTGTTAATATAGTATTTCTGTAATCAGAAAATTAGGCTGTCTTATATTAGTGATAATTAAGACAGCCTTTTTATTTTTAAAGGATGAATAAATCAAATTAAGGATTTTGATGCAGCCAAGCGACCACAACTACCGAATTACCAGCGCACTCGAAGAACGACAAAAAGAAATTGCTTTTCTTCATGATTTTGAAGATTTGCTCCATGATCAAACTCTTCTAAAAGAGGATATCTTTCTTATAGTTATCAAAAGGATGCAAAAAGCCTGGCAATTCCCTGAACTTTGTGAAGTAAGGCTCCGCTACAGAGATAAAACCTACGAGACAGGCGGGTATCTTGAAGACATGCCTTTGCTGAGTGTAGATCTTATTGCGGGTGAAAAAATTGTGGGCGATATTCAGGTCATTTACACTGCGACCGTTACAAAGGGAGAAGTGGGTCCTTTCCTAAAGCAGGAAAAAAGACTATTGGAAACGATAGCTTTTAGACTTGGTGACTTTATATTCAACCATCGACTTAAAAAGAGACTTGAAAAAAAGAAGGTTGAAGAGGCTGTTAAAGAGAAAACCGAGTGGCGAATTGTTGTGGATATGATTAGAAAAACAGATCCTGCTCTATTCATGAGACTGCTTCGTAAAATGCTTCATCAGCTCAACTGGAAGGGGATTCAGGAGGCTGAAGTACTTCTAAAAGAGATGAGCATCGATCTAAAAGGGGATGAGGAGAGAGAGACTGAAGATGAAAACAGACCACTTCAAAAAGGATTATTCACGACTATGACAATTACATCAGTGCGATCTTAAAACTTACGAGTGAAAATTTTACCGAAGAGGAAATTCTTTGGAGAATTCAGAAATGGATTCAGAATGATAACACAAGTGCTCTAATCAAGGTATTGGAGTCACAGGGTTCATCCCTTGCAGATATCTCCGATGCAATCAGAAGATTTTATCACCTGGCTCCTGAAAAAATTGAACTTTCACCGGCAACGGTTAAGGGGCTCAGGGTTTCACTCCTCAGAAGGTTTCTTACTGACGATCTCGATTTTATTCAAATTGCAAAAGATTATGTAAAACTTACCGATTTTCATAAACTCATCGACAAGATGATTTTTATGCCGGGAAGTCATGGTAAACTTGGTGGCAAAAGTGCAGGTGTTTTTCTCGCACATAATATTCTTAACTCAAGCGTCAGTAATGCAGAGTTGCCTTTTGAAGTTAAGGTTCCAAAAACATGGTACCTCACTTCCGATTGTATTATGCAGTTTATCCAATATAATAATCTTGAAGAAGTTTACGAACACAAGTACAGAGACATCGAGGAGATAAGGCTTGAGTATCCACAGGTTCTACAACTTTTTAAGGACAGTCAGTTCCCCCCCGATATACACAAAGGGCTCTCGGTTGCTCTTGATGATTTTGGTGACAGACCAATCATTGTAAGAAGTTCCTCTCTCCTTGAAGATCAGGTTGGGTCTGCATTCTCCGGGAAATATAAAAGTCTCTTTCTCGCAAATCAAGGAAGTAAACCGGAGCGACTTAGTGCCTTAATGGATGCCATTGCAGAGGTTTACGCCTCTACATTTGGTCCTGATCCAATCGAATACAGAACAGAACGGGGTCTGATCGATTTCCATGAAGAGATGGGAATTATGATAATGGAGGTTGTGGGAACAAGAGTTGGTGATTATTTTTTCCCCTCATTCGCCGGAGTTGCGTTTAGTAACAACGAATTTAGATGGTCTCCAAGAATCAACAGGGAAGATGGACTTGTAAGAATTGTACCAGGACTTGGAACCCGTGCCGTTGACAGAGTAAGTGACGATTATCCAGTCCTGATTGCCCCCGGGCAACCAAATCTCAGGGTAAATGTCACCTACGAAGAGTCACTACGCTATTCACCAAAAAAAATCGATTTGATAAATCTCAAAACCAATCAATTCCAAACAATTGAAATTGATCATCTTATTAAAGAAGTTGGATTTGATTATCCACAGATCAATAATATAGTTTCTGTCGTTTCTACAGGTATGTTGCGACCCCCAAATCCTCTTCAGGTTGACTACCAGGAAGATGAATTTGTTGTAACATTTAACGGACTTTTAAGCAAAACTCAGTTTATACAAAAAATGCACTCCATTCTTCAGATTCTCGAAGCAAAGTTTGGTGTGCCTGTTGATGTTGAATTTGCGAGTGACGGTAAAGATTTTTATCTGTTACAGTGTCGCCCCCAAAGTTATTCGGGTGAAAACACAGCGGATGTTATTCCCAAAAATGTTCCTGCGGAGAGCATTTTATTCTCAGCAGCAAAACATATCTCAAACGGGAAAGTTTCACCGGTCAGATTTGTTGTTTATGTTGACCCTGAAGGTTATGACAATCTAAAAACCAAAGAGGAAATGCTTGAAGTTGCAACGATAGTTGGCAAACTCAACAAAATGCTCCCAAAAAAGAAGTTTATTCTTATGGGTCCCGGAAGATGGGGGAGCAGAGGTGATATAAAACTTGGTGTAAGCATTACCTACTCCCAAATCAACAATACCGCAATGTTAATTGAAATTGCCAAACAAAAAGGGAATTATAAACCCGATCTAAGTTTTGGTACCCATTTCTTTCAAGACCTGGTTGAAGCCTCCATCAGATACCTGCCGCTCTTTATTGACGGTGGCAATTCATTCCTGAACGAGATAATTATTAAGGATTCCAATAACCTCTTGATCGATATGCTGCCTGAATATAGCCACCTTAAAGATGTGGTTTATATTTTGGATATCGAGAATGAATTTGATGGCGGGACTTTAAAAGTTCTTATGAGTGCCGAAGAGGAGATCGCCCTTGCTCTAATTATGCCGGAGGGGTATAAAGAGTCGGAAATTGTTGAAGATAACAGCTCTCCAACTTTTAAGTCTCTTGGTGAAAATATCAAATTTAACCGTATCGCTAAATTTATGGAACGGTTATCAGTAAAAATTGACAAAGAAAAGTATAAAATCGAATCGATCTTTTTCCTTCCTCCGGTTCATGCAATGGAAGCAGATCAGATGAGATCAATACTTTTGATTAAAACTGATGCAACAGATGAAGTGCTCAACAATTTAAGTGCCTATCTGAATGTATGGAACGATTGTCTCCATACACTTGAATACAGGAATGATGAACATGAAGAGGAAAAGGCGTTTGATTATATCCTCTCGGATGATATTGAAGGTTATCTGCGAGAGTATATTGAAGCCGGAAGTTACATGATCAACCAGCTCTACCCTCTCAAATCTGATTTTCTTGATTAAATAAAAAAAAGCCTGCAAGGATTTTTATTCCTGCAGGCTTTTTCACTTCCAATGGATTTATCTCTTTTTGATAAACTCTACCATTCGTTTTAATACTTCAGGTTCAATGGTTGTTGAAGTGGTTGAATACTCTGAAATCCCTCCAGTTACTACCTTTTGGAACAGATGGTTCATCGATTCAAAAACCTCAATTTCATAATAAGTACCTGATTTAATTAAAGCCTTTTCTACAGGCTTTAGGCTCTGAAGAGGTGGAACCTGTAAATCTTTACTCCCCCAAAGTGCAAGAACAGGGACTTTAACTTTTTCGAGCCACTCTGTTGGTTCAAGTGATAAAAACTGGATAAACCAGGGTGTAGCGAGGGAGAAATATCCTTGTTTGTTGAATTGCTCTTTGCCGGCAATCTCCTCTTTATGTTTGGGACTTAAAGATTCTATAAAACTCTTATATACTGAATCTATCTGCCTGGCCGCAAGATCGGGCTTTGCCATAATCCCGTCTAATATCCGGGTTACAAGATCGAGGTACAAATTGAGATACTCTTCATTAACTGTAGAGTCAGCACGAGCGAGGAGTTCAGACTGTTCGACTATTATATCTCTTCCTTTGACTCCGGTTCCCGCAAGATTGATTATAAATCTTGTTTTGGGATTGTTTACAGCAACAATAGGAGCAATGACACCACCTTCACTGTGACCAATGACCCCAATTTTCTCTTTATCCACAAAATTTAAAGTTGCCAAATGATTTAAAGCTGCAGAAGCATCCCCGGCAAAATCCATTGTTGTGCCGGCTCTAAAATTGCCTTTTGATTTTCCTATCCCTCTGTCATCATACCTGAGAACAACAATACCGTTTCTGGTTAACCAGTCGGCGATCACAAGGAATGGTTTATGTCCCATCAGGCTTTCATCTCTATCTTGAGGACCGGAGCCCGTTACAAGAATCA
The DNA here is from genome assembly GCA_016714125.1 of Ignavibacteriales bacterium. GTDB lineage: Bacteria > Bacteroidota > Ignavibacteria > Ignavibacteriales > Ignavibacteriaceae > UTCHB3. The sequence goes on along the minus strand of JADJNX010000003.1, from coordinate 48,820 downwards.
CAGCAGGATATTTGCCAAGTGTATCAGGTGCTGTGACAGTACCGGCCAAGTCAATGTTCGCTTCTTCATTTTTGAAAACAACATCGGTTGTGTAATAAGGATAGGGTGGACTGATTTTTTGAGTCCGGGAGACTTGTTTATAATCCTTTTTGGGAAACAATGTGAGTGGCATGGAGCCGCTACCTTGTGTATAAACTCCCGATATCGAGTCGATTGAGCCGTGAACCTTCCCTGCATACTTCATCGCCATCATGTCGAGTGTTATAAAAAGACTGTCACCTTTAAACTCAGCACTTGTAAGTTCCATGTCAAAAGCATATTGTGCAGGAACATCAATAGTCTTTTGATTCTCCTTTAAAATAAAAATCAGCTCTATTTGTTTCCCTCCAACAGGAAGAAAACCGGAAAGAATTTTATCTTCGGATTGTGCAGATATAAATATTGATGGGATTAAAAAAAATGATAATAAAAATTTAAGTGGATTTGACAAAATATTAGCCTTTCCTTTTAACTTCGGTATTTGCAGCCGACTCAAACGCCTTTATTATTGCAGAATAATCCTCCTGACCATAACCGAGGTTGATGGCATCTTTTAATAACCCTGAGATTGACTCAGCGATATCAGCCCTGCATCCTTCGGTTTTACACGATTCGACCATATAGTTACTGTCCTTAAGAAGATTTTCCACAGTAAACCTGGGAACAAAATTTCTGTCGAGTATATTGCTGCCTTTAAATTGTATTGTTGTTGAGTTAAGAGCCGAATTTGATAAAACTTCAAGAAATACTGAATTATCGATCCCGGCTTTTTCAACAAACACCATCGACTGTGAAAGCATCGCAATCGTACCTGCAATTATAGAATTTAAGGCTATCTTCAGGTTGGTTGATTGTGAAGGATGGTCAAATTTCCACACCGATTTTGCAAGGTTATTTATGAGTGGCATCACTTTTTCGAGTGGTTCTTGATCTCCACCGGGGAACATTAACAAAATTCCGTCAGTTGCCTGGGTTACACTACCGAGGACAGGGGAGTGGATGAAGTGTTTCTTTTGTAGCTTGTATTCTTCATACAGTTTGGTGGATGTTGATGCAAGAATGGTGCTACAATCGACATGTATGGCACCTTCAGGTAATCCCTCAAGAATTCCATTCTCCCCAAGCGCCACTGATTCCAAAGCCTCAGAACCTGTAAGCATCGTAAAAACACAATCGGAATTTTTAGCCACTTCAGATGGTGAATCACATACAATTGCGCCATTTTGACGAGAGATTCAGTTTTTGTTTGACTTCGGTTATACACAAACAATGAGTAACCGGCATCAAGCAACCTCTTTGCCATGGGGCTGCCCATCATGCCGGTACCAATAAATCCAACTTTTAATTTTTCCAAATGAAATTTGTCCTGTTTTAATCTGTATTTAAATAAAATACAAATTTACCTTTTTTATCGATAAATCCTTTACTCTCCTTGTTGGTTTTTTTGTCTGTGAATTCGGCATATGCTCTGCCATTCATGAATTTTTCAACACCGTTAAAATTAAGATCGATAACTATTTTCCCCTTGGTGTCAATAAATCCGTAGTTGCTGTATCCCTCACAAATTATCGCCAATCCTTCTGAAAATCCACTGTTAAGAGTGTAATATTTTCCTTTGTCATCCTTTGGTGAGAGTCTTCTAATTACTTTACCACTTGCATCAAGAATCTCAAAAACTGTTTCCCAGGTTTTGTCATCGGTATATTTGCCTGTTGAGAATCCCTTTTCAAATGTCGCCAACTGTTCGTATTTAGGCTGAACCACTATTTTTCCACTTTTGTCAATTGCCCCTTTTTTCCCCTCGTTGTTTGTGAAAGTGGCGATTCCATCCTTAAATAATCCGGGTTCGGTGCGATAATAAAAATTCTCGAGTGTTTTACCCGATTTGTCGGTAAATGTCCACCCCTTTTTTGTGTAAACCGCTGCCATACCGTCACTGAACTCTCTGACATCTTCAAAAATGTTGGGAATTGCCACATTTCCTTTTGTGTCAAGATAACCATAGGTCGATTTTTCCCGATAATAACTTAAACCTTCACCGAATCTGGTTTGTAAACCGTAATCATTAATCGTTGAATCGTTTATTATACTGCCGGTTTTTGAAACGATTTTGCAATGGGCTCTTGTATTGGCATTCCCGGCTTCAGCAGGTTTATAAACAACCGCCACTCCATCTGAAAAGGAGCTTAACCGATAAAAAACACAAGGGACAACGGTTTTACCTGTTTTGTCGATTGCACCAAATTCACCACCTTTTACCATCTGGATTACTGCAACGCCATCTCTGAAAAATGGTTCATAAAAAGTGTTTTCAAATTGAGGTTCAATAACAAGTTTTCCTGATGTATCAACAAAACCCCAGTTTTCACCGATACGAACGGACATAAGTCCTTCGTTAAATTCGCCAAATTTTTTTGTGTTGATTGTGGGTTGAGAAAAAACGGATAGATTTACAATTGTAAGAAGTGTTATAGAGAGGAGAAAAGTTTTCATCTGAATTCATAAATTATTGTTAAATATGAATACAAATTACTCCGGAATGTCAAAATTATCTAATAATAACATCCTCAATTTATACCGAATAAATATTATTTCCGGTCCGGGAGGGAAGATAACAATCTTCAGATCTCTTGCCTCCCGTTGAAAATAAAGTGACTATTTTTTAGGAACTTTGCATGTATTGACACCAATTAAACTATAAGCCGGGCATACACCTACCAAAGCTGTAACTATCGGCACGATACCAACAAGTCCCCACCAGGTTTTGAAATAAATTCCTGCACCAATAATAGCAGCACCTACAATATATCTGATTAACTGATCGGGTGATCCAACATTCTTCTTCATTTTGCTTCTCCATTAAATATTTAAAAAATCTACTTGGTTAGATACAGATAAAACAAAAAAGATTCACAAATGATTCATAAATGTTTCTGTAAATAACTGTATATTTTCAAGTATAATAAACCAATTTCAATTAGCAGTTGTCAAACAATAAAACTTTTACCCCTATTCGATACAAATTGAGCATGACATGAGATACTTTATACTATTTTGCCTTTTTTCCGCTGTATTATTTGCGCAAAACCCTCTTCCATTATTTAATTCCTCCATGTTTACCACTTCCGGCAATTGTGGGACCTGCCATACCGGGTCGGGTGCGGTCCTGACACAAAATGGTGTGGATATCTCACCAATTTCCCATTGGAGAAGCACTATGATGGCAAATTCCTCGAAAGATCCTCTGTGGCAGGCAGTGGTTTCTGAAGAAACTCACCGTTTCCCGGCAATGAAAGATGATATTGAAACGATTTGTACAAGGTGCCATGCACCGATGGGAAACACTCAGGCGAAAAAAGACGGACTTACAACATACACTATAAGCCAAATGAGGCTTGATCCTCTTGGGAAAGATGGTATAAGCTGTGCGACCTGCCATCAAATTGATCCGCAAAATCTCGGAACTCAAACATCCTATAATGGAGGATATAAAATTGATACTACACGAGTGATTTACGGTCCATATCAAAATCCACTCACTCAGCCAATGATCAATTTTGTAAACTTTAGAACTCAATATTCCCCTCATGTTAATAATTCGGAATTGTGCGCAACATGCCACACTCTTTTTACACCATATTTTGATGACAATAATCAAATCGCCGGTTACTTCTCAGAACAAACTCCTTATATCGAAAAATGATGCTGACCATGTTGAAAAACAACATTGATTCGCTTGGCGTAACCGCATCTGCAGCACAATTTGATAGCACTATCGGGCGAATTGATGCAAATTTTTTCAACAAAACTGCACTCCTGGATATTGATGTAATCCCCGGTAGTGACTCAATTGACATTAAGGTTCAAACAACAAACCTGACGGGACATAAACTACCAACCGGAATACCGTTCAGACGAATGTGGATTCACCTTAAAGTAATGAATTCAAACAATGAAATAATTTTTGAATCAGGGAAATGGGGAAGTGATGGCGAAGTAATTGGTCATAATACAACATTTGAACCACATTATGATATCATCAGAGCTCAGGATGAGATACAGATATATGAAGGTGTACTTGTTGATGTAAACGGTCAGGTAACGCAAACTTTGCTTCGGGCGGCGGACTATATTAAAGACAACAGAATTCCTCCTGCCGGGTTTACAACTTCACATATCTCTTATGACAGTGTAAAAATCGCTGGGATTAACGGGGATGAAAATTTTAATAAGTTGGCGAATGTTGAAGGAACTGGTTCTGATGTAGTTACTTACCGAATTGATCCTGTTGCAAATGGAGAACTCACAATCACAGCAGAACTTTGTTATCAGACAATGAAACCCGCAGCTATTCAGAATCTTGTGTCTGTAGGTTCTCCTGAATCGATCAAATTCCTTGAAATGTGGCAAAACGAAGATCATTCTCCTTCAATAATCACTTCAAAATCGGAAACTTTTGTGGTAACCTCAACAAAAGGTGAAAACGAACAAGCCGTAAAAGATGAGTTCATAAACATTTACCCCAACCCGTCAAAAGGAGATATGACCGTTTCATTTCAACTGAACACAACACAAAATGTTGAAATCTCTCTCTTTAATCCAATCGGGAAAAAGTTAAAAACATCCTGTCAGGAACTGTTGATCCGGGAAAACAAAGTCTCAACATTGATACAAAATATCTCGACCGGAGTCTATTTCCTTGTAATGAAGAGTGAATCGGGAGTCAAAAGTGTGAAAGTAGCTATTGTGAGATAATTCTTTGTATATTGAGAAATTATTCTTAAGTTTGGCGAAAATAAAATTGGAGTTGGGAAAATGATTTCGAAAAATATTTCTAAAACAATTATTTGTTTGGTTTTTGTCTTAAGCTCGCCTCTATTGCGTGCACAGACTGACTCAGTACCTTTCCTAAGATTGTCGGGGACTGACCGATGGGAGGGAATAACCCATTCAACAGGTGATGGGGGCTACTCAAGTTATAGTTATAGCTCTTGGGAAGTTACAGACTCGATGCTGCTTGATAACATTATGTTCTATAAACGGGGACTCATTTATTATGGATTTGACCGGGATTCAAATAAACTTTATCAATATGTGGATGGAGTCAAACGGTTGGATCTGGACTTTAGTCTACCTTCAGGGTCATCTTTTATCGGTGGATTTGGGAATGGTACACCCATCACTGTAACGGGAAACTCCTCTTCAAAAGTTTTCAAGGCTCACTATGGTGTTTGGCCTGTTTATGACATAACTGTTACTTACGCAAAAGAAATAGGTGTAACGAGCGATGTATCACAAATGGTGATGAGTTCAAGGTGGTCAACATTCAGTACTTCCACAGTGTCCAAACTCGGGAGGAAATTAAATGGCGATACACTCTACCTTGACCATGGTTACTTCCCTTCAATGATTTTTACACCGGTAACCTCTCCATCCACAACCTACAGCCCAACCTTTTCGACAGCCAACTGGCATTATATGAATTATCGCCTGCAACCGAATAATCCCGAATTCGATTATCTTGATACACTTTTTTTCGAATATTATTACTCAAATGGAGTTGACTCTACCGACATCACAACTGTTAAATACAAAGCTTTGAGTTCAAACAGTTTTGTGGTTACTTTCGATAGTAGTATTATTAAGAGTGGTTATCATGTCAAGTACTGGCTTAAATTAAAGGACAAAAGTTTTCGTCCAAAATTTATAAAAAACCTCAATATCAATCTTATCATACACTCACATTTAATGTACCCGTTGGAGTAGAAAACGAAACGCTGCCTGACAACTTTTTCCAAGTCGCCGCATACCCAAATCCATTTAACAATTCAACAACTCTGCAAATCGATCACTTTGAAAGCGGAGAAGTCACTGTGAACATATATTCCTTGACCGGTGAAAAAGCAATGGAACCTGTATCACTACACAAGGAAGCAGGTACCTTAACACTACCAATTGAGTTTAGAAGTCAGCCATCAGGAGTCTATGTCGCTGACATAAACTTTGTTTCCTCTTCGGGAAAAATGAACAGGAAACATCAAAAACTGGTGTATTTGAAATGAAAACACTTATAAAAGCACCTGGTTAATAGTTAGTTTGTTGATGTTATTCAGTTCTACTGAATTATCGGGACAAACAGTCGTTGATCCATTTCTTCGGTTTTCAGGGATTGACCGGTGGCAGGGTCTCACTTACTCAAGAAGTAATAATTATGTGGGTTATTCCTTTACTGAATGGCAAACAGTTGATTCAGTCCTCTTCGATAGCATCATGTTCTACCAAAGAGGAAATTCATTTCATGGATTCCAAGCTTCAACGAATAAATACTATTTACTCGAAAACGGAGTGAAGAAATTGTACCTTGATTTCAGCGTCCCGACTGGGTCAACATTTACCGGAGTTATCGGAGGTGGCGTACCAGTAGTAGTCAGCGGAAGTGAAAACATAAGGTATTTTAATGCACACTATGGGTTTTGGCCTAGAACCGAACAAGAGTTAACTTATACAAAGAATCTGGGCGTAACAAAAGATTACATTTACATGGTGCAGAGTTCAAACTGGGGTGAGTATACCACCACTCTTTTAAGTCAACTTTGGCTCAGCTTAAACGGTGACACTTTATATGTTGACCACGGTTACACTCCTTATTTGTCTTTCAACCCAATTGTGTCACCCTCAGTCACATATAGTAATCATTTTGAATACTCTGCCGGGCACACATTAAATTATTTCATGTATCAGTATGCAACTACATTTAATTTTAATGATTCGATGTTTTCGAGTATTATTATTCAAATGGATTGGATTCAACCGACTTTAATAGTAGAAGTCAAGGTAACTCTGGTTTCAGTTCATTTGATATTAACTTCGATAGCACCATGATTCAAAATGGATATCATGTAAAGTACAGATTGAAATTACGCGACAGAAGTATTCGCCCAAAATATGCTTACAGCCCCGCCGATCAGAGTTATTACACACTTCACATCGATCCAACTGTCGGAATTGAAGATGAAGCAGTTCCGGATAACTTTTTCCAAATCGCCGTATACCCAAATCCATTTAACAGCGCAACCACACTGCAAATCGATCACTTCGAAAGTGGGGAAGTAACCGTTAATATATATTCCTTGACCGGTGAAAAAGCGATGGAACCTGTGTTAATCCACAAAGAATCGGGGACTTTAACACTACCAATTGAGTTTAAAAGCCAACCTTCGGGAATCTATCTGGCAGATGTAAACTTTGTTTCTTCTTCGGGAAAAATGCACAGGAAACATCAAAAACTGGTGTATTTGAAATAGGGGAATAAAAAGGGAGTAAATCGGGCAGGAAGTGGTGGACCCTCCAGGACTTGAACCTGGGACCTACTGATTATGAGTCAGTTGCTCTAACCAACTGAGCTAAGGGTCCTGAAAAAATCATTATTGAGACCAGAAATATAGCTATTTTTGTAATTGTTGCAAAAAGAATTTTCGAAAATGGAGTTTTTGTTTTGAAATTATTTTTTTCTCTGTCTATTCCCACAATTATACTCATTCTGGTTTTATCAGGATGCGATAACAAGAGTGAAAAGACAACCAAAGATGTCGATTCGACCACCACGGAAACAAACGCTGATACACTTCTACTAAATGAATTCAAAAAATTTGTTTTACAAACAGGTTCAGGGTTTAAAAGCGAAGAATGCCGGCGACTATTTAAGCACCCTGAAGGTCAACAGTTTTGATTCTGTGCAAGCAGCAAAACACTTTGAAACGATCACTCAGATGTATGATCTGGACTATACAATAGTAAAGTTTGTGTTGTTGAGGAACGATAACAGGACGGCTGAGGTGGAAGTAGAGATGAAAGTCGAGAAAATTAACGGACCTCCATTTGAGGATCATATATCGGTGACGAGGCATATTCTCGAAAATTCGGAGGGGAAATGGCTGATTCTTGAGTCAAGAGAGATAAATTATACGGTTTTACGACCAAAACAATAAAATAAAAAAGAACTGTTTGGTTAGTTTTTTAGAAAAAACTATATTTGTAATCTAGATTTTTGTGTGCCGGGATGGCGGAATAGGTAGACGCACAGGACTTAAAATCCTGTGGGAGATTCTCCCGTGCCGGTTCGATCCCGGCTCTCGGTACCAATTATTTAGAAGAGGACAATCGGGGGCTCTTAGCTCAGTTGGCTAGAGCGTCTGTTTGACGTACAGAAGGTCACAGGTTCGACTCCTGTAGAGCCCACACTTTACCGGAGTTATCCGGTTTATATACAGAATATTTTACAATTATTGAAAGGTATCAACTTTAATTTGATACAAGACACCAATTCAAATTCCAAAGAACCAAAAGAAACCGTAAGGATCAATGAAGAGATACGAGTTGCTCAGGTTCGGGTAATAGATGCAGACGGTACAGCATTAGGGGTACTTGAGACCAAAGCGGCGATCGCACTCGCAAGAGGGAGAGAGCTTGATCTGGTAGAGATTGCTCCAAAAGCAGAGCCACCTGTTTGTAAAATAATCAATTTCGGAAAGTTTAAGTACGAAAAACAAAAGCGGGAAAAAGTTCAAAGAAAAAATCAAGTGGTACAGATACTCAAAGAGATAAGGTTCCATCCGAATACCGACTCTCACGATTTCGAATTCAAAACAAAACATGCGATTAACTTCCTTGAAGAAGGAAACAAAGTTAAGGCGTCAGTAATGTTTAAAGGTCGCGAAATGGCTTACACACAGCTTGGCGAGACCCTTTTACAAAAATTTGTTGAGAAGATATCAGAAATCGCTAAAGTAGAATCTCCAATTAAACTGGAGGGACGAAATATGAACGTTATCGTTGTACCTATTAAAACAAAACTCAAAAAGAAATAAATTCGGGACACAACATGCCAAAAATGAAATCCAACCGCGGAGCGCGGAAGACCTTCAAAGAGACTGCCTCAGGTGGTTTTAAGCGTAAGAAAGCTTATAGAAGCCATATTCTTACTTCCAAAACAACAAAGCGAAAAAGACATCTAAGACAGGGTACAATGGTAACTGACTCGGATGCTCCAAAAATCAAAAGAATGTTGCAATAGGAAGGATGAAAGAATATGCCAAGGTCACAAAATAATGTAGCGTCACATCACAGAAGAAAAAAGATCCTCAAACTTGCAAAAGGATATTGGGGTTCCAGAAAAAATGTTTATACAATTGCGAAGAACCACGTTGAAAAAGGTTTAACACACGCTTATGTAGGTAGAAAGCTTAAGAAAAGAGAATACAGAAGACTCTGGATTGCGCGTATTAATGCTGCTGCCAGAATCCATGGATTGAACTATTCTACTTTCATTTCCGGATTGAGCAAAAAAGGTGTTTCAATTAATCGCAAAGTATTGGCAAATTTAGCAGCCGAGAACCCTCAGGTATTTGCTGAACTGGCGAACCTGGTAAAAAACTAAATTAAACCAAGTGTTTTACACCCTCTTTCTCGGAAATCTTCCGATTAAGAGGGTTTTTTTATTTAAATATTAACGAATAATATCATGCTAAACAAAATAAGCGAGACCAAAAGACAATTTTTTGCCGCTGCAGAAGGAATAAAAACTTCAAAAGAGCTTGAGGACTTAAGAATTACTCATTTGAGTCGAAATGGGACCATTGCCACTCTGTTTGAAGAGTTTAAAACCGTTACTCCCGAAGAAAAACGGGTTCTTGGGAAAGAACTTAACCTTTTGAGACAGGAACTTCAGGCGAAGTTTGATGAATTAAAAGAACTTATTGAATCCTCGGAAAAGTTGTCTGCTCCTAAAATTGATATTTCACTTCCGGGCAGGGTTCCAAACAAGGGTACCGGTCATCTTGTCGCTGAAACTATGAATGAGATTATCTCGATATTTAAGAAGATCGGTTTTTCGGTTGTTACAGGTCCTGAAATCGAGTCTGATAAAAATAATTTTGAAGCATTAAATTTTCCGGCAGATCACCCTGCAAGAGATATGCAGGACACATTTTTTATCAACAAAGATTTTGTTTTGAGAACGCATACCACGCCTGTTCAGATCAGGATTATGCAATCGCAGGAACCACCCGTAAGAGCAATTATGCCGGGCAGAGTTTACAGAAATGAAGCGATTAATGCAAGAAGTTATTGTATGTTCCATCAGGTTGACGGAATCTATGTTGATGAAAAAGTGACATTTGCTGAATTGAAGGGGACTTTGGTGCATTTTGCCAAAGAATATTACGGAAGCAGCGTACAATACAAATTCAGACCAAGCTTTTTTCCATTCACAGAACCAAGTGCTGAGATGGATATTACTTGTTTTATATGTGGTGGGAAGGGATGCCGTGTCTGCAAACAGAGCGGTTGGCTTGAGATATTGGTCTGTGGAATGGTAGATCCAAATGTTTTAAAGTATGTCGGGTATGATCCCGAAAAAGTTACCGGGTATGCTTTTGGAATGGGAATCGAAAGGATATCAATGTTGAAACACGACATCAACGACATCCGTCTTCTCTACGAAAACGATGTCCGTTTCCTCAAACAATTTTAAGATGGTGATAAAGTGAAGATAGTATTAAGTTGGATAAAAGAGTTTGTTGATATTGAAGATATCAGTGTAGAGAAGATCGCACACGAACTCACGATGGCGGGGCTTGAAGTGGAGAGCATTACCAATTATGGTGAAATGTTTGATAAATTCATCACCGCTGAAGTAATTGAAAAAATAAAACATCCAAATGCTGACAAACTTTCTGTTTGTAAAGTTAATACCGGTTCTGAAGTGCTTCAGATAGTGTGTGGTGCTCCAAATGTTGCTGCGGGACAGATTATACCGCTCGCAATAGAGGGTGCAAGGATTCCAAACGCCGATTTTGTGATTAAAACCACCAAATTGCGGGGAGAATTATCGCAGGGCATGATCTGTTCCGAGTCAGAACTGGGCCTGTCCAACGATCATTCAGGAATCATGGTATTGGCACCCGACACAAAAATTGGTATTCCACTTGCTGAGGCTTTGGGACAGAACGATGTTGTATTTGAGATTGGTATTACTCCTAACCGTCCTGATGCATTAAGTCATCAGGGAGTTTCAAGGATTTGGCTGCCATTTTTAATCGTCCAATGAAAACAAAAAGTCTTACTTCTGAGAGGATAGCCCAAAAAATTGATGAAGTAGCAAAATTGAAATTGAAGACAAAGTAAATTGTCCGAGATATTCCGCGGTAGTGGTTACAGATTGTAAAGTTGGTGATTCTCCTGAATGGATGAAAAATCGTTTGAGAATGGCCGGGATGAGATCGATTAATAACATAGTGGATATTACCAACTACGTAATGCTTGAAACCGGGCAACCGTTACACGCATTTGACCTGGATAATCTGTCAAAAAGTTCGATTATTGTCAAAAAAGCGAAAGACGGTACAAAATTTAAAACTCTCGACTCTATTGAAAGAAATCTGTCTGGCTCAATGCTCATGATTTGTGACGGTGAAAAAGAGGTGGCAATCGCGGGAATTATGGGAGGGGAAAATTCTGAAGTTAGTCCAACAACTTCAAATATTTTGATTGAAAGTGCTTATTTTGATCCGGGTTGTGTCAGAAGATCTGCCAGAGCATTAGGGCTCTCAACTGAAGCTTCCTACAGATTTGAAAGGGGTACCGATTTTGAAGGGACCATGTATGCCGCTCTTCTTGCTGCTGATTTGATGCAAAAATATGCCCATGGTAAAATATTATCAGGAGAACTTGATCTCCGTGCAGAATCTCTCCAAAAGAAAGAAGTGACGCTCAGATTTAATCAGATTGAAAGAATTTTGGGTTACTCTGTCCCTGAGGATAAAGTTGTTTCGATTCTCAGAAATCTTCAGCTTGGAGTGAATGAAGTTACCGATAAAACGGTTACACTCACAATACCTGGATTCAGACCTGATATTGAGAGAGAGAAATTGATATAATTGAAGAAGTAGCGAGAATTCATGGTTATGATAACATTCCTACTGTTCATAGAATCAGCTCACCACTTGAATCAGCAGTGGACGACCTTGAAATGGTAAATAGTATGAGGAGTGTCCTGATTGGAATGGGATTCAACGAAATCATGAACAATTCGTTACAACCTGCTGATATAACAGCATTTACTGGTGTTCCTGTACCGGTCATGAATCCACTTAATGCCGAGATGTCGGTAATGAGAAGTTCATTGATTCAGGGTGCATTAACAACAGTGAGAAACAATCTTAACGCCGGCGAGAAAGATTTGCGACTCTTTGAATATGGTGACATATTTATCAAAAAAGGGGAGTCGATCAATTCATTTGATGATTTTGAAGAAGTTACAGTTGTTTCAATGTTGATTACAGGCAAAGCTACCCACAAAACCTGGAATGAACAAGAGAGAGATTTTGATTTTTATGACCTAAAAGGTTACTTTAAATCTTTACTTGAATCTTACCTCGTAACTGCTAACCTGGAACACGTTTATAAGACGGAATCCGACCCTGTTTTTGAGTACGCAATTGAAGTTTATTCAGGTGAAGACAAAATTGGTGTGATCGGGAAGATAAATGATTCATTTTCTTCATTATTTGATATTGAACAGTCTGTGTTTTGTGCAGAATTATTTGTAAATTGCATTAAACGAAATAAAGATAAGTTGAAGAAGTATAATCCACTTCTAAAATATCCTAAAATCGTTCGTGATTTCGCATTCATTTTTGATTCAGAAGTCAGATTTGATGAAATTTCGGGATTTATCCGTAAAAATTCCTCACCTCTTCTTAAAAAAGTAGCTCTTTTTGATCTCTATGAGAATGAGAAAGCTGTTGGAGAAGGGAAAAGAAGTCTGGCATTCACGCTTGAGTTCTATGATCTGAATCGAACACTTACGGAAGACGAAGTTGAAAAGGAATTTTCTGCGATAATTCAAAAAATAACAAAAAAATTCGACGCAGTTTTACGAGGAAACTGATTGAGTGATCTAACTAAAATAGAAATATTACTAAGCGACCTTGAAATTCTTGAATCGCTTACAAAAAATTTGATAGCCGACCATAACAGAGCAGTTGAAGAAAAAACCGCACTGGAGTCGAGGTTGACAAAAATTCTGGAAGAAAACAAGAATCTGCGTAAACGGGTAGGTGAACTCGAAAGGGATAATGATTCTCTCAAGACAGGCTCCTATGCAGCTAATCTTTCCTTGTTCGATCAGATGAGCGACCATGAGAAGGATATTTTGGTACATAAGATCAATGATCTGATACTTAAAATTAATAAGCATCTCATCAAACTATAGATATTTACCGGCGGACCAAAAGATGAGCGAGAAAAAGAAGCTTAAAATTAAAATATTTGATAAAGAATACTCTCTATTAGTTGATAACGAAGATTTAGCAAAAGAATTGGCGAAATATGTTGATCAGATAATGGAAGAAACACAGCAGGAACTGCCCAATCAGCCCATGCAAACGATAGCAGTGATTGCAGCTTTAAATATAGCATACGACTACTTTTTAGAGAGAGACCGAAACAAAGAATTCGCATCAAAAGCTTCAGATAAGATAAAAGGAATAAAACTCCTCCTCGAATCCCGCACTCAAGACAGTCCGTCTTAGATTTTTACCGTCCGGTCGGTTGATGACACATATATAAAGAACCATATGTAAAATCATGGGACTCAGACTCCAAAGGCGTATTGCAGGCCTCATCCCGGGCAACCGGGACCACATTTAATGTGGCGGTGGAAGCAAAAAGCTCAGGGTTGAAACCCAAATGTGTCTTAAAAGGGTTCTTTCCTTGACTGACATTGCCGGCCCGGGCGGCTTTATAATAAACGGAGATACAAATGACAGATGATCTGGTAGTAATAATACCAATGCTGCTGGCAGCAGTTTCCCTCTTTTTCTATCTTGGATGGTATATTAACAACCGTTTTGGGAAAAAGAGTATATCTGCCGCAGAAGAAAAAGGCAAAGAGATCATCTCCACAGCTGATGAAAAGGCGAAAACCGTCATCGCCAATGCTGAAGAGAGAGTTGTACACATTCTTAAAGACGCCGAAAAAGAAGCAAATAATCTAAAACGCGAAAAATTACTCGAAGTTAAAGACGAGTGGTATAAGAAAAAAGTTGAATTTGATAACGATTTCAACTCAAAGAGACAAAATCTTCAAAATATGGAGAAACAACTCGGCAAGCGTGAAGATGAAATTGACAGAAAGATCGAAACGGTAAGAGTTCGTGATAATGAATTCCGGAAACTTGAACAATCGATAACGGACAAACAGAAATCGATTCGTGAAAAGGAAGAAGAACTTGTTTTGCTTGAAAAAGAGCAGAACCAGCGTCTTGAAAAGATTGCAAGTCTTACAGAAGAAGAAGCCAAAACCATGCTCATGGAGAATATGGTTCAAGATGCACGGATGGAAGCTACAAAACTGATAAAAGACATCTACGAAAAAGCCAAATCTGAAGCCAAAAAGGAAGCACAAAAAGTTGTGGTTCAGGCAATTCAGAGGACGGCAGCTGATTATGCAGTAGAGACCACAGTTTCAGTATTGAACATTCAGAGTGATGAGATAAAAGGCAGGATTATCGGCAAAGAAGGTCGAAATATCAGAGCTTTTGAAGCAGCCACAGGTGTTGATGTTATAGTTGATGATACTCCGGAGGCAGTAATTTTATCATCCTTTGATCCATTTCGCCGTGAGGTTGCAAGAGTTTCACTTGAACGACTGATTGCAGATGGCAGAATCCAGCCTGCAAGAATAGAAGAAGTTGTAGAAAAAGTAAGAATTGAGCTCGAAGAAGAGATCTACAAAATCGGTGAAAACACTGTACTCCAACTTGGATTACATGGAATGCACAACGAATTGGTAAAACTGATTGGTCGAATGAAATATCGTTCTTCTTACGGACAAAACATCCTCGAACACAGTGTTGAGGTGGCATATCTAACAGGTATTATGGCTTCCGAATTGGGGCTTGATGCAATGGTCGCAAAACGGTCAGGACTGCTCCACGATATTGGTAAAGTGATGGACAAAGAGATTGAAGGACCTCATGCCCTTATCGGTTATGCACTCACGAAAAAATATAAAGAAAATGCGATAGTTTGTAATGCAGTAGGTGCACATCACGATGATATTGAGATGGAACACCCAATTGCAGCACTGGTTCAAGCGGCAGATTCTATTTCAGGTGCAAGGCCCGGTGCAAGGAGAGAGCCAATCGAAGGTTATGCAAAAAGACTCGAGACTCTTGAAACGATTGCCAAATCGTTTGAAGGTGTTGCCAAAACTTATGCTATCCAGGCAGGCAGAGAGGTGAGAGTTGTTGTAGAGCATGAAAAAATTGATGATATATACGCAGATAAACTTGCTTACGACATCGCCCACAAAATTGAATCTGACATGGAGTATCCGGGTCAGATAAAAGTGACTGTGATTCGGGAAGTAAGAAAATTTGCTATCGCAAAATAGAAAACTTAAAATTGGAATTACCGGAGGGCTGGGCTCCGGTAAAACCTCTGCATCCCGTTTTTTAATTACTCTGGGCTACCCGGTATTTTTTGCCGACGAGATAGCCAAATCTATGATGGTAAATGATCCATCTCTTGTCGCCAGGATACAAGAGGAGTTTGGGACTGAATCCTATAAAGAGGGGACACTTAACACTTCATATCTCGGTCAAAAGGTTTTTTCCTCTCCCGAACTTGTCAAAAAATTAAATTCGATTGTTCACCCCGCAGTTGTTCTAAATTCCGCTCGTATAATGGAAGAAGCACTTTTATCATCCGATATTGTCTTTTATGAGGCAGCATTGCTGATGGAAGCAGGGATGATGGAGCGATTTGACTATATCCTTTTAATCACAGCCAATGAAGAAATCAGGGTGGAACGAGGGATAAAAAGAGGCGGAATTACAGGGGATGAAATCAGACGCCGAATAAAATCACAACTCAGTGAACCGGAGAAAATCAAACAATCACATTTTGTTATTGAGAATGATTCCACACTTGAAGATCTTCAAATAAAATTGAATAAATTTCTTACACTTATAGAATCTCCTGAAAAATTAAATATTTCTGAATTTCCATTCTTTATTCGATAAATCCATCACAAAAATTTTGTTTAGTTATAATAGTCTTCATAATTTAGAATGTTAAATTAGGAGAATTTTATTGTGTTGTTATTGATAAATAAAATAATCGTTTCTGTTGTAAAAATTATGCCTCGCACGCTGGTTTTTTTCTTCGCTAAAAAATATATAGCCGGTGAACTTCTTCAGGATGCTATTGATCTTGTAAAGAATCTCAACAAAAAAGGGATCCTGGCGACAATCGACGTATTGGGTGAATCGATCACAACAAAAGAAGAGGTGCTTCGGGCCAAATCCGAATGTCTTACAGTGCTTGATGCCATCAAAGAAAATAATCTTGGAGCTAACCTATCAATCAAACCAACTTCACTGGGATTAAACATTGATCCTGAATTTGCGTATGAGCAGATTAAAGAACTTGTTGTAAAAGCAAAAGAGTATAATAATTTTGTCCGAATGGACATGGAAGATTCTCCCTGTACCACATCTACAATTGAGGTATTTAAGAGGCTTCGGGCTGAATTCGACAATGTCGGGATAGTTCTTCAGTCCTATCTTAAGAGGACTTGCGATGACATTACAGAACTTAATGCTATTGGCTCCAATTACCGTCTTTGTAAAGGTATTTATGTAGAACCGGCCGAAATAGCTTACAAAGACAAACAAGCTGTCCGTGATAACTACATGAAGGGCCTCGAAATCATATTCAGAGGTGGTAATTATGTTGGTGTTGCAACACATGACGATTATCTCGTTAATGGTACAATAAAACTTAAAGATGAACTTAAAGTCTCCAATGATAAGATGGAATTTCAGATGCTTCTTGGTGTAAAGGAAGATTTACGTGAGTCCCTCGTTAAAAAGGGATACAAAGTCAGAATATATGTACCATACGGAAAAGACTGGTATAAATATTCGATAAGGAGACTCAAGGAGAATCCAAATGTTGCAGGTCAGATGTTTACTAACCTTTTTAAGTTTGGCAAATGACAATATTAGGTATTGAAACATCGTGTGACGAAACTTCTGTCGCAATATTAGAAGGCGATGAGGTCAAAATAAACCTGATCTCATCGCAACATTTCCATACTCTGTATGGTGGTGTGGTTCCTGAACTATCAAGTCGTGCTCACCTCGAGCAGATAGTACCGCTAACAAGAGAAGCACTACGCAAAACGAATAAAACGATTGATGATATAGATGCAATTGCAGCTACAGCAGGTCCCGGTTTAATCGGTGCACTGCTTGTTGGGTTCACTTTTGCGAAGCATCTTGCGTTTTCCAAAAATATCCCTTTTATTCCTGTGAATCACATTGAAGGTCACATGTTCTCCGGGTTCCTCATGGAAAATAAACCGGAGTTCCCACTTCTTGTGCTTACTGTCTCAGGTGGACATACCTTATTAACGCTTGCGGAATCATTCACTAAAATCAAATTTTTAGGGACTACAATTGATGATGCAGCCGGAGAGGCTTTTGATAAAGTTGCTAAAATGACCGGTCTGGGTTATCCGGGTGGTCCTAAAATTCAAAATGCTGCTGCAAATGCAATCAGAAAAGATGTTGTATTTCCAATTGCGAATTTGAAGCAGGACTACCATTTCTCTTTTTCCGGGTTAAAAACTTCGGTACTCAGGTATGTTCAAAAGAATTTTAATGGTAATCCAATCCCGGAGGAAGAGATTAATGAAATTGCTTTCGGATTTCAGGATGCTGTGGTAAAAGCCCTTATAAAAAATGTTGAAAAGGCAATCAAAAATTATAAACCTGCCAGTATTAGTCTTAACGGGGGAGTGGCTGCTAACTCAGTTATCAGGCAGGCTTTAGTTGATACAGGGACTCGTTATGGTATTCCTGTTGTAATTCCCGCTTTCGAATATTGTGGTGACAATGCTGCGATGATAGCCTATCGTGGGGCTTCTCTCATTAGTTCCGGTGAAAAGTTTACGATTGAATCTGAGCCATTTCCTTCATTCTCTTCAAAGTATCTTTATTAATACCCCTTCAGGATTCATATCCATTATTAACTTGCACGATGGAAAATAAAAAATTCAAGTTTAGTCAACTCTTGACAAAAAAGCAATTTATGGTGGTTGGTGCCACCTTTTTGATTGCTTTTTTTCTACTAATCTATCTCTTTTTCACCCCCTTCAGTTCAGGCTCTGAAAAAGTCCGGTATGTTATCCCTGCCGGAACATCTTTTTCAAAAGTAGTTGCTGATCTCAAAGTTATGGGTGTTGTCGGGAATGAAACCCTCGCAAAAATAGCAGGGATGATATATGGACTCGATAAAAGATTAAAACCGGGATTGTTCTTTCTTCCCAAATCGGTGAGCTATACAGAATTGATGGAAATTCTGGCTTCAGATGATCATGAAAAACCGATGGTATTTGAACTCTACAATGGCATCACAATAAATGGTATTGCAAACAGAGCAAAACAATTTAAGTTAAAAGCTGCTGATTCCCTGGCTATTTTGTTGAGGGATACCGTGTATGCCAGGACAATGGGTGTTGAAAAAGGTAATTTTGAAGGATATCTCCTCCCTGTAAACATTCAGATTTTTCAATCTTCTTATGCAACTGAGATAATAGAAGGTTTATATAAGGAGCAGCAGAAAGTTTTATCCGGGAAAGTCCTTGAGGATATCAACAAAGGAGAATATACCAGACATGAGATATTAACCCTCGCTTCGATTATAAGCAGAGAATCAAGGTATAGTGATGAAATGCCTCGTGTATCCGGGGTTTATCACAACAGGTTAAAAAAGGGGATGAAATTGCAGGCTGATCCAACAGTTCAGTATGCACTTCCTGCACTAAAAAACAGAATCACAAACGCAGACCTTAAAATAGATTCACCTTACAATACTTACAAATACGCAGGTTTACCGCCGGGTCCAATCGGAAATCCCGGAAAGGATGCGATTTTGGCAGCGGTTTACCCTGAATCACATAAGTATCTATATTTTGTAGCAGGAAAAGAAGGTCATCACCTCTTTTCAGAAAACTACAACCAACATCAAATTTACGCAAGAGAGTATCATAAATGGCTGGATTCTTTAAAAATTACTCAGTAGCAGTAATTTTATTACTCCTCACCGGTTGTGCAAATATGCAGCCACCCGATGGAGGTGAAGTTGACAGGATTCCACCGGAAGTGGTTGAAGTCACTCCGGCAAATGGTACTACTCTGTTTAAAGGTAAAGAGATTGAACTCAGATTCTCCGAGTATGTTGATAAAAGAACATTCAAAGATGCCGTTTTTATCTCACCTGCTTTGGAAAAAGGATTTGAAGTAGAGTGGAGTGGCAAAACCGCCACAATTATTTTTAATGAAGAGTTAAAACCGGATGTAACATATAACATTACAATCGGAACTTCAGTTGTAGATCTCAACAACGCCAACAACATGGCAAGAGCTTATTCATATGCAATTTCAACGGGCGATGTTTTGGATAAAGGGACTATTCTGGGCAAAATATATGACAAAGACCCTAACAAGGTTTTTGTGTTTGCTTACAGACTTGGGAATCCCGAAGATTCGCTTCTGAAAAGGAAACCTGATTATGTTACCCAGGTTGGACCAAGCGGAGAGTATGTTTTAACGGGACTTGCACAGGGAGATTATCGATTATTTGCAGTTGGTAACTCTTTTGGTGATCTTATTTATAACCTGAATACCGACAGGATAGGAATACTTAACAGAGATGTGATTCTTGCCAAAAACGATACTGCAAAAGGGAATCTCGATTTTCAGTTAACAAAATTTGATACGATCCCACCCGTCCTTCAAAAAGCGATCATGACTGATCAAAATCATCTTCTGCTTTCATTTAATGAAGATGTACTAGCAACATCCTTGATTCCCTTAAACATTCAATTGGCTGACACTTCAGGCAAAATTCAACTGACTCCAAAGTATGTTTACCAGATAACCGGCAAAAAAAAGGATATTGCGCTCTCAGTTACCGGAATTGTTGACCCGACCAGAGGATTGCAGATAAGACTTTCCGGGGTAAAGGACATTGCAGGGAATGAATCAGGTATGCTTGAATCTGAAGTACCGATTTCTGATAAAAGGATACCACACCTGTTTCGATCTCCCAGATTACACCTGCTGATTTAAATAATATATCAATAGACTCCCCGGAACTTACTTTTTTCCTTGATGATGGTGTTGATTTAAGTTTTATCTCTCAAGCGATCCAGGTCACCGATACTTCAAAAAAAGGTGTGAAGTTTGAAGTAAGAAAACTTGATGATGCCTCCTTTAAAGTTAAAATTAATCAAAGATTGTCTTCAGGCTACAACTACCTGGTAAAAACAAACTTTAAAGATTTGGTAGATGCTGCAGGAAATATCAGGGACACAATAACAACGACCAAATTCACTGTTTATAATGCAGTGAATTTTACCGGTCTCTCGGGAAACATTAAAGGAGTGGTTGGAAATTTTCTTGTTGTGCTTGAAAATCCTGACAATAGTTTGCTGCGTTATACCACCCCGTTAAATGCAAATGGCGATTTTGAATTTGGTGAAGTTGTTCCGGGGAAGTATAAATTGTGGATATTTGATGACAGGAAGGGGAACAAAGAATATTTTAATGGTTCATTAATTCCGTATGAACACTCTGCAAGATTCTTTGTTCTCCCTACAATAATCGAATTAATCCCGAGATGGGTGACATTCGACTTTAAATGGAATGTGGATTAGAAAGTTTTATGTATACAAATAATATTTTGAAGACACTTTTCTAAAACTTTCAACATCTTTATTGAGATATTCTTCAATATCAGAATATTTCATCTTCTTAGTGAATAACTCCCGAATTTTGCCCGAACCACAAACTTTATCGAACATGTTAAGTCGATCAGGTGTGCACATTTTGAAGGGGTTTTTGTCGGGATAAAATTTGTGATTCACTTCCATAACGAGGAATTGAATCGACATCAGATTTACTTTTGTATAATCAGTGATAAATATCTGAACCCCACCAAGAGATTTCCCTTTATGTGCACCATAATAAGGTTTAAATGTTAGAGGTCTGAAAATTACACCGGGGATACTCATGGAATTTAGTTCATCAGCAAATTTAAGTCCATCAATCCACTCGGCTCCAAACATTTGGAAGGGGAGAGTGTAACCAACACCTTCAGAAATCACCCCAAGTTCACCCATAATTCCGGAAGTGGTATAATAAATTGCCGATTCTTTGTAGGGAATGTGAGGTGAAGTAAGCACCCAGGGCAGCCCTGTTTGATCAAATGTCATATCTCTTTTCCAGCCTTCCATAGCAACAACTTCAAGATCACATTTGATTCCACCTTTTAGGTGACCTTCACCATTTAATAATCTTGCGAGTTCGCCAACAGTAAGTGCATGTGCATAAGGTACTTTAAACTGGCTGACAAAGGAGATATATCCATCTTCAGCGAGATTTCCTTCAATTTTTAATCCTCCCATAGGATTTGGTCTATCGAGAACAACAAACTTCTTTTTGAATTCAGCCGCTGCTTCCATTGCCAGTCCCATGGTTGAGATATAGGTGTATGACCTGGAGCCGATATCCTGAATGTCGAAAATAAGAATATCAATATTCTTCATCATCTCTTTGGTAGGTTTTCGAGTTTTGCCATAGAGAGAATAAACGGGGATTTTTGTAACAGGATCGGTATATGTATCCACTTTGTCACCGGCAGAGAAATCACCCCTGACTCCATGTTCCGGTCCAAAAAGGGCGGTAAGTTTTACTCCTTCAGCATTTGAAAGGATATCAATGGTTGAGACCAGGTTTCTGTCCACTCCGGTTGGATTGGTAATCAAACCAACTCTTTTCCTTTGAGAATGTCAAAGTTGTTTTTCTTAAGACTTCAACGCCTGTGAGCACCTGAGCGAAAGAAATCCCCGTAAAGAGAAGTAGCATCAACAGAGTTGAAAATTTCATTGTTTTCATATCAGAATCTTTCAATTGGTTTTATTGTAGATTATTTTTCCTGACTTAACAGTCATCTGATTAAAATTTTGTGCGGTATTATAAATGATTTGTTCGTAGTTCGAAATATTCAGAATAGCGAGATCTGCCAGTTTGCCCTGTTCAAGACTCCCTGTGACATTGGAAATTCCAAGAGCAGCAGCAGAATTGATTGTATAAGCTGAAATAATCTCTTCTGAAGTCATTTTTAACTTGCGTGCAGCAAGACTCATGATTAAAAAGATGGAATTTATGTTGGATGTGCCCGGGTTATAGTCGGTTGCCAAAGCAACAGTTGCTCCTGAATCGATAAGTCTTCTTGCAGGGGCATAAGAGTAATCGAGGGTGTAAGAAACACCCGGTAGAAGCACTGCAACTGTTTCAGAATCGATAAATAAATTTATCTGATCATCTCTTAAAACTTCAAGATGATCGACACTTAAAGCATTCATCTTTAATGCAAGCTCAAGACCACCAATATTGTTAAATTGTTCTGTATGAAGAGTAAGTTGAAAACCGAGTGATTTTGCAACCGTGAAAACTTGTTCAACCTCGACTGGAGAAAAAGCAGAGCGTTCACAAAATGCATCACATCTGGTTGCTAAATTTTCTCCTTTAATCCGTGGTAAAAGTTCATCAACTATGATGGAGAGATACTTCTTACGATCATTTTTAAGTTCAGTAGGAACACTGTGTGCTCCTAAAAAACAGGGGATTATATTAATATTCCTTAATGAAGCAGCTTTTTTGATTACTCTCAACATTTTGAGCTCTGCTTCATAACTAAGACCGTAACCACTCTTAATTTCCAGAGAGGTAACACCCTGCGAAACAAAGATATCAATTCTTTTGAGCAAAAGCGAAAGTAAATCTGACTCAGATGTTTCTCTGATGGCTTTCACGGAGGAAACTATTCCGCCTCCCATGGCAGCAATATCTTCGTAGGATTTTCCCTCAAGTTTCATTCTGAATTCAGCAGATCTGTCACCGGCAAAAAGTGAATGCGTATGACATTCAACAAACCCGGGTGTAATAACTTTATCTTTAACATCTACTGTACGGTGGGGAGTGGTTAAAGGGGAGTTGGATTGGATAAAATCTTTTACACGACCATTTTCAACGATTAGATCATGTCCTGACAGGGTATTTAGACAGGAAGCATCACTTCCTCTTTTTCTTCCGGTGCCAAAGGAGTCAACAGTTACAATCTGTGAGGCATTAGCAAATCTTTTTAACATATTTAGAACACAAAAACTTTATCTTCGATAACACGGGCTTTAGTATATCCCAATTGTTGTAATTGAAACATCATCAACCGGGCTGATCCATTATCAATGAAATCACCCAATCGCAAGAGATATTTGTCTTTGTCTTTATAAATATAGAGAAGGTCGATCCCAAGTTTAAATTCAAGTTCCCGTTTGATTAAGAGAGCTTCATCCTGTCCATTAGCCGCACCGAGTGAAACCCTGAATCCATCAGTATAAAACTTCACAATATTTGTGGAAATGTTGTTTGAAGAATAAGAATACCAGGGGACAGATTCAGCAGTCAGGGAGGGTGATCCCTGATAAAATTTAATATCTTGCTCCTGAGCAGCCAGGGTAATTGACAATAGAATTAGAAGGAATGGGAGAGTTCTCAGTTTCATATAAATTGGTTCTAATATTTAGAAATAAAACAAACAATAAATATAAGAGATAAATGGAAATAAGTAAAGGATATTTAGGAAGGGTTCTTTTTTTTTTGTATTTTTGTAATCAACAATTTTTTGAAGATGGCTTCAGGAAAAAAATACAAAATACTCTTCATCACATCCGAACTCTTTCCATTCGTTAAAACCGGAGGGTTAGCTGATGTTTCTGCGTCTTTACCGAAGGAACTCGCTGCTCTTGGTCATGAGATCAGGATTGTTGTGCCGAGGTATGGCGCAATCGACACCCGTAAATTTAAGATTCACGATGTAGTCCGTTTAAAGGATTTTTCCGTTAAACTTGGCGAAAAGGAAGTCTTATTCTCCGTTAAATCCTCTTTCCTTCCAAATATAAGAAACCGTGTTCAGGTTTATTTCCTTGATAATGAGGAATACTTTGGCAATAGAAAAAGTCTTTATGTAGATCCAATGACGGGTCAGAACTATTCTGACAATGATGAGAGGTTTGTTCTCTTTTGTCGTGGAGTGTTTGAGCTTATAAAAAAACTGGGTTGGGTTCCTGACATAATCCATTCCAATGACTGGCAGACTTCACTTGTTCCTGCTTTTCTAAAAACCATTTATAAAAATGATGAAATCTTCAAAAAGACAAAATCATTAACCACATTCCATAACTTTGAATATGGTGGTGATTTTCCTGTAGAATCCTTCAAAAAAACAGGACTTGACGAAGAATTTAACACAGACGAACACCTTCTACACAATGGAAAGTTGAACTTCATGAAAGCCGGAATTATTTTTTCCGACTTTATCAATACGGTTAGTCCTGGTTACAGAGATGAAGTTCTTAACAATGCAGCTTTGAGTAGTGGACTTAATGAAGTTTTAAATAGTAGAAAATCTGATTTCTTCGGGGTGATAAAGGGTGTTGACAGGGCTATCTGGAATCCTGCTACTGACAAATTTATAGTGAAAAACTATGAATTAAGAACCCTCGAGAACAAATATGTCAATAAAAAGAATCTTGTTGAACGGTTTGGACTGAGTTACAACCATGAAACTCCGGTATTTAGTATAATCTCCCGTCTATATGATTATAAGGGGATTGATCTGATCGCTCAGAGTCTTCCTGAATTGATGAAACAAGATATACAAATTGTACTACTTGGTACGGGTGATTTAACATATCTCAACATTTTTGATGAATTCACAAAAAAATATCCAACAAAGTTCACCTGTTATCTTGGTTTTAATGATGAATTGGCACATCTCATTGAAGCCGGTTCCGACTTTTTATTGATGCCATCCAAAACTGAACCCTGTGGGTTGAACCAAATGTATTCACTTCTATATGGAACAATTCCCATCGTAAGAAAGACAGGTGGATTAACAGACACCGTGATCGATGTTTCTTCGGGGAGTTCCGCCCCAAATGGTTTTGTGTTTGAAGAGTATTCAACAAAAGCACTCACCGAACAAGTGCACAAGTCTCTTTTACTTTATAAAAATAAAGAAGGGCTTCAAACACTGATTAAAAACGGGATGAAATGTGATTTTAGCTGGATCCTCTCAGCCAAGAAGTATGTTGAACTTTATAAAAATGTTTCTGCCTCTTAATGCCCCAACCAGCAATTTTTCTTGACCGCGACGGTACGATAAATTTCGATCCGGGATATTTAAATAATCCTGAAGCAGTTCGTTTAATTGAGGGGACAGGTGTTGCATTAAAATTATTAAAAGATGCCGGATACCTTCTGCTCGTGATCTCAAATCAATCGGGAATTGCAAGGGGACTTATAACAGATGAACAGGTTGGTCTCGTCAATTCCAGGATAGACGAACTTCTTGTCAAATATTCTTCAGTCTCTATTGATCATTTCTTTTATTGTCCACACCATGAATCGTTTGGTGAAGAAGGTGAATGCGATTGCAGAAAGCCCGGGACCGGTATGATTGATCAAGCCCTGGCTCGTTTTGAAATTGACCTTCCACACTCTTTTTTGATCGGGGATAGTGTGGCAGATGTTCTTGCGGGGCACAATGCCGGCATAAAAACAATACTGGTAGGTACCGGAAATGGTAGTGAGCATATTTCTGTCTTGCAGGACAAAAATAAATTACCAAATTTTACATGTTTAAATCTTTACGAATCTGCAAAGCTAATTTTAAAAATTAAATCCGGAGCTTCCGCTTGCTGAAAATTAAATTTATTGTTCTCCTTATATTAGCGGTTTATTTGACCGGTTGCTCAGATGCACCTTCTCCAATAGGAGTTGACGAATTGGGTAACGACTTGATAAAAGTAAAAGTTTACGATTCTCAGGTTGATAATGCCACTCAAAACTCCAATTCATTTACAAAAATATTACCCCTTGGGGCAGCTTCCTACTGTTTATTAGGAAATGCACTCGGCGTTAAGTCATCTTTGCTATTACAATTTAATGTGAATTTTGACGAAACCACACTAAATGCAATCAAGAAGGACAGTATAACACTGATATCCGCCAGGATAGTCCTTAAAAAAGCTTACGGCATTGGGGATACATTACAAGCATTCCCTGTGGCACAGGTAAACGGTTACAGAGTAACTTCTTCCTGGGATCCGCTAAAAGTTAAAATAGACAGTATGCCTTCAGTGGATTTTTCGCAAGATATTTTATCTGCAAAACCCGCTCCTGACTCGCTCTACTATTTTAATGTCAATAATGCAATTGCTTTGCAATGGATGAAAAACAGTTATGATACCATCAATTTTAAGAATGATGGATTATTACTCAGAACTGAGACCGCAACTCCTTATATTATTGGATTTCAGGGATATTCTGCCACAGGTGAGAATGCTCCTAAAATCGAGCTAAAATTCAGATATCTTTCTACCAATAAAGATACCACAATCAGTTTTAGAACTCTCTCTGATGCTCATCTTGTTGAGGATGCAACTCCAACACTGGCTGGTGATGAAATTGTTGTTAAAAGTGGAACCACACTTCAGTCAAAACTATTTTTTGACCTTTCCTCCATCCCTGCAAACGCATTTATTAATAATGCAGAGATTGTGTTGATGGCTGATACAACAAAACAGGTTATCGGCAATAGTGGCCTAAAATCGCTTTCTATTGGAATAATTGAGAGTTTAACTTCAGATTCAGTGTTTACTACAAATTCACTTATCACAGCTACTCTTTTTTACTCAGCGGGTAAATATTCCGGGAATCTGACAACAGTGATGAGACAAGTTCATGCCAACAAAAAGAACCTTGGGTTTGTAATCACCACCTCAAATCCGATTGAAGGACTTGAGAAGATATATCTGAAAAATTCAAATGCTGCAGCCGGATTAAAACCCAGGCTGATTGTTACCTACTCCAAAATTGATTAGGCTAAAATGAGATTATTAACATTCGCAACAATTATTTTATTATCATCAATCTCCTTTGCTCAAGTTAATTCTGTTAATTCCAGAAATGGGGCAGGAACTCTGATTTATGGTACAACTGCAAGAAACTTAACATCTGGTGACCTTGGAACAGCTAATTATGATGATGACAGGATTAACATCTTTAATCCGGCATCTTATGGAAGTTTTGTTCTAACCCGCGTTGACTTTGGTCAGGTGCTTGAAGCTTCATTTGTTTCAGGTGCAGGAAAGAACAGTTACTATGGCGGTTCTTATTTCCCCGGCTTTAATATCGGATTTCCTGTAAGTCAGGAACACGGTGTGGGAATTGTGTTTGGAGTAAACAAATATTCTGATGTGAGCTACGAGGGTTCACGAGATGGAACCATCTCCGGAGCAGGTTCTTATGTCCCTTCTGCCTACAAAGAAGAATATTTTTACGATGGGGGATTAACTAAAATTTTCCTTGGTACCTCATACAGACTTCCTTTTGGTTGGAACATCGGGGCATCGGGAGATTTTTACATGGGTCATTACGAATATCAGGCAGATCTCAAATTTTTTACTTCATCTGTTTTAGATGGTAATTTTGCAAAAGAGCAAAATTTTAAAGGATTTGGGACATTCGGCCTGATTTCAAACAATCTTAACGAATATTTTAAGATTTCAGGATTGGAAGAACTTAGAATTTCCGCCGGTTATAGTCTCAAAACAAATTTAAAGGGTGAGTACGCTACTTATTCAGTAAATAATTTTGGGATCCATGATACTTCGGTGAGTGGCAATGTAGAGTCAAGTGTACCATCAAGATTTTTTGCAGGGTTTTCACTGAAATTTAATCCTCGCGCAAAAATATTTGGTGACTTTGTGTCACAGTCGTGGTCTGAATATTACATGACTAACACCGCACCTCAGACTTTAACAAATACATATAAAGCAAGCTTTGGGTTTGAATATGTTCCGCAGGCAAAAGCTACAGTTTTTGAACCCGATCTTTCATATAGATTTGGATTAAGTTACGAAAAGTTGCCATATCTTATAAGTGGTGAGTCCTCTTACAGAATGTCTGCAGGGGCAGGAATCTCAATACCACTCTCACCTGCGAATTATATCGATCTTGGAGTTCTTTATTCCTTCAACACAAGTGCAGCTGCAAATGTGGTGAAAGATAACACAATTAAATTTGTTGTAGGGCTGAGTATTGGTGAACTTTGGTTTTTGAGAACTGAATACTGATCTATGTGAAACGATCCGTTTTTATACTCCTTTTTTACTTTTTAGCTTTGAATTCAGCAGTTCTACCCGGGACTGCTGATTCTTTGTTTTATGAATATAACCTGTTTTCTTCTCAGGTTGCATACGGACAATTTGATTCTGCTTATCACTCAGGTGAAAAACTCATGACATATCCTGGTGTAACGGCTTATTCTAAATGGTTTTATCCCAAGTTTGCAGAAGTAATTATTAAGGTGGTTGGTGACACCTCCCATGGAATAACCCCCTCACAGATAAATGACAGATTCCTGACCTTTCGAAATCACGATCCACAAAACACTCTGTCATACCTTGTCCAGGAAGCTTTTATTTTGGACAAATATTATGACATGCCGTTCGAAAAAATTTATCCACTTTACGAATCAGCATTAAAACTAAAAGGTGGTGTTGATGATGTGATTCTACAGAGAATTTCGGAAAAAGCATCACGGGCAGACCTTAAAGACACAAACACAATTCTGAATATCCTCGATATATATACTTATCTGCTGGAAAAATATCCCGGGGCAGGCAAATGGGGAGAGATGATCAGCGATTTGGCAGGCAGTGAACAGGGCCTAATAAAACTTCGTCAGAGACTGTTAACCTTTAAGCCGGAAAGTCTGAGCAATATTTGGGCACTGATTTCGTTGTTTATTGAAAAAGAAAATTATAAAGATGCAGTTCCTTTGCTCAAAAGACTTACATTCGAAGTGCCGGGAGAGATAAAATACTGGAAAGCTTACACATTTTGTTCTGAAAAAATGAAAGATGATGAAAATTCTCTCATCGGTTATCTTTCACTGATTAAACTTGATTCTACGGTAAAAGAATATTATTTTAACGCCGGTGTTTTATTTGAAAAAAAAGACAACTATCAGGCAGCGGTAAAATATTTCAAAAAGGCATCTGAAGTGGGAAAGGGATGGGGAAGAGCCCTCTTTTATGAAGGTCTTGTTTATGAAAATTCAGCCCGGGGGTGTGGTAAACTTGAGTTTGACGATAAATGTGTTTATCAACTTGCTTATGAAAGATATTTAAATGCACTTGGATATGATCCAAGTATGACAGAATTACAAAACAAATTGAAGAAATTGAAAAATATCTGCCCGAACAGGCAGACTTTGCTTCCAAAGGATATAAATCAGGAGACAAGGTTAAGCCGGGTGGTAACTGTTACAACTGGATTGAAATAGAATTAACTGTACAATAAATGCGGAGATCAGACTAATGTACGAATTTCTTAAAAATGATCCCGAGATGTTAAATGTGTTAAATCTCGAGACTAAAAGACAAACCGAAAAACTTGAACTAATTGCCTCGGAAAATAGTGTCAGTCCGGCAGTTCTTGCTGCAGCAGGATCAATTCTGACAAATAAATATGCAGAGGGTTATCCGGGTAAAAGATATTATGGCGGCTGTGAATATGTGGATATGGCTGAAGATATCGCTCGTGAAAGGCTAAAAAAGCTTTTTGGTGCTGAATATGTGAATGTACAACCGCACAGTGGATCCCAGGCGAACATGGGTGTGTATATGACAATCCTTTCACCCGGAGATAAAATAATGGGTCTGAGTTTGGCTCATGGTGGTCATTTGACTCACGGTTCAGCGGTCAATTTTTCAGGTAAAATTTACAAAGCTGTCGGGTATGAATTAAGTGCAGAAACAGGTTTGCTAGACTACGATAAAATTGAAACTCTCGCAAAACAAGAAAAACCAAAAGTGATAATTGCCGGTGGAAGTGCATATTCACGCGATTGGGATTATAAAAAGTTTAGAGAAATTGCTGATTCAGTTGGTGCATTTCTGTTATGCGATATGGCTCATCCGGCAGGTTTGATTGCAAAGGGACTACTTAACAACCCACTCGAACACTGCCATTTTGTTACATCCACTACTCACAAAACATTGCGTGGGCCAAGGGGTGGAGTGATTTTAATGGGTAAAGATTTTGAAAATCCCTTTGGAATCACAGTTCCAAAGACTGGAAGATCAAAAATGATGTCGGAACTGATTGATAGTACCATAATGCCTGGTATCCAGGGCGGTCCACTTATGCATATTATCATGGCTAAGGGGGTTGCATTTGGTGAGGCTCTTCAGGATTCATTTAAGGATTATGTGTTACAAGTCAGATCTAATGCGCAAAAACTTGCAGCGGAACTGGTCAAAAAAGATTATCATGTAATTTCAAACGGAACCGATAATCATCTTATGCTCGTTGATCTTACAAATAAAGGCATCAGTGGAAAAGCTGCCGAGATTGCTCTTGGCAAAGCCGGTATAACTGTAAATAAAAATATGGTGCCCTTTGATCAGAGAAGTCCATTTGTTACCAGTGGTATAAGAGTGGGAACCCCTGCTTCCACGACCAGAGGGATGAAGGAAGATGACATGGTTAAGATTGCAGAATTTATAAACAAAGCCGTTATCAATCACGAAAATGAAACAGTGCTTTCTGAAATCAGTCAGGATGTAAAAACTCTGTGCTCACAGTTTCCACTTTTTTCCGGTAAATAATGACCACTGAGGGAACTCAAGACGAATTTTCTGACACCAATTTGCCTGGGGGGAATGAAGACCCCGGCGAAGAGATGTCATTTTGGGATCATCTCGAAGAGTTTCGTAGCAGACTTTTGAAGATTGCAGCAGGGGTTATCCCAATTTGGCTCGTTTCAATAGCTTTTGCGCAGGATGTAATAAATAGGGTATTATTAAGGCCTGCTGAACTGTCAGCGGTAAAACTTCAGAATATTCGTCCTTTTGGACAGCTAATGTTAAACTTTGAAGTAAGTTTTATTGTTGCTTTAATAGTGACTGTTCCTTATACATTTTATCATCTGTGGCAGTTTATTGCTCCGGCTCTTCATACAAATGAAAAAAGAGCACTTTTGGCGGCGGCATTCTACTCATCATTTTGTTTTTTGGGTGGAACAGCATTTGGTTACTTTGTTATGGTTCCGATGACTCTTTCATTTGCTGCCGGCTTTGGAAGTCCTGAAGTGCTGAATATGTTTGCACTTGATGAATATATGTCGCTGATTTTTAGCATTTTATTGGGAAGTTCATTGATCTTTGAGTTGCCGGTAGTTTCCTACCTACTTTCAAAGATTGGTCTTTTAACTCCTGAATTTATGATCAAATACAGAAAGCATGCTCTAATCATACTAATGATTCTGGCTGCATTTTTGTCTCCGGGTACCGATCCGTTTTCAATGTTGATACTATCCGTGCCGCTTTTTTTACTTTATGAAACCAGTATTATAATTTCTAAATGGGCAACAAAGAAACCTTAAATATCTCCATTATGGACAAGGTGTTAGCACCTGTAATAAACGAACTCGCTGAATTCAATAAACACTTTAAAGTGTCGATGAAGTCCCATGTCCGATTACTTGACATAGCGACAACTTTTATCTTAAAACAAAAAGGAAAGAAGATCAGGCCAACACTTGTGCTTCTTACTGCAAGTCTCTGTGGCGGGATAAATGAGAGAACTCACAGAGGAGCCGTGATGGTGGAACTTCTACATACTGCAACTCTTGTGCATGATGATGTTGTTGATCAAGCCGACAAAAGGAGAGGTTTTCCGTCGATTAATGCAATCTGGAAAAACAAGGCTTCAGTTCTCATTGGTGATTATCTTTTGTCAAAGGGTTTAATGTTGTCGGTTAGTTCAAAAGATTATGATTTCCTTGAGACAATAACCGATACCGTGAAAAGAATGTCGGAAGGGGAGTTGCTGCAACTCGAAAAGACCCGTAAACTGGATATTGATGAAGAAACCTATTTTAAGGTTATTTCAGATAAAACTGCATCTTTGATTGAGACATGCTGTTATATCGGTGCACTAAGTGCAACTGAGAATGAAGAATTTCGGAGTAATGCAAAGCGGTTTGGAAGCCTTTTAGGATTGTCATTTCAGATAAAGATGATATCCTGGATTATGAAGGAACAACAAAATTGTTTGGAAAACCGATTGGTGGGGATATTAAGGAAAAGAAAATCACTCTCCCTTTGATTTATGCCATGCAAAATGCAGGCACCTCAGAATCCAAGAAAATAATCAAACAAATTAGAGGGATTTCACAGAAAGATAATGTGGAATCAATTATTCAGTTTGTTAAATCGAACAATGGCCTTAAAATGGCTCAGGAAAAAGCAGTTGAACTTGCATCGCAGGCTAAAGAGCTGCTACAAATATTTCCATCGAGTGACTATAAGGCATCTCTCGAATATCTCGTCGATTTTGTGGTTAGCAGGAAGAGTTAATAACTCCGTTTTTTCTATTTACTGCCGCTCTTAAAATCAAATCCTTTTACCGGCTCTCTCAGAGTTAATACGGGACAAGGAGCTTTCCTCACCACTTTATCTGCAGTGCTGCCAAATAATATCTGCTCAACACCGGTGTGTCCGTGAGTAGAAATTATTATCAGGTCAACATCCTCACTTTTTGCTACCTCAAGAATCTCAAGATAAGGTTTCCCAAGTTTTACAATTGTGTGTACTGTGGTTTCGACATCCAGTTCTTCTTTTGCAACTCTGTTTAATTCTTCTTTTGCCTTTTCATCCACCTGGTAGCTTAAAGTTGGCAAAGCAATTTGGCCAATACTAAGGTCGGGAGGATAAATAATTGGTTCAACCACATAGATCAGTAACACTTCTGACTTAAACACTTTGGCAAAATCGGCTACATATTTTAAAGCCTGGAGTGAATACTCACTGAAATCGATCGGGACGAGAATTTTATTAAAAGTTAACATGACAAATCCATATAATTAATCGAAAATTCCTGCTTCGGCAATACGCCAAATTTTTTGGCAGGGGAATCTGTTTTCGTATAACGCTCTACCAATAATTACGGAATCAACTCCTGACCCCGATATCTCATTTACTTTAAAGAGATCATCCTTATTACTTATACCGCCTGAATGTGTTACCCTCTTTTCAGTAACTTCAGCTATCATCTTTGAGAGCTCAGTATTGGGGCCACTAAGCATTCCGTTCCTCAAAACATCAGTTACAAGGAATCTGTTGACGCCAATCCCTGCAAGCTGTGAAGCAAGGTCAGCAGGGTGGATTCCCGTTTTTTGTTTTCTGCCCTTGATTACAACTTCATTCTCTATTACATCTATACCCACGACAACTTTTGAAGGTCCAAATTTTTCAAAAATTTTGTAAAATTCTTTTCTATTTTGTATAACAACTGATGCCACAACAACTCTCGACACACCTGTCTCAAATGCATGAATAGCTTCTTCGATTGTTCTTACTCCACCGGTGAATTCCACGGGTATAATAACTGAGGAACAGATATCTGCAATGAGGGAGTGGTTGAGAGTCGTATTCCCCTCAATACCGTCAAAATCCACAACATGGATCATTTTGGCGTTCTCACTTCTCCAGATCATTGCCATCTCCAAAGGGTCATCACAATAGCCAAAACAGCCTAATTCAGGGATTCCCTGAACAGTGCGAACCGTTTTACCGCTCTTAACATCGATGGATGGTATTACTAACAAAGCCATATTATTTATTGATTTACTACGCTAAAATAACAAATATTTGATTAATTGATTCTGAAAATCACTTTTCTGTGAAAAATTTAACATTTACCACCTTTTTTTTGTTAAATATTTTGATTTTATGCTCTAATTATAGCATTTTAGAAAAGATGAAATATAATTTCTTGATAACCACCTCAGCAGGCAATCAAATTGATTGTGATCTCTACTCAACAGCAAGGGATGAGAGCAAACGTGTTGTCCTGATTGTACATGGTTTTAAGGGATTTAAAGATTGGGGGTTTTTCCCTCCGTCAGCGCGTTATTTCGAAGAAAATGGATATCATGCTATAACTTTCAACTTTTCTCATAACGGAGTATCTCCCGGACAGAGTGATTTTGATGATTTGGCAAGTTTTGCAGAAAACAAATTATCACTTGAAGTTGATGAGTTAAAAGAATTATCCACTTTCATTATATCAGGTAATTTTTGTAATTTTAGTGGTCAATTATTCATTATTGGACACAGCAGGGGTGGGGGAGTAGCGCTTCTTTCTTCTCCTGCGATAAAAAATCTTGATGCAGTGGCTGTATGGTCGTCAATTTCATTTGTTGACCGATATACTGGCAGGCAGAAAAAGGAGTGGGAGGAAAAAGGTTCACTCAGTTTTCTTAACACTCGAACGGGACAGGAAATGAGTATGAAATTTTCTTTCCTGGAAGATTTATTAACCAATAAAGAGGAAAAGCTTTCGATTGAAAAATCGACTGCGAAACTTGAGATTCCGGTCCTGGCAGTTCATGGCGAGATCGACTTGACTGTACCGGTTAAAGATTCAGAGAGAATCATCTCTTTCAGTAGAAATCAAAATTCTGAGTTGTTTATTGTCCCAAAAGCCGGACACACCTTTAACATGGTGCACCCCGCAACGGAGATGACAGAGCAATTCAGTTCAGTAATTAATAAAACAGAAAAATTCTTTAGAAGATACATAAGAGGTTAAAATGTCAATGATAACTAGATCAGAGAATATTTACACATACATCAAAGAACGTGTTGTTGCTCAACCATTGTTTGGTGTAGCATCCTTTGCCATTTTGATGGCACTTGCAGCACAACTTACAATTCCAATGAAACCGGTTCCTACGACACTTCAGTCGATGATCGTTGTTTTGTCGGGTGCGATGCTTGGCTCAAAAAAAGGATTTTATGCTCAGATCGCTTATTTAGCGATGGGAATTGTTGGGTTACCGGTATTCGCCATGTCGCCTGATCTTGCTCCCGGTTTTGCCAGACTTTTTGGACCAACTGGTGGTTATCTGCTGGCGTTTCCAGTTGCTGCTTACCTGACCGGTCTAATAATTGAAAGAAAATCAGATTATTTAACCACAGTAATTACATTTTTTGCTGCACATGCAGTGATTCTTCTTTCCGGTGCACTTTATCTCGATCTTTTCATTAATGCCGGATTTGTAAAAACTCTTGAGCTAGGAGTAGTGGTATTTTCACTTTCTACCGTAGTTAAAGTTTTTGCAGCCTCTTTGATCTTTAAGTCTTTTAAGAAATAACAACTTTTCTGACTTATGTTAAAGACTGTTGCCTTTACAATTGTACTTGTTTCCGCATTTGCACTATTTGCCTATAGTGGGAAGCGTATTCTCAATCTGTTAAAAATCGGGAAACCCGACAACAGATTTGATAATATCGGTTTACGAATCAAGAATGTTATTGTAATTGCAATTGCGCAAAGCAAGTTATTCAGGGATCCCGTCGCAGGAATTGTACATGCTCTCATTTTTTGGGGATTTGTACTTTTTATTTCGGCAGTGGGTGAGTCGTTCATCCAGGGATTTTTTCATAAGTTTAGTTTTGCTTTTCTTGGTCCCTTATTTAGTATTATGACTATTACCCAGGATGTCTTTGGCGTCCTGGTAATCTTATCTGTCCTTTTTGCCCTCTACCGTAGATTCGTTCAAAAAGTTAAAAGACTTGAAGTTGATTCCGAGGGACAAAAAGATGCTGCATTTATTCTGCTGATGATTCTGTTTGTTGTATTATCGATGTTGGGTCAAAACTCAGCACATGTTGCAATGAATAATGGAATATTAGCTGAATGGGAAGTCAGACCCATTGCCAAATATTTGGCTGGAGTCTTTCA
Source organism: Ignavibacteriales bacterium (assembly GCA_016714125.1). Classification (GTDB taxonomy): domain Bacteria; phylum Bacteroidota; class Ignavibacteria; order Ignavibacteriales; family Ignavibacteriaceae; genus UTCHB3. Next base: position 12,761 of record JADJNX010000003.1, on the reverse strand, counting down.
ATCGCCGGAAACTGCAGTGATTCCGTATGAAGTTTTTTGGTGGACTCATATCTTTCTGGTTTTGGCTTTTCTGAACTACCTTCCTTATTCGAAACACTTACATGTTATCACCTCTGTTCCAAATGTTTACTTTTCAAATACACTCGAAAAAAGGGCTCAGTTAGTTCCATTGGATCTGGCAGATGAAAAAGCCGAATACTTTGGTGTAGATGATATCGAAAAATTTACCTGGAAACAGTTGCTTGACGGGTTTTCGTGTACTGAGTGTGGAAGGTGCGAATCGGTTTGTCCGGCAAATACAGTCGGAAAACCACTTTCACCACGAAAAATTATTACCGATGTCAGGGATAGAACCAACGACAAAGGACCATTGATCCTCGCCAAGGTAACAGAGGGTGAACTGTACGAGAAGGCACTGGTGCCCAACTACACTTCAGAAGCTGAATTATGGTCATGTACCACTTGTATGGCATGTGTGCAAGAATGTCCGGTGATGATTGAGCATGTGGGTACGATTGTAGATATGCGTCGTCACCTTGTGTTAATGGAGTCGAATTTTCCTTCGGAATTGAACAACACATTCAAAAGTCTCGAAAACAATGGTTCCCCATGGGCATTTCCTTCATCCGAAAGGGGTGCATGGGCCGAAGGTCTTGGGATCAAAACAATGGCTGAAGATTCAAACTCAGAATATCTGTTTTGGGTTGGATGTGCAGGTTCCTTTGATGACAGATATAAAAAAGTATCAAAAGCTTTTGCAGGAATAATGCAAGAAGCCGGCATCGATTTCCGAATTCTTGGGAGTGAGGAACAATGTAATGGTGATACTGCAAGACGACTTGGGAATGAGTATCTTGCTCAAACATTAATGCAAACCAATATCGAAACCATGAATGGTTACGGCATTAAAAAGGTTGTTACTGCTTGTCCACATTGTTTTAACTCGATAAAAAATGAGTTCCCGCAGTTTGGCGGTAATTATGAGGTGTTACATCACACTGAGATGATTGATCAACTTGTTACCTCAGGTAAAATTAAAGTAGATCCAAAAGTTGAACTGGTATCTAACACTACTTACCATGATTCATGTTACATCGGTAGATATAATGATATCTATGATGCCCCGCGAGAAATTCTTGAAAAATCGACCGGGAAACGACCTGTTGAAATGGATAGAAATAAATCCAGAGGATTTTGTTGTGGAGCAGGTGGCGGCAGGATGTTTATGGAAGATAACGAAGGTGGAAGAATTAATATTGAAAGAAGTAAAGAGGCAATTGCAACAGGGGCTGAAACAATCGCTACTGCATGCCCATTTTGCATGACAATGATGACCGATGGTGTTAAAACCCTCGAAAAATCTGAAGAAGTAATGGTGAAGGATATCGCCGAAATAGTTTTTGAAAACATACACTTATCCATAACTAAATAGGAGCAACAATATGGAAAAATTCAAGCAGTTACTAAAACATGTTCAAGATATGGAACCCGATTTCAACAAATTCTATGAAAAAGGGCAGTCAGCAGCAGGGACAAGGATTAGAAAAAGCCTCAGCGACCTTAAAAAACTTGCACAAGACCTCCGCGAGGAAGTCCAGGAAGTTAAGAACAGTCGTAAACCTGAATAACTTTCTAAGTCCTTACTTATTTGAAAAGCCGCTCATGTAACTAATGAGTGGCTTTTTTTTTGTATTTTTGCATTTTGTATTTTGGAAAATTAATGAATAAAAATCTCCCCCTGACTCTCATTTTTCTTGTGGTATTTATTGATCTGCTTGGATTTGGAATACTGATTCCCATCTTGCCGACATTTGGAGTCAAAGTTTTGAACATGAACGAAAGTTCTGTCGGAATCGTGGTGGCAGTCTATTCTTTAACCCAGTTTTTGTTTAATCCATTGTTTGGATCACTCTCAGACAGGTTTGGGAGAAGAAATATCATCTTAATAAGTTTGCTCTTAAACGCATCGGGATATATTATTTTTGCTTTCACACATTCATTTTGGATGCTTATCCTTTCGAGAGTAATTGCCGGAATCGGTGGCAGCAGTATTGGTGTGGCACAGGCATATATTGCAGATGTAACCACTGTTCAGGATCGAGCAAAGGGGATGGGACTCATTGGGGTCGCTTTTGGATTGGGGTTTGTGTTTGGCCCAATGTTGGGAGGAGTGTTTTCAAAGTTTGGATATGAAGTTACGGGATTTGCATCAGCATCCTTCTCCTTACTTGCGTTTATTCTAAGTTACTTTTTCCTGCCTGAATCGTTAAAAAATCTTGCAGACAATGTTACACGAAAAGCAAGAAAATTACTTGATATTAAAGCTTTAGGTGCGGTTTTTAAACAAAAGTCATCTCTATTCGTAATTACACTTACTTTTTTTCTTACTTTCTCGGTTGCCAATATCTACGGAACCTTTGCGATCCTCGGCAGCCAGAAGTTTGGTTTCACAGATTTCGACAATGGGATGCTTTTTGGGATTATGGGGATAGTTTCAGTCATTATGCAGGGATTTCTCATGGGTAAACTGACTAAAATATTTACCCAACTCCAACTGCTGATTGTCGGTTTTATAAGTCTTGCACTGGGACTTGCTATGATACCTTATGGATCAACCTTTCTTATGATGAGTTTAATACTTGGTTTGATGTCAGTAGGCACAGGAGCACTGCAACCAATTTTATTAAGTCTGATCTCTCAGGTTGCATCAGAGACGGAGCAAGGGTTAAATCAGTCATTATCATCATTTGCACGTGTGTTAGGCCCACTTTGGGGCGGTTTTGCTTTTCAGTATCTCGGTTACCAAATACCATTTTTCACAGGTGCAGTTGTATCAGGAACGCTGCTATTTTATTATTACAAAAATTTTAATATCTATATCAAACCAAAGATAAATCATGTTTAGAGTTGGACCGATCGAAAAAGAGAGAGCTTTATTGCTCGCTCCCATGGAGGATGTAACTGATATCTCATACCGTTTAGTATGTCGTGAGCTGGGTGCTGATGTGGTCTATACTGAATTTGTGAATGCGGAAGGAATTGTCCGTAAAAATGAAAAAACACATCGCAAACTAAAAATCATTAACGAGGAAAGACCTGTCGGAATCCAGATTTATGGCGGCAGGCTTGAATCAATGGTGGATGCAGCAAAAATAGCTGAAGAGCTTGAACCCGAATTGATAGATATTAATGCAGGATGCTGGATTAAAGGGGTTGTGGCGTGTGGTGCGGGTGCAGGAATGTTAAAAGACCCTGAAAATATGCAGACCCTTATCAAGGCGGTTGTTGATGCGGTTGAATTACCCGTTACAGTGAAGACCAGAATCGGCTGGGATCATGAAAACATTAATATTCTTGAGATAGCCAAAAGACTGGAAGATGTGGGTGTTAAAGCCTTAACAGTACATTGTCGCACCCGGAGTATGGGACACAAGGGAGATGCCGACTGGGACTGGATAAACAAGGTTAAAGAGGTTGTTTCGATTCCTGTTGCTCTTAATGGTAATGTGATGACAGCTCAGGATGTAGTTGATGCCTTTACTCAGACAACTGCAGATGCTGTTATGATAGCTCGTGGCGCGATTGGTTACCCATGGATATTCAAAGATGCAAAAAGGTTAATCGAGGGTTTGCCTGTCGATACTGAAATATCGTATGTTGAACGAATCAGAGTATGCCTGCGCCACCTCGAACTTGCAACAACGGTAAAAGGGGAGAGAAGAGCAATTCTTGAGCAGAGAAAATATTATTCCGGCTACTTGAAAGGATTGTCAAATGCCGGTAGTATCAGACAGGAACTAATGAAATTGCTTGAATATACTCAGGTTGAAGAACTTCTCATGAGCTATCAAAAATATCTATCTACTTTGGAGCATGCCTACGCAAATGTGCATCAGGAACCAAAATGAATGGATCCTCAATCAAACAGGACCAGCTTGCCAAAATAATCTCTTATCTTTTTTTACCCCCCGTTGTAAATCTGATCTCTTTTATCGCCATAATCTACTCCTTTGAATCCAATCATGACCATCGGTTAACCTCCCTTTTATATACCTCACTTTTTACAGTGGTTTTCCCCGTTTTGGTTTTTATTCTCTTTCTTAAAAAGGGGAATATTGCGGATGCAGATGCTCGTAATAGAAACGAAAGGCACATGCCTTATCTTGTTTTTGCGGCGATAATATTAACCGGGTATCTACTTATCCCTTGGGATCAATTTGCGGATGAAACCAGAATCCTGTTCATTATTTATCTTCTAAATCTGCTTTTCCTCTTTTTTGTAAATCTTTTTTGGAAGATTAGTGCTCATACGATGGGTGCAGGGGGATTGACGGGTACTTTTATATTCATTTTTGGGTGGTGGGGATTGATGTTATTACCGGTGATTTTAGTTTTGGCATGGGCAAGATTTCAGCTTAAATGTCACACTCCGTGGCAGTTATTTTTTGGTGCATTTTTTGGTATATTAAACACTCTTTTATTTTTTAAATTTCTACCATTATTATGAACGATGATAAACAACAAATACTCGCAATAATAGATGAAATCACTTACCTTCTCGAATTGAAGGGTGAAAATGTTTTCAAAATTAGTGCGTTCAAAAAAGCTTATTCCATTATTTCCGGGATACAGGAAGATTTGTCGCAACTTTTTGAATCGGGGCAACTGGCCCAAATGAAGGGAATTGGCAAAGGAATACTTTCTGTGATTGCTGATCATTTTAATCTGGGATATTCTACTGCATTGAGGGAAATCAAGGCAGAAGTTCCTGAGGGATTAATTGAAATTAATAAAATAAGGGGACTTGGACCTAAAAAAGCCATTCAACTCTATTTTGAATTTGGTATTACCAATATCTCCAAACTTGAGAATTTTTGTATTTCAGGGGAAATTACAAAAGTAAAAGGTTTCACTGAGGCATCTGCCGAGAAACTCATTGAAAGTGTAAGACTTTATAAACAGAATCAAAATTTTATCAGACTGGATGTAGCCGGATTTCTGGTTGACGAGATACTTGGGATATTTGCCAACTTTCCGGAGGTGGAGGAATATTCTGTTACAGGGGAATATCGTAGAAATATGGAAGTCATTTCCACACTTGAATTTGTGATTATGACTACTGAGCCTGAGCCGGTCCTACATGAACTGCGGATGTTGCTTGATGTTCCTGATCTGGAATATTCAAAACCTTCAAGTTTTGCCGATAAGATAAATATTACTGTCTACTGTAAGACTAATAAGAATGATTATTGCCTGACCTTATATAAGACGACAGGTTCAGAGGATTTTGTGCAAAAGTACAGTCTTCATGAAATCAATACAAAAGGTTTATACTCGGAACACGATGTATTCAAAAGGTTTAATCTCCCTTACTTCAACCCCGAAATGAGAGAAAAGGAACTTCTTCCTTTTATTAATGATGAAAGATTTTTAGCATCAGACCTTAAGTTGTCAGATTTTAAAGGTTGTTTTCACTTTCATACAAACTTTTCCGACGGGGCAAATACTCTCTCTGAGATGGTCTCTGCCGGTTTGGCTATGGGTTATAAATATTTTGCTGTCTGCGATCACAGCAAAGCCTCTTTTCAGGCAAGCGGTATGTGGGAAGACAAGGTATTTAAACAAAAAGAAGTTATTTCTGCAGTTGCGGCTGAGCATAAAACCACAATATTTCATGGAATCGAAGCTGATATACTCAGAGATGGAACGCTCGATTATGGAGATGAATTTCTAAAGAATTTTGATTTTGTTGTAGCTTCAATCCATTCACGGTTTTCGCTAAACAAAGAGGATATGACTGCCAGAATAATAAGAGCTGTGGAAAATCCTCATACAGATGTTTTAGGACATCCGAGCGGACGAATATTACTTGAAAGACCCGAATTTGAAGCTGATTTTGATAAAATTATTGATGCATGTTGTGCCAACAATGTTGCTATTGAAATAAATGCTTCCACTTACAGGCTCGATCTGGACTGGAGAAGGATATTTGAGGCGCGCGACAAAAATTGTCTCTTCAGCATAAATCCTGATGCACATTCCACAACACAATTGGGCAGTGTAAGATATGGTATCAAGATTGCTCGAAAAGCCGGAATGAAAAGTTCAGAGGTGATAAATTGTTTCGATTTAGATGCTTTTAGAAATTTTCTTGGGAGAAAATGATGACAGATATTCGTTTAGAGAATAACACAGCGATATTAACATTAAACAGACCCGAGAAGCGAAATGCCCTCTCCGGAGATGATTAATGGTTTTATATCGATTTTTAATAAATGTGAATCCAATCCCGAGGTTAAATCGATAATTATCACAGGGAGTGGTAAAGCATTCTCCGCCGGTGCCGACCTTGAATATCTGCAACAATTACGAAATAATTCAGTAAAAGAAAATGATCTTGATTCTTCGTTAATTACAAAATTGATATTAACCGTTTATGAATCAGGTAAACCAACTATTGCAGCAGTAAACGGACCGGCAATCGCTGGAGGTTGTGGATTGGCAACAGCATGTGATTTTATATTTGCTGATAAAACAAATGCAATGTTTGGTTACAGCGAAGTGAGAATTGGTTTTCTCCCGGCGATTGTTTCATATCTTCTCCTCAGAAGGATGGGGGAATTTAAGGCACGACAGTTACTCATTTCTGCTGAAATTCTTAGAGTGGAAAGGGCTCTTGAGTTTGGATTAATCGATTTTATTTCTGACGATGTTATGAAAGATTCGATTATTCTCGCTGAAAAACTAAACCAGAATTCGCAGGAGAGTATCAAACAGACAAAAACTGTTGAGAACAATTTCATCGCTTGATTATAAAAGATCGATTCAAATGGCACAAAATATAATGTGATCAGCAGGACGACGGATGAGTTTAAATCCGAAATAGATCAATTTCTTAATAAATAATGAGGTAAATCATGGATTTGAAGAAAAGCATTAGAAGTATTAAAGATTTTCCAAAAGCCGGGATTATGTTCCGCGATATAACAACTCTGTTGCAAGACCCAAAAGCATTAAACCATGCTGCCGATTTGTTATATGAAAAAGTTAAAGACCTTGGAATTACCAAAGTTGTTGGGATCGAATCACGAGGGTTCATTTTTGGCGGAATTTTGGCTTCACGACTTAACGCAGGATTTGTATTAATCAGAAAGCCGGGAAAACTGCCATCTGAAAAATATTCAGAAAGTTATACACTTGAATATGGAACAGATTCGATAGAAATGCATCTTGATGCGATCAAACCGAGTGAAAAAGTTTTGTTACACGACGATCTTCTGGCAACAGGGGGCACAGCGGCTGCTGCGATAAAACTTATTGAAAAAGCCGGTGGTGAAGTGGTTTCCGTTCAATTTCTGATAGAATTATCATTTATCCCCGGCAGAGCAAAACTTGTTGGATATAATGTTGATACTCTCATCAGCTATGATGACGAAAATTAATTCCAATCTTTGAACAAATCGACCATTTAAAAAAGAAACGGCTCCTCGAAGGAGCCGTTGTCTGCAAGTAGTTTTAAAGGTATATAACCTGAAAGTTATTTGATAAGCGAATTTAACACTTCTCTGATAATTTTGCAACCCTTTAATAAATCCTCCGGCTGAATTGTCAAAGGTGTTCTAAACCTGACACTTCTTTCACCACAGGAAAGCATCATTAATCGGGCTTTCCAGCAGCGGCTGATAAATTCATTTCTGATTGCCTTATTATCAAAATCAAAAGCACACATCAAACCTCTTCCCCTGACACCTGAAACCAGGGTAGGGAATTCAAGTTGCATATCGTTCAGTTCTGAAAGCAGCAGATCTCCCATGACAGCAGAGTTCTGAACCAAACCGTCTTCCTTTATCACCTCGAGAATTTTAGCAGCTCTGACCATATCAGTCAAATTACCGCCCCAGGTTGAGTTGATTCTTGAAGACACTTTAAACACATTATCCGGCTCTTCATTTACACGGTCTGAGACCATGATTCCACAAACCTGCATCTTCTTTCCAAATGAAAGAATATCAGGCATTACAAAATGTTCTGCAGCCCACATCTTACCCGTTAAACCAACACCGGTCTGAACTTCATCAAACATCAGTAAAATATCGTTTTCGTTGGCAATTTCTCTCAGCTTAACCAAAAATTCTTTTCTGAAGTGGTTATCTCCACCTTCAGCTTGAATTGGTTCGATAATAATTAAAGCAATATCATCTTTGTAGGCTTCTATTGCAGCATAAATTTCATTAACAGCTTGTTCTTCAGCTTTGATAACAGCATCAAGATTTTCAGCCAGCGGAAATTTTATTTTAGGATTACTTATGCGGGGCCAGTCGAATTTAGGGAAAAGATCAACTTTTGTGGGGTCGGTATTGGTTAACGACATCGTATAACCTGTCCTGCCATGAAAAGCCTCTTTAAAATGAATCACTTTGTGACCCTTTTCCTCCTTGTAGCCCTTGCGGAAGTTTTTTCTGACTTTCCAGTCGAAAGCAACTTTTAATCCATTTTCAACTGCTACGGCACCACCCTCAACAAAAAAGAGGTACTTAAAATGATCGGGCATTGCAATTCGGTGAATTGCATCAACCAGTTCGGCTTTATAAATCGTGTAGATATCTGAATTAGAGGGTTTATTAATTGCTGCCCAGGCAATCTTATCTCTGAATTCCGGATTATTTAATTTAGGATGATTCATCCCAAGAGCTGATGATGCAAAAAAAGAGAAGAAATCGAGGTATTCATGACCTGTTCTTTCTTCAACCATATAACAGCCGTGACTGTTTTTAATATCCAAAATAAAGTCATAACCATCTGCAAGGATATGTTTATGAAGAATTGGAAAAACATCGTGGGCTGTGATTTTACTACCACTAAATGTAGATATATTGTTCATTGAGACCTCCCGAAAGGAATTGAACTTAAAGAAAAACTTGTAAAACTTAAAGGGAACTGTAAAAGGGAATAGTAAAGGGGAGGGTATCGTTAAAAAACGGACTCGAATTTGGAAACGAAATAACTTCTCAGCGGACGCCTCCCAAATGGGGAACCGGGATGCAGTTTTGCTGATGCACTAAATATTAATCTCATGATACAAATATACAAAAAAATGTCCTCAGAAGAAACCCCGGGGGGTTATTAAATTGTGATAAAAATCCCCATTCACACAATATTAATAAATTATTGCATAATTCCATTACGGCAATATCCATATATTTGAAGGATACATTTTTATTATTTCGGGAGAAGCAATGGAATTCCTTAAAACACTTGGAATAGAAGAATATAATTACGGATCGTGTACGGGTAGAGAATGGAAAAAAACCGACACAGCCGGAAAACTGGAAATATACTCACCCGGTTCGGGCGAAAAAATAGCAACTGTTTATCAGGCATCAGAAGAGGACTATGAACAGATCGTACAAAAAGCTTCAGAAGCTTTTCTGGTTTGGCGTGATGTTCCTGCCCCCAAAAGAGGTGAGATCGTAAGACAAATTGGTGATGAACTTAGAAAATATAAAGATCCCCTTGGAAGACTGGTTTCCTACGAAATGGGAAAATCCCTCCAGGAAGGTTGGGGCGAAGTTCAGGAAATGATCGATATCTGTGATTTTGCTGTGGGATTGTCACGCCAATTATACGGATTAACTATGCATTCCGAAAGACCTGACCACAGAATGTATGAACAATGGCATCCACTTGGAATAGTTTGTACCATATCAGCGTTTAACTTCCCGGTTGCAGTCTGGTCGTGGAATGCGATGTTGGCAGCCGTCTGTGGTGATGTTAACCTGTGGAAACCAAGTTCAAAAGTTCCTCTTGCCGCTGTAGCGGTTCAAAAAATCGTTGCCCGCGTTATTGAAGGGAATAACCTCCCCGAGGGAGTATTTTCGTTGATCGTTGGCAAAGGTTCCACCATTGGTGAGCAAATATTAAACGACAAGAGAATCCCTCTAATTTCGTTAACAGGCTCAACACGCGTTGGAAAACATGCCAATTCAGTAATCGCCGGAAGATTTGGAAAAGCGATTATGGAGCTTGGCGGTAACAATGCAATTATTCTGACCGAAAATGCTGATCTGCAACTTGCACTTCCTGCAATCGTTTTTGGTGCAGTTGGAACAGCCGGACAGCGTTGTACTTCAACCCGTCGCTTAATTATCCATGAGAGCATCTTTGAAAAAATTAAAGGCACCATTATTAAAGCTTATGGCTCTTTAAAAATTGGAAATCCTCTCGATATTGCCAACCATGTTGGTCCACTTATCGACAAAGGTGCAGTAAAAGATTTTACAAATGCCCTTGAAGAAGTTAAAAAAGCGGGTGGAAAGATTCTCTACGGTGGTGAAGTTCTTACCGGTGCCGGATACGAATCAGGATGTTATGTAAGACCTGCTATCTGTGAAGTTGAAAATCATTTCCAAATTGTACAGGAAGAAACATTTGCCCCAATACTTTATATGATTAAGTATAAAGGTGATGTTAAAGATGCCATCGCAATTCAAAATGATGTTGTTCAGGGACTCTCCTCAGCAATATTCTCCTTGAATATGCGTGAAACTGAAGAATTCCTTTCAACAAGAGGTTCCGATTGTGGTATCGCCAATGTTAATATCGGTACATCCGGTGCCGAAATTGGTGGTGCATTTGGTGGTGAAAAAGAAACCGGTGGTGGCAGAGAATCAGGATCAGATTCGTGGAGGGCTTACATGAGAAGGCAAACAAATACGATCAATTATTCGAACACAATTCCTCTCGCTCAAGGGATCAAATTTGATCTTTAGGCGAATGTCCTGTCGTTAAAGAAGAATCTTTAATAATTGGCAAAAATTTAGAGGCTGTCTCAATAGGCACAGCCTCTTTTTTTTGTTCAAGCACCCCTTAGGCAAATGGTAGAAATTGTTTCGTAAACAGGGAATTTAGAGTGAATGATTATTTTGATTATGAAGATTTGCAAGAATATTAAAAGGAAGTATTGTTATTATTGAGTGATATATATATATTGACTTCTAATTATTTGATAAAAAAACAATTCTTAAGAAATCATCATGATTTGTTATTACCGAAATAATAATAGCCTCGTAAGGTTGATAGCTTTTTGGTTTTATCTAACCGTCGTGCTAATACCACAGAATACCGAAAATATCAGGGAACATACCCTTTCTCTTCTCCTGGAATTATACCCTGAAATAAAAATCAGTAAAACAATCGAAAATTATCAGCTTTTCTCTCTCGAGCCGGATAAAAATACTAAAATTAAGCTCTACTCACGAAAACGCTATTCTAACTGATGCAGGTTTGATCTCTTTCCTCACAACTTTATCAAATTATATGATCAAAGATTGCTCCGATTTGTTGAGCGTGATTTGTTATTTGTCTGGCTTGGCAGAGGGATATTTTCCTCGTTTTGCGAATGTTCAGTAGAAGCTCCAAGGGAAAATCATCGATCTTAAATCTCTTTACCTGAAGATCAAATTTGGTTTATTAGACAACAGTTGGGGGGGAAATAAAACCATCACAAATGATAACCAAAACTTTATATCGCCATTCTTAACTTCGATTCTGACGAACTTGAAGTGACTTTCCCTGCCCGGGCTGATCTCATTCTGGGTTTAAGTTTGTCATCGCTTGTAAAACAACTTATGTTAAAAATTTGCTTTTCAGGAATCAGTTCTTCAACGGATTCATTTTCCATCGTTACCTCTGTTCCAAATCCTTTTTCCGGAAACATAATGCTGACTCAAAGGCCTGATCTCTGGGAGGAAGTACTCGATAGCAGTTTCATTGCTGCTGATTCAAAAATCTATTACACAAAAGACGACACCGGTTTCCGTCCCGTCGATCCCTACAAAGAACCCGAAGCGAACCTAAATAACATTTTGATACTTAAAGATCAAAGTCAACTCTCTTCGATTAAGGCTAAAGTAAAAGTTAAAAGGTATAAACAAAAGTTTGACGAAGTCACATTAGGCTTTCCCGAATTGATTTCTGATCTTAGTGATGAGGGGAGTTTATTTCTCGTATATGAGGAGAGTTATGGTAAAAAAATAGTGAATATATTTTTTGTTAACACATTATTAAACTATTTCCACCTCTACTCTTTCGAAGTGGATGATTTTTCAATTACAGCCCTTCAAAACAAGACTTTAAAAGGGTGGCTTTATGCCTATGTAAGAATAGATAACCTGTTAATGATTGACAAAGAATTCGATAGTGAACGGAAGCTTAAATGGAGGGTGCCTATTGGGGATTAGAATTGTTCTATAGCAAGAAATGTTTGAATTCAAGAAATAAATGTTAAAATCGCCAAAAAGAGCATATCAACTTTGCATGACAATTTTCTTTATCATAGGAAAACCGCCTGAAAAAAGAGCTCATCTCAATTGGGGCAGCCTCTTTTTTTATTTAAAGGCTCTGTTAAAGATGTAATCCACATTTTTAAGTGAATTTTTAAGATCAAAAATTGAATCAAATCGTTCTGTGGTAATATTGTTTTTCTACAACATCATTTTTGGAGTAGTTCATCTTTAAGAGTTGAGAGATTCATCCTCAGACTCTCATTGCAGCATCCTGTACTGCTGCATAAGACGCTTCTCTAGACAGACCCGACTCAGTTAAAGCCAGTAACACTTTTTGAGAATAAGTGAGACCCTCTTGTCAGAAGGATGTTTTTCATCATGTTTTCAGGATAAATAATCAGTTTCTGAATAAGGTCAATCGACTTCTGGAGCATATAATCGATCAAAATTGTAGCATCGGGGAATACTACTCGTTCA
>JADJNX010000002.1 GCA_016714125.1 Ignavibacteriales bacterium | reverse complement strand
AAAGCCGTGATATTTCTACCACGGCTTTTTTGAAAGTATTTTATAAACGATAACTTTTAATTATCGGTTATTTCAAATCGAATCGATCGAGATTCATAACTTTATCCCAGGCGGCAACAAAATCTTTTACAAATTTGTCTTCACCATCGGAGCTTCCATAGACTTCGGCAACGGCTCTTAACTCGGAATTTGATCCAAATACCAGATCAACCCTTGTTGCAGTCCATTTCACTTTACCTGTTTTGTTGTCTCGACCTTCAAATTTTTCTTTTGAATCATCAGTGGCTGTCCAGATTGTGTCCATACCAAGCAAATTCACAAAGAAATCGTTAGTCAAAACTCCGGGACGAATGGTAAAGATACCATGTCCTGAGTTGTCGTAATTGGCGTTTAATGCACGCAGACCACCCACCAAAACTGTCATTTCAGGCACAGTAAGTGTAAGCAATTGAGCTTTATCAATCAACAGATGTTCGGACGGAATAGCGGCTGGTGTCTTCAGATAATTACGAAATCAATCAGCATATGGTTCAAGAACCGAGAAGGATTCAACATCTGTAAGCTCCTGCAAAGCATCTGTTCTTCCGGGTGAAAAGGGTACAATTACATCATGTCCGGCATCTTTAGCGGCTTTTTCAACGGCGACACATCCGGCGAGAACAATCAAATCTGCCAAAGAGATTTTTTTACCATCTTTATTGGCATCATTAAATTCTTTCTGAATCGATTCAAGGGTAGCGAGAACTCCTGCCAACTGAGCAGGATTATTTGCTTCCCAGTTTTTTTGTGGTTCAAGTCTGATTCTGGCACCATTTGCACCACCTCTTTTGTCGGAACCACGGAAAGTGGATGCGGACGCCCAAGCGGTTGAAACCAATTCAGAAACTGAAAGGCCTGAACTAAGGATTTTGCCTTTAAATTGTCGATATCGTAAATATCCACAACTTTAAAATCGACTGCGGGGACAGGATCCTGCCAGATAAGGTCTTCGGCGGGGACATCAGGTCCGAGGTAACAGGATTTTGGTCCCATATCTCTGTGGGTCAATTTAAACCAGGCCCGAGCAAAAGCGTCAGCGAACTGATCAGGATTTTCATAAAATCGTCTCGAAATTTTTTCATACTCGGGATCAAATCTTAGAGAAAGATCTGTTGTCAACATTGTTGGCAGGTGTTTTTTTGCTGGATCGTGTGCATCAGGAATGATTGCTTCTGCATTTTTCGCTACCCACTGTTGAGCACCGGCAGGACTTTTGGTCAGTTCATACTCATATTCAAAAAGGTGTTTAAAGAAATCGTGTCCCCACTTTGCAGGAGTGGATGTCCAGGTTACTTCAGGTCCGCCTGTTGTTGTGTCGGAGCCTTTGCCTGTTCCAAATTTGTTATGCCAGCCGAGGCCTAAAGCTTCGATGTCAGCGCCCTCGGGTTCAGGTCCCATTAGTGAAGGGTCACCTGCTCCGTGAGCTTTACCAAAAGTATGTCCACCGGCGATTAAAGCAACGGTTTCCTCGTCATTCATTGCCATACGGGCAAAAGTTTCTCTGATATCGTGAGCTGCCAACACAGGATCGGGATTTCCTCCTGGTCCTTCAGGATTCACATAAATGAGTCCCATCTGCACTGCTGCAAGTGGATTTTCGAGATCTCTTTTACCTGAATAACGCTTTTCATCGGAGAGCCAAGTTGTTTCCTGACCCCAATAAATGCTTGCATCAGGTTCCCAGGCATCTTCGCGTCCATAACCAAAGCCAAAGGATTTACAGCCCATCGGGTCCATAGCCACGGTTCCGGCGAGAACAAGCAAATCTGCCCATGAAATTTTGTTACGATATTTTTGTTTAATTGGCCAAGAAGTCTGCGGGCTTTGTCGAGGTTCGCATTATCAGGCCAGCTGTTAAGTGGTGCAAATCTTTGATATCCACCCGACGCTCCACCTCTTCCGTCACCTGTTCTGTAGGTTCCGGCAGCATGCCATGACATACGGATAAAATAAGGACCATAATGCCCAAAATCAGCAGGCCACCAATCCTTGGAATCGGTCATCAGAGCAGTCAGGTCTTTTTTAAGTTCCTCAAAATCCAGGTATTCTAAGGCTTCTTTATAGCTGAAACCTTCCTCCATTGGATTGGAGAGGGAAGAGTTTTGCCTTAAAATGTTTAATTTTAATCTATTGGGCCACCAATCGTTAGTTTGGGTGCCGCCTCCACCAATACCGGTGGAATGTGGGAATGGACACTTCCCGCTGCTTTGTGAATTATCGCTCATATTTAATCCTTTTTTTTGAAAACTTTTTCAATTGCAAAAAATCCCGTTCACCAATTTAACAAATTGTCGATGTCGTTTGTTCATTAAATCAATAATAAAAATGATTTATTCAACATTAAAATGAACTTTAAAAAGGGGATATTTTCAGAAATATACTTGAACTGCAAATTTATAATATTTTAAAGAGAAAAACCAGGCTGAATAGTCTTTTATGATGACTTATTTACTTATTAAGATTTAGACTAAATAATAAATATACCCTTCGGTATTACTATGATGGATATTTGAAGGGGATTTAGTAATTTCAATTTTGAATTTTAATTAATATCCATCATCATGAAACGAATACTCCCTTCGATCTTATTATATGTAGGCATGATCAGCATAGCTATCTTAATAGATTATATCCTTCACCTCGCTAACCTGGTTTGGGTAGGCAGATACTTTGGGATTTTAGGCACTTCGCTGATAATCATTTCATTTATTTACTCCCTCAGAAAACGGAAGATTATTAACTCCGGTCAGCCGAAAAAACTTTTGAATTTACACGAATTTCTCGGATGGTTTGGGGCAATTGTTTTGCTTGTGCATGGCGGAATCCATTTTAATGCGATAATACCCTGGCTGGCTTTGCTGGCAATGATGGTTGTGGTGGCAAGTGGGCTGACCGGCAAATTCCTTCTGAATGATGTGAAACAGGACCTCAAGGGGAAAATTGCAGAGATGAAAGAGAAAAACCTCTCGCAGGATGAAATAGATAAAGAAGTGCTTTTTCAATCGTTATTGGTGAAAAAGATGCAAAATTGGCGAAATGTTCACATGCCGCTGAATATGATCTTTATGGCACTTGCACTAATTCATATAATTGCTACACTTCTCCTTTGGAGTTGGAGATGATGCGTACATATTATTGGTTTGCCGGTGCATTGGTTGTCGGACTTGGCCTTTTGTTGAGTTCTCCTTTTTATGCTATTAATCCGGGAGTTTTAAGCAAGGGACATGAGAGTTTACAAAATGATTGCATGAGCTGCCATACGCTGGTTCAAGGTGCGGTTACAGAAAAATGTGTTGCCTGCCATAAACAAAACGATATTGGGAGAGTTTTAGTCTCGGGCATTCTCGCCACAAAAACAAATGAGCGTGCAAATCTGCTTCACAAAAATATCAAAGAGATCGATTGTGTTATTTGCCACAGGGAGCACACAGGCGAATCCAAAGATCTTGCCATCAAAAAATTCTCGCATGACATTATTGGAAGCGGTGTCAAAGAAAAATGCTCTGCATGCCACGATTATCAAAAACCCAAAGATGATTTTCATAGTGAGTTAAAAGCGGAATGCAGCGGTTGCCACAATACCAACCGGTGGAATGATGCAAAGTTAAATCATAAACCGGGTGGAATAGTTATTGACAAATGTGGTAAATGCCATGAAAAGGATAAACCTTCTGATGATCTGCATACAAATTTTAAGCCGGGAGAATCATGTTCTGCCTGCCACGCAACTGATGCCTGGAAACCTTCAACTTTTGAACATTCAAAATATTTCATTTTTGACAAAGATCATCCATCCACCTGCTCCAATTGCCATGAACCGGGTAACAACTTCAAAACTTACACTTGTTACAACTGTCATGAACATACACAAGCAAAAATTTCCCAAGAACATCTCAAAGAGGGAATTTCAGACTTCGCCAACTGCGTAAAATGCCACCGCTCAAGCAACAAAGACGAAGCCGAAGGAAAAGGAAATGAACGGGAAGGCAAAAAGAAAGATCATGGAGAAAAGGAAGGGGATGAGGATTGAGGTTTTTCTGCGAAGTTCTTAAACGAGTGTTACAGGGGTAAAAGTACTTTTTATCCCTTCGACTTTAATCGACCTTCTCGAAGCCCGATTTTTCAGGTTATTGTCTGCAAAAAAAATCGAGATCCTAAAACTAGCGTTAAGTTACATGACTACGATTGACTCAAAACAAAAACTTCAAAATCACTGCCGCTGCATGAGGAATTTCGAATCGTTTTTCCTCGAATTCTTTTGGGGGACTGTTTTTCAAGAGGGTGTTAATCCAGTCGCGGGAAGTGGCAACATTGACGAACGTCAAGTACCAATTGTCCTCAATTCTGGCAAAGTTGTACCCGAAAATATGAACTTCGAGAGTTTGCAGTTCACCGCTGAGTAGAAGGGTTGCCTGCACTTCCTTGGTTGAGTCGTCAATCGAGAGGGAAGTGATTTCGCCATAAGGCTTTATGTAATGCTGAAGTATAATTTGAATCCCTTTGTTCAGGGCTTCTGTTATCAAGTTTCCAAACATTTTAGTTTCGTTCTTTTATTTATTAGTGACTGTAATATGGTAAAAATTAAATAAATTGTAATGAATATCTTTCTCACTCACCAAAGAAGAATAGAACAGATAAGTTCAATTACCTAAGAAAAAATTGGGGCGTTGTACCCCCAATGTGAATGTTCCTTTATTAAAGTTTACTTACCTGTCGGATTTGGCAGGAAAAAACTTCATCCCTTATCCTGCGGTTTTTTTGTTCTTTTGTGGACCTGTTCCCGAAGAATGTACTCGATTTGAGCATTTACCGAACGCAATTCATCCTTTGCCCATTCGTTAAGGGCATTGTAGAGTTTTGGATCGATCCGAAGGATAATAGATTTTTTTTCAGCCATATTAATAGAGTGAACCGGAATTAATGATCGGTTGAGCAGAGCGGTCGGAACAGAGCACCACCATCAGGTTACCCACCATTGCAGCCTTTCTTTCTTCATCAAGTTGAATTACATTTTCTTCACTAAGGCGTTTTAATGCCATTTCAACCATTCCAACTGCACCGTCAACAATCTTGGTTCTTGCGGCAATTACAGCTTCTGCCTGCTGGCGTTGCAACATTGCATGGGCAATTTCAGGAGCGTAAGCAAGATGGTTGATTCTTGTTTCCTCGATGACGATACCGGCTCCTTCAATTCTTTCCTGAATCTCTTTTGCAAGAGCATGGGAAACCTCATCAATTGAAGAGCGGAGACTTATCGGTTCATCGTCAGTGACATCATAAGGATAAAGAGATGCGATGTGTCTGATCGCGGATTCTGACTGGACAATTGTATAAGTCTTAAAATCCTCAACTGCAAAAAGAGCTTCCGCAGTTTCGTTCACACGCCAAACCACTACCACTGATATCTCAATCGGATTCCCTTTTTTATCGTTCACTTTCAGTTTTTGACTGTCGAAGTTGTTTGTTCTTAATGAAAGTTTCTTTTTTGAATAAAAGGGATTAGCCCAGTGAAAACCTTCAGAACGATCGGTACCTATGTACTCACCAAACAGTAGAATCACCATAGCATGGTTGGGTTCAATTGTGTAAAATCCTGCGATCATAACGAAAGCAGTAATTATTAATAATATTGAAGGGACGATAAAAAAAGCATCCCTGTAATCATCAGATGCAGTGTTCGCTCTGAAGATCAATACAGCAGTTGCAAACAGTATCATGAAGATTATCAAGAACAGATATTTTAATCCGTTTGAAGAGACTATTGTTTTTTCTTTGGTCATTGTTGACTCCATTGGTTAAAAAATGATATCAAAATAATATCAAAAAGATTTAATACAGATATACAAAAATTTTGATTTAAAGTCAAGAGGCAGATGAAAATAAAGTGATGAAAGGTTAAAAAAACGTTGTAAAATGAAATGTGGAGAATAAATTTCAGTTAAATTTGTAATATCAATAATTAAGAAAGTTTATGAATTTCCTAAAGTTCGGTTCGAAGTCAAAAAGGGACAAACTGTTTTTCAGAAGTTTGCCCTGGCGGTCATATCTAATTTTTCTCGCAGGAATCTTTTTTCTCTTTTCCACAATTGGATTTGTGAGCAGTTTGCTTGCCCGGGTGCGATGAGTTATGGAGAAATAATCAGAAACAGTTTACTTTCCGGTTTGGTTGGTGCGATATATGCTCATACCTTTACGCGAGATCTTAAATTTCTTGCAGTGGGGATTATTTTGCAGTTTGTGTTGGCTTTTAGTCCATACGGTAATCTTGAACTGATAAAAGACAACCCGGAGCTTGTGACCTACCTGAGATTTCATGGTGTCGGAATAATGCTCCTGGTGATATTGGGATATATACTTTTTGTAAAGTTTATCAGTGGTGAGGGGTTAAAACACTTTAAGTATAAAACTGAAATTGATCTTGCGAGGAAGATGCATGCAATTCTGGTGCCTGATATTGGCTACAAAAATAAAGAGTATGATATCGCCGGTATCTCAAAACCTGTTGGTGAGGTGGGGGTGATATGGCGGACATGTTTGAAACTGGGGATGGGGAGATGGTGCTCACTGTTGCTGATGTTTCCGGGCACGGGGTGAGTGCAGGTCTTTTAATGGGGATGTTTAAAAGTGCATTGAGGAGCAACCTGGCACATGGTGATTCATTAAGTGAGTGTTATACAAATTTAAACTCAACGATGTTTGATCTCAAGGACAAAAAGATGTTTCTCACCGCCGCCTCCATGAGGATGCATTCCAGGAAGTTGGAATATATTGTTGCCGGGCACTTGCCCTTGCTGATTTATAGAAATGAGACAAAAAGGTTGAAGAATTAACTACTCGTCAAATTTCGATTGGAATGAAAAAGATTTTAAATTCCAGGAAGGGGAGTTCAGTCTGGAGAGTGGTGATTTTGTGGTTATGGTGACTGATGGGGTGCCTGAGACATTTTCAAAAAGTAAAGAACTCTTTTTCGATGGAGAGGCTAAAAATGATTATAGAACAGAATGCCACCGAAGAGAGCGGCAAGATTAATCAAAATATTTTAACGGAAGTGGAGAAGTTTGGTATTCCTGATGACGATCTGACAATTGTTACAATCAGGCGTAGTTAACGGAAGATTTTAATAAAACCGGGGGATTTCCAGGCTGATTGTGAGGTTTGCCAAAAGAACTTCCGCGGAGAACCGCAGAAGTTCAGAGGCATTAAGCTTTGGTTAAGCTATTAATATGAAGTGTCAGTCTCGATTTTTTGCGTGATGCATTATTTTTGTGGATTCTGCCCTTTACGCTGATCCTGTCGAGGTGTGCAACAGCTTCTTTATAGCTTGTTGTTGCTTCTTCCAATGTTGTTGTGCTGAGAACCTTTTTAAGCAAAGTTTTCATCTTCGAGATGGAAGCTTTGTTAATGTCGCGTTTTCTTGCGCTTTGTCTGATTCTTTTTACAGCAGATTTGTGATTTGCCATGCTTATCTTAAAATCTTTTTGGTTGAGTTAATTCAAATTTAGTCTGCAAATATACAAGTTCTTAATCTCTTTTGCAAAAGTTTTTTTTGAGAAGGGGGTGGTAGTAAAACGCAAGAAGAAAAAACCACAGAGCACACCGAGGTCACAGAGGAGATTTAAACTTCGATTCCATATATATTATTGGATTTCAAAGTGAATCCGCGTAACCATCCCTCCCCAAAAAACACATTCACCCGCGAACGAATTACCTTGATTTCACCCTGTCCATTGATGTATATTTCAGGTCTTAATTTTTTATTTTTTGATATTGGGATGTATAGCATTGAGAAGATCGTTATCTGTTATCTCGCTGACATTTATTTGCATGGTGTGGGGAGTATTTGGTCAAGCCAATTTTACTGAACTTGGCGGTTATTCCTATAGTGAAGGCTCTTTGGGTTATCTGGAGCATTCAACTACACGCACCATCATACCCATGACAGGGAAATGGGGTGTAAGATTTGCAGATGATCCGGCTAATACCTCAAAGCAGGTAGAAATTCCTTCTTCGTTCGAATCTGAATCTGAACTGATTTTTGAACGAACCCTGCCTTTTGAACCCAAAAGCGATAAAAACTATCGTCTGACTTTCCTTGGTGTGTCAAATAAAGCGGAGGTATCGCTTAATGGCAGGATGATATATCGTCATCTTGGCGGGACTTTTCCATTCTCCTTTCTTTTGCCCAAAGATGTTCTTAAAAAAACGGGAAAAAATGTAATAACTGTAAAGGTTAACGGCAACCTCGACAATAAAGAAACATTTCCGTTTAAGTTCAGTTTCCTTTATCCCTACAGTAACAAAGGGATTTTTAGAGAAGTTTTTATTCAGGAACTGCCAAATATCTTTATCGGTGATTATTCATCAAATTATCAGGTTACTCCCAACGGAAACAAGGTTGAACTTAATATTAACTCTTCCATAAGCAACAGGAACTATGGCAGAGCGATTAACGACAGCATTGGCAACAAATTTGAGTTGGTGGTTTCTGTTAAAACAAAAGAGGGTGAAGGAGAGCGGATTGGCGCTGTCACCGAAAAATTTGCAATCTCAGCCGGAAAAGATCAAGAATCTGCACTCACACTTACAATTTCCGATCCGAGACTTTGGACTCCGGCAGCCCCTTATCTTTATGAGATAAGTTTTGCACTTTATTCGGGAGATATACTTGTTGATGAAGTAGCTTACCCGGCAGGATTTTTCCTCTTTAAATCGGGGGATAATTCATTTAATCTGAATAATGGAAAATTTGCTCTCAAAGGCGTTACTTACATCCCTTCTCTCTCCAAATCCGGTGCCATGTTTACCAACGAGGAGATGGCAAGAGATATCAGATTGATAAAGGGAGCAGGCTTCAACGCAGTCAGATTTGAAAAAAATATTCCTCATCCATACCTGCTTTATCTTTGTGCCCGTGAAGGGTTATTGGCATTTATCGAGATGCCGATCTCCAATCTTCCTGCCTCATTCTCTGATGATCCGCTCTTAAGTGAAAATCTGAGAAGTTTTGCACAACTGTATTTAAAGGGATATAAAAATTTCTCAACCATTGCCGGTTTTGGACTCGGAACTGGTTACCTCGGAAACCGCGATAAATCGGTAGAGTTATTAAAATCTCTTTCCGCAGAGGTTAAAAAAAATACCGGGAAAATGGTTTATGCCTCATTTGCGATCCTTCCTAAAAATCAGATCGAAGGACTTGATGCATACGGGATTGAGTTTATAAACAGACCAACCAGTGAGATATTAAGAGTTTATCAACAGGCAGCTCAATCATTTGGTGCAGGCAGATTGATGTTGGCAAGTGCGGGTTATATCATCGATCCCGAAAAATCAAGAACGGGAAATAAACATTCGGCAGAATCGCAAGCCAAGTTTTTTGAAGATATACTTATGTATGCCTCAGTTAATCAAAACATGTCATTTTTCCTTTCCACAATGTTTGACTACAGGGGTAATTATCAATCGATAATCTCAGGTGCCTTAAACGATAAGATGGTATATCTCGGATTGATCCCTGAGGATAGAGGAGCGGGCAGGATCTCCTACAAGGTGGTTGATGCACTTTTAAACAACAGAGAAAAAGTTACCATATCGCTCGGTTTTAACGAGGATGATGCACCAATGATCTTTATTATCTTTGGTCTCGCTTTAGCTCTCCTCACCGCTATGCTTTTAAATACCGGGAAAAAATTTAAAGAAGATGCTCTTAGAGCGATGCTCAGACCCTACAATTTTTACCAGGATGTGCGTGATTACAATCAGATATCACCATTCATTACCACTTATATAGGATTACTGATTTGTGCAGTGATGGCGCTTTTGACATCAAGCTTATTATTTTATTGGAGGTATGATTCCCTTAACGAAAGAATTCTGTTAAGTTTTGGGTTTGACAATTTGTTGTCAGTTGCAAGTTACTTAGCTGGAATCCGATGGAATCGCTATTGATTCTAACAGTGTTATATTTTGGTATTGCCATCTTTTTTACTCTCCTGGTCAAGTTTGGTTCACTTTTTGTGATCAACAGAGTAACAATTCATAAAAGCTACCTTGTGGTTATTTGGGCTTCCCTCCCGTTTATTACCGCTTTACCCGGAGCGATATTGCTTTACAGGGTGCTCAATGCCGAAGTTGCAAACATGATAGTTTACATAATACTTCTACTCTTTGTTGTTTGGAATATACACCGTTTACTCAAGGGGATGTATGTTGTTTATGATATACCGGCATTTAAGGTCTATTGTTTCTCAATATTTGTAGTACTGCTGGTGGTGGCATCCTGGTTGTTTTATTATCAGTTGACAAACTTTACTGTAGAACAAATAATTCAGGTTTACCTCGAAAGCCGGGCGGGGTAACTATTGTATCTCTCAAAGCTCGAAATATTAGGTTTTAAGTCGTTTGCACAAAAAACCGTGATCCATTTTAACAAAGGGATTACTGCTATCGTGGGACCAAACGGCTGTGGTAAAACCAATATTGTAGATGCGTTGAGATGGTGTATTGGAGAGCAAAAATCGAGTGTACTCCGTTCTGATAAGATGGAAAATGTGATATTTAACGGCACATCTTCCAGGAAACCACTCGGAATGTCGGAGGTATCGCTTACCATAGAGAACGACAAAGGTGTACTTCCCGTTGATTATACAGAAGTAATAATCACCAGAAGGATATTCAGATCGGGCGAGAGTGAATATCTGATGAACAAAAATATCGCGCGACTTAAAGATATTACCAGTCTTTTCATGGATACAGGAATGGGCGCAAATGCATATTCCGTAATTGAGTTAAAGATGGTGGAATCGATTCTCAGCAACAAAGCTGATGAACGCAGAACAATGTTTGAAGAGGCAGCAGGGGTAAATAAGTATAAGATCAGAAGAAAACTGACCCTTAAAAAACTCGAAGATGTAAAAGCTGATCTTGCCAGAGCTAACGATCTTATTTCGGAAATTGAGAAAAAGGTAGTTTCGCTCGAGCGGCAGGCAAAAAGAGCACAAAAATATCAGGAACTTGCAGACAGACTTCAAGAGATTGATTTGAAGTCAGCCGCTTTTGATCTTTATCTGATGATAAATGAACAGGGGGTTTGGCAACAGCAACATTTTGATGCAACAATTCAGAAAAATGAAGTTGAGATATCACTTAGCCGACTTGATGAAGTTTACGCCGGAATCAGGGAAAAGACCTACATCACCGAAAATGAGTTAAAAGAGATCAGAAAAAAGATTGGTGCCCAAACTGAACTGATCTACAAAAACGAAAGAACTGTTTCTGTTGCTCAGGAATCGAGAAGATCGCTTCAAAACAATATTACACGGTTTGAAGCGGAACTTGCAGAGTTTGCTGCCCAGATTGAGGATGCCGAAGGACAACTTGATGAGCTGCAACTTGATCATGATGACAAAATTGTAGAAGAAGCAAAAGCACTTGAGGAGAAAAACTTACTTAACGGTGCGCTTGAGGAGAAAGGGGAAATCTTGCGGAAGCAAGAGAAAAAATAAAAATTTTCACCCAATCAGTCCTCACAAAGGTTCAGGGATCGGCAGAAAGAAAAAATGAGCTTTCAAATCTCGAAAAGAGCAGAGCCAGGATTCAAAAAGAAATTGAAAGAGTTACAACTCGACTTGAGTTGTTAAGCCAAAACGAGGCTAAAAACCAAACATTTGTTGGTGAAGTTTCAGCGGATCTGGAAGAAACCTCAACCAACCTTTCAAATGCTGAGAGGATGTTTAACGAGACAACCGAACGAAAAGAGAGTCTCGAAAAGGAACTTGAAGGACTTCGCGAAAAAGAATTTGAGATAAAATCGTCACTCAATGATTTGAAGACCAGAATTGACTTCCTGAATGACCTGATAAATAATCTGGAAGGATTTTCACTTGCGTCAAAAAAATTGATGGAAAGTGACGGATGGTTTGGCGGGGGAGAAAAAACTTGTCTCCGATTTTGGGGAACCTCTTGAAGAGTTCAGATTTGCGATTGAAGCAGCTTTAAAATTAAATTTTAACAGTTTTATTGTCTCTTCAGTTGAAGAAGTAAAAGCTGCAATAGAACTTTTGCTCAATTCAAACAGTGGTAAAGCATCGTTTGTGATTAGCAGGAACAAGGATGCAAAAAACAGTTCATTCATGCAAAAGATGGAACGGTTTGCCAAAAAAAGAGTCCGTTCGAAGATGGAGCAGGAACCCGGGTTTGTAAATTTTGCAGGGAAGCTGCTTAATGTACCGGGTGAATATGTCGAATTTTATGAGTCACTCCTCTCAAATGTTGTTGTGGTAAAAGACCTCGACACTTCAATCAGACTTTCAGGTTCCTATTCAGGCTATAAATTCATCACACTTGATGGTGATACTATCGGGGATAACGGTTCAATTGAAGCCGGCTCAAGACTTAAAGATGAGGACACTCTTTTTGGTAAAAAGACACAGCTTGAGCAGTTGAAAAACGGGATTAAACCTCTCGAAGAGCAGCTTGCGGCCTGGAAACAGAAGATTTACACAACTGAATATGATCTTCACCTTATCGACCTTAAAGATATGGGTGATGCAATAAGAATTTATCAAAACGACAAGATGCAGCTTGAAAAACAGATGGCACAGCTCGAATTTGAAATTAAAAAGGGGAATGAAGAGAGGGAGGCTCTGGTTAAAGAGCAGTCGCATCTTGGAAGTCAGGCAGACCAACTTGATATTGATATTTCCAGACTCACTTCAGAAATAGAAGAGGATGACCGTCACAAAGCTGAGACATCTGCACGTCAAAAAGAATTTGAAACTGCTGCTCAAGAGGTTGAAAAGGAATTTTCAGCAGCCTCGGCGGAATACAACAGAAAAGGTCTTGAACTTGAGAGAATTAAGGGAGAGACAAAAAATATTCTGAACTCAATTGAGAGAGTTAAACAGTCTCTGATCATGCTCAAAAATTCGGTTGAAAAGAGGGGCAAAGACATTGAGACGGCGTCCGGTGAGATTGAAATTCTTACGGGGACCATCGAAGACAGTGAATTTGATCTCGAAGAACAAAAACAGGAGAGGGAAAATCTCAGGGTAAAAGAGAGAGAAATCGAAGCTGTTTATCTGAAAGAGAGAGAAGAACTTGATAACCTTGAGAAAGAAAAAAACGAACTTCGGAAAAATCGTGACAGAATAAGTGAAGCTCTTCACAAGTCGGATCTGAAGTTTAACGAATATACTATTAATATCAGAAACCTTAAAAGGCGGGCAAACGAGAAATATGAAATTGAAATTGAGCCCGTTGAACCACCCGAAGATCAGATTGCAAGTCTTGAGGGGTGGAGAGTTGAAGTAAGGGAGTTGGAGCACCAACTGCATCAGATAGGTCCCGTGAATCTTCTCGCGTTTGAAGAATATGATGAAGAGAAAAAAAGATTTGATTTTTTCGCCGGACAGAGAAGTGATCTTATTCAGTCGGAAAAAGATTTAATGAAGACCATTGAAGAAATTAACACCACAGCCCAAAATCTCTTTAACGAAACATTTGAAGCGATCAGGGAAAACTTTCAAAAAATATTTAGAAGTCTGTTCCGGCAAGAGGATGAGGCAGATTTAAGGCTTGAAGAGGGGGTTGACCCTATGGAAGCCAGAATTGAAATTATTGCTAAACCAAGAGGGAAACGACCAACATCGATTGAACTGCTTTCGGGTGGTGAGAAAACTTTAACTGCAATTGCATTGCTTTTTGCTATATACCTGGTGAAACCATCGCCATTCTGCATACTTGACGAGATTGATGCTCCTCTTGATGATGCGAATATCGACAGATTCACAAAGATCGTGAGAGAATTTAGCGAAAACACACAATTTATTGTAGTTACTCACAACAAAAGAACCATGGAAGCTGCGGATACGATGTATGGTGTCACCATGCAAGAAGAAGGCGTCTCGAAACTCGTGAGCGTCAGATTTAACGAAGACTTTAACATCGTAGCGTAGGAGATTAACATACAATGAAACTACTCACAAAAATTTTGATAATAGCGGCGGTATTATTGCCGTCGGTAGTAATTGCCCAGTGGAACCCCGATCCTGATTCTCCAAAACAGATCGTAAGTGCATCGGTCTCACCACAGGAGATTCACACGGTGGTCAACGGAACAGAAGGATTTTTTCTGGTTTGGGAAGATAAAAGATCGGGCGGTAAACAGCGAATATTGTTTAATCATTACAACTTTCGTGGGGAAATGGCGAGGAGTACCAACGGTGTGGAAACTGACGGTCCCTCAAACACACAAACCACTCCCGAAGTCAGCGAGGCTGTTTCAGGAAAGATTTCAATTGTTTGGCTTGAGGAGATTGCTGCAAACAAAAATGTTTTGATGGCACAGCAGATCAATTCGAGAATTAACTTTACCTGGCAAAAAGATGAGGGTTCAATTGAAGCTGCATCTCCTGATGGAATAATATCTGAATATTCCGTTGCACTCGACAAAAGAATGAGCACCCATCTCGGCTATATCGTGAGGGATGTTAATCCTTCAAATTATAGTGTGATGGTTCAAAGAATCGATCGAAACGGGAAAATAAGATATAAAGATGGAATTTTGGTGGAGAAGAGCGGGAGTCAAAAATCCGCTGTATCTGTGCTTCCCGGAGCTGCCGGTGGAGCAAATATTTGTTGGATCGATGCTCAAGGGGGCAACAGCCTCATAAAGTTTGCTTCTGTTGATTCCTCCGGAAAACTATCGGATGAAGTTACCGTATTGGCAACCATCGACGGGATTATAAAATCATTTAATGTTATCACTCTTTCATCAGGTGATCACTATTTAGTATGGGAATCGACGGGAAGAGTTAAAGAAATTTTCCATCAACTTATCAGCTCCAAAGGGGTTGTGAGGTGGAGTAAAGGGGGAAAACAGGCTGTTTCGAATCAAGGAATCAATGGGGCACCTGTAGCCATCGAAACCGGCGATTCCACTATGGTTGTAAGCTGGATCAATGATGTCGGAGGTGATGAAAATATCTTCCTGCAGAAGTTTGACAGGCGTGGAAATGCACTTTGGGGAATTAACGGAGTTAGCATTGGTACCATTAAGGGAAGACAGTTTGCACAGACTCTCGACGGTGACGGCAAAGGTGGAGTTTTTATATCATGGCTCGACAGGCGAAACGGACCTACAGAAATATTTGCTCTAAAGGTTAATTCAGCAGGCAAAGCGGAGTGGGATGAAGAAGGGGTACCGGTATCAAAATCGGCGAATCCCGAAAAAAGTTATCTAGATCTCTTTTTTGACGGGAAAGATGGGGCGATCATAATCTTTAAGGAAAAAAACAAAACCTCTGAAGGAATTTATGGTCAGCGTCTCGCAGGAGTCAGACCAAAAGTTCAGGGAATTGTTGAGGCATGGCTGACAACAATTGATGATGAAATGAAAATTAACTGGACTGCAA
Organism: Ignavibacteriales bacterium; assembly: GCA_016714125.1. GTDB lineage: Bacteria > Bacteroidota > Ignavibacteria > Ignavibacteriales > Ignavibacteriaceae > UTCHB3. The sequence goes on along the minus strand of JADJNX010000002.1, from coordinate 569,183 downwards.
CAAATGAAAAAAATGTGATCAGTTATTTCATTCACCGCATGGAACCAAGAATAAAAGATACAGCCTGGACAGAAATTGACAATGTTGTTGCCGATCAAAACGCTCAGGGCTCTTATTACACCTTTGATGCACCCGATAAAGAGGGAAAAATGATCTACAGGATCACTCAGATTTCGAAGGAGAATAAAGTTGTGTCTCAAAAGATGGTTGAGGGTGATTTTGTGAGAAAGACCAGTCAAAAGATTTATGTTTCTCAGAATGTCCCAAATCCTTTTTAAGGATGAGACCACAATAACATACAATGTTTCAGGTGTTGCAACCGTTAAGTTTGAATTTTACGATGCCGCTTTTAAGCTGGTTAAAGAAGAAACAATAAAAGTGCCAAAAGAGGGGAAATACAGTTATATATTTAAGTCCACAGGGCTTGCTGATGGCATCTATTTTTACAGATTTACCGCAGGCAGTTATGTGGAAGTCAAAAAAATGGCAATAGTCAAGTGATCAAAGTCTTTATAGATTTTGACGGCACTATCACAAAAGAGGATGTTGGCGCATCAATCTTCCTTAAATTTGGGGAAGAGGAACGGGCTTACGAGATTATCAGGGGATTCAAAGACGGTATATATAATGCAACAGAAACATGGGATGAGCTCTTAAAAACTCTCGTCGATCCTGATGGAGAAAAGATTAAAGAGTATGTCGCCGGTTTTGAAATTGACAGACATTTCCACGATTTTATCTCTTTTTTGGAAGAGAATAAAATTGAGTTTTATGTGATTAGCGACGGATTCAAATTTTATATCGATTCGATATTTAAAAGAGAGGGGATAAAAGCAAGATTCTTTTCGAATGATCTGCTTTTTACAGAGAATGGACCGGAGACCGTGTTTCCTTATACTGATGAAAATTGTGACCAGTGTGCCAATTGTAAAAGGAATCTGGTGGTTTCTTTAAGCGGGGATGACGAATTTTCAGTTTATATCGGGAATGGCAATTCTGATATTTGTGCGGCACTCCACTGTGATTATATATTTGCCAAAGATTCATTACTTAAATACTGTGAAAAAAACCGGGTTTCATATTACCCGTTTAAAGATTTTAGTGATGTTAAGGCACGAATTTCGGAGCTGCTCGGGAAAAAACGGTTAAAAAAACGTCACCAGGCAGAATTAAACAGACGCAAACTTTACATGCAAGGATAGTTGGAATAGATGGATGTTAAAAAGAAAGCTGCAGAACCTGAAAATAAACTGGCTGCAAAAATATTTAGTTTAAGAAGTTACACACCAATACCGTTTGTGCTTTTGATGCTCGTTTTTTCAGTAATGACCTGGCAGAGTTTTCTTATCGGGCTTGTTCTTGTTTTGGCAGGTGAAGCATTTCGATTTGGTGGTGTAAGTTGGGCAGGCAGTGAAACAAGAACCACGGGCACTGTGGGTGGTGCTTATCTTGTAATCAGTGGACCTTTTGCTTATGTAAGGAATCCATTATATGTCGGGAATATTTTGATATATGTGGGGATCGGCGTGATGTCGATGGCACTTTTCCCATGGTTACACATCATTGCATTTCTTTGGTTTGTATTCCAATATATGATGATCGTTTCCGAAGAGGAGAAATACCTCGCAAGAACATATAAAAATGCGTATCAGGACTATTGTAATAATGTCCCTGCATTTTTTCCGCGGTTTACGCCATACAGGAACAAATCGGTTGAACAGCCACCAAAGAGTCAAAAGGCGGGGTTAAGAAGTGAGATGAGATCACTTCAAGCCATAATCATTGTGATAATTCTTCTGATTGCCAGATCAATCTGGCTACCGCCGGTATCATTGTAAATGGGGAAGCGGTACCTGATAATTGCCGGTGAGGCAAGTGGCGATCTTCATGGTTCTGCATTGGTTAAGGCATTAAAGGTAATTGATCCTTCTGTTGAATTGTTTGGAATAGGCGGTGACAGAATGGAAAAGGAGGGGGTTAAACTTCTTTTTCATATAAAACAGATGGCATTTTTGGGTTTTGGTGAAGTGGTGAAACATCTTCCCTATATACTAAAAGTGCAAAAAAAACTGTTGAGTGAAGCAAGGGAAAAAAAAGTTGATGCCGTGGTGTTGGTAGATTATCCCGGGTTTAACCTGAACATTGCCAAAAAGTTTAAAAAAATGGGCTTGAGGGTGGTGTATTACATCGCTCCACAAGTGTGGGCATGGGGACAAAACCGGGTTAAAAAACTTAAAGCAAGAACAGACATTGTTCTTTCAGTTTTTCCGTTTGAAGAGAAATTTTTTAAGGAAAAGGGGCTGAATGTTGAGTTTGTTGGGAATCCCCTTGCAGAAAGAATATTTAACTATTCTTTTCTCCCTGAAAGTGAATTCAGGGAAATGTGGGGACTTGATCCAAACAAACCGATTTTGGCACTGCTTCCCGGAAGCAGGAAACATGAAGTGGAACTGCTGCTAAAACCGGCACTTGAAGGGGCAAGAAAACTTGTAAAAGATTTTGGTTTTCAGATAGTGGTAGGATGTGCAGATACCATTGATGACTCGCTACTTAAAGGGATCGATAATGGAGCTGACTACACCATAATTAAGGGATATCAGTTTGAGATTAAAAAGTATGCAACATTTGGCATCGTAAAATCGGGTACTTCCACAATGGAAGCAGCCCTTCTTGATATGCCGCTGGTGTTGATCTACAAGACTTCCAATCTCACTTATCAGATTGGTAAACGACTGATAAAAATTAATAATCTTGGGATGGTGAATATCATTGCAGAAGAAACCATCGTACCTGAGTTGATTCAGGATGAAGTTACGGGAGATAATATCTATAAAACAGCGTCAAAGTTGCTTTTAACTCCTGAATTGCTAAAAAAACAGAGTGACGGTTTTGCCCGGATCAAAACAAATCTTGGGAAACATAAAGCCTCTGAAACGGCTGCAAAAATTATCTTGAATGAAACTTGACGAGAAGAAGAAAACAAGATTAAGAAAACTTGGATTGTGGATACTTAATCCACTCATTTCACTTGTTTGTGCCTCTTTAATAAAAAAGGTGATAAACGGAGAGCCGGTAAAGAGACTTCAAAAAGAGGGAAAACAGTTTGTAGTTGTCTTCTGGCACGGGAAAATGCTTTTTGGATGGTATTATTTTAAGAATAAAGGTTTTGCCGGACTTACAAGTCAAAGCAAAGACGGGGACATTCTCGCAAATGTTCTCGACAAATGGGATTATAGTGTTGTAAGGGGATCAAGTTCAAAAGGGGGGAGTGAAGCACTTAATGAAATTGTTGTCGAAATAAATTCAGGGAGAAGTGTTTGTATTACTCCTGACGGACCAAGAGGTCCCGCAGGTCAGATGAAAGCGGGAGCGGCGGTTGCTGCAAAAAAAGCAGGTGTACCATTAATACTAATGGGGATTGGATATAAAAGGAAAAGCCATTTAAAGAGTTGGGACAGGTTTGAGATTCCTCACCCGTTCAGTTTTATCAAGGTGGTATTCTCAGATCCGATTTTAATTCCTCAAACCCTTACAAAAGAGGAACTCTCTGCCATGTTGCCGGGAATACAAAAAGAGTTTGAGAGGGTGCAGGAATTGGCAGATACTCCGTATCTGAAAAACCACCACAGGGTTGGTGGTGATGGTTTTCCCATTAATTATTGAGTTTAATGAAATTATTAGATATAGTAAGAGTCCTGATGATACCAATTGTGCCACTGTATGGAATAGTGGTGTGGTTTCGGAATATGCTCTTTGATCTGGGAGTATTTAAGTCCTCTCGAGCAGAGACACCGGTGGTTTCGGTGGGAAATCTTACTGTCGGAGGATCGGGGAAAACCCCGTTGGTTATGTTTTTGGCTGAGTTGTTTAAAAGCATGGACTCGATCCGGGTGTTGTGAGCCGTGGGTATGGCAGAGAAACAAAAGGTGTTATTCTTGTAGCTGACAGGTCAGGGGTGATAAGAACGGCAGAAGAGAGTGGGGATGAGATATTTCAGACAGCAGTTGAGTGTCAGGTGCCGGCGGCAGTGGGTGAAAATCGAGTGGAGGCAGTGGCCAGACTGATTGAGACTACAGGCGTTGGTTCAATTATACTTGATGATGCTTTCCAGCACAGGTGGATAGAGAGAGATGTGAATCTGTTGATAGTAGCTCAACGGTTTTTAGTTGATGAAAATCCACTCAGAAGATCACTTTTCCCTACAGGGAATCTCAGGGAACCCTTTTCCGGGGCTGAAAGAGCCGATGCGGTAATAATCAACAGAAAGTTTACCGAGAAAAAAGAGATTCCACAAAGGCTCTTAAAATATATGGATGGGAAAAAGATATTTCACGCATATTATGAGCCGCTCTATTTTGTTGACATTAAAACAAACAAAACATACAGTGCAAAAGAATTTACAGGGCAAAAAAGTTTGTGTGTCAGTGGAATTGCAAATCCACATTCATTTGTAAGTGCACTTGAACAGTTGCACATTGATACGAGTAACCGAATGATCTTCATCGATCATAAGGCATATACCGGAAAAGAGGTGTAAAAGGTGAGGAAACTCTTCTATTCCACTAATGCTTATTCGGTGATCACAACACAAAAAGATGCTGTCAAGTTTGTGAAATTTTCACGGGAACTTGATGATATCGACATTTATTATCTAAAAATTCGCTTGAGGCTTGACGAAGAGCAAGAATTTGAACAGTTTATTCTGAATAAGATAAAAGCGACAAAACAAAAAACATCCTAAAACAGGAGGAAGAGAAATATGGCTAAGAAAGACATAAAATATGTCTATTTCTTCGGAGGCAAAAAAGCCGATGGCGACGCAAAGATGAAAAATTTGCTCGGTGGAAAAGGTGCAAACCTAGCTGAAATGATCAACATGGGATTACCCGTGCCGGCAGGATTCACAATAACTACTGAAGTATGCACACATTACTACGATAATGGCGAAAACTACCCAAAACAACTTGCCAAGCAGGTAAAAGACGCGATCAAACAAGTTGAAGAGACAATGGGTAAAAAATTTGGTGATGCAAAAGACCCACTTCTTCTGTCAGTCCGTTCAGGCGCAAGAGCCTCGATGCCCGGAATGATGGATACTGTCTTAAACCTTGGTTTAAATGACAAAGCGGCAGAAGCACTCATTAATATTACACAAAATCCCCGTTTCGTTTACGATTCATACAGAAGATTTGTTCAGATGTATGGCGATGTTGTGCTTGATCTGAAACCAAAAAACAAAATGGATCATGATCCATTTGAAGTAATCATCGAAGCTAAAAAACAAGCAAGAGGCGTTGAAATTGATACCGACCTCACAGCCGATGACTTAAAAGAACTTGTAGCTGAATTTAAAGCCGCAATTAAAGAGCAGACAGGAAGAGATTTCCCAGATGATCCGGAAGCTCAGCTTTGGGGATCCATCAGTGCTGTTTTCAGATCATGGATGAATGAAAGAGCTATTGTTTACAGAAAACTTAACAACATCCCTGCAGCATGGGGAACAGCGGTTAACGTTCAGGCGATGGTTTTTGGTAACATGGGTGACGATTCCGGAACCGGTGTTGCATTTACACGCGATCCAGCAACAGGCGAAAACATTTTTTATGGTGAATATCTTTTCAACGCTCAGGGTGAAGATGTGGTTGCCGGTATCAGAACACCGCATCCAATCAGCAAGCTGAATGAAGAAGCTCCTGAAATGTACAAACAGCTTGACAAGATCCGTCACAAACTTGAAAAAGAATACAAAGACATGCTTGATGTTGAATTTACCATTCAGCAGGGTAAACTTTGGATGCTTCAGTGCCGTGTTGGTAAAAGAACCGGTCTCGCTGCTGTAAGAAATGCTGTTGAGATGTTTGAAGAAGGTCTTATCGACAAAAAAACCGCTTTAATGCGTGTTGAACCAAACCAGCTCAATCAACTTTTAAGACCAATTTTTGATCTTGATGTCAAAAGAGGTTTAATTGCTGAAGGCAAGTTGATGGCAAAAGGATTAAACGCAGGTCCGGGCGCAGCCACAGGAAAAGTCGCTTTCTCAGCTCATGATGCAGAGGAAATGGCAAAAACAGGCGAACCTGTAATCCTCGTTAGAATTGAAACATCACCTGAAGATATCAAAGGTATGCACGCAGCAGAAGGTATTCTTACCGCTCGTGGTGGAATGACTTCACATGCAGCACTTGTTGCCCGTCAGATGGGTAAAGTTTGTGTTGCCGGTTGTGGAAAACTCCAGATCGATTACCATGCCGGTACCATGAAAGTTGAAGGCAGAAGTGAGTTCCTCGTTAAAGAAGGAGATTACATCTCAATCGACGGTACAACAGGTGAAGTAATTGTTGGTAAAATTGATACAAAACCTTCAGAAGTAATTGAAGTTTTGATCAGCAAAACCAGAAAAGCTGAAGATTCACCAATGTTTCAGATTTACAACAAAATCATGACATGGTCTGATGAATACAGAAAAATGGGAATCAGAACAAACGCGGATCAACCTGATCAGGCAGAAACTGCAATTCAGTTTGGTGCCGAAGGTATCGGACTTTGCCGTACAGAGCACATGTTCTTTGGTGAAGACAAGATTAAATCGGTAAGGAAAATGATCCTTTCAGACACAGTTGAAGAGAGAAAAACAGCACTTGCTGAACTCCTTCCACTTCAGAGAGAAGATTTCGCCGGAATATTCAAAGCAATGAGAGGATTCCCCGTAACGGTTAGAACACTTGATCCACCGCTTCATGAGTTCCTCCCAACCAAGGAATCTGAAATCAAAGAACTCGCTGCTGAATTTGGCGTTCCTGTAAAGAAGATCAAAGACAAAATTGCCAATATGCACGAAATGAATCCGATGCTCGGTTTCAGAGGTTGCCGTCTTGGCGTTTCCTATCCTGAAATTACTGAAATGCAAGCACGTGCCATCATGGAAGCTGCAGTTGACGTAAAGAAGGAAGGTTATGAAGTTCACCCTGAGATCATGATTCCACTTGTAGGTCACGTTAACGAACTTAAACTTCAGGAAGCTATCGTAAGAAGAGTAGCTGAAGATGTTTTTGCAGAAAAAGGATTAAGAGTTGACTACCTTGTAGGAACAATGATTGAGCTCCCAAGAGCTGCCCTGACAGCACACAAAATCGCGGAAGTTGCTGAATTTTTCAGCTTCGGTACCAACGATCTTACCCAGACCACATTTGGTCTTTCAAGAGATGATGCCGGAACATTCCTTCCCGATTATGTAGGAAAAGAAATTCTTCCTGCTGATCCATTTGAAACAATAGATCAAGAAGGTGTTGGCGAACTTGTTGAGATGGGTACCCAAAGAGGCAGAAGCGTAAAACCAAACCTTAAAGTTGGTATTTGCGGCGAGCATGGTGGCGAACCTGCTTCAGTTGAATTCTGCTATAGAACCGGATTAAATTATGTTAGCTGCTCTCCATTCAGAGTGCCGATTGCAAGACTCGCAGCTGCCCAGGCAGTTCTTCGTGAGAAACTCGCAAAAGATGCAAAGAAAAAAGAGAAGAAAAAAAACAAATAAAACCCGGATCGAATAAATAAACGATAAAATTCGAGTATTAAGCCTGCAGCGGCCTTTTAAGCTGCTGCGGGCAATTAATACTTTGGACACAAAGGACACGAGGAAAATATTAGATGAAATTATCTGATTTCAATTACAATCTCCCTAAAGGGCAGGTGGCAAAATACCCCTACCAGAAGAGAGACGAAGCGCGGCTTATGGTGGTGAACAGGGAAACTAAAGCCACTGAACACAAACAATTTAAAGACATAACATCAATCCTGAATAAAGGTGATGTGCTTGTCCTTAATGAATCTAAAGTGTTCCAGGCAAGGCTCTTCGGCAACAAAGAGAAAACCCAGGCAAAGATTGAAGTTTTTCTTTTAAGAGAACTCAATTCAAAAGAAGCCATATGGGATGTGATCGTGGATCCTGCAAGAAAAGTAAGAATTGGCAACAAAATCTACTTTTCTGATGATCTTTGGTGTGAAGTAATAGACAACACTACTTCACGAGGAAGAACAGTTAAATTCAATCAGGTTGGCAATATCTACAAAGCTGTTGAGAATATCGGTGTTACACCTCTTCCACCTTACATAAAAAGAAATGCCGAACCTCAGGACAAGGAATATTACCAGACTGTTTACGCCCGTGTTGATGGATCAGTAGCAGCTCCCACTGCCGGACTTCATTTCACTCCAGAACTTATTGATGAGTTGAGGAAAAAAGGTGTTATTGTTGTTCCTGTTATTCTGCATATCGGACTTGGTACATTCAGACAGGTTGAGGTTGAAGACCTTACCAAACACAGAATGGATTCTGAGTATTACGAGATAACTTCCACTGCTGCCGAGCAGATAAATAAAGCACTTTTTGGCAGGAGGAAGACTTATTGCGGTTGGAACAAGTACAGTTAGAGCACTCGAGTCGAGTGTGACCGCCGAAGGTTTCATTCGTCAACAAAAAGGGTGGACAGATAAATTTATCTATCCTTCTTATGGTTTCAGAATTGTTAAAGGCATGATCACCAATTTTCACATGCCACAATCAACTCTGATAATGATGGTATCAGCATTTGCCGAAACAGAACTTATAATGAAGGCATATAAAACTGCTGTTAAAGAAAACTACAAATTTCTCAGTTACGGCGATGCAATGATGGTGTTATGAGAGTAGTTGCCATAATTCCAGCTGCCGGTTCGGGTTCAAGAATTGGGGGAGACATCCCCAAACAATTCCTTAAATTTAACGGCAAGGAACTTATAGCTTATACCCTCGATGTGTTTCAACGGTCTGAGATGATCGATGAAATAATTATTGCAACCTCGGGCACAGGCTTTGAATACATTGAAGATATCCGGGAAAGATATGGATACACAAAGATATCATCAGTTGTTCAAGGAGGAACAGAGAGGCAGGATTCAGTTTTTGCCGCTCTTAATGCCGCCAAATTATCATTTAATGACCTTGCCGCTGTTCATGATGCGGCAAGGGCATTACTTCCACTCGAAGTTTTAAACAATGCAATAGTTAAGGCAAAAGAGGTGGGGAGTGCTTTGGTTTGTGTGAAAGCAAGAGATACCATAGGTCTGATTGGAGATAATGGAATTGAATACATCGATCGCAACAAAGTTATTCTTGTGCAGACACCTCAGATATTTAAATATGGAGAGTTGTTAAAAGCTTTTAATATGGCTTATGAGGAAGGATTTTACGGAACTGACGAATCATCATTGATGCGGAGAGACGGATTCCCCGTTAAGATTTCTGATGGCTCCTCAAGTAACTTCAAAATCACCACCAATGAAGACATTAAACTCTTTGAAAAAATTAAAGGGGTCAGGTTGTCCTTGGTAGATTTGGAAGAGTAAATGTAAAACTTGTTCCATCATCATGGGAACTTGTTACTGTTATTGTCCCACCACACTTCTCAACAAATTCTTTACAGATTAATAAACCCAGTCCTGAGCCCTTTTCCTGTTGTGTTCCCTCTGTGGTGAAAATAACTTTTTTATCAAACAGTTTGTCGAGCTCTTCTTCCGTCATTCCTCGGCCTGAATCACTAACACTTACCGCCACCATCCCATCTATTGAATTGGAGGATATGGAAATAATTCCTGCCTCTTCGGAGTATTTTATGGCATTTGAAATCAGGTTCTGAAGAATGGTTCTAAACATTACAGGATCAGCCCAAACGCGGGTTCCATGTTCTACTTCGATAATAATTTCGATCTTTTTTAGAGTGATATTGGCAATGAGAATATCGACGGTTTCGTTAACACTCTGTTCAAGCATCAGCAGTTTAGGTTCGTGATTTATTCTGCCTGTTTCAATTCGGAACCAGTTAAAAACATTTTCTATCGTTGTGAAGAGGTTTCGGGAAACGGTATATAAACTTTGGAAGTAGTATGTTCTTTCGCTTTTTGTGAGCTCATCAAAATCTTCATCAAGGATTTGGAGATAACCAAGAATTGCACTAAAAGGGCTCCTCAGATCGTGTGAGAACATCGAAAAAAATCTGTTTTTAGATGCGTTTGCTTCTATAAGTTCGCGATTTCTTTGCTCCAATTCATCTTTTTTTAATTCAAGCTGAAGAGTCCTTTTTTCAACAAGATTTTCCAATTCCTCATTACGCTTCCTGATGGAAGTTGTTTTGTATTTATAAGCCGAGTAAATAATTCCGATAACTGCAATAAGTGCAAGGATTCTAAACCAGGTTGTTCTCCAAAATGGAGGAGCCACAATTATGTAAAGTTCCGCCACATTTTCAGACCTTGACCCGTCTCTTGTTATGGTGGCAACCATAAACTTATACTCTCCTGCATTGAGATTTGTATAAATTGCTTTTCTTATTGTGGAAGGAATGGACCATTCTTCTTCAAAACCTTCGAGAATATAGGAGTATTTGGTGCTTGTATTCACATTAAAGTTAAGTGTGGTAAACTCCAATCCAATGTTATTTTCGTCATAATCAAGATATACGATTTTTTTAAGATGGATAGCTGAATCGAGTATAACTTTATCCCCAAATTTACCAACAGGAACTTCCTTCGAGAAAAGACTGAAGTTAGTGATAGTTGGATTGGGGTTTTTAGATTATCGCTTGTAATCGCGGCAGGATTAAAAACACAAAACCCTTCCACACCACCAAAGATCATATCACCATTTTTAAGCTTCAGATATGATTTGGAATTAAACTCATTTCCGGGTAACCCTTCAGTTTTGGTATAATTGATAAACCTACCCGTTTTAGGGTTAAAACAAGCTACACCCAGGTTGGTGGATAACCACAATTTGCCAGAATCGTCCTCAAGGATTGAATAAATCAAATCATTTGGGAGTCCGTCTTGCATTGTATAAGTTCTGAGTTTATTGCTTCTTCTGTCAAACACACAAAATCCTGAATTTGTTGCGACATAACAAGTGTCGTCGTTTTTAAAGTAGAGTGCTCTTATATCATTTGTTGGAAGTGAAGCCGGTGATACTCCTGTCGACAAAAATGATGAATAATCACCCGATCGAGGGTCAAACTTTACAATGCCGTTCCGTTCCGTAGAAAGATAAATAGTGTTGTTATGTTCGTCCAGGTCATATATTATACCAAATGACACCAGTGAATCACCCCCAATTGTAGGTGGAAAAAATTTGAGAAACATGGTTGTCGTATTAAGAATGTGAAGACCTCTTTCGGTACCGATATATAACATACTATCGCTTCCCCAGAAGAGGGAAGTGACAAATTCGCCACGGAAAAAATCGCCTTTGGTGTAATCACCCTTAATCATTTCGATTTTTTTGTTATTTATTGTGAACTTATAAAGTCCACCTCCTTCACTTCCTGCCCAGAGGACTTTGTTCGGCTCTCTAATATCTTCAATTAAAGAAAAGACAGAAAGGGATAAACCGGAAGCCTCTTCATAAATGCCTGAATTAAGATCTTCCATTGAAAAGTCAGGATACAATCTGGTGAAGCCCCTGTAGCCTGAAACTATAACTGAACCGTCCTTTAATTGGATGATTGACCTTATGCTCTTTAAACTTTGGCTAAAATTGGTAAATCTCATAAATAGATTATTGTGAGGGCTTATCGACCGTATTCCCCATCCATTCGACCCACACCCAAGAGTATTTGATTTGTCGATATAAGGAAAGAAAATCAAATTTTTGTTCAAGACTATCGGTGGCGGTGATATCCTTCATAAAAGTATATTTGTCACCGTTGAATGAATATCTAACCAAACCTTTACCGAGATAGGCTATGTAAACTTCTCCCTTTGAAGCTTTAATAATTGTTGTGGGTATGGTTGATTTTTCCCACTTGTTCACATCTCTTAGTTTAACGCCATATTCATCAAACGCATAAATATTGAGGAAATCAGCGACAAAAATCTTCCCGTCGCCATCATCTGCGATGCTCGTAACCGGCAGGTTTTTTTGAGGTATCTCTGCATTGGGTGAGACAAATATCTTTTTGATTTTTTCTTTAGCGGGGTTATAAATGAAGAGCCCCTCTCCACCGGTTCCAATCCAAATCTCGCCTTTGGAAGTTTCGAAGAGGGTCCGGGTACTTCTTTCATTGATTGAAAGGTCGGCTGTTAACCCAAAAATGAGTTTATTGGTTTTTGTTGAATATTGATATTTAATCAAACCTGCTTTTGTGCCATAGTAGAAAAAATCTTTCTCATTTCGGGGTACAAGTATGCATGTAATTGATCTAAATCCCATATCAGGAGAATTAACATTAAAGATTGGTAACTGCCTAAAGGAATTTGTCACCGGGTCATAAAGATTGAGTCCGTCATTAGTGGCAATAAGAAGTTTACCGTCTTGTGTTTCTTTAATGTCATTTATAATATTATTGGAGATTGAAGAGGGGTTGTCTTTTTTATGTCTGAAAATCAGGAAGGAGTAACCGTCATACCTGTTTAGACCGTCGGCTGTGCCAAACCAGATAAAATTCGACTGATCCTGGATGATTTTAGTAACTCTACCCTGTGAAAGACCATCAACAGTGTTTAGTGAACTGAAGGAATAGCTCTCAGTTTTCTGTGCCACAATAAAATGCGTCAGAAGCAAGAAGACAAAAACCAGCATTTTTTGTAGTGATTTTAACATGATTTGTATATTTGAATATTTATTACATTAATTTACGAATTATTTATTTTTATTTTGATGTAAAATAAAACAAAACACAAGCATAAATGGAAGTAAATTAATATTTTAATGATCACTAATTCATTGTTTGGTTATTGATTTTGTTTATTTTAAAGAGTTGTTATTATTTTTAGTTTCTACTCGCTGCAAATTTTGCCGTCATACTGTATTTTAGACGAGACATTCAACAGAAAACATTTTATTTCAGGAATATGAGATGTTAGCTTTAGCTGCTATTTTAGTTCTATCCTATTTAATTGGATCCATTCCTTTTGGTATAATTGTATCAAAAAGCAGAGGTATCGATATTAAAGCTCACGGGAGTGGCAACACCGGAGGGACCAATGTGTTCAGAACACTTGGGCCTAAATTTGGTTTGTCAGTAATTGCACTTGATGCGATTAAAGGAGCTATTGCGGTTCTTTTTATTTCTCAGCTCTATTATCTGGATCCCGTTACACTTAATAATCAGACTCCATTCCAGGATATTACCATTATTCGAATAATGGCAGGAATTTTTGCGATTATTGGTCATATTTGGAGTGTTTTTGCCTCGTTTAAGGGAGGTAAGGGAATTGCCACAGCACTTGGAATGATGCTTTCGATTACAACCATTGACATGCTTGTAGCTCTTGGTATCTTTATAATATTTGTGGGCATCTTTAAATATGTCTCGCTTGGTTCGATCATGGCAGCGATTGCAGTTCCTTCAACTTTATTTATTCGTGAAAACATTTTTCATGCAGAAGTTCAGGGATATGGCACTCTTCTTCCATTTGTAGCCGGTGTGTCAATCCTTTTGATCTACACACACAGAGAAAATATTAAAAGACTCCTGTCAGGGAGTGAGAGCAAGATATCATTCGGTAAGAAAAAATAGTTAACCAATGAATATCGCAGTATTAGGAGCGGGTGCGTGGGGCACTACTCTCGCCATTCTACTTACTGATAACGGGCATAATGTTACTCTATGGGAGTATAACGATGCCTATGCCACTCTCCTCGAAGAGAAACGCGAAAATATGACATACCTGCCCGGGATTCCATTTCCTGCAGGTTTAAAGATATCCAATAATCTTCAAGAAGCCTCCATTGGCAAAGATATTATTGTCACAGCCATACCAACTCAATTTACCAGAAATTCACTTCAGAAGATAAATTTTTCCGATATTAAGGATACAATTCTTGTTTCGGTTTCAAAAGGAATCGAAAAGAATCATCTTCTTACTGTGAGCCAAATTTACAAAGATGTTTTCCCCGAACTGACCGATCGACAAATTGGTGTGCTCTCCGGACCCAGTCACGCAGAAGAAGTAAGCAAAAAAATTCCCACCACAGTTGTTGCAGCATGTAAAGATCATGACACATCAAAAATGATCCAAAACGCATTTATAAACCGCTATTTCCGGGTCTATTCATCAACTGATGTAATTGGAGTGGAGCTTGGTGGCGCTTTTAAAAATGTGATAGCAATTGGTGCAGGAATTCTTGATGGAATGGGAATGGGGGATAATACAAAAGCCGCCATAATGACAAGAGGAACAGCCGAAATTACACGGCTTGGTTTGGCTATGGGGGCAAAACCGCATACTTTCTCGGGACTTTCGGGAATGGGTGATCTCATCGTTACCTGTATGAGTCGCCACAGTCGTAACCGTTATGTGGGAGATCAGATTGGGAGCGGAATGAAATTAAAAGAAGTGCTTGCCAAAATGACTGCTGTTGCCGAGGGGGTTGAGACCTCCAATTCTGCAATGCAACTCGCCATCAAATATAATGTTGAAGTACCAATAACCTCCGAGGTATATCGAATCCTCTTTGAGGACAAAGACCCCTCCCAGGCGATTCACGACCTGATGACACGGGACAGGAAAGAAGAATACAAGATTTAATTATTAGGTATTAATTATTAAGTATTAATTTTTTTTCATAACTGCATAGTTTATACTTTCTTTTTTGTGGTTCATCCTCCTATAATTTCCTTTTGTAACAAATCACCAACTCACCTTTTCAGAAAATCGTAATTTTTGATTCATTATTTAACAAACGAGCGGAATATGTCCGAAATAGTCAGCAGTAAAAATTTAACAAAAATTTATTCGGGGAAGATCAAGGTTAAAGCCCTTGATGATTTTTCAATTTCTGTGATGCCGGGGCAGATATTTGGTCTTTTAGGCCAGAATGGTGCCGGGAAAACCACATTTATTAAAATTCTTTTGGGAATCACCAGACTGACCGAGGGAAGTTTCTCCCTGTTTGGCTCAAATGAATATAACCATCTGTTGAAAAAAAATATCGGATATCTTCCTGAGAATATTCAATTCCCCGAAGTATTTACTGCACGCCAGTCACTGGCAGCTCTTGCACGGTTTTATGAAATGGAGCCGGCATTGATCAAAAAAAGAACAGGTGAGTTGTTTGAGATGCTTGGACTGTCAAAAATTGCCGACAGGAGAGCAAAAACCTTTTCCAAAGGACAAAACCAGCGTCTTGGAATTGCCAGAGCTTTGCTTCATGATCCTGATTTGATTATCTTGGATGAACCTACCGATGGTATTGATCCTGTTGGCAGAAAAGAAATAAGGACAATCCTTCAAGACTTGAAGTCCAGGGGTAAAACGATCTTTTTGAACTCCCACATCCTCTCCGAAGTGGAAATGATTACTGACAGTGTTGCCATTCTCCATAAAGGAAAACTTTTAAGGACAGGGACAATCCACGAACTTACTCATGAAAACACTCACTTTGAGATTAAACTTTCCAGAAGTCTGACACTGGAAGAGGAGAACAGCATAGTTTACCTTGAAAAAATGTCCGAGAAGTTATACCGTTATAACAGCTCAGAAGTTGTCGAATTGAACCGTATCATTGATAAAGTCAGGGTGCTGGAAATTTTAATTGAAGAGATTACACTTCGTAAATCCAATCTTGAAGAGTTGTTCATAAAAACTATTAATGCAGATGAAAGGGTAAATTAATGAAAGGGATTACACAATCAGTTTTATTCTTTTTTGATCATCTGAGGAGAAGTAAGTCATTTTGGGTTACCATTGGAGGTGTCGTGGTTATGGTGGCACTTTCAGCCATTATTTCTTATTCAGTTCACGACAGTATTCCTGCCGGAACACCATTTGCAAAGATAGAACAGTCATACGATTTTATTTTGGCAAATCTTCTTAACGGGACGATCCAGTTAATGATTTATGTAGGATTATTTACAGTTGCAATCACAGTGAATTCTGTAATCAAAAGGGGAGTCTTTGACATATTTCTCTCTTTCCCGGTTAGACGATGGAGTTGCTTACGGGCGCCTTTATCAGTGGCATACTTTTTATGTTTGCGGTCTTGTTTGTGCAGATAATGGGGGTTTGGCTGGTACATTCCGCAGTTTACGGCATATATTATGCAAATTCACTTCACTGGGGATTATTAAATCTTCTTGGTTTTGTGATCATGTTTCATCTTGTAATATTTGTATCATTTAGTTTCCGTTCACCAATTGCCGGTCTTTTAACAGCGATTGCATATAGTGTAGTGATTTCTTCTATAGTATATATTATGAAACAAGTGATGCAGGATTCAGCAAAAATATGGTTAAGAGAGACAGTAAATGTGATTTATTGGATATTACCAAAAAGCTCAGAATTTTCAAGTTCATACATGCTTGCAGAGCAAGGAAGCCCCGAAGGTCATGTTTTAAAACTGATTATTAGCTCATTATTGTTTATTTTTACCGTATTCGGTTTAACAATTATTATTTTTGAGAAAAAAGACTATTGATCTGATCAAAAATTTGAAGATAAAACGATTAAACCGTTTGGCATTAAAATTGCTTGTAGATGGACGCAAATTGTTTTATTAAGGAATGGACTGATGCAGGAAGATAACATAAATATAGACGAAATACTAAAAAGGTCGGCATTGTCCGAATCGTTTGATGCAATCAACCGGGTTGGAATTATTGGCGCAGGGGTTATGGGGCAGGGAATAGCCCAGGCAGTGGCCGCAAATGGTATTGAAGTCATTATAGTTGAGAGATCATCTCAAAGGATCGATTATGCAAAATCGAGTCTTTCAGATAATATCGACAATGAAATAAAAAGATGGGCAATGACTGCTTCAGAAAAAAAAGCAATCATGAGCCGAATCAGTTGGGTTACCGACATTAAGTTGGTAGCCGGCTGTGACCTTATTGTTGAGGCGGTGGATGAAGATTTTGAATTAAAGAAAAAAATATTTCTTGATATCGACAAAATCGCTAAAAAAGAGACAATTTTTGTCTCCAACACTTCAACATTAAGTTTAACAAAGCTTGCAGAATGTACCGGAAGACCTGACAAGGTAATCGGGATGCATTTTCTTAATCCTGTGCCAAAGAGACCGTTGGTCGAAGTGATCAAATGTCTCCACACCTCGGCAAGTACATTAAAAATAATCAAAGAATTCGCCAACCGTCTTGGAAAAACCTCCATTGAAGTTTACGAATATCCCGGATATGTAACCACCAGATCGATAGTTCCACTCCTTAATGAAGCGATGCACATTTTGCTTGAAGGCATTGCATCCGCAAAAGACATCGACACAGCGATGAAAATCGGGTTCAATTTTCAACATGGACCCCTTGAAATGGCTGATATGATGGGATTGGATGAAGTTTTGGCATGGATGGACACTCTGTGGAAAACCCTTGGAGAACCAAGGTACAGAGCTTGTCCAATACTCCGGAAACTTGTTCGTGAGCAGAAGCTTGGAAGAAAAACAGGTCAGGGTTTTTATACCTATGACTCCAACGGTAAAATAATTTCGTAGGCGATAATGAGAGTTTTAGTATTAAATTGTGGCAGTTCGTCGATCAAGTATCAGTTTTATGATACTGTTCAGCGGGTTGCACTTGCAAAAGGATTGGTTGACAGGATTGGGATGTCAGGAGCCGTACTTACACATATACGGTATGACGGTGATAAAATAAATATCGTGGGAGAGATTCTTGACCATGCAATTGGAATTGAATATGTTCTCGCAGTGCTTCTTTCGAAGAATCATGGTGTAATTGAAGATAAAAGTGAAATTGATGCAGTAGGTCACAGAGTTGTTCACGGAGGTGAAACCTTCACGGGATCGGTTTTGATCACCCAGGAAGTAATTAAAGTTCTCCAGGATAATGTAGGACTGGCACCACTTCACAATCCACCAAACATCAAAGGTATTCAGGCTGTTACGAGGGTGCTTCCGGGTGTTCCCCAGGTTGGCGTATTTGATACAGCATATCACGCAAAGATGGAGCCCAAGGCATATCTTTATGGAATACCCTATGAACTTTATAAAAGTCATCAGATTCGTCGTTACGGTTTTCATGGCACTTCACACAGATTTGTTGCCGGAAAAGCAGCAAAGAAGCTTGGAAAACCACTCAGTGAATTAAAAATAGTAACCGCTCACCTCGGAAACGGGTGCAGTATGGCGGCTGTTGACAGAGGTACTTCGGTTGACACTTCAATGGGTTTTACGCCACTTGAAGGACTTTTGATGGGTACCCGTTGTGGTGACATCGACACTTCCATAATTCTCCACATAATGGGAAAAGAAGGTCTGCAACTCTCCGAAGCAAACACTTTGCTCAACAAACACAGTGGACTCATTGGAATCAGTGGTGAATCGTCCGATATGCGTGAAATAATTTCTTCGATGAAAGAGGGACACAAAAGAGCTAAAATTGCTTTTGATGTCTTTTGTTACAGAATCACGAAGTATGTTGGTGCTTATGCAGCAGCGATGGGTGGAATTGATGCACTGGTATTTACCGGTGGTATCGGTGAAAATTCATCTGATGTTCGTGAAGCAGTTTGCAAATCCCTTGGATTTATGGGAATGAAACTTGACCCTGAAAAAAACAACAGTAAAGAGGAAGACCTCTCCACTGAAGATGCAACGGTTAAAGTATTCAGAATCCCCACAAATGAAGAACTTGTTATTGCTCTCGATACAGAAGTGATAATCAACGGGATAGAAGTGGATATCTAAAAAATACCCAAAAACTTGATAAAGCTGTCACTGCTTAAAACGGTGACAGCTTTTTTTATGGCAAAATGTACAAATAATATCTTTTAAAATACATTATTTGTATACTTTTGGTCAAAATAAGATAAAATTTTAGTTTTTTTGAGATTATTTGGTGATTGATCTTATAATTTCCCTGGAAGGGAATCAATATTCGTAGCGTCCCGATTGCCGTCTGCAACACGAAAAGTCGTTAGGGGACGCAGATACACGCAGATTAGACAGAGTTACGCGGAGGGGGATTTTAACCGTAAGTGTGAGGAGTGGTAATCGTCCCGATTGCCTTCTGCAACATAAAACGGGGAATAGTTACGCAGATATCACGGATTTTCACTGATTTCAGGGATGGATTTTATAATTTTGGCAACAGAAAAATAATTAGCGAAAGTTTTGGTCGTTTATTATATTTCCCTGCGGTTTCAGAGTTTATTTGAGACAATTTAGACTAACTAAAAAACAACGAAAGTAGAGAGTAAATTGGCT
Organism: Ignavibacteriales bacterium; assembly: GCA_016714125.1. GTDB lineage: Bacteria > Bacteroidota > Ignavibacteria > Ignavibacteriales > Ignavibacteriaceae > UTCHB3. The sequence continues at coordinate 549,979 of JADJNX010000002.1, read as the reverse complement.
GTAGTTCAAAAAGGTTCACTCGTTACAATGCACTATATTGGGACATTCCCGGATGGTGAAGAATTTGAATCATCTTATGGAAATGAACCAATCGTGTTCAGAGTTGGCAACAATGAGATCATCCCCGGATTGGAACTTGCAGTTTTGGGGATGGAAGTCGGGGAGAAAAAGGATGTGGCAGTTCCACCCGAACTTGGTTATGGGGAATACCGTGACAGCCTCGTTGTGGAAGTTGAAAAAGAGAAAATTCCCGATCTTGAAGTTGAGATCGGTGACAGACTCGAACTTGATGGCGAAGATGGAGAGAATGTAATTATGACAGTTATTGAAATAACTGACACCATAATTACTCTCGATGCAAATCATGATCTTGCAGGTGAAATATTAAATTTTGCCATTGAGATAGTCGAGATCAAATAATTTAAGTAGAAGCATTTTTCGGCAGGGCACAAAAGTGTCCTGCTGAAATAAAAAGAAAGTCAGGAGTTCATCATGTTAAAATACATTTTGATTCTTTGTTCGATATTAATTATTGTCGTATTCACCCAGTCAGAACCTCAACTCATTTATCCCACTGATGATGCATTAAATCACCGTACCGGTGAAATTATCTCAATAAACAACAATGAATTCATAACTTTATACTCCAAATACAACGGTTTTGGAGGAGTTCAATTTTGTTTAGTGAGAAGTACCAATGGCGGGACTGCCTGGTCGACTCCCACAGTCATTTTTGACACGATAGCTCCCTCTGCATTTGAGGACAGTCTCGCGTCACCTTACTTGATACGGGGTGCCAATAATCGATTGATAACTTTTTTTAGAGTTGGCACCAACGGTACCTACAAGTATAAGATATCCGACGATGGAGGAAACACGTGGGGAGCAAACCGGGTTCTTTCACTGATTAACAATCCGATTATTGAGGGTACTCTAAAAATAACCTCTGCAATTCATACAGGTGGGAATGAGATAGTCCTTGCAATTTCTCAATATCAGAACTCAATAGGGTTTGCAAAAAGTAGTGATAATGGTTTAACATTTTCGTCATACCAGATTCTTACAACCAGCGGATTAAGCAACCCGACACTTTTGCCCATGGGTAACGGTGATATGATCATGGCGTGTCAGGAGAAAAATCAGAACAATACAAAACTGATGTTGTTAAAGTATTCGGCTGCCACGACCGGCTGGCATGATACAACAGTGATTATTTCGGGGAGTGAGACAATTAGGAATCCAAAATTGTACAAAACTTCAGATGGGGCAATTCATTTGTTTTACCGCCGAATCCGTCCAACCATTGGGGGGTTCTTAAACTCAAATTATTTCCGAATAACCACTACCGATAACGGGGTTACATGGGGTACACCGGTTCAAATAACACGATACGCAGGTCAGGATGCCAATCTGAATATCAACCCACAATCAACACTTCCAATAGTTGTTTTTTCAAGTTCCCGATATTCCTTCGGGCTTCTAAACAGGTTGTGGTGGGGAAACGGGTTAACTCTTACAGATCAGCAAGCTCCTCCTGTTATTTTCTCAACAAAAATGATTCCTGAAGTTCCTGTTCAGGGAGATTCTGTTTTTGTGAGGGTTTATGCAGGTTTTAGAGGAGGAAATCTGAGTGGAGTCATAAAAGGGAACCTAAATGAAGTGCCTGTTGAATATCCTCTTTATGATGATGGATTACACAATGATTCTGTGGCAGGAGATGGGATATTCAGAGGATTTGTGAAGATTGCCACGCCGGGGGATTTTGCAAATTTATATGTTTTGATGAATGGTGGTGGACAATACCTCTCTTCAGCCCAATTCACCTATTCACTTTTGATGGCGGGAATAACCACAGAAGATGGATTTTGGACGGGAAGAATTTGGGTGCCCTTCGGAAGAAATGGAATAATCGCCGATGTTGATATAAATGGGAGATCGGGTTTGTATTATGATTCGATCAACACTGTATTTTCAAACGGTTTTGCATTATCAGGACTCATAAATGATGTACCATGGTCGGCGAGTATGATGTCAGCCTCAAGAATTGCAGATTATGTATCGGGTCCCGTAGGTTCACCGGTTATAGACCCCAAAAACGGGATATACAGGGTGGCGCTGAAGGATTCTGCATTTGGTGCAAGTTGGGAGTTGTGGAAATATGCCGTTATGACCGGAGCCAGATATTGGGATGGAAACCACAACGGAATTTATGATCCCATCGACTTAAATCATAACGGCATTTGGGATCCATCGGAGGATATGCCTGAGATACTTGGTGAGATTTCATACTATTGTGTTTACAATGATGGAATGCCAACCGAACTACGAAGATTTCAAGAAGTTCCGGTGGGCATTGAGATCAGGCAAACAATTTATGCCTACCCAAATTCAGCGGTTGAAGCGATGAAGGATGCAGTATTTATTCGGTATGAAATTGTAAATAAGGGGAATATTGCTTCGGCGATATCCGATGTTTTCTTTTCAGCCTGGACTGATACTGATATGGGAGAGTATCAGGATGATCTTTTTGGTACCGATTCAATTCGGAACAGCAGTTATATCTGGAATGAAGGAAGTGATGGTTCATTTGGGGTCAATCCACCTGCCGTTTTTCAGACTATTGTGTTTGGGCAACCTGTTTTTATCAGGGGGTTGTCATATCAGGATATCAACGGAAATGGTGTTTATGATCCGGGTACAGATATTGCCAACGACACAGCCACTGTTCCAATGGGAAAACCTTTCCAAAATATTAAAATTCCGGGAGCTTCCAACCTGGGGCTTACATCTTCGCAGCACTACATGTCGTCGCATCCCACTCAAGGTGATCCACGCTTTACACCTGAGTTAAGAAGTTATCAGCAGGGCAGAAACACTAATGGCGAAATGATAGATCCCTGTACCTGGCCTTATGGTCAGTTTTATGGGGGAGTTCCATGTAGCCCTGTATCAAAAATCTTTATGTACTCGGGAAATCCCGTTACTAATACAGGATGGTTAAACAACACATCGACCGATCAGAGGAGTTTTGCCAATTCGGGTCCGTTTCACCTTACAGCGGGTGATACAGTTACTTTTCACAATGCCATAATTATCGGAAGAGGAACGGATCACCTTAACTCAATAACGGTGACCCGTACCAAGGTTGATGAAATATTTGCCCATTTGGGTGCAAAATATCACTATTATCCAACGGGACTAAAAGAAGTTGAAGGAATTGTGCCCGATGAATTTCAGATGTGGCAAAATTATCCAAATCCTTTCAACCCCGAAACTGTGATAAAGTTTTCGTTACGCGAGAGAGCCAATGTTTCTCTTTCTGTTTATAATATCACAGGACAAAAGGTAACAACACTGATTTCGGGCGAAATGGCAAGAGGTCTGTATAAACAAAAGTTTGACGGAACCAAATTATCGTCGGGTGTTTACATATTCCGACTGGAGGCCGTTTCTGCCAATAGCAGCTTTTCTGCGACGGTGAAAGCTATTTTATTGAAGTAGCAGAGTATCGGAGTAGCGAAGTAACGGATTTTTTGATAGAACGCGGAAGAAGCGGATGAGGCGGATTATCGCGGATGGATTTATTATTTCTCTCTTAGCGTCCTCTGCGTCCTTTGCGGTTTAACTCAAAACCCCTTTCTCTACTCTGCTACTTTTCCCGATATAATACAAATTATCCCTCTCTCCAGGGTGGGAAAAATAATTTAAAATAAATTTAACAGACTCCTTGCATTTAATTCAAAAAAATCTTACTTTAGAAGTCCCTTTCAGAAAAATTCTGAATGGAAACACAAAAGTTGGGCGGACGCCGAAGTTGGAGAGTCGGGGCGGACTGTAAATCCGTTGGCTTACGCCTTTGGGGGTTCGAATCCCTCGCCGCCCACTATATATGAAACGGAGAATTGCGGGAGTAACTCAGGGGTAGAGTCACAGCCTTCCAAGCTGTTGGTCGCGGGTTCGAATCCCGTCTCCCGCTCACAGAGTATAATGAAAGTAAACTCCAACTACTTTCATTTTTTTTATGTTCAATTAAGCTGACGTAGCTCAGTTGGTAGAGCACATCCTTGGTAAGGATGAGGTCACCGGTTCAATCCCGGTCGTGAGCTCGACATTTTTTATGAAGGTAGAGACATGAGAGATATAATCACCCTGGAATGTACTGAGTGTAAGAGAAGAAATTACTCTACAACAAAGAACAAGCGCAAGCATCCTGCCAGAGTAGAATATAAGAAATATTGCCGCTGGTGTAACAAGCCGGTAGTGCACAAAGAGACTAAGTAAAAACGAATACGCTGGTAGCTTAATTGGTAGAGCAGCGGTCTCCAAAACCGCAGGTTGGGGGTTCGATTCCCTCCCAGCGTGCTTAAACAGTCCGAAAGTCCACATGAAAACAAAAATAATTAAGCTATACGAAGATATCGTAAAAGAGATGAAGAAAGTAACCTGGCCAACCCGGGAAGAGCTGAAGAGCTCCACCAAGGTGGTCATAGCCTCTTCACTCGTTTTTGCTGTCTTGTGTTTCATTATTGATAAGGGAATTTCTTTCCTTTTCAGCTTTTTATACTAAGGAGCGCAATGGAACATAGATGGTATGTATTACAAACGCTTTCGGGTCATGAAGCCAAAGTTAAAGGGCTGATTGAGCTCGGTTTGCGCGATAATACACGACTGGCTGATAAAATATCTGAAGTATTGCTCCCACAGGAAAAAGTTTACGAAGTAAAAGATGGCAAAAAGAAGAGCAAGATCAGAAGTTTTCTGCCCGGCTATATTCTCATTTGTGTTGATCTTGATGCTCAGGTAAAAGATTTTATAAACAATACTCAGTCAGTTCTTGGTTTTCTCGGCGGAAAAAATCCCGCACCTTTAAGAGAAGACGAAGTGAAGAGAATTGTAGGCAGGGTGAAACAGGAAGAAGATTCCGAAAGATTGGATACTGTATTTAGAGCGGGAGATACAGTTAAAATAATAGATGGTCCGTTCAACAACTTCTCGGGAACCGTTGAAGAAGTAAATGAAGAGAGAATGAAGATAAAAGTTCTCGTTTCAATCTTCGGCAGAAAAACTCCCGTGGAGATCGATTTTGTGCAAGCAGAATTAGCTCATTAAAAAAAAACTTTCTAATTAACAGGTCATAAAATGGCAAAAAAGATAACCGGATATATAAAACTCCAGATTCCCGCAGGAAAAGCAAACCCGTCTCCACCGGTAGGGCCCGCTTTAGGTCAAAAAGGCGTGAACATAATGGAGTTTTGTAAACAATTTAACGCCAGAACAGCCGGACAAGACGGATTGATCATACCAGTAGTGATCACTGTATTCTCCGATAAATCGTTCACATTCATTACAAAAACCCCTCCCGCAGCAGTTCTTCTTATTAAAGCTTCAGGAATAAAAGGGGGATCAGCCGAACCCAACCGTACTAAAGTAGCAAAAGTTACCAGAAAACAGGTTGAGGAAATTGCTCAATTGAAAATGCCCGATCTTAATGCGAACACCCTTGAAGCAGCTGCTTCGATGGTTGCAGGTACTGCACGCAGCATGGGCATCACGGTTGAAGGTTAAAAGGGGAGGATGATAAAATGAAAATATCTAAAAGATACAAGGCTGTATTAGCCAAAGTTGAAAAAAACAAAGAATATACGGTTGCTTCAGCAATTGATACTCTTAAAACACTTTCGAGTGTAAAATTTGTTGAATCACTTGAATGTGCTCTTCGTCTCGGTGTTGATCCAAGACATGCAGATCAGATGGTTCGTGGAACAGTATCTCTCCCACACGGAACAGGTAAGACTGTAAAAGTGTTGGTAGTTACCCAGGTGCAAAAATTCAGGAGGCTCTTGATGCCGGTGCTGAATATGCAGGCTTTCAGGAATATTTAACAGCGATTGAAAAGAACGAAGTTCCTGATGTTGATGTTATAATAGCATCACCTGATATTATGGGCCAGTTGGGTAAGTTTGGAAAGATACTTGGACCAAAAGGTTTGATGCCTAACCCAAAAAGCGGAACTGTAACACCCGATGTTGCAAAAGCCGTTAAAGAAGTTAAGGCAGGAAAGATCGATTTTAGAGTGAACAAGCAGGGTATTATTCACGCAGCAGTTGGTAAACTTAATTTTACCACCGAGCAGCTTGAAGAAAATACCAAAGCACTTATAAATCAAGTCAATAAACTAAAACCGGCCACTGCTAAAGGTACATATATGAAGAGTGTATATCTCTCTTCCACCATGGGACCCGGTCTGAAAATAGTTAAAGACGAAATTAATTAAGAAATTACGCACAACAAATCACTGCTTCTATACCGACGAGGTATAAACAAACTGATTCGGGAGTTAAATGAACAAAGAACAAAAAGGTGAAGTCATTGCGGAGATAGTCGAGCTTCTAAACGATTCGACCGCAATCTATCTAACTGACTACATCGGAGTTAATGTTGCTCAGATCTCCAAACTCAGAAATGAGTTCAGGAAAGAGGGTGTTGTATATAAAGTAATTAAAAATACTTTATTTAAACGCGCTCTTGAACAATCAGGCAAATATCCCAAGTTGGCTGAGAATCTTGTTGGAATGACAGGTTTCGCATTTACATTCGAAAACCCTGTTGCACCCGCTAAAATCATTAAGAAATTTAATGATGATACTCAGAAATTTGGCTTAAAAGCCTGTTATGTTGAGACACAATATTATTCCGGCGACCAGTTGGATGTACTAGCCAAATTGCCTACAAAGGCAGAGATAATAGCAGGTATTCTTGGCAGCATTAATGCGCCTGCTTCCGGTATCGTTGGCACACTCAATGCAGTAATGAGAGATCTCGTTAGTGTTATTGATGAAATCGCCAAGAAAAAAGCTGCATAACTTTTAAAATTTATAAAATGGAGAACTAAAGATGTCAGAGAAAGTATCTCAATTAGTAGAACTAATTAAAGCGTTAACCCTGGTTGAAGCTGCTGAATTAAAAAAAGCATTAGAAGATGAATTTGGTGTTACAGCCGCCGCTCCTGTAGTTATGGGTGCCGCAGTTGCAGCCGTTGCAGCAGAAGTTGTTGAAGAAAAAACTGAATTTGATGTAATGCTCTTGGAAGCCGGCGCTAACAAGATCGGTGTTATCAAAGTTGTTAGAGCTCATACAGGTTTAGGTTTGAAAGAAGCTAAAGACCTTGTTGAAGCTGCTCCAAAACCAGTTAAAGAAGCTGTCTCAAAAGACGAAGCTGAAAAGGTTAAAAAAGAGCTCGAAGAAGCCGGTGCAAAGGTAGAATTAAAGTAATTTTATTATAAACTTTAATTACCCAACCGAATTTTTTAAGTGGTAAGACGATTTTTATCGTCTTATCGCTTTTTATTATTTATGTTCAGATCACTTTTGCAAGAATAAGGTTTGAAACAACAACTTTGAGGTTATTCAATTGAACAAAACAGAATTACCTTCGGTAGTATAAACTCTGTCATAGAGATACCGGATTTATTAAGCGTTCAGAAGGACTCATTTTACGATTTTCTACAGATGGATGTCGCTCCCTCCGAAAGAGAGAACAAGGGACTCCAGCAAGTTTTTACGAGTAATTTTCCTATTCTAGACAACCCCGACAATCACAAAGCGAAATATCGCCTTGACTACAATGAGTATTATGTTGAAAAACCACGATACTCTATACAAGAATGCAGAGAGAAGGGTTTAACCTACTCAGCAAGCATTAAAGCGAAGCTTACTTTGTCTTCCAAAGATCCTGACACAGGTGAATGGGTAAACTCTGTTCAGCAGACAGTTTACCTTGGCACATTGCCGTTTATGTCAGATCAGGCTACATTTATTATAAACGGAGCAGAGAGAGTTGTCGTATCGCAGTTGCACAGATCGCCGGGTGTGGCATTTTCTCAGACAGTGCATCCCAACGGAACGCCCCTTTATTCAGCCAGAATTATCCCTTTAAAAGGATCATGGGTTGAGTTTACCACCGATATCAACTATGTATTAAATGTTTACATTGACCGTAGAAAAAAATTCCCCTCAACCACATTGCTCAGAGCTTTGGGGTATGAGACCGATGATGAAATATTAAGCATTTTTGAATTATATGAAACAATAGACCTGAATGATGTTGACCCCGAGTCACTTCTTTCAAGAAAAGTTGCCACCGAAGTGTTTGATTCAAACACCGGTGAAATCTTTTTAAATAGAAACGATATAATTGACGAAGAGTCAGTTGAAATGATTAAATCTTCGGGTGTTGAGTCGATCAACTTGATCAGAACAGATCTCAACCTCGATCAGAATTTAATCCTTAACACCCTCGAAAAAGATACGACGCACAGCAAGGATGAGGCACTTCTTTCGATCTACAGACAGCTCAGAACCGGTGAAGCACCGGATGTTGATACTGCTGCGGGATTGCTTGAAAAGACCTTTTTCAACGATAAAAGATACGATTTAGGAGAAGTTGGCAGACACAGAATGAACGATAAGCTCAGTCTGAAAGGGTTAATTCCCGATGATCTGACAGTTCTTCACATACAGGATTTTATTGAGATTATGAAGTATATCATCAAGATGAAGGATGAAAATGCCGCGTCTGATGATATCGATCATCTTGGAAACAGAAGAGTAAGAACAGTAGGCGAGCAGCTTCAACAGCAGTTTAACACAGGTCTGGCAAGAATGGCAAGAACCATTAAAGACAGAATGTCGATTAGAGATGCTGAAGGATTTGCACCGCAGGATTTGGTAAATGCAAGAACAATAAGCAGCGTGATTACTTCCTTCTTTGGAACAAATCAGCTTTCACAGTTCATGGATCAGACCAATCCACTTTCGGAACTTACACACAAGAGAAGAATGTCGGCACTTGGACCAGGCGGTCTTACAAGAGAACGCGCGGGATTTGAGGTGCGAGATGTTCACTATACTCATTACGGACGCCTTTGTCCAATTGAGACTCCTGAAGGTCCAAACATCGGTCTTATTTCTTCACTCACAATTTTTTCACGTGTAAATAAATTTGGATTCCTTGAGACTCCATACCGTACTGTTAAAGACGGTATCGTTTCTACTGATGTTGTATATCTCACTGCAGAGCAGGAAGATATGTACACAATTGCTCAGGCAAATGCTCCAATCGATGCGAACGGAAAATTTGTAAGGGAAAGAGTTAAATGCCGTAGAAAAGGTGATTTCCCGATCGTTCATCCACAGGAAGTGGAATTTATGGATGTTGCTCCTGCACAGATTGTAAGTGCGGCTGCTGCCCTGATTCCTTTTCTTGAGCATGATGATGCCAACCGTGCTCTCATGGGCTCGAACATGCAGCGTCAGGCAGTTCCTCTCATCAAGCCGGAGGCTCCTCTTGTAGGAACCGGACTTGAAGGAAGAGTCGCTCGTGATACAAGATCGGTGATTGTTGCCCAGGAAGATGGCGAAGTTGTTTATGTTGACGCTGACAAAATAGTTGTTGACTATAACATCGATCCACTTTCATTTGAAGCTCTCACAGAGTTTGACGATGTAAAAACAGTTTCCTATAAATTAATTAAGTTCTCCGGCACAAACTAGGAGACAAGCATCACCCAGAGACCAATTGTTAAACATGGTCAAAAAATTAAAAAGGGTGATGTACTCGCAGACGGATTCGCCACAGATCAGGGTGAACTTGCACTTGGAAGAAATATCCTTGTAGCATTCATGCCTTGGAGAGGTTACAACTTTGAGGATGCTATCATCCTTTCAGAAAAACTTGTGATGAATGATGTGTTTTCTTCAATCCATATCGAGGAATTTGAACTTCAGGTTCGTGAGACCAAGAGAGGTGACGAAGAGCTTACACGTGAAATTCCGAATGTAAGTGAAGAGACAGTAAAGAATCTTGATGAGAATGGTATCATCAGAGTTGGCGCCGAAGTTAAGGAAAGTGATATCCTTATCGGTAAACTCACCCCAAAAGGGGAGTCGGATCCAACACCTGAAGAAAAACTTCTCAGAGCCATCTTTGGTGACAAAGCAGGTGAAGTTAAGGATGCATCATTGCGTGCAACCCCCGGACTTCGCGGAACTGTTATTAAAACCCGCCTCTTCTCCCGCAGAAGAAAAGATGCCGAGTCGAAAAAACTCGAAAAGAAACTTTCTGAAGAACTTGAAATCAAATATTCCAAAGAGAAAGTTGGACTTCGCGACAAGATGATCGACAGACTTGCGAAAATCTGCGAAGGTAAAAAACTCTTGGAGTAAAAGACGAACATGGAATTACAGTCATAAAATCGGGTTCAGTTATCGACAGATCAACTCTTGACACAGTGGAAACACTTGAGAGACTTGACGATAAATCACCCTGGTTTGAAGATGAAAAATCGAACGAGTTTGTTAAAGCATTGATGAAAAACTATCTGAGGAAACTCGCTGACATCGATGAAGATTACAAACGCGAAAAACAAAAAATTCAAATTGGCGATGAACTTCCCCCGGGAATCATCCAGTTGGCAAAGGTATATGTTGCTAAAAAGAGAAAAATCTCTGTAGGTGACAAGATGGCGGGAAGACATGGTAACAAAGGTGTTGTTGCTAAAGTGGTTCCGCTGGAAGATATGCCTTTCCTCCCCGACGGTACTCAGGTTGAGATGATTCTCAATCCTTTGGGTGTGCCTTCGAGAATGAACCTGGGTCAGCTTTATGAAACAGCTCTTGGCTGGGTAGGTAAAAAACTTGGCGTCAAATTCGCTACTCCCGTTTTCGACGGTGCAGAAGTGTCTGACGTTACCGGTTACCTCGAAAAAGCAGGGCTTCCTGTCGGTTGTAAAACCGAACTTCATGATGGCAGAACAGGTGAAGCATTCGACCAAAAAGTTACTTGTGGATATATTTACATGCTCAAATTGAGCCACCTTGTAGATGACAAACTCCACGCCAGGTCAATTGGACCATACTCGCTTATTACTCAGCAGCCACTCGGTGGTAAGGCTCAGTTTGGCGGTCAGAGATTTGGAGAGATGGAAGTGTGGGCTCTTGAGGCCTATGGCGCTTCACATATTCTTCAGGAAATCCTTACCGTAAAAAGTGATGATGTTGCAGGTAGAACCAAGGTGTATGAGTCGATTGTTAAAGGTGAAAATATTCAAGAACCGAATGTGCCCGAAGCATTTAACGTACTCATCAAAGAACTTCAAGGTCTTGGCCTTGATGTTGAAATAGAGTAGTTAAATAATTTGAAAACAGATTCTCGGAAGGAGTTTTTTATATGTCATTAAGATTGCCTGAAAATGTAATTAAAGATGTTAATTCCATTACAATTACATTGGCGAGCCCCGATGATATACTTGATAGATCCCATGGTGAAGTTACCAAACCGGAAACTATAAATTATAGATCGTTCAGACCTGAAAAGGATGGACTTTTCTGTGAGAAAATATTCGGGCCAACACGCGACTGGGAATGCTACTGCGGCAAGTATAAAAGGATTAGATACAAAGGTATCATTTGCGATCGTTGCGGTGTTGAAGTTACTCAAAAAAGTGTAAGAAGAGAGCGTATGGGACATATCTCCCTCGCAGTTCCTGTAGTACACATTTGGTTCTTCAGATCGTTGCCTTCAAAAATTGGTAACCTTTTAGGTTTCAGCTCAAAAGAGCTTGAAAAAATTGTTTACTACGAATCTTATGTAGTTATGAACCCCGGACCAACAGGTCTTAGGGTAAATGACCTTATAACAGAGGATCAATATTCAGAGATTCAGAAATCACTCCCTGCCGGGAATGATAAACTGGCTGACAACGATCCCAATAAATTTTACGCCAAAATTGGTGGTGAAGCAATCAGAGAACTTCTCAAAACCTTAAACATTGAAGAGAAGTTTTATGAACTTAAAGACCAGCTAAACAGAGAAAACTCTCAGCAGAAAAAGGAAGAACTCCTTAAAAGATTAAGAGTTATTGAAGCTTTCCGTACCAAGGAAGATAAACTTGAGAACAAACCCGAGTGGATGGTTCTTAACTATATTCCTGTGATACCACCCGAGTTGAGACCTTTGGTTCCCCTCGAAGGTGGCAGGTTTGCTACCAGTGATCTTAACGATCTTTATAGAAGAGTTATTATCCGTAACAACCGTCTTAAAGGGTTGATCGACATTAAAGCCCCGGAAGTAATCCTCAGGAATGAGAAAAGAATGCTTCAGGAAGCTGTTGATGCTTTGTTTGACAACTCAAGACGCGGTTCTGCTGTAAGAAGCGACAATAACAGGCCTCTAAAATCTCTCAGCGACATGCTGAAAGGTAAACAAGGCAGATTCCGTCAGAACCTTCTCGGTAAAAGAGTTGATTATTCGGGCAGATCGGTTATTGTTGTTGGACCTGAGCTGAAACTTCACCAGTGTGGTCTTCCAAAAGACATGGCTTATGAACTGTTTAAACCCCTCATTATAAGGAAACTTATTGAGAGAGGTAACAATAAAACCGTAAAAAGTGCCAAAAAGGTAGTTGAACGGAAAGATGCAATTATCTGGGAGATTCTCGAAAAGATTATCGATGGTCATCCAGTGCTTCTTAACCGTGCGCCAACACTTCACCGTTTGGGTATTCAGGCCTTCCAGCCGGTACTCATCGATGAGAAGGCGATCAGACTTCATCCGATGGTTTGTACAGCTTTCAACGCGGATTTTGACGGTGATCAGATGGCAGTGCATGTGCCTCTTTCTGATGAAGCAAAACTTGAAGCTCAATTACTTATGCTTTCGAGCCACAACATCCTCTCTCCACAGAACGGCAGTCCAATTGTTGTTCCTACACAGGACATCGTATTGGGTGTTTATTATCTGACCAAAAAGAGAGATGGTGACCTGGGCGAAGGAATGATCTTTAGCTGTGCCGATGAAGTTGTTATTGCTTACAATAACAAAGTAGTTGGACTTCATGCGAAGATTAAAGTAAGACTTGACGGAAAAATGATTGACACCACTGTTGGTCGTGTTATCTTTAACAAGATCGTACCAAAAGAGATGGGTTATTATAACCAGCTTCTCGTGAAAAAATCGTTTGGTGCATTTGTTAACCTTATGTTTATGAGGTTGGGAAACAAAGTTACTGCAATATTCCTTGATGAGCTTAAAGAGCTTGGATTTAAATTTGCGATGCAAGGTGGACTTTCGATTTCATTCAGTGATCTCGTGGTTCCTGAAGAGAAAGAATCGATCATCAATGAAGCCAACCGCAAGGTTGATCAGGTGTTGAACGAGCATGAAAATGGTTTTATTACCGATACTGAGAGATATAACAAAATCATCGATATCTGGACACATGCAACAAATGATGTGGGTAAGGTTCTCATGGAGAAACTCAGAGAATCCAATCAGGGATTTAATCCTATCCACATGATGGTTGACTCGGGTGCGAGAGGCTCTTCGGAGCAGGTTCGTCAGCTCGCAGGGATGCGTGGTCTTATGATGAAACCTCAGAAATCACTTACCGGTCAGGCAGGTGAAATTATCGAGAATCCGATTATAGCAAACTTTAAAGAAGGTTTGTCAGTACTCGAATACTTCATCTCAACCCACGGTGCAAGAAAAGGTCTTGCTGATACAGCTCTTAAAACAGCAGATGCAGGTTACCTTACAAGAAGGCTCGTGGATGTTGCTCAGGATGTAATTATCACACAAATCGATTGCGGAACAATTCTTGGAATCGAAATATCTGCTCTTAAAGAAGCAGGTGAAGAGAGAGAACCACTGACAGAAAGAATTGTTGGTAGAGTTGCTCAGGGTGATATTTATGATCCAAGAACAGATGAACTTATCTGTGAAAACGGTGTAACAATATCTGAAGCAATTGCTGCTACTATTGAAGATGCCGGACTTGATTCTGTATATATCAGAACAGTTCTTACCTGCGAAGCCAAACATGGTGTTTGCGCCAACTGTTACGGAAGAAACCTTACCAACGGCAAGCTCGTTGAAATTGGTGAAGCCGTGGGAGTTATCGCTGCACAGTCGATTGGTGAGCCGGGTACACAGCTTACACTCAGAACTTTCCATCTTGGTGGTACTTCTGCTCGTATCGCAACTCAATCGCAGGTTGATACACCTGTTGAAGGTGTTGTAAGATACAACAGAGTAGCCTTTGTTGAAAAAGATTCAATCTTCGGAAAGGTGAAAGTTGTTACCGGCAGAAGAGGTGTAATTGAGATTACCGACAACAATGAAATATTGTTAAGAAAATTTGATGTTCCTTACGGAGCCGAGATATTGGTTGACGAAGGACAAAAAGTAAGGAAAAAACAACCACTTTATTATCATGATCCATACAACGCTGTAATTCTCTCTGACATCACCGGTTTCGTTAAGTTTGTTGATCTTATTGACAAATTTACAATGGAACAGATTACTGATGATCAGACAGGCCACGTTCAGAAAGTTGTAATTGAACCAAAAGACAAAGGTTTATCACCTTCCATAGTGATAGAAAATGCCGATGGTGAAAGAAGATCATTTAATATTCCGGCAAAGGCTTTCCTTTCAGTGGAAGAAGGACAGGAGATTCCTGCAGGTACCATTCTTGCAAAGATTGCTAAACAGGCATCGAAGACCCGTGATATCACAGGTGGTCTTCCAAGAGTTACCGAATTGTTCGAAGCGAGAAATCCCCAGGATCCTGCAATCATTGCAGATATCGAGGGATTGGTAAGCTTTGGTGCAAGGAGAAAAGGTACCCGTGAGATCATCGTAACAGCGATTGATAAATCTGATGAGAAGAGATACAATGTGCCTATTAGTAAGCACACTCTTGTTCAAGAAGGTGACGAGATCCCTGCCGGTGAGAAAATCATCGATGGACCGGTTGATCCACATGACATTCTCAAGATTAAAGGTACTAACGCGGTACAGGAATACCTCGTAAACGAAATACAAGAAGTTTATCGTTTGCAGGGTGTTAAGATCAATGACAAGCATATTGAGGTGATTGTACGTCAGATGCTTCAGAAGATCAAAGTTGTACAGCCGGGTGATACCAGATTCCTTGAGGAAGATGTTGTGGATAAAGCAGAGTTCATGGAAGAGAATGATAAGATGATGGAATCTGTTATCGTAACAGATGCCGGAGGTTCGATATTCAAACCCGGACAGATTATCACCAGGAAAAAATTATCCGAATTAAATCTTGAGTTGAAGAAAAGAAGCAAAGCAGAAATACAGTACAGAGATGCCGAACAGGCCACCTTTGATCATATGTTGCTCGGAATTACCAGGGCTGCACTTGAAACCGAGAGTTTCATCTCGGCTGCTTCCTTCCAGGAAACCACAAAAGTATTAGCCAATGCAGCGGTACAGGCAAAGAGACACTCTCAGAGGACTGAAAGAAAACGTCGTTATGGGTCGCCTCATTCCAGCCGGAACCGGTTTAAAGAAATATCGTTCACTTATCGTTAGAGATGAGGACGAAATGGCATTGGAAGAGATTGAATTAGAAGCTGCTAAAGTTCCTTCAGTCTAACTTATTATAAAGAGTCCCCGGAATAGATCGGGGACTCCCACCCTTTTTTACCCCCCGGAATAGATCGGGGGTGTTGCTTCTGAGCAACTCAGAAGCCATAAAATAGTTTTATTTTTTCTATCAAGTAAAATTGCTTGACAATTAACGCATTTTATCCTATATTTGAAGTCTGAATTTTTTTAAGTTTTGGACAAAATCAGGAGTTCATTTTGCCTACAATAAACCAGTTAGTAAGGAAAGGCCGCCAGGCTGTGCTCAAATAATAAAGCACCGGCTTTGCAAGCTTGTCCTCAAAAAAGAGGGGTTTGTACAAGAGTTTATACAACGACTCCAAAGAAACCGAACTCTGCGCTCAGAAAAGTAGCGAGAGTAAGATTAACAAACCATATAGAAGTAACAGCCTACATACCGGGTGAAGGTCACAATTTGCAAGAGCACTCGATCGTTTTGATCAGAGGTGGCAGAATAAAAGATCTTCCGGGTGTTAGATACCATATTATCAGAGGAACATTAGATTCCAATGGTGTAGCTGACAGAAGACAAGGAAGATCGAAATACGGAGCCAAGAGGCCCAAACAACAAAAAGGCAAGTAGTTAAGATATGAGAAAAAAAAGAGCACCAAAGAGATATATTAAGCCTGATCCAAGGCATGGCGATTATTCACTGGCCAAATTCATTAATTGTATAATGGAAGACGGTCAGAAAGAAACAGCCAGAAAATTGGTTTACGAAGCATTTGATATGGTTGAAGAAAAAACAACAAAACCGGGGTTGGAAGTCTTTAAAAAGGCGATCCAAAACGTTCAGCCGGTTATCGAAGTCAGGAGCCGAAGAGTTGGTGGTGCTACCTATCAGGTTCCAATGGAAGTTCGCCCCGAAAGAAGAATGGCTCTTGCAATCAGATGGTTGAAGAGATATGCTTCCGACAGGAAAGACAAATCGATGGTTACCAAATTGGCTATGGAATTTATTGCTGCTGCAAATAACGAAGGCAACGCAATTAAGAAAAAAGAAGATACCCACAGAATGGCTGAAGCCAACAAAGCTTTCGCTCACTTCAAGTGGTAGTGATTACTAAGAAACAGAATAGATAATGAGCATAAAGACACCTATAGAAAGAGTTCGTAACATTGGAATCATGGCACACATTGATGCCGGCAAGACCACTACGACCGAGAGGATTCTGTATTATACCGGCCGGTTACACCGTCTTGGTGAGGTGCACGATGGTGCAGCTACCATGGACTGGATGGAGCAGGAAAAAGAGAGAGGCATCACCATTACGAGTGCTGCAACCACATGTTATTGGGCTGATCATCAGATCAACATTATTGATACCCCTGGGCACGTTGACTTCACAGTTGAAGTTGAAAGATCTTTAAGGGTACTTGACGGAGCCATTGCACTTTTTTGTGCAGTTGGCGGCGTAGAACCACAGTCAGAAACAGTTTGGAGACAAGCTGATAAATATGGTGTTCCAAGAATAGCTTTCCATCAACAAGATGGACAGTAAGCTATTATGTATCGTGAAGATACTTTGGGAAAAGAATTTGATATTATTGATATCCCAAAAGATCTTCTTGAGATCGCTCAAAAATATAGAACTGAAATGTTGGAAGCAGTGTCTGATGTTAATGACACACTTCTTGTCAAGTATCTTGACGGCGAAGAAATTTCAGTTGCTGAGGTTAAAGCAACTTTAAGAAAAGCTACAATTGCTAATGTTATTATCCCTGTATTGTGTGGAGCATCATTTAAGAACAAAGGCATTCAGATGTTGCTTGATGCAACAATCGATTTCCTTCCTTCACCGGCAGACGCCGAATTTATTGAAGCTCACCATATTGGAATAAATGATCAAGTAACGAGAAAAACATCAGAAGATGAGAAATTTACTGCTTTGGCGTTCAAAATAATGAACGATCCATTTGTTGGAAAACTCACTTTCTTTAGAGTTTATACCGGTAAGCTTGAAGCAGGTTCTTATGTTTATAACTCGGTTTCCGGGAAAAAAGAGAGAATCAGCCGTTTATTGGAAATGCACGCCAACCATCGTGAAGAAGTTCCCGGTGTAAGAGCCGGTGATATTGGCGCAGCAGTTGGACTTAAGTTTACAAGAACCGGGGATACACTTTGTAATGAAGATGATCCTGTGGTAATGGAGAGAATGGTATTCCCAGAGCCTGTTATTCAGATCGCTATTGAACCAAAAACAAAAGCTGATCAAGACAGACTTTCAGAATCACTTTCCAAACTTGCAGATGAAGATCCGACATTTAGAGTTCGTGTTGACGATGAAACTGCCCAGACAATTATTGCTGGTATGGGTGAACTTCACCTTGAAATCATTGTCGATCGTCTTAGAAGAGAATTTAAAGTTGATGCAAATGTGGGTAAACCTCAGGTTGCATACAGAGAAACCATTACAGAGGCTGTTGAAGCTGAAGGTAAATTTGTAAAACAATCGGGTGGTAGAGGTAAATTCGGTCATGTATGGCTTGAAGTTACACCAAACGAACCCGGTAAAGGATTCGAATTTATCAATGGGATCATTGGTGGTGTGGTACCAAAAGAATATATCCCCGCAGTATCTGCAGGTGTTCAAGAAGCAATGCGTAATGGTGTTGTAGCTGGATATCCAATGGTAGATATTAAAGTGAAATTATTTGATGGATCGTATCACGATGTAGATTCAGATGAAATATCATTCAAAGTTGCCGGTTCGATGGGCTTCCAGAATGCTTGTAAGAAAGCAAAGCCGGTTATCTTAGAGCCAATAGTTGCAGTTGAGGTTATATCTCCTGAAGAATATTTAGGCGATGTAATGGGTGACTTGAACTCAAGAAGGGGAAGAATCGAAGGATTCACAGCCAGAAAAGATGCTCAAGTAATTAAAGCCAAAGTACCTCTTTCTGAAATGTTCGGCTACGCAACCGTATTGAGATCGATGACTCAAGGACGCGCAATATACACAATGCAGTTCTCGCACTATTCCGATGTGCCGAAATCAATCGCTGAAGAGATATCGGAAAATCATCCGGTAGACGCTCAGCTTCAACTGTCTGATAATTAAACCAAGCAGAAATATTAATAGGAGATAAGCAGATGGCCAAAGAAAAATTTGACAGGTCTAAACCGCATGTCAACATTGGAACCATCGGTCACGTTGACCACGGAAAAACAACTTTGACAGCAGCCATTACAATGGCATTGGCTAACAAAGGGTTATCAGCGATCAGATCATTTGATTCGATCGATAACGCACCAGAAGAAAAAGCAAGAGGAATAACAATTGCTACTGCTCACGTGGAATATTCCACAGAGAACAGACACTACGCACATGTTGACTGTCCTGGTCACGCCGATTATGTAAAAAACATGATCACAGGTGCTGCTCAGATGGATGGTGCCATCCTCGTAGTTGCTGCAACTGACGGACCGATGCCACAGACCAGAGAGCATATCCTGCTCGCTAAACAGGTTGGTGTTCCCCGTATAGTAGTATTCCTTAATAAAGTTGATATGATGGATGATCCTGAACTCATCGAACTCGTTGAGATGGAGCTCAGAGAACTTCTTTCTAAAAACGAATATGATGGTGACAATATTCCTATCGTAAAAGGATCAGCACTTCATGCACTCGAAGCCGGCTCAAGCCAGGCAGCAGTTGATGACCCAAGATACGATTGTATCTGGGAACTCATGGCAGCAGTGGATGAATACATCCTTCTTCCCGAAAGAAGTATTGACAAACCTTTCTTAATGCCCGTAGAGGATGTTTTCTCGATCACAGGTCGTGGAACCGTTGCTACAGGTAGAGTTGAAAGAGGCGAAATTGAACTTGGAAAGAAGTTGAACTCGTTGGTCTCGGACAGCACAAGAAAACCGTAATTACCGGTATCGAAATGTTCAGGAAAGAGCTTGACAAAGCTCAGGCTGGTGATAACGCCGGTATCCTGATGCGCGGTGTTGGTAAAGATGAAATTGAAAGAGGAATGGTACTTGCCAAACCAGGTTCAATTACACCACATACTGATTTTGAGTGCCAGGTTTACGTTCTTTCAAAAGAAGAAGGTGGCCGTCACAAACCATTCTCAAATGGTTACAGACCTCAGTTCTATTTCAGAACAACTGACGTTACCGGTGTTGTTTCACTTGAAAACGCTGAAGACATCGTCATGCCTGGTGACAACAGAAAAATGATTGTTAATTTGATCTCTGATATCGCTATGGAAGAGGGCCTCCGCTTCGCTATCCGTGAGGGTGGTAGAACAGTTGGCGCAGGAACCGTAGTCAAGATCATCAAATAAGAGAATCTTTATAGACCCACAAAAAGGTAGTAAACTCTACATTTTTGTGTCTTAAGAACGAGGAAAAAACAAAGTGGCCGGGAAGAAAATTAGAATTAAGTTAAAATCTTACGATCATATACTTATCGATAAATCGACCGGAAAAAATTATTAAGACAGTAAAGAGTACTGGCGCATCTGTGTCGGTCCGATTCCACTGCCTACACGTAAGACCATATACACAGTATTGAGATCACCTCATGTCGATAAAAAATCGCGTGAGCAGTTTGAGACCCGTACTCACAAAAGGATAATTGATATCCATAATTCAAGCGCAAAAACAATCGATTCTTTAGGTAAACTAGATATCCCTGCCGGAGTTGACATAGAGATTAAACTCTAAGGGATGGCGGAGAATATATGTTAGGAATACTTGGTAAAAAAATTGGAATGTCTGCTATTTTCGATGAAATTGGTAACAGAATACCTGTAACCATTATTGAAGCAGGCCCCTGTGTAATCGCAGCTGTCAAAAGTGTTGAGACCGATGGTTATAACGCCATTCAGTTAGGATACGGACAGGTGAGAGAGAAAAATTTGACCAAACCGGAAATAGGTCATTTCAAAAAGAATAACCTCACACCGGTAAGGCATTTGAGAGAATTCCGCGTAGATTCCGTGGCAGAGTATAAAGTTGGTGATAACCTTGATTCAGGAATCTTTACGGTTGGCGAGAAAATAAAAGTCTCGGGCAAAAGTAAGGGTAAGGGCTTTCAGGGTGTTATGAAAAGACACGGTTTTGGTGGAGTTGGCGGAACAACGCATGGTCAGTCTGACAGATTAAGAGCTCCCGGTTCAATCGGGTCCTCATCTTATCCCTCAAGAGTTTTCCCGGGTATGAAAATGGCCGGTAGAATGGGGAACGACAATGTGTCGATAAGAAATCTTCAGGTAATAAAGATCATTGCAGAGAAAAACATAATCTTAGTTAAGGGCGCTGTTCCGGGTGCCACAAATTCAATTGTAGAGTTATACAAAAAATAGTTCAGGTTAGAAATGTTAGTCGATGTTTATAAAACAGACGGTACAGTCTCCGGACAAGTCGAATTAAATGATACAGTGTTCGCTATCGAGCCAAATCATCACGTTCTTTATCTTGCTTCCAAAGTATATCTTGCTAATCAGAGACAAGGTACACATAAAAGTAAAGAGAGATCGGAAGTAAGAGGCGGTGGTAGAAAACCCTGGAGACAAAAAGGAAGAGGCGGAGCGCGTGCCGGTACTACCAGATCACCCCTTTGGGTGGGTGGAGGAAGAATCTTTGGTCCAAGACCAAGAGATTACCGCCTGAAAGTACCACGCAAAGTAGCCATGTTAGCCAAAAGGTCAGCTCTTTCCATGAAAGTTAGTGAAGAGAGATTGGTTGTAGTTGAGAACTTTAATTATGAAGCTCCAAAGACCAAAAACTTTATTGCCCTTTTGAATGCACTTAAACTCGAAGGTAAAAAAGTGCTGATGCTTACAGCTTCACACGACGAAAATGTTTACAAATCCGGTAGAAATATCGATAGAGTAAAAGTTCTTAGTGTAAACAGCGTATCTACCTACGATATATTGAATAGCCAGATACTGCTGCTTCAATCGGGAGCCGTAGAATATTTTAACAATACTTATGTTAGAGAAAAGGTAGCGGCTGAGTAAATGAAAGAAGTATTAATAAAGCCTCTTTACACCGAAAAAAGTGTGAAGATGATAGGCGAACATAAATATGGTTTTGAAGTTAGTTGGACTGCCAATAAGATCGAAATCGCACAGGCAATTGAGAAAAAATTCGGTGTAAATGTTGTATCTGTTAACACTGTGAAATACAGTGGAAAGATCAAATCATCGTTCAGAAAAACTGGACGGTTTACCGGAAAAACACCTCGGTTCAAGAAGGCCTATGTTTCTTTAAAGCAAGGCGAAAAAATTGAATTATTTGAACAAGCATAGTAGCAGACCGGAGTTTCAGCAATGGCAATAAGAAAATATAAGCCCACTACACCCGGAACAAGATTTAGATCAGTTTCAGAATTTGTTGAGATCACTAAATCAACCCCGGAGAAGTCACTACTTCTTCCGTTGGATAAATCGGGTGGCAGGAACAATCATGGCCGCATTACATCAAGACATAAAGGCGGCGGGCACAAAAGACAATACAGGATCATTGACTTTAAGCGTAATAAATTTGGTATTCCAGCTAAAGTTTTTTCAATCGAATATGATCCAAACCGTACTTGTAGAATAGCACTGCTTCATTATGAAGATGGCGAGAAAAGATACATACTTGCTCCTGCCGGAATCAAAGTTGGACAGAAGGTTACTTCAGGTTCAGGTTCAGAAATTAAAGTTGGCAATGCTTTGCCACTTAAGGAAATCCCTGTTGGTAGTTTTATTCACAATGTTGAATTAAAACCCGGCAAAGGTGGACAGCTTGCAAGAAGCGCCGGAGCATCAATACAGCTCGTCGCGAGAGAAAAGATATGGCTACTCTAAAACTCCCTTCTGGTGAGGTTAGAATAGTAAGAGTTGAATGTATGGCCACCTACGGAGTAGTTGGTAATTCAGATCACGAAAATATCAGTCTCGGAAAAGCCGGTCGTAACAGATGGCTTGGAAGAAGACCTCTCAGTAGAGGTGTTGCAAAGAACCCGGTCGATCACCCTATGGGTGGTGGTGAAGGTAAAACTTCAGGCGGCGGGCATCCTGTATCTCCATGGGGTCAGGCTGCCAAGGGTCTTAAAACCCGTAAGCGGAAGAATCCTTCTAATAAGTATATTGTTAAACGTAGAAAGTAGTAGAGAGTAAAGATGCCAAGAAGTATTAAAAAAGGCCCATTTATTCACTATAAGCTATTGAAAAAGGTACAGCTACTTAATGAACAAGGCCAGAAGAAGATTATCAAAACCTGGTCGAGAGCTTCGATGATTACACCCGATTTTATCGGTCATACTGTTGCAGTTCACAACGGTAACAAGATGATCCCTGTATATGTAACTGAAAATATGATTGGACACAAATTCGGTGAATTTGCCCCAACCAGAATTTTTAGAGGTCATCCGGGAACCAAAGCTGAAAAAGCCTCAAGAGCTAGATAGGACGAAAGAAAATGGAAGCAAGAGCAACATATAGATTTATCCCATCCTCACCGAGGAAAATGAGACTGGTCGTTGATCTCGTAAGAGGTATGAACGCAGTTAAGGCAATGGAATCATTACAGTTTCAGCCAAAACACGCATCAAACGATGCTTTAAAGGTTATCAAGTCAGCTGTATCAAATCTGATTAACAACAACGAAGAATCCAGAATTCAACCTGAAGAAGTTTTCATAAAAGAAATTTTTGTGAACAACGGTCCTTCAATGAAGAGAGTACTTCCTGCACCGATGGGACGAGCTTACAGAGTAAGAAAAAGAATGTGCCATCTAACAGTTATAGTATCAACTTTAATTAAAAAAGGACAGGAGGAATAAATTGGGTCAGAAAACGCATCCAATTGGAATCAGAGTTGGAATTATCAGAGGTTGGGAATCAAATTGGTTCGAGAAGAAAAGCTACGCAACCAAACTCAAAGAAGATGATCAGTTAAGAGGATATATTAGAAAGAGACTCAAATCAGCGTCTATTTCCAGAATAATAATTGACAGAACTTCAAAAAATGTCATCGTAACCATACACACCGCTAAACCGGGCTTGGTTATTGGCAAGAGTGGCTCTGAGATTCAGAAACTTGAAGAAGAACTGAAACAGATTTCCAACAAAGAAGTTAAAGTTCAAGTATCCGAAATCAAAAAACCTGAGTTAGATGCTTATCTGGTGTCAGAAAATGTCGCCCGTCAGCTCGAAGGCAGGATATCGTTTAGAAGAGCAATGAAAACTTCTCTGGCTTCAAGTATGAAAGCCGGTGCTGAAGGAATCAAGATCATGTGTGCAGGCCGTCTTGGCGGTGCAGAGATGGCGAGAACCGAACAGTATAAAGAAGGTAGAACCCCTCTTCATACACTAAGATCGGATATTGACTACGCTAATGGCAGAGCCGAGACCATTTATGGTTCAATCGGTATAAAAGTATGGATCTGCCGTGGTGAGATTTTAGGTAAAAGAGTTTCAGACTAAAATTCGGAGAATGTTGTCATGTTAATGCCAAAAAGAGTAAAGTTTAGAAGAGCCCAAAGGGGACGAATGACCGGCAAAGCCTACCGCGGCTCCTCGGTTTCATTCGGTGATTTTGGTCTGAAAGCCCTGGAACCGCACTGGATAACCAGCCGCCAGATAGAGGCATGTCGTATCACTCTTTCAAGAAAAATGAAAAGAGATGGTAAGGTTTGGATCAGAATATTCCCTGATAAACCGGTCTCAAAAAAGCCACTTGAAACCCGTATGGGTAAAGGTAAAGGCGCACCTGAATTTTGGGTCGCTGTGGTTAAGCCGGGTAGAATTATGTTTGAAGTAGCCGGAGTTAGTGAAGAAGTTGCTCGTGAAGCTTTGAAGACTTGTTCGTATAAACTCCCTATACAAACCAAGGTCGTCGCAAGACCTGATTTTGAACAGGAGTAGAGAATTATGAAGATGAAAGAAATCAAAGAACTTACAACTGAAGAGCTGAAAACAGCACTTGTAGAGAATTATGAAGCATTGACCAACTTGAAATTCAGAAATGCTCTGAAACAAGAAGCCAATCCTGCTTCAATAAGAAATACGAGAAAAACTATTGCGCGCCTTCTGACTATTCAGAAAGAACGCGAAATTAAAACTCAAAATAATTAAACGACAAGAGCTTAAGAGATAATGGAAAGAAATAATAGAAAAACCAGAATCGGAAAAGTTGTCAGCAACAAGATGGATAAATCAATTGTTGTTGCAATCGAGAGAAGAGTTGCTCATCCGATCTACAAAAAGTACTACAAAAGTACTACCAAACTGATGGCGCATGACGATAGCAACGGTTGCCAGATTGGTGACATCGTCAAAATAATGGAAACACGCCCTCTCAGCAAAAATAAAAGATGGCGTTTAGTTGAAACTTTGATCAAAGCAAAGTAGTTTTTACCGGAGAAAAAAATGATTCAGGAAGAAACAAGTTTAGTCGCTGCCGATAATTCGGGCGCTAAGAGATTAAAATGTATTAGAGTGCTCGGTGGCAGCAACAGAAGATATGCCAGCGTGGGCGACTTGATAGTTGTTTCCGTTAAGGCTGCTATTCCAAATGCCGGCGTTAAAAAAGGTGATGTCTCAAAAGCCGTTATCGTGCGCACTAAAAAAGAAGTCAGAAGAAAAGATGGCTCTTATATCAGATTTGATGAAAATGCAGCTGTACTTCTAAATAACCAGGGCGAGCCCAAAGGTACCCGTATCTTCGGACCCGTCGCAAGAGAACTTAGAGAAAGAAATTATATGAAAATAGTTTCTTTAGCACCAGAAGTATTGTAGAGGATAAAATGGATAGAATCAATCTTAGAAAAAACGATAAAGTTAAAGTTATTGCCGGTAACGATAATGGTGCATCCGGCAGAATACTTAAAATATTTAAGAAAACCAATCGTGTGATCGTTGAAGGTGTAAACCTGAGAAAAAGACACACAAAACCTAATCAGGCAAACCCACAGGGTGGCATTATTGAAAAAGAAGCCCCTATCCATGTGTCTAATGTAATGATCATTGATGCAAAAACGGGTGAACCTTCAAGATTGGGCGGTAAACTGATAGTGGATGAAAAGACCGGTAAAGAGAAAGTAGTCCGCATCAGTGTTAAAAGCGGTGAAATGATATAAAAAAGGACTAAGGTTTCATAAAATGGCAGAAAAAACAAAACAAAAACCTGAAGTTAAAGAGAAGAAGGCCGCAAAGGAAGCTGCTGAACCGGCAGTAAAGATCCCATGTCGTCTTTTTGATTTTTACAAAAAAGATGTGATGCCTGCGCTCACTGAGAAGTTTCAGTACTCAAATATCATGCAGGTTCCAAGACTTAAAAAAATAGTTGTAAATATGGGCGTTGGTGATGCAATTGCCGATCCTAAGATCATGGATGAAGCTGTAAAGAATCTTGAAGCTTTTACAGGTCAAAAAGCAACTATTAGAAAAGCTAAAAAAGCTATTTCAAATTTTAAGCTTAGAGAAGGTATGAATGTTGGGGTAAAAGTTACCTTAAGAAGAGACAGAATGTATGAGTTCTTCGACAGACTCGTAAACGTTGCTCTACCAAGAGTAAGAGATTTCAAGGGACTGTCTGACAAATCATTCGATGGAAGAGGCAACTTCACCTTTGGTGTCAAAGAACAAATTATCTTCCCAGAAATTGATGTTGATAAAGTAACACGTGTTTTGGGAATGGACATTACAATAGTAACAGATGCTAAAACCGACGCCGAGGCTTTTGAATTATTGGCAGCGTTTGGATTCCCATTCAGAAAAAAAGGTAACTAACAGTTAAACCGAGGTTTTATTAATGGCAAGAAAAAGTCTGATAGCCAGACAAGCAAAAAGAGAAAAATTATACGAACAGTATAAGAAACTAAGAGAAGAACTTAAAGCAGCCGGCGATTACGAGGCTCTTCAAAAACTTCCTAAAAATTCCTCTTCAGTGCGTCTGCACAACAGGTGCATGATGACCGGAAGAGCAAGAAGTTACTACAGAAAATTTGGAGTTTCCAGATTGGTCTTTAGAGAAAAAGCTTTGCGCGGTGAAATACCCGGCATAAAAAAATCAAGTTGGTAAAAGGAGATTCTTAAAAAATGACAATGTCTGACCCTATAGCCGATTTCTTAACCAGATTAAGAAACGCAATAAAGGCTAACAAGAGAAGAGTTGAGATTCCTTCATCGAATATGAAAGTAGCTATCGCCGGGCTATTGAAGAAATATGGCTATATCTACGATTTTGAAGTAATTCCTGACAATAAACAGAATGTTTTGAGAGTTCTCTTAAGATATTCACAAGGCAAACCGGCCATTAAAGGCTTAAAAAAGGTTAGTACTCCCGGTCTCCGTGTTTACAAACCTGTTGAAGAGCTTCCAAGAGTATTAAATGGTTACGGAATAGCAATTTTATCCACTTCCAGTGGAATAATGACAGATAAGCAGGCAAAGCGCGCTAATATTGGCGGCGAAGTTCTCTGCTATATTTGGTAATATCATAAACGGAGCATTAAAGTGTCACGAATAGGTAAAAAACCGGTAGAAATACCAGCAGAAGTTACAGTTACCGTAGAAGGTAACACAGTAACCGTTAAAGGGCCGAAAGGGCAGCTTACAAGATCTTTCAGAGATGCTGTCGAAATCAAGCATGAGAATGACACTCTGGTTGTAACCAGAAAAGATGATCAGAAAGAAAGTAGAGCCCTACACGGATTGTCCAGATCACTCATCCAGAACATGGTTACGGGTGTGAGTACTGGTTATTCAAAAACATTGGACATTGTTGGAGTTGGTTACAAGGTCGAAGCCAAAGAAGAAAATTTACTTTTATCTCTTGGTTATTCGCATCCAATTTACTTCATGCCACCCGATAATATCAAGTTGCAGGTTATGACCCCTACCCAGATAGTTATAAGCGGTTTCGATAAAGAAGCTGTGGGTTTGGTTGCTGCAAAAATTAGGTCGCTTAAGAAACCGGAACCTTACAAAGGCAAGGGTATTAAGTACTCAGATGAAACATTAAGAAGGAAAGCCGGAAAAACAGCCGGTAAGAAATAATCGGAGTTGAAGTAATGAGTAAAAAAGATTCAAAATTAAAAATAAAAGCGAAAATCAGAGCCAAGATATTTGGAACTCTTGACAGACCAAGACTTACAGTTACCCGTAGTCTTAATCAGATTTACGCTCAATTGATAGACGACAACGCCAGTGCAACATTGGTAGCCGCTTCTTCTCTTACAAAAGAGTTGCAAGATGACTTAAAAAACGCCAAAGGGAAAAGTGCCAAATCGAAAGTGGTCGGCATGTACCTCGCTAAAATGGCACAAGCAAAGGATATCTCATCCATCGTATTCGACAGAAATGGTTATAAATACCATGGTCGTGTAAAGGCTTTAGCTGATGGTTTGAGAGAGGGTGGTTTACAATTCTAAACAATTGCCGAGTCGTCTAACGGCAGGACAGCGGCCTTTGAAGCCGTACGTAGAGGTTCGAGTCCTCTCTCGGCAGCTGAGATAATTAGAGAAACGGAGAATAAAATTTGAAGAGCAATAGAAACAGCAATAACGACGGTTTCAAAGAAAAAGTTGTTCATATTAACCGCGTTGCTAAAGTGGTTAAAGGTGGTAGAAGGTTCGGTTTCAATGCTATCGTAGTGGTAGGAAATGGAAGCGGCCTTGTAGGTATCGGACTTGGTAAAGCCAACGAAGTTACAGACGCCATTCAGAAAGGAATTGATGATGCAAGAAAGAACATGAAACAGGTTCTTACCGGATCACATTCCCTTCCACATGCAATAATTGGTAAATATGGTGCAGGCAAAGTGATGTTAAAACCCGCTACACCGGGAACAGGTCTTATAGCAGGTGGCGGAGTCCGTGCAGTGCTTGAAGCAGCCGGTGTCCAGGACGTTTTAACTAAATCACTTGGTTCAAGTAATCCCCATAATCAGGTAAAAGCAACTTTAGCAGGCTTGCTTGCATTAAGAAGCGCAAAGGAAATGGCAAACTTAAGAGGACTTTCTGTTAAAGAAATGTTTACCTTATAGTTCGGAGATAAAATGAAATTAAAAATAACTCAAACAAAAAGTGTTATCGACAGACCCAAAGATCAGAAAGCTACTATTGAGGCTCTTGGGCTGAGCAGACCTAACAGATCTGTAGAACATAACGACACACCTCAGATCAGAGGAATGATAAGAAAAGTAGCACATCTTGTAAAAGTTGAAGAAATTCAGGACTAAAGAAAAATGAGTTACCTTAGCAATTTGAAGCCTGCAAAAGGCGCAGTAAAGAAAAGAAAAAGAGTTGCCCGTGGCCCGGGTTCGGGACATGGAAAAACTGCTACCAGAGGTTCTAACGGACAGATGTCTCGTTCGGGTGCAAATCACAGAGCATGGTTTGAGGGTGGGCAGATGCCAATCCAGCGCCGTGTTCCAAAATTTGGTTTCACTCCGCCTTTTAAGATCTATTATCAGGCAGTCAACTTATATGATATTCAAAAATTGGTTGATGCCGGGATGTTATCCGAGAACACTATAACCACCGAAACACTTCTGCTTGCAGGAGTAATTTCGACTGCAAACCGCCCTTACAAGATTCTTGGTACAGGTGATCTTAATGCAGCAGTTACAGTTAATGCACACCAATTTAGTAAATCGGCAACTGAAAAAATAGAAGCTGCCGGCGGCAAAGTAGTAACAATTTAAACTGAGTATCAATGCAGCGTTTTATCGAAGTTATCAAAAACATATTCAAGATCGAGGAGCTTAGGAAGAGAGTTCTTTACACTCTTTCGATTCTGTTGATCGTACGGGTTGGTGCTCACATAGCGCTTCCTGGTGTTGACAGTGAAATTCTGAAACAGGCAATGGCTCAACAGAGCAGTGATACCTTGTTTGGTCTTTACGATCTCTTTGTGGGGGGTGCGTTTCAAAATGCAGCCATCTTTGCACTGGGTATAATGCCTTATATTTCAGCCTCGATTATTCTCCAGTTGGGAGCAGCAGTTCTTCCTTCCATTCAGAAGCTTCAGCAAGAAGGTGAAGAAGGAAGGAAAAAGATCAATCAGATGACCCGTGTTGGAACAGTTATTATTGCAGGTTTACAAGCCTGGGGTACTGCTTTCACATTAAACAGCAGATCTGTTGACGGAACAAGTATTATCTCCTCAGGAGTTGATCCTACTGTTTGGCTGATCCAGTCTGTTTTGATTCTTACTGCCGGTACAATTTTCATGATGTGGATGGGTGAGCAAATCACCGAACGCGGAATTGGAAACGGTATTTCCCTGATTATCTTTATTGGAATTGTAGATCGATTGCCCTATGCGTTGCTGGCTGAATATCAGTCGGTTCAAGCAGGCGGAAATCTTATAATCTCACTCATTCTCATAATCTTTTTGGTTTTTGTAATTGCCGCCGTAATTCTTATTACACAGGGAACACGCAGAATACCGGTTGAGTATGCGAAGAGAGTGGTTGGAAGAAAAGTTTATGGTGGAGTTACCCAGTATATCCCTCTAAGGGTTAATACAGCAGGTGTAATGCCAATCATCTTTGCTCAGGCAATAATGTTTATCCCTAATACGTTGTTATCGTTTTTCCCCGATAGTGAATTTATTCAGTCAATTGCGGGTTACTTTAACTATACATCGTTTGTATATTCATTCTTTTATGCAATAATTATCATATTCTTCACCTATTTTTATACTGCAATTGCTTTTAATCCAAAAGAAGTTGCCGATAATATGAAAAGGCAGGGCGGTTTTATTCCAGGTATCAGACCCGGGAAACATACTGCTGAGTTTATTGATAATATTCTGACCAAGATTACATTGCCCGGATCTATCTTCCTCGCACTTGTTGCCATCTTGCCTGCTTTTGTATCGAGATTTAATATCGCCCCAACTTTCGCTCAGTTTTATGGCGGAACAAGCCTTCTGATTATGGTTGGTGTGGCACTTGATACCATGCAGCAGATTAACTCAATGATGGTGATGAGACACTACGACGGATTTATGAAGGGTGGAAAATTAGTGAGAAGAAAATCGTACTAAAATAATGATCTATATTAAAAACGCCAAAGAGATCGACGCGATACGCGAGAGTTGCAAAATTGTAGCTGAGACCTTGAACCTGGTGAAAAAAGAGATAAGAACAGGGATAACAACGGAAGAATTAGACAAGCTGGCTGAAGACCATATCAGAAGCCGCGGTGGTATTCCCGCATTTAAGGGATACCGTCAGGTGGGAACACCTCCTTTTCCGGGAACGCTTTGCATTTCTATTAACGACATTGTCGTTCATGGAATTCCGGGAAGCAGAACGGTAATGGATGGAGATTTGGTTTCACTCGATTGTGGGGTAAAGAAAAACGGTTATTACGGTGATGCAGCTCTGAGCGTTTACAGCGGAAACGATGAAAAAGTGAAGAAGCTCATGGATGTAACTGAAAAATCTCTTTATCTCGGAATAGAGCAGGCTGTCGAAAGCAATCGCGTCCACGATATTTCGTACGCAGTCCAAAAGTATGTAGAATCCAACGGATTTTCAGTAGTCAGGGCTTTATGTGGTCATGGTGTTGGCAAGTATTTGCACGAGGATCCTTCAATTCCAAATTATGGTGTGAAGGGAACAGGCAAAAGACTGAAAGACGGAATGACGCTGGCTATAGAACCAATGGTTAATATGGGAAAATTTGAGGTATATGAATTGAGCGACGGGTGGACAATAAAAACTATTGACGGTTTGCCATCAGCCCATTTTGAACATACTATATTAGTAAACGGACAAAAACCAGAAATATTAACCGTAGAATAAATGGCAAAACAAGGACCAATAAAAGTTGACGGAGTGATCACTGAAACTTTACCAAATGCAAGTTTTAAGGTGAAGTTAGACAATGGGCATGAGATACTGGCTCACATATCGGGTAAGATGCGGATGCATTTTATTAAGATATTAGTTGGCGATCGTGTTTCCATTGAGTTATCTCCGTATGATCTGACTAAAGGAAGAATAACTTACCGGTATAAATAACGGAGTAGATGATGAAAGTAAGAGCTTCAGTAAAAAAAATATGCGAGCATTGCAAAATTATAAAGAGGAAAGGTACCCTCAGAGTAATTTGCAAGAACCCTAAGCATAAACAGAGACAAGGATAGAAAATTTTTAAGGAGAAATTTAATTGGCACGTATAGCTGGTGTAGATTTACCAAAGAATAAGAAGGTTTATTACGGCCTCCAGTACATTTTCGGTATCGGCCCGTCGATAGCTGCAGAAGTACTTGAAAAGGCAGCAATCGACCCTGATAGAAAAGTCGGCTCGCTGACAGAAGATGAAGTAGGAACAATAAGATCCGTCATTCAGACAGATTTTAAAGTTGAAGGTGCGCTGCGCTCTGAAGTTCAGCTCAATATCAAACGCCTTATTGATATTGGAACATACCGTGGTTTGAGACACAGGAAAGGTCTTCCAGCAAGAGGACAAAGAACGAGAACAAACTCGCGTACGAGAAAAGGCAAGAGAAAAACTGTTGCCGGCAAGAAAAAAGCAGCCGCTAAGAAGTAACTGAAAATCGGAGGATTATTAATTGGCTAAAACTACCAAAAAAGTTAAAAAGAAACATGTAGTCGATGCGAACGGCATCGCTCATATAAAGGCTTCATTCAATAATGTGCTAGTAACACTTACTGATGTCTATGGGAACACCATATCATGGTCAACCGCAGGCAGAAACAGTTTTAAGGGTTCGCGCAAGAATACACCTTTTGCTGCTCAAGTGACAAGCGAGGCAGCCGCTAAAGAAGCCTATGATTTAGGCTTAAGAAGAATAGAAGTTAGAGTTAAAGGTCCCGGTGCAGGTAGAGAGTCTGCTATAAGAGCTTTGGTGAATGTTGGTTTCGAAATCACTTCCATTAAAGATATTACACCGATTCCACACAACGGCTGCAGGCCGCCAAAACGAAGAAGAGTTTAATTTTATTATTGGAGAGTTATTAAATGGCAAGATACACCGGTTCGGTTTGTAAATTGTGTAGAAGGGAAAAGCAGAAGCTCTTTCTAAAAGGGAGCAAATGCTTAACTGACAAGTGTCCGCTGGAAAAGAAAAATTATCCTCCCGGGCAGCATGGTACATCCAGGAAATCGAAAGTCTCTGAATATGGTATTCAATTAAGAGAAAAGCAGAAAATCAAAAGAATTTATGGAGTTTTGGAAACCCAGTTTAGAAACCTCTTCGAAAAAGCTTCGAGACAGAAAGGTATCACTGGTACCAATATGCTTCAGCTTCTTGAGAGAAGGCTCGACAATGTGGTTTACAGATTAGGATTTGCTCCATCGCGTAAGGCAGCCCGTCAGTTGGTGAGTCATAGACACATCCTGATCAATGGTCATATCGTTGATATTCCATCTTATGTTCTGACAGCGGGCGATGTCATTAAAGTTAAAGATAAAAGCAAACAGTTGGATATCATCCACAATTCACTTAAGAGAGTAAAAGACAATCTTTATCCCTGGTTAACAGTTGACAAAGCGACCCTTAGTGGTACTTTTGTAAATATTCCTGAGAGAGAAGATATCCAACTTAATGTCAACGAACAGTTCGTTGTCGAGTTGTACTCTAAATAACAATAAAGAAATTTTAGAGGTTTAAATGAGTGGATCATATCTAAAAATACCTGATGCTGTTATTTGTGAAGAATCGACATACAGCAATACTTTTGGCAAGTTTTACTTGCAGCCTCTTGAAAGAGGATACGGCGTTACAATAGGCAATTCCTTAAGAAGAATTCTTATATCGTCACTTCCGGGAGCTGCATTTACTGCCGTAAAGTTTGGCACTGTCCTTCATGAATTTAGCACCATACCGGGTGTTGTAGAAGATGTAACTGAAATTATTCTCAACCTGAAACAGATCAGGTTGAAGCTACTGAATAAAAAACCTGCAAAGATCGAGTTTACCATACAGGGACCGAAGGTCTTAACTGCAGCAGATATTCAAAAATATACCGCTGATCTTGAAATTCTAAATCCTGATCTGCACATTGCTACTTTGCAGGAAAACGCCAAATTTGAAGTCGAACTTCGTGTCGGCAGAGGAAAAGGTTATGTTCCCGCAGTAGAGAATAAATCATCCGAATATCCATTGGGCACAATTGCAATCGATTCGATCTATTCGCCGATTCTGAATGCAACCTTTGAGATCGAAAATGTTCGTATTGGCGACAGAAATGATTATGAAAAATTGATCATGAATGTATCAACCGACGGATCGATCACACCGGATGACGCATTGACTCAAGCAGCTAAAATAATGAGAGATCACCTTCAACTCTTTATCAATTTTGATATTGAGCAGGAAGAAAGCCATGAAGAAGTAAGGAAAGACTCCGAAAAGGAGAGGATCAAAAAAATACTTCTTACCAACGTGGATGATCTCGAATTAAGTGTGCGTGCTCACAACTGTCTGAAGGCCGCAAACATCAAGAACATCTCTGACCTTGTTGCCAAAGATGAAGCTGAAATGCTCAAATTCAGAAACTTCGGCAGAAAGTCGCTTGCAGAGTTAATGGAAATCGTTGAAACTCTTGGTCTCGAATTTGGGATGAATATCGACGATTACTTAAAAGACGACAGCAGTTCAAACTAATCCGGATGAAAGTTTAAGAAATGAGACATCAAGTAAAAGGTAGAAAACTTAGTAGAACCCACAGCCACAGAAGTGCATTGCTGAAGAACCTGGCCTCTGCTCTCTTCTTACACAAGAGAATTGAGACCACACTGGCAAAAGCGAAAGAATTAAGAACATTCGCTGAACCCCTTATTACCAGAGCCCGCAGGGGTACACTCCACGATCAAAGACTTGTGATGAGTGCTCTTCGTAACAAGGAAGCTGCCAAAGAACTCTTTAGAAATGTAGTTTCGACTGTTGGTGACCGCAAAGGTGGCTACACAAGAATCGTAAGAACAGCAGTTAGATTGGGTGATGCCGCTCAGATGGCTATCATCGAATTGGTTGATTACAACGAAGCTGCAAATTTGGCTGCACAGCAGAGACATGAAGCGCGCGAGGCTGCAGTACAAACCAAAAAAGAAAAAGAAGCAGAAAAAGCCTCTTCGGGGTCTTAGACTCATTATACAGTATTACATAAGAGTAATCCGGGTTCGGATTACTCTTTTTTTATATGTTTGAAACAGTACAATTCACCGGATCTTATAACGAACTTTCCTCCCTAAAAGAGAGGCTTCCCGAAGTTGTGATCGCAGGCAGGTCGAATTCCGGCAAGTCTTCTTTTATCAATCATATAACCGGTAAGCAAGGGATCGCCCGCGTGAGTTCAACTCCCGGTAAGACCCAGGCGCTAAATTATATCAAGATAGATAATTCATTCTACTTTGTTGATCTCCCGGGTTACGGCTATGCAAGAGTAAGTAAATCCGAGAGGGAACGCTGGGGAAAATTTATCAGAAAATATTTTGCTTCATCTGAACACATCAAATTGATCGTGCATCTGGTTGACAGTCGTGTCACAAATAGTGAACATGATCTCGAGTTTCACAATTTTTGTGTAGAACTTGGGGCAGGTTATATTATTTTAATGACAAAGACAGATAAGTTGAATCAGAGTGAGATGAGCAAGTCGATGAAACAGATCGAAGAGAAATACCCTGAGATGAAAACAGGCGTCAACATTTTCCCATATACTGTGAAGTCGGGAAAATTCAAAAAAAATGTTATTTCAGCCATAAAAAATCGCTTGGATAAAGAAAAATTATCTTTAATTTGATTATTTGATAATTCAAGACTATTTTTGGGATTTAAAGAGTTATTAACTTCATATGAAGAACAAACCTCAAGCCAAATATATCCTTATTGGTCTGGCTCCGGTAATCTTTGCATTACTTATCCTGATCGGTGACACAGTTACAAAAGTAGTAATTGGTGTCATCCTCGCGATTGTTATCCTTCTATTGATAATGATCTTTAAGAGAGAAAGCGATCAGAAAGGTTTTGATGAGATACTCACCAAACCGCCCGTTCGGGAAGACGAACACGACCTGTTCGATAGCGGAGCTGTGGTCGTAAAAGGACCTTATGTCCCGCCTGTTGAAGACAAAACCACTGTAAAGTTTGCACAATCTGTGTCCGAAGTGAAAGATTCGTCCAAAAGGACAAATGTTATCACTCTTAGCACGGATGATAACACCGGAATAAGTGACAGATACCTTGAAATTACAAATGAATCTGCTCCAAAGATTGAAAACAACAAAGCTACAATAAGTTTTTTCCTGGATAAGACGATCCGCCTAATCAAGGAACACTTGTTTGCGCATAGTGCCGTTTTCTATTGGGTGAATCCGGCAGCTCAGAAACTAACGCCTGCAGCATATATTGCCGGTGTTCAGGATTTTAAATCGATGGCTTTCCCCATCGGTTCAGATTTACTCAGTCAGGTTGTCAATTCTGAACGACCGGTGTCTGTTACCTCAATCAAGAGTGACGAAGAAGCCGGCTTGATAAAATATTACAATGATGTTCATGGGATTAAAAGTTTTGCAGCCGTACCGGTTTTTTACGATAAAAAAGTTATAGCTGTTTTGGCTGTTGATTCCAAGGATGAGGAAGAGTTTGGCTCTGAAACACTTTTTACATTGGGGAAATATGTAAGGTTGATCACTCATGTTCTCTCGATTGTTCAGACAGGTTTTCTTGAAGGTCTCGCTGAAAAACGATTAAAGGTGATGAACAATATCGTTGACCAGCTCCTGTTGTCGAGTTCTGTTGATGATATACTTGGAGTTTTTGAGCAACGGTTGCGTGAGCTGATCCCCGCGAAAGTTGTCAGTTTTTTGGAGTATGACAGTTATTCCAAGTCACTAAAAGTATTACGAGTTTTTAAGACCGATGATGATTATTACATTCCCGAGGGTGCTGACGTTGAGATATCAAACACTCTTGCCGGCACTCAACTGTCAAATCCGGGACCTCTTTATTATAAAAACCTTGCTGAAGAAGACCTCCCAAGGTATATCTCCAGTGAGCAAAGACCTGAAAAGGGCTCCTTTTTTACTGTGCCACTTTATATCAATAGTCAACTTCTGGGGATGCTCTGTTTTGAGTCTCCCGAAAACAATGCTTTTTCGACGGCTGAAATTAGATTTGTAGCCCGTCTTAATTCGCTGGTGTCTTATGTCTTTTATAATTATTCATTACAATTGATAATAAAAGAGCAGGTGAGTAACGATCCCGAAACCAAAACTCTCAATCGGAAATTTTACGAAGAGCGGGTCGAGGCCGAGTTATTTAAACTGAAGGCAAACAATTTACACGGGTCGATGATCCTTACTGCAGTTGATAAATTTCCGGAGCAGATGGAATTGTTTGGCAATGAAATGACTATTAAACCATACAAATTATTGGCAGATTTTATCCGTCTCGAAACCAACCCGTCGATGACTGTGGGGAAACTTGATAAAGATCTTTACGGAATATTTTTCTTTGGAGCAGATGCAAGAGATACTTACATGTGGGCAGAGAGATTAAAAAACAAAGTTGCAAAACAATCTACCAGTGCTATGGGCAATGGGAATGGTTTTACTATCTCGGTTGGACTTGCTCCTGCTGAAAACAAGAGTGATTATAAAGAATTGTTTCAGTCTGCATCTCTTGCGCTTCTAAAAGCTCAAGAAGGAACCGGTAGTAAAGTGGTAACTTCAACCTAGGAGATGCAAGATCAATAATTTCATTTTTATAGTGCTCGATGGGTGTGGTATTGGTGAGTTACCTGACGCTTCAAATTATAACGACAACGGTAGCAACACACTTGTAAATACGGCTCAGAAACTGGGTGGATTAAAAATTCCAAATCTTCGTTCACTCGGACTTGGTAATATAGTACCAATTCCGGGAGCATCGCCTGTTGGTGCTCCCAAGGGAGCATTTGGGAAAATGCTTGAAGTGTCGAAGGGGAAAGATTCAACTTCGGGGCACTGGGAACTTGCCGGGATCATTTGCGAAAAAGATTTTGATTATTTTTATAACGGATTCCCACCGGAAATGATGGAGCAATTTATGCAGTTGACCGGATGCTCCGGCTATTTGGGAAATAAAGCTGCCTCCGGCACCGAGATAATAAAAGAGCTGGGTGAAGAGCACATCAGAACAGGCTTCCCAATTGTTTATACTTCCGCTGACTCAGTCTTTCAGATTGCAGCGCATGAGGAACACTTTGGACTTGATCGCCTTTATGAGATTTGTGAAATCACCAGGGAAAAGATTCTCGAAAACTATTTTGTGGGGAGAGTGATTGCGAGACCCTTTATTGGTGAATCATCTGAAACATTCACACGAACAACCAATAGAAGAGATTATTCACTTGATCCTCCCGGAGAAACAGTTCTTGATCACTTGATACAGAACGGGATAAAAACCACCGGCATCGGTAAGATTGGCGATCTTTTTAATGAAAAAGGGTTGTCAGAAGTGATTCATACAAAGTCAAATTCTGAAGGTTGTGTTGAAACACTCAAAGCGATAAAAGAGAATAAAAACAGTTTTATTATGACCAATCTTGTCGATTTTGATGTTTATTTTGGTCATCGTCTTGATCCTGAAGGATTTGGGAAAGCGTTGGAAGATTTTGATATATTTCTTCCCCAATTAATTGCGGCGATGGATGATTCAGATTGTCTGCTCCTTACAGCCGACCATGGCAATGATCCAACTGTCACCTCTACGGATCATACAAGGGAGTATGTGCCTGTTCTCTTAACGGGTAAGGGAGTTGATCCGGGGAGCATTGGTATCAGGAGCACATTTGCAGACGCAGGAAAAACAGTTCTCGAATTTTTTGGAATTGATGCTCCCGTCGCAGGTAAAAGTTTCTACAAAAAAGGCGAACTAAAGTAGCCGTTCTTCCGTCTAAGATAAATGGTGATTTTGGTTTGATTGGAATTAAAATCGAACAAACTTTGTTAAAATAATGCAGATGATGCATTCGTGAAGTCGAGGTTGAATTGATAATTGGAAAAGTAATTGGAACAGTCTGGTCAACCAAAAAGGATGAAAATCTTGTTGGAGCCAAGTTTCTGATAGTCCGTGAACTTGATCTTGAGTTAAAAGCAAAATCTAATTTTGTGATCGCTGTTGACAGTGTTGGTGCCGGCGAGGGGGAAGTAGTGCTTGTTGCCACCGGAAGTAGTGCCCGTCAAACAAATTTCACCAAAAACAAACCGATTGATGCGGTGGTGATGGCGATAATTGATAAACTTGATAAAACCGAATAACAAAGGCTGGCATGTTTCTGGCAAAAGTTATCGGTAGTTTATGGGCAACTCAAAAATATGAATCACTTGAGGGTTCATCATTCAGAATAATACAGCCCATTAATTCAAACCATCAGAACACCGGGAGTCCAATCATCGCTGTTGACACAGTGGGTGCAGGCTCCGGGGAGATCGTGGTATATATTACTGCCAGTGAGGCTGTGATACCACTACCGGTCGATATGGCACCTGTTGATGCATCGATAGTAGCCATAGTGGATTCGTTATATACAGATAAGAATTTAAAGAATTGATTAATTTAAAAAGAGAGAGGTGGTATCGGTGAGAATTACGAAGCAATATACCAACCGTGAGAGTCAGTCGCTCGACAAATATCTTCAAGAGATTGGTAAAGTTGATTTGCTTACTCCTGAACAGGAAATAGAGCTTGCCATCCGGATAAAGGCGGGAGATCAGCACGCCCTTGAAACACTTACGAAAGCCAATTTAAGATTTGTCGTGTCGGTTGCCAAACAATATCAGAATCAGGGTTTGTCACTTGGTGATTTGATAAATGAAGGTAACCTCGGTTTAATTAAAGCTGCCAGAAGATTTGATGAAACCAGAGGATTTAAGTTTATTTCCTACGCGGTGTGGTGGATTCGTCAGTCAATCCTTCAGGCACTGGCAGAACAATCAAGAATAGTAAGACTTCC
Organism: Ignavibacteriales bacterium; assembly: GCA_016714125.1. Lineage (GTDB taxonomy): Bacteria > Bacteroidota > Ignavibacteria > Ignavibacteriales > Ignavibacteriaceae > UTCHB3. The sequence goes on along the minus strand of JADJNX010000002.1, from coordinate 510,569 downwards.
TCTTAACAGAGTGGGAGCATTAAACAAGATTACAAAGGCATACAGCCAGCTTGAGCAGGAATATGAAAGGGAGCCAAGAGCTTCAGAGATTGCTGCCGAAGTGGAGATGGATGTAAACGAAGTTGCTGATACACTAAAGATATCCGGAAGACATGTCTCTGTGGATGCACCTTTCGCACAAGGTGAAGACAACAGACTTCTTGATGTTCTTCAGAACGAACAACAGCCACAGCCCGATTACACCTTGATGTCGGAATCGTTGAAGAAAGAGATCAGTAGAGCTCTCTCAGCACTCACCGAAAGAGAAGCAGAAGTGATCAGACTCTATTTTGGACTTAACAAGGAACACTCACTCACTCTCGAAGAGATTGGTGAGAAGTTTTCACTTACCCGTGAAAGAGTAAGACAGATAAAAGAGAAGGCAATACGCCGACTCCAAAGAAATCCAAAAACAAAAAATTTAAAGGCATATCTTGGTTCTTAAAAAGAAACTGCTGATATTTCTTACTGCAGCCGGCGGGGTACTTCTCCTCTCCGGCTGTTCGAGTTTAATGTCAGCTCCGGGAAGAGGAAAAGATGTGGTGGAGAACAAGCCTGATTCACAGATAGTGAATGAGGCTCGTTTTCCTGCAGATACTGTCCCAACTCCTCCTGTAGTAACAAAACCAGAAGAAGAAACAGTCAGAATTCCCGATCAACCTGCGGGTGATGAGACAACCGGGTATTACTATCTTCCCGAGAATGAAACAATCTCGATGGAAGACATTATTATGGATAATGTTAAGAATCTCGATGAAAAACAAAAAGTTAATCGCGATATTCTGATCATGAACATAATCAAATACCTTGGTACTCCGTATGTTTGGGGTGGAAACACGAGATCCGGACTTGATTGCTCAGGTTTTACAAAGCTTGTTTTTACCGAAGCATTTGGTCTTTCGATGTACCGGACAGCCCGCGATCAGTTTAACCAGGGAGAAGTGGTACCAACCTTTAATGATCTCCGTTTTGGCGATTTGGTATTCTTTGATACAAGACCTTCTGCAAGGCCGGGTCACGTTGGTATTTATCTCGGCAATCGCCTTTTTGCCCATGCAAGTACAAAACAAGGTGTGATAGTGTCATCTTTTGACACCAAGTATTACACCGACAAATATATGGGCGGAAGAAGATTTAAAACTCTTTTTGAGGAAGAATAGTTTAGGTATTAAATATTAGGTATTAGGTATTATGTCAGGTATTAGGTATTAATTATTAAGTATTATTTGCATTGACCTGAGCCGAGATTACTACTTTATTGGATTATAGAATAAAAAAAGCCCGTGAAATTTTTCACGGGCTTTTTACTTTAGTGGAAAATTTCCACAAACAAAAATTAATACCTAATATCTGAAATTTATTTCCTCGCCATCTCAATCATAAGATCGATTTCCTTCAACATCTCCTCGGTATTGTCATTAAACCCAACCGACTCAAATCTGATATTACCTCTTTTGTCGATAATAAATTTAGTCGGGATTCCTGAGACCTCAAAAGCGGTAATAACTTTATCTTTGTCATCGAGGAGTACTCTGAAGGGGTAGTTATTTTTTGTTATGAAGTCGGCGGCATTTTTCTTTTTATCTTTTGCATTTTCCCATGCATTTACAAAAAGAAAAACCACGTCCTTTTCTTTGGCATATTTCTCAACTGCGATTTTCAGGGTTGGGAAAGATGCGAGACAGGGACCACACCAGGTAGCCCAGAAATCGAGAATAATAGTTTTTCCTCTCAGTTTAGAGAGGGTAACAGGCTGACCGTCAAGATCATTGAGGGTAAAGTCACTTGCCGGGATATCAATCATGGCAGCTTTAAGTTTTTGGGTAAGCACCTGCTCACTCTTTTTTGAGAGATCGTCGAGTAACGATTTGAGTCCGGTGTCATTTCCATTTTCAGCAATATAATAGACAGATATCAGACTGTCAATTTTGGGATTTGACTTGGCTTGACCTTTAAGGTCTTTTGCAATTTCGAGTGCTTCTTTCCTTTTGCCGGATCCTGCAAGGGCATCAAGATATTCAGGAATCACTGAGTCATCTTCCATTTTTGAAGCATCCACTGCCACTTTAAACATTTCAAGTGCTTCACTTTTTTTACCAAGTTTGTTGTAAGCAAGTCCTCTTGTGTAAGCAACCATTGTAAGATTGCTATATTGTTCTTCGAGATAAATTGACTCAGGAGTTGATAGAGGTTTCTTTTTCAACTCTTTCAGTTCAGCATTAACTTTATCCAGAGCAACTTTGCTTATAAAAAGGGGAAAGATCAGGTTTTGGATCTTTTTCTGAAAGATATTTTTTTGCTGAACGGGTATAAAAAACTAGACTTGGTTCAAGCCCTGAAGCTACAATTTCTTTTTCGACTTTTGGCCACTCAATATCTTTTGAAAATGTATTCATATAACCGTCGATAAGCACGGTCAATTCGCGGGTACCGGGGAAATCAACTGCAAACTTTTTAATCAGTTCTTTTTGTTTGGTAAGGTCGGTTTCTTTTCTTGTCTTCTGGAACCTGTCAAGCTTCACAAGATTGTTTTTGGGAAATTTTGATGCAAGAACTTCTCTATATTTGTCAGCGGAAGTAACGTCACGAAGTATCTCGTGCCCTCTTACTAGCGCGACGAGGTGGTATTCATCAGGGTCGTTTTTAGAAGCGAATTCTGCCATATCCATCTTGATTAAACTGTCAGCGATGTCAGCTTTTACTCTTCTTAAGAGGCTGATATAGACGGGATAATATTGCACCTTAAGAGCCGGGTTTAATACAAAGTCGTTGTTTATAAGTTTAAACAATTCACTGTTTTTTAATCCGAGTTCAACTATATAACCATGATCCCGCACAAATTCAACATAAGCTGCATCCGAACCCTTAATTTCCTCCCCATTTTTTCATAGAGTGGGATACGAAATCCTCTTTTTTCGTTATTTTCAAGGTTTTTATCACCCTTAAAGACAACAACCAACGATTTGGTTGAGCTTTCGGTTTTAAATTTGGCTTTATAGGAATTACCATCTTTGGTCATTACAATTTCTTTTGCAACAGGCTCTTTAGAGGTATGTTCAAAAACGAGCAGCATAAGTTTTGCTTCTTTTGCAACCTGACTCCCTGCGGCATCAAAAGAAACGGTAATTTCTTCTCCTGCATAGGGTTTTGTTGGTTCATAAGAAAAATTTGAGGAAACCGGGTTGTTTGTGGTACAAGACAAAGTCAGCACAAAACTGAGAAGTGCAAGAAAAACAACAGGCTTAAATTTCATAAGATCTCCGAAAAAAATGATTTATAAAAATAATATTATACAGTCGATTAATTGATGTCAAAAAGGGGTTGTTGATGTAAATTTGTGCAGTTAATTATTTTTTTTGCAAGAAATTTAAGCCCAACCTCTCTTGAACCTCGAAATGCTTTTTCATAATGATATGGATGATGTCCCATTCACGGTGTTGGATGTGGAGACCACGGGAATGAATGCTCAACATGAGCGGATAATTGAATTCGCCGGATTCCGTGTTGTTCGCGGTGAGATAGTTGACAGTTTTAGCAGTTTTTTTAATCCACACCGCAGGCTTGATCCATTCATCACGATGTTAACTGGTATCAAAGATGAAGATTTAATCGATGCTCCCGTTTTTAATACGATGGCTTCCAAATTGATGGATTTCCTTCAGGATAGCATTATCGTGGGACACAACATCCAGTTTGATGTAAAATTTCTTGCAAATGAATTTGTGAATGCGGGATACGAGGAATTTAAACCGGTCACTTTTTGTACTCTCAGGGCTGCAAAAAGGCTTTTCCCTCAGCTAAAATCAAAAAGACTCGAGATGGTCAGAGATTATCTTGGGGTTGAGGCGGGCACTAATCACAGAGCTTACTCTGATGCACTTGCTACCGCACATATTTTTGTGAAGGTTAAAGAGAAAATTACAAAAAGAGTTTGCCCTTTCAATGTTGAAGGATATTCTTGGCTTTCAATATATCCCTCCCAAAGACATTTCAAAAAAGTTTCCACAGACACTGGCACAGACGGGGTTTGAGATTCCGGCAATTCCTGATCTTCCGGGGAACTACTATTTCCTTGATGCAATCGGGAATATAATTTATATCGGGAAATCGAAATCACTTCGCAAAAGACTTTTTTCACATCTGACGGAAAATTCAGCAGGGAAGAGCAAACTGATTTTGTGGAATGCCACAAAACTCAGGTACGAAAGTACCTCAACCGAGGTTATGGCACTGGTGAAAGAAGCTGTTCTGATCAAGTTGACCAATCCCAAACACAATATTCAGCTAAAAAATTATGGCAACAAATATTTTGTCAAAGTTGGGATGGCTGATCGTTATCCTTCGCTTGAACTGGTAAATCATTTTGATCTTGATGGTAACGACTATTTTGGACTTTTTATTTCCAGGAAAAAAGCGGAAGAAGTGGTAGAGATTGCAGAGAAATCGTTTAAGATCAGGAACTGTAACAACAAAGAATTTGCCAAGGGCAAAGCCTGTTTTATGGCGACAATCGACCGGTGTCTTGCACCATGTGAAAGAGAACCCGATGATGAATATAATCTTGAGCTTGGAAAGTTTTACGGTTTTATGGCAGGGGAGAAGAGTGAACTTTTATCCTCATTGATTAAAAGGATGAGTGATTATTCTGCGGCTCTAAAATTTGAGCAAGCTGCCGAGATTAAAAAAACAGTTGACCTTGTTTTGTCGCAAGTTCACAGGTCTTCACTTCTTAAAGAGCCGGTCAACAAAGCATGCGTTCTGTTTTCAGTTTCGGGAAGCAGCGGCAGTTGTGATTATTTCCTCCTGATCAGGGGGAAAGTGTGTATCAAAAATTTTCCTGACAGTTTTCACGACAATTTTGAGGACACGCTGGATGACTATTTTGATGGGAATGACCGGTTAGATAATTTTCCGACAGATGAAGATTATGAAAGGATGCGAATAATATTAAACTGGGCGGCTCTGAACCGGGAGATGGTTAAAATCTTTTATTTGTCAGACTTCAAATCCAAAAAGGAGCTCTATTTGAAGGTTTCAAATCGTGGTTTCAGAGATGAACGATACAAACCGATTGTAGGGGAGATCGACCTAAGTAAATTGAATTTGAATATTTGAGTTGAATTTCATTTCAACCAATGAAGTCTTTAAGTTTCTGGTATCCCGATCTGCTAACCGGCAAAACTGTTCCGTCCTCGAGTAGTACTCCGTAGTTTCCCCCTCTTCATTGATCACTTTATGGAGTGATTTAACATTGATAATATACGACCTGTGAATTCTGATAAATTTGTTGGGGTTAAGTTTCTTCTCAAGATTTTTAAAGTCTGTTTTTTTAATAATTTTTTGGTTCCAACTCTGATCACCACATAGTCATCCAACGCTTCAAAATATGAAATCTCATCAACTTTAAGTATCACTATATCACCTTTAACTTTTACGGGGATATTGTCGATCCAGGGTGAGGTTCCTTTTCTCAGATTTTCGATCATTAAAGAATACTCTTTGGTGAGTTCCTTCGAAGATTGGCGCTCGTGAGCACGATGAATTGCTGCAACAAATCTTTCATATTCAACCGGCTTAAGCAGGTAGTCAATCGCATTTTTTTCAAAAGCCTTCACTGCATATTCGTCGTATGCAGTAACAAAAATTATAAGAGGGGGTTCATCAATCATCTCGAGCATCCCCAGGCCTGTCACCCCCGGCATTTGAATATCGAGAAAAATAAGTTCGGGCTCAAGGTCACTAATTTTCTGCAATGCATCCAATCCGTTTACAGCTTGACCCACCACTTCAACCATTCCACTGTCTTCACAATATTTATTTATAAGTCTCCTTGCGAGAGGCTCATCGTCCACAATTAAGGCTCTTATTTTCATTCCCTCTCCAAAGGAATAACCAGACTTAAGGAAAAGAGATTGTCATAATTCCTTATCGAAACAGTCGCTGATTTGTCATAGTGGAGTTTAAGTCGCTCTTTCACATTATTGATCCCAACACCAAGACCAATCGGATTTTTTGGATTACCATTTTCAAGTGTGTTAGTTACAGCAATCTGAAGATATTCACGTTCGAGGGAAGTTGAAATAGTGATTATTACCTCATTCATAGCCGGTTGCACACCATGTTTTATGGCGTTCTCTATCACGGGTATAATAATGAAAGAAGGAACTTTAATATGTTTTGTTTCTTCCTCAATTGAAAAAACCACTTCCATCTTTTCTTCAAATCTCACTTGTTCGATATCGAGATATCGTTTTATATTTTCAATTTCATCACAGAGGGGGATCAGTGTCAGTTCTTTGTTTTCCAGTGATATGCGTATGAATTTGGCAAGTTTTTCGGTCATCACTGTGGAGAGTGTTGGATCGATCTGAGTCAGAGAAGATATCGAGTTTAGTGTATTAAAAATGAAATGGGGGTTAACCTGTAGTTTTAGGACATTAAGTTCAGCTTCAAGAAGTTGTCTTTTAAGAGATTCTTCATTTTTGATACTTTCAATATTTTTAAAATATGCCTGGATCAGGTAGATGAAAGCGGTAAAAGTAAAATAGAGAATCAGACCAAAAAAGAATCTGGTGACAAGATTGGTTTTAAAGAAATTCTGGTACACGGGGTCATCGATGAACACCTGAACTAAAACAAGTTGAGTGGCATTAACCCAGAATATCGAGACAATTATACCCGCCATGAGGTGAATGACGATAAATTTAAGGAGTCCATCGAGTTCAAAATGTACAAAGCGATAAAGTTGCAGAAGTCCTGTTGAAAAGCCGGTGAGCAGCATCGTGGAAATTGTTGAATCGATTATTGCCTGGTAAACTGTCAGCCCGGCAGAATAGTGGAAATAGATTGTCGACACCCCAACGAGTGTGCTAAGAAGAATAATAATGTTGATGGCTTTTTTTGTCATTTGTCTTTTGTGTAAATGACTTTATAGACACGATTAATATGGTCTATCAAATCGATCTCCAAGGCAGATTTTGGATATCAGTGGACATTCTGAATTTTCCTTTTTTTACATAAGTAATATATAACATCCTGTTTTATAAGGATAAGAGTAAACAAAAAAACCTCCGGAGATTACTCGCCGGAGGTTAGGGTCAAATAGAAAATTTAAACCAATAGCATAGTGGTTTCAACCCCATGAAAACAGAACACCCAATGAGCATGGATATTCTGGGGATTGTTCAACCACCCCGAATTAAAACACCTTCATTTCACCGCCGCCAAAGAGGACAAGCCCTTTGATGACAAGAGTTTTGTTTTCATCAACATCATCAGATTTGGAGTAGTTATATCTTTTGCTTGAAAAACCGCCAAAAAGAGATACTACATCTATTTTTACATTCCAGTTGCTTGGAACTGTAAGATCGCAACCACCAAAGATGACAAAAAGATCAAGTACATTTTCACCATCAGAGAGTTCGCAGTCGCGCAAAAATATCTCGGAACCACCAAAAATAATGGTTATATTTCCGCCGCGGAAATTTTTGCTGTTTATTATTTTTTTATTGCCGCCAAATACTGAAACTTCTTCCAGTACGTCATATTCAGACCTGTATTGATTTCTTAAGGTGTCGGAATCACCACCGAGTTCCACTTCCCGTTGTTTTTCAACATGTCTGTAGATTATATAGAACCCAAGTGAAAGTAAAATGACAGGGACGATAAAATCGGAATAGTCGAGACTAAAAGATTTTATGACCATACCAACAGAACCCAGAGCCATTAGCAGGTAAGCGAGGGATTTTCTCCGTGAGTTAACAAAGAGGATAATACCAATTACCAGGACAACGGTTGGGAGTGAAAAAATTACATGATTAAGCTGCTCGCCAATGATATCAACTTCTTTAAGGAAGTAGAGAACACCAAGCAGGATCAGACCAACTCCGATCAGAATTCTTGCTGTTTGAGATTGAACCTTTGCCATGTCTGCCTCGTTTATTAAGTGTGGAATAATTGAAAATCTCTGGCGGAATTATAGTGATTTGGCGGGGAGTCTCCTAAGACTAATCGGTAAACGGTAAAAAGAGATCGGTAAATGGAGTGGCCAAAAAAAAATATTTCGATTTCACGCTCTATTGTCAAGAGTGAAAAATTTAATTTGCGTAACTGCTCAGAGAGAGTTAATTTTCGGACACAAAATTTGTCGGCTGACAAAAAAAAATTTCCTTCCGCCTGGTTTGCTCTGCAACTGACGGCACTTTAACAATAGTTCTTTAATGAATAGTCTAAACTATCCATCTAGTATTTTGAAATTTTAAATAATTGGCAATTGCCAATTTAGAGGTAGCCTTTCCAATATGAAGATATCGCGACTCTTTACGAAAAACGAGCCCGACGCTCAAAAGTCAATTGAGTATATCCCCCGCAACTCCGAGATTCGAAATCCGGACGGCAAAACCATCTTTTCCATGCATAATATTCTTGTCCCTTCGGGGTGGTCACAGGTGGCCGTTGATATTCTTGCACAGAAATATTTCAGAAAAGCGGGAATACCCAAACTACTCAAAAAGAGTGAAGAACCGGGAGTTCCGGAATGGCTTCAACCATCTGTTCCTGACACCGAAAACCTTGAAAAACTGCCCATAAACGAAAGATTTACCTCCGAAACTGATAGTCGTCAGGTATTTCATCGCCTCGCGGGCAACTGGGCATATTGGGCCTGGAGGGGTGGATATTTTAACGGTGAAGAGGATGCAAAAGCGTACTATGATGAGATGTTTTATATGCTTGCCAATCAGATGGCAGCACCAAACTCTCCACAGTGGTTTAACACCGGATTAAACTGGGCGTACGGAATTTCAGGACCTTCACAGGGCCATTATTATGTAGATTTTCAGACAGGGGAGCTTGTAGCCTCCGATGATGCATACACCCATCCGCAGCCACATGCCTGCTTCATACAGTCGATTAATGATGATCTGGTGAATGAAGGTGGGATTATGGATCTTTGGGTGCGTGAAGCCCGTTTATTCAAATATGGATCGGGAACAGGAACCAATTTTAGTCAAATCCGCGGATCAGAAGAACCACTTAGCGGTGGCGGACGGTCATCAGGACTGATGTCATTTTTGAAGATAGGTGACAGATCAGCAGGGGCAATTAAATCGGGTGGAACCACCCGTAGAGCAGCCAAGATGGTATGTCTCGATCTCGATCACCCTGACATTGAAGAATTTGTTAACTGGAAAGTGATTGAAGAGCAAAAGGTTGCTTCTTTGGTTACAGGTTCAAAGCTTAACAATCTTCACCTCAACAATATTATGAAAGCCTGTTATGCAGAACATCCTGAAAACGACAGGTTTAACCCAAAACTGAATATCAAACTGCAAAAAGCTGTTATTGAAGCCAAGAAGGCTTTGATTCCCAACAACTATATCGAAAGAGTTATTCAACTCGCAAAACTCGGATACAAATCGATAGAATTTCCGATTTACGATACTGACTGGAATTCCGAGGCGTATTCAACAGTTTCCGGACAAAATTCAAACAACTCGATTCGTGTAACCAATGAGTTCATGAACGCGGTGATAGAGGATAGTGGATGGAATCTTTACTGGAGAATTGAGAAGAAAAAAGCTAAAAAAGAGGGAAGGAAACCAAAACCTTCAAAAACCTTAAAAGCTCGCGAACTTTGGGAAGATATCTCATTCGCTGCCTGGAACTGTGCAGATCCGGGAATCCAATTTCACTCAACTATCAACGAGTGGCACACATGCCCTGAAGGTGGTGAAATTAATGCTTCAAATCCTTGTAGTGAATATATGTTTCTCGATGATACAGCATGTAACCTCGCATCGTTCAATCTTCTTAAATTTTTTACTGCAGAAACGGGAAAATTTAATATAAAAGCTTTCCGCCATGCTACAAGACTTTGGACCATGACACTTGAAACGAGTGTTTTAATGGCTCAGTTCCCAAGCAGGGAAATTGCCTTGCTCAGTTATGATTACAGAACTCTGGGACTTGGATATGCCAACCTTGGGGCACTTCTCATGCAACAGGGAATAGCTTACGACAGTGATGAAGCTGTAGCAATTACAGGTGCATTAACCGCGATTATGCATTTTTCTTCTTATGCTACAAGCGCCGAAATGGCGAAACAATTTGGAACATTCGCGAAATACGAACAGAACAAAGAGCACATGCTTAGAGTGATCAGGAATCATAGACGGGCTGCATTTAATGTACCTGTTGAAGAGTATGAAGGATTAACAATTACACCAGTGGGTATCGACCCAACAAAATGCCCTTCTGATCTCCTGGAAGCAGCAAGAGAGGATGCAGACAGAGCCCTTGAACTTGGAACCAAACATGGCTTCCGCAACGCTCAGGTGACAGTAATTGCACCCACAGGCACTATCGGAATGTTGATGGATTGTGATACAACAGGTGTCGAGCCGGATTTTGCTCTCGTGAAATTCAAAAAACTTGCCGGTGGTGGTTACTTCAAAATTATAAATCAATCAGTTCCACCCGCACTAAAGAAATTTGGTTACAATCAACATCAAATTGATGAAATAATCCAATATGCAGTTGGTGCAGGATCTCTTTCAGGTTGTCCTTACATTAACGCTGAATCTTTGAAATCCAAAGGTTTCACAGATGCAACTCTGGCTATGGTTGAACAGCAACTTCCGTCAGTATTCGACATTACCTTTGCCTTCAACAAATATTCACTTGGTGTTGATTTCCTGAAAAATACCCTTGGAATTTCTGAAGAAGATATGGATTCGATCGATTTTAACCTTCTCAGGACACTTGGTTTCTCGAGGCAGGAAATATCATCCGCCAACGATTATGTGTGTGGAACGATGACCATTGAAGGGTCGCCTTATCTGAAATTTGAACACTATCCTGTGTTCGACACTGCCAATAAATGTGGCAAAAAGGGAACAAGATTCCTGAAAGCAATGGCACATATAAAAATGATGGCCGCAGCCCAGCCTTTCATTTCGGGCGCCATCTCTAAAACAATTAATCTTCCGTATCATTCTACCATTGATGATGTAAAAGATGCTTATATGCAGTCATGGAATCTCTGTCTTAAAGCAAATGCGCTCTACAGAGACGGTTCAAAACTTTCACAACCGTTAAATTCCTTGATAGACGACTACATTCAGGAAATATTTGAATCTCAGGAAGAGAATAATATTGTTAAAGTTGCCGAAAGAATTATCCACCGATATATTGCCAAGAGAAGAAGACTTCCCGATCGTCGCAAGGGATATACCCAGAAGGCAAAAATAAACGGGCAATCGCTTTACATAAGAACAGGTGAGTATGACAACGGCCAGATAGGTGAGATTTTCATCGATATGCACCGCGAGGGAGCAACTGTTAGAAGTCTGTTAAACAGTTTTGCGATTTCGATTTCACTTGGACTTCAGCATGGTGTTCCACTCGAAGAGTTTGTTGACGCATTTGTCTTCACAAGATTTGATCCATCGGGAGTTGTAACAGGCAACCAGAGAATCAAATTCTCAACTTCAGTTATTGATTACATCTTCCGTGAGCTTGCAGTAACTTACCTTAACAGGTATGATCTTGCACATGTCAGCGCTGATGATCTTCTTTCCTCAACCAAGGTGAGCAAGGTAAATGAAGATTTCGAGAGTGAAGAACTTATCAGTGAAAATGTCGTTGAAGTTGGGCCTAAGGATTCTTCGAACTACAATTCAAAATTAGTTGGTGTGGACACAAGGGATACAACTTCAAAGTTTTTGAATAAACAGTCCAATGTGATTAAACAGCAGGTCCAGAGAGCTATCGAAAAAGGTTATACAGGTGACATTTGCACCGAGTGTAACAGTATGACGATGGTTAGAAACGGCACATGCCTTAAATGTATGACTTGTGGATCAACAAGCGGGTGTAGTTAATGCAATAATGGAGTAATGCAAAAATGCGATAGTATTTTGGCTCCGGAAATTTATCTTTTCGGAGCCTTTTTTTTTAATGCAATAATCCAATAAAATTTTGTTAGCTTATTCGGGCATTTTTAAGGGTGAAATAGAAGGTGCTTCCTTCCCCGGCATGACTTTCCACCCCATAGATCCGTTGTGTTTCTCCACAAATTCTTTACAGAGTAGAAGCCCCAAGCCCGCTGCGTTCTCCCTCAGTCCCTTTTCTGCCTACTTTTTCATTAACCTTAAAAAGATTTGGCAACATTTTTTCAGGAATGCCAATGCCATCATCTTTTACGATTACTTTTACGATATCAGCCTCAACCAATTCGGTTTTGATCTCGATCTTTCCCCCTCTATGGCTGAATTTTATTGCATTTGAGAGCAGATTTATTATTATTGAATTGAGCATATTTTTATCAGCAACTACGACAATTAATTATTTAGATGAGTCTAGTTAATTTAATTTGCTTTTGCTCATCCGTTCTTTCATCAAATCCAAATCCTGTTCAATCAGGTCTGTCAGGGCAATTTTCTCTTCCTGGAATGGTATTGTTCCTTGTTGTATTCCAGCCCAATCCAAAAGGTTATTTAACAAATTGAACAAATTTTTCGCACTGTCATTAAGTTCTTTGCTCAACTTTTTTAAATTCCATTACTTTCAGATCATCCCCATCATAAGCCATTATCTCAGTGAGATTTAAAAAAGCATGAAAGGGGCTTCGGAGATCGTGTGCTATAATCGAAAAGAATTTATTTTTGATTGCTATCTGCTTTTCCAGTTCTTCCTGTCGCTGTTTGAGTAGATATTCAGCTTCACTTCTCCAATTCACTTGCGGCACGACTCGAGACCATGTTCAGTATTGTTTCAACCAGGATGATGATCTTTTAAAGGTTTTTTCCAATAACAGCGATTAACCCAATCGGATTTCCCTCGGAACTCCATAAAGTTGTACCAACATAACTCTCAGCATTCATATCCTGCAAAGCCTGGTCGTAAGGGAAAAGACTTCTCACATTTTTTGGGAAATAACAAATATTTTTACCAACCACTTGTCCACAGGGTGTTTCTTTTAAAGTATATTCGATATTATCATCAAATTTACCTTGATAATACATGGCTAAAGTTTCTGCAGAAAGGTTTCCACCTGTCAATCTGTCGATGCAGACAAATTCCATATTGAGGTTTTTGGAAAGAAATCGAGCCAAGGATTTAAAGAAGGTCTCTCTGTCTCCTAAATAGTTACTATTTATTAAAAAGAGCTGAGTATCGTGAATCAATTTCAGCTCGGTTATATCCTGGAAAGTGCCATAAATAATACCAACTTCATTGTCAATTCTTCCGATTGTCCGAACCTGCTTGGTTATCCCCTTTGGCGCTAACAATTTCCATTTCAAGATCAAAAACCTCTCCGTTTTCTCAGAATTATCGAGTGCTGCCTGAAGCTTACACGAGAATCCGGGGTGTAAAATTGAAGGGATTCCTCTAGTGTTGGTACATAGTTTTTCAACATCATGGATGATTTTTACTTCATCTGTCCAATAAACTTCTCGCGTTTTAGTGTCAAGCTCCCAGGCGCCTATTTTAGTAAACCCACCCAGTTCTCTTAAAAGAGTTGAATCTTTTCTATGTTCCATCAACTCCTTCCGGTGAACCGCAACGATTTTTTCGTTTTCCTCCAGAAGAAGGTTATATTTTTCTTTAAGTTCATTAAGTTCTTTTGTTAAATCGCTCTCCGACATTTCTTGTTTTCTTTCAAAAATATCAAGTTGGTAAAATATTCCGCTACTTTAACTCAGAAAACCTTAAAACAGGATCAAATGAGGCAAATGGTCGCCAATAAATATTCATTCCCCCGATTGTGTTACGATTTGGTCTTTATAGAAAAGACGAACCTAAAATTATAACATATCTCAGCCAAAAGCAAATAACAGGGAAGGTGGATCGAATTTTGGAGAATAAAAACGGCGTTAATTAAAACAAAAATTATTACGATGTTTACCTAAGAGTTTAATAATTTTTTCTATAAAATTGATTGGTACCTTTAATGATACGCAAGATATTAATTTCACTTCTGATCGTTGCAACAACCCAATATTTTCTTGGCTGTGTTGTTTACTCCGATGATAAAGAGTTTAATATCATTAAACTTGAGGGAAGGACACAAAATCCACCTCGTTGTTATGCCTGATGGGAATGTCCATTCGTTCAAGAAAAATGGTGCCAGTGTTGTACACAGGGTTTCAGGAATTACGGGCATAACAAAAGAGGGAGCAATTGTTTTTCTCCTCTCGACGAAATAAAAGAAGCTTACAAATTTAACCCGCCTGAAATTCTTACAGTTGACGCACTCATTGTCAATCCAACAACCACATTTACCGGATTGTTGCTTAAAAACGCCACGAAAATCGACTTCAATGAAAACGGAGGTAGATATCACCCCGATCACCTGCTGATCAGAGGAGTGACAGATTCCGACAAATATACTGAAATTAGAGCTGATGATGCGCTTTACTTAGTGGTCGATAAGGTTGATATGGTAATGTCTTTTGCGGCAACCATTGGTGTTCTTGTCGGTTCTCTTGTGGTCGCAATGCTCATAGCTCTTGCATCAAAAAAGTCGTGCCCCTTCATCTATTCTTTTGACGGGGAAAAATATGTATTTGATGCAGAACCTCTTGGAGGTGCAGTATCTAAAGCTTTTGAGAGAACTGATTACAATAAATTAAAAAGTCTTAAAGAAATAGATGGTGAGTATAAATTAAAGATAACGAATGAGGTGTATGAAACTGAATATATCGATGAAATGAGGTGTTTTGGTGTGGATCATGCACAAAATACCACGGGAACGATGAATAATGACGGTTCAATTTTTGCTCTGTCTCAAGGAGCAAAAGTAGAATATGCAACTGATGAAGAGGGGAGAGATATCAAACCTTTTTTGGTTGATAATGACCTTGTGGCCTGGCAGACCAATATGCCATTCCATGATCAAAACAGGACAAAACATAAAATAAAATTTGGCTTTAAAATGAAAAAAGGGGCAAAAAAAGCCACTTTAGTTTATAATGTTGGCACAACACATTGGGGCTCAACAATGCTCTCGGAGATGTTGGAGCTTCAAGGGAAAAACCTGGAAGAGCATTATGTTAATCTCGACAAAAAAGGGGAATATTATAATTTTACAATGGATTTTTTAAGGCGGGAAGAGTTGTATGATTTGGAATTGAAAATGAAAATTAATGGTGAATTTAAAACTCAGGCTGTTCTTCAAGGCGGTGGTCCTTTCAAAACGGAGAACAGAGTGGTGGAACTGGATCTTTCAGAAATCAAGGGTGAGATGGTTGAGTTTGAAGTGAATCCCGCAGTGGGATTCTGGACCCTCGATAATTTTACGTTGTATTATGATGAACCTCAACAGGCGTTTGGTGAAGAAATTAAAGTGTCCAAAACCATTGACCACAACGGGAAGGACATTTCTGAAAAAATCTCCTACAGTGACGAAAACTATTACGATATGCCAACCACCGGTGACTGGGTTTTTGCGACATACAAGGCTCAACCCGTAAAAGAAGGGATGAAGAGAACGATCTTTATGAAAACAAAAGGGTGGTATAAAATTCACATGCCTCCAACTGATAAAGATTCGGAGATGGCAACAATTTTTAAGTTAGTCGGGACACCCGGTGAGATAATCAAATTCTCAAATGAAAGATATCGGCTATGGATGCAAAATGCTGCAAAATGAAAATTAAACCGGTGGTTGGTTTTCCACTCGAACCAATAGCCAAAATAAAAAAAGTAATCTATCTTCTGATCATTTTTTCTACTGTCATAATTGCACAAAAGGAGAAAGAGTATAGTGAATACAAAAACAAGTTTGCATTCGATCCTGTAATGATAGTTGACAAACAGGGAGTAATGTCGAGAGCGTTATTTCTTGACCTTGAAGGAGATTCGTTGCGATTGTTAATAAACTCCAAAGTGACAATGCTTGCACTGAGTTCGATAAAATTTTTCAAGATGGAATCTCAGGTTCGGAGCAGTGATAATATGTTGAGTTTTGGGATTGCAGGGGCTTTTTTATTCAGATACTTCTCCGGAAACAGGATTTTCAGGCGGATAGATTCATCCAGTCAGAAGGTTTGTGGAATCATATTGTCTTGAGCTCACTTGGTGCAGTTGCCGGTGGTTTGATTGGCCTCGGGCTCGACAGGGCCGGCAATGAGAAAGAGATGGAATATGATCTTGATAATCCTTCGGAGGTCCTAAAAATGAGAAGGGATATTCTTCAAACAACGATTGAGAAGAGGATCAATTTTTATTATGAAATCTCAAAAGTCTATTCACGAATTGATCCCGGTGCCAGACAGGCATCGGGTAACTACTACAATTATGATGTTGTTATGTTAAATGTTTTCAGGAGTATCCGGTTAACTTATAACCTGAATCCTCGCCTGGAAGCCGGTATAACAGTTTATTCAGTTGCTGAGCCAAATCTCAGATATCAATACAGTTTACTCAATAATTATAGTACAGAAGAGATGGACAATAAGGTTTATGGCTATTATGCCACTGGCTTCTATGATCCGCTTGTGTTATCTAAAGGAGGGTACCCGTTTCGGTGAAAGCAGGTGTTGGGGCCGGATTTGCCACAATCGACTATACAATCTCAAAATCATTGAATATCTATGATCCTGTTTTATTTACCTCAACTTCAACATTTGAATTCAGCAGACTTGAAAAACTGTTTTGAGTGCTTTTGCCGCTCTGGAATTACGGTATTCCCCTTCTTCAAAGGTATCAGTAGCCTTAACGGGCGACTATATTTACATTCCTGAGAAGACCCTGCCTTCGAATTTACCCGGGGAGGGAGGTAAATCATTTGGAAATTTTAGCCTGGGATTGACATTGGGACTGCATTTTTAAAGTCACTAAGTCACAGAGTATCGAAGTAGCAGAGTAGCGAAGTGCCGTAATTTCGTGACAGGTGACTCTGTGATTTCGTGACTTTTTGAGCTATATTAAACTTTTTATTTATAAATTGCATTTATCATTAAGTCAATTATAAACGAAAAAATGATCTCAATTATTGTATCGATTTTGCTGGTGTTCACATTAAGTGCCTTGATAACCCTTGCTGAGACAGTCCTTCTTGCAAATCCGGGGGATGACTATGCCGAAGAAGATGAGGTAAACACGGGGAGGATCGATCGTTTTAAAGAGTCTTCTGACTTAATTTATGAGACTGCAGAGCTAGTGAGATATGCAATCTTTTTTACAGGCCTGATAATAATTGAAAGCTTCATTTTTGATTATCTACACGATTTGGGAGTGAGTTTAAATGGTATCGGTTGGTGGCTTCCTGTATTGTTATCCGCTTTGCCGGTTGCTTCCTTGTTTTGGCTGTTTTCGATCTATATTCCGCGTGGAATTGGAGAAAAAATATTTCGACCGCTCGGCCTCTTGTTTATTTTATATTGTTATTTCTTGAAATCACTTCAAAGATTTTTACGAGCTCGCTAAAAAAACTTGCGGGAATTATCTTAAAACCGTTTGATGCAGTGCCCAATTATTCGGTTACACTTGTATCGGAAGAGCATATAAAAAGAATGATAGATGCCGGACTTGAGAGGGGAGAACTTGATGAGGAGGAGCATGAGATTCTTGAAAATGTGCTCGAATTTAATGATCTCACCGCCTATGATGTTATGATACCGAGAACCGAGATGGCAGCCGTAGAGCTTTCGGGGGATTCCGAGGCTGATTTTAAATCAATAATCAGGACCGGCTACAATTCAGTTCCGATATTTGAAGAATCACTCGATAATATAACCGGGATCGTAAATGTAAAAGAATTGATGCGTCATTACATTGTAAACAATGATTATGAGATTAGCCGTGCAATACGCCCACCCCATTTTGTACCCGAAACAAAGTATATTTCAGAATTATTGAAAGAGATGCAACTTAAAGGAATTAGAGCTGCAATAGTTGCCGATGAATATGGGGGTACCGAAGGAATTATTAAGTTGGAAGATATTCTTTCAGAAATTGTTGGAGATATAACATATCAAACCGAAGGGGAACCGGCTGAGGTAACAGGGCTTGCAGATGGCTCTTTTATGGTTTTGGGGAATATGAGTATTGTCGATTTTAATGATCAATTTGACGCAGAACTACCTGAATCTGACGAATACAGCACACTTGCGGGATTTATTTCAGATGTAACGGGAAAAATCCTGAACCCGGGTGACTTGGTTGCTCATGATGAATATACATTTGAGTTAACCAAACGGATAAAAAACAAAATGGCTGAGTTCAGAATAACTAAATTGTTGTAATAAATATCGATTTGATCATTCCAACGAGATCGCTTTTTTTGAACGGTTTTGCCAGATCGTGTGAGCATCCCTGCTTCAGAAGTGATTCCTTGTCACCACTGAGAGCAAGAGCTGTAACCGCAATTATCGGCACTTCTGCATATTCGCTCATTTTTCTTAATCCCTGGGTAACTTCAACACCATTCATACCGGGCCCCAGGTTTACATCCATCAAAAAGCCATCATACCGGGTCTTTTGGCACATTTCAATAGCGGCTTCTCCTGTGGAAGCCACATCTGTTTTACAAATATTTCTAAGAAACAGAGAAATAAGCTGTTGATTCATTGGTTCATCTTCAACATAGAGGAGGTGGGGGAGCTCCCTTTGAGAATGAGTTGCAGACGTCTTTATAATATTAGAATACGGTTTGATTTCTAACGCACGAACCGGATTGGATATGGGGAACTGAACCGTAAAAACTGAACCTTTACAAAATGAACTTTTGGCGAAAATTTGTCCGTTCATAAGGGTAGTAAATTTTTTCGATAGAGTAAGTCCAAGTCCTGATCCTTGAAATTTTCTGTTCATTCCTTCACTTGCCTGCCTGAACTCATTCCAGATAATATCCAGGTCTTTTTCCATGATTCCAAGACCGGTATCAAGAAGAGAAACTGTTACAACCTCGCCTGACTCTGAAATCCCGTTCGAAATTTCAAGTTTAATTGAACCTCTGACTGTGAATTTAATGGCATTGTCGAGAAGGTGGTTTATTATTTCCTCAAACAGCTTTTCGCTAATCAACGCAAAAGGATTTTGACAATTTGAGACGAATGTAAATTCCAGATTCTTTTCTTCCGCCAATTCTTTGTAGAATTCGATAACCTTTATTAAAATCTTTTCAAGATTTGCAGGTTTAAGATCAACAAGTGATGCATTACTCTCAATTTTTGAGAAATCAAGAATCGAATTTAGAGTGTGACTTAATCTTTTGCTCGAAGAATAGATACTGTCAACAAGTCCACTTTGTTCATCGGTTAACTTTTCATCTTTAAGCAGATCGGCATATCCCACTATCCCCATTAAAGGGGTTCGGAGTTCATGGCTCATATTAGCGAGAAAATTGGATTTCAGCCTGCTCGATTCCTCAGCTCTTTCTTGGCAGCCAAAATAGCCTCTTCATGGGCAATTCGGTCCGAAATATCAATGAGTACCATTAAGGAGCCCATAATTTCACCTTCAATATTTCTGAAGAGTGAACCTGACGCCAAAACAGGAAAACTTTTGCCACTTTTCTTTTTCATCCTGGCTTCAGTTTTTGGGAAAGTAGTGTTATCAGAGGCACCCAAATTTTCGATCCAGACAGATAAAAAATCTTCTTCAAACAGATTGCGTACCGACATCCCTATTAATTCGTCTTCGGAGAACCCAAGGACAAAACAGGCAGTCTCGTTCACTTTTGTAATATTGCCATCGAGGTCGAGAACAATTAATGAATCGTTGATCGAGCGGAAAATACTCTCCAGATAGTTTCTGGATTTTTCAAGTTCAATTGTCTCGATAAGATTAAATTTTTGTTGATCAATATCGAGGAATACTTTAACCTTGCTCAGAAGGTAATAAGGATTGTAAGGTTTTGTGACAAAATCGACCGCCCCCGACTCATAACCTTTAAAAACATGGTATTCGTCAGAGTAAACAGCAGAAAGGAAAATAACCGGCAGGTCTTTTGTCCTGGCTTCACTTCTTATCAACTCAACTAGTTCATAACCATCCATTTCGGGCATTTGCACATCAACTATTGCCATTGCAAAATCGTGATTAAGGATTGCTATTAGAGCTTCGTTTCCACTTCTTGCTCTAATGATTGTTGCCTGAAGTTCAAGGAGTACTTTTTCAAGGGAGATAAGATTTGCATCAATATCATCTACAATCAATATTTTCTGTTTGCGCATTTTCTATTCCTCAGAATAATTACGTTGAAATTGAAATCTTAAAAAATGAGAGGTCGCTAATAAATTTTGCCATTTCGTCGATATCCAATACAAATTTTACATTACCCGTTGCAATTGCTGCTTGAGGCATCGTTTTAAATTCAGCGGATTCTGGAGATTGAGCTATTGTAATTCCGCCCGTCTGCGCGCTCATCGAAATCCCTTTTGCTCCGTCATCGTTTGCTCCTGTAAGAATAATTCCCGCTAAGTTTGAAAGATAAGTTCTTACTGCACTCTCGAACAAGAGATCTATGGATGGTCGAGAATAATTTACTTTTTCCTCTGTTGAAAGTGCGATAGTATTTTTATCTTCAACAAGGAGATGATAATTTGGGGGTGCAATGTAAATACAACCTGGTTTTATCTCCATTTTGTCTTCAGCCTCAATAACTTTTAGGCCTGTTTCCGCACCGATCAGTTCAGCCAAAAGGCTTTCTTCATCAGAGCGAGTGTGTTGGACAACAAGAATTGGCACAGGGAGATCACCGGGCAACTTTGAAAAGAGGTTGATCATCGTTTTCAACCCGCCTGCTGATGCACCAAGCACAATGGCATCCACAGAAATTACTGTTAAATTACCATCATTCATCTCACACCATATTTTTTTCTGAAGATTCTTTCTTTTTCCGAAATGGCAGAAAAATCACCGACTACTGAGGTAAAATTGATCGACTCTTTTGTGCCAATACAAAGAAAACCTCCCGGAACAAGACTTTCTCTGAAGAGTTCAAGAGTTTTATTCTGGAGAGATTTGTTAAAATAAATAAGGACATTTCTGCAAAGAATCAGGTGCATCTCGCCAAAAACTTTGTCAAGCACCAGATTATGGTTTGCGAAAGTGATGTTTTTCCTCAATTCCTTGTTTAGAACTATTGAATCTGAATCCGCAGTGTAATATTCAGAAAATGAGTTCATTCCGCCGGCGTTTTGATAAGAAGTGAGGCATTGTTTCATATTATCGATTCTGTAAATTGCCGCTTTTGCTACTTCGAGAGCAGAATCGTTAAAATCTGTCGCAAAAATTGTACACTTGTCATAAATTCCTGCTTCCTTCAACAGAATTGCAAGGGAATAAACTTCTTCACCTGTGGCACAACCGGCATGCCAGATTTTGATATATGGATGTGTCTCCAGGAGTGGAAAAACAGTTTCTCTAAGTTTTAAATAAACTTTTGGATCACGGAACATCTCGGTTACTGTTATCGAGAAGTGGTGCACAAGATTTAGAAAATATGTTTTGTCGTGCAGCAACTTGGGAATGAGATCGGAAATGTTTTTAAATCCTGAAAGTGCAACAACAATCTTTGCCCTTCTCATCAGGGATGAGCGGGCATAATCGCGAAAGTCGTAGCCATATCGCAGATAAACACTTTCAAGTAAAAGTTGGAGCTCGATCTCCTCAATCTCAGTCTGTGAAATCATGATCTTGTTAAGTTAAATTGAATCATCTGTAAAGCCATACTCGCATAACAGAAAGAAGACGGTTTGTATCAACCGGTTTAGGGAGATAATCGCTTGCTCCGGCTGCAATACAAGCTTCGTAATCTTTTTTCATAGCTTTGGCAGTAACTGCTATTATTGGCAATTTGTCAAATTGTTCCAACTTTCTAATTTGTCGCATAGTTTCATATCCATCCATAACCGGCATCATGATATCCATGATAACGAGGTCCATATCAGGTTGGGCAGTAATTATCTCAAGTGCTTTTTTGCCATCTTCCGCTTTGAATAGTTTCATCCCTTTTTCAGAGAGAATTTTGGACAAAGCAAAAACATTTCGCATATCATCGTCGACAATCAGAATTTTTTTATTGACAAAAAGATCATCAGTTTCGTGAAGATCAATTATCATCCTCCTTTTATTCTCAGGCATTTTGGTAACAAGGCGATGGAGGAAAAGTGATGCCTCGTCGAGGAGTCTCTCTTCAGACCTGACACCTTTAATAATGATTGAGTCGGCATAATTTCTTAATTCAACATCCTCCTGTTTGCTAAGTTCTCTCCCTGTATATATAATAACAGGTGGAGTAGTTGCTCCAATTTCAGAGATCGATTTAAGGAGTTGGAAGCCGGACATATCAGGAAGCCCGATATCCAGGATGATACAATCGAATGAAGTTTTCCTCACTTCATTGAGAGCTTCCATACCGGTGGCAACTGTTCTGATATTAACATCCGGACCGCCGATTAGTTTTGAGATACTAAGTCTGAGGTTGGTATCATCCTCAATAATTAAAAGATTTTTAATTTTTTCAGTGGAAAAATTTTCTAGACGAGTTAATGCCTCCTCAATCTCCTCCTGATTGGCTGGTTTAGTCAGAAATCCAACAGCTCCATGCTTGTAAGCAATTATTGAAGATGATTCTACACTAACGATATGTACGGGGATATGACGGGTATTTGAGTCAGATTTTAGGAAGTCAAGCACTTCAATCCCATTTATGTCAGGCAGCCCAAGGTCAAGTAGAATGGCTGTTGGTAAATATTTCCTTGCTAACTCGAGCCCGTCTCCGCCGTTAAGCGCAATGAGTCCCTTAAAATTCTTTTCTTTACATTCATTATATAGCAGTTTGGCAAAAGTGCTGTCGTCTTCAATAATCAGGATTGTCTTATCCTCCGACTTTATCAAACTTCTGTCGTCGTTAATCGATTGGGGTTTGGGTTGCTGCGTGGGCTTAGTGGCAGTCAAGGGGAAAATTGGCGATTCAATCAAGTGATCAAGGGTTTCGAGTAATGGAGTTTTACCATGATCCGCGTCCCAGACAAATGGCAGAAACAATGTAAAAGTTGAACCGATTCCGGGTTCGCTTTGAACTTGAATTTCACCTCCAAGAAGATGCGCCAGTTCTTTGGAAATAGAGAGTCCAAGCCCTGTTCCCCCAAACTCTCTGGCGGTACTGCCATCAGCTTGTTGAAATGCCTGAAAGATCAGTTTTTGTTTTTCTGTCGGTATCCCTATCCCTGTATCTGTTACTGAGATAAAAATACTTTCGGTATTACTTAATCCACTTCGAACCAAATCCACACCATCAGATGGAGTTCCTGTTTCAATAGAAACTTTTCCGGCTCTTGTAAATTTTATTGCATTTGAGATCAGGTTTTTGAGTATCTGCTCAACTCTCTGCTGGTCTGATTCAATCGATTCTGGTGTGTTATCTTTGATAACAAATTCAAGTTCTATGCCTTTTAGTTCAGCAGAATGTTTAAAATCCGATTTAAGTTTTTCATGAAGTTGACTCAAATTGAATGAGCGGGGATGAATATCCATTTTCCCCGCCTCAATTTTTGACAAGTCGAGGATTTCGTTTATGAGGAGCAGCAGATCCGTTCCACTTCTGTAAATAACATCTGCCGATTCAACCTGGTCTGCATTAAGATTTCCATATTTGTTATCCGCAAGCATTTTAGAGAGTATCAAAAGGCTGTTGAGTGGGGTTCTGAGTTCATGAGACATATTTGCCAGAAATTCTGATTTATATTTACTCGCAATTGCAAGTTCTTCAGTTTGAATTTCAAGTTCTTCTCTTGCCTTTTGAATAGTGGCTTTTTGTTTTTGAAGAGAATCATTTTTTTCTTCCAGTTCTTCATTGGTAACCTGGAGTTCCTCCTGCTGTGCTTTAAGTTGAGTTTCCGATTTCTGCAATTTTTCAGATTGCTCTGCTAGTTCCTCGTTTACTGCTCTTAATTCCTCTTGTTGTGCTTCAAGGTTTTCATTTGATGATGAAAGTTCTTCCTGCTGCACCTGTAATTCTTCCGCCATCTCCTGTGTTTGTTTCAGGAGTTCTTTAAGGGCAGAGCGAGATCTTGCAGATTCTATTGCAATTCCAATACTTTCGGAAGTCACTTTAAGAAGTTCGAGTTGTGAAGACGAAAATGGGATGAAGGTACCAAGTTCAATCACACCAATCACTTTATTATCTTCGAATATTGGAGTTACAACAATGTTGGCAGGTAAAGTTGATCCCGTTGATGATGAGATATAAAAATAATTCTCCGGAAGTTCTTCAAGAACAATTGATTTTCCTGAGCTGGCACACTCACCAACAAGTCCCTCTTTTAGGGAGTAGAATCTCTTGGTTAATCCATCATTTCCAATTGCATATCCTCCGGTAAGATTAAGTCCGGTGCCTTGAAAGTTCATCACATAAAATGTTCCAACATTTGCCTTGAAGTATTGGATATAAAATTCAACAACATTATTTGCGAGTTCCTTCACATCCAACTCACCCCGCATAACGAAGTTGAGTTCATTAATTCCGGTTTTTATCCAATCCCTCTCGCTGAGAGTTCTGTTTAGATTACCAAGAGATGAAGCCATTTTATTTATGGCACCCGCAAGAGTACCAATCTCATCTTTGGAATCAACCTTTATTTTTGAATAATAATCACCCGATTCAATTTTTTCTACCCCTCCGGTTATTGTTATCAGGGGATTTCTAACACTTCTTGTGATCCACAATCCGGTAAGACCACTCATCAGAATAATAGCAAAAAAGGCTATTAAAGTGTTTGAAACGGTCTTTTTGTCAATTTCGACGGCTTCTTCATAAAAAAGTTCTCCTCTTTTAGTCGCAAATTTTATCACATCATCCAATTCACGATCAAAACGCGCCACAACATCTGTTCTGTTTTGAATATGGAATTTAGCATTTTCTGTTTGCCCGCTCGTTAAATTAGCGACAATTTCATTTCTTGATTTTCTCACTGCCTCGAAGGCAACTCTGACATGTTCAACATCATCCTTGCTACCAAGGAATCTCTCTTTTAACAAGTCAAATCCTCCAATAATCTGTCGGTCCAGGGAATCAACCTCTTTTAATAGAGAGTCGATCCTTGTTGGATAAACCATCATGAGGTACAATTTTTCGCGGATTGCCACCGACTCAGCTTCAATTTTTCTTACAGCATTTGAGACTGCAAAAGGATGTTTATAGAGGCGGGTAGTTTGGTCGGAAAGGGTACGAATATTGTCAAGAGCAAAAATTAAAATGAAAAGGATTAGAATCATAATGATAGAAAATCCTACTGCGAGACGGGTACCAATCTTAAAATTACGAAACTTCATTTTTAATCCGGTGTAAAGAGAAATAAAAGGTTCTAAATAATAATCATAATTTAACTTATAACCTACAACTATATTGAAACAGGAGAAAAAACAAAACATCAAAAAAAAGGAATATTTGTTAAAATGTTTAAAAAATGGTATATTTGTAATCTAATTATTCGCCCTACAGACAAAGGGCGTTTTTTTTTAGAAGGCATTTATGAGTGATACACTTAGCAGAATAAAAGAGATCAGTTTAAAAGTGGTAGAACAGCACCAATTGCTGTTTATTGACTTTGTTATCAGGGGTGAAGGGAAAGTTAAGATAATCGAACTGTTTATCGACAGTGAGACCGGCGTTACCGCAGATGATTGTGCTTTAATTAGCAGAGAAATCAACAAAATTATTGAAGAAGAAGACCTTTTTGACGGACCTTTCAGGTTTGACGTTTCATCTCCCGGTGTCAACCGGCCTCTAATTTACCTTCAGCAGTATAACAAACACATCGGAAGACTGTTCGAAATAGAGTTTAAAAATGGAGATGAACTGGAGAAGTTTAAGGGAAAACTGCTTCAGATTGAAGAAGATAAATTGACATTTGAATTAACCAAAGAAACAAAAACACTTGGCATAGCGGAAATCGTTACTGCCAGGGTTAAAGTAAGCTTTTAGCGGAGGAAGATAGATGAACGCAGACATAGTTGAATCGTTTGCGGCGATGGTAAGAGAAAAAGGAGTTGACAAAGATGTGCTTCATGGAATAATTGAAGATATCTTTGGGTTACTTGTCAGAAAAAAATATGGCGAGGAAGCGAATTACTCCGTGGTTGTTAACATGGATCGGGGTGACATCGAGATATTTCTTGTAAGAGAAATAGTTGAT
Source organism: Ignavibacteriales bacterium (assembly GCA_016714125.1). GTDB lineage: Bacteria > Bacteroidota > Ignavibacteria > Ignavibacteriales > Ignavibacteriaceae > UTCHB3. The sequence continues at coordinate 484,380 of JADJNX010000002.1, read as the reverse complement.
GTGGTAGAAGACCCTGACAAACAGATAAGTCTTGATGAAGTGAATCTTAAAGGCAATGAAGATGAGCTTGATGTCGGTGAAGAATATGTTGAGCAGTTAAAACTCGCAACATTTGGAAGACGACTTATCAATCTTGCCAAACAGAGTTTAAATCAAAGAATCCGCGAGATCGAAAAAGAACTTATTCTGAATGAATATAAGAGACTTGTTGGAGAGATAGTTATCGGAGATATCTATCAAATCCGTAAAAACGATATTCTTGTAAATCATAACAAAAACGAACTTATTCTTCCAAGAGAAGAACAGATACCTCACGAAAGATATTACAATGGTAACACCACCCGTGCGATTGTTAAAGAAGTTAGAAGAGGGAAAAGTGGACCCGAGATTATTATCTCGAGAGCTGATCCCGAACTTTTGAGACGACTTTTAGAAATAGAAGTGCCCGAGGTTTATGATGGTATCATTGAGATAAGAAGAATTGCCCGTAAAGCAGGTGAGAGAGCAAAAGTTGCTGTTGAATCGATGCACAAGAGGGTTTATCCTGTTGGTGCATGTGTTGGTATGAAGGGTGTTAGAATTCACTCGATCATAAAGGAACTCGCCAATGAGAATATCGATGTATTTGCATTCTCCGATGATCCGAGAGTGATGATTACCAGAGCGTTGATGCCCGGGAAACTGAAGTCGATAGAGCTTGATGAAGTTGCAAGAAATGCTGTTATTTATGCGGATTCATCGCAGGCGGCAATGATTGTAGGTAGAAATGGTGTTAATATCAGACTTGCCATGCAGGTTACAGGATATAACATCGATTTCCACAGAATTGAAAAGAACATAGAGGATTACGAAGAAGGTGTAGAACTTCTTGAGTGCAAGCTTGAACTTGGCGCTGAAGTTTATGATACGCTTATCAACAATCGTTTTGACTATGTAACAGATGTGTTTAAAGCCGGTAAAGAAAAACTGCTCGAGATATTTGAGGACGATGAAGAACTGGTTGATAGAATTTATGGTATCCTGAAAAACAGGATGCAGGATTAGAAAGATAGGACTACTAATAGATGTCTGAACCTAAAGAACAAAAAATACGAATTTATAATTTTGCGGCACAGTTCAATGTCTCTGCACAGGCAATATTCGATTTTCTAAAGAAAAAAGGATATGATGTAAAGACCATGAACTCGCTACTCTCGCCGGAAATGCTTGAGGATGTTCGTGTTCAGTTCAAGAAAGATATAGAACGCGCTGAAAAACATTATCAGAAGCTCGATGAATTTAACAAAAAACTCGCGGGTACGCCTGAAAAGACAGAACAAAAAGAGGAAGTAGCGGAAATTCCGGTACCAACCCCACAACCTGTTATTATTGACGAGCCAAAAGTTATTGAACCTGAGGTTACACCGCAGGTTGAGGCAGTTGTTACAGAAGTAATACCAGAACCGGTTGTTGAAAAACCGGCTCCACCAGTGTATGTTCCACCTGTTCAAAGAGAGACCAGGCAGGAATTTACCGAGATTAAGAGAAAAGAGACTCCACCAACTCCTGTTGTAACTGAACCCGTCGTGGAAAAAGTTTCAGCAGAAATTGAAGCTTTGATTAAACCGGATGAACCCGTAGCCTCAGAATCCACCACTGTTGAAGCAGTTGACAAAGATCAACCGCAACACACACCACGAAAACTTGATCCCGCACTGGAAAACCGATTGGACTTAAAATTCTTGGTCGATTCAGGGGTGATGATCCAAAACCGCCGAGAGAAGAACTTAGATCAGGTGTTACACTTGTAACTCCAACTGAAGTTAAACCGGTAACCACAACGGATTCTGAAGAAGAAGATAAAAAGAAATCGAAGAAAAAGAAAAAGAAACCAAAATCAAAGAAAAGGGAGTCGGTAATAGAAGAAACCGAAGCAGTAAAGAAAAAGGCAAAAGTAAAAAAACTGGAGATCGATCAAAAAGAAGTTTTGGAATCGATCAGAAAAACTATGTTAAATACTGATGAGTCGTCAATTTCCAACCGCGCTTCGATGCGTAAACGGAAAAGAAGAGAACGACTGGAAGCTCAGGAACTTCTTGATGAACAGAGAAGAATTGATGAGAGAAAAATTCGTGTAAACCAGTTTATGTCTGTATCGGAACTTGCAAATGTAATGGGTGTTGGCGTTGGGGAAGTAATCTCCAAATGTATCGCACTCGGATTAATGGTTTCTATAAATCAAAGAATTGAACTTGACACAATCACACTTGTAGCAGATGAATTTGACTATGAGGTTGAAGTTGAAGATGAATATACAAACGATTTACTTGAGGATATAGATGATCTTGACGATGAACTCGAAGCGAGATCACCTGTGGTTACGATCATGGGCCATGTTGATCATGGAAAAACCTCACTTCTTGATTATGTAAGAAGTTCAAATGTCGTTGCCGGTGAATCGGGTGGTATAACCCAGCATATCGGTGCTTACAAAGTTCTTGTTAATGAAGATAACTATATTACATTTTTGGATACACCTGGTCATGAGGCATTTACAGCAATGCGTGCCCGTGGTGCCCAGGTAACAGATATTGTTATTTTGATAGTTGCAGCAGATGATGCTGTAATGCCGCAGACAGTTGAGGCAATTTCACATGCTCAGGCAGCGAATGTGCCAATAATTGTTGCGATTAACAAGATTGACAAACCCGGCGCTAACATCGAAAAGATAAAACAGCAACTTGCCGACCGAAATGTTTTGGTTGAAGAGTGGGGTGGAAGATATCAGTGTGTTGAGATTTCTGCAAAAAAAGGACTTCATATTGATGATCTTTTAGAAAAAGTTCTCCTCGAAGCTGAAGTTCTTGATCTTAAAGCCAATCCTCACCGCGAAGCAAGAGGTGTGGTAATTGAATCTCAGCTCGATAAGGGAAGAGGCGTTACTGCAACTGTGCTGATTCAAAAAGGAACCTTAAAACAGGGTGACATTTTTGTCTGCGGAAATCAACACGGCAGGGTAAGAGCCATGTTTGATGAGAGAAACAAAAAAATGAATGAAGCTCCGCCTTCATCACCAGTTCTTGTTCTCGGTTTTGAGGGTGCACCTCAAGCCGGCGATCAGTTTATCGTGGTGGATTCCGAAAGAACCGCCCGTGAAATCGCTTTGAAGAGACAACAACTTAAACGCGAACTGGACAGCAAACAGGTTCACCATATCACGCTTGATGAAATATCAAGACAGATTCAAATTGGTGGAGTAAGTGAACTTCCAATCATCGTTAAAGGTGATGTGGATGGTTCCGTTGAAGCAGTATCCGATTCACTCATGAAACTTTCCACTGAGGAAGTTAAAGTGAAAGTTATTCATAAAGGCGTGGGTGCCATTTCTGAAAGTGATGTTCTCCTTGCAAATGCATCGAATGCCATCATAATCGGTTTCCATGTTCGTCCACACATGAATGCCAGGAAACTCGCTGAGACACAAAAAGTTGATATTCGTATCTACAACATCATTTATGACGCAATCAGCGAAGTTAGACTCGCACTTGAGGGAATGCTCGCACCAATACTCTCTGAGGAAGTTACTTCTTCAACTGAGGTTCGCGACACCTTTAAGGTTCCAAAAATTGGAACAGTTGCAGGTTGTTATGTGATTGAAGGAAAGATAAACCGAAACGACAGAATCCGTGTTATCAGGGATGGTTTGGTTATCTTTACCGGAGAAATCTCCTCACTGAAGAGATTCAAAGATGATGTCAAAGACGTTGATACAAACTACGAATGTGGTATAAGTGTCAATAATTTTAATGATCTAAAAGTTGGCGATATTATCGAGGGCTTTAAGGTTGTTGAAACCAAGAAAAAACTTGAATAGTCTGAAAGTGGAGTGTTGAACCGTAATGGGACATAGAGTTGAAAGACTGGAAAATCAGATAAAAGACGACTTGAGTGTAATAATGCTCTTGAAATACAATGCCAGCGGTTTTGGATTGGTGACAATCACTGCTGTGAAACTGACACCCGACCTCAGGCTGGCAAAAGTATATTTTTCTGTTTATGACAAGGAACAACGCAAAAATGCTCTTGAAAGGGTAAATGCTGACACTCCTTCGCTCAGGCACGAGCTTGCTTCGAAGATCAGAGTTCGCTATATGCCCGAATTACGCTTTTATATCGACGACACTTCAGATTATGTTGAAAAAATAGAAAGACTTCTCAAAGAAATACACAAGAATGATAAAAAGATCGGTAACGACTTATAAGGATCTGGATTTTGCCACCGGTCAGACAATTATTTTTGATAAACCACTTGATCTGACATCTTTTGATGTTATATATAGACTGAGAAGAATATTACATATTCAGAAAATTGGTCACGCGGGAACTCTTGATCCCAAAGCAACCGGTTTACTGATAGTTTGTACCGGTAAATCGACTAAAAAGATCGATTCATATATGGGATTACCAAAAGAATACACAGGAACAATGGTTCTGGGTGAGCAGACTCCATCCATGGATAGTGAAACTGAAGTTTTCATGAAACAGGATGCATCATCTGTAACACTTGATGAGATCAAGGCGGCTGCTATAACTTTAACAGGCGAGATTGATCAGATTCCTCCGATGTATTCGGCGGTCAGTAAAAACGGTCAAAGGTTATATTCCCTTGCACGCAAGGGGGAGACAATTGAACGGGAACCCAGAAGGGTTGTTGTTGAAGAATTTGAGATAATCGACTTTTCACCACCTGTTGTTAAATTCAAGGTGCTCTGTTCAAAAGGTACTTATATCAGAGTTTTGGCACACGACATGGGTCAAATTTTGGGATGTGGTGCCTGGCTTTCAGGTCTGAGACGAACCGCAATAGGTGAATTCAGAGTGGATGACGCAGTAACAATTGAGTCGTTTAGAGATATTTATAACAGCGACAAGTCAGAAACGATGATCGAGAATGAAAGTTAACCGTGATCCCGGTGAAGTAAAAAAGTCTGACAAAACAGTTTTGACTGTTGGCACCTTTGATGGTGTTCATAAAGGTCATCTCCTCCTGCTCGATATTTTGATCGAAAAGGCGAAAAAGTCGGGGAGCAGGTCGTTGATAATAACTTTTGATCCTCACCCCAGACAGGTGGTGTTCAAAGGTGGAGATGTAAAACTTCTCACGACAACCGGCGAAAAACTTAGAATTTTTGAAGAATTGGGAATAGACGAAGTTTATGTAATCAATTTTACGCACGAATTTTCTGAATTTGATGCAGAAACTTTTTTCTCGAAGTTCATAATTAATGGAACGGGAATAGAAGAGATTATCGTCGGATACGATCACCGTTTTGGGAGAGGTCGCACCGGCGATGAAAATTTTATTAGACAATTAGCAGATAAACACGGTTTTAAAGTAACATATGTTGAGGCTGTAATGCGCAATGAGATCAATATTAGCAGTACACAAGTAAGGAAACTACTCTCCGAAGGGAATGTGAAGGGAGCAGCTGAAATGCTTGGTCGAGAATATGAGATTTTTGGTGAAGTAGTCCACGGTGACAAAAGGGGCAGAGAATTGGGTTATCCCACTGCCAACCTTGAGTGTGATTCAGAAAATAAGCTGCTCCCAGCAAATGGTGTTTATGCAGTTATGGTAGAACTTGAAGATAAAGTATATAAAGGTATGCTGAATGTTGGCAGAAGGCCCACATTTAATCTCAAGGATCTTGCCGTAGAGGTTCATCTTTTTGGATTTACCGGAGAAGACCTTTATGGTAAAAATCTCCGTGTGAAATTCATTGAGCGAATCAGAGGAGAGATGAGGTTCATAGCCAAATCGGATTTGATAGTTAAGATCGAAAAAGATAAAATAGCCGCTTTGGAATTGTTAAAAGACTTATAAGTAATTAAATAATTGGCTCCGGTTGTTTCTGGGGTCAGATCGTACAAAACAAATACAGGAAAAAGAAGCAATGACAAATCAAGAAAAACTTGAGCTCATTCAAAAATTTGGTGCCAACGATAAAGATTCGGGTAAAGCAGAAGTTCAGATCGCAATCCTTACAAAAAGGATTAATGATCTTACAGCCCACTTTCAGGCACATGCAAAAGATCACCACTCCAGAAGAGGTCTTCTGATGATGGTTGGTAAAAGAAGAAGATTACTCGATTACCTGATTAAAAATGATATCAGCAGATACAGAGTGATCATAAAAGAATTGAATATTAGAAAGTAAGGTTTTAGATGATATATACAAAAGAAGTTGAAATAGGCGGGAAAATACTGAGTATCGAAACCGGACGATATGCTCGTCAGGCGGCGGGTTCAGTAATGGTTAGATATGGTGACACGATGGTTTTGGTTGCAACAGTTGCCTCACCTAAAGCGATGGAAGGAATCGATTTTTTCCCGCTTCAGGTTGAATACCGTGAAAAACAGGCATCTGCGGGGAAATTCCCCGGTGGCTTTTTCAAAAGAGAAGGCAAACCAACCGATAAAGAAGTGCTTACTTCAAGGCTGATCGACAGACCTATCAGACCTTTGTTCGATGATAACTATCGTAATGAAACCCAGATTATCGCAACAACTTACTCTTTTGATAAAGAAAACGATCCTGATGTTTTGGCAATCGTTGGAGCTTCTGCGGCACTCGCAGTATCCAACATTCCATTCCTTGGACCGATAGCAGGCGTTAGAGTTTGTAGAGTTGATGGTGAATTGGTTGTTAACCCAACCTTTGCTCAGGTTGAAGCAAGCGATCTCGAACTTATAGTAGCCGGAACCGACGATTCAATCATGATGGTTGAAGGTGAAGCGAAAGAAGTTTCAGAAGAAGTAATGCTCGACGCTCTCCGTTTTGCTCAGGAACAGTTAAAGAAAATTGTTACTGCCATTAAGGAACTTGCCGAAGAGTGTGCCAAACCTAAAATGGTATTAACTACAAAGGAACAGGATCAATCACTTCTTCAGGAAGTTAAAGATCTTGCGTTCAAAAGACTTGAAGATATCATTTTTACAGTGATGGATAAACAGGAAAGAAGCGACGCTTTTGATGCTGTTTCTAAAGAAACCAACGAAGCTCTCGCTGAAAAATATCCTGAACAGGAAAAAGTTATTAATGGATTCATTCATGATTTCCAGTATGAACTCATCAGAAGATGTATCCTTGAAAATAATCTCCGTCTCGACGGTAGACAAACACACCAGATTAGACCAATCACAATTGAACTTGGTCTGCTCGCAAGAACTCATGCTTCAGCTCTTTTTACAAGAGGTGAGACACAGAGTTTAACTTCCCTTACACTTGGATCAAAAAATGATCAACAGATCATTGACGGTTTAGGCGAAGAATCTGTGAAAAGATTTAACCTTCACTACAATTTCCCTGCTTTCTCTGTTGGTGAAACAGGAAGATATTCGGGAGTTGGCAGAAGAGAAGTTGGACACGGAAATCTTGCTGAAAGATCGTTGAAATCAATGTTACCTGTTGAAAAAGACTTCCCATACGCTCTGCGTTTGGTAAGTGATATTCTCGAATCAAATGGTTCTTCTTCGATGGCTTCTGTATGTGCCGGTTCGCTTGCACTTATGGATGGTGGTGTTCCGGTCAAAAAAGCCGTTGCTGGTATCGCCATGGGATTGATAAAAGAAGGCGACAGCTTCGCAGTTCTTTCCGATATCCTTGGTAATGAAGATCACTTTGGTGATATGGACTTTAAAGTTGCCGGTACTGATGAAGGCATCACCGGATTCCAGGATGGACATCAAAATAAAAGGTGTTTCATTTGAAATTATGGAAATTGCACTTCGCCAGGCAAAAGATGGCAGACTTCATATCCTTGGCGTTATGAATGAAGTTATTTCCGCTCCAAGAGCTGAACTCTGTTCATTTGCACCTACACTTGCTACCCTTCAGATCCCGACTGAACTTATCGGTTCAATTATCGGACCTGGTGGTAAAACAATTCAGGGAATGCAAAAAGAGTTTGGTGTTGATATCTCAATTGAAGATGACGGTACCATTCAGATTGCCGGCCCCGATGCAGAATCAGCAAATAAAGCATTAACCAGAATCCGCTTAATGACTACCCAACCTGTGGTTGGCGAAATTTATGATGGTGTTGTTACAAAATTAATGGAGTTTGGCGCACTTGTCGAGATACTTCCGGGTAAATCGGGACTTGTCCACATCTCCGAAATCGATCTGAAAAAAGTTCACAAAGTAACTGATTACTTCAAAGAAGGTGATAAAGTTAAAGTGAAACTTCTTCGTATCGAAGGTGGAAAATACAGCTTAAGCCGCAAAGCTCTTCTTAGTAGAGACACTGCAACTCAGGCTGATGAGAAACCAATAGAAGACTAAATTAAAACGGCTGCTTCCTCTTTCAGGAGGCAGCCGATTTTATCACCAAGTTTTATAAAGATGACAGAGTTTCTAAGAAACTTTTTCTTATTGTTTTTTACTTCGAACCTGGTCCCTTTGGGTCTAAGGGTGAAGTACATTTAAATGGCATTAAAATATTATCAGTAGTTCAAAACCTGACAACTACAAAGAGTTTAACTAACTATGTTAAAAGAGATTATAATAAATTCATCGACTACACAGACCCGTGTAGCGATTACGGAAGACGGGAAATTAGTAGATTTCTTCGTCGATTACTCCGAAAACAGACGAATGGTGGGAGATGTATATCTGGGCAAAGTTGCCCGTGTACTCCCCGGCATTAAAGCTGCTTTTATTGATATTGGCATGAAGCATGATGCTTTTCTCCATTTCTCGGATATTGGAGAAAAGACAAAAGAACTTCAGGCAATGATTGATGAAGACGAAGCTGACGACAATGTTGACAGAGTGGCGCCGGACGAAGAATATGCAGTTACCCAAACAAAATTCATAAATGGTGTTCCGGTCCTTCAAAAGGGCGAACCCATTCTTGTGCAGATCACAAAGGAACCTGTGGTAAACAAAGGTGTCAGAGTTAGCTCTGCCATTTCGATACCGGGTAGATTTTGTGTCCTCCTCCCTTACGACAATAAAATTGGCGTTTCCAAAAAAATTACCGATTATAAAGAAAGAAGACGTCTTCGCGTAATTGCAAAAAGTCTCCTCCCTCAGAATTATGGTTTGATTATTAGAACCGTTGCAAGAGGACAGGCTGAAGAGCAGATAAAAGACGATCTTAGAAGTCTTCTTAAAATGTGGAAAAAGATTCAGGATAAAGCCCGAACAGGTACACCTCCTGCAATTATTTACCAGGATGTTTCCACCACCTCCAGTGTCATTAGAGACCTGTTCACTTCTGACATCTCCAAAGTATATATCGATAACAAAAAAGTTTACAAAGAGATTAAGGACTATATTGTTCTTGCTCAGCCTGAACTTTCCGATAAAGTGGAGCAGGTAAGAACTGAAGAGCCAATCTTTGAAGCATTTAAGGTTGAAGATCAGATAAAAGAATTGTTTGCCAAACGCGTTCCCATGAAGAGTGGCGGGCATATAGTAATTGAACACACTGAGGCCATGGTGGTTATTGATGTGAACAGTGGAAAATATGCTGCAAGTAAAGATCAAGAGATGAACTCACTTAGAACAGATCTTGAAGCTGCGCGTGAAATTGCAAGACAACTTCGTTTGAGGGATATTGGCGGACTCATCGTTATCGATTTTATCGATCTTGAAGATGAAAAAAATCGTAAAAAAGTTTACGATGAGTTAAAAAAAGAATTTAGAAAAGACCGTGCAAAAGTTTCAATCTTACCGATGTCTGACTTTGGTCTGGCACAGATCACAAGACAACGGGTGAGACAAAATATTATGCAGGCTCTGAATGAGACTTGTCCTGTTTGTATGGGAACCGGGCTTCTCACAAAAAAATCGCATCTCATTCATGAGATAGACGAGTGGCTTGGAAAATACAAAGTTGGTGCTCCGCACCGTTCAATTACCATCAAATGTCATCCATTTGTTGGGCAGAAATTGAGAGAAGGTGTTCCGAGTGCGCTTACAAAAATGCAGTTTAAGTATATGCTTAGGATAAGACTGGATGAGGATAATGCATTCAATTCAGATCAGTTTAAGGTTATTGCAACAAAAAGCAAACAGGACCTTACCGGCATAATTACTGAATAGGGGAAATCCCTACTCTTCAATTAGTTATTTATTGAGAATAATTAATTTTATATTTATATAACTCAAAAATGAAATTTGAAGTACAGGTAAAAAAAGTGAAAAAGACGAAACTTTTTTCAGTTCACGAAAAATATGGGGCAAAATTAGTCGATTTTGCCGGTTATGTGATGCCAATTCAATATGAATCGATTATTGCTGAACACAAGGCAGTGAGAAATGATGTTGGGTTATTTGATGTGAGCCATATGGGCGAAGTAATCATTGAGGGCGAAAAAGCTTTTGACTATGTTCAAAATCTTACGATAAACGACCTTTCTGTTCTATTCCCGGGCAGAGTGCAATATTCTGCAATGTGTTATGAAGATGGCGGAATTGTTGATGACTTGCTCGTTTATAAACTCGATCAAAAAAAATACATGCTCGTAATCAACGCATCAAATGTTGAAAAAGACCTTGAATGGATGAGAGCCAACAATAATCATGGTGTTACGATAACAGATGTCAGTGATGACTATTCACTAATCGCAGTGCAGGGGCCTTCATCAAAAGTACTTATTGAAGCTGTCTTTAATACAAATATTCATATCGAATATTACCATTTTGCTTATTTGGAATTTGCCGGAGAAAAAGTTCTTGTATCAAGAACAGGCTACACCGGTGAACTTGGTTACGAAATCTAAACAACCGGAGATGAGGCATTTGTCTGTAAACTCTGGGACGCTTTGATGAGAGAGGGAAGTGAATATCTTGTGAAACCTTGTGGTCTCGGATCAAGAGATTCGCTCCGCCTCGAGATGGGATTTTGTCTTTATGGAAACGATATTGACCAGACAACCAACCCGCTTGAAGCAGGTTTGGGTTGGATAACAAAACTTAAGAAGGACTCCTTTGTTGGTAAAGAAGCAATTCAGAAAATAAAGGACGCAGGAGTGACGAGAAAACTGACACCGTTGGTGGCACTTGAAAAATCATTCCCAAGACCCGGCTATGAAGTGGTTAGCAATGACAAAACAGTCGGTAAGTTAACAAGTGGAACAGTGAGCCCTGTCCTTGATAAGGGGATTTGTCTGGCATACATTGATTCAGAATGTCTAAAAAACAATTCAAAACTTGAGATGATTATCAGAGGCAACAAAATACCCGTGGAAGTGGTGAAGTTGCCATTCATAAAGAAATAATACGGCTTTAACATGCGGATCAATACAATACTAACGCCATTGATGGTTGAGGAACTATATTTTGCGAACAGGATGGCAGTAGTAATTGATGTACTCAGGGCAACATCGACAATTACAACTGCAATTATGCACGGGGCAAAAGAAGTTGTCCCCGTTGGTTCACTCGACTTTAGCAAGATAGCCTCTGCCAGTTCATTCGGCGGTAGAACAATGCGTGGGGGTGAAAAGAATTCCAAAAAGATCGAGGGGTTTGATCTTGGTAATTCGCCACTCGAATATCAACAAAGTGTTGTTGAAGGAAAATCGATCGTGTTTTTTACTACAAATGGCTCAAAAGCCATTGTAAAGACAAAATATGGTAGTGGCACATTTATCTGTTCTTTTCTTAACGCTGAAGCAGTCGCAAAACAACTCGCGGGCATGGGGAGAGAATTTGATATTTTATGCTCCGGTCTTAATGGTGATTTTAGTCTCGAAGACACTGTTTGTGCAGGAATGCTTTTGAGTGAGATCCTTAAGATTAATAGCGATTTTCAACTTTCTGACGCATCAACCGTTGCTATCGATCTGTATGAAAGATATGGTGAGGATATCAGGGGTTTATATGCTCTTAGCGAACATGGAAGAATTTTGGAAGCAGGAGGATTTATTGACGATCTTGACTATTGCGCTCAGAAAAACATCACGGATGTTATTCCTGTATTCGAAAGTTCGGCGATAAAGTTATTTAACCCTTCAATACATTTACAATCAAACTGATCCGGTAGAGGATGAGCGGAAGAACAAAAAAAGAATCCGGCAGAACTTATTTTGAATTATCCCAGGAAAAGAAGAAAAAACTTCTGGGTCTGTTCATTATTACGTTCTCGGTCCTTCTCTTCCTCAGCATAATCTCATTTTCGCCAAACGACGATCCTCAGTTAAGGAATGCATCTGTAAAGGCACTTCCGACGAGCAACTGGCTGGGTATAGCCGGTGCGTATATAGCTGCGTTTTTTGTTAAATCAGCTTTTGGTTACTTTTCTATTGTGATCCCCCTCCTTATGGGTATGTGGGGATTTGTACTTTTTAAACCTCTCGAGATCAAACGACTCATCTACATCACCAATTTCCTTTTAAGTTCGGCATTCATCCTGGCAGCCTTTTTTGGAACGCTCTTTTCGATAGAGGTCATTAGTGGCGATACTGCAATCTATTTTGCCGGTGAGATGGGAAAAACAATTGGTAAAGCTTCACATCGTCTGATAGGCGGAATTGGAGCGGTATCCATTTATGTAGTATTGATGATCACCGTTCTGGTTATAACCTTTGACCTCAAGATAGATCGATTTTTCCTCTTTATCGCCGATAAAGGGAAAGATGTTGTAAAATCGGGTGTTGATAAAGTTAAAGACAAAAGTGCAACAATTGCTGAAAAAAGAAAATCGTCAGTTGATCCGCTCGAAAAAAGTCAGGACAGAATCAGCAAAGTGATAAAGGGAGAAAAATCGACTCAACCGCCGATTATTGTTCCTGAACTTGGTGATGATCTGACCCCTGAGCCACCAAAGCCAAAACTGGTTTTTACAACTTCAGTTAAAACAAATCCTGATATAGTTCAACAGCCTCCGAGAGTGGAAAGAGCTGTTCCTGAAGAAAGATATTCTACTGCTGATTATGAAATCCCCGCGGGTGATTTTCTCATTAAAGCAGATGAATCGGGTCACTATGCCGAGGAAGCTGAATTAGAGAGCAAAAAGATAAGATTAAAAGAAAAACTTGCACTCTTTGATATTGAAATTGAAAAGATTGAAACAACGGAAGGACCAGTTGTTACACTTTTTGAGATTGTTCCGGCTCAAAGTGTAAGAATCTCAAAAATTTTATCTCTTGAGAATGATATTGCCCTTGCACTCGCAGCAAAGGGAATCAGGATTATTGCTCCAATGCCGGGTAGAGGAACAATCGGGGTTGAGATACCCAACGACAATCCTTCAATCGTACTGGCGGGTTCGGTTCTTCCTGACCTTAAAAACAGTAAATTGTCACTTCCAATCGCTCTTGGAAAATCGATTTCGGGTCAAACTTATGTTGATGATCTTGCTCGTGTTCCACATCTTTTGATTGCGGGGGCCACAGGCTCGGGTAAATCGGTGGGAGTGAACATGATTATTGCATCACTTCTTTTCTCGAAATATCCAAACGAAGTGAAGTTTGCGATTATCGATCCCAAGAAGGTTGAACTTTCAGTTTACGAAACTTTGAAATACCATTTTCTCGTAAAATCCCCCGATCTCAACGAATATATTATTTCATCCCCTCAAAGTGCGGTTATTTTGTTAAAATCAGTGGTTCTCGAAATGGAACTTAGATATGACAAACTATCGCATGTGGGTGTAAGAAATATCATCGATTACAACAACAAAATAAAGACAGGTACCATAAAACCAAGGGATGACATAGAGGTCAACCACAAGTTTATGCCTTACATTGTTGTAGTGATAGATGAGCTTGCAGATTTGATGATTACAGCCGGCAAGGATGTTGAAGAACCGATTGCGAGACTCGCTCAGATGGCGCGTGCCGTTGGTATCCACCTTGTGGTTGCAACACAACGCCCTTCAGTGGATGTTATCACCGGTGTTATCAAAGCCAATTTCCCTGCGAGGATCGCATACCAAACAGCTCAGAGAACTGACTCGAGAACAATTCTTGATATGAATGGTGCAGAGCAACTTCTTGGTAGAGGTGATATGCTTTACCTTCCTCCGGGAACTCCAAAACCAATTCGTATTCAAAATGCTTATATCACAACTGATGAGATTGAAAAACTGATTGAAGTTGTGTCAGAGCAGCCATATCCCGATGAAGTTTACCAGCTTCCATCTCTGATCGATAAAAAGGGACAGGATTCGGGATTATTAAACGATCTTGACCCAATGTTCCAGGATGCAGCCGAAGCTGTCGTAAGAAGTCAGCAGGGATCTGTTTCATTTATCCAAAGAAAATTAAAAGTAGGGTACGCCCGTGCTGCTCGAATTGTTGATCAACTCGAAGCGGCGGGTATCGTTGGTGCCGGCGAAGGAAGCAAGGCAAGAGAGATATTAGTAGAAAGTGAAGATGAACTTGAAACTATTATCCGAAATCTGTAGTATCAGATAAAAAGAGGAACTTATGAAAACGCTATTAACTTTTGTCCTTACACTTATTCTGGTTTTCTCAGGAACGCTATCTGCCCAAGGTCAGGTAATAAAATCCATTCAAAAGAAATTTAACAGTCTTACAGATATCTCTGCAACATATTCTCAGTATAGTGGGAATAAACTCATTGTAACAGGGACTTTTTCCTATAAAAAGGTTGAAAAAGTCAAACTCTCATTTGGAAACAATATGATAGTCAGTGATGGAGTTACCAACTGGAATATCGATAAAAAGCAAAAAAAAGTAATTATATCAAAATTTGACAACAAGTCGGTTTCCATCCTCAGTGTTAATCGTCTTATAAATGTTGTTCCCGGCGATTGTGATATCGTTGAGTCACAAAAAGACAAAGTTGTAATGACCCCAAAGAAGGGGAAGATGTTGGGATTTAAATCGGTAGAGATAACCAAGGACGCCCAGGATCTGATCGCCTCGATTAAAATTGAAGATAATGCAAAAAATATCATGAAGGTTGATTTTTCAGGCTATACTCTGAACAAAAATCTTAATGATTCAGATTTTTCCTTTAAACCATCGGGAGACTATAAAGTAGTTGACCTCCGCTAAGAAAAAATTTTTCTCCCCCCGGGATATTTTTGTTTACATCTTATCATTAGGGCTCGCAGCTCTTTTTCTATATTATGCATTTGCCGGTGTTGACACAGAGCAACTCTGGGATCATATCAAAAATGCATCACCTTTTTGGATCGTCGCACTAATAGTATTTCAGATGCTTGCCCACTGGTTCAGGGCACTTCGCTGGAAGGCGATCATGCATTCCATGAAACCTGATGTAAAGACAATCAACCTTTTTGGCGCCGTTTTAATCGGTTATGGATTTAATAATATAATTCCCAGACTTGGTGAAGTTGCCCGTGCTGTTGCAGTTGGTAAATCTGAGAATTTATCAAAAACATCGATATTGGGTACTGTGGTTGTTGAGAGAATAATCGATCTTTTGGTGTTTGCTTTTGCAGTCATTTTGAGTGGCTGGATATATGATGGAGATATTTATTCAGGTGAGTTAAGTTGGTTAAAACTTACGATTCAACTTGGTACTGTATTGTTTATTGGTTTGATAGTTTTTGTAGTGCTCCTCATAAAGTACAAAGAAAAATTTTCCAATCTTGCAACATCTCTTGTCACCCGGTTTTCACCCAAAACAGCTAAAAGGCTTGAAGAACTTTTTCATAAAATGATTGACGGTTTTTCAACACTCAAGACGACAAAAAATTACATTTTAACTTTTGTTTATAGTGTATTTATAATGCTTGGATATGCAGCAACAAGCTGGGCGGGGTTCCATGCACTGGGTCTTAATGATACCTTCAATCTTGGGGCTTCTGCAGCTTGGATTATAATGAGCATCAGTTCGATCGGAGTGATGATTCCCACTCCCGGAGGGATTGGCAGTTATCACACTATAACCAAATCCGCAATGTTGATGTTGTATAAATGTCCCCCGGAATTTGGATTGGCATTTGCGACCTTTCTACACGGAGTAACTTATTTACTCCACCTTTTTGCAGCATTGGTGTTTCTGGTTTATTTCAAAATAAAACTCCCCGGAGTTCACAAAGAGGATATCATTGACATTGAAGAAGATTAACAATTCACCTTTTTATATTATTCTTATATTACTGTTTTTTACCGGAACAGGATATTCTCAATGGGAAGCACGGGTGAGCATGGGAATAAATGTTTCAAGCACAGCCGATCTTCGCGATTACATCAATGAGAATTTTGCTTATGGTGGAGGTCAGATGCCTGATTTTAATTCGATGATCGAATTTGCGGGAGAAGTTGGCCACAAGGTTGGGCAAAATCTTCAACTCGCAGTGGAAGGTGCTTACACCTTTAATTCCTACACCAATGTAACTTTAAACGGCAAGTATGAGATGAGTTATAAATTTATCTCTCCTACCGTAATGCTTTATCAGATGATTGAAGGAAACGGGTATAATTTTAAGTTTGGTGGTGGAATTGGACCAAGATTTGTGATGATAAACGAAATAAAACCATTTGTGAATACCGGAACTGATTATAATTCAACCGGATTTGGAATTGTTGCAAAAGCTTCAGGTTCAACTGCTCTTTCAAAATCAGTTTTTGCCTATATCAGTGCAGATGCAAGATATGATGCCGGAGGCACACCCACAAATAAAGACGGGGTAGGGCTTAGACAACGTGGAAGTGACCTCTCGGTTACCTCCCTTTCAGTTGGAATTAAATTAGGAATTTCTGTAAATTTTTAAGGAATTAAATGTCGATAATTGAAGCTATAATCCTTGGCCTGGTCCAAGGTATAACAGAATTTTTACCTATCAGCAGCACTGCCCACCTTACAATTGCCGGAAAAATGATGGGGTTAATTAATGCAAACAAACCCGAGGAGTGGACGGCAATAATTGCCATCATTCAACTTGGAACACTTGCATCAATTCTTATCTATTTTGCAAAAGATATTTATAATATAGTTATAGAATTCTTCAGGGATAATCTTACCCAACGGAAGAGTTTTAAACAACAATCACTTAATGCCCGTCTTGGATGGCTGATAATTATCGGCACAATCCCTGTAGTAATTATAGGATTGGGGTTTAAGGATTTGATTGAGGGAGCGCTTACCAAAAATCTTTTTGTTATAGCCACCTCTCTCATTGTTCTTGCAATAATTCTTTTTATCGCTGAAAAAACAGCAAAATTTAACAAAAAAATTGAGGATGTTGGGGTGAAGGAGGCAATTGTTGTGGGGATCGCCCAGGCATTTGCTCTAATTCCCGGTTCATCCCGTTCAGGCACAACCATCACCGGTGGGTTATTCATGGGGTTAAACCGGGAAGCTGCGGCAAGGTTTTCATTCCTTTTAAGTATTCCGGCAATTTTTGCAAGTGGAATTCTACAACTTAAGGAAGGGCTCCAGTTCCTTTCAAATGAACATCTTTTAGCAATATTGGTGGCGACAATTGTTTCCGGAATCAGTGGTTATCTTGCCATCGATTTTCTTTTAAAATTTCTCAGAAAAAACTCTACAACACTTTTTATTGTTTATAGAATTGCAGCGGGAATCATTATCCTGGCACTTTTGTTTTCAAATCAAATAACACCATAACGGAGAAATGAATGAATAAATTTTTTGTAATAGCACTTTTTGCACTTTTGAGTTTCACAGGTTGCGCTCAGAAAAAGGATAATGCGGCGATTGACAGACCGGTTTTTAACTATGATACCCTTACGGTTGCAGTTATGAAAACCAACATGGGAGTCATTGAGATCCAGCTTTATCCTAAAGAGGCTCCTAAAACTGTTGAAAATTTTGTTACTTTGAGTGAACAAGGATATTACAACGGAATTATTTTCCACCGTGTCATCGAAAATTTTATGATCCAGGGCGGTGACTCAACCGGAACCGGGATGGGTGGCAGATCAATTTATGGACGTGATTTTGAAGATGAACTCGTAATGGGTTTAACTTTTGACAGGGTGGGACTTCTCGCCATGGCAAACAGAGGACCAAATACCAATACCTCACAATTTTTTATATCCACTGCAAAAACCGAATGGTTAAATTATAAACATACCATCTTTGGTGAGGTTATAAAGGGTATGGAAGTTGTCAACAAAATCAGTGTTGTCAAAAAAGGAGCTCAGGACAAACCAGTTGAGCCTGTTTTAATTGAGAATATCAAAATTGAAAAAAGGAAGAAAAAATGAGTAAAGTAACAGCAAAAGTTGATACCACGATGGGCTCTTTTGAGATAGAGCTTTTTGCGGACAAAACTCCAAAAACAGTAGAAAATTTTACAGGTCTTGCAAAAAAAGGTTATTACAACGGAATAATTTTTCACAGAGTAATTGCTGACTTCATGATCCAGGGGGGCGACCCAACCGGAACAGGAAGAGGCGGCGAGAGCATCTGGGGAAAACCATTCGCAGATGAAATAGTTAAAGATCTTAAACACACCCGCAAAGGTATCCTTTCGATGGCAAATGCCGGACCGGGAACCAATGGCAGCCAGTTTTTTATCACATTGATTCCAACTCCTTGGCTTGATGGTAAACACACCGTTTTTGGTGAAGTTACTTCAGGTTTGGATGTGGTTGAAGCGATCGGAAAAACTCAGACTTTAAAACCATTCGACCGCCCTGTGGTTGATGTTGTTATCAACTCGGTTACGGTAGTTGAGTAAAAAATTTCAGGCACCGTTAATTTCCCTCATATCCCAGGATATTAGAGGGAAGAAACTAAAGCCCGTTTATTTTTTTTACGGCAAAGACAGCTATGAAATTGAGAAAAGGACTCAGGCGATCCAGAAATATCTGGAGCCTGAGATTCCTTTTGATTACGACTTCCAGATGTTTCAGGGATCATCTACAACGATCGATGATATCCTCGATTTTTGCCAGTCTTTTCCTCTTGCCGGTGACAGAAGACTCTGTATTGTTAAAAATTTTAACAATCTGAAATTTGACGGAAGAAAATATAATCAGCATTTAATCGGATATTTCAAAAATCCTTCCCCTCACACTACACTTGTAATCCTCTATGACGATGTAAATTTCCCCGACAAGGAGCCTTACAAGACGATAGCCGACCTTAACTATGCATTTGTGGCACGCACTCCAACCTTTGATGATCTTGTTGACTGGGTTGAGCTGGTTGCTAAAAATGCGGGCAAGAGACTCGACAAGAGAGACGCAGAGCTTGTTGTTGGGTTAACCGGTGATGATAAGTTAATGATTGAAATGCAGGTTGAAAAACTGATTGAGTTTGCAGGTGAGAATAACGAAATCACCTCTGATATGATCAGGAAATCTGTAGCCCCAACAAAACAATTTACCATTTTTGATCTGATTGATAAGGTGTTGGCAAAGGACAAACCGGGTTCATTGAGACTTCTTGCAAAAGTGATGAGTCAGGGTGAGCCGGCACTGCTAATCCTCTTCCACCTGAACAGGCAATTTGCAATTCTTCTTAGTATGAGAGAGTCGGTATCAGCAGGGAAAAATGATTTTGAAGCTGCTTCCGCAGCCGGAATTCAAAAATGGCAGATCGACAAATTAAAACCCGCACTCCATAAATACAGCTTTAAAGAGCTTAGTCTTGTTTACGCTGCACTGCTTAGGGCAGATATTGCTTTAAAGAGTAGTGATACCGACGAAAAAACTGTTATGTTCACTTGTCTTAATGAGATTTTAATTCAAAAATCTTTATCTTAACACTCAAATATTCTAAATTTCTCCTCTGAAACATTTACCTAACAAGTTGAGTATAATACACATTGAGCGACAAAAGGTTAAGAGACTTAACTGATGAAGAGTTAATTCTCGAATTCCAAAAAACTGATGATACGGAGACATTCGAAGTACTGATGCAACGGTATAAAAACCCGTTGTTCAACTATGTTTTTCGTTTCCTCGGTGACCGGGATTCAACGGCGGATGTAGTTCAGGAGACTTTTATAAAGGTTTACAAGAACAAAGATTCTTATAAAACCTTTGCAAAATTTTCCACTTGGATCTACACAATCGCCGGAAATCTGGCAAAAACGGAATTACAAAGACGGAAAAGGAAAAACCAGGTTTCTATAAACTCCTATGGAGATGATGAAGAAACCATGGAACTGCCTGATGGTGGACCTTTACCCGACAGACTGGTTGACTCCGGGATCAAAAATAAAATGATCCAGGATGCTCTGCTTAAACTGCCCGAGGTTTACCGTGAAATGGTTATTCTGAGAGATATACAAGAGTTCTCCTATGAAGAAATAGCAGAAATGATGAATATCTCGATTGGCACAGTGAAGTCAAGAATTAACCGCGGTCGTTCTCAGTTACAAGAGTTATTAAGAGATATTTTTAAGGATTAAGTTTGTCATGGAGACCAACAATTTACACAACGAAGAAGAACAGTTTAAGGAGCTAAGAACTCTCCTTAAGGAAATGCCAAAGGTAGATGCCCCTCCGGGCTTTGAGGCCGACCTGATGAGAAGAATTAACTCTGAAAAATATGCAACTGCCAAACCCGGCTTGTTTGCAAAAATTGCAGCTTTTTTTAAGCCGGTACCCTCTGCAATCGCAGTTGGAGTTGTAGCTATAGTCGCAGTGGTTATGCTAGTTAATCAACCGGGAGAAATCCCCGGTGGTGACATAAAGACCCCCGTTCAGGAGCAGACAGTTGTCAACAAGGATGCCGGGAAAAAAGTGGATGACAAAAGCGACAACAGCCCTGAATTTGAGCACAAAGAACAGGAAAAGTTGGCTAAGAATAATACTCCACCCGCACAACCGGAGTATAGAGGATTTAAACAAAGTGAAAAGCCTCCTGTTGTTTCAAAATACGGAGGAGATGCCTACAGAGATCAGCCGGCGGCAACAGCTGTTTCACCCACTAAGGAAGATATGGCCGGTGCGGTGGCAGAATCAATGAAGTCTGAAACGAAACTTTATACAAAAAGCGCGACTGTATCAACTCTTCATGCAGCTTCCTCGATCAAAAAGAAAGCTGATAGTCTTAAAAGTCAACAAAGTGACACTACTTCCCAGAAATGACGGAGATTAACCCTTAAAATTTTTACTTTTTTGTGACCTGAAACGCTTCAAATTTAATTTAAAATAAATTTGAAGCGTTTTTTGTTTTTAGTAGTTGCTTTTAATAATATTTGAGTATTATATTGAGGCTCAATTTAATAAGAGTTTCTAATGAAAAACATTTTATCCCTCATTGTTATTTTTGTAATTGCCGGTGGCATAATTTTCCAACTTGGCTCACGCAGTTTTCGTGTAACACAGGTTCCTAACGGTTCTAAATTCTCATGTGCAAATTGTCATATTTCTCCCGGTGGTGGTGATGCCAGAAATTCATTTGGTCTTGAAGTTCAGGCAAACTTTCTCGTAAATGATGATGTAACATGGAATTCTTCGCTTGCAAGTCTCGACAGTGATGCCGATGGATTCAGCAACGGTACCGAACTCCAGGATCCAACGGGTGCATGGAGAATTGGTCAGCCAAATCCTGGTGTTCAGGCAGAGGTAACAAATCCCGGTGACCCTACCAGCAAACCATCACCGAGTGCGATAAAAGATCTTAACGGCAATCCACAGGAATTTTCATTATCCCATAATTATCCAAATCCATTTAATCCATCAACAAAAATTAGATACTCTGTTCCAACTGCAGGATCAGTGAATCTCGCTGTTTACACTGTCCAGGGTGAAAAAGTTTTCGCTCTTGTTGATCAATATCAGGAGGCAGGAAGTTATGAAGTGGATTTTACAGCAGTTTCAGCAGCAAGTGGAGTTTATTTTTATAAACTCGAAGCTGCAGGCAAAGTGGAAGTAAAAAAGATGAATCTGCTTAAGTAGATAGTTTTATTGTACTGACAAGTTCTTGAGTCAGATTAAGGTTTTAAAGGTTGCATTATTTTAGATAGTGCAACCTTTTTATTTATAATAATCCATCCAGCCTAAAAGCGTTTATTTACCTCCGTTACCGCTCTTTTTGACTTTGAAATGACCACCAGATAAAATCGGTCATTTGTGGTGTTCCACCAAGTTCTCTGAATCGGGTTGCGTTTTGTGCCCTGTGGTAGTGAGAGTGCATCGCCACCTGATTTAAGCAGTCGGATAGGGGAAATCCATCAACTGCATCCCGGAACCACGGAATTTTAAACCTTCCTTCCAAATCTGTGTCCTCAAGATTTATCACAAAATCAAGAAGTTTATTTCCTGTTGAAATTGCCATTTCCTGTAACGATTGTGGAGTAAAATCGGTTGGTCTTTTTCTTTCCATTGGAGTTTTGGTCAGAATGTTATAAAATGCAAACTGCACAAAATGGATATGGAACAGTTTCTCGAACAGTTGTTTGTCCTGTAGATATTTTTCATCAGAATTAAACATGCCCCAGTGGATATTGTCAGCCCAGATCATGTGTTCGATTAATCGTGTAATATGCATCTTCACTAATCACCTCGTAAGTTATTAAAAACAGAAACCAATTTATGAAAAAAAGCTAAATGATTTTATGGAATTTTCTCCCTTCCTATTGGATTTTAATAGAATTAGAAGTATTTTAATGATCATTTATTAACTGAATTATTATATGAAAAAGCATTTCTACTTGTTGTCAATTTTGTTGGGTTCCTTCGGGTTATTTAGTAACTCTGTTCAAGCACAAGCTGTAAGAAACCCCGTATTGGAATATTGCACAGGCACATGGTGCCAGTATTGTCCTTGTGGACACACAATCATCAGGGATGTGATAATGTTATACAATCCCAACACTGTGCTTTTAGCATATCATGGACCTTCAAATTCGAGTGATCCTTACCGAGTCTTTACAGGAAACAATATCATTTCCTTAATGGGATTTTCGAGTTATCCTACCGGAATTGTTGACCGTTTGACAGCTCCGCAGAGCAGGTCTGCTTGGGCAGGTCAGGTGAACAATCGTTCTTTTGCGCCTCCAAAAGTCAGTATTGAAGGAGTGATTGGATTTGAGAGAGACAGCAACAAGATACATGTACGAATTACCGTAAAAGCCCTTGCTGAGATTCCAGATATTCCGGTTATCAGTTTTATACTTACGGAAAATAAGCTTGTTTCACCACAGACGGGCAGCGGTGGAACCGGATGCGCCGGTGCTAATGAATATGTTCACGATCATGTGGTTCGTGCAATGTTAAACGGTGCCCTTGGGAATGATCTATCTAAATCGGGTTGGGCAGTTGGTGATTCTGCTGTTATTGATACATTTTATTATGTCTCTTCCAATGTCCAGTCAACGAGCCAAATCGACTTGAATGCATTGGTTTACTCCAAGAAATCACCTCTGAATACAAGTGAAATTCATCAGGCAAGGAAATGGAAACTGTCCGATTATCCCGTAGATGTGAAAGATAATTTCCAGGCTGGCAATCCTGTTGACTTTGAACTTCAACAGAATTTCCCAAATCCGTTTAATCCTGAAACCAAAATCAGCTTTTCATTACCAAAATCAGGATTTGTATCGTTAAAAGTTTACGATCTGCTTGGAAAAGAAGTTGCAGTATTGGTATCAGAAGAACTCGCACAAGGAACTCATGCTGTTTCATTTGATGCATCCCAGCTTCCATCAGGTGTATATGTTTATCAACTTCAAACCGACGGTGTTAAACTTAGCCGGAAGATGAGCCTGCTGAAATAGAGAGATTTAAACCACAGAGCACACCGAGCTCACAGAGAAAGAGGACGCAGATACACGTCCCGACATGTCGGGAACAGATTTTCGCAGATTTTTATTTCGACTTGTCGGAAGAGGTCTCTAAATTAAATCCCCTCTGTGTTCTCCGTGTGCTCTGTGGTTTTATCTGACTCTTTGCGGTTTTATTCCTCTGTGCCCTCTGTGTGCTCTGTGGTTTATCCCCCTCTTTGCGTTCTTTGCGCCCCTCCGACAAGTCGGAGTTAAAATTTGCGTTTAACAAAATCCTCTGCGGTTTAATAATATCCTTTAATAACTACCCCTAAATCCTTAAATTGCCGTGATAATTTTAAGGATTTTTAATGAACAAACTCAATCTTGGCTGCGGTAAGGATATCCGTCCCGGTTATGTTAATCTGGATGTGGTTGATTATGGTGGTAATGACATCCATGACATAAATACATTCCCTTATCCGTTTCCGGATAACCACTTCGATGAGATATACTGTTCCCATATATTGGAGCATATAGATAATTTTAATAAAGTGATAAACGAACTTTACAGAATCGCAAAACCTGATTCTATAATGATTGTTTACGCTCCTTTCTTTTTAAATACCAAATATTTTGGGGAGCCGGATCATAAAATTCCTTTCTCGATAAGAACTTTCGATAATTATGAATATCTCGGTAACAGAAAACTGAAATTTTATGAAAAATGGAAGTTGAATCACCGTACCAATTACGAGGGAAAAGCCCAGTTTGAAGTGTTGGAGAAAAAATTTATCACATCTCATTTTGCGATAATAAAATGGATGGACTTTTTTGTTAATATTGAACCTGTGATCTATGAAAGATTTTTTGCAGGATTCTTTTCGCCCGAAGAAGTTTATTTCAGATTAAGAATTGTGAAATAAATCGGCAAAAAGTTCGATATAATGAATCTCGTATAGTCTGATGTCCTATCTCATGACTATTATTTTACATAAAATTCACAAAAAAAGATATAATGCGACAAGCTCCATTCAGACCATTTGATCTGCAGGCTAATTATGAACCGGCAGGTGATCAACCAAAAGCCATCAAGGAACTGCTTGAGGGACTGGAAAGAAAAGAACAGTTCCAGACACTTCTTGGTGTCACGGGTAGTGGTAAAACCTTTACAATGGCTAATGTGGTCGCTCAACACAATAAACCGACCCTCGTAATTTCACACAATAAAACTCTTGCAGCTCAGTTGTATGCAGAACTGAAATCTTTTTTTCCGAACAATCCCGTCGAATTTTTCATTAGCTATTATGATTATTATCAACCTGAAGCTTATGTTGTAAGCAGTGACACATTTATTGAAAAAGACTTTTCAATTAATGAGGAGATCGACCGACTTCGTTTGAAGGCTACAACTGCCCTCATTGAGGGGAGAAACGATGTTATAATTGTGGCATCTGTAAGTTGTATCTATGGTATCGGAGCACCACACGAGTATGCGGAGCAGACAATATTTTTGCATAAGGGTGATATTCTCCCTAAAAGAGAGTTTATGCGAAATCTTGTGAAGATTTATTATTCGAGAAACGATCTTGACTTTGTCAGGGGTTCCTTTCGAATGAGGGGAGATGTGGTTGAGATCATTCCGGCTTATGAGATTGAAGAAGCACTTCGATTCGAGTTTTTTGATGATGAGATTGAGAGAATTTCCGTTATTGAACCGATAACAGGAGATGTGCTCCGGGAAATTGAGGAAACTGCGATTTATCCCGCCAAATATTTTGTGACAAATCCTGAACGACAGAAATTATCTCTTGCCTTGATTGAAGCAGAACTTGAGAATAGACTTGCAGATTTCAGGGAGCAGGAGCGTTATCTTGAAGCTCAAAGAATAGAACAAAGAACCAGATTTGATATGGAAATGATCAAAGAGGTTGGATATTGTTCAGGAATTGAGAACTATTCCCGTTACATGGACCTTCGGGAGCCCGGAACCAGACCATATTGTCTTCTCGACTATTTTCCGATGATTTTCTCTATGATTATTGATGAATCACATGTTACGGTCTCGCAGGTAAGAGGGATGTATAACGGCGACCGATCAAGAAAAGAGACCCTGGTTCACCACGGGTTTAGATTGCCTTCGGCTTTGGATAATCGTCCCATGAAATTTGATGAATTTGAGCAGAAAATGAAAAAAGTGGTTTTTGTTTCTGCAACTCCCGGTGATTTTGAGATGGAAAAAACCCGCGGCAAGTTTGTTGAGCAGATCATCAGACCAACCGGTTTGCTTGATCCTGAAATTCAGATAAGACCGGTAAAAACCCAAATTGATGATCTTATTGGCGAGATCAGAATCAGAGTTCAAAAAGGGGAGAGAACACTTGTTACCACTCTTACCAAACGGATGGCTGAGGATTTGTCCGACTATTTCGCAAAGATCGGCATTGCTGTTCGTTATATCCACAGTGATATTGACGCACTTGAAAGGGTTGAAATTCTTCGTGATTTAAGACTTGGTGATTTTGATGTTTTGGTTGGAGTGAATCTTCTTCGTGAGGGGCTTGATCTTCCCGAGGTTTCTCTTGTCGCAATAATTGATGCTGACAAAGAGGGATTTTTAAGAAGTGGAAGGTCACTTATGCAGACTGCGGGAAGAACCGCCAGAAATGCCAGTGGTTTGGTAATCATGTATGCTGACAAAATCACCGATTCGATGAAAATGGTGATTGATGAAACAGAACGCCGCCGAAAAATTCAGATAGCATATAATCTGGAGCACGGAATCACCCCCAAAACACTCTATAAAAGTGTTGAAGAGATCATGAATTCAACAGCCATTGCTGATGTAAGGCGGAAAGAGTATGATCATATTTCATCACAGTCGCAATTCTCAAGAGTGGCTGAACCTGTTCTCAAATTTATGAGCATCGACGAGCGGAGGGTTATGATAGAGGAGTTGACAGAGGAGATGAGGAAGGCTGCAAAAGATCTTGATTTTGAGAGGGCAGCATTTCTTCGTGATGAAGTGGAAAAATTAAAAAAATCGATACCGGACAGAATAGACAGTTAAGGGTGACCGGTTACCAAATGACCTGTGACACAATATTCGATCCAATAATAGAAAGCAATATTTGAAAATACTAAAATTTGGCGGCTCCTCGGTTGGGAGTCCTGATAGAATAAAAAATGTAATTGAAATTGTCAGATCTAAATCCTCAGAGGGGATTGGTGGAGTTGTATTTTCCGCATACTCCGGAGTTACTGACAATCTGATTAAAGCTGCGAACCTGGCTGTTTCAAGAGATAAAACCTACATTACACTTTTTGAAGAAATTCAAAAAAAACATCATGAATTTGCGGAGCAACTGGTACCTGACTTTAAAGAAACAGGGATTTTAAAAGAGGGGATCGACCTCAGATTATCAGAGTTGAAAGAAATCCTGGATGGAATCTATCTTATAAAAGAGCTTACACCAAAAACACTTGACTATGTTCAAAGTTTTGGTGAGCAGCTCTCTGCATATACTATTTGTGTCGCGTTTAATACGGCAGGAATATCTGCCGAATATCTTGATGCAAGAAAAGTAATAAAAACCGACAATAATTTTAACAATGCTCATCTGCTTGAAACTGAAACATATTATTTCATTTCGCAGGAATTTGTCCGGAATCCCAAATTAAGAATAATTACAGGATTTATTGGATCTACACATGATGGTGAGACAACAACCCTTGGAAGAGGTGGTTCCGATTATTCGGCTGCTATTTTTGGAGCTGCAATTAATGCGGATGAAATAGAGATTTGGACCGATGTTGATGGTGTTTTAACTGCTGATCCCAGAAAAGTGAATGATTCATTTATTGTGGAAGACCTCTCGTATGAAGAGGCAATGGAACTTTCATACTTTGGTGCGAAAGTTATATATGCTCCCACAATTCAACCTGCAATGGATAAATCAATTCCGGTCAGGATAAAAAATACTTTTAATCCAACACATCCAGGTTCTTGATAGGGGAAAATCCACCAAAAAATAACAACGACATTACAGGTTTGGCCAGTATCGACAATATCTCTCTCATTAGAATTGAGGGGGGTGGTATGGTTGGTGTCTCAGGTATTGCAAGCAGATTGTTTAAAACTCTTGCCCAAAGCAAAACCAATGTTATCCTTATAACACAGGCATCTTCAGAGCATTCCATAAGTGTGGCAGTTGAGCCAAAATACGCGGATAATGCAGTAAAAAACCTCACTGAAGAATTTGATGCTGAATTAAAACAGCGGAAAATTTCAACCATTGAAAAAGAGGATTCCCTTTCGGTTGTGGCTGTTGTGGGTGCCAACATGAGGCGTCAGTTTGGTGTCAGCGGAAGAGTTTTTAAGACACTGGGTGATCACAAGATTAATGTTCACGCAATTGCTCAGGGATCATCAGAGCTTAACATCTCCTTTGTGATTTCTTCGGGGCACCTTAAACAGGCAATGAATGCTTTGCATAATGAATTTTTCTTTGGGGGGCGAAAAGTCTGGAGCATCTATCTTGCCGGTCCCGGAAATGTGGGAGCACGGACTCTTGCATTAATGAAAAAGAAAGTTAGCATCAATGACAGGATTGAGTTGCGTGGAATAATCAACTCAAAACAGATGTTGTTTGGTGATGATTTGTTTTTATTGAATAATCCTGTTGAAGAACTTTCGACCTCCGGTAAAAAAAGTGATCATAAAATGTTCCTTCAGGCTATTGCGGAGGATAACAACTCATTCAAGATTTTTGTGGATACCTCGGCGAGTGAAAAGGTAGTGGAAATGTATGCTCCTTTGCTGGAATCAGGGGTTAATATTGTTGCAGCAAATAAAATTGCCAATTCATCATCATTTAAGTTTTACAAAGAACTCAGACAATTAGTTGCCAGGGGGAAGGCAAAGTTTAATTATGAAACAAATGTGGGAGCAGCACTTCCGGTAATTCGTACATTAAAGGACCTTCTCACAACGGGTGATAAACTTCAAAAAATTGAGGGGATCATGTCAGGATCGTGTAACTACATTCTGACAGCAGTCTGGAATGGCGCCAAATTTCAAGATGCACTGCAAAAAGCAGGGGAGATGGGAATTACTGAACCTGATCCCGTAATTGATCTTTCGGGGATAGATATCGCCCGGAAACTTCTTATTCTCGTTCGAGATGCCGGTTTGGAGTATGGTATGGAAGATATCGAAATGTCGCCTCTTGCATGGAGAGATGAAGAAGGAAATGTCCATTATCTTGATGTTGATAAGTTGGTGGGGGAAGCCAAATCCCGTGGAAACAAGTTAAAGTTTATTGCTTCATTTGATGATGGAAAATTGAAAGTATATCCAAAAGAGACATCACCCGATGATCCTTTGTATGTGGTTGATGATGTTAAAAATGTCTTTATTTTTTATACCAAAAGATATTCAAAATATCCTCTTGTGATTTCAGGTCCGGGCGCCGGTGTCGATTTAACCGCCTCAGGAGTTCTTGATGATGTACTTAAAATTATTGGAAGTGTTTCATGAACATGAACCCGGAGCGGAAACTTGTGAAGAGTTATGCCAGGGCATTTGCTCCGGCAACAGTTTCTAATATTGGTCCCGGGTTTGATCTTATGGGCTTCCCGATCTTTGATCTTGGTGATATTGTTGAGGTGACGGTTAATGACTTGTCATGCTCCCGAATCACAGATATTATTGGGAATTCCACACTTAGTAAAGAACTGGAAAAAAACACAGCGGGAGCAGCA
Source organism: Ignavibacteriales bacterium (assembly GCA_016714125.1). GTDB lineage: Bacteria > Bacteroidota > Ignavibacteria > Ignavibacteriales > Ignavibacteriaceae > UTCHB3. The sequence continues at coordinate 454,998 of JADJNX010000002.1, read as the reverse complement.
GTAAAAAGTTTTCTTGACAAGTATGCTCCCGGTGAATATGTAGATATTGTTTTACACAAACTGCTGCCAATTGGAAGTGGACTCGGATCGAGTGCCGCAAGTGCAGTTGCTGCGGTTGTTGCAGTTAATACACTCTTATCTAAACCTTTGGAAGTTAAAGATTTGGTTGATCATGCCCTTGATGGTGAGGTGGTGGCGTCCGGATCAAGGCATGGAGATAATGTAATTCCATCTCTTGTTGGTGGAATTGTTGTAATCAGTGATCCCGTCAACTTTAATTTCTTTAAAGTTGATGCTCCGCAGGATTTGATTGTCTTAACATTTCATCCTCATGTAGAAATAAAGACAAGTGAAGCAAGGGCGATGCTCCCGATGATGATATCGGTGAGTGAATCCATTAAACAAACTGCCGGAGCTGTTACGCTGATCACCGGGATGATTAAAGGTGATTATTCTTTGGTTAAAGCGGCATCTTCTGATTACATAGCTGAACCATTCCGATCAAAGCTTATACCCGGTTACCATGAAGTCAAGTTTATGGCTTCATCATCAGATGCCATAGCGATGAACATTTCCGGATCAGGTCCCACTTCCTTTTATTTTTCAAAACTTTGGAGGCAGCAGAGGGGTTCCAACTTAAAGTTCAAGAAGTTTATGATAAAATTGGACTTGGCGTAGATCTTAATATTTCAAAAATCAACAACACTGGCGCTCAAATTCTGGAGGTTAAATGAGATACATAAGCACTCGTAATAACAAACATGATTTTAATTTTAGAGATGCTGTTTATAATGGGATGGCTTCCGATGGAGGATTGTTCCTCCCAAGGTCAATTCCCCATCTTCTTGATGAACCCGTTGAGATAGCAGAATTGTCGTTGACAGAACTCGCTCTTCATTTTCTTGGTCCTTTTGTTACCGGCATTGACGAGGTTGATTTAGTCAGGATTGTTGAAAGATCTTTTAATTTTGATATTAATTTACACTCTGTGAATAAACATATATCTGTTGCTGAGTTGTATCATGGACCAACTCTTGCGTTTAAGGATTTTGGAGCACGGTTTTTGGCGAATATTATGTCGTTTTATTTACATGAAGAGGGGAAGAAGTGTAAAATACTGGTGGCCACATCGGGTGACACAGGAAGTGCCGTGGCAAACGCATTTTTGGGGATGGATTGTGTTGATGTTGTTTTGTTATATCCCTTGGGGAAGGTGAGTAAAATTCAGGAGCAACAATTAACAACTCTTGGGAAAAATGTTACTGCACTGGAAGTTCAGGGAAATTTTGATGATTGCCAAAGACTGGTGAAAATGGCATTTGCTGATGAAGAGTTGAGATCAAAAGTTAATCTGTCATCTGCAAATTCAATAAGTATTGCGAGATTGCTTCCACAGGCTGTCTATTATATATATGCTTACACGAACCTTTATGAGAAGCACGAAACCATTAATTTTGTGGTTCCAAGTGGCAATCTGGGAAATATTACAGCAGGATTAATGACAAAATTTGCAGGATTACCTGTCCACAGATTTTATTGTGCTTTGAATAAAAACGATGTATTTGCAAATTATTTATCAACAGGTAATTTCTCCCCTCAACCAACAATTCAAACCATCTCCAACGCGATGGATGTGGGTTCGCCAAGCAACCTTGAGAGGATAACCGCACTTTATCACGGTGATGTTAATTCTGTACGCAGGGATGTATCGGCAAAAAGTTACAATGATGAAGAAACTCTCAACAAAATTGGGGAGATTTACCGGGAGCACAATTATCTGATCGATCCACATACTGCTACAGGCATGTTATATGCTGCTGAATTGGAAAAGCTTGCACCCAGAGAACATTTTATTGTAATGTCCACCGCACACCCCGCAAAATTTTATGATGATGTAAAATCGGCGACAGGTGCAGATTTTAAGATTCCCGAGAGGCTTGCTTCTTGTATGAAAAAAGAAAAAGTCAGCAAAATAATCGGGACTGAATATGAAGAGTTTAAGTGTTTACTAAAAGAATAGTTCTAACTTATTCAGTTGTCTTTTCCAGCTCTTTGTTTCTGTAAATTGTCAGACTGAAAACAAAACCTGAAAAAACTCAGGATATTAAACCGGCAGGTACAAACTCAGTTGGCATCGAAGATTCCCTGAAGTCGAATGCCGGGATTGTAGAATCCACAACTCATCCCCTTGTTGTTGGTTATCCTGGCTTTATCGATTCTGTTTCGGGGAACGTCATCCATTGGAAAGATGGGACAAAAATGGTTCTCAAAACTTCAACTGTTTCTAATCAGGATATGGCAGGAAAAAACGAAGATGAATATGAGACTTTGTTGTCGTCGGCAGATCCATATTCAATGCTTGCACCACATTATCCTTTGCTTAAAGAAATTGGAATTCCGGGGAAACATGAAGACCCGGGGAGATTCAGGAACATTGAGTTTTTGAAAAAGGTGTACGGAAAAAACAGCGGGGAGGTCTCAAGAAATCTTGTAAAAGTCAGGTGGCTTAAAAGAACCTGAACTCCACTTTGATGGTAAATAAAAATAATGGAGCCGCTGAATCATTACAAAAAAATATCAGATGAGCTTGATAAACTCCCAAAAAATTTTTGAAATATCTTAATTACCCTGCAGGAACATTTGTATGGCGAACCATTGCCGGGACAAAAAGTCTTAGTTCACACAGCTTTGCAATAGCAATTGACATAAATGTTTCACAAAGTGATTACTGGCGCAGTTATAAAAAGGGGAAAGATGGATCAATCAAGTTTCGGAACAGTATTCCTGTAGAAATTGTCCACATATTTGAGAAACATGGATGGATATGGGGCGGCAGGTGGTACCATTATGATACTATGCACTTTGAATACCGCCCCGAAATAGTTGCAGCTGTTAAGGCTAAGCCTAAGAAAGAATAATATTCCTCTCCTCAAGATGATCAAGTACATAAGTAAAACAATCATCTTTCATACCGATTAACTCAGGCGGGAAACAACCTTTTTCAGTGAAGATGCCATTCAGGATTAGTCCGGCTCCAGCGGTACATGTATAACCCGTTGTTCTGGACATTGAAGAAACGCCTGATGTCTCATCATAACGATCAAGCAGTGTCTGGGTGAATTCAACTTGTTCTCCTTTAATTTTCCTGATGGATTTAAGCCTCATAACGGTAAATTCAGGTTCTGAAGTACCAAGTTTCCAGTCCTTAAACAAAAGTTTTGCCGAAAAATCTCTCGGTTTTAGTTTCACTCCTTTTACTTCAATCTCATCTTCAGAGAAAAATCCTGTATGCCGGAGAGCTTTTATCAGGTCGATATGTCCCGGATATCTCAGGGTTAACTCCCTCATATCAGGAACATCAAGAGTATTCAGGATTGATCTTAATCCATCGGTATAAAATGCTTCGAGGGTTCCAATTCCTTCAAAATCGACAAATTCACTCCCTGAAAGAGCCTCTCTGGTTACAATTCTACCATGTTCTTTAACTCTTGCTGTTCGGGTATATTCTTCCAGAACATCCACGGGGGAGAAAGGGGCTTTATATTGGAAGGGATATTTTCTTTCTGCTGGGAGTCCACCAACCATACATTCGAGGAAACTTACGCCACCTTTTGCAAATTGATTTCCAAACCACATATTACTGAGTCCCGGAGCAACTCCAAAATCCACTATGGCTGTAACACCATTATCAACTGCGAGTTGGTTCAGATCATTATAATCCTCAGGAAAGAAAGAAATATCAACAATATTTTTGCCTGCTGAAATTACAGTTTCCACAGTTTTATAACCCATAAATCCGGGAACTGCACCCACAACGAGGTCGGTATCCCTAATAATGTCTTTAACTTTTTTTGGATCGGACAGGTCGGCGGATACTGTATTTATTCCAAATTCTGAGAGAAAAGAGAGATTCCCTTCATCAAGGTCAACTGAAGTTACTTTACATGTTTGCTGGAGGTCTCGGGCTATTGCCCTGCCAACCATTCCGGCGCCGAGTACAATTACATTTTTCATATTCTATCTTAAATTTTAATCAAAAAAAATTTGTAAACACTTAAAAAGATAAGCAAAACAGAAGAAAGTTTATGTTTTTTTTATAAAACTTTTATATATTTACACATAATTTTTACTGATTTTGTTGACTTGTTCTTCCCTGACAGGTCAACCTTAATGACGATCCCTGGCTATCCCCTATGCCGGGTTTTTTTATTTATACTCGAATTCATGCCTGTGAGTAACCAACATTTTTGACTATTTTAGTAGTGTAAAATTGTTCAATTAAACAGGATACAGATCGTGAGAATTGCCTTAACAGCACTTTTTCTCCTTGCTTCGTTCACAATTGTGGAAGCGCAGAAAGCAGAAAAAGTTGCATCAGAATCAGGAAAAATATTTATAGCCCCACAGGAGTCACCCGACGGTAAATTCCTTGCCTTCACACAAGAGGGATACAATGGAATTCTTATCTTAAATGAAAATAAAGAAATCACTTTATTAACCCAGGATCCGACATCAGGTTATGGATTTAAATGGTTAAAAGATGGCTCCGGGATTGTTGCAAGAAGTGCAAAATATACCGGATACAAAAGAGAAAACAGTGTTGTAGTTTATAGCTTAAAAGGGGAAAACACACTTCAGTTATCGGGACTTTCTTCAAAACTCACCATACTTCCCACAGTATCAACCGGTGGGGATGTCTGTTTTGTTGAAGCGGGTGAAGTGAAAAGTTTTAATACTGTTTTAAAGACAACCGAAGTGAAAGCTCCATCAGGAACAGCCGCATTTATTGAGAATGACAAAATTTCAGTGGTTTCTGCAAACAGCCAAAAACTGGTAATCGATCCCGTGCCGGGGCAAAGGTGCATAAATGCAGTTTTGTCACCTGACGGAAAAAAGTTGTATTTGAAATTTTGGGTGGAAATCTTTTTGTGGTTAACTCAAATGGATCCGGCCTTATTGACCTTGGAAAAGGTTTCCGTGCATCATGGTCACCCAACTCCAAAAACATCGCTTACATGATAACAGAGGATGACGGACATGTTATCACCTTGTCCGATGTTTTTACAATATCCTCCGACGGAACCAATAAATTAGCAGTAACCTCCACAACAAACATCATCGAAATGAATCCATCTTTCAGCGCGAACGGGGAATTCATCTACTTTGACAATGCAAATGAAGGGGCTATTTACAGAATCAAAACAGAGGTGGTAAAATGAAAAAGTTCTTCTTATTGGCTCTATTTTTATTCTCAGTTCCTGTGTTTTCTCAGATAACCGGGCTTTCAGGCTGGAATATAGTACTTGATCCCGGACATAGTCAGCAGGAAAACATGGGTATCTATAATTATCCTGAAGCGATGAAAAATCTGTATGTTGCCAAGCATCTTCAGGCATTTCTGTTGGATTCAACAGATATTGATACTGTTTACCTGACTCGTTCAGACAGCCTCGTAATTGTAGGTCTCTCACAAAGATCTGACTATGCAAATTCTATTGGTGCAGCCTGGTTTCATTCCATTCATAGTGATGCGGGAGCTGCAAGCAGTAACACCACTCTTTTGCTTTGGGGTCAATATGCAAACGGCCTGGAGAAAGTGCCAAATGGTGGCAAGGCAATGAGCGATATAATGATTGGCAATTTGACCAAGGGAATGAGGACATCAACCAGTAGAGGATCGATCGGAGATTGCACATTTTACGGTTGCACAAGTGGTGGTCCGTATCTTTCTGTCAACAGACTTACCAACATGCCTTCGGAACTGAGTGAAGCAGGATTTCACACCAACCCGATGCAAAACACTCTTAATATGAATTATGAATATAAACGCCTTGAGGCAAAAACTTTCTGGTGGTCGATCATCAAGTTTAAGGGTGCAAACAGACCGTACCCAGGGATTATGGCAGGGAAGATAACGGATTCGGAAAGTGGTCAGCAGATCAATGGTGCAATTATAACTGTTGATGGCAGAACCTATAAAACCGATACATATCAGTCACTTTTTCATAATTACACTACCGATTCAACTCTTCTCAGAAACGGCTTTTACTATTTTGAGAGAGTTCCCGGAGGGAATCAGCAAATAACAGTTTCCGCCCCCGGATATGAAACTTATATCGGTAACGTTGCCATGTCTGATACCTTCTTCACATTTAAGGATGTTCAACTTGGAAATATCACTCCGCCATATATTGCGGAAAGTATTCCGGCTGCCGGAGATTCGCTATCTCCCGGATTAAAGAATATCCAAATAACTTTCAGTCGCCCGATGGATGTCGCTTCTGTTAACAGTGCAATCTCTTTTAATCCACCCGTTGCAGGTACCACAACTACCTGGGGAGGATCTGACAGGATTCTCACGATTACCACGGCGAACATGACCCCATCCACTCAGTATACTCTTTTAATTCAAGCTACAGCGAAGGACAAGTTTAATCATCCGCTTGATGGTGATGGAAATGGTATTGGAGGAGACGCTTATGCATTAAATTTCCGCACTAAAATTCCTGATTTTATAGCTCCCGCTGTTATTACAAGTTACCCCTGGGGATACAGACAGTTTATGATAAGAGACCTGTCCTCAACATAACATTTAACGAACCGTTAAAAACCTCTTCACTAAGTGGTAAACTAAAGACTCAAAATAGTGTGACTAATGCAGACCTTCAGGTTTATACAAGATATTATGGTGGTAACAATGTTTCCGCAATTAACATCTTTGTGAGAGAGGATATTGTTTATCCTGTAATGTACAGACTAAGAGTTGAAGCAGGTGTTGAAGATATGTCGGGGAATGCAACCACTGAACCGTATGAAGTCAATTTTGTCCTTGATCTGGGGTTTGTTGATGTTGTTACCATTGACAATTTTGAGTCGGGAATTGCAAACTGGTGGGTTCCACAGCAGAGTGGTACCACGGTTGGAATTTTAACTGACACAACAAATATATTCTCTGATGGGACCATCATAAATCATGGATCAGGCAGCAGTAAGTCGATGAGGCTCGACTACGGTTGGGATTTGAATGCAAGTGAATGGTTGATCAGGGAGTATTATGGAGCCACGCCGGCAAATTTTGGTGTAGGGAAATGGATTCAGACTTATGTGTTTGGAGATGGAAAAAACAACAAATTCCGTTTTTGTATCAATGATGCAGGGCCGGGTGGGCATGAGGTCAGTCCCTGGTATAATGTAAATTGGTTTGGCTGGAAACCTGTTTATTGGGAATTTCAATCAGGAACAGGTACCTGGATTGGTAATGGCTCAATAGAATATCCTCTCAGCTTTGACAGTTATCAATTCTCTTATGAACAAGGAAACCAAAACATCGGTACACTCTACTTTGACGATGCCAAGGTTTTGTGTTGGTGTGATGCTGGGATTAAGGAGGATGTTTCAGGAATCCCGATGTTTACAATCTGGCTCAAAATTATCCAAATCCGTTTAACCCAAGTACGGTTATCAACTTTAGTTTACCTTCAAGATCAACAGTAAAACTTGATGTTTACTCGGTTCTTGGTGAAAAAGTTGCTTCACTTGTGGATTCAGAGATGGATCGTGGAAGTTACAACTATTCGTTTGATGCCGCCAACCTCCCCGGAGGAGTTTACATTTACAGACTCTCAACAGGCCTTGGGGTTATAAGCAGGAAGATGATACTTTTGAAGTAGGAACTAGAGAACTAGAGAACCTGAGAACTAGAGAAACAAGAGAAACTCAAGTACTCAGGTACTCAAGTCTCTCAAGTACTCAATTTCTTACTTGATTTTGATAGTTTTGGTTTTAGTACGTGGAATATTGTAATTTGAAATAAATAGGCATTGTGATCGTGAGTCACAGTCTGAGGATGTTACAAAAGTTGGAATCATAAATAATCGAGAAAATAATGAGTTTTCCTGAATTTGAAATAACAAATGAAACTGAGACACCGGTATTCTCATATTTGTATGAAGGGGTCTGCAATGGCAATTTTGTAATCAAATTTACTGAATATCTGTCGGATGTTTATACTACTGTTATGACACCACGGGAATTTAAGATTGTATTATTTTGTTCAAATGAATTATTGCAGAACACAGGCTTTTACTCAATTAATCGGGATTTAAATGAAATGAGTAGTGCAGCCGGGATCGGAAAATTTTCTATTCTTGGAAACTCAGAAAAAATCACCATCTCTTCAGAAAATGCGGTTTCCCTGTCGCAAGTAAACAAAGTAACTGCAAAGTTGGATGAGTATAATTCCCTTAACGCAGATGAATTAAAAACTCTTTATAAACAAAAACTCAAGGAAGATTCCCCCGAGGATTCAAAAGGTGGTGGAATAGGGTTTATTGAAATCTTAAGAAAATCAAAAAATCCTGTAATATATTCAGTGTTTGAAAAGGATAACTCAATATTTCTAAAATTAACCATAACAGTACGGAGAGCATCTCACGATGAATAATTTAGTATTAGCAAAGACACAAAATACCTTTGGTATTAATTTTGATTGTTCTTCCGGAGTTCTTGAACTTACAGGTTCGTCGTATCCGGAGAATACCACAGAATTTTTAAGCCGGTAATCGATTGATATAGCACTATTTTCTTGAGGTAACAGGACATTTGACACTGAACATGAGGATCGATTATCTTAATTCAAGTTCAATAAAATATCTCTCCGATGTGTTTGACAAATTAGAAAACTATCACAAAAGTGGTGGGAGCGTTGAAGTGAACTGGTATCATAAATCAGATGATGAAGATATCAAGGAGATGGGTGAAGATATTAAAGAAGATGTTACTTTTCCATTTAAAGTTGTAGCAGAGTGAGGCAATAATGACAACGGATAAACATGAACTCGATGAAACTGAAGAAATTTTTTCTGAATTTTTTGCAATGGTGGCAAATGCAAAAGAGTATCCCCAAAGAGGCGAGACAAATGCAAGAGCTGTCCTTATTGAGTATATGAAATTAACAGAATCATACGAAAAATTATTGAAGACATCAGTGAGAATTTCCAAAATGGGTGACAAAACTCAAAAAAAACTCCTTAAATATAAAGAGTTGGTGGATTCGCTCAGGCATCTGGATTAGAGGAACTTGAGAAACTGAGAACTAGAGAATTTGAGAAACAAGAGAGACTCAAGTACTCAGGTACTCAAGTCTCTCAAGTACTCAAGTTCTTACTTGATCTCGATCGTTTTCGGTTTTATTCTCTCGTGTTTTGCGAGACGGAGAATTAACTGACCGTTTTCGAAGGAGGCGTCAACACTATCGGTATCGATAGAGTCTGCTACCTTGAATTTGCGGTAATAGTTACCTGTGGTGATTTCCTTCAGGAGGATTTTTTTACCGTCAAGTTTGCCTCTGTCGATCCTGCCCATAATGACCAGATCTCCATTTTCAAGTTTAATTCTCACATCGTCCCTTTTTACGCCTGACATGGAAACTACCACATAAAATGCATCTTCATCTTCAAGGAGATTAACTTCGGGAAGTACCCAATTCTCCTTGTCAAATGCCTCTTTCCATGTGTCCTCGGTTACTTTTACGACCGATTCGATATTTTCAGTTTTATTTATCTCTTTTGACATGGTTTGTCTCCTTTCTTTATTTTATTTCAATGCTTTTGTTTGGTTCCGGAGCTCTTTCAGCCCTTGCGATGGTAATTGAGAGAATTCCATCCGTAAATTTTGCTTCCACACTGTCTCTGTCGACTTCAAAAGGCATCTTAAAACTTCTCTTGAAGGTGCCGGTGATTCTTTCATTGATGTAATAACGAGTGTTTTCTTCGTTTTCCATTTTCTTTTCACCCTCGACAGTGATGGCGTTGTCAACCACGGTTAACTTAATGTCTTCTTTTTTTAATCCCGGTAACTCAAGGTGAATATTTACCTTGCCATCTTTTTCAACGATGTCTGCTCTTGGATTGAAGCAGGCAGGCTTCGAGAATGTGGAATCAAGTTCCCTCTCGAGAGAATCAGCAATTGCATTGCTCATTCTAATCATTTCTTTCATTGGGTTATAAACTAAAGTTCTCATTTTGATTCTCCTATATTATTATTTAGATGATTGTTGAACTCTTTGGCTTATATATTACAAAGAGTGTGCCAAAGCCAAATTTGATCAAAATAGAAGGAAAACATAAAATAGTTTGGTACGGCACTGACAATATGGCAGACAATATGGCATACTAAATATGAATTTTTGACAGAGCATGACAATATGACATATAAAGTGACAATTCTTAAATTATCCTCACATAAAACTTGATAAATTCCAAATAAATGCGCAAATTTAGGTTCACGCTATACCATTTTCAGAAAGAACACCAATTGCGTTTCAGAAGCAGGTATTCAGTAAAGACAATCATCATCGCCGGACTCTGTTTGCGAAAATTCCTTGCCCGAGGTATCGACGATCTGGCAGCATTTTCACCTGAAGCAGTAATGTTTGATATTCTTTTTGCAAGGCCTTCGTCCCCAAAAGCTGACTCCATTTTTGCCGAATCGGTGAGAAATGCTGGAAATATCTGTCTTCCGGCCGGGTTCTCCGTGAGTTTTGAGAACAAGGGAGGGTTGACCGTGAGGGAGTTTATTTTGAGAGAATGAAAAGAGTTTTTAATTCATCCCAAGGAGTCGGGATTGCAAAACCTTACATAGCAGGGAGGGGATTATATCAGGCTGATCCTTTTGCTGAAGCTGCCGGCTCGTTTGGTCATATAACAACAGTTTCGGAAGCAGACGGGGTTTACAGACTTTACCCGATGCTTATTAAAATTGATTCCGGGTATATTCCAACAGCAACACTCTCGATGTTCTGCAAAATTTATGAGATCAATACAAATGATATTGAAGTGAAGTGGGGAGAGAGTATAACCATCCCGGCAGGGAAGGAGAGCAAACTTGAGAAGGATATTATAATCCCGATTGATCAACATGGAAGAACTTTTATTCCATTTGCCGTAAAATGGCAAGAAGATAAAAGGAAGATGGAGATCAGAAATTTTATTGAGAGGGCGGAGAATCCTGAACTAACCGATGAACTTACAGAATTTTTTGAAGGAAATGTAGTATTTGTTGGTGATGTCTCAACCGGGATTTCTGATGTTGGTTCAACACCCCTGGATGATACAATGCCCCGCTGGTTCTGATTCATGCTGCCATAATGAACGCATTTTTCACCAATTCGTTTTACAGTTATTTCCCAACAAATATTTTGTTTTTGATAGTTATTGGCATTTCCATTCTGCTCACTTTTCTGGCAACTTTAAAGAATGGTATGGTATTTAATGTTTTTTCCTGGGCAATGTTATTCCTGGTTATACTTTTTGCTTACATCCAGATAGTGGGCGGAACCATCTTTCCTGTGGTGACACTGCAGGTGAACATTTTTGTTTGTTATCTGGTATTATTGGTAATCATTCAATACACTGCGAGCAAGGAACAGTCCTTCATTAAATCGGCATTTTCGAGATACCTTTCACCAACAGTGGTGGACAGATTAATCGAAAATCGTGAGGGTCTTACACTTGGCGGTGAAGAGCGGGAACTAACGATATTTTTCTCTGATATTGCAGGGTTTACCACCATTTCGGAAAAAACCAATCCTCAACAACTTGTAAAATTACTTAATGAATATTTTACCGAGATGACAACAATTATCACCAACAATGGTGGGATGATAGACAAATACATCGGTGATGCAATAATGGCGGAATTTGGTGCCCCACTCTATTTTGAGGGGCATTCTCTGGCAGCCACGAGGGCGGCACTTCAGATGCAAAAGAAGTGTGATGATCTAAACAAGATATGGAAACAAAGGGGTGATCCCGAGATCAGGGCGAGAGTGGGACTAAACTCGGGTAATGTGATTCTCGGGAATATGGGTTCACATCAGGTGTTTGATTACACGGTTATAGGCGATTCTGTAAATCTTGCCTCGCGCCTTGAAAGTGCCGGAAAAAAATATGGATGTAATATTCTCATTTCTGAATCGGTTTACAATGGGATTGAGGGATCGGGAATACAAACCAGACTTCTTGATTACATAAAAGTAAAAGGGAAAACAAAACCTGTGAAGGTTTATGAGGTAATGGAAGATGAATATTATGAAAAATACCGGGAATATTTTCTCCGGTTTCAAGAGGCTTTGGATGAGTATTATAACCGAAACTTCACCAAAGCTGACGAACTTTTTCCATTTGCACTGACTTAAAACCGGGTGATCCGGCTTCAATTGAGTTTATAAAAAGAATAAAATACTTTGATGAAAATCCCCCGGAAACGGAATGGGATGGCTCTTTCGAAATGAGGGATAAATGATTATATAAATTGGATACTCGATTAATATTAAATTTGTTTTCAACTTTTATGAATTTACCAATTAAATGGCGAAAATGAAACGATATCCAATCCTTTTTCTTCTTTTTATATCAACAACAGTTTTTTCTCAAAACTATGAAAGCCTGAGTTCAAAGGTTCAATCCTTTTTCTCACAAGGTAATTTTGGTGCTGCTATGGTCTTCGCCGAGCAGGCGGCAGTGCAGGCAGAAAAGGAATTTGGTAATACCGATACGATGTATGCCAAGGCGTTAAACAACCTTGCCATGATCTATCAGAGACGACTGAGATACCTTGATGCTGAAAGGACCTTCCTCAAAACACTAAAAATAAAAGAAAAAGCCGCAGGAGCGGTTAACTTTTCATACGCCACAACACTTGTAAATCTTGCCGATCTCTACAAATTCAGAAAAAATTATGTAAAAGCTATAGAATATTATCAACTTGCTGCCAACATAGATAAGCAGGTGACAGGCGAAAATTCTGAGATGTATGCCTCAGATTTGGCAAACATTGGAAGGGTTTACTACTTCCTTGAAGAAGTGCCCAAAGCGATCAACTACTTGACAAAGTCGCTTGAGATCAGGGAAAAAATAACCGGGAAGGACAATGCACAGTATGCGATAAATCAGGTATATCTTGCTGATGTTATTGCATTGGCGGGTGATTTTGCCAGAGCGGATTCCTTTTATAAATTGGGACTAAGGATACTCTCCTACAAAGTTGGAACAGTTCATCCAATTTTTCTCGGTGCTCTTAAACAACTTTCAGTGTTATACCGGGACAAGGGTGAAATTAAGATTGCTGATTCACTGATCTTTAACGGTTTAAGTATAATTGAACCGAGATATACAAGGAAAAGCACACTCTTTTTCGATTTTTTAAGTGATCTTAGTGAGTTAAAGATTTTACAGGGAGATTTGGTCAAGGCGGAGGAATATGCTGTTGAAGTTTACCAGGGTAGAAAGGAGCTGCTTGATTCACTTCATCCCGACATTAACCGGGCTGCGTTGCAGGTAGCCAAAATCTTCTTTAAACAGGACAGGTTTAAGGAGGCTTCTATAATGCTGGCTGAGTTTTTTGGCAGATGTCTCGATATCCGGCAATTAATTTATCCTGCACTTTCAATTTCTGATATCCAACTTGTTGAAAAGATGTGCAACAGGCTTTTGATCTTTACAATTCCATCTACCTTACCCAAATGCAATCAAATGATGAGGTGAGGCATCTCGCCTTTAACAATTATCTTATACTCTCGATGATGAACCCCGGGAAATACTGGTATTCAAAAATGAAGCTTGACGGGCAATATCTCACAGAGGAAGAAAGTGATTATGTCTTCTGGCTTCGCCATGCTGAATATTACGGAAATCTCAGGCTCTTGAGCAAAAAAGAGTTGGCCGGTTGGATGGAAAATATTGATACGGTCTATTCCGCAGTTACATCCTCTTCCCAAAAATTAGCCGCAGATTCACTTTTTGCAAACACATATACCCGCTTTTCATTTGAATGGCAGGAATATCTAAAAACACTCAAGGCGGATGAAGCTATTGTTGTGATTATCAGGGGGGAAGTGAATACTGAAAAATATCCCGGCGAGGTTGTATATGCAGTTTTGGTATTGAGGGGAGGAGAATCGAAGGACCCGGAATTTTTAGGTATGTATGATGGCAACAAGCTTGAAGAAGAAGTGATGAAAGAATACAAAAAGGCAGAGTTCTCTGAAAAGGGGAAAAAATTCTATAAAGAACTTTGGCGCGACCTTAATTTGAATTTAAACGACAAAAAGAAACTCTATGTTAAACGCTCAGGAATTTACCTGGAAGTTGCCATAGAGCTTCTCTTTGATGCCGAAAGTGGTAAAACTCTCGGAGAAATATATCAGATAGTGTCGGAGTAGGGAGTCTCGTAAAGGTGATCGGCCATGCCGAGCCCCAGACAGGTCTTTTCTCCAAAACCTGCAATAAATCCTGTTCTGATCAGATTTGGGTCACCTTTCATAGTGCATGGTGACAGAATACCGATAACATCAGTAGGTTTCGCCTTGGGATTTTCAATACAAATCTTTTTGGTGATCCTGTCATGTTTTGCCATGTATTCCTTATCCCATTCGATAGATAAAGGACCCGCTTCATAGCCCGGATTTCTTGAGATTATTTTATATTTTTCAAGCAAATTATCTCTCAACAGAGCATCCAACTCATGTTTATCTTCAGGTCGGAGAAAATAAATCCTCTCCTTCTGATTAATAAATCTGAAAGTTGAAAGTACCAATGGAGATAAAAAGATGAATCGCATTTCGTCACCAAACGAAGTTTCGGGGATGAAATCGAGTTTTGCACCTCTAATTCCAACATCCTCACCCTCGATTTTCACAACAAAATCCCTTTTCACTGAATCAGCCAATTGATCAAAATCAAGGTAATCCGGTAAAATTGGAAAAGATACGTGAATGTACGCTTTAGGTGAAACAAGCTGGATTATGGGTCCGGACATTTTCATTTTTTCAAAACGAAGTGAAAATGTAAAAAGGTCGAATTTCTTGGGGTTGATTAGATAATCATTTTCCCTAAGGAAATCGGCAAATCGTGGTGATTCCAGCTTTAAGAATTTTCTTATAGCCGTCGAAATTCCATAATTGTAATTAACAGAAATTTTTCTTGGTTCGATGTGAACCGCAATTCTTATTCGCATAGATCCCGTGTACGATTTCGAATCGAATTTGATTAAAGAAAGATTTGAAACAATGGTTCAAATATGAATTTAAAGATAACACTAATTTAACAAATAAATTACTATTTTAATAAGTACCCCATCAATATTCGATTGTAAACTTGAAGTTTATCCATGTAAGACTTGAGGAATTACCGGTTGAAACCTGTTTTGCCGTCTTGTGTCGAAGTGAGAGAAAAAATGTTAAATCTCTAAATGCCTCGTATGATAAACCAAACTCAAGATCATCATAATTATAAACATCACCTGATAAAAACTTAATTTGGTCGGAATCGATAGTTGCTCTGTGCGGTTCAAAAAGGTTTCCGCCGGCGTTATAAATCAGGATGCCATTATCATCATAAAGATTTAAGCCTTTTCGTGTATGGCTAAACGAAGCAAAAAGATTTGTGACATAGTTTAGAGCATATTCGGCTTTAAACAGAATCTGGTCGGCGTTAGGACCAATGATGTGACCCACAGGTGAGTCCCAGGAAGTATAGGTGTTTCCGGGGTTTGTGTGGGTGTAAACATAGGGTCTTATTCGTGTATATTCAGCAGTTAATGTCAGATCACTAATTGGTGTGTACCAAAATGCTCCAAGTTGATACGCTGTTTTGTTTGAAAACCGCTCCAGATCGGCTAATTCGCCAAGAATATTCTCATCCAGAAAAAAGGAAGCTTGCAGTTCGAGATTTGGGATAAAATCGGATTGAAAGTCGAAGAACAAAGTTCCATTGTCTCTGTCCTGAAGTGACATCTCAGCAAATTTGTAAAATATGAGGGGATTAAGGTAAGCCAGGTCGAGACCTCTCCCTGAATAGACGATTACCTCACCGATCGACACATCAAAAAGATCAGGGAAATGCAGTTGAAATTTGTTTGCCGCAAAATATTTTGTATAGTTGTCGTTCCTGATTGTCTGGTATCGTCCCACCGTTGAAGCCTGGTAAGATGTATATCGAACAGGTCCATACTTAAACTGAAATTTTATAAAGTCAAGATTTGCATGATTCCCAGACATCACAAGGTTACTGCCATATCCAAAAGAGAATTTAGTTTTTTCTCTTCCAATTTGGGCTAACATCTCCATCCCTTTTGTCGGAGTGCTACTCCATTTTAAATAGCCATCGGTGTAGTCATAACTTGGAGCGAACTCAATATTTTCGACGAATTTAAAATTGTATGCAAGTCGGGGATCAACATCCAAAGCGAACTCTCTGTTTCCCGTTGCAAGCCCTTTGACAACATACAACATATATCCAAAATTTTCATTTACGGTTCCCTGCACTCTAAAGCCTACATCATAAATCGCGGCATTATTTACATCAGGTTTTAATCTGTGGCCATATTGAAGTGATCCAATCCCTTCCGCATAGACAGAAACAAAGTCATTTTTATAAGCCCAAAGGTATTTGATTTTGTCTGAAACGATGTCTTCCAGGTTTTGTCCAAAACTCTCACCACCCCAAAGTTTGGTTACATTTTCACCACTTATAACTCCTGAGAAGTTTTCGATAAAACGGTTTAGTTTTTGTTTTTCAGTGGAGGAGAGTCTCTCTTCCTTTGCTTTTATCTGCGACAAAAGTCCGTTTACTTCTGCTTTTGACATGTTTGGCACATCATCATGAATACTCTCAATAATCCCTTTTACTTTCATTCTTTTCAGGAAGGAATAGACAGGATTGTCAATCTGGATATTTTCAACTTGTGCAAATGCTGTGATTGTAAAAAGGAAAATAATTGCTGTTAATGAGGTAAATTTCATATTATATAACATCCAAAAGGTCTAATGCAATAAGAAAACTTGAAACAAGAAGGACAACTTTAACGATTTTTTCAACATGTTTTGAAAGCACTTTTGCCGAGAACCAGGCACCAAAAATGGAACCAGTCCCCAGCATAAAACCTGCCAGCCAATCAATTTGACCATGATAAACAAAGATAAAAAATGCAGGGATTGTAAAAATAAATGCGATAAACACCTTATGTACATTCACCTTCACGAGGTCAAGTTTAAGAAAACTTCTTAGTACAAACATAATAAATATGCCGGTACCTGCCTGAATAAATCCTCCATAAAACCCTATCGCAAACAAGAGAGGATAGAGAAGAAGTTTGGATTTAACGGGATTTGTTCGTTCACCGGTCTTAACAGGGATAAACATCAGAAGTGATAAAATAATCGTGACGACCCCAAGTATTTTAACAAAAACAGCACCATCCACTTTTACTGCAGCGAAGGCGCCAATAATCGCTCCCGGAATAGTAAAGATCGCAAGTCGGAATGATTCCTTGAAGTAACTCATCTTCTCATTTGAGAAAGCTACAACAGCGGTCAGGTTTTGCATTAAAATGAAGATACGATTTGTGCCGTTTGCGAGGTTTGGGTCGAGACCAATATAGATCAGAGCGGGAAGTGTAAGTATGGAGCCCCCGCCTGCCATAATATTAAGTATGCCGGTGAAAAAACCTGTTACGAGTAGAAGAGAATATTTAAGAAGATCGTCCAAAATTTTTTTTCTGAAACATGAAAAAGTTAAAGGACAAAAGTAGTAAATAAATTTGAATGAGAGACGCTTGAGTACTTGAGTACCTGAGTACCTGAGTACCTGAGTATTTGAGTGGTTTGAGTATTTGAGAGAGTTAAGCATTTCGGGAACTCGTGAGCAATAATAATAGTTTGTAATAATAAATCATGGAGGTTATAATGAGATTGTTTGTATATGTAGCATTTGTCGCAGCTTTTATATTGGGTTTTTCGTGGACAGGGCACACCACTTTAGCTAGTAACAGTGGTGATCCTAAAAATGAAGTAAAAAAACAAGAGTGCCCTTATTCCACAGGTGGCAAAACATCAACCTGTCCTTATTCGGGCAAAAAAAGTGCATCGAATAGTGGAGAAAAGGAAATTGGAAACTCTGAATGCCCCTATACCGGGAAGAAGGGTGAATGTCCTTATTCAGGAGATAAATCTGAATGCCCTGTAACAGGTGAAAAGGGTAAAGTTTCTTCCGGCAAAGAATCGATGCCGGTAAAGAAGATAGAAGTCAAAAAAGTTTAGTTCCAAACTAATTAATTGTTCGCAGAGAGAGGCTGCTTCGGAAGAGGCAGCCTCTTTTTTTTTGCCCCTTCAATTCACAAATCTGTATTTCTCCTTTTTACGGTAATAGATACCATGAATTGATTCGGGGGAGAGAGAAAACTCATCAGCGAGAATTTCTTTTATGATGCTGGTTTTTAATCCCTGTTGTTTTAACTCGTCAAATTTTTGTTTGATCTTAAAGTTGCGGTAGCCCGACTCATCTATTAAACCAAGGTTTCGCAGTTCTTCAAAATTCTTTCCCGGAAGTGTATCCATATTCTCCTCACTTTTGCTATTTTGCTATTGTTATTTGTTTAAAAAGTGTTACATTTAAGATGTTAATCTTACAAAAAATAAAATAATTAACTTATTGCACTGCCAAACTAAGATAAAAAGCTTATATGAGTCAAGTTTAAAATTGAAATGAGAGAAAAAATATTTATTGCCAAAAGGCTGAGAGAATTTGCATTCTCCAAAACCGACAGGTTAAAGGATTTTGCCCGTTCGCTGGAAATGTCACCACAGACTCTAAACTCTTATCTGTCGGGTAAAATTTCCCCCGGTTCAGAGCTTTTGATAAAACTCTCCGATCTGGGGTGTGACATCGACTGGCTTTTAACAGGCACTGAAAAAAACTCGAAAGAAAAAATCTTTGGATCAAAAGCTTCCAAAGAGAGGATGTTCCGTGTCCTGGGCACCATACCTGCTGGTAAGGCTGATGTTCAAGACTGGAGTGAACTCAACGAATTTAAGAACCTTGAATACGATCCCGACACACACTTTTACCTCAAGATAGATGAAGAATTTGGTTACAGCATGATGCCTATGGTTAATCCTGGGGATTATGTATTGGTAAGTCTTTATGGCAAATTAAAAGATGGTGATCTGGTAGTTGCCCTTTATGACAAAACAAAAGGGGCATTAAAACTCTATTCTGAGTCAAAGGATATCCCCGGTATTGTAATATTAACTTCCTACAATCAGGCGATTCAGCCGATGTTTTTCAAAAAAGAACAAATTAGAGCATATAAGGTGGTCTTGATAGAGAAGAAGATGTAATGACCAAAAACGCGGATTATTTACAAAAATCTTCCCGTAAGGGAATGAAAACCACTTTGATTGGGATTCTTGTCTCTTTTGTCCTTGTGATAATTAAGGGGACTGCCGGAATCCTGGGCAACTCTTATGCTCTGATTGCAGATGCAATAGAGTCACTTTCAGATATTTTCACTTCAACTATCGTTCTTGTGGGACTAAAATATGCGTCCCGTCCAAAGGATGCTGATCATCCTTACGGCCATGGCAAAGCAGAACCACTTGCAGGAATGTTTGTCGCCCTCATGCTTGTGGCGGCAGCGATTGTAATTATTGTACAATCTTTACACGAAATAATCACTCCACATCATGCACCCGCGCCATATACACTATTGGTTCTTGTTGGCGTAATTTTTGTTAAGGAAGTGCTGTTTCGGAAGATAATTGTAGTGGGCGAAGGATTGGGAAGTGTTGCAGTTAAAAACGATGCCTGGCACCACCGAAGTGATGCAATCACATCGGCCGCCGCATTTATAGGAATTGCCATTGCACTCATCGGAGGTGAAGGATATGAACAAACGGATGATTATGCAGCTCTTTTTGCATCGTTCATTATCATTTATAATGCCATTTCACTCTTCATGCCGGCGTTAAAGGAGATTCTCGATACTGCTCCTCCCGAAGAGTTCAGGGAGAAAATAAAAGTCTGTGCCAAAAAAGTGAAAGGTGTCAGAGATATCGAAAAATGTTTTGTGCGAAAAATGGGGTTTGAATATTACATCGATATGCATGTAATTGTAGATGGTGATATTTCTGTTCATGACGGCCATGAAATCGCTCATTGGGTGAAAGATTCCATCAAAGAGATGTATCCCAGTGTATCAGATGTACTCTGTCATATTGAGCCATTTGCACCACATCTTTACAAAGTGAAAAATGAGGATGGAAATCTGTTTTTGTAATGCAGTAATTTTTTAGGGGCCAAGGACTTACGCGGAGAAGAAGGATAGTTCCACGGATTGCACAGATTTAACACGGATTTCACGGATTTATGATTTCGCAGATTAAATGTACCGAAGGCTTCCATAGATGCAAATATTGAGAATCTCTCCTCCGGTGTCATTCTAAAGTAGTCTGACAATCCCGGGGAAAGCCACAACAAGAGCAAGTGCAATAATCTGAATGATGATATAGGGAACCATCCCTTTATACATATCGATCGTTTTTACTCCCGGAGGGGCAACTCCTTTTAAATAGAAGAGGGTAAATCCAAATGGGGGAGTCAGGAAAGAAGTTTGCAGATTCATTGCAATCAGGATGGCGATCCACATCATATCCATTCCAAAGTGGCGGAAAATTGGATCAACAATCGGCACGATAATAAAAATTATCTCGATAAAATCGATCAGGAATCCGGCGAGGAAGATAATCAACATCACAAGGAAAAGGAAAATCCCCGGCGAAATTTCTGAAGCCATTATGATGTCTGTGAGGATAACATCTCCTTCAAGTTCTCTAAAAACCAGTGAAAAAGCAGTGGCACCCACAAGGATGATTAAAGCCATCGTTGTTATTGTCACTGTTTTTTTTATTACATATTTAAGATTTCCAATGTTCAGATTTTTCCGAAGTGCTGCCAATCCCATGGCACCCAATGCACCTATTCCTGCAGCTTCGGTGGGAGATGCAATTCCGAGGAAGATTGATCCCAAAACAAGAAATACGAGAATACCGGGTAGGAAAAAAGCAGTGACTATCTTCTTCATTCTCCCTTTTCTGAATTCAATAAGTTCTGCTTCCGGCATGGGAGGGAAAGCTGATGGTTTTATGAAATTCAGTACCACAATCCAAAGGAAGATGAGGAATACAAGTCCTAATCCGGGGAGAACCGCCGCCATAAAGAGGTCACCAACAGGTAAGTTTATTACACTTCCAAGAAGAACGAGTATGAGGCTTGGCGGGATAATCTGACCGAGTGTTCCTGATGCTCCAATTATTCCACAAGAATCCTGAGGTGAGCAACCTCTTTTCAGCATAACGGGGAGTGAGATTACTCCCATTGTTACTACAGTTGCACCAACAATCCCGGTGGATGCACCAAGAAGAGTTCCGACAAGAAGAACGCCTATTGCCAAACCACCTCTGAATTTCCCAAATATCAGAGCCATAGTCTCTAACAGTTCTTCAGCGATTCCCGATTTTTCAAACATAACTCCCATAAAAACAAAAAGTGGAACTGCAATCAGGACAAAATTCGACATCACTCCCCAAATCCTTAATGGAAGCAGAGAGAGGAATTCCGGTCCCAGCATCAGTGTACCAAAAATGATCGAGACTCCACCCAGCGTAAATGCCACAGGATAACCCATCAGGAGAGAGATGATTATTACTGCAAAAAATATCAGCGGTACAAATTCTTCCACTAAACACTCTCTTTCAATTTTTTGTATTCTTGAATCGTGTTATAAAGGAAGGAAACTCCTTGTAAAAGCAAGAGGGTAAATCCAATTGGAATCATCAATTTTAGGAGATATCGGGCAGGCAGACCCCCCGGATCAGGAGAAGTTTCGTGCATACTTAATGAGGCAAGAAAAAAATCGATTGAATAATAAATAATAAAAAGACAAAAAGGGAAAAGCATAAAAATGGTGCCAAAGATATTGGTCAACAGTTTCTTTTTTGTTGAAAACTTTATGTAAAGTACGTCAATTTTTACATGTTCGTCGTGTTTCATTGTGTAACCGGCAGCAAGGAGAAATATCACAGCAAAGATATGCCATTCAAGTTCCTGGGCGGCAACACTTCCTGTATTAAAAAGATATCTTCCTGCAACATCCGCCGAGACAAGCAACACCAAAATCAACGAAAGGAAAGAAGCCACAGTACAGGCTAATTCTTGTAGTTTATCATTAAATCTTACAAATTTTTCCATTATCTCAATTCAGAATTTTAAAGTGTACAATTTATGAAAAAATGAGGTGTATACGGACTGAAGAGTGGATACAAACCAAACTAAAACAGTTTCCTACGATTAAAATTTAATTCCGAAAAAAACCGCAACGAAAAATATCGCAATGGAAATTACCGTTACTCCCAGCTACAGAAGAACTGCAACCTGTCTCCAATTTTCATAAAAACTCTGACGGGGTAACTAGTAATTTTCACTTTACCTGCAAAGTTACCTGCGGCATTTTTAGTGAGCATGGTTATCAGTTCATCACACTCAACACCCACTTCTTCAACGGGAGCGTAAAACTCAAAATCGACCATTTGATCCGGGCCCATTTTAAATGGTTTTGTGAGGGGTGAAATAAGCCGGCATCCAAATTCCATAAATTTTTTGAAAAGCATGGGAAATTTTGCATCACTTCCGGCTGAGGCTTTCAGTCCAAAATCCGCAACTCCTGAATAACTACCCGTTTCATCTTTGTGTTTTGCAAAAGTGTAAGGACATAATTACCTTTTTTTGGGAAAACGATATAGACGGTTCCTTTTTCGCCAACTCTTTGGGTGATGGTAGCTTTATCATAACTGTTTTCATCCAAATCTTCAAGTTTTGCTATCAGAAGAATTCCATTGGGGATAGAGATATCAAGTTTAAATTCTGCTCCTGCTTCAAGAATTCTTGCGGATTTGTTGATCAGATCAAGTCCCAGGGCAAAAAACCTATCGGAGAGGTAAGGCATGTTACTAAACTCTTCAAAAGAGTGGGGAGGGGATAACAACTGCCATTCGGGGTTTTCAGGGAAGTGGGTATAAACAAATTTTTGTGGGGATATGAGAAAATAACCAAGGGAGTAGTTTGGCACAAATCGGATGCCATCGATGAAGCCTGAATTCCATGTTACATCAATCAACTCCCATTTCCCGTTCAGTTTTACGGCAGTCCACGCATGATTTGATTCAAATTTTTCATTTCCGGCAAAGATATCAAAACCATATCCACGGGCATAGCCGGGGACTTTTTTATTTTCGATTCCTGCGGTAGTGAGCAGCAACTCAAGCACATTACAGTAGCCTTCACAGACAGATTTTCCGGTCTTGATTACATCAAAAGTGTTATAAACGATTTTGCTGTTTCCAAAATAACCCTCAACATCATAGCGGATGTTCACTGCAGTCCAGTCGTGAAGAATTCTGATTTTTTCTTCGTCTGAAGTGATTCCTTTGAGAATGGTACTAACAAATTCTGTTAAATTCTTTTCAGGATCGGATCTGAATTTTGAATCAATTCCTGATGGGACATTCAGGGCATTAGGATGGGGGATTGAGCATTAGTTGGAAATGCCAAGAGCAAAACCAGGAATAATAAAAATGAAACAGAGCGGAGCATTTTGAACCTCAAATTTGAGAAATTTCAAATTCAAATTACGAACTTAGCGGTTAATATGAGTAAATTTGCATCTTAAAGATCAATATTTCTGAATTAACTCATTTTCCTCAATCACAGATTAAAACAAGAGAATTAAACCATGGATATAGTTGTAATCTTTGCAGTAATCTTCATAGGCGTGCTGTTACTTAAAAGTGCAGCAGGGATTTTTAAATTTCTCATTAAGGTAGCAATCTATGCTGCTATCGGTTACGGGATATATAAGGCACTGCTTTATTTTCATCTACTTCCAATAAATTAGTTCAACCTTTGCCGGGAGTGAATTGATAATCACTTCGCCTGATAACCCCGGTTCGATATGTTTGTCGTTAAGTTCAATTCGTTCCTTCCGGAATTTTTTTGGAACTACAAATCTTATGCCTCCCTCCGGAATTTTCACATCACCTGAAATATAGATATCAGCCTCGATACCTTTCTTTTTAATCTCATAACTGACTTCACCATAATAAGTTGGCAGGTTAGTGAATGAAAATCCCTCTTCAAATTCATACCAGGCATCCGGGAAACCAGGGGCAATCAAGAGGGAATTGTCGGATTCTCTTTCGTGGATTACCATTGCTCTGATAGCATTTATAAAATCGGATCCACACCATGTGTGGGGCATATCTCCGAGGAACCGTGCAAATCTGTAATCACGGGTTACAACCTCTGCCCAGTGATTCCATCCCTGTGGTCTTTGATCTTTCATAAAAAACTGTATCAATTCCCAGGCGATATCAGTTTGTCCGCTGAAGTTAAATGTTCCAATTGTTCTCACCTCATAGGGTGTATATTCATTCCACTTAAGTTTTCCATCTCTGCGATCTTTAAAAAACTGATAATATTTTTTAAAGGTATTATCGAGATATGGTTGGGGCAGATTATGGATTTCTCCACCCGGATAAACTGCGATGGTTGTTGAAGTGGCGTCAAAATCACCTTTTTCGGCACATCCGGGGATATAATCAATTCCTGTTCTTTTGATTGCAAGGCGGATTGAGTTATAGAGATTCGTCTCAAATGAATCGCGGGTTGCCATATACGATTTTGTTAGTTCATCTTTGCCTAGCAGTTTTGCCATAGTGACGGCATCTTTCAAGCCAAGAAGTGTGAAAAAATTATCCCAGTAAGAGTGCATTGCTTTGTCAGAGTAACCTTCATGACTTATCGATTCGGGAACAAGTCCGTAAAGTGACCGGACTGAATCATTTTTATTATCTCTGTAGTGAGATGTACTTCGTTCCGAAATCATGTAGCGGATAAAATCAACCGCCTGCTCCACTTTGGGGAAGAGGTTTTTGATAAATTCTTTGTCACCTGTATATCTGTAATACTGGTAGATCAGGTAAATAAACTCACCATTACTGTCATTTTCAGGGACAGGATCGGGTCCTCTTTTATCAACAACACACGGCACTTTTCCGTTACTGTATAGATATTTAGCATACCACTCTGCAAACTCTTTCACCTCCGTTTTAAGTCCCATTTTCAGAAGTGCAGCGGAAGTTAAGGCACCATCCCTGATCCATGATCTTTCATAGGAGCGGGAGCCCGGTTGGATTCCAACATTATCCCGATTGATAAGGACATACGCCATGTTACTTTTAACAGTGTTAAATACCTGCAACAATTCAGCGGGGACCGTCCATTTTACATGATCCAGTTTATTCACCCAAAAATCTTTTGTTTTGGCGAATTCCATTTCATAAAGATTAAATTTTGAGTTTTTCTTTATAACACTTTCAGGTTTGATATCCTGATACTGTGGGATGGCAACGGGGATAAATTTCTTTTCACCCGGTTTCAGATAGAGATTAAATGAAAACGCACCTGACCCCAGAGCCTGATTATCCGTTATCGATTTTGATTCAGGGAGTTTATTTTGTGCAAGAAATGATGTTATATCCCCATCAACAAAAGGGAGAGCACCAAAGTCATCTGATTTAAATAGAGGGATTACAGAGGTTTTATTGTTAACAGCTACAAAATCGTTTTTAAATTCAATAGTTTCAACTTTTGCTGTTCCACCATAGAAGTTAAGGTCCTGCCATGGGGGATTCACTTGAAATGGTCTCAATGCAAGGAAAAAATTACCTGATAAGTCTTTATTGCCGGTATTAGTGATTTCATATCCCGAATAAAGTATTGAACTTCCCGGTTCACCTGAAGCGAAAGATAAAACTTTAAGTTCAAGCCCGTCTCCTTTCCAGGTAACGGATGGCAAGGGGAGATAGTTATCCAACAATGAATGGGATATTTTAACATCGTGCCATGTTATAAACTTACCATTTAAATGAAGGAACGGTTCAACAGAAAAAGATTGTTTATCAGTTTCAAGCAGACCGTCTTCATTCAGCAGTCCCTCTTTTACATCACCCGAAACGCCAACCACTGTGAAATAATTTTGTTGTCTAAGTGTGTAGCGGGGGAATCTTCCTTTTAGACTTTCTGCTGCTATTTCATAATAGAGGTTGTTGTTATTGTCGGCAAAAGAAATGTCCTTAAAAACGATGTCATTTAGTCTGAGTTCATTTGTTTTATCGTTTTGGATTTTCATTCTTAAATATCTGTAACGGGCTTCGGGGGTTACGATATAAGATTTACCTGACTTACCCTTTGATTCAGAAAGTTTGTTCCAGCTATTTTTATCATTTGAGCCCTCGAATATATATTTAACGGGGAAGCTTTCATTTGCCCAGTCGGTTACAATTCCGCCAAATTCTTTTTGTCCGGTAAAATCGATGTGAAGTTCAAAGCTCTTTATTCCTTTTCCGCCACTCCAGAAGGTTTCGGGATTTTTATCAAATAATTGATTTCCGGTGCTACTCAACTTGCCATCCGAAAAAGAGACAACGGGATCAGAAGTTGGGACAGATGGCGGGTCAAGTTTTTCAATTTTTAAATCATCCAAATAAATTGTGCCTTTTCCTCCATTTACGGAGGCGACAATAAATTCAATTCTTCCAATCTTTTTTATTTCGCCACCTCCCTGGGGACCCCATGCAAAATTCAAGTGTCGTTTATGCACGGTGATTTTTGTCCACTCTCCGGGGAAATCAAATCCTTTTTTATTCATCCACCAGACATTGTCACCTGAGGGATCCACAAGTTTAATCTCAAAATTATTTGAAGGGATATCTTTGGCTTTTACCCAAAAAGTCAACTGATAATTTGCAGGAAGCTCAACATCAACAAGGTCATATACTCCACCATATCCACTTCCGAGCGTGAAGTTGATATCAAAGCTGATGCACTTCCCTGAAACTCCGATATCACTTTTGGATTTAACTTCAACCCCTTCTGAGGCATTAATTTTCCAGGAGTCCGGATTGTCGAAATTTTCACTGAATAACGATTGTGCATTCAGGCAAAAATCAGTTAACAAATAAAGTGAAAAAACAAAAAATATCACTCTGTTTTTCATCGTTGAACCTGTCAATATTTGGAAATGAATAAAAACCAATAATTTATGTAAATGAATGTAAATTCATGAAAAATTTACATTAATAAAATTTTTAGTAACAAAATTCAGTGATTTATAAAATCCACTGAATCCTCAAATTTTCCAAAAATCATCCTGCAAAATATAAAAAAGAGGAATAAAGAGACAATGATGTCATAACATGTAAAAAAAAGTAAAAAAACTTAAAAAAACATAAAAATATTCCTTGACTATTATAAAAAAATAGTTTAATTTAACGGTGTGTAACCGTTTACATTTTTTTTAAGTAACAAACAAACAGGAGATGCCGTGAAAAGCAATTTTTACAAGCTTATGGCTGTAGTTTTTGTGCTGGCAACAGCTCAGACACTATTCGCTCAGCAAATATGTCGATCCCAAGGCTCGTGAGGCTTATCTCAGCGCCGGACCCATCGTCGTTGATGGAAACATGAACGAAGCAGCCTGGAACAGTGTCCAGGAATATTTGGTTTTTGGACCAAACGCACCTTCAACCATGCAGATGCAAGGTGTTACCGGTGGAGTTCATGTCACCAACGCAGTACCTTATATTGACACCACTTTCACAAAAATGAAATTCCTCAAAGTCGGCAATAAACTCTATATCGGTTTCTGGAGTGACGACAAACATGTGTGCAGATTTGGTGATAGCTGGGAAGGCGATGGCCTTTTCATGAAAATCAAAAATGCTGCCGGACAAGAAAAAGAGTACAAACTCTATTTCAACGCACCCGGTATCAATTCTGATATGGTTTATGAAGCTCAGGCTCCCGGTATGGGCATGGGGCTGAAAGGCAGCAACACCATTGTTAACGATACTACACAGATCGATAATGGTTACAGTGCAGAACTTCTTATCTATCTCGATTCACTCGGATATGATGCCAATGTTAAATCTGTTCCTGTAATGATTAACATCTTTGATCCTGACAAATATCATCATGGTATGATCCCTTGGGTTGCCCCGGGTACTTTCTACAAAACATGGTGGGGCAGTGAGTGGGGACCAGTAATGAGAGAACTCGTTTTCTTCCAGGATCCTCCGGCTCTTGACGTCAGAGTTGCACAAGCTCCAATTGTAGTTGATGGACTTCTTAATGAAGCAGATTGGCAGTTTCAAAATGATTATTTGATTTTTGGACCTACCTCAATGCCTCCTCCAATGGCAAAAACAGTAACATCAACTGTTCTTGTTAAAGGACCTTACGCCGATACAACCTTAACTCCACTCAAAGTTATCAGAATGGGCAGTAAACTTTATATAGGTTTTGCTTCGACTGATAAATCTGTGTGCCGTTTTGGTGATAGCTGGGAAGGTGATGGATTGTTCATGAAGATTAAAGATGCAGCCAATGTCGATAAAGAGTACAAACTCTATTTCAACGCCGGTGGTGCCAATCCTAACATGGTTTATGAAGGTCCCGGAGCCAATTATGGTTCAGGAGTTGGAGTAAAAGCGGTTGGTACAGTTGTTAACGATACCACACAAATTGACAATGGATACAGTGCAGAATTGATGATTGACCTTGCAACTCTTGGTTATACAACAGTTCCTGCAACAGTTCAAGTTATGTTTGTGCTTTTTGATCCTGATGGTTACCACAATGGTATGGTGCCATGGGGCGAAAAAGGAACTTTCCACAAAACCTTCTGGGGCAGTGAGTGGGGTCCAAACATGAGAACCCTGAACCTGACCACCCTTCCAACTCCTGTTGAGTTAACATCATTCACTGCAGAAGCTGCAAATGGCGATGTTCAACTTTCATGGACAACTGCATCTGAGAGCAACAACTCCGGATTCCAGGTTGAAAGAAGTATTGATGGAACCATCTTCAGCGCAATTGCTTTTGTTGACGGTAAAGGAACAACAACTGACAGAACAAACTACAGTTACATCGACAGAGAAGTAACAGGTAGCCTCTACTATAGATTAAAACAAATTGACCTTAATGGTGAATTTGCTTATTCAAACGTAGTTGAAGTCAGTAATGTAGTTTCAGACTATGCTCTTGATCAGAACTATCCAAATCCATTTAACCCATCAACCACAATTTCATTTGCTGTACCAACCAAATCGTTTGTTACAGTAAGAGTATTCAATGTTCTTGGAAAAGAAGTTGCAACACTCGCAAATAGTGAATTTGAATCGGGTAAATACACATTGGATTTCAACGCAACAAATCTTGCAAGTGGTATCTATTATTATACCATCAGCGCAGGTAATTTCAATGCTACGAAAAAAATGATCCTGATGAAGTAGTATTGTAGATTGTAATACTTTATAAACCACAGAGCGCACAGAGCTCACCGAGGAAGAGAAGAGGACGCGGATTGCAGAGATTAACGCAGATGTCTTATGACAGTCGTTAATACTTAAAAAATTTAGCACCTGAAAACTGACTCTGTGCCCTCTGTGTGCTCTGTGGTTAATTTTACACTGTAATTAAATATGGAAAGAGATTTTGGAACGATTATTTGAAACAAAATATGGATATTTTTCAGCCGACGGCAACGAATATGTAATAAAACGATATGACACCCCCAAACCTTGGGTGAATGTTATATCGAATGGTGATTACGGGCTTGTGATTTCGCAGACCGGAGGAGGATTTAGCTGGCTGACCCATTCAGAGTTTAACCGGGTTAATCGCTGGCACCAGGATCTGATACAGGATAACTGGGGTAAATATCTTTATGTTAAAAATAATGAAACAGGCGAAGTGTGGAGCCCCACATTTATGCCCGTTAAGACTCCCTTGGATTTTTATGAGTGCAGATACGGTTTTGGTTACACTGTCTTCACTTCGGAATACAAAGGAATCAGAATTGAGATGACTGTTTTTGTTCCATTAAACGATACACTCGAAGTTTGGAATGTAAGGTTCATCAACAATTCAGGTCAAAAAGTTTCTTTATCCCTTTTCACTTATTTTGAGTGGTGTTTGGGTTCATCGGCTGATTTTCACCGTGAATTCCATAAAACTTTTATAGAGACCGCTTTTAATGCCGATGGCAATTATATGCACGGTACCAAAAGATTGTGGGAAATCCCACTTGGTGACCGCGGGCATTGGAACATAGATTATCAATATCATGGATTTTTTGGGGTTAACAAAAAAGTTGCCTCTTATGAATCCGAAAAAGAGAATTTCATAGGGAACTATGGCGATCTGATCCATCCTGCAGCATTATATGGAACAGAATTGAAACAACAAACCGGATCGTGGAACGATCCAATTGCCTGTTTAAAAAACGAACTGGTAATTGATGCCGGGCAGGAAGATACAGTAATTTACCATCTTGGTTTGGTTAAAGAGCTTTCAGAGATTGAAGGCAAGATGAAAAAATACTCTACTCCCGCCGATGTTGATTCAGCTCTTAAAGCTGTGAAGCAGATGTGGAATGGAATGTTATCAACTCTGGAGATAGAAACTCCCGACAGCTCGATGAATCTGCTTGTTAATAAATGGTTGAGATATCAGGCAATTGCGGGCAGGCTTTGGGGAAGAACTGCATACTACCAGCAGAGTGGTGCATTTGGATTCAGGGATCAGCTACAGGACTCTTTGGTCTGGCTGCCAATTGATCCAAAAAGAACAGAAGACCAGTTAAAACTTCATGCTGCCCATCAGTTTGAAGAGGGCACGGTTCTTCATTGGTGGCATCCTATCTCAGAGACCGGGCTT
Organism: Ignavibacteriales bacterium; assembly: GCA_016714125.1. Classification (GTDB taxonomy): domain Bacteria; phylum Bacteroidota; class Ignavibacteria; order Ignavibacteriales; family Ignavibacteriaceae; genus UTCHB3. The sequence goes on along the minus strand of JADJNX010000002.1, from coordinate 424,327 downwards.
CCTACCAAAATGGTTGACGATTTGTTATGGCTCCCTTTTATTCTCTCGATGTATATAAAAGAAACAGGTAATCTCTCCTTCGTAGATACAAAAATTGAATATTATGATAATAAAGACCTAAAAGAATCACTTTATGATCACTCACTCAGAGCGATTAATGTTGTCTTTTCGAGGTTAAGCAGTCGTGGAATTCCCCTTATTGGTGCCGGCGACTGGAACGACGGATTAAGCGCCGTTGGTCTCGAAATGAGGGGTGAATCGGTGTGGATGGCTGAATTTTTCTACTATGTTTTAACAGAATTTGCGGAAATTGCCAATCAAAAAGGGGACAAATCCACCGAGGCGCGTCTTCTTTCAGGAGCCGAAAAAATTAAAGCCGCATTTAACAAATATGCCTGGGACGGTGAATATTATTATCGTGGTACCAAGGATAACGGCGAAAAATTTGGTTCCGCAGAAAACACTCAGGGAAGAATTTTCCTTAATCCACAAACCTGGTCGGTGATGAGTGATATAGCTCCATTGAACAAACAGGAACTGGCACTTCAGGCAGTTGAAAAATATCTTTTAAAGAAAAACGGCACATTGTTGCTTCAACCTGCATACAGTGTACCCGATAAATATATCGGTTATCTTTCCCGTTATGCACCCGGTAAAAGGGAAAATGGCGGAGTATATATGCACGCTGCCACCTGGTCAATCTGGGCTTTCGCGAAGTTAAAACAGAGCGAGACAGCATACAAAGTATTTGAAGGAATCTCCCCGATACTAAATGGAATGGATCCTGACCTTTGGTCAGCCGAACCTTATGTCACCCCCGGGAATATCGACGGACCTGACTCACCAAATTATGGAAGAGCGGGATGGACATGGTACACAGGTTCAGCTTCATGGTATCAAAAAGTAATAGTTGATTGGATTCTTGGAGTCCGGGCAGTTGATGGAGGATTATTGATTGATCCTGCGATTCCTGCAGAGTGGGATGGATTTAAGATCAAAAGACTTTACAGAGGTTGCAGTTTTGAGATTGAAGTGGTCAACCCCGATCATGTTTCGGGTGGAGTAGCCTCGATTCAGGTTGATGGGAAAGAATACGATGGCAATGTAATAAAACCAGTGACAAAAAGCCGGGTGACTGTCAAAGTCACGCTTGGAAATAAAAATTAAAAAGAATTGATCTAAATGGACAATTCAGGAACCATAGCCGGATGAAATATCTGACAATATTTATTGTTGCGTTTTTTGGACTTGTGTCCGGGCAGGATTTTGTATTCTTCTCGAACAGTGCAGTAGCCTCCTACTGGGATCCAAGTCTTGGCTCTTACAGTTCACCGGCATTTGTTGAACTGATCTTTTGACAGCAAATTTCCGGTGTCAAATCTCCATGTTTTCTCGGGTACCAATGCACTTAAACTTCGTTGGAAATCGATGGAAGCGGGTGATTGGCGTTTGGGAGTTGCAGGAGCAGGAAATCCGTTATTTAATGTGAATAACAAAGATACACTCAGTTTTTACATTTTTTCGGAAACTCCCATCAGCGGAAACCTTCTGCCAAAACTTTATCTTCAGGATAATACAGGACAGCAGACGGGAAGTGTTCCAATGTCCAACTATCTGAGTGATCTTCCCGCCTATTCATGGAAGAGGGTACTGGTTCCGTTGTCAATTTTCAGGAATAACGCAGGATCAACCGATCTCACAAAAATTAAATATGTTTTCTTTGCAAAGAATGCAGCGGATACAACCCAAAGAATCACCTTTATTGATGAAGTGAGAATGGTGTTGAAAGGGAGTATTGATCCTGTTCCACCATCCATTCCGGCTCTTCCGGTAGCAAAGGGGTATGAAAAACACTTCGATCTTAGATGGATGAAAAGTCCCGAAAATGATGTTATGGGATACAACATCTACAAAAAAGAGGGTGGTAATTATATCAGAATTGGAAATACAACTCCAAACGAAAACTATTATTATGAGTGGACGGGTGCGATGGGGAATTCCCGTGTATTTGCAATTACTGCATTTGATTCATCGTATAATGAGTCAGACAGAACAGTTGACCTTCCTGTAACCACCTCAATGATGACTGATGAAGATTTTCTTGATATGGTGCAAGCAGCCACATTTCGCTATTTTTGGCACTATGCCCACCCCGTCTCAGGACTTGCTCGAGAGAGACTTAACAGCGGTGAGACGGTAACAATCGGAGGCTCCGGTTTTGGAGTAATGGGAATCCCTGTTGGAATCGAAAGAGGCTACATTACCCGCCAGGAGGGTGCAGAAAGAGCCTTAAAAATTGTAAACTTCCTCCTCACAAAAGCTGACAGATTCCATGGTGCATGGTCACACTGGCTTAATGGCACCACAGGTGATGTCATTGCTTTTAGTACCTATGATAATGGTGGAGATTTGGTCGAAACTGCATTTATGGTGCAGGGACTTTTGACTTTGAGAGGGTATTTTGATGCTGCAACTCCACTCGAAACAGAGCTAAGAACAAAACTTACAGAGGCCTGGGAATCGGTTGAATGGAACTGGTACAGACGCTATTCCAACACCTATAAACTTTACTGGCACTGGTCACCAAACTATGGCTGGCAAATGAATATGCCCGTTACGGGTTATATGGAAGCCATGATCATGTATCTGCTCGCAGTTGCGTCTCCCACTTTTCCAATGCCGGCACAAGCTTATTGGCTTGGATGGACGGTTAACTCGGGATACCAGAACACAGGAACCTATTACGGGCACCGTTTATGGGTTGGACAAAACACAGGTGGACCTCTTTTCTTTGCACACTATTCTTACCTGGGATTCGATCCGAGGCATAAAAGGGATATGTTTGCCAACTATTTTGAACATAACAAAAATCAGACGCTCGTAAACAGAGCCTACTGTATCGCCAATCCAAAAGGATATGCCGGCTACAATGCCAATACATGGGGACTGACAGCCTCGGATAATCCATGGGGTTATTCTGCTCATGAACCGACAAGTTGGGGAGACAATGGTACCATTGCACCCACAGCGGCTCTTTCTTCGATGCCCTACACCCCTGTTGAATCGATGGGAGCATTAAAGAATATGTACAGGACCTATGGCGCAAGTTTGTGGGGAGTTTACGGCTTTAAGGATGCATTTAATCCGCAGCAAAACTGGTTTGCTTCAAGTTATCTTGCCATCGATCAGGGTCCAATCCTCGCGATGATTGAAAATTACAGAACAGGGTTGCTTTGGAATAATTTCATGAAAAACCCTGAGATAGCTCCGATGTTGACGGCAGTAGGTTTTACTGCGGATACCACCACTTCGGTTGAGGATGAGTTGCCACAAACTCCAACTGAGTTTAAAACTTCAGGGGAATTATCCCAATCCCTTTAATCCTTCAACAAATTTGGTTTTTGATCTTCCTGAGAGTGGAAAAGTGGGGATTGAAATTTATGATGCCCTTGCAAACAGGGTATTTGATATTGAAGAAATTTATCAAACCGGAAGAAATGAATTTATCTGGAGTGGAATAACAACTTCAGGCAAACAGGTACCATCAGGAGTGTATATCTACAGGATTACATCAGGAGAAAAGGTACTTAGTGGTAAAATGGTTTTGTTGAAATGAGTAGTTACGGGAAGCAAGGTGGCCTTATTAATCGATTGGTTTTGACGGGAGGACTCGTCTTGCTTCCACTTATTTTATTACTTGTTGGATGTAGTAAACAGGAGAGTAGTGTTAAAGAAATCTCATTTTGGGGAATGGGATCTGAGGGAGAAAAAATTAAAATTTTGATTCCGGAATTTGAAAAACAGAATCCGGGAATTAAAGTAAAAGTTCAAATGATTCCCTGGACTGCGGCTCAGGAAAAATTGATCTCCTCTTTTGCTGCTGACAACATGCCCGATCTTTGTCAGTTGGGAAATACATGGGTTCCACAGTTTGTTATGCTTGACGCACTTGAACCTCTCGACGATTTTATTTCAAAAAGCAGTAAGATAAAAGCTGAGAACTATTTTACCGGAATCTGGCAAACAAATGAAGTGACGGGGAAAATTTACGGGATTCCGTGGTATATCGATACAAGACTGATCTATTACAGGAAAGATATTTTTAAAAAAGTCGGTTATGATGAACCACCCAAAAACTGGGAAGAACTGCTTGATCTCTCCCGAAAGATTGTAAAATATCAGAATGATCCAAACAAATATGCTATCTATCTTCCAACTAATGAATGGGCTCCTTTTGTAATTTTTGGTTTACAAAACGGGTCAGATATTTTACGGGATAACTGGACTTATGGGAATTTCAGTGCTCCGGAGTTTGTGGAAGCTTTTAAATATTTGATACAGTTTCATAAAGAACGATTGACCCCGATGGGTGTTTCGCAGGTCACCAATGTTTATCAGGCATTTGAACAGGAATTTTTTGCAATGTATATCTCGGGTCCCTGGAACATACCCGAATTCAAAAAATGGATGAAGGATTCAACCGGAGAAAAGTGGGGGACGATGCCGATTCCCGGAAAACACAGTTCACCCGGAGTTAGTCTGGCGGGAGGATCAAGTCTTGTAATGTTTAAGAGTTCAAAGTCCAAGCCTGAAGTTTGGAAATTTATTGAATTTTTATCAACAAAAAAGACCCAGCTCGAATTTTACAAAGTGACCAATAATCTTCCGGCTCTTCGTTCTGCTTGGGATGAACCAATTTTTAGAGATGACCCTTTTATAAAGTCGTTTTATGAACAGTTTCAGTATGTGATGCCAACCCCAAAAATTGCTGAATGGGAACAGATAGTTTTTTCAAAACTTCAACAATATGCAGAATACGCAGCCCGCGGAACCATGACAGCAGAAGAAGCAATGAAGGAGATGGACAAAGGAGTTGATATTATACTTGAGAAGAGAAGGTGGATGATTTCCAGGTATTAAGTATTAAGTATTAAGTATTAGGTATTATTTTGGTTTTGCAGTGGTTGGGAGTTTCGATTAAGCATTGAATATTTTTTAATTAATAGATAAAAGATGAAATTTAAACCTGTATATTTCTTTTTGGCACCGGCACTTACGGCGATATTTGTGTTTTTCTTTATCCCCGTAATAAGTGCATTCATAATCAGTTTTACTGATTTTGATATCTATGCCATTGGGGATTACAGTAAATTCAGATTTACAGGTTTGGATAATTATTATAAGCTATTTGATAACCAGTTGTTTTGGAAGGCGCTGACAAATACCTTCTATTTTGTGATTATATCGGGACCAATTTCTATTGCTGTGTCACTTGGTGCAGCGATGATTCTAAATTCAAAACTTGTGAAATTTAAAGGGATTTTTCGGCTTGTATATTTTATGCCTGTCGTAACAACACTCGTTGCAGTTTCGATTGTTTGGCGGTTTATTTATCATCCCGAATTTGGACTATTGAATTATGGTTTAAGTTTTGTCGGAATTGAAAAAATTGACTGGCTTGGGGATCCATTTTGGTCGATGCCATCGATTATAATTTTATCGATCTGGAAAAATTTTGGCTATAACATGATAATCTTTATTGCCGGACTCCAGAACATCCCTGAAGAACTTTATGAAGCCGCACAAATTGAAGGGGCTAATGGCTGGCAGAGATTTACGAAGATTACACTTCCGATGTTGGCACCCACAACCGTGTTTATAACAATCATCACGATGATCGGTTATTTCCAGTTGTTTGCAGAACCTTATATCATGACCCAAGGGGGTCCGTTGGACAGTACACTCAGTATTGTTCTTTACATGTATCAAGAGGGTTTCCGTTGGTGGAACATGGGTTATTCATCAGCGATTGCATTTGTACTGTTTGTGATCATTCTCGCGGGTACACTTATTCAGATGTGGGTTCAGAAGAGGCGGGAGGCATAAATGAGAAAATATTTATTATATGCTTTCCTTATCATTACAGGATTTTTAACTCTTGCTCCATTCATCTGGATGTTGTCGGCATCGTTTATGTTTGACGGGCACGCTTCAGTTTTTCCACCGAGGTTTTTCCCCGATGAGTTTACATTTATACAGTATGAGACACTTTTTTCAAGGCTGGATGTTTCAAGAAACCTGATCAACAGTGTGTTGATTTCAACGATGGTGACAGTCGTTTCTTTGGTATTTAACTCAATGGCGGGATTTGCTTTTGCAAAATACCGGTTTCGGGGCAAGGATACAATATTTAAAATGCTCCTGAGTTCGATGGTGATCCCATCACAGGTTACGATGTTACCGCTGTTTTTGATGTTAAAAGAATTTGGGTTTTTGAATACATATATGGCGATTCTGGTACCGGGACTTGCAAATGTTTTTGGGATATTTCTCATCAGACAGTATGTAATGGCAATTCCAGACAGTTTGATTGAATCGGCACGAATTGATGGTGCAACAGATTTCCAGATTTATTACAAGATTATAGTACCACTGGCGATGCCGGTGATGGTGACACTTGCAATATTTACTTTTATGGGGACATGGAACGATTTCCTTTGGCCCCTGATCGTATTTAATGACAGCAGTATGTACACTCTGCCTGTTGCGCTGGCAAATCTGATGGGGGAACATACAAAAGATCCCGAACTGATGATGGCAGGGAGTGTTATAACAATCCTTCCCGTTATGCTCTTGTTCCTTGTTTTGCAAAAGTATTACATAAAAGGGATAATGATGGGGAGTGTAAAGGAATAAATGTTTTTATTAACAAAGTTGAAAGTCAAAGGAATAAAAACTCAGTTTTTATTCCATTTTAAAGATTATACTACAAACTGAAATGACACGAAAAAACATCCACGAACTTGCAAAACTTGCCGGAGTTTCCATAGCGACAGTGTCGCGTGCGTTCAACAACAGCAGATCGATCAAAGACGAGACTAAAAATAAAATTTTGCGTATCGCAGACGAGATTGATTACAAACCAAGTCCCCTTGCAAGAGGACTTTCTACAAGTATGACCGATACGATAGGTGTTATACTTCCAGATTTAAGTGGTGAATTTTTTACTGACATCATTCACGGGATTGATGAAGAAGCCCACAGGTGGAATAAATTTATAATTGTGGCTAGTTCACACAGTCAGAGAAATGCCGTTGAAACTCTTATCGATTTTATGTCGAGTGGCAGAGTTGACGGAGTAATTATGATGGCACCACAAATTCACAAAGAGGTGCCCGAAATAATAGCCAGAAGCAGGCGACCGGTTGTGTTAATCAATGCTTTAAACGATATCGATCAGGCAATCAGTATCAGTATCGATAATTATCAGGGGACTGTTGCAAATGTTGACCATTTGATAGAGCATGGTTACACAAAAATTGCCATCCTAAAAGGTCCCAAAGACAACTGTGATGCCGAAGAGAGATTTCTCGGGTACCGCGATTCATTGGCAAAACATGGAATTGACAGAAATCCCGGTTGGGAAGTCAGTGGTGATTTTAGCGTCCGTTCGGGGTATTACGGATTTCTCCGGCTTATGACCCTTGCCGACAAGCCGAGGGCAGTTTTTGCAGCAAATGACATGATGGCTTTAGGTATCTACGAAGCTGCAAAGGTTATGAAAATAAAAATACCTGAAGACATCGCAGTTACAGGTTTTGATGATATCTATTTGAGCAGACTTTTGTCGCCAAGGCTGACCACTGTTCATGCACCAATTGAAGAACTTGGAAGCAAAGCGGTAAGGTATTTGCTGAAAGTAATTAGTGGTGAGGTTAATCCACTTGAATCTTATCATGAAAAGTTATCAACAGGATTAATAATTGGAGGATCGTGTGGCTGTTTTGTGCAGAATCCGTCTCCATTATTTTAAATAAGTTTTCTAAATCAATAATCAATCATTAATCCACGGGAGGAAAAGATGAAACGAGTGTTATCAACCTTGTTCATTCTTCTTTTTGCAGTTAATTTATCAAACGCTCAGAATGTTGTCCGCGAGGATGCTTTATGGGCAAAAAAAGCTTTAGGGACTATTACACTTGATGGTAATATGAACGAAGGCGACTGGGCTTTAGCCGATTCGATACAAGTAATTTATGGTCAACCGGGTGCTCTCCCTACCAGTGGATGGGGATCTGAATTTAACGAAAATGCAATTTTTGATCCAATCCGGGCTACCGTAAAGTTTCTTGTAAAAGACAATTACCTCTATCTTGGCTTCAGGATGCCCGATTCCTCAGTGGGCGGTATCGCTGACTGGGCAAGATGGGATGGAATTCTGATGAATATCAGAGATAAAGCAAGTCCAAACAGACCATTACCGGCCGTTGAATTCTTTTATACCTGGTGGTACCTTAATGTTCCACAATATATTCAGCCGGGAACACCTCCCCGTTTTATCGGCAGATATGGTAATTTTAACGACACCACCAGAACTTCAGAACAGAGGGCTGCATGGGATGCCGGTTACAGAACCGTTGGTGGAGTATCTTGTGACGACACAGCTCCTGATCAAGCCTGGGAAGTTGAAATGAGAATTGATGTTTCGCTGTTGGGTTATAACATAACACAACCTGCCGGTGATGTAGTACAATTAAATTTCTCAATTTGGGATTGTGATTGGGTTCACGGAACCACACCGGCAAGAATCAGCACAGCAAGAGCATATTTCCAATATCCTTGGGGTAATGCAAATGGTGCAAATGCAGCCAGAATATATGCCAGACCTGATGTAACTGTAAATACAACAGTTCCACCACCAACACCTGTTGAATTCACTTTTTACAATGGTGCAAACAAACCTGCTCCTGTAGTAGACGGTGTATTAAATGAAGAAGTTTGGTCGGGTGCACAAGAGCTGGTCATTGCATGGGACGACACCGTTGGACGCAGCTTACCCCGGAATTGGACCTTACCAGAGTGGTCAGTATCAGCCTGATATCACCCCCGGCGTAAGACCTCCTGTTGTTGATCCCGGATATGTAAAAGTAAAATACTTCCACAGAGATGGATTCCTTTATTTTGGTGCTGATTTTAACGATCAGTTGATCCAGGGTACCTCCCTCTTTGATGCAGTTGATGGTATGGCGATAATCTTGATGGATCGTGATTCGCGGGCATCAGACAACGCTCTTGAATCAAGAATGCTCAGACTTTCATTTGATTCAACCGGTGCATTAAAACCGGGCGATTATATGCAGACATTGCTCGATTCATCACAGTCAGCTTACGCTTTCACCCTGAAAGGTGCCTCGACAATCAACAATAATAATGATGTTGATGAAGGATATGTAATTGAAGGAAAAGTTCAGTTAACCACAATCCTTGGTTATCCTGCTGATCTTGGTGACAGGAATTTCTTCTTTGGAACAGTTCAGTATGATGGCGATTCATTCACCGATCCTGCACTTAATTATGGAACAAGAACATGGTTCATGAGAGAGCATGGCGGCGGTCCTGCACTCGCATGGGTTTATCTCAGCAATGATGGAGTGACAAGCGTCGAAGATGAACTCTCGGCAGTTCCTTCATCACTTGAACTTTATGGTAACTATCCTAATCCATTTAACCCTTCAACAAAGATCAAATTTGCCATACCACAAGCAGGTCAGGTTGAAGTTGCAGTTTATAACACATTGGGTCAGCTTGTTACATCTAAAGTTGTATATGCTGTTGCAGGTGCACAAGAGGTAAATTTTGATGCTACAGGTTTAACCTCGGGTATCTATCTCTATAAAGTTTCATTAAAAAATGCCTATGATGGTGCTGTTTCTTCAGTATCTGGCAAAATGATCTTGATGAAATAAATTTTTAGTGGCGATTCACTGATGACGGGTGACAATTTAATGTCACTCGTCATTGGTTTATTGGAAAATTGTTGCCGGTCATTTAACACTGTCCGGTAAAATTTCACTCGTCACAATTAAAATTCTCCAAACAACATACATACTGGAGTAAGCATGAAAAAAACCGGTTACAATTTTCAAAAGATTCCGGTTCTGATCTTTTTATTTTTCTTTATGGTTCTTCTCTCATCACAGGTAATGTCACAAACAGCCGGAAAGCTGGCAGGCAGGGTTACGGATGAGAATGGTCAGGCATTGATTGGTGCCACGATCATTATTGAGGGAACCAATAAAGGGGCAGTCACTGATTATGACGGATATTATGCAGTCTTAAATATGAGAGCAGGAACATATTCAGCCGAGTTCAGATATACCGGTTTTCAGTCGAAGAAAATTGAATCAATTTCAATTTCCACCGACCAGACAACTAAAATTGATGTGACTCTACAGAGTACTTCGTTCATAACTGAAACAGTTGTTGTAACTGCCGAGAAACCATTGGTTGAGTTTAATCAAACTTCTTCGGTGGTAAATGTTTCAAAAGAGGAAATCGACCTTTTGCCTGTGCAGGATCTGGGACAGATCGTTAACTTGCAGGCGGGTGTGGTTGATGGCCACTTTAGAGGCGGCAGACTTGGTGAAGTACAATATCAGGTTGATGGCGTTTCAATAAACAACCCTTTCAACAACTCTTCAACCCTGTTGCTTGACAAGTCGGTTTTGCAGGAAGTTCAAGTTATCTCCGGTACTTTTGATGCAAAATATGGACAGGCAATGTCAGGCGTTGTAAACGCAGTTCTCAGAACGGGAAGTGACAAGTTTGAGTATTCGGGTGAGTTCTACGGAGGAAGTTATTATACAACTGATAATGAACGCTATCCAAATGTTGACAAACTTCGTCCTCTCGGAATTCAGAATTATCAGCTAACCCTTTCGGGTCCAACCTATCTTCCACAGACCACATTCCTCATTTCAGGCAGGCGATATGCCGGTGACGGATATCTCTACGGAACCAGAAGATTTTTACCTACCGACAGGAGTGATCTTGAAGGAAAAGTATTCAACCCTACAGGTGACAACGAACTTGTGCCGATGAATACAACACGGGAGTGGAGTGGGCAATTTAAACTCACAAATACCACTCTGAATAACATTAATATCAGTTATCAAGCGATAATGAATTCGATCGAGAGCTACTATTACAATTATGGTTTGCGCCTAAATCCTGACGGTAACAAACCAAACAACACCTCATCGATTTCACATGGTCTTGATTTCACTCATACCTTATCCTCATCGATGTTTTATAAATTGAGTGCCCGTCAGAACTATTTCGATTATAAATCTTACATGTACGAATCGGTTTTTTGATCCCCGCTATATCGCTGCAGGTGAGTTCAAAGGTGACAACAACTATGAACTTGGTGCCACGGTTCAGGGTGTGGATCTTGGCAGATACATCCAAAAAACCAACAGTATTATCGCAAAAGGTGATTTTACATGGCAGGTTAACAGAAATAACATGGTTGAAGCAGGATTTGAGGGACAGATCTCAGACATTCAGTTTGGTTCACCCGGCTTTTTGCAGACCACAATTGTTGACGGCGTTGCTACCCTTGTTGCAAAGGATAAACCAACTCTGATTAATGATCCAAGAATTGACAGATATTTTCCCAAACAGTACGCATTTTATCTTCAGGACAGAGTTGAACTTGGTGACCTGGTTGTTAGAGGCGGAGTAAGACTCGAGTATTATGATGCCAACGCTGAAGTGCCAAGCGATCCCGCAAATCCGGCAAATTCAATTGCAGGAGCTCCTCAGTCAGTTTTAAAACCAACCACGGCAAAATTTGCTATTGCTCCACGACTCGGTTTCAGCTTCCCGCTGACTGCAATGTCTTCCGTTTATTTTGCTTACGGGCATTTTTATCAGATGCCGGGCTTGTCTGACCTTTATTCAAATTCCAATTACACAATTTTGAAAGACCTTCAGGATGGTGGAATATCATACGGAACGATGGGTAATCCCGATCTTAAACCACAGTTAACTGTTCAGTATGAAGGTGGCTTAAAGCAGGCATTCAATGCAGTTTTTGGCGGTGAAGTTACTGTATTCTACAAAGATATCAGGGATCTTCTTGGTGCTGAGTTTATTTCAACTTATGCTGCTGCTGATTACCCAAGAATGACCAATATCGACTTTGGATCAGTTTATGGTTTTACCCTTGCATTTGAAATGAGAAAACTTGGACCGGTCACTGCATCAGTTGATTACACTATGCAATGGGCGAGAGGAAATGCCAGTGATCCGTATGAAACAGCTAACAGAGCTGCTGCCGGAAAAGACCCCAGACCACGCGATGTTCCTTTTGGATGGGATCAGAGGCATACACTCAATTTCACTGCAATCTACATTCAACCTTCCGATTTTACAGTCTCTGCAATTTTGAGATTTGGAAGCGGAATGCCTTACACTCCTTCAATTGGAACAGGATTCAACGCTGATCTCGAAACCAATTCGGGACAAAAAGACGGTTTTGTGCTACTTGATTTAAGAGCCGAAAAATATTTTGAGCTCTCTTTTATCAATTTGAGCATCTTTGCCAGAGCGACAAATGTTCTTAACACCACTTTTGTTAATGGATTTGTATTTGCAAATACGGGAAGTCCCGACTATTCAGTTAATTCATTTGCCGACAGGGCTTCACTTCAGAACCCCGGTAGATATTATGAACCAAGAAAAATTGAAATTGGTATTTCTTTCAGGAGTAAATAACCATGCCGAAATGTGGAGGTCTTAAAATGAATTTCAAAAAACCTGATATCAGAGTTAAAACCGTGATGCTGGTGATATTGTTCACCATCTTTCCCGGTCTGATTTATGCACAGGTGCCCCCCGAACTCAGAGGCAGAATAGATGCTGAAAGAATGGGTGAGCACGATTTTAACAACATTCGTACCCGATTTTACAATTACGGGATGGTGGGTGATTATCCCCCTGATCCTCTAAAAGTTGATTTAACCGTTTTCCATTCGGTTGAGATTCCTAAAGGATCGGGCGAAAATTATACAGATGGTATCACTCCCTTTGTACTTGCAAAAATTATGCAGGAAAACGGGAAGGTGGCTTACATGATGCAATCGGGCTACAGGGAAAGGCAGACACAAAGTCCCCTTACCGGTAAAACGATGCGTTATGAACCCCGTCCGGGATACCATCAGGATGATCCTACCATAAATGTGGGCAGGTCGGTAGCCCTTTCAAATGATCCAAGAACCTGGCCCAACAAGTGGCAAAATAAATTGGATGATGTCACTGACCCCGGGTGGTCAGGATCATGGAACGGCTATTTTGGCAAGGTTCCTAAACTCGAAATGCAGGAAAGTTTTGTTGTTCTCGACGATAACTTTTACGATGCATGGGATTTTTATCCCGACAGTCGTGACCGTACCCGCAGAGGACTTGGTCTTAGGATTGAGCAAAGAGGTTTCCAGTGGAATAATCCTCAGGCTTCTGATGTTCTCTTTTTCCACTATGACATCACAAATGAAGGAACCACCGATTATAACGACAATATAATCTTTGGCCTTTATATGGATTCGGGTGTGGGTGGTTCAGGCAAAGGAAAAGATCCCTATCCTGAATCGGATGATGACAACGCCTACTTCACCAAAGAAGAGGGAATAAACCTGGTTTATACCTGGGATTTCTACGGAAATGGTGTGAAGGGTCCAACAGGCTACCTCGGATACTCTTATCTCGAAACTCCCGGTAACCAGTATGATGGACTTGATAACGACAAAGACGGTATCAGGGATGAAAAAAGAGACAGCGGTCCGGGAGCTTTGATCACCGGTCAGGATAACATCCGCAATGCCGCAACGGCAAATTATAACATTGCCGATTTTCAAGCTACCTATGGTGTTCTCGAAAGCAGACCTGCTTATAAAAGAGGCATTTGGTGGACAGGTGATGAGGATATGGATTGGGTTGCCGATTTTAACGATACCGGCGAAGATGGAGTTTTTGGCACCAACGATGCAGGCGAAAATGATGGAATACCATCCAATGGTGAACCCGGATTTGACAAAGTTGATATCGACGAATCGGATCAGGTTGGTTTAACGGGATTTAAATTTAACAGAATAAATGATCCTGCAGGTGGCGGACAAACTGATAATATCGTTTTCTTTGATGACGGTAGAGGATGGCCCGAAAGATTATACAAAAATTTCTCGAGCACCGACTCTTCTTTTGATGCTGCCATCACAAGGACTAACTTGAACATCGGTTTCCTTTTTGCTTCGGGACCTTTTAAACTCCCCGCAGGAAAAACCGAAAGATTTAGCCTTGCGCTCGCATTTGGTAGAGACCTTCGTGAACTTAAAAATAATGTTAAGATAGTTGGAAAAATTTATAAAGCCAACTATCAGTTTGCGGTTCCCCCTCCAACCCCAACAGCCACTGCGTTTGCAGGAGATGGTTATGTAACTTTGTCATGGGATGAAGCTTCTGAAAGAGCTTTTGATCCTGTAACCAGCGAAAACGATTTTGAAGGTTACAAGATTTACAGAAGTACTGACCCCAACTTTAATGACATTAAAACCATTTATAGTGGAACGGGTACTGAACCTATGCCGTTTGGTAGAACTCTTGCACAGTTTGACCTAAAAAATGGTATCCTGGGATATTCAGCAACCACTGTTAAAGGTGTTGCATATTATCTTGGTGATGACACAGGAATCAAACATACCTACAAAGATACCACAGTAGTGAATGGTCAAAAATATTATTATGCTGTTGTTGCATACGACAAAGGATCTGACAGTCTTGAACTTTTCCCTTCGGAAAATGCATATTCAGTAACGCAAACCCTCCGTGGTGGAACAGTTCTTCCAAAGAATGTGGTTGAAGTTGTTCCTAATCCCAATGCAATGGGATATGTTCCTGCAACAACCGAGAATCTTGTCCACAGCAAAGGAAATGGCTTTGGTGAAGTGAAAGTGCTTGTTGTTAATCCTGCCGAAGTGCCTGAAAATCACCTCTTTAAAGTTTCGTTTATAAGTCAGGATGCCAGTGTAAAAGCTGAACTCTACAGACTGGTTGATGAAACTACGGGTGACACCCTGTTTAGACTTGGGTCTGATTTTAGGGGACTGGGTTCGGGACCAACCGCATTTGGACTTCTTCCCGTTGTCTCCACTATCGATACATTCAAGGTTGATTCAACAAAAACCGGATTTATCGAAGGCAGTTCAACAAATGCTGAGCTTGGAATAAGATACAGTGTTGTTAAACCTGTGAATCTTAAAAGACCGGGTTATCCTGAAGACTTAAGAATTGTTTTTAGCAACCAGGTACTTGACACATCAAAGGCTTTCCCCGGATTCCAGGCAAAACAAGCGATGTTTAAAGTTACCGGTATTAAAGCCGATGGAACTGTTCTTGAGTATGACTTTAAGTTCTACGATAAAAACAACTCAAAAACGCTTGACGAGCCCGATGATTACATCGAGATCGAAACATATCAGACAAAAGCTCCAAATGTTGCAATTCCAACCTGGAATATCAAACTTGATACAGTTGGTCAATGGCAACGAGGACCACTTGTAGTTCCAACTCTTGGAGATGAGTACAGGTTTATACTCAATAAACCGTTCAACCGGGATGATGAATTCACCTTCAGATCGATTGCACAAAAATATGATCAAAATCTGGCAAACAGTGAATTCAACAAAAAACCGTTCGTTGTGCCTAATCCATATGTTGGAGCTGCTTCTTTTGAACCTCAGCGATTTGGTGTTCAGGGAAGAGGTGAGAGACGACTGGACTTCAGGAATCTTCCTCCAAATTGTTCGATTAGAATCTATACGATAACCGGAGAACTTGTGCAGACCCTTCAACATGACGGAAATATTCTTGAAGGATATGTGCCATGGGATCTCAGAACCAAGGATAATCTTGAGGCTGCTCCCGGTTTGTATATCTTCCATGTAGATGCCGGTGCGGCAGGTGTTCATATCGGTAAATTCGCAATTGTGAAGTAGGAGACAAAAAAAATGAAAAGATCAATATTTTTTATGATAGTTTTTGTTCTGTTGGCTCCTGTTTCGATCCTCTTTGCTCAAAGCAAGGCGGGGACAACAATTGCACAATTTCTAAAAATTGAACCAAGTGCAAGAGCGGCAGCGTTGGGAAATGCGGGAACTTCACTTTATGGTGAAGCCGCTTCTCTCTATTATAATCCTGCATCACTCGGCAGACTTGATAAGATAGATGCCCAGTTTACTTATAACAAGTGGCTGGCTGATATCAACTACAATTATGCTGTTGTGGGTGTTCCACTTCAGGGAATTGGTACTCTGGCCCTTCAGATAACCTCCCTCAACTCCGGAGAAATGGATGTAAGGACAGTTGAACAACCCCTCGGAACAGGTGAGCGATTTAGTGTTACTAATTTTGCTCTTGGTCTCGGTTATGGTATGATGCTCACCGACAGAGTATCGGTGGGACTACAGTTGACCTATTTTCAGGAATCGATTTGGCACTCAAGCCTTACAGGCTTTGCTCTGAATATTGGTGTTCAATATCAGGTTGAAGTGGATGGATTAACAATAGGCGCAGCTCTCATGAACTTTGGTCCTCGGGCGAAGTATGAGGGAAGAGATGCTTATGTTAATTTTGATTTTGATCCAAAGAAATATGGTGACAACGATCAGCTTCCGGCAGCACTCAGAATGGATGAATGGGGTCTCCCGACAGCATTCAGAGTGGGAATGTCTTATCCTGTGAGATTTTCGAAGGATTACAAACTCATTCTTACAGCGGATGCGTTCCATCCCAATGACAACAAAGAGAGTATAAGTCTGGGTGGTGAATTTCAGCTCCTGGATATTTTTTATGTGAGAGGTGGATACAGAAACCTTTTCCTCGAAGACCTCGAGGGTGGTGCCGTTCTTGGTGGTGGTGTTAAAGCCTCCATTTCGGGTGGTTATGTTATCCGGTTCGATTATGCCTGGGCTGACTATGGCAGACTTGATCAGGCACACCGTTTCACTTTTGGTATCGGATTCTGATACTGACTGGTTAATATTCCTGAACCGCCGGATTTAACACCGGCGGTTTTTTTTCAATTAAGCCAACTCCGGCATTGAATTAAAATAGTCAAACATACATGAGATTTACATGAAACAACTTTTTCTTTTATCAGTTCTGCTTCTGTTTTCGGGCTGCTCTGTGGCACAAATGTACCAGCCGGATAAATATGTAAAATACACTGATATACCCGTTCAGCAGAAAGATTTTCTCGATTCTTTGCAAAAACAAACTTTTCTATTTTTTATTGAAGAGTTGAATCCGGAAAATGGATTGGTAAAGGACAGATCAGCCGATTGGGCACCTGCGAGCATGGCATCCACGGGATTTGCAGTACCTATCTGGGCACTGGGTGCAGAAAAAGGTTGGATCACAAAAGAGTTTGCAGAAAAAACCACTTTGAATCTTATCAATTTCCTTCTGACGAGTGAACAAAGTGCAGCGGCTGATGCAACGGGATATAAAGGTTTTTACTACCATTTCCTTGACATGAAAACGGGTAAAAGGGAGTGGAAATCTGAACTCTCCACAATCGATTCCGGACTATTGTTTGCAGGTCTTATATTTGCACGAAACTATTACACGGAAAATAATCCAACACATACAGCAATCAGGGACGGGATCACAAAGATATTGGACAGGGCTGACTGGGACTTTTTTACCATTAACAATCCAGAAAGCAAATATTATAACGGACTGAGTATGGGGTGGCATCCTGAAACGGGACAGATAGATCATTGTTGGTGGGGATATAATGAAGCTATTGTGATTTTTCTTATGGCAGGAGGAGCCAACTCCAAAGATCATGTTAAAATATATGACCGCTGGTTGAGGGACTATGAATGGCACGCCCCATACCCGGGACTTGATCATTATATATTTCCTCCATTGTTTGGCCATCATTATTCCCACATGTTTGTCGATTTTAGAGGTATATATGATGTAAAACTTCGCGAAAAAGGAATCGACTATTGGGAAAACACCCGTAGAGCTACTTATACACAGCAGTTTTATGCAATGGAAAATCCAAAAAAATGGGTCGGTTACAACGAATTTACTTGGGGTTTTTCGGCGTGCGATGGTCCCGGTGCAAAATTTAACAAAGATGGTTATAAATTTCTTGACTACTCTGCAAGAGGCTTTGCAAAAAAAGGGGATAATTGGAACGAAGACGGGACAATTGCACCAACCGCTGCCGGTGGATCAATTCCTTATGCACCCGAAATAGCAATTCCAACTCTTATGAATTTAAAGTATAAATATGGCGAAGCGGGCCTCTGGACAAAATACGGATTCCAGGATTCATTTAATCCCACAGCGGGCTGGACAGCAAGCGACAGAATTGGGATCGATCAAGGACCAATTGTTTTGATGATCGAAAACTACAAAAATAATTTTGTCTGGAAATATTTTATGAAAGATAAATTGATTATAAACGGACTTCAACGACTTGGATATGACAAATAAGGAAAAGATTTTAATGCAAAAAATTGATTTAAATGGCAAATGGTGTTATCTGCCCGATCCAAACTCAAAATTGGATGTTGCCCAGGCTTCATCCGGGTTTTTCTCAGGTACCAACATTTCTGAAGCAGAACTTCCTTCAAACTGGGAATTGCACGGACTTAAAAATTTTAACGGAACCGTGTGGTACAGTAGGGATATTGAAATTGATGAAATTTCCCCTTCAACATCTGCTTTTTTGAGATTTGAAGGTGTGGATTATTTTTGTGAAGTTTACCTGAATGGAAAGTTTTGTGGCAGACATGAAGGATATTTTGGCGGCTTTTTTATAGAGTTGCCGGGTAGTAATATCCATATCGGGGAGAACAAACTGCTTGTAAAAGTGACTTCACCATTGGAGGAGCCTGGAGAAGTTTGGCCGCTTAAAAAGAAGTTGATTAAGGGAGTTCTAAATCACCACGATTGCAGACCCGGCGGTTGGGATATGAAACTGGGACAGAGCGCCAACACAGGGGGGATTTGGAATTCTGTTTCACTGATTATTACAAACGGGGTTGTGCCTGCGAGAGTGAAGGTCAGTTATGAATTTTACAATGAAACTGAATGTGGACTTAACATAAAACTAAAACTTCTTGCTGCTGATGGTGAAGCCAAAAAAGAGGAATTAAAAGCTGTAATAGTTTCGCCCGATGGAGAAGAGACAGTCATTAAACGAAATCCTGTTTTTTCACATGGAGTGAATAAAATTTCTCTGATTACTAAAATTTCCAATCCACAACTTTGGTATCCGTGGGATTTGGGTGAACAAAAATTACATAAAGTGGTGCTCTATTATGGCGGGGAAGAGATATTCAGTGAATGTTTTGGAATCAGAAGAGTGGAACTGGATCAAAACAAAAGGTTTTTTATTAATGGCAAAGAACTGTTTCTCAGGGGTACAAATGTAATTCCCGAACAACTGCTTTCTTCTCTTTCGGTTGAAAGAATCGAAGGAATGGTGACTCTTCTTAAAAATGCCAATGTGAACATTGTCAGGGTTCACGCACATATAACCCGCAAAGAATTTTATGAAGCATGCGACAAAGCCGGTATAATGATTTGGCAGGATTTCCCTTTGCAGTGGACTTATGACGAATCACCTGAATTTACATCAAATGCCATAAAACAGATTAAGGAGATGGTAAATTCTTTTTATAACCATCCCTCAATAGTTTTTTGGTGTTGTCAAAATGAACCCGGTGAACAGGTGGAAACACTTGATATTCATCTTGAAAAAGCTGTTAAAGAGGAAGATTCGTTAAGAATCATACGCAGAGCATCAAATTATGAAGAGCATCCTTACGATGGCTGGTATTGGGGAACCATGGAGCACTATGCCGGGGCACCTATGGGTCCACTTGTAACAGAGTTTGGGGCACAGGGTCTGCCAAGTGTTGAGTCACTTTCAAAGTTTCTTAAGTCTGTGGAACCCCCTTATGATTATGCCGAGTGGCGATATCACAACTTTCAACCTGATCAGACTTTTAATATTGCGGGTGTGGAACCCGGGAAAAGTCTCGCAGAATTTGTTGAAAATTCACAAAATTACCAGGCAAAACTGCTTAAATTTGCGATTCATCAGTACAGGAGAAGAAAAGGAAAAGGGATAACAGGAGCTTTCCAGTTCTTTTTTATGGACTGTTGGCAATCGATTACATGGTCGGTTGTTGACTATTTTGGTGTACCCAAAAAGGCTTATGAATCAGTCAAAACGGGATTTGATCCACTTCTGCTATCAGTATTTTTACGACAGGATAAATATTACCACGGAAGTATGTTAAATTTTGAGATATGGGTAATTAATGACAAGTATGAGGATTACAAAGATTGTAGAATTGAAGTATTGCTGGGCGATAAAAAACTCGTAAATATCGATAAATTTGAAATTAGTTGTAATTCCAATTCACATTTTGGTCAGGATTATTTTAACAAAATTCACATCCCCGAATCCACACAATTTGGAAAACAGATATTTACAGTTTCATTATACTCGTCAGATAAAAAATTAAGAGAAGAGAAATTTGAGGTTATTATCCAAGAGCTTGCATAAGATCTGTAAGCTTAAATAAATCTTCATGATACAACTGCTTAATTAATTTGTTGAGCATTTCATTGTAAGGGAGCACTGAATTGATATTCTCGATTGCCTGACTTTCAGTCTTAATCCCCGGGATGATTGTTGAAATTCCTTTCTGCCATAACGGGAAACTTAATGCCAGTTCGATAGGGGAAAGTCCTTCTTTTGCAGCGATGGCGAAGAGGGGTTGCAAGGTTTGGTTAACATTGTCGATAAATTCCTGATTAAGACGAAAAGATCTGTGATCTGTGGATTCAAATTCCCGGTTGGGATTCATATTACCCGTAAGCAATCCAAACTGGAGGACCATGCGGGCAATTATGCTTGTTTTTATTTCCTCTGCTTCAGAAATAAGATTGAGTGCCTTTTGATTGATAATATTAAAGACAATCTGATAACTGCTGCAAAGTCCTGTATTTTTCAGGAAGTTGAATTCAGGATATGGATCAAAAGTGTTAAGGGAAATTCCCCAGTATCTGATTTTCCCCTCTTCTTTTAATTTCTCCATCGCCTCTATACACTCTCCTTGTTGAAGATGTGACACTTTTGCAGAGTGAAGCTGGTAGAGGTCTATTTCGTTTCGTTGCAGTCTTTTAAGGCTTTTTTCACATGCCGAGATAATGTGCGATTTGCTATAATCCAGTTGAATTATATCTCCATCTCCAACCCGATGCCCGACTTTGGATGCGATAATCACATCTTTATCATTTTTGAATGTTTTACCTATAATTTCTTCTGATTTTCCCAAACCATAAAAATCGGCGGTATCATAAAAATTTACCCCCATATCAAACGCTTTTAATAGTGCTTTGGAGGAGACCTTATCATCGGTTTCTCCCCATCCAATTGGGATATTTCCTATTTTTACAGCTCCACCAGTTCCCCATGCTCCGAAGCCAGTTTCACTGACCATCAAGTCAGTATTTCCAAATTTACGATAATTCATTTTTAGTGTCACCTTTTTGTGATCTGAAAAATTAGTGAAGATGTTGTTCCGTGATTTCTACCAAAAGTCATTGTTGAGACTTTAAGTACCTATCAGTCACTCTCAGAAAGTACAATAATAAAATCTCTTGAAACTTGTTAAAAAATATGGAAAAATTGTGAACTGACAAAGTGTAAAGATCGGCGTAGTGTTACTGAGATTTATCAATTTCATTCTGCCCCGTCAGGGGTAATGTATGGATAGGGTAACGTATGGGTAGAAACAGGAATCCCCCAAAATGCCATTTGCCCCGTCAGGGGTAAAGTATGGATAGGGTAGTGAGATTGTGAAATTAATTTGCATGATATTATTGCATCGATTATATTTGGACCGAATTAATTCCGGAGTATTCTGAAACAAAAAAATGAAATCCAAGCGCAGTTAATTGTCTGTGGGAAGACAATTGTTGATTTCGACTTTTAGATGTAATTAGGTTGTGTTATTGAAAACGGAAACCGACTTTTAGTCAACCCCTGGCGGTAACTGCCAAGGTGCGTGCCTGAGTGTGGGTTTCCGTTTTTTTTTTGGTTTTAAAGTGTTGACAAAGATGAAATTCAAAATTAGAGAATTAAACATGTCCAGAAATATTTTTACAACAGCAGGAATGTTGTTGACAATGATGGCTTTCCTAAACCCAAGTATCCATGCCCAGTTTGATACAAACCTGTTCATCAAAAAAGCCTGGTATTGGCAGGAGTCAATAGTTTACATGGGTGACCAAAACGGTGACGGTTGTGATGATTTTTTTGTCACGCAAATGGATAATGCAATGGGAGCAGGTGGTAAATTGAGTTTTTTCTACGGTGGTAACCCTGTTAACACAGTCCCGCTTTTGTAATACCCAATTTTTCACCGAAGGGTACCACAGGATGTGATGTAAACCGGGACGGATACCGTGATATTATTGTGCAAAGATACGGAACACAAAAGCCACCTGTAATTGACATCTATTTTGGGGGTCCCGGGCTTGACGCCATTCCGGACTATACATTTACATACCATGATAACAGAGTAATTTATCTGGATATGTTTGGTAAAAACTGGCCTATTGATTTTAACGGTGATGGATATGAAGAATTCGTATTTGAAGATGCAGTAAAAAATCCTGGAAGTTTGTATGCAAATATTAGATATTATTTTTGTGAGACAAATACAGTTTTGACCACTAGAAATTATTATGTTCTTCAACTTTATCCAGATACAAACTATCAGTTTGCTCCATTCAATGCTGGGTTTGTTGACATGGATGGTGATGGCAAGCACGATTTTACAATTGACATGACAAAAAAATATGCCCCTTCTGGTTCACCTGAGAAAAAAAGATGGTTCATTTACGGGAATAACGAATTTAATTTCAGTAATTACTACGAATTTACGGATACTATTGAATATGTAGATCATATGTATATTGTTCAAGACCTCAACAATGACGGCAAAGGTGAATTAGTATTTGCAAATCAAGGGACACATCCGTATTGGTTTACAGAAGTCATGTCATTTGGTAACAGGCCCCCAAATATAACCCCTGAGTATGGTCTAAACACAGAATGGTCAATTTGGAATGATGGTTTTTCGCCGGGAGATGTAAACAACGACGGATATAATGATTTCATAAGAAAAATTCCTTATTCAAGTATGTTTTTATATCTTGGGGGCAGCCCAATGTGGGCAGAGAAGAGAAGAGCTTACGGAACATCATCATCTTATTACAACCTCAATTTTGGCGGGCGCGTGGGGGATGTAAATGGTGACGGGATTGATGATTTTTGTATTGCTGAGAATGGTTATACCGACCATACAAGCATTCCACCCGGTAATCTATATATAATCGCAGGAAGTGATGTACCGAACGGGATTAAGGACGAAGGTATTGCAACTACAACGGATGGGGAGATCAAAATGACAGTTTCCCCAAACCCTTCATCTTCTGTGACAAATATTTCTTATTCGCTCCCGCTTGATGGTTCGCTGGTGTTAAAAATGTTCGACATAACCGGAAAAGAGATAATAACAGAAGTGACAGAAAAGGAAAAAGGTGACCATACAGAGATAATCGATTTTCGAAGATTATCAGTAGCGAGTGGAGTTTACATTTTAACCCTTAAGTTGAAACAGGCAGATAAAATTTTATCCAAAAGTTTAAAACTTCAATACGTGAAATAGAAAACAAAACCTTCTAAGAAGATGCCATTTGCCCCGTCAGGCGAATGGCATTTTTTTGTGAATAATATCATTTCCTATCCATATAAAACCCTGGCGGGGCTGCGGTTTGTTTTGGATGTTCCAATTTCTATCCCTGGGAAACCCTTGCGGGCAATTCCAGTCATACGAGTTATAGTCCCCCTTCGCGTCCTTTGCGTTCTCTGCGGTTTCATTTTCTATCCATACAAAACCCTTGACAATGCAAAGTGTAAAGATCATTGAAGTGTTACAGTGTTATCTTGAATTTGCTTTTGGAAAACGTTAAGTTTGAAGAATTATTGAAAAAAGAGGGGTATGAAGTATTGGGCGGAAAAAACATGGGTCTTCTGGAAAAAGAGGCTGATAAATCGATCGAATTTCTTGTGAGTGTGAGGGAAGGTGAGGTGGAGGGGAAAAATTTGAATAACAGAATAGCAGCAGCGAAAATCCTTATCGACAAGATCTATCCTTCAGGTGGTGATAAAAACAGTGATAAAGACGGGATATTGAGAATTGAAGTGATGGATCTTACAAGAGACAAAGGATTCCCGGCGTGAGGGTAAGGAAAAAATCTCTTGTTAAGATTGAAAAATTTAGTCTGCTTCCAAAACAGCTTCTGCTGAAAGAATTGATAACGGGCAGTAGTTATTCATGGATTGGATACGGCGGAGCAAGAGGGGGAGCAAAAAGTCATGCCATCAGGGAGATAGCTGTCCTTTTGGGACTCTCACCGGAGTTTACTTATAAATCTTTAATATTCAGGCGGTATTCTAAGGAATTGTTGAAGAACCACATTCTTCCATTGTATGAAAACCATCCAAAGATTATGGAGCACTTCAATAAATCAGAAAAAATATTGTACGCTCCCGATGGCACTCCAATAGTTCAGTTTGGGTATGCCGACAGTGAAAGTGATATCTATTCTTTCCAGGGGTTTGAGTTTGATCTCGTATTTATTGATGAAGCTTCACATTGTACGCCACATCAGATACAGTTTCTGAAAACTTCCAACCGTTCCGTAAAACCGGGATTTACACCCAAGATGATTTTAACCATGAATCCGGGTGGAGTGTCTCATTCATATCTTAAACGACTTTTTATTGATCGTAAATTTGAAAAACACGAAGACTATTTCATTTTATCCAGTCATATTTATGGGATAATATTTTTTGGTCATTAAAACACTTAAAAAAAGATGGTATTTCTGCCGACATGTATTACAATAAATGGAGTGAGGAGGAGAGAAGAGAATATTGTATCAACAAAAGCACTTATGCGGCAAATCTAAAATCCCTTCCAAATGAATTACGACTGGCTTACCTTTATGGCGATTGGGAAGTTTTTGGAGGGATGTTCTTTAAAAGCTTTGACAGACTTCAACAAGTGATTCCACCTTTTACCATTCCACCCGACTGGACATTAACAGGGAGCATCGATCCGGGATTCAGCTCTCCATGTTCGTTTGGTGTAACAGCGAGAGATCACAATGGAATCTATTACAGGGTTTTTACATATTATGAAAAACAGAGGACACCGGTTGATCATGCCCGGGCAATTAGTGAGATGTTAAAACCGGATTCGGTTACAGGAAAATTATTGGGGGGCAGAAAACCATCGGTTATCGTCTCCGGTACAGACGCATTTGCAAAAAAGGAGCGATTTTCGGTAATTGCCCACGAAAACACTTTTGCAGATGTTTTTGAAGTGGAGGGGTTGTTTTTAAGTCCCGCCTACAATTCCCGCAAAACAGGCTGGTGGGGTTGGAAAAGTTTATTTCCTGCGGAAGGAAAACCACCCGAATACTTCATTTTTGAAGGGTTAAATGAACCATTGCTTGCAGAAATGATGTCAGTAACTTACGATGCCAAAGACCCTGAGGATATAAAAGGGAAGGGGAACGACCCCTCAATTTCAGATCATGCGCTTGATGAACAAAGATATGGTATAATGGCGATGTTTAAGCCCGAATCGAGGAGGGAATCACCGGCTACTGCAAGGGAAATTAGTGACGATACGGCGGATTTTTGAGATTAAATTGATGTTAAGTTTAATGTTTGATGAAATGAACCAGTTGCAGTTGTGTCGTAACTCACACATCTACTTTTCGCTTGAAAATTCATTTACGAATCACATTTAATTATTACAGATTATTATATATTTGAACAATCAAATTATTCGTTTAACCCTGCGAGACCCAAATCTATGATGACATCAATTCTTTTCCTCGTTTCTGTAATAGCTTTAACCAATCTGCTATTTATCATTGTATCGAAGATATCATCAAAAAGAAATTTTGCCAAGGAACAACTTGAACTGGCAAGAATTTCAGCACAAACACCCAAGTATGTGCCTGAAACCAATATTTCTGAAGATCCGATTTTTATGTCGAATAATCCAAGTAGATTAAATATTCACTCAGGTTACAGAACTTCATTTCAGATCATGAATAGTGTCAGCGAAAATCTTACACCACGGAGATCATTTAGTTCAACAGCGGAAAACTTTAGATAGTTACTTAATACTCTCCACTACTGCTGATATAATATCATTAAGGAGCAGATCCAATTTTGTTTTTGTTCCCTTTTTGGTGAACGATTTTATTGTGTTTTTGTCCTGCAAAATTTTAAAAGTTATTTCAATATTATCTCCCGACAGTGAATAAGTGCCTGACAGTTTGTTAGCTCCCGGGTAACCTTTCACATTCCAAAAAATCAATTTAGAACTACCACCTTTTTCAGAAATTCCCGATAGTTTTTCATCGATCAGTTCTGCGAGATTCAGATGATCCGACAATTCTGTTATATCCATAAATACCGAGTTCACGAAGATAACTTTCTCTTGGGAGAGGGGAATCATTGATTTTTCTTTGTCATCAAGAATTCCAATATCAAAACTCTCAGCCCCTTTTGGTGAAAAGATTCTCGGCTCCTGAATTCCTCCTATCCCTTCAGCAAGCCTGGGAACCATCTCCCGGGCATGTTGCATAAGCAGGCTGATGTCCACCGATCTGTTGTCTTTAAGGGCAAGACCACGCATCCCCGAAAGAATGGAGTAGGTAAGCAACCCTTGACCATACTTGCTTGCTTCATAACTAACCGCATCAGCAGCACTTCCGGTAATAATATGTAAGCCTGTCCTGTCCTTCATTCTTTCCATGGCTTTGATAACTGAACTCGAAATATCTCTTTTGTCGGCGAGGTTATCCACCAGTTTTCCCGAAGCACATGCATCAATTATCAGAACCTGTTTTAACGCAGCAACATTTTTAAGAAGTTCAATCAGTTCAACTCCCGAAATGGTGGTGGATTTTCTAACCGACTCGTCTTTATAAACTTCAGGATTTGGAGAAAATGCATCCTGCGTGAGATAATGCAAATCACCTTCCTCACCACCGGGGTTCATACCATGACCGGCAAGATATACAACAATTACATCCTCGGAGGAGGCTTTTTTTGCTATCTCGTTGAAGGTTTTTACGATATTTACTTTGGTTGGCATCAAGCCCGACTTGTTATCTGTTGAAAGCAGATATGAAAAAGTTCTCTCCTTTGAAAAAAGATGTTGGGCACCCACATTTAGAGCTGTGAAAATATCCTCGGCATCCTTCCCGGCGTATTTTAGGTCCAGCTTTTCACCTGTATAATCGCCAACCCCCACAGAAACAATAAAAATGGCCGGCTCAAGTTTCGCCTTCTCAAAAAGAAAATCAGCAACATCCCCCGGACTCGAAAGATTTCCATCCTTGTTCCAGGTGATTATTTCAATTTTGTTATCCCCATTTACGAGGTAGGGATGGTTTTTTAAGTCGATACTTAAGAGTGCAGTATTCTGTGAAATGTCCAGTTCGGGACCTCTGGCATCGGCAATCATTTCCTTTCCATTCAAAAGCACCTGGATTTTACCGATTCCTCCTCCTGTGTTCTCAACTGTTACATTCACTTTTTCATAATTTCCGCTAAACTCAAATCCCTTCACTTCGGGCCAAAGTTCCATCGCTTTATCAATTGCCTCAACCGACCTGAGTTGCTCTGCATTCATGATTTTTTTGAAAAGACCAGGTTCCCAATATTTATCTTTCAACTGGTTAAATTCGATAATGTCGAGTCCTTGAACATAATACATCTGATCCATAGCACCGGGGGAAGCATCAAAAAGTCCCGATGGTGAGTCACAAACCAGTCTTCAGTTCCAAATGTGGCGAAAGAAAGAAGTTCGAAACCATCTGTTAAATCATAAAAAGTAAGAAGACTGTTTTTATGAGAAACCACCATGTCGCGTTTAAAATTCACATCCTTGGCAAGCCCTTTGAGGTTGATTTTACTCAATATTTCACAGGTGATAACATCCCAAATGATGGCTAATTTATCTTCGCCAAATGATAAAATCTTGTTGCCGTCATCACTAAAATAAGCGGAAGTTACACTGTAGGTATGTCCATAAAGTGTCAGAAGTTCGTTGCCCGTGATTGCATCCCACACCTTAACACTTTGGTCGAGAGAAGCTGTTACAATTTTGTTTCCTGCTTTATTAAATCGTGCCGAGTTTACAAATGAGGTATGTCCAAAGAGTGTGAGTACCACTTTTCCCGATTTGAGATCGATTATTGAAGTTGTGCTGTCTCTTCTTGCAACCGCAATTTTTTTCCCATCAGGACTGAATGCCACGGATGAGGGATTACCGCTTACACCACTTAGATTTTTTTCTTCTTTATTGGTCTTTAAATTCCAGAGGGAAGCAGAGGAGTCCATAGTGACCGTAACAATTTTATCAGATTCAGGATTAAATTCAGCAGCGATAAGGAAATCTTCATGCCCAATAATTCGATTTTTTACTTCACCTGAATTTACATCCATAACAAGGAGTGAATAATCCAGACCGGGCACCAAAATCTTTTTCCCATCGGGGCTGAATCCTGAAAACCACGACACAATACTCTCCCCGGGATTGAGACTCCGAGCTTTTCCCGTTAAAACATCAAGAATCTTAAGGCTGTCGTTATCGTAGGTGGCAACAATTTTATCACCTTCAGGGTTAAAATTCGCTGAATTTATCGAAACAGTTTTACCTGTAAGATCGGTTAACTGTTTTCCTCTTTCAACATCCACGGTAATAATCTTTCCGTGATAATCACCAAAAACAGCAGAATTTCCATCAGGACTGAAGTTGGCTGCTCCGACGAGCGCTTCGATGCTAAAAATTACCTGGAGAAGTTCATGGTCAGCAGTGCGCCAAATAGTCGGGTTTGATTGGAAAAAAGTGACCATCAGTTTTGAACCATCGTCGGAATAGTGAACCCCCGAAATATTACACGGTTCTTCCGAAAAGAGGAAAAGAGTGGCAATATTCGTTTTCGTTTCAATTTCGAATACATTCACCGAATCACCGGCATTTGGGACAGCAAAATTTTTGCTGTCAGGACTGAATACGGGAAGATTTTGTTCCGAAGGGATACCTCTGTATTCAGAGACCATTTTTCCTGTGGAGGTTTCCCAAAGTCTCACTATTCCATTATAGGCTGCACTGTAGAAATACTTTGAATCGGAACTAAAATCGGCTATAACGGGCCAAATATTTCCGGTAGGGAGTGAGTGTTTAAGACCTCCTGTTTGACTGTCCCACACTTTCACTGTTCCATCCCATGCGATGGTTACAATCAGTTTGCCATCACTGCTGTATCTGCCTGCTTCAATCGATCCCGAATGTCCAATAAGTGGTAATACAACCTTTCCCGATGCCAAATCCCTGACTTCCACCCTGCCTTCATACCCTGTAATTAAAAGTCTTTTTCCATCGGGACTAAATGATGCTCCTGTTACGGCACTTGAATCATCGTAAAAATTGTGGATCAGTTTACCCGAAGTGGTTTCCCAAATTTTTATTGATTGATCCCAGGATAGAGTAAAATACAAACTCCCATCCTGACTGAACTGTGCGTCCGAAACTTCCTCCCGGTGCGCCTCAATATTGCGAAGCAACACCCCTGTTTTTGCATCCCACAGTTTTGCAGTGTTGTCCCAGCTTGCCGAGAGGATCAATTTACCATCGGGACTGTAGCTAACTGCATCAATTTTGTTTTTATGTCCAACTGGAAGGATAAGTTCGGGTTTGGTTTGTGGAAAAACAGTATAAACTGTAATAATAAGGAAGAAGAATAACTTTTTCATGGATAGATCCAAACTTCAGTTTTATGGGTAAGGAATCTAATAATAATTTATTTCAGAAACAATATTCAACCTTATATTTCAATAACTTGTGATGAAACAGTCATTTTTAGGTATAAGGTATTAGGTATAAGGTATTATTTTGGGCGTTAGAGACAGGAGCGACAATCGTCCCCGATTGTCTTCTGCAACACGAAATACCGTAAGGGAGGGGGACGCAGATACACGCAGATTATACAGAGTTTCGCAGAGAGGGATTTTATTATGGAACTCGGATTAAGCAGATTATCGCGGATGCCACGGATTTTTTTCGATGAATGTTTAAGTACATCTATAAATACCCCTGAGGGGTTAAATATTCGTAGCCAATGCCGTCTACCCTAATTCTCCTTACCCCGGGTCGGGGTTAAACAGGTAGAAAATTTACCTTAAAAATATAATTTTAATGTACTTGACTTTAAAAGAATATTTTTGTAAGTTGAATTCAGGTTTGTGAGTTTGTATCGATTTTTTAAATATATAAACAGAGGAGGCAAGCTTTATTAGTATTCCCTTTTGTGTAGATTCTTTTTGAAACAAACAGAGGAGGCGAATTTTATTAGTAGTCCCTTTTATATAGATTATTTATAAACAAACAGAGGAGGCAATCTTTATCAGTAGTCCCTTTGATCCAATAATTTCCTGAAAGCGCTGCCTTATTTGGGAATGATGAAGTGTTTTAATCTTCTAAACTTCCACAACTTTGAGATAAAGTATTGACTGCGCTTTCAGGTCTATTTCCTGCCTGAATTACTTCCTAAAAATATCTGCTTTCCGCCCGGTCTTCCATCAATCATTACTGTTGAGGTATAAATTCCAACGGGTGCCCGTTTGCCGGAAGCGTTTATACCATCCCAAATGATTCTGTTGTCGTACTGGAGATCTTTAACTGGGATCGAAGTTACAATATTTCCTGCAATATCTTTAATTACCACAACGGTTGATTTGCCACCTGGTTTAAATTTGACATAAATTCTTGGATTGACGCCTGTAAATTTTGCGACTTTTTCGTTCGCAAATTTATTCAGGTCAATTTTTGCAGGGACTGATGAATATACATTTTCGTTACCCGGGAGTGTGTAATATTTTCTTCCTGTTGAAGGGAAATTCACTCCGTTTGAAGATTCACCGGCATCAAACCAGAACTCAAATGCCTCTTTTTTTACTTTAGCAGGGAGATTCACTTTATAGTGTTGATCTTCGATCTGTTCCATCTTGATACGATCAGTTTTGCCATATCCTGTTTTATAAAACCAGATAAACACTTTTTGCTTTAACTTTATCTCTAAACCGTTTGTGTAACGACCATGATTTGTCTTTTCCCACTTCCAGATTTGGATGAGTGACAGCTTCGAGAGCTGAGACGAGTCCATATCCAAACAAATTATCGGGCATCATCTTTTGGTCGGAAGTGTAACGCAGGATAAACCTTGCCTGAGTGTTTTTTAAGTGGGGGAAAAGAGAGAGAAGTTGTCCACCAATTCCGGCAGCGATTGGAGTTGCAGCGGATGTGCCGTTTGATCTCTCAAACTTGTTTTTTGAAGAAGCGAGGGCGCCTGAAACATAAACTCCTGCAGCAGAAAAATCAGGTTTAATTCTTCCATCTGCGGTGGGACCACCCGAGGAAAAATCCGCAATATCACGATTTTTTGTAACTGCGCCAATTGCCAAAGCCTCATATCCGTCGCCGGGAGTGGAAACATAATACCATGGGTCATTTGCCGAATTTCCTGAAGCAGTGAAGGTTAAAATTCCTTTTGAAAATGCATAATTGATCGCTTTTGTGCAGATTGCAGTGTTTCCTGTCAGGTCTTCATACCTGTAGGTGGCATCATCAAAAACGGTGTAACCAAGTGAACTGGTGGTTATATCCACGCCAATGCTGTCCATCCATTGAATTGCAGCAGCGTAATTATCCTCTTCAACCATTCTTTCAAATTCAGTGGTTTCAGTTTTTGCGAGAACAAAAGTTGCATCGTGGGACGGTCCAACAAGTTTTCCTTCGAAGAATCCACCACAAACAGAAAAGCAAAAAGTGCCGTGACCATGTTGACCGGCAGGATCACCCTCCTGATTGGCTGTTACTTTATCTTTTTTAACAAAATCGTATTCAGCTATAACTTTTCTCGTATTGAGTGCTTCGTGTCTCTCCCAATCAAATCCTGAATCCATAACACCAATCCTGACCCCCTTACCAGTAGCTCCCATTCTGTTAACTTCGGGGACATCCGATATCTTATATTGTGTGTATGAACCACCGTAAAGTTTAAGGTCGGACTCGGAATAATTATTAGGTATTAGGTATAAGGTATTAGGTATTATGTTGGTGATTGCACTACCATAACCGGAGAGTGAAGCGAGGGCATCATCTTCGATTGGATTTAAAGGATTTCTAAATTCAAGCGGGACTTTAATTTTGATAACGGGGCGGACATAACTCACAAAATCAAGGTTTTTAATTTTATCAAGTGTTTTGGCATCGGCGGTAACAGAAATGCAGTCGAACCATTTTAAATTCCAACGAATTTTGGCTCCCGTCAATTCAAGTTTTGCGATATATTCTGCGGAGACAGGGATATCCTGCTCAGACAGGTAGTTTTTTTCACCTTGGTGTTTAATTCTTCTGTTGATGCTTTCGCTCGAGAGAGTTGAACCTGCCAGAGACCAAAGGAAACTTCCGTGTGAGAATTCACCTGTGAAACCCTTGTTTTTGAGGAAAACCATATAATTGTCCTGAGCTGAGAGGGTGGATGGTAAAATAACTGCAAGAGCGATGAGCAGGAGGAGATTTTTCATGATAAAACCTTAGTTTATCGTTTTAAAGAACCTGTTGAATTTGATTTGTGGGAACGAACCGGTTGAGAAAGGATCAACTGACCAGTAAATGAAAGATACTTCACCGATGATATAATCATAGGGGACATATCCCCAAAACCGGCTGTCGAGGCTGTTGTCACGGTTGTCGCCCATTACAAAATAATAATCAGTTTGTACAATATAACTATTTATTTCTTTCCCGTTTAAGAGGAATTTATGCCCCGAAACCGTTAATGAGGTGTCTCCATGCTCCTTTTTAATAATATCTTCCCACTGTGAATAGTTCGACAGATTAACCTCGATCGTATCACCTTTTTTGGGGGGGATGTAGAGTGGTCCATAGTTGTCTTCATTCCAGTCGTCATCACCGGGAAACATCTGTGAACTGCCGTCATCTTTCGATTTTATTTTTGCCTGTTTCATCAAGGGGGGGCGGGGTTGTTTCACTCCATTAACAAAAACTTCACCTGAAACAATTTTGATTGTATCACCCGGAAGTGCTATGAGTCTTTTAACATAAACTGGATTTGATCGGTCATCCTTTTTTCCTTCGGGAAATTTGAAGACGATAACCGAATTTTTTTCCGGTTTTGCTGAGCCATCCCAGGTCGTGAAGGGGAGAGAGATGTTGGTAAGGGGGATATAAACAGGTTCCTGTCGTGTATATCCAAACTTATGCACAACAATAAAATCACCCGGTTCAAGGGTGGCTTCCATTGAATTGGTGGTAATTTTGTAGGTTGAGATGATAAAAAGGCGTACTGATATTATCAGAAGAAAAACAACTGCTATTACAAAAAACAGCCTTCCGTAAAATATTCTATCTGATATTTTCAATCTTCAATCTGTAAAACGGCGAGGAAAGCTTCCTGTGGTATTTCAACATTTCCTACCTGTTTCATCCGCTTTTTGCCTTCTTTTTGTTTCTCCAGCAGTTTTCTCTTACGGGAAATGTCGCCGCCGTAACATTTGGCGATAACATTTTTACGCATCGCTTTCACTGTGGAACGGGAGATCACTTTGCTTCCTATGGCAGCTTGAATTGAAATCTCAAATAACTGTCTTGGGATCAGGTCTTTTAATTTGTCACAGACTTTTCTGCCCCAGTCGTAAGATTTTGAACGGTGGACAATCATCGATAAAGCATCAACAGGTTCTGCATTTAGGAGAATGTCAAGTTTTATAAGATCTGATTCCTGATAGCCGATTAATTCATAATCGAAGGAGGCATAACCTCTGGAAATTGACTTCAATTTGTCGTAGAAATCAAAAATTATTTCAGCAAGTGGAAATTCGAAACTTAAGTCGGCTCTTGTTGGATCGATGTAGGTTGTGTTCTTATAAATTCCCCGTTTATCCATGGCAAGTTTCATGATGCCGCCGACATATTCACTCGGAGTTACAATCTGTGCTTTTACATACGGTTCTTCGATGAGGTCTATATCCCCAACCGGTGGCATGTGATCGGGGTTATCAACAACAACTTTTTCGCCCGTTCGTTTATAAACCACATATTCCACGTTGGGAAGGGTGGTGATAATTGCCTGATCAAACTCTCTGAAAAGTCTTTCCTGAACAATCTCCATGTGGAGAAGTCCCAAAAAGCCGCATCTGAATCCAAATCCCAGAGCGACTGAGGTTTCAGGTTCATAAATCAGGGATGCATCATTTAAAATATATTTGTCGAGTGCATCTCTCAGGTCTTCAAAATCTTCTGTGTTGGTGGGATAAAGACCGCTATATACCATCGGTTTTATCTCCTGGTAACCGGGAAGTCCAAATTCAGCTCCACCTCTTGCGTGTGTGATTGTGTCACCCACTTTGGTATCTTTTACATCTTTAATACCACCAATAATGTAGCCAACGCTACCGGCTGTTATCTGGCCGGTGCGGATTTTACCAAGACGCAATGTGCCCACTTCTTCTGCAATATATTCTTTATCGTGAGCGAAAAAGCGCATTTTCTCTTTTTCTTTAATGACACCATTCATCACTCTTACGTAAGCGATGGCACCACGATAGGGATCAAAAACGGAGTCGAAAATCAGTGCCTGAAGTGGTTTGTCGGGATCTCCTTTGGGAGGAGGGATTTTTGCGACAACGGCTTCGAGAATTTCTTTGATGCCAATTTTTGCCTTTGCGCTGGCGTAGATCAAATCTTCTCTTTTGCAGCCGAGAAGGTCAATCACCTGCTGGGCGATTCTCTCGGGTTCTGCGCCGGGAAGATCAATTTTATTCAAAACGGGGATAATCTCCAGTCCCGCACCTATTGCAAGATAGAGGTTGGAAATTGTCTGGGCTTCAACACCTTGTGATGCATCAACTATCAGGAGTGCCCCTTCGCATGCAGCGAGGGATCTGGAAACTTCATAAGTAAAATCGACATGCCCCGGAGTATCAATCAGATTTAAGACATAATTAAAACCGTCATCAGCCTTATATTCAATCTGTATTGCATGCGATTTAATGGTGATGCCGCGTTCCCTTTCCAGGTCCATACTGTCGAGGATCTGAGCTTTGGCTTCACGATCGCTCACCGTGCCGGTGGTTTCAAGCAGTCTGTCGGCTATGGTGCTTTTGCCATGGTCAATGTGTGCAATTATACAGAAGTTTCTGATGTGATTCATTTATCTCCGTTGGGGAATTTTAAATTTTTGTAACAACAAAGTTAAAAAATAAAAAGGACATGGATAATACCAGAATGTTTCTACCACCCAACCCCCAAATTCCCCAAAAATTTATATATTACCCGGGAGTTTTAAAAATATGGAGACCGGATGTTACCGGAAAAGAGTTTTATGAAATTTTGCTGTTTTTGGTTTTTGTTTTGGCAATTGTTGGGGAATTAATGCCCCAGGGATATATTTGTGCTGTTGGAGGGGGTTCCGAAGGAACAAATGACTGGAACCGAGCTCCTTACAAGTGGATTGTTGAAAAAGCAGATTCGGGAAAAATTGTTGTGCTCTCCGTGAATGACGAAACCACCTGGATACCCGATTATTTTCGATCACTTGGAGCTTCAACATCTTATAACCTCAGAATCAACTCAAGGACGCTTGCAAATTCACAGGCGATGTATGACTCGATAGTCGCATCCGCCGGTGTTTTTATTAAAGGCGGTGATCAATACAATTATATAAATTACTGGAAAGGGACCTTAACCGAAGCGGCAATCAAAGTGGTTTTTAACAGGGGGGGAGTAGTTTCCGGCACTTCAGCAGGAGCAATGGTGCTTGGGGAGCACGATCTTTCGGCAAAATATGGGACATATTATCCCGATGATGCTTTGTCCAATCCATTTATAAATCAATCACACGTTGAAAGTGACTTTCTTAAACTTATCCCGGGTGTACTTTTTGATACTCATGTTATCGAAAGGGCAAGGCAGGGGAGAATGGTGCCCCTTTTTGTTAAACTCCAGAGTGATGGTATAAATGATGTAACAATTGTTGGAATTGATGACCGAACGGCCATTTGTATTTCTCCCGATGGAACGGGAAGGGTGATGGGGAGTGGGGCAGTGGCAATTTATCGTATTGATTCCATCACCAATATTTCCTCAACCCAAACTGCATATCGTATTGAGAATTTGCTTGCTCATCAGCTTGTTGCCGGATGGGAATATGATTTTATAAATAAACAGATAAAAGCCACAACTGCATCAACCAGGCCTTTTGTGATTTCATCTCCGGGTGTGCCGATAGCGGATATTACTTTAACAGGAACCGGTTTTAAGGCAAATGTTTGGACAAGCGTATTATCAACTTTTCTTCAGAGTATAAATTCAAGCAGAATTGTTGTGCTGACAAATTCGACTTATTTGAGTCAGGCAAATTTATTGGTCACCGCACTTTCATCCCTCTCGCATTCAGCGGAAATATTAAATTATTCTTCAAACTCGGAGACCGACACTTCATTTACCTCAGCACTCTCCGGCTCAACCGCTCTTTTTGTGGTCGGGGATGACCTGACAGGATTAAAACCCCTTCTAAATTCAGGTTCTGTTTGTGGCGGAATTTTGCGGACTAAACTTCAACAACCGGGTTGGAGGGTTTTTGCATTTGGGGAGACGGGTAAACTTTTTACATCCGGTTTTTCTGATAACCTCACCTCAGATATATATGCGGCATACAGAGGGAAGATGACCTTTGCAACGGGATTAAACTCCGATGCAAATTTGGTTTATCAATCCACTTTGTTTGATGATTCAGACCTTTATGAAAACAGGATGTGTTCTGCGCTTTGGGCTATGTTTAAAGGCAGACTAAGATTTGGAATGTATGGGAACGGAACCACAGCATACTCTTTTCGATCAAGTGACAGTTCTGTTACATCATCAAATTTCCCGCTTTTTTTATTTGATGCATCGGGATCAACTCTTTGTGATTCTTCCGTTTATAGAGCCACAAGTTCCATTGCTCCCCGACAAGTGATTGCTATTAATAACCTAAGAATCTCTGCAACAAATATAAAAACAAGCAGTTTCAGTTTCTCTCAAAGAAAATTTGTTGAATCCACAACAGGTATTGAAGATGAAGATGTATTTAAACCTGAAAACAAACAATTAACACTCTCGATATTCCCAAATCCGGCAGGGAGAGATTTTTCTGTGTCGGTCAAGGATGAGAAAACAACCATTTCCCGGTTGGAAGTTTTTTCAATTACAGGGGAGAGGGTATTTGTAACGATGGAATCATTTTTGGATGAGGGAGTAAAAAGTATTTTGGTTAATTCATCAAGATGGGCGGCAGGGACTTATTTAGTTAGAGCCTTTACACCAAACGGGACACTCTTTGGGAAAGTAATTATTAATTAAAGTTATAGTGGAGTTGTGCCTGAATCCCGTTCATTTCGGGGATGGTATTAAAAAATCCGACATTCCATTCCACACCAGTGTGAAGTGAAAGCCCCTTGGTTTCCACAGTTTTATCATAAAAATAAAAAACTGTGTGTAGCGAGATTCCGCTTCCAAGCGACCAACTGTCAACTTCGGGAAAAGAACGGTCGTTGATTATCGCAAGTCCACCTCCAGCTTCGATCGAAATGTGGGGAGTGATGAGTTGTTCCCCCATAAATTTAAGGGAAAAACCCTGTAAGAAAGGGTAATTTCTTCCAAATCTGTCTTCAGGGAGTAGGATTGTAAATTTCCGTGTGTAAAATGCTGCAGTTCGAAAATAATATTTTTCAGTAAACCATAACTTAAAATCCACAGAGCCTTGGAGGGAGTAACCAAATTCCTCGGCGGTATTCCCCTTTAAAACACCCAAGCCAACCCCTGCTCCAACTTTAGTAAATTGAAAAAACTGGGCTTCTGCTCCGAATGAGATCATCACAACAAAAATTATAACAAAAATTTTCAGTTTCATCTCTAAATTTAGGGATTTGTTTGTTGACTACCGACTTTTCGCCCACTGAAACAATCCAAAGAGAACAATGCTTCCTCCTCCCATCAGGAACCAAAACTGATGTGTTGGAGAGAGTCCAAAAAAATTGAGATCAACTCCAAACTGACAGGCGACGGGTTGGGCAACCACTGCGAGACCAAGTGCCAGCAGGACGATAGCCGAACTTTGCAGTTTGGATTTTGTTCTTTTCACAAAATACTCGGTTGCTTTGTCAACTCCTTCATTAAAATCACCATTTGCCGGCATATCCTTATAAAAGAATTTTCTGATAAGGTATCCGACTAATGCTCCAAATGCTGTTACCCCCACTAATGCGAGGAGAAATGTGGTTAATGTAAATTTAGTTTGCATGGAAGCATTATCTTTCAAGATTTGAATTTAACAATAACAAATTTAGGAATTTATTGGTTAATCCGCGAAAATCCGCCTCATCCGTTTCATCCGCGTTCTATTTCCCCATTCAGACAAATCAGTAATTAAATTATCCTTGATTCTTAAGTTAGGAATGCTTAAATTTAAACAACAAGAAAACTTAATTATATGCCAACAATATCCAAAGAAGACTACATCAAAGCGATCTACCAACTTGAGTCGTACCCCGACAAGAGTGTAAGCACAACCGATGTTGCAAATAAACTCGAAGTTTCTAAAGCGGCAACCAGTGAAATGGTTCAGCGTCTTTCTGAGCAGGGATTCCTCAACTATGAAAAGTATCGGGGGATGTCACTCACCGAGGACGGGAAGCGGACAGCGCTTCATGTAATCAGACGACACAGAATCTGGGAGCTTTTCCTGGTGGATGTTTTGGGTCTGACCTGGAGCGAAGTTCACGCAGAGGCGGAAATTTTGGAGCATTCAACTTCAGATTTCCTGATCGAAAGACTTGATAAATATCTGAGGCACCCAAAATTTGATCCTCATGGTGAGCCGATTCCTGACAAGTATGGAAATTTACCGGAACTGCCCGATTGGGTTTCACTTCCAAAGTGTGAGGTTGGTAAAAGTTACAGATTGGTGAAAGTCACCGATTCGAGTAAGGAACTCATGGATTATTTTACAGAAATTGGACTGTCGTTAAACAAAGTGGTAATGATTGTTTCCAGACTGTCCTACGACAATTCAACAATTATTCAGGTAGGCAATGATTCATTTAATATTAGCGAAAAAATTGCATCAAACCTCTTTTTTATCGAGGATGTATAATGAACATTTTTAGATCAAAAAAGCAAAAAGCGTTTCTTGAAAAAGAGCAGCATGAAAATGCACTTAAACATCTATATGATTATGAGAGCAAAAATGGAGCTTCCACTATTGACAGTCTCGCGGGAGCATTGGGTGTCTCAAGAAGAGTTGCCCTTACTATTGAAGAATCTCTCGAGAACTCCAAACTTATCTCAGTGGTGGGTGAAAATATCTATATGACCCCTGACGGGAGAAGTTATGCCCTGAAGATTATCCGAATTCATCGTTTATGGGAGAGTTACCTCGCAGACAAAACAGGTGTGGCGCAAGATATGTGGCATGTGGAAGCGGAAGCACGGGAGCATCTGATCAGTGAAGAAGAAGCTGATCGACTGGCATCCAGGCTTGGCAATCCTCTTTATGATCCGGATGGTGATCCCATCCCCGACAAAAATGGATATATACCACCGAGAAAAGGTATTTTGTTGAAGGATGTTAAGGAAAACTCCTATGCCAGGATCACCCACATAGAGGATGAACCTGTGGATGTTTATAATCAGATTATCGCAGAAAAGGTTTATCCGGGGATGACTATTAGAATAGTTGAAAATATAAATCATAAAACCGTATTTATAGCAGACGGTGAAGAGTTGGTTTTTACCCGTTTGTTGAGCTCAAACATTACAGTTGAGGAAATAGATGCGGCAATGGCTGATCCTCTTGAACTTTCGACCCTCGACAAATTGGATAAGGGTTATGAATGTGACATCCACAAAATTTCAAAATTGTTGCGTGGCCAACAAAGACGAAGATTGATGGACCTTGGATTTGTGCCGGGAAGCCGGGTGAAATTTGAAATGTCAAGTGCAGGGGGCGACCCTGTAGCATATCGTGTTCGTGGAGCTGTGGCTGCACTTCGGATTGAACAGGCAAAACTGATATTCGTAAAAAATGTAAGAAAGGCCGTATGATATGAGTGGTGGAGCATGTGAAATTTGTCCAGCAAATAAAAATGCAACATTAAAAAGGATGGGGCTTGACCTTTCAAAATTTGATTTTGTGGCTGCACTTGCCGGGAATCCAAATACCGGGAAAAGCACAGTTTTTAATTCACTTACAGGGCTTAGACAACATACAGGAAACTGGCCCGGGAAGACCGTGGCAAGGGCAGAGGGAGCATTTGAATACAGTGGAAGCAAGTATAAGATAGTGGATCTGCCCGGCACTTATTCGCTGCTTTCTACAAGTACGGATGAAGAGATTGCCCGCGATTTCCTTCTTTTTGGGAAACCGGATGTCACGGTAATTGTGGCAGATGCAACAAGAATTGAAAGAAATCTTAACCTGGTTTTGCAGGTTTTGGAGATAACCGATAATGCCGTTTTGTGTGTTAATTTAATGGATGAGGCAAAAAGGAACGGAATTGAGGTGGATATCAGAAGTCTGTCAAAAGATCTTGGCATACCCGTAGTTCCAACTTCCGCAAGACAGGGGGAAGGGATTCCCGATCTGCTCTCTTATATTCACATGGTAGCCACCGGCGAGTATGTTTGTAAACCACGAAAAGTGGCTTCTTTCACAAATGAAATTAATTCTTCAATCGGAATTTTAACAAAAAAAATCAAAAAAGCTTATCCAAACCTTCCAAATGCACGCTGGGTCGCCCTTCGTCTTCTCGAGGGGGATCAGAGAATTATTGACGCAATCGAACAAAACGAGTTTTCAGGAATATGAAAAATGAAATTTTAGAAGCTGCAAGGAATATACGAATTGAGCAGGGTGAAAGTTTTCACGACAACCTTGTTGAATCGATTTACTCCGAAGCTGCAGATATAGCCAAAAATGCTGTCAAATTTGGTGATGGCAAAACAGCTTTTAAACTTGATACAAAAATTGACAAGCTTGTTACAAGTCGGATATTTGGTTTTCCATTGATGTTTTTGATGCTTGCCGTCATCTTTTGGTTGACAATTATTGGTGCAAATTACCCTTCGGGATGGCTTGCGACATTACTGGTTGACTGGGGTCACCCGTGGTTAAAAGGGGCAATGGACACCATTGGAGCACCCTGGTGGCTTTCGGGAGCATTAATTGACGGGGCATATCTTGCCGGAGCATGGGTTATCAGCGTGATGCTCCCACCTATGATGATATTTTTCCCGTTGTTCACATTGCTTGAAGATTTTGGTTATCTTCCACGAGTGGCTTTTAATCTGGATGGTATTTTTCGAAAAGCCGGTGCCCACGGAAAACAGGCTCTTACGATGAGTATGGGTTTTGGATGTAATGCCGCAGGTGTGGTTGCCACGCGGATTATCGATTCCCCAGGGAAAGATTAATTGCAATAATCACAAATAATTTTTCACTTTGTAACGGCAGATGGCCAACACAAATTCTTGTGGCTACCATTTTTATTGGAGCGGCAGCACCGGCTTGGATTGCTGGAATCGCATCTGCAGGAGCAGTTGTTTTTATTGCAATGTTGGGGATTTTCCTCAGTCTTGTTGTGTCATGGGGATTATCACGCACTGTTTTAAGAGGTGAGATCTCAACGTTTAGTCTTGAGTTGCCTCCATACAGACCACCAAGAATTTTGCAGACCCTCTATACTTCATTAATAGACAGAACTCTTTTTGTGTTGTGGAGAGCGATAGTATTTGCCGTACCTGCGGGACTTGTAATCTGGCTCATATCCAACATTACAATAGGGGATGTGTCGCTGGCAGAACATTTTATCAAATCTGTTGACCCAATAGCCTTCGTTTTTGGATTAAATGGAGTGATATTTCTTGCGTATATAATAGCAATTCCTGCAAATGAGATAGTTATCCCCACAATTTTGATGTTAACCGTAATGTCTGCAAGAATAGCAGGAGCGGGTTCGGGTGCAGGTGTAATGTTTGAGCTTGATGATGTTCAAACTGCAGCAATACTTCAGCATGGCGGGTGGACAATGCTCACAGGAATAAATATTATGATATTTTCATTGTTGCACAACCCTTGTTCCACAACAATTTATACAATCTACAAAGAAACAGGTTCAATTAAATGGACCATGGTTTCAACCTTTTTACCAATTGTAATGGGGTTGGTTTTAACATTTGTGATTGCTTTTATCTGGAGGATGTAGGGGAGTCCCAATTCAAATTACCACAAAATTACCCAACCGATGGTAACATGAACTTGTTATCATTGGTTATTGGGTTATGATTTTTAATCAAAATTTTTAATTTAGGGTAGCAAGAAAAAATTTTTGTCGATTTTAACCGATCTATTTAGCCAATTTTAGAGGACTCTTATGAAAAAACTCCTTTTTTCAGCTTTTACAGTTTTTGTCTTAATCACAACAAATCTCACTGCACAGGATTTTATCCTTACTGAACCATTTCCACAATTGGATTTTGAATCAGTCCGCACATATAACGATACCAAAATTGCCGATTTCAGACTTGATCCCATTATCAGGGAAAAACTGATGCCTTATTATGTCAAAACGATTAAAGAACTTGGTATCATGTCCGAACTTCATGTTTCTTCAATGATCAACAGTGACAAAACTGAAACGCTCCTGGATAGTACAAGATGTGATTATGACAAAGAAGGCAGACTAACTTCGATTACTGTAAATGATAGAGTCATAACAGCGACGTCAAAACCGTCATCTCTCTTCTTTGAATATGATAAAAAAGGAAATCTTGTTAAAATAAAGGGGGACAAAAAGACACTCCGTACTTTCACCAGAGACAAAACCGGAAAGATCACAAAAGCTGACAATATCGCCTATACCTATAAAAAAGGCGCGCTCCAGAAAGTTGGGAAAATGTATCTTGAGGGAGGCTACATGGTTGAAGCAAAAAAGACAGGCGAAACGATGGACAGATTTGAGGGGAAATACGATGAGTATGGCAGACCCTGGCAGATAGTTTGGCATGAAGCAGGTGTCTCCGTGGCTTATGATACCAGAGATAGATGGACTTTAACCGATGGAGGCGCCGAAGCTTTTCTTACCAAGGTTTCAATCGATTATAGAGATGGTTTAATGAATCAACTTCAAAAAACCGACACTAATCTCGGTGATGAGGCCATGAATGTCGTGATTAACTCAATTATTTACAGAATTTACAGGGATGGGAAATAATTTCCCATTCTTTAGTCAGATTCTCAACAAATCACAAAAATTGAGGGTTTACCCCTATAAAATTAAACCTGACATTTAATATTTTTACATTCTCCTTTTTGAAATATTTATGAGGCTTCCCAAAAAGTAATATAATAAACAGATATAATAATCATCCGGAACAATTTGTTTTATGCAGTTGTAAAATATTCAGAATGAACATCTTTCAAAATAACCAGAGACTGTAAGTTCTAAAAATAATCGGAATTTAATATCATTGGACATTCCGAAATTTACTATTATTTAATAATCAACTAATCAAAGAAAAGAGACACCATGTTAAAGAAATTCGCACTTATTGCATTTCTATTCACAGCATTTTTTGTAAACACAAATTTTGCACAAGAAACTTTTACTCAACCTGACGCACAAGTTAGCGTCACCCTACCTGCCGGTTGGGAATATGAAACCACTGATAAAACAATGATGGCATCACCAAAAGAAGGTGGTTTCTTTGTTTATTTTAAGGTACTTTCAGTGGACGATTTGGGTGTAGCTCTGGAGCAGGCAGATGCAATATTGGCAGAAACTGTTACGAATATGAAACTGGGTGAAGCTAAAGCGGATGTAGTAAATGGAATGAATGCTATTTCTGTTGAAG
Organism: Ignavibacteriales bacterium; assembly: GCA_016714125.1. Lineage (GTDB taxonomy): Bacteria > Bacteroidota > Ignavibacteria > Ignavibacteriales > Ignavibacteriaceae > UTCHB3. The sequence continues at coordinate 380,318 of JADJNX010000002.1, read as the reverse complement.
GTACAGGCGATGGCACACTATTTTTATTGGTGTACTTGATACTCCTGTTGCAAACTCTTCAATGCTCGTTTGGGCGATGGGAACCACAGAAGTAATCAATAAATATGGTACCGAGATAGTATCAATCCTTACCAGTATTAAACCGGCTGAATAGATTAAATATTTTTTGAATACAGGGCATGGGATGTCAAATCCCATCCCCTTTCTTTTAATGAAATAAATTTTGTCGGAAAAAGTTTGTTCGACAAATACCCGGTTTTTCCGTAAAAGGTCTGATATTTTCAGACCTTTTTCTTTTATGCAGATCAATAATATTAAAAACTCTTACTAACACCCCCCCCTAAAAAAATTCTCGCAAAAATACTTTACAATTCTAAAATAATTTGCATCTTTAGAAAGATTATTCTTGCATACAATTTAAGTTTTTTGTAGTTTTATTATAAGCAGATAATAAATTCTGATTATCAACCACAATAAGAAAGAATGGAATGAGAGTAATAAAAAAGTTACTCAATAATTTAGTTCCACCCCAAAACTGGCGATTCCCCGTCATCATTGCACTTGGGATATTTTTTGGTCTCGGATTTCATGTCTTATACATATCGAACGCAATTTCGTATGCATCCGATAAACCCGAGGCGTGTATCAATTGCCATGTGATGAATTCTTATTATGCCACTTGGGAGAAAGGCAGCCACGGAAGGTTCACGGTATGTAATGATTGCCATGTTCCGCAGGATAATGTTGTCGCGAAATATCTCTTTAAAGCTCAGGATGGTCTGAGACATTCATTTATGTTTACATTCAGACTCGAACCGCAGGTCATCAAAATTAAAGATGCCGGGAAAGAGGCTGTTCAGGCGAACTGCATCAGATGTCACGACAATACCATCCATCCAATCTCAAACAGAGGTTACGAGACAGGCAACAGATCCATCGATATCGATGGCGTTTACTGTTGGGACTGCCACCGTGATGTGCCCCATGGACGAGTGAATTCACTCTCTTCAACGCCGGATGCCAAGGTGCCCGGACTTACACCGGTAGTACCGGATTGGTTAAAAACAAACACTTCAAAATAGTAGCTGAGGAATAAATGAAACCTGTTTCTGAATTATTAAAAGAAAAACCATGGCTGGGCTGGGTCTTTTTCCTCGCCACGGTATTAATTGTCTTTTTACTTGGTCTTTTTGCATCAACTGTTGTTGAGAGAAGGGCTGAGAGCTTTACACTTCAGGCGGTGAAACCGATTGCAGATTGGGAACCTAGAAATGAAGTGTGGGGCGAAAATTACCCGCGCGAGTATGAAACTTACATGAAAACGCTCGATACCAATTTTGCCAGTAAACATGGCGGATCAAAAGATATCGATTATCTCGAAAAATACCCTGAACTTGTAATAATGTGGGCTGGTTATGCTTTTGCCAAAGATTACAAACAGGGCAGAGGACACGGTCATGCAATCCGGGATATCAGGAATACCCTTCGTACCGGAGGAGTTAAAGAGAGTCCACAGCCCGCAACATGCTGGAGTTGTAAGAGTACCGATGTGCCGAGAGTTATGGCAAAAGTGGGTGCTGCAGAGTTTTACAAAGGAAAATGGAAAGACAAAGGCGCCGAGATTGTTAATCCGATTGGCTGCCAGGATTGCCATGATCCCAAAAGTATGAATCTCAGGATCACAAGACCTGCCCTTGTTGAAGCTTATCAAAGAAGAGGCAAAGATATTACCAAAGCATCAAGACAAGAGATGAGATCACTTGTTTGCGCTCAGTGCCATGTTGAATACTATTTCAAAGGTGACGAAAAATATCTGACTTTTCCGTGGGATAACGGTTTTAGTGCCGATTCGATGGAAGCTTATTATGACAAAATGGACTACAAAGATTGGGAGCACACGCTCTCCAAAGCTCCAATGCTTAAAGCACAACACCCTGATTATGAACTTTTTATGACAGGTATTCATGCCAAAAGGGGAGTTTCGTGCTCCGATTGTCATATGCCTTACAAATCTGAGGGTGGTGTTAAGTTCACGGATCATCATATCCAGAGTCCTTTGGCTAATGTAGCAAACAGTTGCCAGGTTTGTCACCGCGAGGAGACAGAGACCCTGATTCAGGATGTTTATGACAGACAGGACAGAGTTGAAGAGTTGAGAAGAATTGCAGAAAAAGCAATTGCTTCAGCTCATCTCGAAGCGAAAGCAGCCTGGGATGCAGGTGCCACACCCGAAGAAATGAAACCCGCACTTAAACTGATCAGACACGCTCAATGGAGATGGGACTGGGTGGCTGCAGCAAACGGACTTGGATTCCATGCGCCAGTTGAAGCTTTACGAGTGGTGGGTACTTCTCTTGCCAAAGCTGAGGAAGCTCGAAAAACCCTCGCAATTATCTTGATTAAACATGGAAAAACATATCCTGTTGCCCTCCCTGACTTTTCAACCAAAGCGAAAGCACAAGCGATCCTTGGATTTGATATCCCTGCGATGGTTGCAGACAAGGAAGAATTCCTGAAAACTGTTGCAAAACAGTGGGATGAGGAAGCGCGAAAACGGCAGGGATTTTTGTACGAGTACTAATGCAATAATTCAATAATGCAGTAATCCAATAATTTAGGTCGTCATTCGAGAGAGTGGCGACCTTTTTAATATTCTACTATTTTATCAACATCATTTTGCGAACATCCGATCTGTTCCCTGATTCAAGTCGGTAGAGGTAAACTCCACTTGGCAGATATGTTGCGTCAAAATTTATTTTGTGTACTCCCGCATCCAAATAACCATTGAGGGGAGTTGCAACTGCTTTACCCGTGATATCAAAAACTGAAAGTTTTACATAAGATCCCTTATCGAGCTTAAATCCGATGGTGGTAGAGGGATTAAACGGGTTGGGGTAATTTTGACCAAGTGCAAAATCCAGTTTATTGATCGACTCTGATTCCACATCAACAACACCACCCGGTTTATAGAGGGAAAGACCATCATCAAAACTTCCAATCCAGTTGTTTCCGTTTTCATCGACCATAAATGAGGAGATCGAATTCCCTGAAATACCGGAATTTGCGATATTAAATGTTGTCCATGTAGTGCCATCAAATTTAGTAATTCCATAACCGCTTCCAAATCCACCCGTTCCGGCCCAGATATTTCCTGAGGTGTCAGATTTGACCATTTGTACCTGATTTGCGGGTAGCCCCGAATTTGACGTGGTATAACTTGTCCATGTCGTTCCGTCAAACTTTGCGAGACCGCCACCGGTACCAATCCATTTGTTATTGTTGGCGTCAACAGTGACATAAAAACAGAAGTTGCTTGGCAGTCCATTATTGGTGAAATATCTCGACCAGTTAACTCCATCAAACCTTGCCACTCCGTTGCTTGTCGCAATCCAAAGTCTGTTTTGTTGATCCATCGCCATAGACCCACAGTAGTTGTTTGGAAGTTGTGAATTTGTGGTGTTGTAAATTGTCCATGTTGTGCCGTCAAATTTGGCAAGTCCTGAGGCGGTGCCAACCCAGACCCTGTCTTGATTGTCAACAACGAGCGAGTAAACATTATTTGAAGGGATATTTGAATTTGTTGTGTTGTAAACAGTCGGGAAGTTGGAGGGGCTCAGTCTTACAAGTCCGCCATCATAAGTTCCGATCCATTTATTTCCCTGGGAATCAAATGCCATCGCCCAAACATTAAAATTAGGGGGCAGGTTGGGTGTGGGATTGGTTAAAAAATCAGCAAGATTCAGCTCATCGTATGAAGTTCCGTTCATTTTGATCAAATAATTTTTCATTCCGAGCCATTTATTTCCAGCCGGATCGGTTGCCATTGAAAAGATGTAGTTATTGGGAAGTTTAGCCATGTTATATTTATAAAACGATCCACCAACATGTATTATTAGCCCTTTTCGTTCAGAACCAATATATTTTGTTCCTGTCTCATCAATCAGCATCGATTTAAGGGCATTTTCTGCAATGGCCGAATTTGTTGTATTAAATACGGTAAATGATGTGCCTTCAAGTTTGGCGAGTCCACCACCATAAGATGCAACCCAGACTTTTCCTTCCGGGTCAAAACTAATGGAATAGATGTTTCTGCTGAATGAACCGGTAGGATAGAGCGTAAATTGTGATCCGTCGAATTTATACAATCCACCATCATCACCGGATTCTGTCCCAAACCACTTCAAACCTTGAGAATCAACTGCAATGGCTCTAATCGTATTACTTTTTAAAACGGGAGTGTTGTCGGTGTTAAACATAACCCATTCATTTGAACCATCAAATCTTAAAATTCCATCTGCTGAGGTTCCAACCCAAAGGTAACCATATTTATCTGCTGCGAGGGAGTAGATATAATCCACAGGTTTGGAAGTGTTCCCGGAATTATAAACAGTCCAGCTTCCATCAAAATAACGGACGAGACCGCCACCAAGTGTTCCAATCCAAAGCGTATGTGAAGTGTCCTCAATTACTGTTTGAATATTATCTGAGGGGAGGGGGGAGTTGGTTGTGGAAAAATTTGTCCAGGTCGTATCATTAAACTTGTAGAGCCCGTTTTCATTGGTACCAATCCATTTATTTCCTGCTTGATCAACCATCACTGTGGTGAGTCTGTTTGTTTTTAATCCTGAATTGGTTTTATTAAACAGCTCCCTCTTAGTATTCGTGATGTCAAATTTAACAAGCCCTGCTTCGGTAGCGGTCCAAATGAAATTGCCCTGCTTGGCAACTTTTCGGATATTTACACCTGACGAGATATTAAGCCATTCGTAGTATTGCGGGAAGATATCCCCGTTTGATAAAATGAGTATTGCAACTAATAAAGTTTTGTATAGAGTGTTCATGCGATATAGTTTTAATAAAAAAATGAATTATCAAAAATAATGAAATTATAATTAAGGGGACATTTTTGAAGTTTTTTTTCTATCAGATTGTGATTCGTTTCGCACAGGAGATTTAATTAGAGTTTATTCGGCAATAGATCATCATCTTTTTGTGTTTTGTGCAAAACCATTTATTAAGTTACATTTAAGATTAAATTTATTTTGAGGAATGGTAATGTTGCAGAAATATTTATTGGTACTTTTGATGGGGCTGTTTATGACCTCATATTCGCAGGATTTTATTCCTGAGAATGTCCTCGTCTATCTTCATTATTCAAATAATATAAGAGATAAGTTCCTGCCCGTTTGGCAGACGACAATTAAAAAAAATAATATTAAAAAAGAAACGTATGTTTCCTACAATAACAGCAGTCTAACCGACCAAATTCCAATCCCCTTTGATTCAACAATATTCAATTATGACTCAGCGGGACGATTAACATCGGCAATCCACACTTCACCATTTCCCGGAGCGGAAGAAACTGCCAGAGTCACCACAAATTTTAGGTATGAATATGGTCTATTTGTTGGATCGAAAGATGACTGGGGTAATTTCTTCGAGATCAAAAGAGATACAAAAGGGAAGATAATCACTCTCAATTATCTTGAAGGGGAATACAAACTTTTCTACAAGTTCAATTATACAGATGAAAAATTAACTAAAATCGAGCTTTTGTTTGGTGAGGAAGAAGCCATCCAGATTGTATGGGACGATGGTGTTTTTGTTGCCAAGGACACAAATACCACTATGTCAAGTGTGGCGGATAAATATGGCAGAACCACAAATGTTTATTCCCACAATATTGGAATGGATAATATTTATAATCCAAACGAGCTATTGGCCGAGATGAAAATTTATCAGGGTGGAACTACAGAGTTCACCACTTTTATCTATTCCGGGGATTTGTTGCAAGAAATAATTTACAACAATCATGAAGGCGAAATTGGCGCTGAACTGAAAGACACAAAGATTACTAAATCAGTAATAACAACAGTAAAATATGAATAATAATTTATTCGAAAACTTCTAACAACAGTTAAACGGAACAAAAATGAAAAAAATAAGATCATCACTAATCGTTATGTCATTAATTTGTGTCTTTATGGCAACAACGATAACTGCACAGGATACCAAAAAAGTGGATGACAAAGAAGTCACCAAAACCTCACAGACTGCAAACGAGAAACTTCGTAATCAGGCAGATTTTTCAAAATTCCTGAAATACTTTTTGGAGCAGACATATTATAAGAATAATTTCAACAAGTTACTCTTCGAGAGTGACAAGGCAGTTACCACTTTCTTCCATCCCGTTGTTGGGTTCGCCCGTGCTACAAATCCGGGAGCATTCTGTGTTTTGGAGAGAGAAAACAACTACGGAATAATGATGCCACAAGAAGTTGGTTGGGAAGATAACGACATCACCGGATTAAAGTTTTTCGAAAAAATGCCTAAAAAGGGACTTGTGAAGAGTCAAAGGACAAAAATGGTGTTTATTATGAAAAACTCAAAAAGTTTCCTCAGTACTGGGATCATGAAAAAGAGAAAGCTGTGGCATTTTCCCTCCCGGCCAAATTTAAATCAGCTCAGGTTATGAAAGTTGTTATTCTCTTTGATAAGTGGATCGTAAAACAATTCTATTTTGCAAAAATCGACAAAAAATGGTACTTAGTTTTGACGGACGACTGCGATTGCTCTGCATAGTCTAACTTTTTTAGCTTAAAATTTCAGGACAATCTTGCCATTTGGGTGGCGGATTGTCCTTTTTTTTGGTCATAAAGCTTGTCTATAGGGAACCGAACAAAAGGGGTTCTCAGGGTAAATAATCTCCCTCAAACATCCTTCTCTAACGACCTCACTCCAATCCGATAAAATAGATACCCGCCAATAAGGAGATGATCAAAATGATTCCGAAATTTTATAAACGGCGGCGGTTTCATAAATTCTGTGGCGAAGGTAGCCCGTGAAAAAATCTGAGAGAGGGATAAAGAGAAGAATTATCAGCAGGACAAGATAGATCATACTGAACAAAAATGAAATTGATGCTCCCTGTGAAGATGAAAGTCTTACAGGGTTTTTTTCCTTTAAATTGATAAACAGACCACCCATTCCAAAACTCATCATCGCAAGAAAAAATGTGGATGCAAACGAAACAACTGCCATCGGAATAATCAGATGGGCAGAAAACCTCCCCACGATAAAAATTGACATGAATTGAGACAACAACATGATAACCAACAGTGGTGTTGCAAGTCTTCGGTTTAGCAGTTTACTTGTATCAATTGGTGCAGATTTTATCTTCCAGATCACATTTCCCTCCATGCTGACCAAAGGAAAACATAACGGAGTGAGATTGTGATTATAAAAAAGATGTTAAATATATAAACTGCCAGAAAAACAAAAGTGAAGAGCACAACCCGTTTGGACGCCATCATCGAGAGGCCCGGCAGGCTTGATACAAAGACAAGTATCAGGAAAAACAGAACCGAAAAGTGAATTATCTGTGCCGGTTCACGAATGAAAAGATGAAAATCCTTTTTAACAAAACATCGGTAAGGGGATTCTTAAATATCGAAGGTTTTTCAAATGAAAAGACTTTTGATCCTTCTGCTTTTTTGCGGGTGTTTTCCTGAAAATCGATCGATTTATGCCATGTTTTCAGGTAATTTGCTTTCCCGACCAATACTACAATAATCAGGAGAACAAGTGAAAGAGAAACCTGAAGAACCATGTAGGGGATTGCCTGCTGAATTTCGCCTTTTGCCATCCAAAACATTGATTCGGCGAGCCAGTTATTTGGAAGAAATTTAATATATGCAGGAATAAGATTGGCGAAATATCCATCAACATTTGGGAAAAACTTCATCACCCCAATTACGGTATCCATAGGTGACGAAAGTTGGAAGAACACTATTATGATGGTTATATACCCCAGAGCGAGAACCGAAACCACCTTCCTGAATCCAAATTTTAATGTTGTATTGATCAGAAGCAACAGAAGCAGAACCCCGAGGAGCCCGGCAGAGAGCATAAACGGTAAAAAATTGAAAAGGAAGAGGATCAGGGAATAAAAAACATTGATTTTAAAGTACCAGGTGAACCCTGTAAGGAGTGCTACAAGGACCATTAGCAGGGTGCCGGAGCTGTAGAAAAAGTTGTCAAAAAACTTAATCACAAAAATTCTGACGGGGTTAATCGGTTTTGTTAACAAAAAAGCAACTTCAGGAGATCGAAAGAGGGTGGAATATGAAACCACAATATTGCCAACATTAACAGAGAGAAAGAAAATAAACAGCACAATTGAGATAAATCTGTGGAGCAGGAAAAGTCCAATTCTTTGCTCTATCAATAAAAAATCGAGAGCTCTGAGAGCAACAATAAATGCTCCGGCAGCAAAACCTGCATAAACCACAGTACTCCCGACACTTTTCACAATTCCGCGAAGTGAAAAATCCATTTCGGGTTTTATGAAAGCAAGAATTTTATACAGGATAATGTGGAGGATTTGTTGCATTTAATTCTGATTTTCAGAAGTTAACTCAATAAACAGAGTTTCAAAATTATGAGACAGTTCATTTTTCATCGAAAGGAGTTCATCCAATCCACCGGAAAATATAATTTTCCCTTTGTTGATTATCCCCACATCGGTGCAGATTTCCTCAACCACATTAAGTGAGTGGGTTGACATAAATACGGTTATCCCTTCCTCCGATTTTCGTTTCAGAAACTGTTTAACCAAAACAGCCGATTGGGGATCGAGACCAACCATAGGTTCATCGAGAATTATAAGTTGTGGGTGATGGAGAAATGCGGATGCGATGGCAACTCTCTGTTTCATTCCCTGGGAGTATTCTTCTGTCCGTTTGTTGAGCCAGTCCCCAAGTTTCAGGGTTTCTATCATTTCATCGATGCGCAATTTCACATTCTTTTTTTCGAGTCCAAACAACCCACCGCAGAAAAAAAGGAATTCTTTCCCGGTTAACCGGTCATAAAGATATGGCTGATCGGGAATGTAGCCCGTGATCATTTTGATCTTTTGTGGTTCTTTAAGGATGCTTATTCCATCCACCACTATATCCCCACCGCTCAGGGAATAAATCCCCGTAAGCATCTTTATTGTCGTTGATTTTCCTGCACCGTTTGGTCCGAGGAATCCGTAGAGTGAACCTTTTCTGATGTGAAGGTCAATCGAGTTGACAGCCGTAAAACTGCCAAATTTTTTAGTCAGGTCTTTAAATTGGATCAAGGTTGTTTTGATTTTTGTTGAAAATGGATACTCAATTTACATCAAACTCTTGAAGTCACAAAGGGGGAATAACACACGCAGTATTGCTCTGAATAGGAAATATTTTAATATTGGTTTTTGAATAATTAAAAATTGAAAAAGAACACTTTGAAAAAGAGTATCCCACTTCTTATAATCACCTTCATTGCGCTTATCACGCTGTTTTTTGGTGTGTCTCGAGAACCAAATCCCCCGGTTGAAGTTCTTAACAGCCGATTTCAGGATACATCAGTTATTGTTGGAAAAAGTGATTTGGAAGTCGTTTGGAGTGACACGATTGGTAAGGATCAAATATCTTTCATTTACCCTTTTTCAAAGGAACAGATGAAAGGGAAAAATGTATTGATTACTATGGGTGGAATGGGTGCAAAATTAAAATGGGTTGAAAAGTGGACGGAAGAGCTCTACAAATCAAAGTTAATGGAATTTAACATCGGTTTGATAATAGTTGTTAAAGGTCCGGTGGAAGAGTTTTATGATTCCCGGGAGATAGATATCAAGGAAATGACAAAAAGATTTGTGGCTGCTTATCAAGAATATGACTTGAATGAAACATTTTTGATTGTCCATTCGAGTGGGGTGTTTCCGGCGCATCAAATGTTTGATTATCTTTATTTGGGTGGTGATGACCCTATAACAAAAAAAATGAACATGAGAAAATTGGAGATTCTCGATCCTGAGGGAATCACGAAAAACAAGATAAATTACATTATGCTGGACGGGGAGTTGGGGATCCCAAAAGGATATTCGCTTGTAGAGGGGATGGTCAAGAATTTAAAACAAATTTATTCATTCTATGCAGTTGATGCACAAACAGGGACCGAATCAGGAATGGCTCACGAAGCAAAAAAGGTAAAAACAGAATTTGACGATAAAACAAAACTTTATAAATATATAGCTAAAAACAGTGGTTGTAATCCGGGTGCAAAATGGTGTGTACATGAAACTTTAATCACTACAAGACCCCACAATCCTGCAAAATATGATCTGGAAAAAGACTATCAAATTTTCGACTCAACACGAAAGGTTGTAACTGGATACATGGGGGTTGTGAAGAACGGAAATTGGGATTAGCAGGAGAAATTCAAGTTGATCCGTAGTTCATGCTAACTTTCAAATTAGAGAACTGTCGCATCCATTTCTAATAAATCAAACTTCCACCGAGGCAATAGCCATTTTGGTAAAATACTGCAAACTGACCGGGAGCGATGCCTTTGTCGGGTTTGTTGATGGTGACCAGGGCTGAAGTTTCGCTTTCAAATTCCATGGTACAATCGTAATAATTGGGTCCGTGTCTTACCTTGACCTTTAGTCCTTCAAGGTCTTCGGGCGGAGTTCCCGCAAACCAGTTAAAATTGGTTACATGGAATTTATCCCGTTCACGATCGATTGATTCGTTTTCACGGGAGATATAGACGATATTGTTTGTGATGTCTTTTTGCACAACAAACCATGGACCACCACTTAAACCAAGTCCCGATCTTTGTCCAATTGTATAATAATAGTAACCGCTGTGTTTCCCCATATTTTTTCCGGTATCTACATCAATCATGTCGCCGGGGAGTTCACCGAGGTGAAATTTAACAAAGTCCTTAAATTTTATCCGTCCAAGAAAACAGATTCCCTGACTGTCCTTTTTATCTTGTGTTGGCAAATCATATTTTACGGCAACTTTCCGCACTTCACTTTTTTTCAGATCACTGATAGGGAAGAGGGCTCTTGAAAGTTGATTTTGGTTCAGATATGAAAGGAAATAGGTCTGATCTTTTATTGGATCAGGGGTAACCTTTAAGATATATCTCCCGTTTACTTCCTCAACACCGGCATAATGCCCCGTCGCAACTTTTGCGTAGGAGTCATCAATTTTATCAAAAAACTTGCCAAATTTTATCAGACTGTTGCAAAAAATGTCCGGATTGGGAGTTCTTCCCTCCTTAATTTCTTTAATAGTATATGAAACAACTGCATCCCAATACTCATTTTGCATCGTTTTTACCTCAAAAGGGATGCCGAGTTTACGGGTTACACCCTCACAATACTCGATATCTTCCTCCCAAGGGCAGTCGCCGAGGGAGGTAAATTCATCCTGGAGCCAGATTTTGAGGTAAAAAGCGGTGACATCGTGTCCCTGTTCTTTAAGAAGAGCAAGAGCAACGGAACTGTCAACTCCGCCTGAGAGCAGCAAAGCAGTTTTCATTCTATAAATAAAATATGATGTAAAACGGATAATTTTTCATAATTATAGTTTAAATTTACGATTTCGAATTTGTTTATTATAATCACAAAGAATTAACCATAATTGAGACAAGATGAAAGTTACACAAGTACTTGCGAATTCCAAAGATCCACTGATAAGTTTTGAGATAATTCCACCCAAAAGGGGGGGAGACATTCAAAGTCTGTTATCAACCATTGAAAGCATAGCAAAGTACAAACCACCATTTATAGATATAACAAGTCACGCTGCTGAAATAGTTTACGAAGAGACTCCAAAAGGGATCAGGAAAAAAGTTATCAGAAAACGCCCGGGAACACTCGGAATCTGTGCTTTGATTCAGAATAAATATAAAATTGAAGCAGTACCTCACATCCTTTGCAAAAACTTTACCAAAGAAGAAACCGAAGATTTTTTGATTGAACTTGGCTACCTTGGAGTGAACAATGTTCTCGCCATTCAAGGGGACGACAAGGGCTTTGAAAAAGAGGTTTCGGGGGGAAGAACAACAAACAAGTTTGCAATTGACCTTGTAAAACAGATCAGCGACATGAACAAGGGAATATATCTTGAAGAAGAACTTCTCGATGCAAAACCATCCGATTTTTGCATTGGGGTTTCAGGATATCCCGAAAAACATTATGAAGCTCCCAATCTGAAAACCGATCTTTTGTTCACAAAACAAAAAATTGAAGCGGGTGCCGATTATATCGTTACTCAAATGTTTTTTGAGAACAAAGCTTTTTTCGACTATAGAAACAAAGTGAAGGAATTGGAAATAAATGTACCTATTCTTCCCGGATTAAAAATTCTTACAAGTAAGGCTCATTTAACGGGGATTCCAAAGAATTTTTATATCAACATTCCGGAAGAATTGTCGAACGAAATAATGGAAGCCAAACCTGAGCATGTGATGGAAGTTGGCGTAAACTGGGCAGTGAAACAAGCTGAAGAGCTTTTTAACTCCGGAGTTCCATGTTTACATTTTTACATTATGCAGAATCCAAAACCGGTAAATATGTTGATGGAGAAGCTTAAATTTTAAAAGGGACTCTGATCCCGAGGAAAAAAAAATGTTGAAATTGCCAAAATCGATCAAAAGAAAAAAAGTTTTGTGGGGCATTGCGGGTCTGGGTAGTTTTGCAGAGACCGGGTTTATGCCTGCGCTAAATTTGCTCAGTCGTGCCCGGCTGTTATCTGTATTCAGCCACGATGACCATAGAGCAAAAGCATTTGCCGATAAATTTGGTGCTCTTCACCATTTTGATGATTTTGATTCATTTCTTAATTCCGGGATTGAAGCTGTTTATATAGCGGGTACAAACGCAAGCCATTTTGAACAGGCAAAAAAAGCGCTTTTGGCAGGGAAGTTTGTGTTATGTGAGAAACCCATAACAAACACTTCTGCAGAGGCTGAGGAGTTACACAAACTTGCTTCGGAAAAAGGAAGAATCTTTACCATAAACTATACCTACAGGTACCACCCGTTCATTCAAAAAGCAAAAGATCTTCTTGATAATCAGAAATTGGGAAAAGTGTTAAGCATCAGAGCCAATTTTAATGTTGATCTTTTACCGGGCAGCAATTTCCGTTACAACAGGGAACTTGCCGGTGGAGGGGCATTAAGAGACCTTGGCACACACCTGATCGATAGCTTTAGGTATCTACTTGGAGAGATCACCGAAATTTCGGGTTATCTCGACAATGTCGTTTATAAAGCTGATGTTGAAGATTTTGCTACAGCGGTTGTGAAATTTGAGAATGGAAGTTATGGCAATTTTACTGTTTCTTATTCCTCAAAAAAGGCAATAAACTCACTTGAGATAACGGGACACAAAGGTTCACTGAGAATTGACAGTTTGATTGGTATGCGCTACAGTTCCTCCAAACTGACATTAAGTTTTGAAGGTGAGGCACAAAAAGTTTTCAGAAAGAGGGCAAACAAGCTTTATCGACTGTTGCGGGATGTAAATAATTCATTCCTGAAACATACTCAACCACCGATCAATTCCTTTGACGGACTCGCCAATATGCGTGTTATGGAAGAACTGGAACAAAAATGCAAGTTGCAGAAGAACTCATAAAATATTGTAAACTGGTATATGGAAAGGGATTTCTGGCTGCGACGGACGGTAATCTCTCTGTAAGACTTCCCAACGGGAATATATTGATCACAGGATCCTCGGTTTGTAAAGGGGAAATTGTTGAGTCTGACCTTGTAGAGACAGATCTTGATGGTAATCTCATTGCCGGCGGCAGGAAACCGAGTACTGAATCCAAACTTCATTACCATATCTACAAAAACAGAAGTGATGTTAATGCGGTGATACATACTCACCCGGTCTCTGCACTGGTCTGTGCCTCTTCAAATATTTCGATGGACAAACCATACTTTCCCGAAGTAATTTTATCAATCGGGAGAATCCCAACTTGTAAATATGCAACCCCCTCAACCGATGCATTACACCGGTCACTTGACCCGTATATGGAGTATGCCTCAGTTTTTCTTCTTCAGAACCATGGTGCTGTGACAACAGGCAGAACCATAAAAGAGGCTTTTTACAGAACTGATAAACTTGAACACACAGCACGAGTGGTTCTTGAAGCCACAAAGTCAGGGGGCCTAAAACCCCTTCTTCGGCATCAAATAGATGAGTTATATGCGATAGCAGGAAAAAGTTACGGAATCTCAATACACCCAAAAAACAGATATTAACAAAGATAGAGAAGATGCCAGAGTGACAAACATAACAGGATTCTCAAATATCCATCACGGCAGAAAAAAAGAATAAATGAAAATAAAAAACAAAACAAAAATAGTACTCCTCTCTGGTGGTGCTTCCTCTGAAAGGGAAGTTTCAAAAAGCTCTTCAGCAGGGATTTATAAGGCATTGGTTGATTTGGGATACAATGTAACAGTGATTGATCCAGCATTAGGAAAAGTTCAATATGATGACTCGGAAAAGTATTTCCTGCCCGATGAGCAGGATACAAAAGTCTCATTCTTAAACTACATCCCGGCAATAAGTCTTCAGGTTTTTGATGATGCTGATTTAGTATTTCTTGGGTTACACGGCAGGTGGGGTGAGGATGGGACCATACAGTCACTTTTGCAACTTAGAGGGCTGAAATATACAGGTCCCGCAGTTCTTGCTTGTGCACTCGCTATGAACAAGGGACAAGCAAAAATTATCTTCAAAAACAATGGAGTAATAGTTCCGGAGGGGTTTAATGTCTTTAAAGAGAGTTTTGAATATAAAATTGATAAAGACTGGATCATAAATGATTTTGGATTTCCTGTTATTGTGAAACCAAATGATGAAGGTTCAACTTTTGGGCTCACTCTTGTTGAAAAAGAGGAAGATCTTGAACAGGCTTTTGAATTTGCGTTTAAATATTCCAATAATGTATTAATCGAAGAATATATTCCCGGAAGAGAACTAACTGTTGGTGTTCTTGACGGCACTGCCTTACCTGTTTTGGAAATCAGACCAAAACATGGTTTATACGATTATGAATGTAAATACACAACCGGAATGAGTGAATATATTGTTCCTGCGCCGATTGATGACGATCTTGCAGCATTCATTCAGGAACAAACTCTGCTTGCATATCATTCTTTGGGGTGTAAGGGATACTCCAGAGTGGATTTTAGACTCGCTCCCGATAACAAACCGTTTTGTCTTGAGGTGAATACATTACCCGGTATGACAGCAACAAGTCTCCTGCCAAAAATGGCGAAACATAAAGGGATGAGTTACGAGGAACTGGTTGATACCATAGTCAGGATTTCCCTGTAATGACATCTCCGCGGAAGAAAAAAACTGCCATTTATCTGGCAACGGTTGCCCTGTTTATCCTTGCAGTTTTTATCATATTTAACAGCAATGGATATATGAAACAGAGTGAGTTGAACGGTGAAATTAATGACCTAGACTGGAACTCGATACAATGAGGAACCAGAATAAAAGGTTAAGAGAGCAGATCGATTCACTTCAAAAACAATATGATGCAAAAATAGAGCAGGTTGCCAGAGAAAAACACGGCATGAAAAAAGAGAATGAAAAAGTTATAAAAGTTGAGAAAAAGTGATTGATTCTGGCATAATGTCACCACTCGCTGAAAGATGCAGACCAAAAACCGTTGATGAATTCAGGGGACAGGAACATCTTCTTGGGAAGGGGAAACCACTCAGGAACATGATTGACTCGGGGTTTATCTCCTCTTTTTTAATGTGGGGACCTCCGGGAACCGGGAAGACCACAATCGCAAGAATAATCGCAAATTCCTCAGGCTCAATTTTCCATCAGATTAATGCTGTTTCCTCCGGAGTCAGGGATGTTCGCGAGATCATCTCAAAAGCCGCCGAAGCAAAGGAAACCGGCTTTAAAACTATTCTCTTTATTGATGAAATCCACAGATTCAACAAAGGGCAGCAGGATGCCTTGTTGGGGTCGGTTGAGCAGGGGATAATCACACTGATAGGTGCCACAACCGAGAACCCCTCATTTGAAGTGATACCAGCCTTGAGATCAAGGATGAGGATATTTAAACTCACCGAACTCACACTAATTGATATTACTTCCATAATTACCTCCGCACTTCGGGACGATCCCGTCCTGTCGCAATGGCAAGTTGACATTCTTAAGACAGAAGTTGAATATCTATACCTGGTTTCCGCCGGTGATGCACGCTCAGCTCTTAATATAGTTGAAGCGGTTGTGAACAGTTCCCCGGAAGATGAATTATTTGTGATCGACAAGGAAAGATCGAAAACATCATCCAGAAGAAAAATATTATTTATGATAAAACGGGGGAAGAGCATTTTAATATTATTTCGGCTTTTATCAAAAGTATCAGAGGGAGTGATCCCGACGCTGCTGTTTATTGGATGGCACGGATGCTTGCCGGGGGAGAAGACCCGCTATTTATAGCGAGAAGAATGATCGTGTTGGCATCTGAGGATATTGGCAATGCATCACCAAATGCATTATTGCTTGCAGAAGCTACTTTTTCCGCTGTTGACAAAATTGGGATGCCCGAAGCGAGAATTATTTTATCTCAATGTGCCACTTATCTTGCAACCTCCCCAAAAGAGTAATTCAGCATATCAGGCAATTGAAAAAGCTTTGGCGGATGTTGAAAATGAACCACTTTATGCGGTGCCACTAAATCTCCGAAATGCTCCTACAGGCTATATGAAAAACATTGGTTATGGAACCAACTACAAATATCCCCACAGTTTTCCGGGGCATTTTGTACAGGAAGATTACCTTCCTCCAAACCTGAAAGGGAAACAATATTACCTTCCTTCCGAAAATGGGAGCGAAAAAACGATTAAAGAGAGATTAATCGCCCTTTGGAAGGGAAGAAAAAAGTATGACAAATAACTCAATGATTTATACGGATTAATTATATGAATTTGATTGTTATCGGCACAAAAAAATGTAAAGAAACACAAAAAGCCGAGAGATTTTTTAAAGAAAGAAGGATACAGTTCCATTTCAGAGACTTAAGTGAAAAGGGATTGGCAAAAGGTGAATTGGAGAATATCACGGCTGCACTTGATCTCGATGAAATTTTTGATGAACAAGGTGACCGGTATAAAAAACTCAACCTTCAATTTATAGTGTTTGATAAATTTGACAAATTGCTTGATGATTCGTTGTTGCTGAAAACCCCCGTTGTTAGAAACGGAAGGAAGTGCACCGTTGGGTATCAGGCTGATATCTGGAAAAAATGGATCGAAGAGAGTAAATAATTTTAACAATCTAAATGCGGAGAAGTTATGGAAATGAATTATTCAGAAGAAGTTTACAAAAAAGTTGAGGAACTTAGTTCAGAACTTGACTACACAAAAAATGAAGCTGCGATTATCCTCGCAGCAGGACATGGCAAGAGAATAAAATCACAGCGTTCAAAAATGCTCCATACAATTTGGGGGATTCCCACGGTAGAGCGGGTATATAACGCATGCAACAATGAATTCTCATCGATGAACACAATTATTGTTGTGGGAATTAAAGCACTTGATGTTCTCGATGTTTTTGGTAAGAGAGAAAATGTTGGTTTTGCCTATCAGGAGTTTCAAAAGGGAACCGGTCATGCCGTTCAGGTAGGGTTGGAAAAAATCGACACCTCAAATTTTGCAGGTATAGTATATGTATTCCCCGGTGATATGGGTCTTTTCGATAATGAAACTGTGATGATGTTCAGGAATTCATTTAAAACTTCCGGAGCAGATATGATGGTCTTAACCGGAATATATGAGGGGAATATTGAATTCAATCAGTATGGCAGAATAGTAAGAGTGAAAGGTCACGATATTGAAGGAAATCCTGCGGGAAAAGACGAAAATAAAGTAATTGAAATTATTGAGCATAAAGATATCCTTGCAATCAAAGGCGACACACCTTATATAACTGAGTATAACGGAAGAAAATACAGCTACAGCAGAACTGAACTTCTCGAAAACAGGGAGTACAACTCCGGTGTTTATGCTTTCGATTTCGAAAAATTGACAGAGCAGGTAAATAACATTTCCAGTAATAACGCTCAAAATGAAATTTACATAACAGACCTTATCGCCTTGTTTAATAAATCAGGTTACTCGGTTGATGCTGTAAGTCCCAAAAACGAATATGTAGTTATGGGATTTAACGACAAATCAGTTTTGAAGGATATGAAACAGCTTTACAAAAGGATTGTATATGACAAGCTGAAAAACATCATAGAGATTCAGGATCCTGAAGACTTTTTTATCGACGAAAGTGTTGTAAAAGAGATAATTGGACTTGATCAACTTGGAACACCTCTCGATATTACGGTTGAAAAAGGGGTTCACATCGGCAAAGGTGTAAAGCTTAATTATGGTGTTCAGATAAAAAGAAATGTTTATGTATCGGGAAATGTCATTTTGGAAAGAATGTTAAGATCTCCGAGAACGCCTACCTCTCTACATTTCCACATCAGACTTTCACAATTGGTGATGGAGTTTCAATATCATGGGGGGATATCATAAAAGGAAACATCACTATCGGTGAAAATTCAACCATTGAATCCAGTGTTAACATGACAGGAAGTGATGAGCATCCTCTTATCATCGGTAAAAATGTTTTGATTAAAGGAACCAGTTATGTTTTTGGTTCAATAATCGAAGATGACATTCATATTGAACACAGTGTGATAATCAAAAAACGGGTTAATCGTCAGATTCGAAAAGATGGTGAAATCCAAAAAGTGATGTTTTATCTTCCAATGCCCTCCGGGCTCGATGTAATTTCGGAGCTATAATCCCTAACAACATGGAAGAACTTGCCGGCTACATTTTTGAGAGAATTTTAACAATTCACTCAAGTGAGTCAGGAAATGATGAAAAATTAAGGTTATTAAGGATAACTGCCGAAGAGATGCTGAAAAAATTGATCGCCGGAAGTGGCGTTCGAATTTCAGGAATCATCCCGATGGCAGTTTTCCTTTTTGATAAAAACCTTGATGCCAAAAGATTTGAAGATGAGTTTTTTGGGTTCATCAGGCTTGGGAATAAAGCCTCCCATTCATTTCCTCTGGCGGTGTCGAATGATGAAGTGGATTCTTGTATAAGCGCGTTTGCAAAAATTGCCTCTCTTCTCACAAAAAGCCCCATTCCCGCGGAAATTAAAGCCATCTATGAAGAGAGATCTCTCCTATCTCTCAAACACAAGACGCTGATAAATAAAGAAATAGTGGAGTTTATCTCCGTCACAATAAAAAGAACAGTGTGGCAAGATAAAACAGGCGTAAGGTTAAACTACATTGACCTTGTCTGTTATGCGGAAGAATTTGGTGACTTCACAGTACGGATTTATAAGGCAACCCGCCAACCCGTTGAAGGACAGCCATCGATTAAAACACTGTATGACTGGGGTCAGTTTATTCCGAACTTTTCAAAGGTTAACTTTTTAATATTCTCCAGGACCCTGAGAACCCGCAACATTTTTCACTCGATTTTACAAAAACACTTGTAGTGTTGGAACCCGATTTTTTACTTGAAGCAAAAGATGTGGGCTCCCTCTTTCATAAATCGGAGAGATTACCTGTTTATTATGTAGTTGAAAAATTGCTTCCAAGTGAGAGTAACTGGAAGATGTTTAAGGGGACACTTGTAAATAACTTTCTCGACAAATATCTGTTTGATGATGAGGTTAACTTTGAAGCTGCTTTCGACGAATTTATTACTGAGAATCTGATTACTTCCTACTCACTCAGGGAATACCTGACACAAATCAAAGAGGAAATTAGAACAATTCACATTCCCCGAATCAAGGCGGCACTCCCGGCATTAAAGGGAAAAAACGACGAATTTACCGTAACCACCGAACCTACCTTTTATTCAGCGATGTTTGGAATAACCGGGCGACTTGATATTCTACAATCATCAGTCACCGACCCAAAAAGGAAAAATGTTCTTGAGTTAAAATCGGGTAAAGTCCCAAATTTTGGCGTTTGGAAACAGGAAGAGATGCAGGTAACTGCTTATAATCTTTTGATGCAATCAAATTTTGGTAATGACAGAAGAGGCGACAGTTCAATTTTTTATTCCGCTGCTCAATCCAACCCGGTCAGAAATGTGCCTGTTATGACCACAAAGTCGATTGAGTTCCTTACGGGACGAAACGAAATTTTCCTGATGCTTTATCTTCTTAAACAAAACGACGATCGCGTTTTTAGCAGATTGCTTCAGTTTAGCCCCACAGGTCTGCCCGAATTTATACTAAAAAACATTGCACGATTTAAAACTGTTTTTGAAGCTGCATCGCCACTTGAACAAAAATATTACAGGGCTTCGGTATCGTTTTTAATAAATGAGTTGTTCGACAGTAAGATTTCAGCTAATGACAATGAGGGCGGTGACTCAAGTTTTGCTTCGCTTTGGAGGCAACAGCCACTCATAAAAGAAGAATCTCAGTTTAGTTTGATCAGAGGTTTGGAATTTGATAACTATGATGAACAGAGGGATTTATACTTTTTTAGGCGGACTAAAAAGGTGGTTGCAAGATTCAGGGAAAAGACCTGATTATTTTATATCCCTACACAGAAGAACTTGATCCACTTCACAGGGAGATATTAAAGGGTTCCATTGCACAACTCACAAATGAAATTGTGGTTGTTAAACTCTTTAATAAACAGGTTGATCGTACTCTTTTTTATAAAGAAAAATATTTTGCAATAGAACCCGACTTCAAAGATGGCGGAATTCTAAGCAATGTAAAAATGATGTTTGGATTTTTGGATGCATTCAGTCGAAACAAGGAACTTCTACTGGGTTTAACTGCTCCTGAGTCCGGACCAATTTCATCAGAAGGGCTTACGGAACTTCACCCAAGTCAGGAAGAAAATGTTCAAAAGGCACTCGCGGCAAAAGATTATTTTCTCCTTCAGGGTCCTCCCGGAACAGGAAAAACCTCTTTTGCTCTTTTAACTATTGTTGAAAAGATTCTGAAAAGAAGTCCCGATGAAACCGTGACAATCCTTGCATTTACAAATAAAGCCATCAAAGAAGTTTGTAATAAATTAAACAGTGCCGGGATTAAATACCTCTTTAACAGTTCAAGCGAAGAAGATGATAATTCACTCAAAACAATGGTTAAAACTCATGATCTTGAGTCGTTTGGTGAATATGTCAAGAGTATCAGGGTGGTCACTTCAACCGTTGCCTCATTTGTTAAATACAGTAACGACCTTAAAGCATTTTTTAGATTTGATACACTAATGGTGGATGAAGCTAGTCAGTTACTCGAACCGCAACTTGCAGGGATAGTGGTCAATTTTAATCGTTTTATACTTATTGGAGATCAAAATCAACTTCCTGCTGTTACTGTTCAGAGTGATGTGACCACATCAATCAACGATCCTTTGTTAAATGGCATCGGGATATTTGATATGAAAGTCTCATTGTTTGAGCGAATGTTTAACACTGCGGTGCGGAATGGCTGGTCAAACGCTTACGGGACTCTGATAGAACAATTCAGGATGGATGAAAAGATTATGCAACTGATTAACCATTATTATCATGATGGTCTTCGGTGTGCGCACTATCGGAGAGGCAAAACCTTGATGTCATCTACCCAAAAGGGGATGAATCGAAAATTTCAGAGTTGTTACGGTCAAACAGGCTCATTTTTATTGAAACACCTCTTTCGAAGACAGGTAAAAATAATGAAAATGAAGCTGACATTGTGGCTCAGATCGTTGAGAAAATTAAAATCTGTGGATTGTCTGAAAAAAACGGGTCGTTAAATCTTGGAATTATCACCCCGTGGAGAGCCCAGATAGCCACAATAAAACAAAAACTCGAGGAAATGGGGATTACCGGGGTACCTGTTGATACAGTTGAGAGGTTTCAGGGGAGTGAAAATAGAGTGATTATCTATTCAACCTCTGTTTCAAATCACTACCAGTTGGAAAGACTGGGATCAATTGGGGTAAACAGATCAACCGAGGCCGAGGTTGAAGTTGACAGAAAATTAAATGTAGTGTTAAGCCGGGCTCAGGAACAAATTATTATTCTTGGTTCAGTGAGTGTTCTCAGAACATCCTTACACTATAAAAAGGTATTGGAAACCATTATCAGAGGCGGTAGATTTATTTCTGCATCAGAAAGAGTTGAAATTTTCGGAACCTGATTACCCGTTTCCGGGTATAACCTTTATTGTAAACAACATAAAGGATAAATAATGAGAAAATTTGGAATGTTACTCCTGCTGGGTTTTTCTTTGTCCTTCGCTGTGAATGCACAGGAAGTGATAACCTCAAAGTCGAACATGGCAGGTCTTAAATCACCCTATAACACCGATTTTAAACTTTTTTTCAACAGTGAAAACGGTGCTTTGACGAAAGTAACTCAGCTTATCGAGGAAGGCAGAAAAAAAAAGAATGTGGAAACACTTCTCAGCGCTTCTTTCATCCTCTTTCTTGAAGAGAAAAATTCAGGAAAATCGGCTGAACTTTCAGGACTGAATATTTTAAAGGAAGCAACTCAACTTGCAATCAGATCAAAGGACAAAGATAAAATTGCACTCGTCGCAAAATACTGGGGTGATCCATTTTGTGGGAATAATGTCGCCTACGCTGAAGAACTTGTTTATAATGAGTAGGGGATAATTCCACCGGTGTCAACGTAAAAATTAGTTTTGGATATAATAATAAAATACTGTAATTTTTGGGAGCATGTCGTTGAAATATTTTTTTTAACCGAAAAATGAATTTGTTCCCTGATTTTTGCGTTATGTTAACTGAATCACACTGAGTAAAAATTTAGTTAATCATCTGGAACACAACTTGAAACCTTGAAGTTAAAGAATCAGAATCAATTATTTTTAACAAACAACAAATCACAATCATCAACAAAAGGTACCACAATGAAGCTATCAAACAAATTTTTTGCTTTTGTACTTGCATCTCTTTTCATCGTTAACTTTGCAGGTTTTTCTCAGAACAGCCCCGTAGTTATAAAAACTCCATCGAAGGCAGCTGCCTCGGTCGTTAATGTAAACACCATCGACTTCAAGTCAGCGTTTGGATCATCAAACAGTGCACTTTCCAAACTGGGTGAACTGATTAGTGACGCCAGAAGAGATGGCGATGTAAAAGCCCTCGTTTCTGCTGCAATGATTCTTTTTATGGAAGAAGGATTAACAGGTAAAAAAGCCGCTATTACCGGAAAACAACTTCTCGACGAAGCTACCACTAAAGCCAAAAATCAGAACAATGCTGAAGCTCTGCTTGCTTGCTCCGATGTTTGGGGTTCAAGATCGATGGGAAATGATTCCAAAATGTCCACCGAACTTGCCAAGTTATCCGCTCAGGCAAAAGCTGACAAAGCTAAAGGACTTAGAGGACCCGGAACAAAAGAATGTACTCTTCAGATAGAGAACTATTCAACTTTCAAGATTCATGTTTATGTTGACGATGTATTCATGGGATCAGTTGAACCCGGCCAGTACATTAAATTTGCAGAAGTTGGTTCAGGAACTACAAAACTTTATGCTGAAACAGACTTGTTCAAAGATCCTAACTCAGGTGAAGATACATACTTCTACTGGAATGGTGAGATCAATCTTAAAGCTTACAAAGATGAACTTCCTGACTTTACATGGCAGTTACAGTAAAATTTAAACTTCTCTGAAGATACGAGGCTGTCCTGAAAAGGGCAGCCTCTTTTTTTGTTTAACAATGTTCCTCTTGTTTATGGGCAAATATTCCTATTTTTGTGATCAAGTCTTAACTAATTTTTGCCGAAAACGAGTTTGTATAATAGATGAGAGCACCTGAAAAACGGTTTGCAATAATTCTGTTCCTGGCTATCCTTCTGCCTTCGATAATCTTTTCTGTTTATGCATTCACCAAGTTGAATCAGAATGAAGAGCAGATTTTGCAGATATACAACACCCAGCTTGAAGCAGTGCTTTTCTCTATCAATCAATATTCTGAAGATGTACTCACCAGTTGGGCTGTAAAGCTCAGAAATGCTCTCTCAGCAGGCAAAACAGACGAAGTGCAGTCCACACTCAATGATTTTATGAAAGACAAGCCTCCGGTAAAGTATATTAGTATAATATCCGGCACTTCAAACTATATTTATCCCCCTTCCAGTACCGATTCACTTTATCAGTTGCTCGATTCGGTTATTCAATTAAGAAGACCAAAACTCGACAGACTTAAGATTTTCCTTAAACAAGGCTACTCAAAACTGGAGCCATTTTACATCCCGCTTGATACACCACTTGTATCACTCTATTTTGTGCCTGATACACTTAACGGCAGTAATCTGCTTTACGGAATATTGCTTCAACCGGAAAACTTTGTGCGCGACATTCTGAAGAACAAAGTTCAACAGGTTGCGGGAACCGACTTCACAATTCCCGTAATTAACGGAGTGCGTGATTCAATTATCGCAGGTCCCGATTCTCTTCTTGCCTCACAGTTTACGATCAGAAAAGAGCTTTGGTTTCTCCCGGGTTATTACATCGGTATCAGTCCCAAAGGGAAAACGATTGATGAGCTGGTTTATGAAAGAGCCTGGCGGAGCTACGCCCTGATATTTGTTTTGAATCTGGTTATCATGGTGGGAGTTTGGGTAGTCTTCAAAAATATCAAAAAAGCACTTGAACTGGTAAGACTAAAAAGTGATTTTGTGTCAAATGTTTCTCATGAACTAAGGACTCCGCTGGCACTGATCAGCATGTTTTCCGAAACTCTTGAACTTGGAAGGGTGAGAAATGACTCAAAAAGGCAGGAATATTACACAATTATCAGTCAGGAAGCTCAGCGGCTTTCAAAAATTGTTAACCGGTTATTAAACTTTTCACAAACTGAAGCCGGAAAGAGGACTTACCATTTTGACCATGTGGATGTAAATGATGTATGTCGAAAAGTAAATGAAACTTACAAGTTCCATCTTGAACACAATGGGTTTTCTTTTAAGTATGTTGAGGGGAAAGATGTCCCTGTTATCGCTGCCGATTATGAAGCACTTTCTGAAGCTGTGATAAATCTGATTGATAACGCTTCCAAATACAGCAAAGACAGGAAATTAATCGAACTTCATACTGGACATTCAGAGTCTTCTGTTTTTATCGAAGTGAGAGATCAGGGAATTGGCATAAAAGAGAAAAACCAAAAAAGATATTTGATAAATTTTATCGTGAGACCACAGGATATGTTCACAACACAAAGGGAGCCGGTCTTGGTCTAAGTCTCGTTAAACATATAATGGAAAACCACAAAGGAAAGATTGAACTTTTTAGTACATACGGCAGGGGCAGTATGTTTCGTCTGGTTTTCCCTTTTAAAACAAACATTAAACTGCAACAATTAATCAAAAATGGTGTTAGTGATGATCAAGATATTGATAGTTGAAGACGAACCCAACATGAGAATGGGTCTGAGAGACAACCTTGAATTTGAAGGATATGAGGTAGATCTCGCCTCAGATGGGGAAGAAGGAGTTGAAAAAGCAATAACTGAGAAGTATAATTTGATTCTGCTCGATGTGATGCTTCCAAAAGTTTCCGGATTTGAGATATGCAAACAGGTCCGTGCAAAAGGGATAAAAACTCCTATTATTCTTATCACAGCCAAAGGTGAAGAGATTGATAAAGTTTTAGGGCTTGAACTTGGAGCCGACGATTATGTCACAAAACCTTTTAGTTTAAGAGAATTGCTTGCCCGGATTAAGGCAGTTTTAAGAAGAGGTACTAATGAAGTTGAACAAGATGAAGACGCAACAATCGGTTTATTAAATGTAAATTTTAAAACCTATTCTGCTTTTGTGGATGGAAATTCAGTTCAGATGTCGCACAAAGAGTACGAAATTCTCAAATATCTGTGGCAAAATAAAAACAGTACCGTAAGCAGGGATAATTTGCTTAATGATATTTGGGGTTATGATGAAAACCCGACTACCAGAACAGTGGACAACTTCATCCTAAAGTTAAGACAAAAGATAGAGATCGATTCAAATCACCCAAAAATTATTTTAACTGTTCATGGTATCGGATATAAACTGATAACAAGTTAGTTGATATAGAATATTTTTTCGAGGCTTTTTATTTTATGGAGTGCTGAAAATAAAAAATCCTGTATCGACTGATATTCCATGAGGTCGCGAACTACAAAATATTCGGCAAAGACGAGGATATCTTCGTGGAGTTCCATAATTCTTCTATTTATCGGTTCCCATTCAGTTTGGAATAAATAACCTTCTCTTGCCCAGGCTTCTTGTTTTAACAGGTTTTTCATTCGCGCGTCCATGCTTAAAGAGCCAATTCCATGTCCATTATCTGACAAATCGAAAGATTTAATTTCATAAAAGCGAAAATTATCCGCTTTTTTAGAAAGTTCAGCAATGTCTTTTAGATACAGATCTTTGTAACAAACCCATCTGATTACTTCAAGGTCTTTTGTTTCCGGTGGTAACCCCTTCAAAACATCTATTGTTCTTCCGGCATATTTAGCCAACAATTGATGTTCACCTGTCATCAAAGATTCAAGGGCATATAAAATTGTGCCATTGTTTATACCTACACCCCGTTCATCCAAAAATTCGGTAACATATTTAATGATCAGATCATAGTGATTGGTAAGTATGGCGATCCCTTCTCTGAGTTCAACCGGAATATATTTTTGTATAAACTCGTCATACCTCTCGAATCCGTAATGGACCCCAAATTCATCAACAGCTTTATATAGCATATCCTCAATAAGATCGTGCCCAACCGCAATGGCAGAGTAGAGCTTAGACCCCGGGTCATTTATATTGAGTATCGATGAGATTGCTCCAACCCGGTTAAGATGCGCTCCGGAGGGAAGGCCACACTTTCTAAACATTTTATAAACTCTAAACATCTCAAACACAGTACCGGCAAAATCTGCATATTCCCCATAAAATTCCTTGAGAATATCCTCATCTGGTTTTCTACGGGTTAACAGTGCACTGTGCAATGCCTGGAATGATGGCATCTTTTCTGCTTTTGATCTTGCATCAGAGATTTCGGTGGGAGCGGTGGCTATATGCTGCCTTACTTTTTTATCGGGTAACAAATTGTTTGCGAAAAACAAGTCAAGGTCATCCCTGACAATTTTTACCAGATCAGGCGGGAACAGATCAGACAAAAGCCGTTCTGACGGCGTGTTTCCGTGTTTTATCTCTTCAAAAATTGTCTTGGCAGACTGATATCGATGGTCGGAAATTGATTGGGCAATTTCTCTTGAGTATCTCATAAATAATATTTTTTAATTTGAAGAGCAATAAATGAAAAACAGAGCAAAAAAAAAAGCCCTGACAATTCAGGGCTAATAAAAAGAGTAAAAGATCACAATATTTAATTAAATTTCAATGATTTATCATCTTTTGGAGGAGGGGGAGAGATATGTTGTATCGAATCCTCTAAAATGATCTTTTTCTCAATGGATTCCTGGTCTTCCATTACTATCCCCGATGCAGATTGTTCCACGGAGTGATCTACGCGGGACCTTCCAACTCTTTGATACAGGATAACAGCAAACAAGATAAAGAGCCCGAATACAACGATAACCACGAACAAAAGCAAGATTTGTGTTGACAATTGATCCATTATTACCTCAAACTTAATGACGCACGAGGCGATCTTATTAAGAAGTTAAAAAAACTACCAAAACAAGGAAGGATTTATCAGTAGATTTTTGTTCGGCTAAAAATTATGAATTACTAACTAATATACTCAATAAAAGCTAAAAAAGTCAAGAGGTCAAAAATATTAAATTATTTGAATATAAAGAGTTATCTAAAAAATGATTAAACGGAGTAAACCCTCTTTAAAACTGAAAAGATTGGTTCCACCGAGCGTGGCTGCTTTATTATTTTCAACAAAACGGAGGAAATCAAATGCTCCCGGAGAACATTCAAATTCATCATCCGGGGTGATAAAGGCCCATTCACCACCGCCAAAGAAGTAGAGAATACCCAGGTTATTTCCCGATTCAACATCTATAAGATAAAGTGATCTGTCGTTTGACGACGCGAGAAGTAATCGGGAATCGCCGGAAAAGCTTATTGCATC
Organism: Ignavibacteriales bacterium; assembly: GCA_016714125.1. Lineage (GTDB taxonomy): Bacteria > Bacteroidota > Ignavibacteria > Ignavibacteriales > Ignavibacteriaceae > UTCHB3. The sequence goes on along the minus strand of JADJNX010000002.1, from coordinate 352,360 downwards.
AACCGGACTGAAGCCGATATTGGCTGTCATTGAATTAAGAGGGGAGGATAATTCTGATAAAATAATATAATTGTCATGCCCTGCATAAGCCAGATATTTTGAAGATGGTGATAAAGCAGTTATAGAGACAACCCTCTGTTTTTCCTTGATATCTCTTAGTACATTATAGTTGTTGATATCAAAAACTCTTGTTTGTCCATTCTCTGAGACAACAATAATCTCTTTGTCATTGGGAGAAAATTTGATCTTTTTTACAGATTGATCAAAAGCCTTAAATTTTGTTGCGCTGGTGGAAGTTTTAAATCCCACAGATATACATTTCCGTCAGCTCCCGCCGCGGCAAGCTTTTTACCGTCGTTGCTTTGTGCAATTTCGAAAAGTGAGGTGGTTGCTCCTGTTAAAGTTTTCACAACTTTTTGCGATTGCAGATTCCATATTTTCAAATCATGGTTTTCTGATTTTGCAGCGAGGAAATTTTCATCTTTCAAAAATCTGATCGTGTTAATAAAAGTTCCTGTCTGATCATTAATCACACCATATTCGATTGCATCATCAGTAGAGAAAATTTTGATATTCTCATCAAAACTCTCAAATGCAAAAAATTTCCCTGAAGGGGAGACATCCATCCCAAGAAAACCACCATCCCAAAGTTGCAGGAATTTGTGTGGGTTCGCTTCTGATTTTGAAAATATATGAATTGAGTTTTCGTTGGACAACATACAGAGAACCGAGTTGTCTTCGCTGAAGTGGATTCCGGTAATTTTTTCTTCGATTGCCTTGTATTCTAATATCGGTTCGGTAGAGAGCAGTTCAAACTTTTTGATTGAGCGGTCAAAATAAGCAGCTATAAGATTTTGATTGTTTGGTGAAATTGCAAGCGCGGTTATATCACCTTTTGGTTTATGAGAAAAAACTTCTGATTTTTCAATTAAATTAAATCCGGCAATTTTGATATCGCTGAGAAAATAGACGAGATGCCTTGAATCATTGGAGAAAGTTACCTGCGGGGGCACATGATAACCACTGCTTGTACTAAAAATAATTGAATTGGTTTCGAGATTCCAAACATTGATAACCGAATTTTCGGTAATTCCGGCAAGGTAAGTACCATTAGGCGAAAAGATCAATTTAGTATAGTTATTCCTTGAACTCTGTGAGAGTTTTATCCCTTTTTCAAGATTTGCGGCGTTAACAAGAAAAATCTCTCCGTTTTTGTCAGCAACTGCAAACCTCTCCGTTGTTTTTTCAAAATCGATTGCCTGGAAATCAGGGAAAGAAAGATTTCCCAATTGAAGAGGGGAACTGTCTTCAAGATAATCGAGAGAGATCAGATCGGAATTGCTGTTTACAAACAACAAAGTGTTATCAGACCGGGTGAGGAAGATGTTTGTTTTTGCTCCTCCGGGGATTTCACCTGAGGTGATCTCTTCTCCGGTGAGATAATTCCAGACTAAGAAAGAGTTATCTTCCGACTTACTGATGAGGAAACTCTCCTGGGAAGTGAGGAGGAACGATTTTAACAGAACTGTGTGACCCCCAAGAATATTGAATTGGTCAAGAGTTTGGGAATCCCAGACAATTATCGTGTTGTCTTCAGATGATGTGAAAATGAAATTTCCATTGTTGGAGGCGGTTACCTGAGTGATAGTACCGGCATGTCCAAGCTGAGGGAGAATATAGCCTTTTTGAGCAAAAATGGCATGATTTGCCGAGATTATTACAAATGCTGCTAAAAGAAAATTGACCATTGAGAATCTACTAAAAAAAAATAAATATAATAATGAAATATACTCCAATATAACATCTGATAAACTGATTACTATTGATTTGAATCACTCAATGATGAAAAAGTATTAAAAAAAAGTATAAAAAATATCTCAAAATGGGCCGATATTACCGAAAATATCACTATTTTTGACAGATAATTATTTTTATTATTTGAATGGTAAGTGTAGTGCCTTGCCATAAGAGAGTGGACACAATGAACATCTTTCTGGTCATTGGTATCATGGTCATTTCTACCTTTGTTATCTCATTTGCAGTGGCAGGCATGATAAGACTGATTTCCATAAGTATAAATTTTTTACGAATTCAAAAAACGAAAACGACTGATCAGCATGAAGCTCTTACAGAGGTTCAAAATGAAGCTGCCGGGCAGGATCAACAACTTGAAACTGTAGCAGCAATTGGTCTTGCAATTAAACTATATCTTGAAGATATACACGATTACGAAAAAACGATAATGACAATTAAAAGTGTTGTGAGACCGTATTCACCCTGGAGTTCCAAAATTTACGGTCTAAGACAAAATCCGAAGGGGAGATAACAGATGGATGTTGCCATACTTGAAAAGCTTTTTCCCGGAATTGTTACTCTTTTTACGGGTGATCTTACCATTTCACTTGGACGAATAGGCCTGATGGGGTTGGGAGTTCTACTGGTTTACCTTGGTAAAAAAGGGATTCTGGAACCTCTTCTTATGATTCCAATGGGTATTGGGATGGCAGCCGTTAACGCGGGTGTACTGGTAATCGGCGGTAAAAACACTAACCTGTTTCTCGATCCGATGGTCTCAGATCCAAATGCTCTGATTAACATTTTACAAATCGATTTTTTACAACCGATTTACACCCTTACTTTCAGTAACGGTCTGATTGCCTGTTTTGTATTTATGGGGATCGGGGTTTTATTGGATGTAGGATTTCTACTTGCACGCCCGTTTTTAAGCATGTTTTTGGCAGTTTGTGCCGAACTTGGCACTTTTCTGACGATACCCATCGCCATGGCAATGGGTTTAAATGTTAACGATGCCGCATCAATTGCAATGGTGGGGGGAGCTGATGGACCGATGGTGTTGTTCACTGCGCTTAAATTGTCTCCTAAATTGTTTGTAGCAATCACTGTTGTAGCTTACCTGTATCTTGGCTTAACGTACGGGGGTTATCCCTGGTTAATCAAATTACTCGTACCAAAGCGTTTAAGAGCCATTAAAATGCCTCCAAAGAAGAATATCAGGCAGATTTCATCATCAGAGAAACTCTATTTTGCAGTTATTGCATGCATAGTTCTTTGTCTATTGTTTCCCGTGGCAGCTCCTCTCTTTTTATCATTGTTTGTTGGGGTGGCAGTAAGGGAAGCAGGACTTAAACATATTATTGATTTTATTGCAGGTCCACTCCTGTATGGCTCAACATTTTTGCTGGGACTGTTGCTTGGAGTGCTTTGTGATGCGTCATTGATTCTTGATCCTCAAATATTGCTGTTGCTTGTTCTGGGAATCATTGCTTTGCTCCTTTCAGGCATCGGTGGTTTGATGGGAGGGTATATCATGTATTTTATAACAGGTGGGAAGTTTAATCCTGTTATAGGCATAGCCGGGGTCAGTTGTGTTCCAACTACTGCAAAAGTAGCGCAAAAATCAGTGACCGAAGCGAACCCCCAATCGATAATATTACCGGAAGCCATTGGGGCAAATATCAGTGGTGTGATAACCACAGCCATTATTGCGGGTTTATACATAACACTTATCCCGATTTTGTTCCCTTAATGAGTTTCTTAAAATAGTAAAAAAAATGAAGAATAAAAACTGTATTAATCAATAATTGTTTTTTTCGTTAACTTAAAATTTCTTAATTTTATACCCTAATGAATAAAACATTTTTGTTTGAAACATATTTCTGAACCAACAAGTATAATTAACTAGTAATAGGAGTTAACTGTGAGTAAACAATCACCTCTAAAAGCATTCTTTTCAGGATTCGCAGCTGTCGCAATTCCAGTGCTTTTTGTAATTGCAGTCTTAATCTATCTTTTTGTCATGGGAGATCCGGAAAACTTTCAGGGAAATGATCCTTCAAAGGACCCAAAAGTTGGAAACTATCTCGGCATGGTTTATAAGGGCGGATTTATCGTACCGATTCTTATGACAATGTTCCTTGCTGTATGGACATTTTCTGTTGAAAGATTTATCGTGCTTAGAAGAGCAAAGGGAAAAGGAAATATTTCCAATTTCATCGCAAAAGTTTACACACTGCTATCAGGGAAAGAATCAGATCTTGACCTTGCGATCGACGAATGTGATAAACAAAGAGGATCAGTAGCCAATGTTGTAAAAGCAGGACTTATTAAATACAAAGAAATGCTTGGGGATAAAGAACTTAGTAAAGATCAGAAAGTTGTTGCAATCAAACAAGAACTTGAAGAAGCCACTTCACTGGAACTTCCTGTTTTAGAGCAGAACCTCGTTATTCTTTCAACACTTGCAAACCTTTCGACCCTCGTTGGTCTTTTGGGAACAGTATTGGGTATGATTAGAGCTTTTGCCGCTCTTGCTAACGCAGGCGCACCTGATGCTTCAGCTCTTGCAACAGGTATTTCTGAGGCACTTATTAATACAGCTTTTGGTATCGGTTCATCAGCTTTCGCTATCGTGTTCTATAACTATTTCACGACAAAGATTGACAAAATGACCTATAGCATCGATGAAGCCGGTGTTGCGATAACACAGCAGTTCATTGCCAAAAACAAGTAAAATGTGAGTTAAGAAATGCCAAAGGTAAAAATACCCCGTAAGAGCACCCTCGTGGACATGACGGCGATGTGCGATGTCTCGTTCCTGCTGCTTACTTTCTTTATTCTTACGACCCAGTTTAAGCCGGATGAGGCCGTAACTGTACAAACTCCGGGCTCGATTTCCAAATCGAAGCTTCCCGATGTTGATGTTTTTACAGTTATTGTTGATTCAGCCGGTAGAGCATACTTCGGTATTTACAATCATGAGGTTCTTAAGAAGACTGTAATGAGTGCAATGAACGATGCTTATGATATGAATTTAACTGATGCAGAGATTAATGCTTTTGGTAAGATCGGAAGTTTTGGCGCACCATTGAGCCAATTCAAAAATCTGCTGAATGCTGAACCGAGTGACAGGAAAAAACCAGAGTTTATGTCAGGTATCCCTATCGATACAGCAAGTAATGAACTTGGGAAATGGGTTACCAACAGTCTGGATGCCTGGTATATCATGCAAGGGGTCGAGACCAAGAAAGTTCCCAGTGTAGCCATTAAGGGCCATAAAAATGCCGGTTATCCTGTGATAAAGAGGATTATCGCCATTCTACAAGAAGAGAACCTTAACAAGTTCAAATTTGTAACCGAGCTTAAGGCTAAAAATTAGAAAAGGAAATTTAAATGGCTGAACTGGATACCTCCGGTAAAGGAGGACATGGAAAAGGGAAGAAGAAAGGAGCCAAGAAGACGTCCACGCGTATCGATTTAACACCGATGGTGGATCTTGCTTTTTTGCTCGTAACCTTCTTCATGCTTACCACGACCTTCTCTAAACCGCAAGTTATGGATATTGTGATGCCTGTTAAGGATAAAGAAAAACAGGAAGAAGAACAAATTAATCAAACAGAGTTAAGGCAGAGCGAGGCGATGACTATAATAATCGGTGGCAGAGATACACTGATCTATTATTTTGGTCTCGATACCGCTAAAACTCAAGTTATCGGTGAATTTAAGCCTGTTAACAAAGCAGCTTATGAACAAATTAGAAAATCGATTACCGATAAACAGAATGAATTGGAAGCAGATGACGACCCAAAGACGAAAAAAATAAATCTTTTTGTTGTTATCAAACCTACTGATAATTCCTCGTATCAAAACCTGGTTGATGTGCTGGATATGATGAATTTTACTGAAGTAAAGAAATACGCCATAGTTGATGTTGCGGAGTCTGACTTGAGTATTTACAATAACCGTAAAAAGTGAGAGTGAACAATGTCAAAAGTTGATTTAACTGATATAGTTTTTGCTCTGAAGAATAAAGAGTATGGTGCTTTTGTTCTTCGCAAACTTTATGGTAAGTTCGTTACCATTGCTCTCATTATCACCGCTGTCTTTTTTAGTACTGCGATTTCGACTCCCATGATTCTTAATGCGATCGAAAAAAAACATGCCAAAAGAGAACCAAACGGTGACAATGGATGTCAAAGCTCAACTCCAGAACCTGAAGAAACAGAAGGAAAAAGAGAAACGGGAAACTGTCTTTAAAGAGATGGAGAAAAAAGCTCCTGAAAGAGCTTCCGTTAAATTTACCCTCCTGTTATCAAAACGGATGATCAGGTAAAAGAAGAAGCGCCACCAACAGTTGAAGAACTGAAGGACAAGAATGTTGGAACCGTTACCCGTCAGGGTGTTGATGGAACCGGTGACATTCGTGGAGATGGCGATGCTGAATTTACTGATGGTCTCGATGATAAGAAGCCGGAGGTTACCAAGGAAGATGTAAAAAAAGACAACAAAGAAGAAGTCTTTACATTTGCTGAGGAAATGCCTTCGTTCCCTGGTGGAGATGGTGCATTATACGCCTTCTTGGCACAAAATATTCAGTATCCTGAAATTGCCAAAAGAGCAGGTGTTGAAGGTCAGGTTATCGTAATGTTCACGGTTTCAAAAACCGGACAGATAGCCAGTCCAAGAGTTGTTAGAGGCATCGGTGGTGGCTGCGATGAAGAAGCTCTTCGCGTGGTTATGATGATGTCCCGTTGGAACCCCGGTAAACAAAACGGTCAGCCTGTAAATGTTCAGGTAACTGTTCCTATCAGATTCCAGTTACAATAAAAATCGACACATAAAGTCAAAACTATAATTAAAAAGCCCCGGTTTGCCCGGGGCTTTTTTTATGATGTAAGCTGAAAAATTCGTAAATTTGCAGTGTTAACTTTTAATGCCTCCGTAGCTCAGTGGATAGAGCAGTGGTTTCCGGTACCACGAGCGCAGGTTCGATTCCTGCCGGGGGTACCATTTTTTTTAGGTCTTAAGTATTAAATATCAGGTATTAGCTTGATATAAATACTTTTACCTGCTGTTTTGGCATTTCTTGTTTTTCTTCCGCTTTATTTTTTTGCTGTTACCGTGATGCTGAAAATTCCCGCACCTTTTGTCTTAAATTCTTCCATCAAAGATTTACTTAGATATTTCGCAAGCAAATCATCGGGCAGATGAATTCTTTTGGATTTTCTGACTTGAATATTTTTGAATCCGGCATCTTTAATTACTTTCAAATAATCCTCTTCCTGCATTGCTCCGGCTACACATCCTGCATATAGGGTTGCTGAGTCTTTTAGTTCCTGACTTAGTTCACCCTGAAGCACTACATCGGAGATGCAAAAATGGCCACCCGGTTTAAGTGTTCTGTGGATTTCTCCAAATGCTTTTTGTTTGTCAGGAACAAGGTTCAATACACAGTTGGAAACTATAACATCGGCAAGTCCATTTTCAAATGGCATCTCTTCAATGTCTCCAAACACAAATTCTACATTTTTGTAACCAAGTTTGTTTTTGTTGATTTCAGCTTTTTGGATCATTGCATCGGTGAAGTCGAGTCCAATTACTCTTCCTGTCTCTCCGGCAAAAGCACGGGCAACAAATACATCGTTTCCGGCTCCTGATCCCAAATCGATCACTGTGTCACCCTCGGCGATATCAGCATATTCAGTTGGAATTCCACACCCAAGACTTAAGTCAGCATCAGCAGCATACCCCGGGAGATTTGTATAGTCATCCGAAAAAACAGTAAAATCTTTAACATCTGGCCCACAGCAGCTTGTGGCAGCAGGACCGCAGCAGCTTGAAGGAGTTACACTTGTTACAATTTCAGAATATCTTTCTTTTACGGTATTCTTGATTTCATCATTTTTGTTCATTTTATTTATCTTTCATTTTTTAACAGCAACCGATGCCGGAGAATAACCGGTCGAATGCCTTTTTCGTTTTTGTGAGTTGTTCTTTGTTTATACAATAACAGACTTTTGGTCCGTCGATTTCACCAATTATTAGTCCGGCTTTTCTCAGTTCGGTTAAATGTTGTGAAACCGTTGACTGCGAGATAGGGAGTTGTTCAACCAACCCGCCAACCATACAACTATTCATTTGATTAAGTATCCTTAATATCTTGATCCGGGCAGGGTGGGAGAGAGCCTTTGCTATCTCTGCCAGTCTTAAATCCTGATCAGGGAATTCTTCTTTTTTTGAGTACGCCATATAATTCCTAAATTGTATATCGTAAATATACGATATAAGGAAATATGAAACAAGAGAAATGTGATTTATTTTGAAAAATATATTTTAAGATGCACTGTGGATGAGTGTAAGAAAAAAAATAAAAAAAAGTTCTTGACTTGTATATGTCAAAAAACTTAACTTTGCATATAAAATAAACACTGTTCAGTAAAAGAAAGGATTCGATGGGAATCAGCGAGAGAAAAGAGAGAGAAAAACACGAAAAACGCCGTTTGATACTCGATAAGGCAATGCAGTTGTTTGTGGACGAAGGATATGAAAATGTATCAATTCGTAAAATTGCTGAGAAAATAGAATATTCACCCGCAACAATTTATCTCTATTTTTCCGATAAAGATGAAATCCTTGGTAATCTTCAAAAAGAAGGATTTGACAAATTCTACGATTTCCTTTCCAAGGCAGAGTCGGAAACAGATCCTGTTCAACGCGTCAGAAAACTTGGCAGAATGTATATAAAGTTTGGACTCGAAAACCCTGAATATTACGACCTGATGTTTATTGCAAGGGCACCGATGAAAAAATATATAGACGGGCTGGTTTGGACAGAGGCAGACAAAAGTTTCCTTCTGCTCAGGAACACAGTTGAATATGCGATGGAAAAAGGAGCGATAAAACAGGGTCCTTCATTACCTGTTGCTTTTGGTCTCTGGTCGTTGGTACATGGTGTTGTTTCACTGGTGAATCGCCAACGATTGTCAGAAATAAAAGATGAAGAGCTTGGAAATCTAATAGAGAAATCATTGGATGAAATGATTTCAGGGCTGGTAAAAATCTAAATTTTTTTGCCCATCTACTAAACAGTGTTAATTAAATAAACGATTGAATTAAATCAACTTTGAGGAGCAAATGTATCTAATATTATTTCTTTTAATAACAAGTATCAGTGTCTTTGGTCAAATGACCGGAAGTCTAAAAGGTCAGGTTCAGGATGGTGATACAAAACAACCTCTTTCCGGGGTTACAGTAAAGGTATCAGGAACAAAATCGGGGAGTGTAACCGATGTTAACGGTTCCTATCTGATCAAAAACCTTCCCTAGGGGATTTATCATTTAGAATTCAGTTATATCGGATATGGCACTCATATTGAAACTGATGCGAGAGTTATTCGGGAGAAAACAACACGCATCAGGGACGTTGAGATGATGTCCTCAACCATCATGAATAAAGAGGTTACGATAAGAGCGGGTTTGTTTGATGATGATCAAAACCAGACAGTAAACACTTTTGAATATAATCGAGAAGAGATTTTAAGAACACCGGGAGCTGGTGGTGATATCTTTCGGGCGATTGAAACTCTCCCGGGGTTAGCAGTGCAGGTGGTGAGTTTACTTCATTTTCTGTAAGAGGGGGAGTCCAAAGGATAACACTATCCTGGTGGATAATATACCTTTTGACCTGGATCGCCCACTTTGAGGGTGGAAATGAAGATCAGGAGGTTCAGGGGGACGTTTTTCAATCTTCACACCGGGAGTGATTGATGCAGCCTCGTTTCAGGCCGGGGGTTTTAGTGCACGGTATGGGGGGAGGAATTCCTCTGTGGTTGATCTCAGGATCAAGGAAGGAAGTTTTGATGACCTCACCTTTAACGGCACCTATGATGTCCTCGGTTGGGAATTTAACTATGATGGACCATCTTACATTGCGGACAATACCTCAATCCTTTTGTCGGCAAGGCACCAGGACTTTAGAAATATTCTCCGATGGACAGGTCAAAAAGATTTAGGTGATCCCTCATTTACTGACATCCTGTTTAAGAGTACCACAAAATTTGGAAATAATCATAAACTCTCTATTATTGGTATCTTTTCCCCGGAAGATTTTGACAGAAATATTGATCATGTTTATGAAAGTGAAAATGCTTTTGACACTGATTTAACCCGCTCCTCGGAAACCAAAAAGGGTGGCTGGGTTCAACTGGAGAGCATTAACAGGGAGTTCAAGTTACTTTACTTTAACCGGCTATTACAAACAAAAAATTGGGCGGCATCCCTTGGTAAAGTACTTAATGAAGCCGTAAATGGTGCACTACCTTTAAAGGAAAATGCGACTGTTATTTCTGACTTTTTGATTTCAAGAGGGGATGAATCGATTTATGGAATCAAATTTGAGTATAACCACCAGTTCAACTCTGATCTTGGTTTCACATCAGGTTTTGAATTTAATCAAACCGACGCCAAATATGAAACGATTCAATCAATCATTGATACTGTTTTCACTTTTGACAAAAACGATTTCAGACCGGATCCAACAAAGAAGTTTCTTGTTTTCACTCCTGCAATGGTGAATAGTACTCTTGACGATAATGCATTAAACGCTATTATATATACTGAGGTTAAAGGGAAACTGGGGAATGCCTTTAACTATAATATCGGTGGCAGATATGAACGAACAGGGTTTAACAAATCAGAAAACATTTCTCCCAGAATCAGTCTTTCATATTTGGTATCAGAGAATATTAAATTAAATCTGGCATCAGGCATCTATTACCAGGCTCCCGATTTTTGGCTTTTTGCTCTGAATAACAATAACAGGTTGTTAAAAAACGAAAAATCAACCCATCTGATTGGTGGAATAACAAGTTATCTTTCAGATGAGTATAAAGTTACCGTCGAAGGATATTACAAAGATTTTACTGATCTGGTTGTAAGACCCGAGAGAACTTCATCTTTAAGAACAAATGGCGGAAAAGGATGGGCAGCCGGCATTGATCTCTCAATAGTGAGAAGACTGGTTGATAATTGGTACGGGCAACTCAGTTATTCCTGGTCACACAGCAAAAGGAATGATGATCTTGGAGAGGGTTGGTACAATTCCGATTTTAATCAACCAAATGTTTTTAATATTCTTATGGGGTATGAATTTAATGAAAGTTGGGCAATTTCTGTAAAATGGAAATATGCAACAGGCAGACCAAAAGATTCATATATCGTAAATTCGGATGTATTAAACGATCCAAACAGATTACGGTACTCAAAAGAGATAACAGGTGAAAATTCAGACAGGTTTGATGATTTCCACACCTTAAATCTGAGGGTTGATCACAGACTTCAACTCGGAAAGTTTGCTCTTGTAATGTTTCTGGATATTTCAAATCTATACAGCAGATTAAATGTAAACGAGGAGAGATTTATCTACAGGGATGGTAGTATTGAGAAAAAAGGATTTCAAATTCTTCCCACTTTTGGTTTGAAGGTCGAATTCTAATCAAAACAAAAAAAGGCGGCTTAATCGCCGCCTTTTTATGCTAATAGAGGTCGATAAAATTAATCGGAGCTTCCAATAGTTGTTGTTGACTTTGGAACTCTTGCAATGATTTTATCAGCAAGGCGAGAGAATGGCAAACTCTGGATATATACAGTGCCTGTGCCTTTTATGGTAGCGAGGAAGAGCCCTTCCCCGCCCAGGAACATTGTTTTTAGATTGCCTGCTCTTTCGATATCATAATCGAGCCCATCAGTAAATGCAACAAGACAGCCTGTGTCGATTCTGATTGTATCATTTACCAGTTCTTTTTTAATAATGCTTCCGCCACAATGGATAAAAGCTTGTCCGTCGCCTTCAAGTTTTTGGAGGATAAATCCTTCACCACCAAAAAATCCGGCACCAAGTTTTTTTGTAAACGCAATTGAGACCTTGGTTCCCATCGCTGCCGCAAGGAATGCATCACTCTGGCACAGGAGTCTTCCACCAAATTCAGAAAGATCAATTGGAATAATCTTCCCGGGGTAAGCAGCCGCAAAAGCAAGTCTTTTTTTACCGCTTCCACGATTTGTAAAATGTGTCATAAAAAGGGATTCACCGGCGAGTACTCTTTTACCTGCTGATACAAGTTTGCCAAAAAAACCTGAGTCGGAATCACTTCCATCACCCATTTTAGCTTCAAACTCGATACCATTTTCGAGGTAACACATGGCACCGGCTTCGGCAATTACAGTTTCACCCGGATCAAGTTCAACTTCAACCATTTGCAGGTCGTCGCCGATAATTTTATAGTCAATTTCATGAGATTTCATTAGAACTCCAGATTAGTTATGATTAGTTATGATTAATTATTTAAGTTTTTCTTTAAATACTTTTTCGAATTTTTCAAGTTTTGGTCTGATTACAAATGAACAATAAGGTTGGTTGCCATTTTCATCAAAATAATTTTGATGGTAATCTTCGGCAACATACATCTCTGTGAAGGGGGAGACTTCAGTTACTACGGGATCATTAAAAATACCTGAACTGTCAAGTTCGTGTTTGTAGAACTCTGCAAGTTTTTTTTGTTCATCATCATGATAAAAGACAACTGATCTGTATTGTGTACCTGCATCATTTCCCTGACGGTTTAGAGTGGTTGGGTCATGTGTTTTCCAGAAAACTTCGAGCAACTCTTTAAAAGATATAATTGACGGATCATAATATATCTGACAAACTTCAGCATGCCCCGTGTTTCCTTCACATACTTGTTTGTAGGTGGGTTTCACAACCGAACCTCCGGCATACCCGGAGATTACCTTCTCGACGCCTTTAAGACGTTGAAAAACGGCTTCAACACACCAGAAGCAGCCGGCTCCAAAAGTGGCGGTATCGAGTTTTGAAAAATCAATGTCCATTTTGTCTCCAAATTTATTAATTGTAACATTTTCTTCATTTTTTGCACACCCGCTAAAGTGTAAAAAAATAAGAAGTAAAAATAGCAGTTTTCTAATTGCCATTTTGTCTCGCAAATTCCTCAGTGTCTGACAATATTTTATTAAAGGAACCTTCGATTACATCCAAATATCTTAACAGTTTTGAATCAAACAGATAATCAGATCGCAATTCGGCGATTACAACAGGAACATTATGTTCAGAAGCTGCCTTTCTTACAATGCCAGTCAGTTCAAAAATAGTGGCGAACTTTGTCTCTCTAAGGATCGTATTTTGGGCTATGTCCAATTCAGCATAAGCCTGCTGAATCTCTTCCAGTTGTTTTTTGAGTTTTTCACGAAGCAGGGCATTTTCGAGCACAATGCCCACAGCGGAGGCAAGCGCACCAAGATAAGATTCATCCTCGCCATCAAAAGTGCCCTGCTTCTTGTTCAGTAGCTGAATCACTCCGATAACTTCACCATTTATATTTTTTAGGGGGAAGCCAAGAATATTTTTTGTTGTGAAACCTGATTTAAGATCAAACCCCTTGTTAAAAGTTGGATGTTTATAAGGGTCGCTGATAATGAGCGATTGTCCACCTTGAAAAATCTCTCCGGCAACTCCCTGATTTGAGGGGAATCTAATTTCTGAGGCTTTTAACCCAATACCGGTTCTTGACCAAAGTTCATTCGTATTTTTATCATAGATGAAGAGAGTTGCCCTCTCAGCTTGAAGCACTTCGGCAGCCATTTTGATAATATGTGATAAAAGTTCATCGAGATCAGTTATTGAAGTTAATGAGCGCGAAATTTCCAAAAGGACAGTTAACCGCCTGTTTGTAAGTACCACATCGTCAACCACTTTTGCCGGTGGTGCCGGAGCTTCAACCCTGGTTTCATGGATCAGAAAAGGTGAAGCTGTTGCCTCAAGTTTTTGAACCGTCAAGGGATTTTGGATAAACCCTCTTATTTTGTTCCCAAATACTATCTCTCTTGTATCGTAAAAAAACGACGAGACAACGATGATGGGGATATTTTCACTGATTGTATGCAGAGCATCGATAAATTCTATTTCAGCCATCGATGGATGAGAAATGTCAACGATAATCAGATCATATTTTTTTGTGGATATCTCTTTAACATTTTGAGGATTTTTTGCAAGATGCAACAGATCATGATTACCGCTCCGTGCAAACTCGTGATATATTTCTATAGAACCTGGATTATCTAAAAAAAGGGCAATTGATTTATATTGGCTCATTGTAGTGCTTAAGATTAAAAAAGGATTTTTACGACTGATAATATAGCATAAAATTTACTTTTCCGATGATTCATAAAGAAAGTTCCACCATGAAGCGTCTTTTTTAAGGTATTTATCAAAATATGCAAGGATTGTTTTTGACCAGTGTTTCCTTTTATCGTAGTCAAGAATGTGGTGGTTCTGTTTATCAATTTCAATAAGTTCCACATCCCTTCCGAGGATTTTCAATGCAGTGTAAAATTGAAGTGATTCTCCCGGAGGAACATTGGTATCATCATTTCCGTGCAGGAGGAGAATTGGAGTATTAACCTTGTCTGCTGAAAAGAGGGGACTTTTATCTACATAAATATCCTTTCTGTTCCATGGGTAGCTATTGGCGGTGGCAACAGCCGAATAAACAGGACCCCAAAAGCCTTCACCCCAATAACTTGAAAGTGAACTGATCCCTGCGTGTGAAATTGCTGCCGCAAAGATATCGGTCTTCGTAACAAGTGACATCGTCATAAATCCACCGTATGAGGCACCGATGCAACCAAGTTTAGTTGGGTCAACAGATGAATATTTGTTCTGCATCTCCTTTGTTCCCTGGATGATCTCCTGGGCAACATCACCACCCCAATCATTTACATGGAATGCGGCAAATTTTTGTCCATATCCAATTGCTCCCGAAGGTTGAAGAACAAGTACTATGTACCCATTTGCAGTCCAGATATTTTTTGGATATCGTCCTTCAAATGTATTGGAGACGGGGGTTGTGCCACCATAATAATTGACTATGCATGGATATTTTTTTGCCGGATCATAGTCAGGCGGAAAAAACAGAGCACATTCTATATTTCTCCCTTTATCAGAAATAAATGAAAATTCCTCATATTTCCCGGACTTTATATTTTTGTACGTTTCGGCATTTGGATCATAAAGCAGGGATGATGTTTTCTTCTTTAAATCATAAAGATATACTCTGTCGGGTCTGTCAGGGTCTGAACCACTAAGAAGTGCATATCCAAAATCATCATCAAAACTGAGATTTTCCACTGCTTTTAACGGGCATATCAATTTTAGTGAAACCACCCGAACCCGATCTCAGATAGACATTTTTGTAACTTCTATCTGTTGTCAGAAGGAAAATTCCTTCGTTGTTTTCATCGGGATAATAATCTGAAATTGCAGGGTCAAATTCTTTTGTCAGACAGGTAACTTTGCCCGATGAGATTTCGTATTTGTAGAGCAGGCTATTATAGTCATTTGGAATAAGGTCGGGTTCAGTGGTGACACCAAGATTGCCAAACAATGCCGGTCCTCCGGTTAAAAAGATAGATTTCCCGTCTTTTGAAAATGTGCCGTTTCCTCCATAAAAAACCCGGAAGAGGGAGTCAAGTTTTTCGGTGGAAAAATTGTAAACAAAATAGTCGGAATAGGCGAAAGGTCTCGTCTTAAGATCATAATCAGATCGGGAAAGAAGAAGCCGGTTGTTATCGTCGGAGAGGTCTTCAATCTGAAGATTATCATCAAAATTTATTAACACTGAAGAGGTACCCGATTTTAAATCCATCAAAAAAGTTTTGGAAGTATTGCGCCAGCCGTCCCATCTGTCCTGCAATCCTTTATGGCGTTTTGCACCATTTTCAAATTCACTCACTTCTTTATATATGGAGTAGATCAGTTTATTACCATCTGTGCTAAAGAAAAATGATGAGAAGTTTTCGATACCTTCCAATATTGTTGTTACTTCACCCTTTTTAATCGATGATGCATGAATTGATGTTGTTTTAGTTCCGAAGGATGTATAAGCATAAATATCATCAGTAACCCACTTAAATCCTTGAACCTTAATAGTTCTAATCTGTTTCCCTGTTGAGTTTTCAAAGATCAGTATTGATCTTTCGTTTGTAGCTTTTGATTTAATCCTTTTGCTCACTGTTACAGCGGAATATTCACCTGAGGGAGAGATGGAAATTCCCTGAATTTTAGGGTCATCAAGAAGTCTTTCAAACGAAGTATAACTGACATCATCGGTTGACACAATAAGTTCTGACTTCACGTCAGCAGGTCTGCTGAGAGTAACCTTCAATTCTCTTTCACCTTCTGCTTTTGCAAGGCTAAGAACTTTAATTATCACCAGAGTTTTTCCCGTTTCAAGATTAAGCGGCACGGTTACTGTTTTGGTGATAGTGGTATCAGGATCGGGGGCATCAATGTTCGACTTTTTCCCCTCAATACCCACAAAAACCTGTAAGGCATTCTTGAAGAGACTTTCAGGTCGGTTTTTGTGAAACCTTTACTTTCGATATAAAAGGCTGCGTAGTAGAAACCATTGGAACTTTTGCCGACATTCTCAAGGAAAGATGCCGAAAGGATGTCCCATTTATCCCGGTCACTTAAAAGCGAAATGATTGGATTGATATTATCTCCATCAGAGAAGAGAATCTGTGCATCCGGTTTTTCATTTGAACCCGTCACCGGGGTTAAAACTTTTATCGGTCCATAGACCAAAAAATTGTTGACTTTTACGTCGGTCGATTGTGAAACACAAAGTGTGGTTAAAACAATCACTAAAAGAAGACTTCTCTTGAGCATGGTGCCTGCATTTTTGATTATCGAAAGGGGGAGTGTAAAAATACAAAAAAAGATTAAAAACGGGAGAAAAAAATGGTTTACACCCGGAAAATTATTATGGGAATAGTTAATTCGCCTAAATATTTTTTTCGTTATTCTTATATTGATAGTTGCCTTTAAAATAATTAAGATTTGTGATACCGTCGAAATTTAAAGGTTATGCGGTATCTTTTTGTTGTTGGTGGATCAAATTGTTCTCACAAGCGATCAGATATTTTGAAATGTTAATGGCGCTGGTTTATGTAGCTGCCGGTTTTGTTGTGCTTTTTGGAGATATTTCACTCTTTGAAAATTTGAGTGGGTATCAATTATATCTGATTTCGGGCGGATTGGTTGCCTATGGAACATACAGGGTTTACCGGTCGTATAAATTATTAAAGGAGAGTCGTGAGGAAAACGGCGATGATGAAGAATAAAATATTATTGATAGCAGTGTTATTTGGTCTTGTTTTTGCGTCATGCGAAAACAAAGTTGCAACAGGCAATGTTGATGAACCAACAATGGGTAAAAAAAGAATAGCCGTTGATGAATCATTTAAACCTGTCTTTGAGGAACTCGAGAAACAATTCGAGTCACTTTATCCCGATGCTCACCTTGATATTATTTTTGCCCCTGAAACCAAAGTTGTAGAACTTTTACTTCAGGACTCTGTACAGGCGATATTTATAGCGAGAGAACTTTCTGAGAAAGAAAAATCGGTAATCGCTAAAAAAGAGATTAATCCAAGAAATACCAGAGTTGCTTATGACGGGGTCGCCATTCTGGTTAACAAGGAGAATAAACTTAAAAGCCTTGCCCAGGAGTCGTTAAAATCGATGTTCGCTGGCAAAAGCGAATCTTTTGATCAACTTTCTGAGGGGATGCCAAATCAAAAGTTTTCACTTGTTTTTGAAAATCCTCAGGCGGGAACAATCAACTATTTTGCGAACAGATTTGGGAACCAGGTTTTAACAGCAAAAAATGTTTTTGATGCAAAATCACCCAAAGAATTGATAGATTATGTTTCCAAGAATAGTGATGCAATCGGGTTTTTAAGTTCAATTTATGTTTATGATGATGTTGATACAACCAACACAACATTTATAAAGGATGTGAAAATTCTCGAACTTCAAGTGGCAGATTCAATTGAATCGGAAGAAAAATCAGTGGGACCATATCAATATTATGTTGCTATGAGATACGATCCAAGTGTAAGCGATGTTCGGGAAGCTCCTCTTTATCCACTCGTAAGGTCGATTTATTCGATCAATCTTGAAGGAAAAGTGGGTTTAGGACAGGGATTTGCAGCTTATGTTGCAAGTGAATTGGGACAAAGAACAATTTTAAGATTTGGTTTGGTGCCTGCCACCATGCCGGTCAGGATTTTACAAATCAAAAACGAAAATATTCAAATCAAGTAAAGCCGGAAGATATATGAAAACGACACTCAAGTTCTCACTCATTTTAGCAGCCACTATACTCTTCTTCACTTCATCTGTTGTTAACGCACAGAGTTTAAAAGAAGCACACAGGTTACTGGAAAACGAGAGTTACACAAACGCCCTTTTAATGTATAATGCTCTTGTAAAAGAAGAGCCAACAAACATGAAATTTGGCTACTTTTTGTCACATGCCTACCTCCATGTTGGAGAACTCGACAGTGCTAAAAAAGTGATGGAGAAATATTCAAATTCTGGAGCAGACCCATATTTTATGCTCGGTACGGCTGCAATAGCTTTCAGAGAGAAAAATTTGGCAATTGCTAAAGATATGATGAACCAGTCATTGGCAAAAGTTTCCGCAGAGAAAAAAGGATCAATTGTTTATGATCGTGATTTTCTCATCGACATGGCTGATGCACTTTACACAGGTGCCGCTGACAAAGAAGTTTGTGAAATTGGCGTTGACGCAATCCTGAAAAATCTTTCAAAAGATCCTAAAGATTATGAATTATTGATTGCTGCCGGAAAGATCTATTATGCAGTTCCTGACGGAACAAGTGCATTAAAGTTCTACAAATCAGCACTTGATATCAAAGACAATCTGCCTGCTGCCCATGTAGGTTATGGTCAGGTTTACAGACTTATCAAACAGTTTGGTTCTGCCGAAATCAAATTTCAGGATGCTTTAAAACTTGATCCTGCATATGCTCCTGCTTACAGAGAAATCGCTGAAATGAACTATGATATTGAAGATTATGCAAAAGCAATCCAGTTTTACAAAGAATATCTTTCAAAATCGGAAAAAACAGCAATCAATCTTCGCCGCTTTGCAATCATCCAATATAATGGTAAAGATTACAAGGGTACTATTGCAACAACCAAAGAATATCTTGCAGGTGAACCAAAAAATGCTGATATGCTTGTTTTACAGGCTTATGCATTTGATATGATTGGCGATTCTGTTAATACTCTTGCAACATTCGACAAATATTTTAGCACGGTTGATCCTGCAAAAGTAAAAGCTTATGACTACGAGCTTTATGGTCTGAACCATAAAAAAATGGGTAATGATTCAATAGCCGTAAAGAATTTTGAAAAAGCAGTAGCGCTTGATTCAACAAAATCAGTACTCCTTACAGATGTTGCAGCTTATTATTTTAAGAAAAAAGACTGGGATGCAACAACTGCGACTTATAAAAGAAAAGAAAAATTGGAGAATGGCCTTTCACAAGCTGAATATTTTGCTCTTGGAAGAGCATACTATTTTGGTAAAAAATATCAAGAAGGTGTTCAGGCATTTGACAGTTTGATTTCTCAGAAACCTGATTTTGCTCTGGCATATTACTGGAAAGGTAATTGTCAGTCACAGATGGAAGTTCTCGACAGCACAAAATTGGGCCTGGCTCGACCAACTTTCCAATATTTTATCCAGTTGGCTTCACCAACACCTGAAAAATTCAAAACCCAGTTGATAAACGCTTACGATTATCTTGGATATTTTTATGCAGTAAGTCAGGACAATCCTGAATTCAAAGATACATGGGCAGCTCTTGCAAGAGACGCCTATGAAAAAATTCTTGCGATCGATCCTGAAAACAAAGGTGCACAAGAGAATCTTAAAAACATTCCGGCGCCCAAGAAGTAAAGTTAAATCTTATAAACAAAAAAGGCTGTCCATCGGACAGCCTTTTTTATGTTTAATACATCGCTTTTATTTACTTTTATCAGGGAATGGGGGAATAGGATTCTTTTAACAGGATTCTTTTCCAGTTCTTTAAGAATAAGTTCGATTCCTTTGTTCAGTTGTTGATCGGTACCCTCAAATTCGAGAGCAGGATCATTGTCAACCACAACATCAGGATCAACTCCATGACCTTCCATAATCCAGTTTTTTCCTTCAAGATCATAAGGTCCAAATTCAGGTTTGTTAAGGTAACCACCGTCAACAAATGGAAGTGAACCTGAAATTCCAACTACTCCGCCCCATGATCTTTTACCAACAAGTGTTCCAAGTTTGGCAGCTCTGAATCTGTATGGGAATATATCTCCATCGGAAGCAGAAAACTCGTCCATCAAAAGAATTTTGGGACCAACATGCATCCCCGTTGGATTAAATGAATGGATTGAGTTCCTTCTGAAGTTCATCATCACAGGGGTTCTAGCAAGTCGTTCAAGGATTTGTGGTGAGACATTTCCTCCGCCATTTCCTCTGTCATCGATGATAAGTGCTTCTTTGTTCAGTTGTGGATAATAATATTTGGCAAACCAGTTTAAGCCGTTTACACCCATATCAGGGATATGAATATACCCAACCTTGCCGTCTGTTGCTTTTGTTACTTTTTCAATATTACCCTCAATCCATTTGAGGTAATAAAGATTTTGTTCATCATTGATTGGGATCACTGTTACATCACGGGTTCCCTGATCACTTGCAGTAGAATTTACGGTTAAAACAACCTGTTTACCGGCTCTGTCGATCAAAGCTTCGTAGATATTGGTCATCTCTTTAACAGACTTACCGTTAACAGCTATGATATAATCACCTTCTTTTACATTAACACCAATCTCTGTGAGAGGTGAGCGGAATTCTTTATCCCAGTTTTGCCCTGCGAGAATCTTTTTGATTTTTACATATCCTGAGGCATCTTTTTCAAGCTGGGCGCCAAGGAGACCCAAGGCAATTCTTGTAGCTTTAGGGTAATCGCCACCACCAACATAGGCGTGACCAATATTCAACTCGCCAATCATTTCACCGATAATGTAGGTTAAGTCGGCTCGATGATTAACAAAAGGAACAAGTTTTCCATATTGTTTTTTCATCGCTTCCCAGTCAACTCCATGCATGTTTTTAGCATAGAAGAAGTCGCGCATTTGTCGCCATGCTTCATTAAATATCTGAGTCCATTCGGCTTTTCTGTCAATATTGACTTTCAAGTCTGATAGATTTAAGGCATCCTTAATTTTAACGGGAGCAGAAGGCAGGGGAACTATCCCAAAAGAAGCCCCAACTCTTACAAGCATCTTTTTTTCATCAGCAGAGATTTCATAACCCATAATGTCACCGAGGTTGGTTTCTTCGAGGTCTTTCAGGCTGTATGAATAAAGATTAAATTTTTCCTCACGGGGAGCTCTTCTGTTATAGAAGATTTTATCTGCAGTAGTGGAAAGATTACCATAACTTCCTGCGGGAGTGGGAATTTCAGCAATTCTGGTGACTATTCCGTCAAAATCGATAGAAAGTTTTTTCTCTGATTCTTTTTTATCTTTTGGTGTGGTCTCACTTGAGTCCTTTTTTGCATCCTTCGGTTTCTCTTCTTTTATGGTAACTTCATCACTTTTTGGTTCAAATGGTGATTTTGTTGTGTTTTGAAGAGTAACCAGATAAATTTTGGTCATATCTGTGTAGGTGTGGTTCCACTCAGTCCAACCATAAGTTGGATTAAAAGTTCTCTCAGATGTGAAAAAGAGGTATTTTCCATCTTTTGAGAAGACAGTTTGACCGACATCAAAAAATCCATCAGTAACAGGATTTGCCTTTTTATCATCAAGGGAATAGATAAATATTCTTGATGAAACAGAGCTTTCAACTTTGTTGTAGGCTATAAATCTGCTGTCGTGTGACCAGTCGTAGGCGAAAATTGAATTCACATCCGATTTGTCAACTTGTGTTACGGATTTGGAATCGATGTCGATATAATTAAGTGAATAGTTCTGGTCAGACCATAAAATCTTTTTACTGTCAGGTGACCATTGAAGTGAATATTTGTAAACATCTCCACCGGAAGTAACCTGTTTTTCGCCACCTTTTCCATCCTGGGATATTATATAAATTTCATCTTCTCCACTTTTATCGGAGATGAAGGCAATGTATTTCCCATCAGGTGACCATTTTGGAGAGCGCTCGTGAACTCCTGAGGAGGTGGTTAAATTTCTGGTCTGTCCGTTTTTGGCGGGGACCGTAAAAATCTCACCTCTTGCACCAAATATGGCTCTATTCCCGTCAGGAGAAATTTCCCAACTTTGAACACTTCTGCTTACATCAATGATGCCATCTCTACCAACAGAGTGATCATCCATCACCATTATCTCAACTTTTTTATAGTCGTCAGTAGATGTATCAAGTTTATAAATATAACCGGCATTTTCGAATACGATTAAATTGCCGCCAATACTCGGAATTTTACATCAAAGTCGGTAAAATTTGTAATCTGTTTTTCTTTTTAGTGTTCAGATCAAAAGAGAAGAGGTTCATCGTTCCTGTTCTGTCCGAAGCAAAATAGATTTTGTTTCCCGCCCACATCGGGAAGATATCCTGGGCAGGATTTTCCTGCACTCTATCAGTCTTTTTGGTTGCGAAGTCATAAATCCAAAGGTCATCAGCCTGTCCACCTTTGTAGCGTTTCCATGTTCTGAACTCGCGGAAAACTCTGTTATATACCAGTTTTTTGCCATCGAGTGAGAAGGTACCAAAACCACCTCTGGGCAGGGGAAGCTGTTCAGCAAGTCCGCCATTGATATTGGCGAAAAATAGCTGTCCTTTCCAGTCGTTGTGTTCTATCCATCTGCTTCTGAACATAACGGTTTCATTGTCTCTCCACGCCATAACAATATTGTTGGGGCCCATGCGGTCGGAGAGATCATCCCTTTCCAATGT
The DNA here is from genome assembly GCA_016714125.1 of Ignavibacteriales bacterium. Classification (GTDB taxonomy): domain Bacteria; phylum Bacteroidota; class Ignavibacteria; order Ignavibacteriales; family Ignavibacteriaceae; genus UTCHB3. Next base: position 329,705 of record JADJNX010000002.1, on the reverse strand, counting down.
TGCAGAGTAGGTAATCCTTTTTGGAATACCCCCCTCTGAAGGAATGGTATAAACTTCTGTATTGCCGTCATACTGCCCTGTGAAAGCAATGCTTTTGCCGTCGGGAGAGAATTTGGCAAACATTTCGTAACCTGAATGATTGGTTATTTTGCGTGCAGTTCCACCGTTGGCACCGACAAGATATAAATCGCCGGCATAGGAGAATACTATTTTATCTCCATTGATATTTGGAAAGCGGAGGAGTCTTGCTTCCTGAGCTTCAATCCGGCTTGCACATAAAACCAGTGTAAAAAGAATGAGGAGTCTATGCATTAGTACCTTCTGTCCTGTTAGTTGTAAAAAGAGTATTCTATATAAAAAAGAAAATTTTCCAATTTAGTTCAATTGTGACTAATGGTTTTTGAAGGGTGATGAGTGGAAGTATATTAAAAGGAAAGGGTGAAAAAAAAGCAGAGTAACAACTTTGAGCTATCACTCTGCAAAAAATGTTATTATAAGGAAATAGATTTTTGCCTTAACATATCTGTTTGTCTAAAAGATTGGAAACTTGCAAGGAATTCCGTGAACTTTTGGCTGGGGATATCATTAATTTCAGCAGTTTTCCTAAGCCACTCGAGTTCAGCCTTTGATAAATCATTATCGGCATAGGCAAGACTTAGTGCTTCGTTTAAAAATATTTCTGCAATTGCAGGTGAACTGAACATCAACGGATTATCGCTGATATTCTCATTTATCATTAAATTTTTAGTGTCTCTTCATAAAAATCTTTACTGAATCCAAGTCTCGTTGCAACATTCCTGATCTGATCTCTCTCTCGATCAATAAGTCTTTCATCCAATCTTGCTACAATTAGCAATCCCTTCAGATAATTACTTTTGTCAATTGTTGTGAGCATATTTTGTCCTCCCGATTAAAAATATTGAGGAATAATGAATATTAAACATACAGAAAGTAAAGTTAATTTTCAAGTCAATCTCTTGTCGTGATGTAGATCAAAATTTCTTTGATTCACCATAATTCGTTAAATTTCTTTTCAAATTTACCAAAAAACAACAACCTAAAGAGCAACAGATTGACGAGCGGCATTTTACGAGGATCATTATTTTCCCTAATCTTAACATTGGCACTTTTTGCACAGAATAACTGGCAAACCGAATTTGAAAAGTCGGGTTTTGTTGCAACCTCCACCTACAGTCAGACAGATGAATATTTTTCCAGACTGGCAAATGTTACTAATTTCGCCCAATATTCAACAATTGGTGTTTCACCGCAGGGGAGAGACATAAAACTGTTGGTTGTTTCGAAGGATAAAGCCTTCACTCCTGCTGAAGCAGCAAAAAGTGGAAAACCGGTGCTGTTAATAATTAATGGTATCCATTCGGGAGAGATTGAGGGAAAAGACGCAACAATGATGTTTCTTCGGGAGATGTTGGTTGACGGAAAACACACCGAACTTCTTGAAAATGTAATCTTCCTTATTGTGCCGATTTTCAGCGTTGATGGACATGAAAGGGCATCGAGTTATAACAGAATAAATCAGGACGGTCCTCTAAACATGGGCTGGCGAACCACTGCAAGAAATTTAAATCTTAACAGAGACTGGACCAAAGCCGATGCTCCCGAAATGAGATCGATGTTAAAAATGGTTTCATCATGGCAGCCTGATTTTGTCCTCGACAACCATACCACCAATGGAGCTGATTATCAATACACAGTGACTTATGGCCTTGAACGGTTTGGGAATATGGCACCAAACATCGCAAAACTTGTCGAAAAATCATTTTTACCATTCTTGATTGAGAATGTGGAGTCAGCCGGTTGGTTGATGTCGCCTTATGTTGGTTTTAAAAATGACAAGGTTGAGCAGGGACTGCTTGAATGGGCATCGGTTCCACGGTTTTCAAATGGATATATGGCTTCGAGGAACAGAATTTGTCTTTTGGTGGAAACTCACATGATGAAACCTTATAAAGAGAGAGTTTTTGCTACCAAAAAAGTTGTTGAGACGGCAGCGAAATATCTCGTTTTAAGTGGCAAAATGGTAATCGAAGAGAACAGGAAAGCAGATAACAACATCAAACAATACCTTGGAAAAGATGGAAAGTGGCTCCGATAAAGTTTACACTAAAGGATACAGCACTTAAGACATATTCCTTTAAGGGGATCGAGGCTGTGGTCGAAAAAGTGATATTTCGGGGGTGAGAAATTGGTTTACACCGGGAAAAATTTGAGAAAGTCATTCCTTATTTTGATCAGGTTCATGCTGTTGATTCCGTTAGAGTACCTGCAGGTTATCTGATTCCCGCAGAATACGAGGATATTGTTGAAAAAGCAAAACTCCACGGAATCAAAGTGGAAAAACTGGACTCTCCAAAAAAGTTAAAAGTTGAGAGAATTACATTTAAGGATCACAAGTTTGCTTCAACTACTTTTGAAGGCAGGACAAGAGTAAGCGCACAATCGGAGTCACAAGTTGAAGAGATTACCGCACCCGCAGGCTCATTTTTTATAAGTTGCAACCAGCCAACTCTCAAATTAATTGTTTATTTGTTTGAACCCAAATCTGATGATTCTTACCTCGCCTGGGGATTTTTCAACCAGATATTTGAACAAAAGGAATATTATGAGGATTATGTGATGGAGCGACTTGCACCTGATATTATCAAAAATGATCCCCAACTTAAAAAGGATTTTGAAGAGAAACTTGCTTCAGATGAAAAATTCAGAAACAGTCCCGATGCCAGGTTAAACTTCATTTACAAAAGATCACCATATTTTGATAAAAATTATTGTGTATATCCAATTTTGAGAGTTCTGGAATAATATGATAAAGAGACAATTTGTTACCCAAACAATACTTTTATTTTTAGTTTTATGCTTCACGGGGTTTGCACAAGTTGAAATACCCGTCAACGAGTATGGTTTAAAAGTAGTAAACGATATTAAACTTTATCACAAACTTGTTGCGGCAGACAGTGGTCAGATATTAACAAACCTTGAGTCTGTTGTCCCGGCTTTAAAAAAGGATATCAAATACGCAACGAAGGAAAATGTGACAGGCCAGGTGCTCTACTCTTCACCCGGAGTGTTTTTAAGATTTCCTGCGGCGATTGCTCTTAAAAGATTGCCGATGAACTGGCACTAAACGGGATAGGGATTGTTGTTTATGATGCCTACAGACCATATTCAATTACAAAAAAGATATGGGATGCGGTAAAGGATGAAAATTATGCAGCATCACCAAAAACGGGGAGCAGGCATAACAGGGGATGTGCTATCGACCTGGGACTGTATGATATAAAATCAGGAAAATTATTGACGATGCCTACTGTTTTTGATGATTTCACGGAAAAAGCTCATCATGATTATGGAGATGTTCCACTTGAAGTTAGAACAAATCGTGCACTTTTACGCTCTGTAATGCAGAAACACGGTTTTGTACCTCTTGAAACTGAGTGGTGGCATTATGACTTCTCCGGCTGGCAAAATTTCCCGTTGATGGATATTCCGTTTGAGCTAATCCAATAATGCAGTAATATTTAGGGCTTCGAGGGGATAGTTCCGCGGATTCCACGGATTTAACACAGATATCACGGATTTTTTTGGGTCGCGAATGAAACGGATGAGGCGGATAAACGCGAAGGATTGTATTCTTTACCTCCTCTCTGCTTTCTTTGCGCTTTGACACAAAAATCCTCCTTGCGGGTAAAAATTATTTTAAAAGAAAACCAAGATATTCATATAAATATTATATTAAATCCACATTTTCTTTTTTTATAGATGAAATGAACGCGGGTAGTTACTTAGTTTATAACTAAACAAAAAGCATTTATGGAATCGAACCTTAATAAGGATGATATAACATCGTCAAATCAGCCCCTCTATCAAAAGTTTTTTGAGTTATCTTTATGTTTGTTTTTAATAGCAGACAAGGATGGAACAATCATAAAACTTAACCGCTCATGGGAATCTGCCTTAGGCTACAGCATAAATGAAATGGAGGGGAAAGACTATCTCTCATTTGTCCATCCTGATGATATTGATCGTACGACAAAAACTGCAAGTTTCCTGCTTGAAGAGATTGACATAGAAAGTTTTTCAACAAGGTTTTTGTGTAAGGACGGCTCATCCAAATTAATAGAATGGCGGGCTTACCCTGATGGAGAATTTGTTTATATTTCTGCACACGAAGTAAACTCAATAAGTTTAAAAGAAAACAGTCCTGCTGACTTATCGGGTTCTACAGTCCCCACCGACCTCGAAAACTATCTGGAAAAACTTAAACTTGCTGAAAAAAAATGGAAAGAGAGTGAGAGTCGATTTCATTATTTGTTGGAAAATGTACAATACATTTCTGTACAAGGTTATAGGGCTGATGGTACTATTGTATATTGGAACAAAGCAAGTGAACAAGTTTACGGTTTTACTGCCGAAGAGGCAATGGGAAAAAATCTTGTTGATTTAATAATTCCACCCCCTGCTCGAGATTTTGTAAGAGAGGCGGTAAAAATTATGGTTGAAACCGGAATTGCAAATCCCCCAGATGAACTCTGGTTATTGCATAAAAACGGGGAACTTATACCTGTATTTTCAAATCATACAATTGTTGATATACCTGGAAAAGGTAAAGAACTTTTCTGCATTGATATTGATATATCTGAGAGAGTAAAAGCCCAAACTGAACTTTTAAAAGCAAAAGAAAAAGCCGAAGAATTAAGCAGACTCAAATCCACTCTAATTGCGAATCTTAGCCATGAAATTAAAACCCCGTTGATGGGGATAATGGGGTTTGCCGAGGTGCTTGAAACAAGTTTACAATCGGACGAGGAATTGGAACTGGTTCATAGAATAGTTGGATCGGTTCAGAGATTAAATGAAACATTTACCAATCTTCTTAACCTGGTGGAATTTGAAACTGATGAGATAAATCTCAGAAGAAACAAGTTTATGGTTGGGGCTTATGTTGGGTCAGTTGTTCAAAATTTCCATGAATCAGCATCTTTAAAAGGTCTAAAACTTGAGTTCCTTCCTTGTGAGAAGGAATTTGATGTAGAACTTGACAAACATTTTTTAGGTAAGATATTAAATAATCTGATTGGTAACAGTATTAAATTTACGAATCATGGTTATGTAAAAGTATCTGTAAAAATGAAAATCAGAATGGAAAAAACTTTTTCTCCATTACTGTGGAAGATACCGGTATTGGAGTGCCTGATGACAAAAAAGATTTGATTTTTGAGGAATTTCGTCAGGTAAGTGAAGGTTTTAGCAGAGGTTTTGAAGGTCCCGGTCTGGGGCTTACAATCTCCAAACGGATAACCGAGTTAATGAATGGAACTATTAAACTGGAGAGTACTCTGGGAAAAGGTTCAACTTTACTGTACGATTTCCATACTGATCCGTGGAGGGGTTGGATTACTATTTTTCAGAATTTAAACTTATATTTTGTTTATAAGAGGAAAAGTGTTAGCTTTGAAGTCCAAATTAAATTAAATATTTCAAGATATACGGGCGTCTAACATAAAGTTTTAACATCGCGGGGTGGAGCAATTGGTAGCTCGTCGGGCTCATAACCCGAAGGTTGTCGGTTCAAGTCCGGCCCCCGCTACAACGCAATAAAAATCAGGCTGTCAGAAATGACAGCCTTTTTTTGTTTAAAGGGTGTCGGTTATGATTGTGAAAGAGAAAATTATTCAGTGTAATGGTGAAGAACTGATAAAATAATTAAGTTTCATGAGATTCTTTACTATAACATAAAGTTATTATTTAGTATATTAGAGAATATAATCAAGTTGTTTTGCAAAAATTATAATAACTTTTGCATGATTCCAAAAGATAAAAAACAACTCTGAATCTTACAATTTAACACAATACAAACAACAACTAAATACCCCCGGAGCGTAAAGATGAACAAAGCTTTCGATATCAAAGTTGCTTCAGTGTCAACTATCGTTGGTGTAATATTAGTTCTTTTAATGTCATGGCTTACAGGCAGTAATTTCGCAACCCCGGTTTTCCCGTTTTTGGCAATTCTATCAGCATATCTTATTAGTGGTATGGTTGCAGGACTTGTCTCAAAAGGTGAAACAATAGCAGAACCGGGAGTCTCTTCCATTCTGACCGGTATCATCACTTTTTTTGTTATTAAATCGATGGGGCTTCACTGTTTCGACAAACTCAGTGGTGAAGTTTTTAATGTAAACATGATACTTCTGACCCTGAATGGAATTATTTTGACTTTCGCAGGCGCATGGGCAGGTGAAAAGTTACAAGGTACATTCGAGAAAAAAAGCAAATCCACCGAAGAGTTTATTGAGTGGGGCTGGATCATGGCAGGAACAATTTTTGGTGTTACTGTCAGCATTTTCCTCTCAAATATTATTATTAAAATATTTGGTCTAAACCTTTCTCCATTGTTTATCAGTCTTGCTCTTGGTCTTTTTGTAACGGGATGGATAATTGGTCTTCGCTCACCCGGTGTTACAATCAAAGAAGCCGGAATAGCCGGGCTACTCACCGCGGTTATCAATCTTGATATATTTAAGTTTACACTTGATCCGGAGACAACAACTCTCACTACACTAACAATATTTGGAGTTCTTGCTCGGTATGGTTGCTGCCCCTCATTGGAGGAGTAGCCGGAGAGAAAATGCAGGAAGCTAAAGGATAGTTTTAGTGTAAGACATCATCATTACACAAAACCGGAAGTGAAACAAATTATTTTTCTATCAGGCTGTCAGAAATGACAGCCTTTTTATATTTAAATAGTTTAATTTTAAGAGTCTCGATTTTTGTAGTTTAAGTTAATTAACAACGGCTTAGATAACGATGAAAAAATAAAAGGAATGTTGCAACTGATGAGGCCGATCTCTCAGTGGCGGCAGGGATATGCGTCGTTACAGGGCAGTTGCTTGCTCTTGGAGAATTAGCATCACTATTTCAAACATTGACTGCTTTTTTCAGTAGCTTGCATCTCCGCTGCGATTTTGGTATTTAATGATTTTTTTGATGTGGCGTCCGATCTTATTAATGCACCGGATAGACCCATTCCATCCGGGGTGATTTCAAAAAATGGGGCACTTTTTCTTTCAATAATTCTCATATTGGTCGGTTTGACTCTTGGGTTTTTGATAAGCAGGGAAGCTTTTATCACAGCTTTAATATTGTTGATTATCGGGATGTTATATAACTGGAAATTGAAAAAGACAGGATTTTGGGGAAATTTGATGGTGAGTTTTTCGGTAGGTATGACATTCATTTACGGAGGGGTAACTGTGGGACTTCCTTTTGAAAAAACCGTTTTATTTTTTGGTTTACTTGCAGCAGCTCTCGACCTTGGTGAAGAAATTACTGCGGACGCCATGGATATTAAAGGGGATTTGGAGATCGAGTCAAACTCCCTCGCAATCAAATATGGCAAAGAAATTGCGTTAAGAATAAGTAGCTCTATCTTCAGTTTTGTTGTGATACTTACACTTATTCCGTTCCTGCTTGGGTGGTTCCAACTCATCTTGATTATACCATTTTTAGTCATGGATATCGTAATTATTTATTCCGTGTTCCTGATTTACAGATCAAAAGGAACTGAAGCGAGAAGATTTATAAAATGGATTTATCGCAGTTCTACTGCAACAATTGTGATATTTATTCTGATGAGGTTTATTCTTCCTGAATATCTTCTTTCGTGAGTTATTTGCAAATGATTTCACAGGATTGAATATTTTAGATCTTGTATTAAATTTAGTTATAAAAATGACAGAATTATTATGAATAGTGAAAGTAAATGTTGAACACAAAATTAGTACTTGAATTTTTAAGAGATCTTTCATCCAACAACTCGAAACAGTGGATGGAACAGAATCGAAACCGTTACACTGAAGTCCGAAATATGTGGATGACTGAAGTTGAGATGTTCCTTCGGAGCCTTGCAATATTTGATGAAAGATTGGAAATGGTTCAGGCGAAGGACACAGTCCATAGAATCAATAATAACCGGAGATTCCAACCAGATAAACCTCTTTACAAAGATAATTTTACATTTACTCCATTTATGAAAATAGCACCTGCATCATTTCATCTTTCGATAAGTCCGGGTAATTCATTTGTAGGAGGAGGGCTCTACCGTCCACCCTCTGATATTCTCGCCAAAGTTAGAGGGCGAATTGACCGGGATGGAGAATTATTAGAAGAAATCTTAAATGAGTCGGAGTTCTCAAGTTTTTATGGTGGACTTGGTCTTCAAGAAGAAGCACTTAAATCGGCACCTCTCGGTTATGCAAAAGCCCATCCACACATCGATAAGTTGAGAATGAAAAGCTTTGTTGTGATGAAAAGACTTTCCGACAGGGTAGTGATAGAGACAGATTTGTTGGAACTTGTTGAGAATTCTTTTCTTATAAGCAAACCACTGATCGATTATCTTAATTTGGCTATCGATTAAAATTTCGATCTAAAATGCAGAAATTACCGTTGAAAACAGGTGATTGGAAACCTTTTCACCATTGAAATTCCATAAACAAAATTCTTTTTGACAATAATCCTTTTTTTTTAGCATTTAGTCAATTTTACTCTTGGTTATAAATTAAAAAAAACTTAATTTCGTCTGTTAGTTTAATAATAGTTAATGATTACATTTAATATTTTAATATTTCCATCCCTAATTTTTGCCGGGCTCTTTACCAATTCGACTTTTGCACCGGTAAAACGTTAATTTCATTTTGTTTTAGATTTTCAAACAGGACTCTCCATTGCTTTAATTTAACAAAGCCATGGTTCACTTATGGGATAAATGCGTTTTAATAAATATAAGTGGAGCCCAGAACCCACTCTAAAAAACGGGGCGTGACCGAAAAGCCTTACGATTAGGAACAATATAAAGGAAGCACTATGGCAGAGCAAAAACCTGTTCAACAAAAAACAATGATGATCCTGATATGTATATTCGCGGGTGGTCTTGGAATACATCGTTTGATGATGGGGCATTCAAATTGGTGGCTGATGTTAATCACACTTGGTGGTTGTGGAATCTGGACAATAATTGATCTCATTTCAATTATCACAGGCAGTCTTAAAATGGCTGATGGCAGAGACCTGACATAAATATTTGGGGGCTGAAAACATTTTTCAGCCCTTTTTTTCTTAACGACATTTTCTCAAAGAGAATCGTTATCCCGCAACACAAAACTCAATTGAAGACTCCTTTGCAAAACTCTTACTTCAGAGACACCCCTGTTTTAATACTTGCTTCATATTTTGCAATTGGCATTGTTGTGCAGATTATTTTTGGATTGGATATCCTTCCGCCCTGCCTCTTCACAACTCTTTTTGATATATCTTGTCCCGGCTGTGGCATTACCAGAGCATCGGTGCATCTTGTAAAATTTGAATTTTCCAGTGCATGGCATACAAATCCTTTTATTTATCTGATAGCTCCTTTTTTTTTAATGGAAGTCTTCAGGTTTTTAAGGGCACTAATCTCACGATTTAATTGAGAAAGATATTATAAACCTCTTTTCCCCTCCTCGTATTTCCCTCTAATTCAAAACACAAACAGACGATATTTTTAAAAATATTTGCCAAAATCCTATGGTAGTAGTCCACTTTTCATCCTTTTGATAGATTGACTTTAATTAAATCTTTGATTACATTCAAATAGTAATAATTAATCCCTATTTCATGGAGTTTTAGATGAGTGCTGCGATAATTGATCGAAAATCAGAAGAAGAACTTAGTGAGTTTGCTGAAGATATAATAAATACCGTTAGAGAACCTTTGATCATACTGGATCAAAATCTAAGAGTGGTAAAAGCCAGTCGTTCTTTTTATGAGTTTTTTAAGGTCAACCCCGAAGATACTATAGGTACATTGATATATGATCTGGGAAATAAACAATGGAATATTCCAAAGTTGAAGGAATTACTCGAGACAATACTTCCAGAGAAAACAACATTTGATAATTATGAGGTTGAGCACGACTTCTCAACCATCGGCAAAAGAATTATGCTTCTTAATTCCAGGCAAATTGAAAGAGCCTTTGGCAAAGAGAGGATAATACTTCTTGCGATTGAGGATATAACGGAAAGAAGACTTAAAGAAAAAACTTTACATGAGACAAGCCGTATTGCAAGAGAATATTTGGACAACCTTGTTAATTATGGTAACACACCAATTATTTTGTGGGATACCGATCTAAATATCACTGACTTTAACCCTGCATTTGAAAACCTGACCGGATTTTCTTCCGACGAAGTTATTCATAAAAATATTGAAATTCTTTTCCCACCGGAAGAGAAAGAGGCGACTCTGAATTCATTAAAAGAACTCAATAGTGGTATAAAGGGGAAAACCACTGAGTTCAATATCAGAGGGAAGAACGGGACTATCATGACCCTGCTTTGGAATTCATCAAATATATTTTTGGATGATGGAATAACCGTAGTCGGCAACATGGCACAGGGGATAGATATAACAACAAGGATCAAAGCAGAAGAGGATATGAAAACCGCAATGAGAAATCTTGAAGCTTCAAATAAAGAGCTTGAACAGTTCGCTTACATCGCCTCACATGACTTGCAGGAACCATTGCGTATGGTTGCATCATACACACAGCTCCTTGAGAGGAGATACAAAGATAAACTTGATCAGGATGCACTTGATTTTATTAATTTTGCGGTTGATGGTGCCAACCGGATGCAGCGACTGATAAACGATCTTCTTGATTACTCCAGAGTCACTACAAAGGGAAAAGAACCGCAGTTATTGGACTCTAACTACATTCTTGGGCAGGCTCTTGCAAATTTACACCAGGTAATTATGGATTCATCAGCCATTGTGACGAAGGATGAATTGCCACAAATTATGGCAGATGAGGGGCAGTTGGTAAGAGTGTTTCAGAATCTGATAGCAAATTCCATAAAATTTACTAAAAATGTAATACCAAGAATACATATCGGTGTTAAAGAACAAGTTGACTCATGGCAGTTTTCTGTTACGGACAATGGCATAGGTATAAACAAAGAATTTGAGGGGAAAATCTTTGTTATTTTTCAACGATTGCATACACGCGATGAGTACCCGGGGACAGGCATAGGATTGGCAATCTGCAAACGAATTGTTGAGAGGCATGGCGGGAAAATTTGGATAGAACCGGCTCTTGAACAGGGGACCATTTTCTACTTTACGATTGCAAAAGGAACAGTGATTAAGATGGAACAGTTAATCAGACCGGTTGAAATTCTTTTGGTTGAAGACAATCCCGGCGATGTACGGCTCGCACAGGAAGCATTAAGAGAGAGTAAAGTCAACAATATAATGAACTCTGTATTGGATGGTGTTGAAGCTCTTGAATATCTTAACAAAAGGGGTAAGTATTCCGAGGCTACCCGACCCGATTTGATAATTTTGGACCTCAACCTCCCGAAGAAAGATGGCAGAGAAGTTTTGGAGGAAATAAAAATGGATGTAAACCTAAAAACAATTCCTGTAGTAATTTTAACAACCTCGAAGCGTGAAGAAGATATCCTTAAAACGTACCAGCTTCATGCAAATTGTTTTATTACAAAACCGATGGATATTAACCAGTTCATAAAAGTTGTTCAATCTATTCAGGATTTTTGGTTCACAATTGTGAAACTGCCCCCGGTTTAAATATGAGTAATATCAACAGTTTAAGCGCTGAGATATTGACATTTTCTTTAATATTACAGACGGAATTGGAATAAAATGGAAAAGATAAGGATTCTTCTTATCGAAGATAACCCCGGAGATGCCAGACTTATAACAGAGATGCTGCGTGATTCGGTGTTGAACAACTATGAATTGGTTGTGGCTGATACATTATACAAAGGACTGGAACAATTAAGGACCATAATTGTTGACGTAGTTCTGCTTGATCTTAATCTTCCAGACAGCAATGGTCAGCATACTTTCGAAGCTATTTTAAAAGTCTTTCCACATTCAACAATCCTTTTAATAAGTGGCATGGACGATGCTGAATTATCGCTTAAACTCATCAAAATGGGAGCTGAAGACTACCTTCACAAATCGAACCTTGATGTTTTTACTTTTGAAAGATCGATCCGTCACTCAATTGAAAGAAGTAAACTACGCAAAAGCATTAAACTAGAGTTGGACAATAAAATCAAATTCCAGGAAGAACTGAAAAAACAAAACGCAATACTCAACGCCGTACTTAACAGCTGCGAGTCTATCCTCATATTTCAGTTGGACAAAAATTATCAATGTTTGCGTTTTAATAAAGATCGTAAACAAGAGATAAAAAAAAGTTTACGGTGTTGACATTGCTTTAGGAATGAATTATCTGGAGATATTATCCTCTCCTGACAGTAGAGAAAAAGCGAAAACAAACATTGATAAAGCTTTACGGGGGGAAACCTTAATTGGGGTTGATTTGGAACCCCGCTTAAATCTTTATTATGAGTTTTACTGGAACTCCGTGGTAATAGACGAACAGATAGTTGGTGTTTGTTGTTTTGCGATCGATGTAACTGAGCGTAAATCGTTTGAGAGTTTATTGCTGCAGAGTGAGGAGAGATTCCGTCATTCATTTGAATATGCAGCGACAAGCATTTGTCTTGTCGGCCTGGATTTTAAATTTCAGAAAGTTAACAAAGCATTTATTGAGATGTTGGGTTATACTGAAAGTGAATTAAAGCAGATGTCTTTTTCAGATATTACCCACCCTGAAGATAAATTGATTGGTCTGGATAAAGCAGAGCAAATGTTGAGAGGTAAAATTGATATAGCCTCATTCGAAAAACGATATTTGAGGATAGATGGTGAAATTACCTGGGCTCATGTTTCTATATCATTGATAAGGGATGCGAATCGTGATCCCGGTTTTTTTATTGTTCAAATCAATGATATAACAAAACAAAAAAAACGGTAACAAAAAGAGTTGATTGAATCCAAAGAAGATGCTGAAGTGATGAACAGGTTAAAATCAAACCTGCTTGCAAATATGAGTCATGAGATGAGAACTCCTCTGATATCAATTCTTGGTTATTCGGAGTTGATTCAGGAGGAAGAGGTAGAACCTGATATAAAAATAATGGCAAATAATATTAATCTTGGAGGTACCAGATTACTTACCACGCTTGACAACCTGCTTCAGTTCTCAAAAATTGAAACCGAAAACTTCAAACCAAATCTCTTTGAAGTAAATATTATGCATACCCTCAAGGATGCTATTAACAAATACTCCAAATCCATCGAGCAAAAGGGATTAAATTTACAAACAGATTTTGAATCAGATAATATGTATGGATTTTTGGACGAAGTATTGTTAATAGAAATATTTACAAATCTTATTGAAAATGCAATAAAATTTACCGGGAAAGGAAACATAATGATTTCAACTAAAACCAATAATGAGTCTCTAATCATATCCATTGCTGACACAGGAGCGGGAATACCTGTCGAAAAGCAGAAGATGATCTTTGAAGAATTCAGACAAGTTAGTGAAGGTCTCAGCAGGGGATATGAGGGGACCGGTTTGGGGCTGACAATAGCCAAGAAATTTGTTGAATTGATGAATGGTGAAATATCCGTTGAAAGTGAAATTAATAAGGGGAGCACATTCACCATAAAATTTCCAAATCAACACCTCACTCCGCGAAAAATAAAACTCGGAAAAGTTCAAAAGGAGGTTAAAGGTGAGACGATTCTTCCAACAATATTGTATGTCGAAGATGACCTGATGACCATTAATGTAATTGAGAAGTATTTGGAAAAAGTTGGTACCACAGAGTCTGCCTTAACCGGAGTTGAAGCACTGAAAAAAATTTCCTTAAAAAAATATGATGTTATTTTGATTGATGTTAATCTGGGTTATGGAATGAATGGTAAAGAGTTTACCCGGTTGGCAAGAGAAATGCCACAATATAAAACCACTCCCATTATTGCAGTAACAGCTTATGCAATGCTCGGGGACAAAGAAGAATGTTTGGCTGCCGGGTGTTCTGACTATATAGCAAAACCATTCAGAAGACAAATTTTAATTGATATGGTAAAAAGTGCATTAAATCGGGATAGTTTTGTAAATTATCAATTGAAATCAGAGAATTTATACCCGGAAGAAAACCTGTAAAAATTGGAATATGATGCTTTTACAAGGAAGTAACTATCCGGATTACGAAGTTTTTTTCAATTGATAATCAGGAATTGGTAAAGAGATGTCAAAGTATATCAGTCTTGTAAGTATGTTGATAGGAAGTGTCGGAATATTTTTTGGATTCTATTTCCTGTCAGAGGGAAACAAGCCAATGGCATTGCATATAGTTACAGCTTCAACCGTTGGAATTGTTGGGATTTTGGCATTTATCCGCCATTTTATCTTTCACAAATCTGACGCAAAACGGCTCGGATGGGAAACAGAGAGACCCGACTGGATGTTCGAAGTCGCATTTGCCAATCTTGCATTTGGAGTGATCGGTATCTTAACCGCGTTTTCCAACTGGGGTACAGTTCCGCAAGGCGTGGCTTTACTCGGATATGCTATCTATCTTTTTCAGGCAGCCATGTTACATGCTTACAGATATTTTACTGATGAAATTAAATCTCCTTTCCGGTTGTGGAGATTATCAATAGCAACTTTTCTCTATGCAGGAATGATGACATATTTTGCATTAAAAGGTTTTGCAGTGCTTTAATTACTCAAAATAAAGCACGCTTTGTTGTCTGATATCGGCTGATGATGAACCAATCATAATATCGAATTTGCCGGGTTCTGTTACCCATTCCAATTTTTCATTGTAAAATGCAAGTTTTTGCTCATCGATTTTGAAAGTCACTTTTTTTGATTCACCAGATTTAAGAGCTATTTTCTTAAAATCTTTTAGTTCTTTCATTGGTCTAACCAGCGAAGCCACACAGTCACGAATATAGAGCTGAACCACTTCCTCACCGTCAAAATCACCTGTGTTTTTTACCGTCAAAGAGACCTCTACCACACCACCCTTTGATAATTTGTCAGATGAAATATTGATATCTGAATAATCAAATGTTGTGTAACTCAGTCCAAAGCCAAAGGGGAATTTTGGGCTTTGTTTTAAGTCGATGTATCCGGTACGAAAATCCTTCGAAGGAATATCCTTAAGTGACGGTCTGCCGGTATTAAAATGGTTGTAATAAATTGGAATTTGTCCCTCATTTCGTGGGAAGCTAACTGTCAATTTCCCTGAAGGGTTATAATCTCCACTGATCACATCTGCAATTGCGTTTCCTGCTTCGCTGCCCAGCCACCAGGTATATAAGATTGTGGGAACATTGTCTGCCACCCAATTGAAGACCAATGGTCTGCCGGCATTCATAAGGACTACAACAGGTTTCCCGGTTGCCATTATCGCTTTAACGAGGTCTTCCTGCACCCCGGGGATTCCAAGGTTTGATCTGCTGGCAGCTTCACCGTTCATTGAACGGCTTTCACCAATGGACAAGATTACAACTTCTGCCTCGTTAGCGATTTTTACTGCCTCTTCAAATCCATCTTTTGAGGAGTCGGATACACCACAACCTTTGGCATAAAGAAGGTTTTCTTTGCCAAATCGAATTTCCAAACCTTCAAATTGCGAAACCACATCACTGTTGTCATCCCAACCAACTGCCCAGCCCCCAAGCATATCATCCTCTGATTTTGCAAGAGGTCCTATTAATGCAATTTTTTGTCCTTTTTTTAAGGGCAACAAATCAGCTTCGTTTTTAATTAATACGATACTTTTCCTGGCCATATCTCTTGCGGCTTTTCTGTGTTCCGGGTTATTTAAGGCTTTTTCTTCCCTGATTGGATCAGTAAAACGGAAAGGGTCTTCAAAGAGCCCCATTTCAAACTTTTTCCTTAAAATCCGTCTAACTGCATCATCCAGATTGGCAAGGGATACTTCACCCTTTTCGACAAGGTCCTTTAAATTGTTCCTGTAACAGTAACCTTCCATGTCCATGTCACTGCCTGCGTTTAATGCAAGTTTTGCGGCTTCACGATCATCTTCTGCAAAGCCATGTGGAATCATCTCACGGATCGAAGCCCAGTCACTAACAATAAAACCATTAAAATTCCACTCTCCCTTTAAAATTTTCCTCATAAGGAATGAACTACCTGAGGCAGGCACTCCGTTAAGATCATTAAAACTGTTCATAAAAGTTGCTGCTCCAGCCATTGCCGCAGCTTTAAATGGAGGGAGGTAAATCTCCCGGAGTGTTCTTTCACTCATATCCACCGAATTGTAATCTCTACCACCAACTGCAGCTCCATAAGCTGCATAGTGTTTAACACATGCCATAACTGCATCTACACTTCCAAAGCCTTTGCCTTGAAATCCCTTTACACGGGCAGCAGCGATCAATGAACCGAGATAAGTATCTTCTCCGGCACCTTCCATTATTCTGCCCCACCTTGCATCTCTTGCAATATCCACCATCGGTGCGAAAGTCCAGTTTAGCCCGGAAGCTGATGCTTCAATAGCAGCGATACGAGCAGCCAGTTCAATGGCTTCTATGTCCCAGCTTGCAGATTCGGCAAGGGGGATTGGAAAAGTTGTTTTGTAACCATGAATTACATCAAGACCAAAAAGAAGGGGAATCCCAAGTCGTGACTTCAAGGCAAGCTCCTGAAGGGCTCTCACTTTGTCACTCCCTTTAACATTAAGCACCGAACCCATTCTCCCTTCTTTAATATCCCTGAGTTTGTCTCCTTCGGGTGATTCGGGACCCGTCGCCCAGTAAAGGGAGACCTGATGAAGTTGCCCGGTTTTCTCTTCCAAAGTCATTAATGAAAGAACAGAATCGATCTGTTTCTCATAAGATTTTGTTTGTGATTGAATTGTAATGGTGAATATTGAGGAAAGGAGAATAAACAGATGAAAAATGGTTTTTGTTTTCATGGTATGGATGTAGTTTGGTTTAGGTTAATTTTTTCCTGTTGAATATTTGATAACATCGGCCTTTTCGATTGTGATCAATCCTCCGCAGTTGACTTCAGTAAATAACTGATCAACAAATGGAAGGAAATTTTCAATTTTTTCGATTTCATCAACTATTTCGATAATTAGTGGTAAGTCTTCTGAAAGACGGAGAATTTTGTTGGTATGTATTCTACTGCTTCCACCAAAACTCATAATTCCTTTAAATACGGTTGCCCCTGCCAGACCTTGTTCCCGTGCCGCAAGGACAATTTTTTCGTAAACCGGTATTAAATGATGTTTGTCAGATTCTCCCACAAATATCCTTAAAAGTTTGGCTTCTCTTTGAATGTTCATTTCAACCTCTCTGAGCTGTTAAAATCCAGGCGGCAAAAGTTGCTGCCAGACATAACACAACACTTACGCCAATGTTGATTAATGCCATTGTATATTCTGAATTTTTTAACAGATTAATGGTTTCAAGGGAAAATGTTGAAAAGGTGGTGAACCCACCACAAATTCCCACAGTTAAAAAAAGTCGCATCTCATGGCTGATCAAACCTCGATCATCAAGACCAAACATTATGAGACCAATTAAAAAACTACCTAATACATTTACAGATAGTGTACCGTAAGGAAAAGTGGGAGGGAGGAATTCATATACAAAATTTGACAGCCAAAAACGGAAAGTTCCGCCGATTGCGGATCCCAGAGCTACTGCAAGATATTCTGTCATTGTGGAAATCTGTCTATAATTAAAAATGGATAAACAAGTTTGGATTTACGACTTTCCAAGGGGTAAGTTCAAACATGTTCAGGCTGTATAAAATTAAAATGATCTTAAGCAAATAAACCACTTTAAAAGGATATATCAAAGCTTTTCGTAATATGAGATTAATATGCAATAAACCTTGATTTTGCGCCTAATTTTAGAACATTATTAAAAAGAAACTTACTTAAATTGTATTATTACTTTTTTGAAAATATATGCAATTTAATCTTTATATATCGCTCTTAACTCTTTCATTTGTAATTTCCGTAGCAGTCACGGTTATTACATGGTCGAGAAGGAAAACTGTCCGTGGTGGAAGTTATTTCTTTTTGATGATGGTTGCAATATCTTTGTGGTCGCTTGCAGGGGCTTTTGAGCAATCAGTAACAAAGATTGAATTGAAAATTTTCTGGTCAGTAGTTTGTTATGTATCCATTCCTCTTCTCCCTGTTCTTTTTTATATATTTGTTTTAAGGTTTATACAGACCGGCAAGGAATCAAATACTCATAAAGAACGTTTCTTTTTTCTCTTTCCTGCTGTAATATTCATCATAGCTGCAACCAACCACTGGCATCATTTGCTTTGGCCTGAGATTACTTTGGTGCAAAGTGCCGGGGGAGTGACTGCCAAATATGGACATGGTACTCTCTTTTTTATCGTGGTGGTTACAACATATCTTATTGTTGCTTTAAATGTTTACCATCTTTGGAGGGCGAACAGACTTTTAAATAGTATATTCAGGAAACAGGTAAGGCTACTTCTTTTAGCTCAACTGCTACCAATTGCTGTTAACTCATTATATGTCTTTTTTGGCGAAGTAATTGATTATGTTGATCCCACTCCTATTGCATTTACATTGACGGGACTCCTCATAGCATATAGCATCTTTAAATATTCATTTCTTGATCTCCTGCCTGTTGCAAGAAATATTATGTTTGATAACCTTGCCGAAGGGGTTTTGTTACTGGATGATTCAGAAAGAATAGTTGATGTGAACAACACATTTATTTCATTCTTCGGGGAAAGGGAATTAATCGGAAAGAATTTAAGGGATGAACTTCATTTTATTCCTGAACTTGTTCGATTAAGTGAAAGTGATCGTAATGAGAAGTTGGAATTTAGTTACAATGAGATGTTTTTTAGTGCTATTTCATTGAGTATATCTAACACTAAAAAGGAATCACAAGGGAAACTTCTCAGCATTTTGGATGTCACCGAATTAAAGATCAAAGAAGATATACTCCTCAAAAAACAAACTGAACTTAAAGAGATAAACTCCGCAAAAGATAAACTTCTCTCAATAATTGCGCATGATCTTAAAAACCCGTTTTTTGGTATTATTGGTCTTTCTGACATTTTAATTGAGGATTTTAATGAGCTTGGCAATGATGAAAAACAGAAGTATTTACACGACATTAATCAAGTTGCCAAAGACACTTTCCAAATGCTGGAAAATCTTCTGGAATGGTCGAGACAACAAACAGGGGTGATGGTTTTTGATCCGAGTAGTTTTGACATCAATGATGTAATAAAAACCATCATCGAGACATACAGACCACAGGCAGTTCTCAAGAGCATAAGACTTGAGGTTGAACTTGTTTACGGGTTGACAGTATTTGCAGACATAAACATGATCAAAACGGTTCTCCGAAATCTTGTCACAAATGCTGTTAAATTCACTAAACCGGGAGGAAAGATTATTGTAAAATCAGAGTTGGTCTCCGATTATGCAGTTGTTAATGTTATTGATGATGGAGTTGGAATAACGACTGAGGATATGAAAAAACTTTTTCGAATGGATGAATCACTCAGGACTATTGGTACGCTTGGCGAAAAAGGAACCGGATTGGGACTGCTTTTGTGTCATGACTTTGTTGAACAAAATGGTGGAACCATAGCTGCCGAACAAAACCCAGGCATGGGGACCACTTTCTTTTTTACTCTCCCCTTGGCGAAAGAACAATAGCCCTCAAAAATAATAACCATTTATCATTATTATCTTCCAAAAACATTTTTCCGGTTTTAAAATATTGGGATAATGGCTTAATTCGACCTCACAAATTTTGAGTTTATTAACATGAAACGCTTTTATGCTATAACTTTAGTTTTAATGATTTGTTTATTCGGAACAACTTTTGGTCAATGGTTTAAGGTTGAGGCTGTATCACCGGGTTCAATCTATTCGATCTGGTCATCGGGTGATACCCTCCTTGCCGGGGGAGACAGTGTTTTATTCTACAGTTTTGATGCAGGAAATAATTGGGGGAAATCCTCAACTGTCCCCGAGGTTGAGTTTGGTATCACTGCAATAATGCCTGTAAATGGTGGAATGTATATAGGCACCTCATTCAAAGGAGTATTCTTCACTTCTAACATGGGTGGCTCGTGGGACGAGAGATCATCCGGACTAACCGGATTGGGAGCAAAAGAGATAAGTGATATTGCATTGAGGGATAACGAAATATTTGTTTCTACAATCGGTGGAGGGGTTTACAAAAATTCATTAAATAATCCCGGGGATTGGACACTTTTTTCGGATGGAATCCCCTGGAATACAGGGTGGACAGTCTATTGTATCAAAAACATTGATGGTGATCTTTATGCCGGTGGGGGAGTAAACGGCTATTTTTACGTAAACAGAAAAAACACAAACATCTGGCAGGAAATGCCTATCGATGGATTTAATGGTGAAGTTAATGGTGTACATTCATTCGAAAAAAGTGGCAATAAAATAGTCGCTTCATCTCATCAGGCAGTTTATACTTCCACTGATAATGGATTAACATGGACCAAATTTACTTTTGGGATCGGATTGATTGAAAACAGTGAAATTTCTGTCAAAGGGAATGATATTGTTATCTGTCTTACCAAAGCTTCAAGATACTATATCTACTATTCCAACGACAATGGTATTACATGGTGGAGGAATGACATGCAATCAGGTTATGTGAGTTATTCATTAAATCTTGCCGATGGTAAAATATGGGCAGGAAGATTGGATGGACTTTATTACAAACCTGATACAATTACCGGTATTGGAGATGATAACAAGACTCCTGTCTCGTTTTCTCTTTCACAAAATTATCCAAATCCGTTTAACAGTTCAACAATCATTGAATATGCTCTTCCAGAAGAGGGAGATGTAACTATTGAACTATATGACATAACCGGAAGATTGGTAAAACAACTGCTCAAGGAGCAGAGAACAGTCGGAACACACAAAACAACGGTTGAATCAGGCGATCTTGCAAGCGGAGTTTATATTTACACTCTTCGGGCAAACGATATAAAGATCAGTAAAAAATTGGTTATTCTGAAATAGTCACGAAGTCACGAATTAGCGAAAAATCTAAAAAGCTTTCAGATTGTATGTGAAAGTCAACATAAAATATTGTTTGAGAACCTGGGTTGTTTTGTTTTCGATATAGATATCAGTTGCTGTTCTTAAAAAACTTTGGTTCTGATCAAGAATATCAAATACATCCAATCTCAGCTCTGCAGCGTCATTTTCCAGGAATTTAACGCCAATTCCGGCATTCCAGAGGCTGTAGGTTACATCGCCGTTGTTTACGATACCGGCAGTCTTATAAAGTGCGTAATCACTCCTGATAAAAAAGAGATCAAACACATTAAGAAACAATCCGCCTGTTAACGAGTGTACCCAGTATTCATCATCGGTATCGGGCAGTGATTCGTTTTTAGAGATGTAATAAGACGGGGTGTAAGTCACCTTAAAATCGATATCCTCACTAATATTGCTTGCAACCGTAATTCCCTGATTGAAAGCATAAATCTTTGATTCTGATGTTATCGATTGATACTCAGAGGGGATTGTCTGGTATGTAAAACCGGCATTCAAAGAAATATTGCTTTTGAGGAATGGGACGGGCAGTCCGCCACTAAACATGGTTCTGAGAATTTTGCTTTGGTCGAAGTTTTTTGAATATGAAAACTGAGAACCTCTTTTAAGCAGAACACCGGCAGCAATGGTTGTATCATTCACAGCAGTGAACGATGAACTGCCAACAAAATCATTAGTAATCTGATAAAACAGCATCAGAAAGAGATTGGCACCTGAACTTTTATCTGTCGTGATATACTGACCTGACATTCTATGTGAAAATTCCTGTTTTAAATCAGGATTTCCCGCTTTGATGAAGAGGGGATTTGTGACATCATAATAATTCTGCAACTGGGTAATCGATGGTGAATTCACATTTGTATTATAAAATATTCTAAAATTTTGAGATTCGGATATTTTATAGTTAAAACGAAGTGACGGTAAAAAATTGTAAAAACTTTTCTTAGTAAGAAGATTTGTTGGAAATGATTGACTGCCGTTCAATTGAGATATCTGGTAGTTAACGCTTAGATTCAGCGAAATTTCTTCAGCCCGGAGCCGGTATCCAATCCCGCCTCTATATGTATAATAGTCATTGTCATACTTGTTGGAGGAGATAGAATCAAGCAGATCATAATAACTGCTAAAACTGTTATAATTCCAGGTTTCTCTGTCGCTAAAGTTATTTGAAAGACCGGCGGTCATGGTGAATTGCAACTGTCCCGATCCTAAAGGTTCAGTATATACCATTTGTGCAGAGTAGTTATATCCCCTGGCTAAATTGTCTCCCTTTTGATCAATTGTGTCGGTGGTTGAAGAACCGTTCCCGGCTACATACTTGTTTATTGAATACTGGTTTCTATTGATGAAGTTTCTACTTAGACCATTATTCAAAGTTAGTGAGATACTTCTGCCTTGAGTCACAAACCTTTTGCGATAAATCATTTCATTGTTAAAATTGTAGCCGTTTCCATCAGAACCGGAGAGATTATCTGTTGAATTTACTCTGTTTAATGAGTTCCCAAAAGAACTTACACCAAAATATGAATTACCTGATTCACTTGTCTGAAAACTAAGTCGGGGTCTTACCATGATCATATTCATCGAGTCAATATTATACTCAAACCGTAAATTCATTCGGTGATTAAAGTTTTTTGAGTTAGAAAGGGAAGATTCAGTATATTTTTGTAAACCTCCGGGAGTGGAGTAATAGTCACGATCGATCACCTGAACATTATTATTATTCATGTAGTTGAAAAAATAGCTTCCGGTTAAACTGGCATCTTTTGCCCAGTTTTCCTGATAATTCAGTCCAAATGAATAGGTTTTGGTATTTCCCTGCATCGCACCGATGAGGAAATTATTAGCTACGTTACCTCCGTGTCCGTCACTGTGCCCACCACCATGACCTCCACCTCTTCCCTGGAATCCACCTCTTTGACCTCCACTTCCACCCCCCTGCGAGAGGCCAAGAAGATCCTGTTGGGAAAAGTTCTGCTGGTTCACATTATTTGCCAATCCAAGAAGACTCACACGTCTTCCTTCACCAAAAAAATTTATAACTCCGCCACTTTGAAATTTTTCTGTGGAACCATAACCGCCGTAGAGTTTTCCGAACTTACCGTTTCTCCTGTCGCGTTTGGTGACAATATTGATGGTTTTTGAAGTTTGACCATCGTCAAAACCTGTAAATCGTGCCTGATCGCTAAGTTTATCAAATATTTCGATCTTTTCAATCAAATCAGCAGGAAGGTTTTTGAGTGTTACAGTTGGATCTTCTCCAAAAAATGGCTGACCATCTACCAATACTTCTTTAACTTCTTCGCCTTGAGCTTTTAGTGTCCCTTGCTCCTGCTGAACTCCGGGAAGTTTTGTGATAAGGTCTTCGGCTGTTGCATCAGGATTTGTTTTATATCCTTTTGCAGCAAAACTTAATGTTTCTTCACTTTGTGAGGTTGGAATTGCAGTTCCGGTAATTTCAACTTCATCTTTTTGTACTGATGATCTTTTTAATTTGATTTTGCCGAGATCTACAGAAGGTTGTTTCCCGGTCACTCTTACACTATCAACAAAGTCCAGATAGCCAAGGAAACTAATGGTGAGTAGATATCTTCCGGGAGCCGACAGTTTAAACTCAAACCCGCCATTCATACCTGAGAGCATGTTGAGCGTTTTTAGATCCTCTCTTACCGGATCAAGGGAAATACTTGCGCCGGGAAGACCTGAACCATCGGTCGAATCAATTATCGCTCCCTTTAAATTAAAATTCTGGCCAAAACTTGACCCTAAACCAAAAAGAGGAATAATATTATTATTTGAAAATGTTTAAGTGTCATATCTAACCGGAGTTTTTAAAGTATTACTTTTCTTTGACAAATATAGCATGAAACAAGTTTAATTTGTTCATCATTTTATATGACCACCCATCAGAGTAGAATTTAATTATCCTATTCAAATAATTATTTTAATTGAGTATAATATTTCAATTTAATTCACAAAAGAAAGAAAAAAAATGACAGTTCAAGAAATTGCAAACAGACTGGTAGAGCTCTGCAGAGTAGGCGATTATGAAACATGTTACAAAGAGTTGTACTCTCAAGATTGTGTGAGCATCGAAGGAGAAGGCGCCCCTGTAAGGGAAGTAAGAGGAATGGAAGCCATCTATCAAAAGGGGAAAGAATGGAGTGAAATGATCCAGGAATTCCACAGTTCTTCAGTTGGTGATCCGATAATTGGCGGTACTCATTTTGCGTTAACCATGTCTATGGATTGCACTCTTAAAGATGGTACCAGAATGAATGAGGTTGAAGTCTGCGTATATCAGGTTAAGGATGGAAAAATTGTGTTGGAGCAGTTTTTCTTCTAAACTTTAAAAGAGAAAAGTGCCGGGAGATGGAAAACCCCCCGGCACTTTTTTTATGAATTGGACTGTTTAATTACTTTTGGGTAATTTTTAACCTATTGCAGTTGAAACTTTACAGGAAGGGCAACTCTCACTTTCACGATTTTCCCGTTGTCTTCGCCGGGAGTGAATTTGGTCTCTTTAAGAGCTTTCATAGCTGCTTCATCACAACCATATCCAAGGCTTTTTTCAACCTTAACCGAGGTTACGATTCCTTTTTCATTTATTACACCTGAAACGACAACCATTCCCTGGATATTTTTTTCCATAGCCTCTTTTGGATATACCACTTTCCCCATGATGGCTGCAAATCCACCAATGGGTTCGGGCATTTTGTCACATTCCAGGTAAATTGAATCAGCCGGTGATTCAACATCAAGTTTTACCGGCGCTTTTGTGTCGGGAGTGATTTTGCTTTTCACTGCCAAATCTTGTGCGGTTACAATTCCTGCCAGAAGCAGTAGAACCATCATTATCTTTTTCATTTTGAACTCCATTATTTGTTAATTATTGAATTGTTGCATTGTTCGTTGGTCTTACGACGATTGTCGGGTAGGCATTGAACATTAATTTTATAGTTTGTTCCTGTTCTTTTACCTTAACAGAGAGGTCATTTAATCCTGATCTGTTGGTCCTGAGCTCACTTACCAGGAAAACACTGATTATTATCATGACTATCGAGAGAGCATAACCAAAAAGTGCGGGCAAATTTGACTGAGCAAACATTTTTGGTTTTTTGGTGGTGGTCTCATGGATAGATCCTAAAATTCGCTCATCCAGTTTGTCAGGGAATTCTTCACTTATAAGTGAAAAGTTGTTCTTCAGGTCACTTTGTTGCCTGAATGTTTCCCGGGCGTCTTCATTAACGGAAAGGACCGCAAAGAGATTTGCTTCTTCGCTTTTATTTAACTCGCCATCAAACCAGGCGTTTATTGTATCTGTAATCGTTTTGTTGTTCATGTTATTACTCATTTATTAATTTTATCGGACAATTGGGCAATAAGTTTTTGTCTTGCCGAATAAAGTCTGCTTTTGACAAGCCCTGTATCAATTCCACAAACTTCAGAAATTTCGTCGTAAGAAAGCCCGCTGAATTCCTTCAGGAGGATTACTTCCTTTTGTTCGGAAGGAGAGAATTAACAGCTTTTAATACAATTTCTTTTTTTTCGCTCTCAATCAGTTGTGAGTCGGCGCTTCCTTCAGATTCGATAGCCAGCTCCGAGATGTCCTCTGACAAATAATTTTCTGAGACTCTTTTTTTTGATCTCAACCAGGTGTAGATCTCATTTCTCACCACCTTAAAAAGCCAAAACTCGATTGCAACTCCGTGGCGGATATTCCCCATATTTTGGTAGAACCTCATGAAGGTTGTCTGAAGAATATCTTCCGTAGCCATCCGGTTACCAGTCATCCGGAGGGTATAGTTGAAGAGTTTCTTCTTATATCTGTTGTAGTAAAGCGTGAAATCGAGAATATCTTGCATAAAAAAAATTTGTTTTCTTAATATAAAAGATGTTCAAAAAAAGTAAAAGTTGGTGGATTCACCACAAATATTTTATCTTAATGAAGTAATTGTATATAATTCCCGAAAATAAGCATTTCCCGCTAAATTGTTTAATAAATTAAAATGTGAGATTGTTTCTAAATGATTAAAATCCTGATTGGAATGTTGATCCTTGTTCAGAGTTGTTTTTATGCCCAGGTTGATCCGGGTAGCAGAGGTTCATTCCCTCAAGGATGGTATAGTGAAACCATTAATCGTGAAGGAAGAAGCATGAACTGCAGGATATATTATCCATCCTTGACTGATGGAGAAAATGCTCCCTTGGATACCACCGGCGGGCCTTATCCTGTTGTCGCTTTTGGGCATGGATTTTTTATGCAGACGGGTTATTATCTTTCACTGTATCGTCAACTTGCCTCCCACGGGTTCATTGTAATAGCTCCACAATTCTCAGATACTCAACATGGTGAATTGGGCAGGGACCTAATCTTTTGTCTCAATCATATCACAGCAATGTCTGCAACTTCGGGGAACAGATTTTATGATCTTGTAGATACAACAAAAAAAGGAGTATCGGGTCACTCGATGGGAGGTGGAGCTTCACTTCTCTCTACAATTTATGATACCACTATTACCATAGCAGCTCCTTTTGCCGCTGCAGAAACAACCCCGTCAATAATTGGTACAATAAATGGAACAAAATCGATCATTTATCTGATTTCTGCTCAAAATGACGGGATAACTCCACCGGCAACGACACAAATCCCGATGTATAATAATACGCCGCGAAACAAGGGACTTTTAACAATTAAAGGGGGAAACCATACCAAGTTTATGGATACCGGCATCTGGGACTGGACTGATGCCAATGGGTATATCAACCGCAACGACCAAATATACCTTTCCCAAAAATATCTCACAGCTGCTTTTAAGTTGTTTTTATATGAGGAGAGTAATTACTGGAAATTTGTTTTTGGAGATTCAGTAAACGCGGATACTTCGATCATTTTAGAGAGTTCGATTAATCAACTTCCGTTGGTCCCTTTTATGATCAAAAAACTTCATCGGGAACAATACCCGGTAAAAATATTGAGATAAAATGGGAGAAGTCAAAAACATTAAACCCTTATGAGCAGGTAAAGTATGTTGTAGAATTTGGACTGGATTCAATATTTTCTTCACTTTATTATGCATCTGAAGAAGTAACCGATACTATACTTATAGTTGACTCCCTCCCTTCTGCTAATTATTTTTGCAGGGTATTGGCCAAAACTCAGGGTGGAGTGGAAAAATTTTCAGAAAATTATATCACTCTTGTTTTAACATCCCCAACAGGAATTAATGAAGAACTTCTTTCTCCCAATACTTTTTTCATTTCTAATATTTACCCCAATCCGTTTAACCCCTTCTTTACTGTAAAAACCAGTTCAGACAAAACTGAGTCAGTTCGTTTTGAGATTTTTGATGTCTCAGGTCGAAAGATATCTGCTTTGGACAAAACAGTTCCGGAGGGTATTTCTTTTACAAGTTTCGATTTATCTCAAAACCCTTCGGGAATTTATTTCCTGTATATTATTCATCCCACTCAAAGCTCATTTCATAAACTGGTTTTACTTAAATAAAAAATCTTATTGGTTTTTATTTGGGATTTTGTGATCTTATGGAAGATGTTTTTACTAATTTCATGAAGGTAGTGTCATGAAACAGTTATTTTTGTTGTTTTGGTTGTAATAATCTTTTATAATTCGCTTTCAGCTCAGGAAGTTGAGAAAAAACAATTTGTTTATGGAGGAATAGGAACACTTAGTGCACCTGAGGTCGTGAGTAAATTTATCGATATTTGGTTAACAAATCTCTCGGCTGGTTATACAAGCTCGGATACAAAAAGCAAGGTACCTGCAGTTAGCCTGGGGTATCAATTTTATGGTAACCACCGGTTTTCATTTGGAGGTTCAATAACTTATGAGTCACTCGTAAAAGATATCTCTTACCAGTCCAGATCTGCCGGTAATACCGAAGCAACATTTGTATCCACTATGTTGGAACTACGTTATGAATATGTCCAAATGAGGATTTTGGGATGTTTTTTGATCTTGGGATTGGTCCTTGTTTCGTTAAAACTAATACAAAATATGATGATAAATCAGAGAATCTCGATAAGACAATGCTCTTTTACAGTTTAATCCCATTGGGTTAAGATTTGGTAACAAATTTCTAGTTCATCTTGGATTGGGTTTTGGAATGAAAGGTCTGTTAACAGCATCAATGGGCTATAAATTTTAGTAATTTGAACACTTGAACATTTCCTCCATCCCCTTCCAATATTCGATATCAAATTTCCCCTTCAAACAAAAAAGGCTGTCTCAATCGAGACAGCCTTTTTTAATTTCAGTAAAAGAATTAGAATAATACCTAATACCTGATACTTAATACCTAAAATCTATTTCATCAACATCATTTTCTTTGTTGCTGTGTAATCACCGGCTTTAATGGTATATATGTACATACCTGAAGCGAATGTTTTTGCATCAAAGTTAATGGTGTATGAACCGGCATCCTGTTTTTCGTTAACAAGTGTCATCACTTCGGTTCCTGTTACATCAAATATCTTGAGGGATACTGTTGCGTTTTCAGGAATTTTATACGAAATGGTGGTACTTGGGTTAAAAGGATTAGGATAGTTCTGTGAAAGATCAAATGTCATCGGTGTACCAACTTCAACTTCAATCACATGTGAATAGCTGAATGAACCGTCGAAATCAATTTGTTTTAATCTGTACTGATATTTACCGGATTTTACACCTTTATCAGTATAAACATATTCTTTTGTTGTAGTGGATGTTCCATTACCTGAAAGATAAGAAACTTTATTCCAAGCGCCTTCACCTGATTTTCTTTCGATTTCGAAGCCTTTGTTATTGAGCTCTGTAGCAGTTTTCCAGTTAAGACTGACATTATTGTCAACCACAGTAGCAGAGAGCGAAACAAGTTCCACAGGAACAACCGTGAGTGTGTTCTTAAACATGTAACCATTGGCTCCAACAGCAAACCAGGCATAACTGTTATTGTTACTATTCCATGAGAAGTGCGAACCGTTTAGGGTTGCTCCTGAAGTGTTTTTTACAGACCAGGTCATTCCCGCATCAGTTGTGATAAGGAAAGTTCCTGTTGCACCAAACACAGCAAAAGTGGTTGCAGAATAAACTTCCATTGTTTGGAAGGAATAAGAACTACCGGTAGGTTTGGAGAGTGTATCCCACATAATTCCACCATTGGTGGTTTTATATATTCTTCCACTGCTACCAACCATGTAACCGAGTGAATCATCCAACATCTTGACATCATAGAGGAATCCACCAAAGTCGTCAATTACTGTATCTCTTCTCCATGTTGAGCCACCATCAACGGTGCTGTAAGGAACAGGCTCCCATGTTAAAAGTACACCTTTGTTAGCATCACGCATATGAGAGTTATAAACCTGGCCAGCGCTGGCAGCAGAAATACCGTGTGACTGGGCAGTCCAGGTTGCGCCACCATCAGTGGTTTTGAAAATGAAGTTTGCGAGAGAACTTGGAGCACTTGCAAAAACCCATCCAACATTGGCATCAACAAAGTCGATTTTTCTAAATGTTGCACTGGCAGGAAGTCCTGTTGCAGCAACAGAATCCCATGAGGCACCGCCATTGGTGGTTTTATATATGGCACTATTAGTTCCTGATATAAAACCATTGGTAGCACTAAGCATATCAATACTCCAGAAAGCAGCAGTGGAGTATGCAGGCATTGGAACTAAAGTCCATGTTGCGCCTCCATTGGTTGATCTGGCAACCTGATCCTGAACGCCGGCAACAGTAGGTGCGCCAACTGCGATAACAACTTCATCAGGAGCTGATGACCAAACATCATTCCATGTCCCGGGTTTAAGGAGTTTGGTGTGATTGGTTGGAGTTGCATTAGCTCCATATCTTGACTGAATCAAACCAAAACCACCAACTGATACCACAGAGTCACCGGTTGGTGAAAAAACTGAAGCATAGAAGGTTGAAGTCCATGTCTGAGCGGGATTTAATAATGCAAGAGTATCCCATGAAACACCAAGGTTGGTTGATTTGTAAAGGTTAAAGCTTGGTCCTGTGAGATAAAATGTACTATTTAAATAGTCTATATCCCAGTAAACATTGGTAGCTGGTAAACCTGTGTTTGCGGCTGCCCATGTTGTACCACCATCTGTTGAAACTCTAACGTTACCTGCTGTTCCGGCAGCCATAAAATTGGTTCCGTCACCTTCAATCTTATAAACAGTGTAAGAGACACCGGTAAAAACAGCAGCCCAGGTAGCTCCACCATCAGTGGATTTTCTCAGGTTACCTGCTGAAGTGGCGACAAAAACTGTAGTTCCATCATTAGTCCAGACTTCGTTAAAAGCAGTAGTGACACCCGATGTAAGCTGGGTCCATGAAGCACCGGCATCAGTGGTTTTTGTGACATTACCACCGGTACCGACTGCATAACCTGTCAGTCCATCATTAGCAAAATCCATGGCATATAAACTTACAGTTGCAGTAGAGAGCCCTGAAGGAACGGAGGTCCATGTAGCACCGCCATCTGTAGTTTTAAGAATACCGCTGCTACTACCAACCACGAGACCGTTGGTCAGACTTGTGAAATGGAGGTCATAAGCGTTTGATGACTGACCTGATGTACCAAATGGCAGACCAGCCATATGGTTAAATTCCCATGTGGCACCTGCATCAGTGGTTTTCATGAATGTGCCGGCGAGTCCAACAGCATACCATGTTGAACCACTAAAAGCCTGAATGGCTCTTAATTGGTTACCTTGAGGTGATGGGTGAAGCCATTTCCAGTCAGAACCTGTTTGAGTGTAAACAAGATTCGACAATGAAACAGCCATAACAAAAAGAAGTAATAATTTCCGCATGGAAACCTCTTTAGTTTGGTGATTGAATTGATATTTTGAAAACTTGAAATTTTTACAATATTATATTAAAATATAGCAGGCCAAAAATGATGAGTGGGCGGTCTGCTCAAAAGAATAGAAAGGTTGAAGCACAAAATAGTTAAAGGAAAGTTATTTAACAACGATTATTTTTAATTTATCCAAAAAAAATAAATATAATGCCTTATTAATTTAATAATATCTTTGCTTTTGCTCAGAATTGGAGGATAAAAATTATTGAACCTGAATACATTTAAGTTTGGTAACTGATTCAAAAACAACCTGCATAATTGATTATTCGACACAGTCAAATGAGTTATCGACAACTCCGAGATACAAACTACCTTCTTTTTTTAAAAAACCGAGTTGTGTTTCATCAGTAGAGATGATTATGATGGATATCCTGTATTCCATTTTCTCGATTGCATTAAGGAGAATTTTGTCGATATACACTACCTCCTCTGCATCTTTAAGAATCGAAGTCAGACGCGAGTACTTTTTAACTTTTGAGATAAAACTTCCCGTTTTGGTCCACATTCCCAAATTACAATCAAACTCGGGAAGGTAATCTTTTACCGGATCACCTTTGCTCGTAGAGATGAACAGCCCTTGCATAACCGCCTGTTTAAGGCTGGATGAATAGATGGGATAGGGGATACCCTCAGGATCTATGATTTCGATTATTCCCAACTCAGGGTCGATATATTTTTCGATTGGGTCAGTATTGTTTTTTCCCAATGAGACAACAATTTCCTTATATATCCGAATTACCTCATCGATATCAGCGGCTGATAAATTATCGGAATTTAGATCACCCGGAGGCACACTCACCGGTTCTTTTTGTGGGTTTTTAGACTCTTTATCTTTCGCCGGAGGATTTTTAGCCTCTTCATCTTTCGCCGGAGGGTTTTTAGACTCTTTATCTTTCGCCGGAGGGTTTTTAGACTCTTTATCTTTCGCCGGAGGGTTTTTAGACTCTTTATCTTTAGCTGGAGGGTTTTTTGTTTTAACCTCTTCCGTTTTTACCGGGACCTCTTCAGTTACTGAATCCGACCCGGGGAAAAGCCCAAGAATGTCAGAGGTGATATTTAATATCCAGGCGTCTCTTATACCCGTTAAGCCAATCAGTTGTGTCTTGTGTTTAATTGCATCCTGCTGTTTTGTAAAATATCCTGAACATGTTCGAAAAAGAGATTTTTTCCCATCCGAGAAATCAATTGTTGAAGCAGAAAGTCCGGCAGAAATAACTTTTGAGGTAATTTTATCAACAGCTTCCTTGTTTGCACCGGAACCCGCCACCACAGAGTACGCCGTTGCCGCCTGTCCAACTGCCGGCAGGGGAATGAGGAGAATAAACAGCAATAACAGGAGCGGGGAAGATTTCAATGTGATATTAGTCGAATTTTGATAAGTTTTTTTGTAAAAATAAATAATTTATTGATTAGATCGGCAACTTTTTAAGCCATTTTACATATTTTAGGGGTGGAATTGAATAATCTTTAAAAATCTAATCCGAAACTTCCGGCACAAAATGGATACAAAAATAAGACTCCTCGAAGAAGTAACCGTATTATTCTCTACAGCTACAACGATTGAAGAATTTGCTTCAGCATTTGATGTCTTTGTAGAAGACTACGGGAATATAGAGAGAACAGGTCTCTATCTGATCGATCCTTATACAAATTCACTACGACTTCTCCATGCCAAGGGGTTCACAGAATCTGAGAGATTGGAGGCAGAAAAAACTGCATGGGATCGACATCCGGGTTGGGTGAATAAAAACCGTAAAGAACTTATCGTAAATGACAATTCAGGCGAAAGTGAAATTGCGGTTTCAAGTGAGAGGTCATTTAAGGTAAACTCGCGGGTTTATTATCCATTAGTTCACCAGGATGAGTGTTATGGATGTGTTGGATATGTAAGCGAACATCCCAATTTTTATAATCAGGAATTCAGATTGCTTACGTCCTTTCTCACAAGGATAATGGCGCTAAATTGTAATCGAATTACTCAGAACATAAAAGAAAAAGCAACAGCTTCGAGGATTAAGGAATATTCCTCAACTCTTGAAGCACTTCTCATGAACCTTAATGCCGGGGTACTTGTCGAAAATGAGGAACGAAAAATTATTGCAATTAACACAATGTTTTGCGAACTTTTTTCGATCCCTGTTGAGCCAGCTATGCTCATCGGAGCGGATTGCAGTAATTCAGCAGAGGAGTCCAAGAACCTTTTCTGTGACCCTGAAAAGTTTGTAACCGGGATAGAAAGTTTGTTGGTTGAGAGGAAACTGGTTAAGAACGAGGAATTGCTTCTTAAAGACGGCAGATTGTTCGAGAGAGATTATATTCCAATTTTTGTTCAATCAATTTATAAAGGTCACCTCTGGGCTTACCGTGACATCACTGCCAGAAAAGCTGCAGACAGACAATTACGGGAGAGTGAGTTTAAATACCGTCAAATTATTGAAAATGCAAGTGATATTATTTACAGTGCTACCATAAAAGGTGATTTTACATTTGTGAACCCAAAGGGGGAACAGCTTAGCGGGTATTCACTTGAAGAACTCATGAAAATGAACTACCTTCAACTTGTTCATCCTGAGGACAAGGCGAAAGTAAGAGAGCATTATCTGCAACAGATTTCCGGGCAAATAGAAAATACCTATCTGGAATTTCGTATGACAACCAAAAATGGTAATACTTTATGGGTAGGGCAGAATGTCAGATTGAATATTTCAGCAGGAAAGCTATTAGGGCTTCATGCAGTTGCGAGAGACATAACTGAATCAAAAAGTTTGAATGCGGAAATTGACAGGTTAAAACAATTTTATGAAAAAATTCTAAATGACCTTCCGGGTCAGATAGCAGTTTTCGACAGGCATCTGCGTTATATATTCATCAATCCTGAGAGTCTCAGGAACGACGAACTTCGTAAGTATATAATTGGAAAGACCGACTCTGAATATTTTGCCTACAGAGGATATGACCAGGCTTCAGCCAATAAGAGGGAAGAAACTCTTATGGAAGTAATCAAAACAAGGAAAACTCTCCAATTTGAAGAGGAAATCGGCTCAAAAGAGAGTAGAAAAAAGTCCTGAGAGTAATCAATCCAATTTTGAACAGTGAGGGAGAAGTTGATTACCTTATCGGTTATGGGCTCGATATTACAGACCTCAGAGCTGCTACTGACTCACTTGAACGATCAAGGCGTCTTTTCCAGACTGTTCTTGAAACCATTGCTGATGGAATAATTCTACTTGACAGTCACAGCAGAATTATGTTAATTAATGAAGAAGTCAGGCGAATTTGGGGTTATTCCAAAGAGGCTCTCATCCATGAAGATTTTCAGTTACTCTTTAAAGAGGGGATGTTTGATCTCGCCACCTGGACTGGTGATGTTGACTCGATGTATAAAGAAATAATGGGTCAAAGTGTTGAACTCACGGGTGTCAGAAGAGACGGATCAACATTTCCCGTGGAGATTAATGTCTCGCGGATGGAATTTAACGAGGAGGTTTATTATACAGTAGCCCTGAGCGACATAACTGAGAGAAGAAAAAGACTCAAGGAGCTTGAAGTCGCCAGGAATATTGCGATAGAATCTACAAAGGCCAAGGAACAATTTCTGGCACATATAAGTCATGAAATAAGAACTCCGATGAATGCCGTCCTTGGATTTACTCACTTGCTTCTCGAACTGAATCCTTCAGAAGAACAGGTGCAATTCCTTAAGGCAATCAAGTATTCAACCGATAATTTGCTGGTAATTATCAATGATATTCTGGACTTTTCAAAAATTGAAGCCAACAAGTTGGAGTTTATAATTGATGATTTTTCACTCCTGGAGTCTGTAAATCATGTGATTGAGTCAGTAAGATATTCTGCAGATGAAAAAGGGATTAAAGTAGGGGCGACAATTGCCGATAATGTTCCGTTTTGGGTGAGAGGCGACCAAGTCAGGTTTGGTCAAATTCTCTTAAATCTGGTGTCTAATTCTGTTAAATTTACCGAGCAAGGAGGAGTTTCTGTAAGTGTTGATGTTCTTTCAGAGGACATTGAAGAGATTAGACTTGAGATAAAAGTAACCGATACCGGAATAGGAATTCCAAAACAATACCTGAATAAAATATTTGATTCTTTCGAACAGGTAAAAAGCAGGGACAGACGCGCCAAAATGGGCACCGGTCTTGGGCTTGCAATTGTCCGATCACTCGTTGAAAAACAGGGTGGGCAGATTTTTGTAACAAGCACAGAGGGAGCTGGTTCTGAATTTGTTGTGCAAATGCCGTTTAGAGTATCCAACAGAGATGACCTCATTTTGGGGAGCGATATTTTGGAGGAGGCTACCCATTCGCATAAAGACTTAACCGGTTTGAGAGTGCTTGTTGTTGAGGACAATGAGATGAATCAACTGGTGGCGACCTGCACTTACATGGTCGCAGCCAACGGTAAACTGGCAATTGTGTTGTATAAAAATGAAGATTTTGACATAATTTTGATGGATTTGTCGATGCCTGTTATGAATGGATTTGAAACATCCGAAGCCATCAGACTTGATTTCCCATTCCCCAAAAAGGATATACCAATTCTCGCTTTTACAGCATCAGCAATGATAGAGTCAAAAGACAGAGTTTACACAAGCGGAATGAATGACTATATCAGCAAACCGGTTAAACCCGTGGAACTTCAAAAAAAGATTTTTAATCTTGTGGGGAGAGATGTTATAACAACAGAGAAAAATGTGTTAACCGAAAAAACGAATGAGGTTTCTGTGCATGAGGATGCAAAATTTAAATATATTCGTCTTGACTACTTAAACGAACTGACGGGTAGTGACGAAGACATTATAAATGAAATGATGAATTTATTTGCAGAAAAAACACC
The DNA here is from genome assembly GCA_016714125.1 of Ignavibacteriales bacterium. GTDB lineage: Bacteria > Bacteroidota > Ignavibacteria > Ignavibacteriales > Ignavibacteriaceae > UTCHB3. Next base: position 293,929 of record JADJNX010000002.1, on the reverse strand, counting down.
GGAAGTTTTAGAGAATCTAAGATCACTTTATAATTCCAAGGATTGGGAGGAGTTCAAGAAAGTTGCACACAAGTTTAAGCCCTCTCTTTCTTATATGGGAATAAAAGAGCTTGATGGAGTTATTCCTCAAATTGAAAAACTTGCACAAGTCAACGACCCTGAAGGGAAGATTCCGGTATTACTCGACTCACTTGATTTCTATTCAAATGAAGCCATGAAAGAGATTAAGAAAAGTCAATCCGGGAAATAATTTACTATTTTTTTAGCCTTTTGAGGAGTTAATATATGGAAATTTTGGTTGCAGATGATCTGCTTGAAACCAGACTACTTCTAAAATCCATCATAAAAAAACTTGGACACGAAGTAATAACCACCGAAGATGGCGCCCTGGCATGGGAGGCCCTCGTAAATTCCAATATCTCCCTTGTGATCACAGACTGGGAAATGCCCAACCTTAGTGGTATTGAACTCTGCAAAAAAATAAGAGAAACTGATCTCAACAGGTATATTTATATTATTCTACTCACTGCAAAAAATGAAAAACAGGAACTCGTGGAAGGGATGGAAGCCGGCGCTGATGACTTTATTTCCAAACCATTTAACAACCAGGAGTTGAATGTAAGAATTAGAGCCGGTGAAAGAATAATCCGGCTGCAGAACGATCTCGAAGAAAAAAATCACAAATTAAAAACCTATAATGACCGACTTGAAAAAGACTTAAACGCTGCCGCAGATTTGCAAAAAAGTCTTTTACCACAACCATTTCAACGGATAGACGATCTTTGTTTTGAGTCTATTTTCATGCCCTCACTTTTTGTTGCCGGTGATATTTTTAATTATTTTGAACTTGATGATGAGAACACAGGGTTTTATCTGCTTGATGTTTCAGGGCATGGTGTTTCCTCAGCAATGTTGTCATTCACTTTAAGCAAGTTTTTAAGTGTTGAACAAGGCGAATCCCGCGGACTTGTGAAGATTTTTTCGGAAGAGGACGGAGCGTTCATAAACACTCCACCCGACAGGGTCCTTACGGAACTGAATAAACTCTTCGAAATGGGACTCGAAGTGATGCAGTATTTCACCATGGTTTATGGGAAGTACAACAAAGCCACAAGAGAGATGGAATTCAGTTTGGGAGGGCACCCCCCGGTGATCATTGTTCACAAAGATAAACCGCCTACTGTTGTTGATCTTAGCAGTATCCCGATCGGAATGTTTGACCATTCAGAATATGAAAAAGCTGTTGTAAAACTGGAGCCCGGTGATATTGTTTATGTATATTCAGACGGTTTTTGTGAATGTTTTGATATCGGGGATGGTAAGGTTACTGAAATGATGGTTGAATGGTTGGAACAATATAAACATTTGGATAAAGAGTCACTAAACGAGACCATCCGCACCAACATGAGAGCTTATTCAGACAATAATCCTGAAGCTGACGATATTTCGTTAATGATGATTACGGTTAATTGAGAAGTCACAGAGTCACGGAGTGAGAAATTAGCGGAGAACTCAAGTACTCAGGTACTCAAGTTCTCTCGTTCTAAAGTTCTCCTAATCGCCCTCATCATAATTTAACACAGGACGGAGCCATCTCTCGATTTCATCGAGGCTCATCCCTTTTCTTCTGTGGTAGTCGAGCACCTGATCCTTATTCAGTTTTCCGGTTGTGAAATACTTTGAATCAGGATGTGAGAAGTAAATCCCACATACCGCAGCAGTTGGATACATCGCAAGATTTTCAGTAAGAGTGATTCCGGTTTTTTCAGTCACTTTCATCAAATCAAAAAGAGTAATCTTTTCAGAATGATCCGGACATGCAGGATAACCCGGTGCAGGACGAATTCCGGTGTAATTTTCACCTATGAGGTCATCGTTCGATAATTTCTCATCTGCTGCATAACCCCAGAGATTTATTCTCACCTCTTTATGTAAATATTCAGCAAATGCTTCCGCCAGCCTGTCGGCAAGAGCCTTAACCATAATTGCTGAATAATCATCGTTGTCACCTTCGTAATGTTTTACGAGATCATCAACACCAATACCGGCGGTTACTGCAAAAAGTCCGATATAATCTTTTTTACCCGACTCTTTAGGAGCGATAAAATCTGCAAGGCAATGATTTGGCAATCCTGATGCTTTGATAGCCTGCTGCCTGAGGAAGTGTAACTCTGTAAGCAGACCACGTCTCTCCTCATCAACATACAATTCAACATCATCATAGTTTACACTATTAGCAGGGAAAATGCCAACAATGCCATTCGCTTTTATCAATTTCTCATCAACCATCTTTTTGAGGATCGAATTTGCATCTTCAAAAAGTTTTTTCGCTTCAGAGCCATATTTTGCTGTCTCAAAAATCTCAGGATATTTACCCTTCAACTCCCAAGCCTGGAAAAATGGAGTCCAATCGATGTAACCAACCAGATTCTCAAGTGGTACTGAATTGTACTCAAAAACTCCGGTTTTATTTGGAACTGGTGGAGTATAGTTTTCCCAACCGGGATTAAATCTGTTTTTACGAGCCTGCTGCAGAGTTACAAAATCTTTAACACTCTGTTTTTTCCTGTGATCTTCGCGGACTTTATCATATTCAGCTTTAATCTCAGCGGCAAAAACAGGAGCAGTTTCGCGGTTGATCAATTTTGCTGCAACCGGGACACTTCTTGAAGCATCAAGCACATGAACCACGGGAGCAGAATAATTTTGAGCAATTTTAACTGCTGTGTGAACTCGTGAAGTAGTGGCACCACCAATCAGGAGAGGGATTGTCATTTTTCTTCTTTCCATCTCTTTGGCAACACTCACCATTTCATCCAGCGACGGAGTAATAAGTCCACTCAATCCAATAATATCAACATTTTCTTTGATTGCAGTATCAAGAATCTTTTCGGCAGAGCACATCACCCCAAGATCAATCACTTCAAAATTATTACAGCCAAGAACCACACCAACAATATTTTTTCCGATATCGTGAACATCACCTTTAACGGTTGCCATCAAAATTTTACCTGCACTCTGTTGAGAACCGGGGTTTTTCAACTTTTCAGCTTCGATATAGGGGATTAAGATAGCGACTGATTTTTTCATCACACGCGCTGACTTAACAACCTGAGGCAGGAACATCTTTCCGGCACCAAAGAGGTCACCCACAAGATTCATTCCATCCATTAACGGACCCTCAATTACACTGATCGGCGCTGCATATTTTAATCGTGCTTCTTCGGTATCCTGATCGATATAATCAACGATACCTTTTAAGAGAGCATATTTAAGTCTTTCTTCAACAGAAGTCTCTCTCCAGCTTTCAGTTTTAACTTCCGCTTTATCTTTGCTTTTTACATGTTCGGCAAAATTGATCAAGCGTTCGGTTGCATCATTTCTTCTGTTTAAGAGCACATCTTCAACAAGTACCAACAATTCTTTGTCGATCTCTTCATAAACTTCGAGCTGTCCTGCATTAACAATTCCCATATCCATACCTGCTTTTATCGCATGGTATAAAAATGCCGAATGCATCGCCTCTCTTACAACATCATTTCCGCGGAAGGAGAACGAAACATTTGAAACTCCGCCGCTGATTTTAGCATAGGGCAGATTTTCTTTTATCCAGCGAGTGGCTTCAAGATAGTCAACACAGTAATTGTTGTGTTCATCCATTCCTGTTGCGACAGTAACTATATTTGGATCGAATATGATATCCTCAGCAGGGAATCCCAACTCTTCAGTCAATATTTTGTAAGCACGGGAACAGATCTCAATTTTTCGTTCAAATGTATCTGCCTGCCCATTCTCGTCAAAAGCCATCACAATTACAGCAGCGCCATATTGCATAACTTTTTTTGCATGCTCTCTGAAAACATCTTCACCTTCTTTAAGGCTGATAGAGTTAACTATCGATTTCCCCTGAAGGCATCTGAGGCCTGCTTCGAGAACGCTCCATTTTGATGAATCGATCATTACCGGGAGTTTGGCAATATCGGGTTCAGACCCCATTAGGTTCAGGAATTTTGTCATGGCTGCTTCTGAATCGAGCATCCCCTCATCCATGTTTACATCAAGAACCTGAGCGCCACCTTCCACCTGGTCTCGTGCTATGGAGAGTGCTTCTTCATAATTACCGGCAAGGATAAGTTTTGCAAACTTTCTTGAACCGGCAACATTTGTTCTCTCACCAATATTCACAAAATTTGTTTGAGGATGAATTACGAGTGGTTCAAAACCACTTATTCTTAAATAGTTTGGAAGGTCCGGTCTTACCCGTGGTTCAACAGTTGCCACCATTTCTGAAATAATTTTAATATGATCGGGGGTCGTTCCACAACAGCCACCCACAACATTGAACATATTTTCAGATGCAAATTCTTTTAATACTTCTGCCATCGAATCGGGAGTTTCATCATAACCTCCAAATTCATTTGGAAGCCCCGCATTTGGATAAACACTAACGAAATATGGACATTTATCAGCAATCTCTTTCAGGAATGGTCTCATTTGAGTTGCCCCGAGAGCACAGTTTAAGCCCACACTCACAAGATTTCTGCAATGGCTTATCGAAATTAAAAATGCCTCTGCTGTTTGTCCCGAAAGGTTTCTTCCACTAAGGTCAACTATGGTACCTGAGATCATCACGGGAGTGATACATTCTTCTCAGTAAATACTTCCTCGACTGCAAAGATCGCTGCCTTGGAATTTAGAGTATCAAAAATTGTTTCGATGAGGATGATATCCACTCCACCATCGATCAGACCCCTCAATTGTTCTGCGTAGGCGTTGGCAACTTCCTGGAAAGTAACTGCACGGTAACCGGGATCATTTACATCGGGAGAAAGGGAGAGTGACTTGTTTGTTGGTCCCAAAGCACCTGCAACAAATCTTGGTTTTTTATTCCCCGGGATGTTAAACTCTGCAGTTACTTCTTTTGCAATTAATGCTGACTGATAGTTAATGTTATAAACTTCACTTTCGAGATGGTAATCTGCTTGTGCAAGATATGTGCCACTGAAAGTGTTGGTTTCGATAATATCAGCACCGGCCTGTAAATACTGTCTGTGAATTTCTTTTATCACTTCAGGTTTGGTAACCGAGAGCAGATCGTTATTCCCCTTCAGGTCAGAAGGGTAGTCTTTGAATTTTTCTCCCCGGAAGTCCTCTTCCGTAAGGTTAAAGCGCTGAACCATGGTGCCCATGGCTCCATCAAGGACGAGTATCCTTTCACGAAGGAGATTTTCAAGTATAGTTTTAGTGTCGTTCATTTGTTCTATTTTTGTGGACTTGTGTCAAGTATTTGATTTTTTTTAATCAATTCGTTTAAATACATTTACAAATTTAAATCTTCTAATTACAAATAACAAAGATAATAGGAATCCGATGATTATTATTACAGGAGCGGCGGGATTCATTGGCAGTGCAATTGTCTGGCAATTGAATCAAGAAGGAATAAATGATATTATCCTGGTTGACTCTCTTGGCAGTGATGAAAAGTGGAAAAACCTCGTAAATTTAAAGTATATCGACTTTATCGATAAAAAAGAATTTCTCTCATTAATTGAGATGGGGACTAATTTTGGTGAAGTTCCTTTCATTATACACATGGGAGCAAACTCATCGACTACTGAAAAGGATGCCGATCATCTTGTTGAAAACAACTATCGATATACAAAATTACTTGCCGATTATTCTCTCGTTAAGGGGATAAGGTTCGTTTATGCATCGTCGGCTGCAACTTATGGAGATGGCTCACTTGGATTTGAAGACACCGATGATAACTGTCTGAATATAAAACCACTCAATATGTACGGTTATTCAAAAAACATGATGGATCAGTGGGCTTATCTTACCGGGGCATTAAAATCGATCGCCGGAGTAAAATATTTTAATGTTTATGGTCCAAATGAAGCACACAAGGGGGGACATGCGGAGTGTTGTTCATAAAGCTTATGGACAGATACAATCTACCGGCAGAGTAACCCTCTTCAAATCTCTTCATCCTGATTATAAAGATGGTGAGCAGATGAGGGATTTTGTTTATGTAAAAGATGCGGTAAAAATGACTCTGTTTCTCGCAAGGAATAGAGACATCAATGGTTTATTCAATTTGGGGCAGGGGAAAGCCAGAACCTGGAACGATCTTGTGTACTCAATTTTTGATGCCCTTGAAATGGATTCAAAGATTGAGTATATCGATATGCCCGAGCATCTATCACCCAAATATCAATATTTTACAGAGGCAGATCTGAAAAAGCTAAGAAATGCCGGGTATTCTGAAAGTCTGTTTACTCTTGAAGAGGGGGGTAAGTGATTATGTGAAAAACTACCTGCTCCCCGGGAAGTATTTGGGAGAGTAGAAAAGAAGAACCCTGAAATTCTAAAACGGGCTGTCTGTTTTCAGACAGTCCCCGTTTATAAATTTTTATATTATATTTTTTGGCGAATTAATAATTAAAGATCGTCGTCGTCATCAATCTTTGGGTCTGTGGTTCCATCCCCAAAATCATCATCAAAATCGTCATCGTCAAAATCATCTTCATCATCGTCCAGATCATAATCGTCCTCTTCAAACAGATCATTATCCTCAAAATCTTCGAGATACTCTTCAAGGTCGGTCTCGTCAAAATCTTTGGTCAGATCGTCATCTTCACTATCAACATCATCATCGAGGTCTTCGTCATCAAAATCCTCTTCATCAAAGTCCTCATCACTGAGATCATCGTCAGGGTTTCCTTTCCCGGGTGAAGCCATAATATCTCCGGCTAATCCAAAAAAAGGATTTTCGTTTTCAGATATCTCCAGTTTAAGCAACTCTGAATCATCCATTAAGGGCATATAAGATTCTCCTTTTTATTTCCTGTGCTCTTTTTTGAAAAACATTACAATAAATTAAAAAAAATGACTCACAAATAAATAAGCAAAAATATTTAAATACACACCACAACTTCGATTTTCTAAAATATTTTTTAGGATTTTTCCCTATCCGCTGTAGAAATTAAAAAAATATACCATCGAAAATTCGTTATATCCACAACACAAATATAATGACTGTTTGATATTTAATCTTTGTACCCCTTCAGTCATTTTTGTGTTCCCGGAATATGTAGCATGATATGTTCACGATTCAACCCCTCAACAAATAATCCCGGGAAAATTCCCCGCAGGATTAACCTAAAATTTCGTAAATTTTCATTTAGAAAACACTTTTTTAAAAAGCTATTGAGGTGCCCCTTGAGGACTTTTCTCTTCATATTATTTATGAGTACAATGCTTATGCCACAGCAAAAACGACTGATGACTATCGACGATCTTTGGGCGATGGAAAGAATAAACAAAATTTCCATAACCCCCGATGGTAATAAGGTATTCTTCACTTCTTCCGTTTACAGCATGGAGCTAAACAAAGGAAATGGCAACATTTCTGTGATCAACTCTGACGGATCAAGCCTTAAAGGGATAAAAACGAGTGAAAAGGAAGAGGGTTCACCTGTTTATGTTCCTGCACTCAACAAACTTGCATACCTGCTCAACGACCAGATCTGGATTTGTAATCCTGACGGAACGGGTGACGAAAAATTAACCGATTATGTATCGGGTGTAAATTCATTCAAATTTTCACCTGACGGAAAATATATCCTTTTCACTTCTTCAGTTTATCCTCAGTGTGGACTCGGAAATGAGTGTAACGAAACGAAGGATAAAAAACTGGACGAGAGCAAAGTTAAAGCCTCCATTTTTACAGAACTCTACTACCGCGATTTTAACAGATGGAGAGGCGAAAAAGAAGTCTTTTATTCCTTTTGGATATTGCCGCCAAAAAAGATTATGAACTGACTCCGGGTGCTTATTATGATGTGCCACCGGTAGCTCTTGGTTCTGAAAATGATTTTGGTTTTTCTCCTGATGGCAAAGAGGTTGTTTTACTGCAAACAAAGATAAAATGCTTGCAATCAGTACAAATAACGATGTTTGGACAATTGATCTCGGTCCCGTGCTTAAGGGAGGATCACCAACTCATGTAAAGATTTCCAAAGGTGAAGGAAACGATTGTGAACCTGTTTATTCACCTGACGGTAAATATATCGCTTTTTCTTCGATGGAAAGAAAAGGATTTGAAGCTGATAAAAAGAGGATAATCCTTCACAACAGACAAACCGGAGCGCAGAGTGATATCTCCAAATCGGTTGATCTTAGTGCCGACAATCTGCTTTGGTCACCTGACAGTAAATTTATTTACTTCATAGCGTCACATGAGGTGCACAATCAGGTTTATGCTGTTGATGTAACTTCTGCAAAAGTGACAACCCTGATTAAAGGACACAATATTGCAGACCTGAATATCACCGCAGACGGTAAAAAATTCTTCTTCAGGAAACAGGCATCAACCATGCCTTATGAGATATACAGTGCAAATGTTGATGGTTCAGATCTTACCCGTATCTCTTATGTAAATCAGCAAAGATTAAATCAATTGGCGATGAACGATATTGAAACTTTCACCACAAAAGGTGCAGGTGGAACTCAAGTTCAATCAATATTGGTAAAACCTGCAAATTTTGATCCAAAAATTAAATATCCCGTTATTTTCCTCATTCACGGAGGACCACAGGGTAATTGGAACGATGACTTCCATTATCGCTGGAATCTTCAGATGTTTGCAGCAGGTGGATATGTGGTTATAGCACCAAATCCAAGAGGAAGCACGGGATATGGACAAAAATTCACTGACGAAATATCCAAAGACTGGGGTGGGAAGGTTTATACCGACCTGATGAATGTTTATGATTACTCTGTGAAATCATTTAAGTATGTTGATAAAAATAATATTTTTGCTGCGGGAGCCTCCTACGGTGGATATATGATCAACTGGATTGCAGGACACACTAACAAGTTTAAAGCCCTCGTTTCACACGCAGGTGTCTTTAATCTTGAGAGTATGTTTGGCACAACAGAACAATTGTGGTTCCCTGAATGGGAATTTGGTGGCACGCCTTGGGAAGCAAGGAAAGAATATGAAAAATGGTCACCTCACCGTTTTATCCACAATTGTAAGACCCCAATGCTTGTAGTTCACGGTGCAAAAGACTTTAGAGTACCCGAAGAACAAGCATTTCAATTATTTACATCACTTCAGCGCTTGGGAATTGATAGTAAATTTTATATTACCCTGACGAAACTCATTTTGTTGCAAAACCACAGAACTCAAGACTCTGGTGGCTGACTGTTTACGATTGGTTCGAAAAACATTATACACCGGAAACTAAATAATAGAGAGGTTGTCATGGAAGAGACAAAAGACAAAACCCTGGACTACACCGGTGAAGAACACCTGGACTTTCATGATGTCCCCTATGAGGGGGGCAGAAGGATAACGGGAATGGTGAAGATGACTATAATTTCGATTTCCTCGAGGATGATGAGGATCTTGAAAAGCGTGCCGAGTATGTAAACGCCAATATTTGGGGAAAAACTTGAAGAATCAGGTACCAAAATCTCGTTTGTTCGGGATATTATTGCACTTTACAACTATATGATTGATCCTTTTGTATCGTGGTATAGAAAAGCCATTGTAATTGCAGGGCTTATCTATTTCATTTCACCAATTGATGCCATCCTGATATTGCTCCGCTTTTTGGGTATATGGATGATATGGGTGTGATTGGATCGATACTCAAATTCCTCGGTCACGAATTGTCTTCGTATTACGACAGATAAAACTGTCGATTCAGGAAAATATTAACACGAAGTAGAGAAGAGAAGAAGACAAAAAGAAAAATGCCCCGGGCATCAACTTCTTTCACCTTTTTTTCTTCTTGGCTTCGTGTGAATTTATCATTTTAATGGCATTAAGAATGGATTTTCAATAAACAGATGCTGTCCTCCCTTTTTATCAAAGATTATGCTCTCATTAAAGAAGTAACCATTAATTTTGGTTCCGGACTCAATATTATTACGGGAGAAACGGGTGCCGGAAAGTCGATAATGCTTGATGCCCTTGGGCTTATTCTTGGTGGAAGAGCGTATATCGAATCGGTAAGAAGTGGTTCCTCAAAAGCTGTGGTTGAAGGTGTTTTCAAAAAGGAATTGTCCCCGGATTCAAGACTCAGTGAAATTCTTGTTGAAAACGAGATAGAACCGGGAGACGAGCTGGTAATCCGCAGAGAGGTATCGGTTAAGGGAAACAGCAGGGCATTTATTAACGATTCACCTGTCAGTATTAATCTCCTCAAAGAGATTGGAGACAGACTTGTTGACCTCCACGGACAACATGAACATCAGGCTATTCTCCATGTTGACAACCACATCGGTTACCTCGACAGTTTCGCAAAGACCCATCCGCTTAAACAAAAATATACAGAAGAGCTTAATATCCTGATTAAACTTCTTTCAGAACAAAAAGAGATTGAATCAAAACGGGATGAACTGAAAGAAAAACGGGAATATTATGCATTTCGTTTAAAAGAGATCGATGCGGTTTCACCTCAACCTGGTGAGGATGTTGAACTTGAAAGAGAACTTAATATCCTTGAAAATGCCGAAAAACTGATGTCGTTAACATCTTCCTCTTTCTCAAAACTTTATGATGGCGACACTTCTGCTTACGATCTTGTTTACACAGCAAAAAAAGATCTTGAATCACTCGCAAAAATTGACTCACAATTCCTTCCCTTTCTCGACGATCTTGATCAAGCATTAGCCGCGATACAGGGAAGTGCCGACACAATCAGAGACTACACCAAAGGCATCGATCTTGATCCTTCAAAACTGGAATTAAGCCGTGAACGGCTGGTTGCAATAAATGGATTAAAACGAAAATTTGGCGGGTCACTTGAAGCTGTGATCGAAATGAGAGAAAAATTCATTCAGAAATTGACCTTGCCGACAATTTTTCTGAACACCTCTCACGAATTAACTCTGCAATTATTAAACAGAGAGAAATTTGTGGGAAAATTGCAGACGAACTTTCATTAAAAAGAGAAGCATCAAGAGATGAACTCTCCAATGGTATCCGGGAAAAACTGGCTGAACTCGGAATAAAAAGTGGGAAGTTTGTGGTCAACATGACCAAAGAAGAGGCCGGCGGCAAAGAAATCAATTTTGTTACCCTCAACGGGAACCGATTTAAATTTAACAAAGACGGTATTGATACAGTCGAATTTTACATTTCCACAAACGCCGGTGAACTTCCTAAACCATTGGTAAAAGTGGCGTCCGGTGGAGAAGTTTCGAGAGTAATGCTTTCATTAAAGTCAGTACTTGCGGGGATGGATCAAATTCCGGTTCTGGTTTTTGATGAGATTGATACCGGAATCAGTGGCAGGATTGCCCAAAAAGTGGGGTCTGCGTTAAAAACCCTTTCCAATTTTCATCAAATTATAGCAATTACACATTTGCCTCAGATTGCTGCTTTCTCCGACCTTCATTTTTCAGTTGTTAAAATTGAAAATGAGGGGAGCACTTCAACTCATGTAAACAGACTTGGAGAATCAGAAAAAGTAAATGAAATTGCAAAACTTATCAGTGGAGCGGAAATAACGGGTGCCTCACTCAAAAGTGCCAAAGAACTAATGGCAGGTGAAGGTCTCTTCAGTTAAGATGAAACAGGATGCAGGGTTATATGTTCACATCCCGTTCTGTGACCACAAATGTATCTACTGCGATTTTTATTCGATCATCAAAGATGACAACAAAACAATTTACCTCAAAAATCTCTTAAATGAGATCAATCATTTTCCTCCATTTATTCAACTTCCATCAATTTAAAACCATCTATTTTGGAGGGGGCACCCTTCTCTCATGGAACCGAGTATCTCGGCAGTATAATTTCACACTTAAAAGAGAAATTTCAGATTTCTGAAGATGCCGAAATAACGATGGAACCAACCCCGGTACTGTTTCTTTGAAAAATTAAAAGGTTCAGAGAACAGGGGATCAACAGAATAAGTATCGGAATCCAATCGTTTGACAAAAGGACCTAAAATTTCTTACCAGGATTCACACAGGCGATGCTGCGGTTCAGACTGTTCATGATGCTTATGAAGCGGGTTTCAGGGATATTTCAATCGATCTGATATTTAATCTTCCCGGTCAAACAAAAAGAAAATGGAAAAAGAACCTCGAAATCGCCACAAGTCTGCCGATTACCCATATTTCAGCCTACAGTCTGATTCTTGAGAAGGGGACGATTCTGAACAAAATGGTGCTCAAAGGGGAAGTGGAGATGCAGGATGTGGAGATTGATTCCCAGCTTTATGAAAACACGATGGATTTTCTTGCTGAGAAGGGATTTGAGCACTACGAAGTTTCAAACTATTGTAAACCCGGTTTTGAGTGTAAACACAATCAGATTTATTGGGATTGTCTAAATTATCTCTCTTTTGGTACCTCGGCACATTCATACATGGAGGGCAAACGATGGTGGAATTTTTCGGCTCTTACAATCTATAATACGGCTGTTATGAACAAAAATCATGCAATCGCAGGGAGTGAAGAACTGACAAAACACGATTTGTATGAGGAGTATATTATGCTTGGTTTAAGGAGCAGGGGCTTAAAATTTAAAAGAGGAGATAATGACCCGGAACTGTTGGGGATTGGCAGCGAGGGGTGGTATATAGAGCGTAAACAGATCATATCCCAACTGGTTGTTGCCGGGAAAATGGTGATTGATGGAGATATGTTAAAATTGACAAGAGACGGATTTCTTGTTTGTGATGAGATTGTGGAGCGATTACTCTGATTTGTCCATTTTGTCGTAATTTTGAATCATTATATATATTTTTTGCATCAAACGGATATAAAATTTAAATTTTGGAGATAAAAATGTCTGAAACTAACACAAAACATAAAAAAGTAATTATTATCGGATCAGGTCCCGCGGGATTCACCGCTGCAGTTTATACAGGAAGAGCAAACCTTGCTCCAATGATCTTTGAGGGAATGCAACCTGGTGGACAATTAACCATTACCACCGAAGTTGAAAACTTCCCCGGTTTTGAACATGGAATTCAAGGTCCTGAACTGATGGATGTGATGAGAAAACAAGCTCACAGATTTGGAGCAGAGTCGATCTATCAGGAAGTAACTGAAGTTGACCTCTCAAAAAGACCTTTTACTGTAAAAAGTTATGATGACACATACACCGCCGATGCGTTGATAATTTCAACCGGTGCTTCTGCAAAACTTCTGGGAATTCCCTCCGAAACCAAATTTATGGGTTACGGCGTTTCTGCCTGTGCCACTTGCGACGGATTTTTCTACAGAAATCAGAGAGTTATAGTAGTTGGAGGTGGAGATACCGCACTTGAAGAGGCTACATATCTCACAAGATTTGCTTCTGAAGTTTTGGTCGTACACAGACGCGATGAATTCAGAGGTTCTAAAATCATGGTGGACAGAGCCAAAAAGAACCCAAAGATAAAATTTGCACTTAATTCGGTTATAGATGAAGTTGTTGGTACCGAAGAAGGGAACAAAAAACTTGTCACCGGAGCCGTGTTAAAAAATGTCCTGACGGGTGAAAAAACCCTTCATGAATGTGAAGGCGTTTTTATGGCGATTGGCCATCAGCCAAATACAAGTTTGTTTAAAGGTGTCCTTGATACAGACGAAAGTGGTTATTTGATCGTAAAACCCGGATCAACCTATACCAATATCGAAGGTGTTTTTGCCGCCGGTGATGTGTCTGATAAAACCTACCGTCAGGCGGTTACTGCTGCAGGATCAGGCTGTATGGCAGCGATAGATGTTGAAAGATGGCTCGAATCTCATGAGATGTAGGGTTTTAATTTAAACCGCGAAGACCGCAAAGAACGCAAATTTTTAACTCCGACTTGTCGGAGGGAGAAAACCACAGAGCCCACAGAGGACACAGAGGGAGGTAATAAAAATCTCCCTCTGCGAAACTCCGTTTAATCTGCGAGATAGGACCTCACCCCCGACCCCTCTCCTAAAATGAGAGGGGAGGATTACGATTGAAATTTCTCCACGATAATCCGCCTAATCCTTTGCTCCCATGATCCCTGTTTCGCAAAATTACTGCATTATTGGATTACTGCATTACTGCATTACCTAAGCTCTTTGTTAACAAGGTGGCTGCGGTAGTAGTGCGCTGTTATGAGTCCAATTCCGGTGAACAGGGAGATAGCGACTGCTACGAGGGGGTCTTCGTTTGTCAGCTTGTCGAGCCAAAAACCTGCACCAAGTCCCACACTAAAGAAGATCATAATTGTGCCTGATACGGCGAGCCAGTACGATTTTCTTACTTCTCTATTCACACCCATCAGATTATAAAGATCATCGGCAGGTAAATCTTTTTCAAGAAGTTTTTTCTTTTCAAGGAATCGAAAAATCACTGCTGTAATTATTGTTGCTCCAATCACCATAAAAAGGACAATAGGAACTAATATCTCTTCCATTTTATTCTCCTTCCTTTTTATTCACTTTTTCTCTCACATAAAAAGATGTTATAAGTCCCAAACCAACAAAGTGAACATGATAAAGGGGTATAATCATTTTCACCCGTAATGTTCTTCACTATTGTACCCGTTAACATCCCAAGTCCAAACGACGCTGTAATTATTCCAAGGACAACCAGTATACCTTTTTTCTTGCCTCCTGGATTAAGGAGGAGTTTTAGTTCTTCAGCGGTAAAATCCTTCGCGAGGATGATTTCCGTCTCTCTCGATTTGAAAAACATGAATGTTATTATTACCGCACCGGTAACAATGAAAATTACGATGGGTATCAGAAATTCGAATGGCATTGTATTTCTCCAAAATTGTTAATTGCTTCTGTAACTTCAGACATGGGGCTTAAGAAAAAGGTTACACCGGTATCGAAAAATATTTCCAAATTTGTATTATTGCATTTATGAAAATTTATTTATCATTAAGATGTAACCATTTTCAAATCTCTCCGGTCTAAAGAATTGTATGGCAAAATTAGACGACCTGGAAATAATTGAATCGGTGAGAAGAGGAAATGTATCTGACTACTCACTTCTGATCGATCGATATAAACACAAAGCCTTCTCGATGATATTCAGAATGTTGAAAAACAGGATGGATGCTGAGGAAGTGTTGCAGGATTGTTTTGTTAAAGCCTACAATAATCTAAAGTCATTTAAAGGGGATTCATTATTTTCAACCTGGTTTTACCGTATAGTATATAATACAACCCTCTCGAGACTGGGGATGAAAAAGAGGCAGATCGAGGAGATGATGTTATCAATAGGGGAAGAACTCGATTTTGAAGATCCTGATGCCGACACTTCAGGACGGAAAAAAGAGGAAAAAGAACTCCTCAACAAAGTTATTGAGAAGCTGCCGCCAAATTATGCTGCTGTGATCAACCTCTTTTATTTAGAGGAAATGAGTTGTGAGGAGATTTCGGTGATATTAAATACCGGTGTACCAAATGTGAAAGTGCTTTTGCACAGGTCGCGCACCGCATTAAAAAAATTGATTAAAGAAAACAATCTTGAAGATGAACTCAGATGAAACATTATAATGACGAATTTTTCAATAAGATGATCGATGGTGAAGTGGATGATTCCACTCGCCGGGAATTTTTACACCACATTTCAGAGTGTAAAGTGTGTGAGGTGGAATATTCACTTTTGCAGAAAGCTCACAATTCATTTCGACAAATTGATATTGAAGAGGCACCCCCGACTCTTAACATGATGGTATTAAAAAGAATCACCCGGGTCGTAAAACCTTCTGCAGGGGGTAAAAAGTTTTTTATCGGGATGTTGATTGGTTTAACCGCGATGTTACTGGTTCTATTTGGATATGCATTTGAAGTTGGTAAAAACCTTAGTCCAAAAGATCAAAAGCCTTTATTGGACTTTTCAAAAATTGATCTTTCGTTCCTGCAGGAATTTTTTAATTCCTTCAAAGGCTTTTCAGAAGTGTTCACCCCCGAGTTTGGCGGAACCTTGATTCTGCTTGTAATATCGATTGGGACTTATTTCTTTGTGGAAAGAGTGAAGACAAAGTAGGTATTAAGTATTAGGTATTAAATATTAGGTATTATGTATTAATTTTTTAGTACCGCTTCGGGGATAATTTAGAGTTGGGTGTGACCTTTTTTACTCCGGAGGAGTTAAATATTCGTAGCACATGATCATTCTCCCTGTCCCTCCATACTCCGGAGGAGTTAAATATTCGTAGCACATGATTTCCCCCCCTCGGGGATAATCAGGGTTTTGGGGTGACCATTTGGGCTCCGAATATCAAATCCCCTTCGGGGATAATCAGGGTTTGTGGGTGACCATTTCGGCTACGAATATCAAATCCCCTTCGGGGATAATCCGTATCATCTGCGGGCCAATAAGCTTTATTGGATTATTGCATTCTCAACACTTACCACTTCATTAAGTTCGGTGAAGACAGGGAGTACTTTTGAGAGGGCGTGGAGTTTAACCGTGTATTTTTTGGTTTTTACATTTTTGCGATAGTTTACATAGTCTTCTTCGGTGTTGAAGGAGAGGAGATGGACAAATCTTGTCGGTTTTGCAGCAGTTGTAAATGATTTGTAAAAAACCAAACCGGGGTTAAGTTCCTTAATACTTACCGCAAATTCGGTCACAAGTTCCAGAGTGTATTCAAGATTCTTTGGGTCAACTTCAAAAGTGACGAGGACATTCTTCATAATTTCTTCATTTAATCGTTTAAAAATAAACAAAATCGAAGTAATACTCTTCTTATCTATTGATTGAAACAAAAAATTTGATTAATCTTGTCTATTACAATTAAAATTTTTCAACTCATTGTTCTTTTATCAAAAATATTTATTTTAAGACTTTAAATTCTGATTTAAATATTTGAAAAATTGGAGAAATAACTATGGCAATATTTATCACGACTGATTGTATCAATTGTGGAGCTTGTGAACCTGAATGTCCCAATACTGCAATCTATGAAGGTGGTAGAGAGTGGGAGCTCGCAGGAAAAACTTATGGTGAAGGAGCGGCTGCGCCTTCAGGTGCTGATGGATTCTTTTCAGCAGATTTTTATTATATCTCACCCGATAAATGTACCGAGTGCAAAGGATTCCATGATGAACCTCAGTGCGCTGCTGTATGTCCGGTTGACTGCTGCCTGCCTGATCCAAATCATGTAGAAACAGAAGAAGAACTTCTGAAGAAAAAAGATTATCTCGACGAACTCGGCAGATAACTAAAAGTTTTTGTGAAGTAGAGAAGAGAGGATTCCCTGAAAAGAACCTTATTTCTTCTCTACTTTACTCCTAAAATTAAAATCTTTTTACCTTTAACGGTTTGATTTTTATCTTCACTTTTTTATTTGCCTGTTGCTTCAAATAGCGGAAGAACCGGAAAAATCGATAAGACCCAAAAGCCACACCCACAGTAGTAATTCCCGACATAATCGAAGCTGTTACACCCGGAATAAAGAGGTCTGCACCTGTAACAAAAAGATTATTTAACCTGTAAGGATTTTTGTGAAGTTGTGTTTTTATTTTACCGGTTGACGGCATCACTGTGCCAAAAGGATTAATATAAAAGCCTTTTGTTAACCCACCGGGTTTAATCTGTTCAACTGAAGATATACAACCGCCAAAATCTTTTATATATAAATTGATCATATCCATCAGATAATCCTTCAGGTCAGAAATACTCTTTTCATTTTGAAGGAAAGCTCCCGGATCGTCACCATTCACAAAAACAACAGCGATATATTTATCAGGAATGGAATCGGTGGATTCTGCTGAATAAACAGGATAAAGGTTACACCCTTGTGGAATTTCGTCGGCATCTGCTTGATTTGAAGGGAAAAGTCGAAATATCTCACCTTTTGAGGTGAGTTTTTTTATCCCGTCATTAAAGTTTATTTGGAACAGTATGGGGTAAGGTACAAATTCCTTGACAGGACTTAGATCTGTAAGATATGCCCTGGTTTTTTCATCTTTCACAAGTGCGGGAAGATTTTCCATTCCCATTCCCCAAAATATTTTTTTACACTTCATTGGGGAAATCGTACCATCTAAATCAATAACCGATAGTTCTTTTATTTGTTTCCCTGAGATGGTTATTTCGTCAATTGTTGATGATTCCAAAAGTGTTCCGCCGTGGGAGATGTAACTCGATTTGAGTAGATTGTACATCGCCCCAGGACCACCCTTGGGAGCAAAGGCACCGTTCAAAGTTCCCATCATATTCATGGCATGAAAGATAAATCCTGTACTTTCACGGCAGGATGCAAAATTCTGGAGTTGTCCACTCAAGGCTGTTTTTAGATTTTTATCCTGTGAGAATGAATCAATAAATTCTTCAACAGAGAGGGTTGCAAACTTTTTCCCTGTTGCAAAAAATCTTTCACTAACAGCATGCAGGATCGGGGGGAGTATAAAACGAAGAAGAAAAAAACTGGTATAATCGGCAGCATGTTGGATATCCCGAAAATAAATATCTATATTGCCTTTATCTTTAGGGAAAAGTTTTTTTAGTTCACCCATGTAAGCAGCAAGATTATCGGAAAGATTTAATCTCCATTTGGGATAAAAATGCCGTTCATAAACAGTGGGAAGTTTTTCCCAGGTAAGTTTATTGTCGGTAAGGTAGTTGGAAATTTTCCTGATAAAGCTATCAGGTTCCATCTGTCCGGCAAAAAGGGAAGCAGATAAAAAATCAACAGGTTGTGAATCATTGTTGTTGTTTATTCCGGTTACAATGGCAGTTTTTTTGCCAAAAAACTTTTGCAACACGATACCGGCAGAGAATTCGGCTAAACTGCTTCCGGCGATTAGAACATCAAATTTTTCAGGTTTATTCAATTAAATGGGCCTCTAAAAAAACAGGAGGAAAACGATTTATGATTTTATTATTTTTGTGCTACATAAAAATAAAGAAAAGTGATGAGAATAGGTAAATATTCAGTAAAAGTGTTGGAAGCTGGCTATATTGCCCTTGATGGTGGAGCCATGTTTGGCATCATTCCTAAACCTTTATGGGAAAAAACCAATCCCGCAGATGAATCAAACAGAATTGCAATGGCAACAAGGTTACTCCTTTTGGAATGGGACAATGAAAAAATGCTCATTGATACCGGGATGGGGGATCGATGGAATGAAAAATCACGGAGCATCTATGCGATTGATCCAAATGTTTCGCTTGAAAAATCTCTTGAAATTGAAGGACTTGTCCCTGACGATATAACAAAAGTCCTTCTGACACATCTGCATTTCGACCATACAGGTGGTTCAGTCAAAGCAAAAGGTGAAAGTTTTATTCCTGCTTTCCCAAATGCACGTTATTATGTAAAAAAGAAAAACTTTGAGTGGGGGATTAATCCTTCAGACCGGGACAGAGGAAGTTACATCAAAAGCAATTTTGAACCTTTGATGCAGGCGGGTGTCCTTGAACTTATTGATGATAATACCGAAGAATTTCTCGATGGAATCACTCTAAAGATGATTAACGGACATACATTTGGGCAACAGTGTGTGAAGATTTCCGACACTTCAAATACGCTCTTTTATTGTGCCGATCTTGTGCCAACACACGGTCATGTTCCTCTTCCTTATATTATGGGGTATGACTTACAGCCGTTGGTCACTTTGCAGGAGAAAAAGGAAGTTTATGCTGCTGCAGTTGAAGAAGATTGGACTCTCATACTCCAGCACGACCCAAAAGTCGTGGGGGTTAAGATAGAGAAAAAAGAGAGTGGATACGGAATTAAGGAGAAAATTTTAGCAATCTGATTTAATTCTCAATCAAACAGGCGATCCGCCGTTGGAGAAACATGGACTCGAAGACTAAAAAACTGTGCAAAGTCTCGCAACTTACCGAAGGTGAAGGAAAGCGGTATATTGTAAATAGTGAGGAGGTTGCAATCTTCAAAGTAGGTGATAAAATCCATGCTTTAAGCAATATTTGTCCTCACCAACATCCGGCGGCTATTTACTCAGGTTTTATTGAGGATGGTTTTGTCGTTTGTCCAATCCACGGTTGGAGATTTGAACTCGAAACCGGAAACAAGGACACCGGAAGGCATGGATTGAGGGTTTTCCCCGTTGAGATAAAGGACGGTTATGTATATGTAACCGTAGAGGAAGAAACTCCCCATTGGAAGTGGTGACCAAAAAAAAGAAACTGAGGCACTTGCACAAAAACTCGGCTTTGATCTTGTTGGGTTTGCTGAAATTGAAAACTGGAAATTGAAACTGCCCGTCTATCAGAATGGTTAAATGCAGGATATCATGGCTCCATGGCCTATATGGAAAAAAACAGGGAAAAGAGATTTGATCCAACAACCATTCTTCCTTCTGCAAAATCTGTAATTTCACTTGGACTTAACTACTGGCAACCGGGAGAGTATTCCCCGGAAACGGGAAAGGTTTCAAGATACGCCTGGGGAAGAGATTATCATCTCGTGATATGGGAAAAGTTAAAACTGTTTGAGGATGAGTTAAAGATTTTATACCCGGCTGTGAAACAAAAAGTTATGTTGACACGGGTGCGGTTATGGATAAAGCCTGGGCTTTAAGAGCCGGATTGGGCTGGATGGGGAAACATACCAATATAATTAATTTGGAGTGGGGAAGCTGGTTTTTTATTGCAAATGTTTTTACTAATCTCGAATTTCCCCCATCCGTTGTGGTTGAAGATCATTGTGGAAGTTGCACCGCTTGTATCGATGCATGTCCAACAGATGCAATCAGACAAGAATATGTTGTTGATGGCAGCAGATGTATCTCCTTCCTCACGATCGAGAACAAAGGAGAAATTGCCGGCGAGTTTGAAGGGAAAATGGAAGAATGGATATTTGGATGTGATATCTGCCAGGATGTTTGTCCCTGGAACATAAAATTTAAACAAGAGACAAAAACTCCCGACTTTAAAAGCGGGAGTAACATTTCTGACGAATTCTCTCTATCGTCGTTAAATAAAGAGTTTGATCCCGATTTTTTTGACAAAATTGAAAATGATCAATTCAAAAAATCTTTGCAGAGAGCCCTGTTCTCCGAAGCAAATTAAAAGGGATGAGAAGAAACAGCGAATTTATCAAAAGAAAAAACAAATGACAACTGAAACAAAAAAAGTACAATTAAAGGGGATGACACTTCCGGAATTAAAAACATGGTTTTCTGAGAATGGCGAAAAACCGTTCAGAGGGGAGCAGGTTTTTAACTGGATGTATAATTATCTGATTGACGATTTTGAAGGGATGTTAAATCTCTCAAAACCTCTCAGGGAGAAGTTAAGGGATACCACAATTTTGAACACCCTTGAACTCACAAACACATCTGTTTCGAGCTCTGAGGGCACTGTTAAGCTGTTATTAAAGACAGGACTTGATCATCTCATCGAATGTGTGATTATTCCGGAGGAAAAAAGAGTTACACTCTGCGTTTCAACCCAGGTTGGATGCCCTCTCGATTGTAAATTTTGTGCCACAGGACTGATGGGATATAAAAGAAATCTTACCGCAGGTGAGATATTCGACCAGTATGCCATTGCTCAAAGGGCAAACAACAGAGAGATCACAAACATCGTTTATATGGGGATGGGGGAGCCACTTCTCAATTATGATGCAACGGTTAAGTCACTGGAAATATTTGCTCAGGATACCACCCAGGGGATTACACTAAAAAAAATTACAGTTTCCACTGCCGGAATTGCTCCAAGAATAAGAGACCTCGCAGATACAGGTTTAAGACCAAAACTTGCACTCTCACTTCATTCCTGTTTTGAAGACACCCGCACCAAAATTATGCCGATTAATGCCAAATATTCGTTAAAAGAGAATATTGAAGCGATTGAATATTACATCAAAAAGACAAACACCCGCATCACTTACGAATATACCATGCTTGAGGGGATCAACGACACAGACAGGGACATCAAAGCTCTCGGAAAACTGTGCCGCCGGATGCCTTCCAAAGTTAATATCATAAAATTTAACTCCCTTGAACACATGCATCCTGAAGGATTTTCGGGAGAGCTGCGCCCAACCTCAAGAGACAGAATAGAAGAGTTTGCAGAGAGACTTAGGGACGAGGATGTTACAGTTTTGGTTCGTGATACCCAAGGGGATGAGATAGCCGCTGCATGTGGTCAGTTGGCAGGGATGGTGATTGACAACAATGGGTAACCGGAAGTTAAGCCACGCCGAGATATCGGTGAACAGAGCAAAACCTGACACACTCCATGAAGTCGAAAAAATGCCGGTTGTGGTTCTTCTTGATTCAATAAGGAGCAGCTATAATGTGGGTTCTGTTTTTAGAACATCTGATGGTGTTATGATTGAAAAATTGTATTTGTGTGGATATACTCCTGCCCCTCCCGTTAAAGATATAATGAAAACTGCTTTGGGTGCCACGGAAAGTGTTGCCTGGGAGTTTGTGAAAGATCCCGTTGACGTGGTGAAGGATTACAAAACAATGGGTTACACAATTGTTGCGCTTGAACTGACCGACAATTCAGTTAATTATACAGATATCTCAAAAGAGATATTTCCTTTGCTTTTTATAATCGGTAATGAAATTACAGGTGTGAATCAGGCTCTGCTTGATCTGTGTGATCTGTCGGTAGAAATTCCACAATATGGAATAAAACAATCATTAAATGTTGCCGTGGCATACGGCATTACAATTTACGAGCTCAGAAAAGTGTTTAATTCCAACAGGACAACCAACACATAAAAATCAGGCTACGGTAAAAAACTCTTCTCCATTATCCTTGGTGTGGATATAAAGTGAGCCGGCTCTTACCATCGTTACGAGTGTGCGGGATGCCCTTCTTCCTGAGATGTTGGCGGTTTTGGCGAGGGTATTTACATCAATCGTCTCATGGCTCTCAAGGTAAAAAAACACCTTTTTTTCGAGATCACCAATAGCGTATTTTACAAGTGGGCTTGATGAGCTTTGGGCTCTCATAATCCTTATCATCTGTTTTGAGGCAGGCAGACTTTTGTCGTTCACTCTAATGTAAACCTGGGCGGTATTGAGGTCGAGGTCTTCTTTATAATCCTGAATACGGTGTGGTTTGTTAAATGATTCAGGGATAAAAACCACAACAAGTTCTTTTTGATCGATGTTTATAAACTGAACCAAAAAATCGATTTCGGGGGTTATATAAAAATTTGTAGTCTCTTTAATAAACTCATATTCCGTTTTTTCACTCTCAAGACCCACCACCTTTTTATCGTCATTCACACCAAAAATGAGGTAACCACCTTTTGTATTGGCAAAAGAGATCATTACCTTGGCAATCTTTTCAGGTTCCGTAAACTTCAACTTAAATTCTGTTGTACTGCTTTCACCCTCTTCGATGAGATCGAGAAGGTCGCGCCGCTTGATGAAATTTGTCAATGGTGGAATCTCCTCTTTTAGTTCTTCTTTTTTCGGCCGATTTATTGTATCAGACGGAATCGGAAAATTTTGTTTTGTGTCTGAAAAAGGATCAACACTCTCCTGCAATTTTTTAAGTGAGTCACTATTTTGATCGGGAACACCCGGGATATTTTTTAGTGAATCAGTTTTTTGATTTAGATTACCCGGAATATTTTTTAGTGAATCAGGCAATTTTATCGAAGTGGAATCAATTTTTGGTGTATTTCGAGCAATCGAATCTGCCTTTAAACTGTCCTGAATAACTTTCAATGAGTCGTCAATGGCTTTTTTAATCCGTGCTTTTTCTTCTTTGTAGAAGTTAACTTTTGGTAAAATCTTATTTGTGAATCGCGTCTGCGGGTATCTCGTAACAAGCGTATCGTAAACTGCAAATGCAGAATCAACAAGATTTAGATCATTTTCAAGAGTAAAACCTGCAGCAAGCAAAGATTTTGGGGCAGTAAAAGTTTCGGGGTAGAGTTTATAAACACTCCAGTATTTTTTAACTGCTTCACCATACTGTTTGTCAAAATAGATTCCCTCTGCCTCTTCAAAAAGCACATCAGCGGGGGCAGTGTTAAGCACAACTTTTGGTTTTCCAAGTTTATCTGCCGCAAGGTTAACAACTGATTCGTTTTTATAGTTTTCGTAAACTACCTGAAAAATGGAATCAGCGGTGGCTTTTTCATTTTTGTCGAAATAATAGTTCCCGAGAGAAAATAACGCCTGACCCGTATATTTTGATTGCGGATAATCCTTCAACATTTTGGTGTAATAGTAGTAAGATGAATCGGGAAGAATAATTTCACCGTAAAAACATTCCCAAGATCAAAATAGACTTGAACCAAAAGTGAGTTGAGGGAATCGGCGGAGATTACCGGCATCACGGGTGCCCATCCCTTTTTCTGAATTACGGGTGGCTGGTTGGGATTTGTCCCGCTCCCTTTTGCATTTGGGTCATCACCCTGTTTTGGTCTGCCCTGAACCATTTCATCTTCACCAAATTGTTCGGGGGGTTCAATCTTAGCCAGGTTATCCAGAGAGTCTTTTACTGCTTTAAGTGAGTCAAGAGCCCGTTTTGCAGAATCAGAGAGTTCTACAGGTACCGAAAAGAGATCAGCAAGTTTTGCATCCGCTGAATCGGCATAAAATTTTAAAGAATCTCTTTTAAATTCGATCGGGTCTGCGAGGTAGGCAAGTTGCCTTGTGTAAACATAAAGATTGGTTTGCAACCCTTCATATCTTTTAAAGAGAGTTGCTTTTTCTTTTATTCTGGGGACATATTCCGCGGTTGAAGCACTTTTTTCCGCTTTGAGATAATAGACATAAGCGGAATCAAAGTTTTTGAGATTATTTTCATACATGTCACCCATCTCAAAACGGGCTATACCGGAAGAGACTGAGTTAACTGCCAGAGTATCGAGGGTATAAAATTGTTTGTAGGCTTCGTCATATTTCTGAAGCTGTTTTAGATTAAGACCCTTTTGAAGCATGATCTCATCAAGTTTCTCTAAAAACTTAAACTCTTTCGACATTTGTTGTAAGTTTTCCTGAGATTCATCAATTTTGTTCATTTTTCTGAGACAGATACTATAAGCCAGTTTTGACTTGTATTCAATATCGAAAGGGGATCAAATTCCAGAGTTGCCTTATAAGCATCGGCAGCAAGTGAAAACTCCTTCATTTTTTCAAAATAGAGTTCACCCACTTCAAATTGTGCTTTTGCTGAAATTTCATCAGAAAGATTGATTGATACAAGGTCTTTAAGTTTTTGAATCGCTTCAGTATATTTTTCGGAGAATTTAAGATATCTTACTTCTTCAATATATACTTCGGTGAGAATCTCCCTGTTTTCCTCAACGGTGGCTTTTTGTTTGGCTTCTTCGAGATATTTTAAACCTTCAGTAAACTTTTTCATCTGAATTTCTGACTTGGCAAGCCAAAGTGTTGCATCAAGTACCAAATCGCTGTTTGGTTGAGTGGCAATCAGTTCCTGAAATTTCCTGGAAGCTTTTATATAACTTCTTTGGTAGAAAAATGCTTTTCCAATCATAAAAAGAGCATCATCAACATACGAGCTTTTGTTATGGAACTGGAGCAGTTTTGAAAATTTTTCGATTACTTTAGGAAGGCTGGCATTTGCTCCGGCAGGAATAGCAGCTTCTGAGATGGCAAAAAGGTCTTTTCGTTCCTTTATAATCATCTCTTCCGCATCCTGGTAGAGGGTTTTTGCGTTGTGGTAGAGGTTAAAATATGTGGTAAAATCTGCCCATACGCCGCAACCGCCTAACATAAAAACGGCAGAAACAGCCAAAAGGGATTTAAAGACTTTGGACTTCAAAGTGGATTCCGAAAATTTATAAGATATCAGAGGAATTTAGAGAATAAGCAGACTTTATTCAATGCAAATAAAAATCAAAGAGCATCAATTCCTGATTCACCTGTTCTTATTCTGATCACATCGGAGACATCGGTAATGAAGATTTTTCCATCACCAACCTGGCCTGTTTTCGCATTTTTAATGATGGCTTCTATCGCAGCTTCAAGCCTGTCAGACTCAACCACAAGTTCAATCTTCATCTTGGGGACAAACTCAATCCGGTATTCACTTCCGCGATACACTTCTTTATGTCCCTTTTGCCTGCCATATCCTCTCACCTCGGTGATAGTCAAGCCTTTGAAGCCCTCTTCGATAAGGGCTTCTTTAACTTCGTCAAGCTTGAATGGGCGGATAATTGCTTCAATCTTTTTCATATCCGTTTCCGATCTTTAAGCATTTTTGCCGTGGCATTGTTTATACTTTTTACCACTTCCACACCAGCAGGGGTCATTTCTGCCAATTCTTTCAGATACTTTCACGGGTTGAGGTTTCCCAACCGGACCGGCGTCCTGCTCTTTTGGAGTTGGCACATATCCACCACCACCCTGCATTCCGGCATTTTCAGCGGACTCTTTAATGGTTCTTTGTGGTCTTCTCTCGGGTCTGCGGGAAATCTGAACATGTTCAGGTTGAGCAGGGTAGAGTTTAAATGCTATTTGCACCGTTTCGTTCCTGATGGTGTCAAGCAGATCAGAAAAGAGAGTAAATGCTTCATTTTTATACTCAATGAGTGGATCTTTCTGACCGTAGGCACGAAGATTAATACCCTCCTTCAGGTCATCCATATCGCGAAGGTGTTCTTTCCACTTGTTATCGATGATAGTAAGGAAAGCATACCTTTCAATTCTTGCCATCATATCGGAGGAAAGCATTGACTCTTTATGTTCATAATAATCAGTGGCAGCTTTGATAACTTTTTCTGTTACGCCGTTTTTGTTTAACAGCTCCCATTCACTTCTGTCGAATCTGATATTCAGAAGCAGGTGAGTGTCAAGTTCTTTTTCAAGTAATTCTATCTCAGCATTACCATAATATTTACCAACGAGATCGGCAATATACTCTTCCATCATCTCAAGAATTTCGGTCTTAAGTCTTTCACCGTGAAGGGCACGGTTTCTTCTGGAATAAATAATGGTTCTCTGCTGATTCATTGTATTATCGTATTCGAGCAATCTTTTTCTTATTGCGAAGTTGTTCTCTTCAACTTTTTTCTGAGCTCTTTCCACGGAACGGGTGATAATTGGATGTTTAATTACCTCACCTTCCTCAAATCCGGCTCGTGACATAATGGCGGCAGCCCTGTCACTTCCAAAAAGTCTTAAAAGATCATCTTCAAGAGAGAGGAAAAAGAGAGTGGTTCCGGGATCACCCTGGCGACCGGCTCTTCCTCTTAACTGACGATCGATACGGCGGGATTCGTGTCTTTCAGTTCCAAGGATAAAGAGACCTCCTTTATCAACAACTCCTGCCCCAAGTTTAATATCAGTTCCTCTACCTGCCATGTTGGTGGCAATGGTAACTGCACCGGGCTGGCCTGCCGACTGAACTATCTCAGCCTCCCGTTGATGTTGTTTTGCGTTAAGTACATTGTGAGGAACTCCCTTAACTCTCAACATTCTGCTGATTGTTTCAGAAACTTCCACTGAAGTTGTACCTACCAAAACAGGTCTACCTTGTTTCCTGAGTTCTTCACATTGAGAAACAACGGCATTTAATTTTTCCCGTTTGGTTCTGTAAATCTGGTCATCTTCATCATCTCTTGTCATGGGTCTGTTTGTTGGGACAACCACAACCTCAAGTTTATAGATTTCAAAAAACTCGCCTTCTTCAGTTTCGGCAGTACCCGTCATACCCGCAAGTTTTTTATACATTCTGAAGTAGTTCTGAAGTGTAATGGTTGCAAGGGTTTGGGTGTCGCGTTCAACTTTAACATTCTCTTTTGCTTCAATCGCCTGATGGAGTCCGTCAGAATATCTTCTTCCGGGGAGAACTCTACCTGTAAATTCATCAACGATTGCAATTTTGCCATCTTCAGTTATTACATACTCATCATCTTTTTCAAAAAGTGTATATGCTTTTAGGAGCTGATTGATTGTATGCAGTCTGTCCGATTTTTCAGAATACTCATAGTGAAGGAATTCTTCCTTTTTCTTCTTTTCTTCTTCGGTAAGGGAAGTGTCGTTTTTAAGTTTGCTTATTTCGTAACCAAAGTCGGGGAGTACAAAAAAGTCTTTTCCTTCGGGTGTTCCCTTGGCAAGTTCTTCTCTCCCTTTTTCTGTCAGTTCAATTGAGTTGTTTTTTTCATCAATCACAAAATAGAGTTCCTCATCGATGACATGCATATTTTTTGCTTTATCTTTGAGGTATTCCAGTTCGGTGTTTTGCATCAACTGTTTGTATGAAGGTTCAGAGACAACTTTCATCAACTTTTTATGTTTTGGGAGTCCTCTGAATGCTCTAAAAATGCTGATACCGGCTTCAGTTACCTCATCTTTAGAGGGTTCAGCCGTTAATTTTTTCTCTGCATCTGCGAGGATGGAAGAGACGAAGTTCGATTGAAGTCTGTGCAGTCTTTCAATCTTGGGTTTCATTTCATCAAATTTTGATTGTCGGTATCAACGGGACCCGATATAATAAGCGGGGTTCGTGCCTCATCAATAAGCACTGAATCCACCTCATCCACGATGGCATAAATATGTTTACGCTGCACCTGATGTTCGGGATCGATTGCCATGTTATCTCTCAGATAATCAAAGCCAAATTCGTTATTGGTTCCGTAGGTGATATCACAGCCATAAGAAATTCTGCGTTTGTCAGGATTCATTGTACCAAGAATGGCACCAACTGTAAGGTCGTGGAACTTAAATATTTCACCCATCCACTCGGAATCTCTCTGTGCGAGATAATCATTAACAGTTACGAGGTGAGCACCCCTGCCTGTGAGGCAGTTGAGAAAAAGAGGAAGTGTAGCTACCAGGGTTTTACCTTCACCTGTTGCCATTTCAGCAATTTTACCCTGGTGAAGGACAATTCCGCCCATAAGCTGAACATCGTAGGGAACCATGTCCCAGGTTACTTTTTGTCCCATAACAGTATAGGAATGACCAACCAATCTTCTGCAGGTGTCTTTTGCAACTGCGAAAGCTTCGGGGAGCATCTCATCAAGCAGGTCTTCATATTTATCATCAAGTTCCTGTTCAAGCTGTTCAATTTCATCGTGGAGTTCGGTTGCGTTTGCAACTTCGCCCTCTACACTCGTAAGTTGTAAACGAATCTCTTCAATTTTATTCCGGATCTCTTCAGTTTCTTTGTTTAGATGATCCTTAAACCCTTTTACTTTTTCCTTGAGTTCGAAGTCACTTAATGAAGCAAGTTGTTCAAAATGCTCATTTATTTCTTGTACGATAGGTAGTAATTCTTTGTAGGTACGGCTGTGTTTATCGCCAAAAATGGCTTTTAAAACCGATTTTAACATTTAGTGTCTGCTCCAAAATTTTATTATAGCTTGCAAATTTAGTTATTATGGTAGAGAATAACAATGTAATTAATTTATTGTTTTATGGACGGTCTTTGAAAAGGTTTAGTGGGGAACATTTGATGAATGAGGTAAAACAAAAATAATGGGAATTGCGCCCCTCACAATTATTATGAAATGAGAAAAGAACCAGGGAGAGAACTGGCTTACTTGAGTACTTATTTTCGCTACTCCGCTACTCTGATACTTCGCTACTAAACAAAAAAAAGCTGCCACCATTTCTGATGACAGCTTTTTGAAACAGATTTATTTCATAAACACAAGTTTTGTGGTTTTTACCATTGTTCCTTTGTTCTGGGTTTGAAGGGCTAACCGAAGTAGATAAACCCCGCTTGGAACATTTAATCCTGAAAAATCAAGAGTTGTTTCGTTTTTACCTTTGTTCCGATAGGAGAGATTTTTTGAAATAATCTCTTCTCCAAGTGAAGAAAAAACGGAAAGATCTACCTCTCCCGATTCCGGAAGAAGATACTCAACCTTCACTTCAGGATTAAAGGGATTAGGATAGGGATTTATCTCAATGTTATATCCTCCAGGGAGTAACTCGTCCTCTATCCCACTCGGGTTTATCGCAGTAGTGTCTCCTGACCAAATCATATAATAAAGAGGTTGGCCCCACTCCAATTTTTGGCATATACTTCCTCCACCGTTACCGTGAAATTCCCCGGCAGCAAAATCATCAACTCCGTCTCCGTTTATGTCTCCCACTTGCCCCATGTGGCGATGATAAGAATCGGTATATCGTCTGCTTATCACGGGGGTGGGACCCCCAAGCAAAACAAGTGAACCACCAATGAAAGAATATGACACAAATCCAAGATCATTATACCCGTCATCGTTAACATCTCCAAGTAGTTTTGGTGTCTTCATTGCCGTACCTGTTAACGGGAAAGATACATCCTTTGTAAGTAGATGACCAGATCCTCTTTTTCCGAAACTGATTTGTACATAGGAACCGGGAAGTTCTTTTGTCCACATCAACTCAGCCATTCCATCCCCGTTTATGTCGGGTATTATTCGCATATTCGTTGCATACATTGTGTCCTCCGAAAAGAAAACATAATTATCCATTGAATACTGAGGGTTTCCAAAGATGAGTTTGGTTCCCAGAGTTTTTGTATAGCTGATATTATTACTTGAGTTTAGAGTATCAGTATTCACTAATATGTCCGTAAATCCATCTCCGTTAATATCTCCGCTAGTTAAGATGGTAGTTGAAAACCCTTCTCTTCTGGTAAGAGTATCGGGGAGCCCTACATAATAATTAGATGTAGTCAATGGGTTTGTTATAGGTAAAAACAACAAAAAGCCATACTTACCTCCTCCGGAATAGAGTCTATTCATACTGGACATTATTAGTTCCATTACTCCATCACCGTTAAAATCACCGATGGTTGAGAGAGAACCCCAATAAACAAAATCCCAACTACCTCCGCTATGTATACCTGGAGCCGGCAAGCTAAGGTCTGGAATAGTATCGAAGGAAGGACCTCCATAATAAATATCTAAAGTATCTTTTATATTAGTGTACAATCTAAACTTAAAGATATCTAAATAACCATCATTGTTAAAGTCGTAGATGATTGGGTCTATATCTGCTATTTGTATGAGTCCATTGATGTCAAGGAACCAGTGATACTTTGGCATGGGAGGGGGGGGATTCCCCCCCTCAAATATCATGTATCTGTAACCTTCTATTTTTGAACCAGTTGGGATATTCACATCGCTACATGAAATCAACAGGAACTCATCCATACCATCACCATTCCAGTCGCCAAGAGTTGCGATCTTTGTGCCGATATCTACTCCTCCACCTTGATTATATGCAATGGAGTCAATGGTGTTACATTTAAACCTGAATAGCAGATTATCAAAAACATTAGTTTGTGCAAATGTATTAGATGCTAATATAATAATTGAAAGATACATGATTTTTTTCATTGCCTTACCTCCTATTTCACTAACATCAGTTTAGAAGTTAATGTATATAAGCCATTTGTTCCTCTTGCAGTAATTCTCACAAAATATACACCACTGGCATGTGCTGATGCGTTCCATTTGTAGTTGTAAATACCTGCTTGTTTACCTGTCTCTTTTCCGTTCAACACTCTTGTACCGTTAATGTCGAATATCTCAACATCTACATCACTCTCTCCACCAAGTGAATACCTGATTGTAGTCTCCGGGTTAAATGGATTAGGATAACTACCTATAATCTTGTACTCAAAAGGTAGAGTCTCAGTTGTTGTTGCTGTTGAAGGTTTCATCATATTGGAGCCTGAAACTATCAGGTAATTTACTTCTTTTGTATATGAACTCAAAGGATATAATCTGTTCATATCACCTTTCAGAGCATCAATCTCTTCAATTCTGTTTCCCTCTCCAGTCATGTGAACAATTTTCAGATAAGATGCTCTTGCTGCATGGTCAGTTCCCTGATAAACTGATATCAGGTTTGTCAGATGAGTCTCTTTTCTGTCGGTTTGATATTCTGAAAGCAAAAACAGAGCCTTTGCTGTAAGATCATTTTTAACGGGTCGGTTACCGACTGAAAGAAGTACTGAGAAGAAACTTTCAATATCTTCAGGATGATATGTCTTTCCATAAATCTCCAATGCTTCACATGACATCTGCATGTTTTCCGGGTTATTGAGCAATGGAAGTAATATAGCCCTTGCAGCAGTCATGTGTCCTTTTCTTATCTGTCTTATTGCAGCTCTTAACAAATTGGATTGACCTCCTGATGTGAAGTTCCCCTGACTCGGAGGCATCCATTCGGCATCTATCTTCATTGTTGTTTTACCAGCCAATCCGGATTGAATTGAACTTGAGGGCTGATCATCCAGATAATAGTCGGTATATATCGCACTGGTATTGTCTGAATATATGTTAAACAACGCCGGGTCTCTTGTACCCCAGTAATCCCGTTCCACATAGATATTACTGTAGTCATAAGACTTTACATTGAATAAGGAGTTGCTTTTTATAGTATTTCCACCACCGGAAATTAGAATACCACCTTGTTCATCATCCACATACCCAAGCATTGGAGTTGAATAATAGCTTATTATTCCAACATCGTTGCTGTCCTATTATATTGTAGCCGTTAACCTCGTCAATTGTATCATAGGGGTTTGAATTTGTTGTACAATACAAGCCGTAATCATTTTTTCTGATTGTGGTTGCATATATTTTAGGTGATGAATTTGATAGAGTAATGCCTCTTCCCTGATTGTCCCAGGTTGAATTATCATGGATGTTACAGTTAACGATCTTTGCTTTTTCTGTACCATAACTGTGGGTCCAATGCATCACAATTCCCCACTGATTGTTGAATATTTCACAATTTTGAATGTCATCATTGTCAGTGGAATATGAGTAGTAACCAATGGCTGCATTTTTGATCTTTGCATGGTTTAATACAACATTACCATAGTTATTAACAATCCCGTTGGTTGTGGATTGCCAATAAGGAGTAAGAAAGTCAAACACAACCGGCTTCTGAGATGTACCATTAACAGTCAGGTTTCCGTTTGAGAGTAATAAGCGTGAATGATTCTCGAATGTAAGGGTTGCACCCTCAGCTATTGTAAGAGTTGCATTACTCGAAACTGTGAGGTCACTGTAAAGTGTTAAACTGAAATTGAATGAAGTGTTTTGTGTAATATTGGTTATCAGTGGTTCAATTTTGAAGAGTTTTCCTGAAGCTCTTCTCAATGCAACTCTAAAAGAGTAAGTATTACCACTGAAATGAAGACTCCGTGTTTCCCCCGTTGAGATATCTGTCAACAGGAAGTCATCATATCCGGTAACCGGTCTTGTGATCTCAATCCTGACCGATCTGTCATCGAGGTCTCCGGTATTACACCTTCTATTCACTACAGTGAAATATTTGCGATAACTGCTCTCAATCTCATCGAAAATACCTATTTCAACAAATGTACTACTTGCTAAATCGGGTCCATCGTATGTAGAGGATCTTCAAAATCAGGAATCCAATTGGACTCAATATCACTTATGAATTTCTTTGGGAAGGTGTGAATACTTTCAGCCTTTCGATGATACGAGCCTCCGGCTATCCAACTTAAATTAAGAAGAGTGTTTTCGATCTTTTCAAGTGAATCAATAAATTCCTGCACCGCATAATACCTGGTGTTGGGGACCATCGTTTGTACCGGATCCTGAACCAATCCATTGATAGCTGCACCTCCATTTATGACTTCATATGGATTACCTTGTTGATCAAGCAACCCGTAATAATTCCAGTTACTTGAACCATTATTCCAGGTGTTTGTAGGAATAATGTAAAACATCAATCCTTTTACTCCATAATTAAGGGCAAGCCAACCCTGTGCAAATATCTCATCTCTGGTAGGTGCCCTTTTCCCTTTTCCCGGTTCATCCAAAAGATTACCGGCGGCATTTGTTCTATGTTCTGCCTGCACTTGCATGGTGTGGAACAGAGCTCTATCATTATCACGGTTTTCGTTTGTGGGATCATCTTTCCTCATTTGTGCCGAATATATTGCCGGCAGGAGACCTGCATCAAGATAAAGCCCCGACTCACCACCTACAATAATTTGTGGTTTATTAACCACATAATCCAAATTTTGCTGAACATTGGCATTCAGTAGGTTGGCAGTGTAAATACTGCTGCCGGGCCAGGGAAATGGATACATATCGAAAATCATGTAAGGATTAAACTCAGATTCGTTTTCATAATCTTTTGTTTTAAATTCCTGCATATAATCGGTGTGATATCCTGCCCATGCTCCCATCGCACCATTGTAGTGAAATGAACCATCTCCATCATGAGAAAAGGCTAATTTATTCAGGTGATTAAATGCCAAAGCACGAAGAAAAGGAGGTTCGTCAATGTATTCAGCCTCTATTTTATCAGAATTATTATTGTAAACGGAGTATTCTGCTGCGACTGCTTCTGATATTCCCTGTAGTATGTCATTATCTTGAGTGATAAAAACATCTTCAAACATCTGGTTGTTGATCATTACTCTGTCAATATAAAGATCAACACTTCCCGCCCAATAGACTGCAAAATACATTTCATAATTATAGGGTTCTGTTTTGTAGAAGTAGGAATTAAGTTGAACATTTGAGAACTCCCCATTCTGTTCAAAGTCACTAACTTTCAAAGTGCAGACCATCGAATTTACATTTTGATAGGAATCGTAACTTATTGGAGGTTCTTGAAAATGTTTGTAGTTTTGAAGTTTAACATTCTCGTCAATAAATTGATCAGTCCTCAATACATAGACAATAGCTACAATCTCATCCGGATCTTGAGTAGCAGTTATCTTTGCATTTAATGTGACTTTATACTTAACCGGAATTTGGTCAACATATGCGACTGTTTGGTGCAGGTTATTTAACTTTGCGTAAAGCATAAATCCGGGTTGGTGTTGTTGTGTCTCACAAAACCTAACTTTGCTTTCAGGCAAAGATCTATTATCACCTGTAGCCGGAGTATATGGAGTGACAGGATCCCCAAACCAAAAAGCTGTCTGGTTTGGAGTTCCAGAACCATAATTCCCTGCAGTTGGCGAGAATGGGGCTTTAGTATTACTCCCAACTTCATAAGGGTATGTAAGGTCGGATGCTCCTTCTGAGTAGCTATGTATGAAAGATTTAGAATAAGGTTGTCGCCATTCGATACCCAGATCAAATAGTTTTAATCTGTTGGTATTTGAATTGTAATTGTTATTTAGTGTAACATTTTGACCCACACCTGTTACCAGATGTGTACGACCAAGAGTTTTTAGGATTGGGAAATAGTACTGATTATTTATGAAATTATTGAGTGAATCCCCGGTCAAGGGATGGTCTCCTCCTCCATACCGAAATGGAACTTTGGAAACAGTATAAGGATCGGCAAAACCGATTTTAGGGAACACGGTTTTCCCTAATTGTGCATAAATATGGGGGGGGGGTAATAATAATTGTTAAGAATAAAAACAAGAATTTCGTTTTCATAATCTTCTCCAATATAAAAATAATTCGCCTTTGAATGTTTTGTTCAGTTTATAAACTGATTAGCAAGGGAATAGCTTAAACTATCCTCTTTGTTGCGCTTTTTGGGTGGGAAGAGAGATATGAAAATTGGAGATTACCCCTGTGACACCCTGAAAAGGTTAAAATCTTAATGACTGGAAGAGAATTTATACTCTTCTTTTTTTAGTACGGTTGTGTTTCCGATTGCTCCACAAAAAGTTGTCGAATATCTTGGATTAAAATAGTGATATTAAATTTAAAAGTCAATAGGTACATAAAATAATTTACAATTATTTAATAGAGACTGATGGATGGGAAAGACAAAAGCTAAAAACTATCTACCCCGATTCTCTGCTACTCTGCTTCTTCGCTACTAAAAAAAAAAGCTGCCACCATTTCTGATGACAGCTTTAAAATATATCTGGTTTATGCTTCAATCAAGCAGTTTTACCAAGTTCAATTGTCTCCGAATTGTGTTCGATGCTGAAAAGGAATTGAGCTTTTGGGTTTTTCTCTTTTGCAAGTTCAAGCTGGTAAACAGATTCCGCCAGGAAGGTCAGGTGACCATGTTTATCGTAATAAAGACTGTGTGATCTTAATCTCCAAAGTTCTGAAATATCCTCGGGGTTTTCATAAATTACCCAGCAGGCTCTGAAGAAGTTTAAGTGACTAAAACGGCAATCGGCTCCGTATTCGTTAATCAGTCTGTATTGAATAACCTCAAACTGGAGATCACCA
The DNA here is from genome assembly GCA_016714125.1 of Ignavibacteriales bacterium. Classification (GTDB taxonomy): domain Bacteria; phylum Bacteroidota; class Ignavibacteria; order Ignavibacteriales; family Ignavibacteriaceae; genus UTCHB3. Next base: position 257,918 of record JADJNX010000002.1, on the reverse strand, counting down.
ACTGCTCCTACAACTTTTCGGTTTGAAGAATTGTGAAGAAAAACCTGCGCAAGCCCCTCATCTGTAAGTTGAAGAATCCCTTTTTCCATCTGTTTCGACTTTAACGGATCATTAAGAACAAGTTCCTTAAAAATCTCGGGGGAGAATGAAGGTATCCCCTTAAACATAAACTTTTCACCTTCGGTGAGGGTATCGCCAATCTTAAATATCCCCGAATCGTATAAACCAATTACATCTCCCGGATGGGCAAATTCAATGAGACTTTTGTCCTGTGCCATGAAAGTTGCAGGATTTGCAAAACGGATGTTACGGTCGAGCCTTACATGATGATAAAATTTATTTCTTTCAAATCTTCCGGAACATACACGAAGAAAAGCAATACGGTCACGGTGTTTGGGATCGAGATTAGCATGAATTTTGAATACAAAACCGGAAAAATTTTCGTCATCGGGTTCAATAAGTCCTTTGGTTGAGTCGCGGTGGCGTGGTCCGGGTGCAATTTTGATAAAGGTATCCAACAATTCCTGAACCCCAAAATTGTTAAGAGCACTGCCAAAAAAGACGGGAGCAAGTTCACCTTCAAGATATTCATCAACGGCAAAATCGCCATAAACACCATTTATTAAATCGAGATCGTGTTCAAGTTTTTCCGCCTTGTCACCAAAAAGTTTAACAAATTTTGGATCATTGGGACCGGCAAATGATTCGATTTCTTTTTCGATCATCTGTTTGTTGGGGCTAAAAAAATTAAATGTATTATCGTAGATGTTATAAACACCTTTAAAGTCTCTTCCCATGCCGAGGGGCCAGCTAAGAGGTCTCACTCTTATATCAAGTTTGGCTTCTATTTCATCCAGAAGTTCAACAGGATCGCGTCCCTCTCTATCGAGTTTGTTAATAAAAACGATCACCGGAGTTTCCCTCATCCGGCAGACTTTCATCAACTTTTCTGTCTGTTCCTCAACTCCTTTTACACAATCAATTACAAGTATCACACTGTCCACAGCGGTTAGAGTACGGTAGGTATCTTCAGCAAAATCTTTATGCCCGGGTGTGTCCAAAAGATTAATTTGTTCCCCTTTATAGCTGAAATTCATAACCGATGTAGTAACCGAAATACCCCTTTGTTTTTCAATTTCAAGGAAATCGGAAGTGGCTGTTTTTTTGATTTTGTTCGATTTTACAGCACCTGCCACCTGAATTGCACCACCAAAAAGCAGAAGTTTTTCTGTCAGGGTTGTTTTTCCCGCATCGGGATGGCTGATGATGGCAAAGGTTTTTCTGCTGTCAATTTTATTGGATAATTGTGTCATTGTTCACTGGAAAAGTTAAAAAAATAAAAAAACTAATTGAAAAAGAAGAGGTTGAAGAGCGTTGCTCCCAAATCGGAGTGGAGATATAAAAATTTCTAAAAGTCATGTTACAAATATAACACATCTCTTTGAAACGGGGGCATAACATTCAATTTACGGATGGGGAATGATCCTCAGGGATTCCTCTTTCCGAGAAATTTGCAGTAATAAGAAAAGGTTCATTTTTTGTAGTACAATTATACTGAGAGAGTGGGTGTTTCAAAAAAAAGGCTGCCCCTTTCGAGACAGCCTTAACAAATTAGTTATAGATTACAGAATCCAATGTTACTCCGCTATTTTAGCAATAGAGATTTCATCGTTTTAGAGTATTTCAAATTTCCGTTCTCAAGCGATTGTGCACTTAAACGGAAAATATAAACACCTGAAGAGAGTTTCGTTCCATCAAATTTACGCTCAAGAAAACCTTTTTCCATTTCACCGGATACAAGTTCTGCAACCTTTTGTCCTGCAATGTTGTAAACATCCAGGGTCACATTGCTTCTTTCTTTTAGAGAGAACTTTATAACTGTCTCGGGGTTAAATGGATTGGGGAAGTTGTTGAAGAGTTGATACTCATTCACTATTTCAGTAACTGAATTAGAAATCCCTTTTGGAAGACCCAATGGTACTGAATTTAATGGATGAAATGAGACTGAGTCTGCAAGTCGGGAATTCAAATCTTTGAGATAGATAGATTCGGGATATTTACTCTCAAGTCTGTTTCTGGTTATTTTAGCTCCCTTTACATCACCAAGATTTCCGAATTGGTACAATGATTTTTTGTAAAGAGCGTATGACTCAGGAAGTTTTCCAGCATACTCGGAACAGATACTGTCATAAATGGCTACATTTGCTTCCATGAGGTCAAATGCTGCAATTGTAAGCATACCTTTTGCTATTGAACCTTTAGCTGCTTTGTGTCCATTCAAGACATATTCCTTGTAAATCGAAATTTCTTCGGGGGTGAAGGTTTGTCTCAAAACAAGAAGTGCCATAGGGACAAGTGGATCATCACCGTTCTGCTCAAGAATGTCGATACATAACTTTCTTGCCTGACTAAATCGACTTGCTCTAATGTGTTGCCGTGCAATCGTCAACTTTTCACGAACAGAGGTTCCCTCTCCATTTGACATTTCTTTTATCGCAGCAAGTTCTTCATCTTCACCATCACCCGACAAAGGATTATCCGGGACATAAGTAAATGATGGTTCATCAAGGACTAATGCACCACCCCAGGCATTTATCATTTTTGAGGAGGTGTTCGCCCAATAATTGTCTTGAACTCTGACATAAGCATCATTTTCTGCTTCAATGTTCTGATCAATATTGAGGAATGTATTATATGCACCTATCGAATCATTCCCGTCCTGACCAAGATAAAGATCGGAGTATGTTGTGTATAATCCGATGAAATTGTTTTGAAGGAAGAGATTAGCACCGGGTGCATCATATTTTTCATTGACATAACAATAATCAAACCATAAACCTGTCTCACATCCGGTAATATTAAAATTACTCATTGTGATCCAGGAATCGTTGGCACTGAGTCCACGCACATAACACTGACTTAATGATATATTATCAAGTTGTGCAAATTCAGCCGATTGGTTTTCCAGGAGTATGCCATAATAACATGTCTCAAACTGAGTGTTTTCAACTATAAAGTTTTGTGCATTGTATGATTTGATACCATATTTTGCATTTTTGATCACTGCCTTGTCTATCATTATCTGTGCATTGGTGGCAATTATCCCATTCCCACCATACCAGCTCGCAGCACCAAAATTCAAAACACAGGGATCAGTGGCAGAACCGATTACATACAGATAGGTATTGTTTACATTTATCTTTGAACTGTTTTCGATTGTAACATCAGCACCGGAATCGATTGTAAGGATATAAGGAGAATTAATAACAACATTCCCTTTTATGGTTGTGTTACTCGCAACAGTCTCATTGCCAACCAATTCTCCTCCAGCAACAATAGTTGGTCTTATTTTGAATAGGTGCCATCACCAGGTCTTAAAAATATAACAACATCAGCTTCCGCTTTTGTATAATATATACGACCGGATTTTAAATCAGTAAACTTGAGATTACTTCTACCTTGAAATATCCCATAATTCACTTCCATTGCAACATATCTGCTGGATTCTCCATTGATATTACTGTTGCATCTTTTGTTAACAACATATAAATATTTCGCATTTGGATTGTAACCCGTTGTATTGTATTCTTCAAAGTATCCGGTTTCCACCATTGGAGTTGCATCAACTTGTGTGATGTCAGAATCCAATGCTGTAGTAACAGAATTAATCCAATTGACGCTGCAACTTTCTGTCCGGTTCCAGCCTTTCGCGTCTTTCCATTTTAATTTAAGAAGAACGGAATCAATAAGTGCCGTGGATGCAATAAAATCCCTCACGGCATAAAACCTGTGATTGGGGATTTGGTTATTAGCAGGGTTTTGGACCAGTCCGGTGCCGGAATTACTTGAATCATAAACGGCTGCTGAATCATCAAACAATCCGAATGTATTCCATGACGGGTGTTCTACAGTCCCTGAGGCGGCTCTCGTCGGGACCATATAGTACATCAACCCTTTTGCACCATACGCAAGAGATAGATTACCCTGTGCAAATATTTCATCATAAGTTGGAGCCCTTCTCGTATGAGTTCCGGTAACAGTGTAGGCAGATAAATCATCCCCTACAACATATTGTTCCGAATGGACTCCCAAAGTCATTACTAATGGTATATCGTCAGTTTCATCAGTGTTGTATCTTTGTGCACCCAATTGTGCTGATCTCAACCCTGAGAACTGATACGGGGCATCATCTCCGAAATTATAAACACGATAATTCACAATCGTATTTAATATCCCTTGAACATGTTCCTGGGTATAGTTTGTTGTTGCTCCGATAGGGTACAGATTATAAAGAAGGTAATTCTTTAATCTGTTTTCTGTCGGACCGGCCCACTTTATATCAAAATGATGGAAATAGCCCGGAACAGCTCCTGTCGCACCATTGATTTCAAGGTTGTTGTTCGAAGTAGCCTTTGAAAACACTTCCGCTTGCATATCTTTTCTATATTCTGCAGAAAGTTGGAAGGGTTCATCAAAGTAAAAACTTTGGAACCTTTGATTATCATACACACTTGACGGATAGATTGAATCCAGCTCTGTAAAAATTGAATCCATAAGCATCTGTCGTGTTGAATCGACATACAATCTCTCAAACTCCTCGCTGACAAAGGTAATTTTGTCAATATAGACTGTTAGATTGCCATACCAATAAATATGAAAAGCGAGATTTAAGTCTTGTGACACATTAAAAGAATTTGTTTCAATCCAATAATAGTCATCATTCTCAGGTAACTCATTATTTTTTAAAACTTGATACATTCCCACTGACTCAATTGGAAGCTCTTCGGGTTCAGTGAAAAAATTCCTTCTTGGCTCAATTTGTGTTGGAGGCGGTAAATTTGTTCCTAACGGACCTGTAAATACACCTATTCCATCTTTTTCGTAGGTTGTATCATTATCGGCAATACGCAAGTAAATCCTCATTTTGTATTTCAGACGGGGATCAGCCAACTGGGTCCATGGGATCATACCCCATAACATAACTCCCTCATCGTCAGTACCGAACTCACCTAGGCGTGAATCATGCTGTCCGGAACTGGTATTATCAGTAATATTATCTCCGGTTGGTTTCATATCGACAGGTTTATATTCAGATCGCATACCCCAGTAACAAGTTCCATTGGAACCGGCAAGGGTAAAACCAAAGTTTTCACCTGAGGCAATTGTTGGTGCTATTGATCCTCCAAATTCAAGAGGATATTTACTATCAACATGCCCAAGAGCTCTCATAAATTCGGCGGGTTTGAAGTATCTTGGTACAAGTAACGATGGGTCATGTTTCCAGGCAAAACCCATATCATTTAAAAGAAATGTATTATTGGAATCATTGATACTCAGATTATACATACCATCCGTCACAAGATTTGTTAACCCGAGTTCTTGAAGTTTATCAAAATACCACCCTTTCGCCTGATAATTTAATATTAAATCGTTGGAGTTTCCTCCTCTTGGGTGTGACAGGGCATTGACCACAAAATCGAAAAATCCGATATGTGGAAGATAATCAACGCCCGGGCGAGGTCTATTCTGTCCTAAGAACAGCCCTGATAAAAGAATTATAAATAATGCAACTTTTTTTCATAGTGCATTCCTTTGTTTAGTTGTTTTTACTACTTCATATATTGAAGTTTTAAACTTTTGGATAAAATCTTGTCCCCTTGTTTAAGTTCAAGGGATAAAATGTAAACTCCACTGGATATTGTTAATCTTGACAGGTCAAGTAGTTCTGTATGATCCCCTTTTTCCTTCTGTAAAATGTTTTTATATACACTCTGACCGGTGATGTCGTGTAATTCAATCGTCAATTCGCCATCAAATGGCAACCTGTAGGATACATTTGTTACTGTTTTTACAGGGTTTGGGGAGAGACCCAGTATCAGCCCTGAATCTTGCTCATTCTTAATTTCATTTTCCTTTATTCCATTTGGAACATCACTGCCTGAGATTATATATAGATTACCCGGTGGCAGAGTCGTATGGTCTGTATTTCCATTTTCACCAATACAGAAGTCATCAATACCATCACCATTTACATCACCTACACGCCCACCAAAATTAAGACTATAATAAGATGATGATGTACCATAGGCTCTCCTTTTCTCTGCCCACATTGGGCTGCCTCCAAGATATAAAAACATACTTGAATAGGGAATCTTCCTTATAAAATCGTTATACAAGTCATTGTTTACATTTCCCGGCGAAAAGCCATCATTCCAAATTGACCATTCTGTGTTTAGACCATACTCCGGGGTTATATTTGGAGGTCTTGAACCAAATGACATGACTTCTGTAAACCAATACGGATGGGTTCCCTGATTAACAAGTACAAGTTCACCTTTGCCGTCATTGTTGAGGTCTTGAACAATATACATATGATCTACATATTCAATAGTATCCGTAAATTCGTAGTAATTACTGAAATTAAATTCGTTATTCCCGTAAATGAACCATCTTTTTTTCTCAGGTGAACCAGCAGGGGCATATTTTTTTGTCAGATTAATGGTAAAATCGTCTTTTCCATCACCATCCAAATCAACAGAATAAAACCCCAATCCAGTGAATTGATAGCTTGTATCGGGTAATAGTTGAAGAATACGGTAATCCCTTGTGGTTAAAACTGTATTTGTTCCACAAAAGTGGTATCTAATATTTGCATAAATGCTTCCGGGATTCCTCTCATAATCCTGAAACACAAACTCCTCCCAACCATCACCATTAAAATCAATAGGCCAGTTTTTACCAAACATATCGAGATAAATTACTCTGTTGTCGTGGTAGGTAAATGTATAGTCCGGGATCGAGTCAAGCCCGGGACCACCAAAATAGATGTCAATAACAGGTGGTTTTTGCGTGGCATATCGCTGAACAATAATATCTCTGTATCCATCCCGGTTAACATCACACCCGGTAGTGGCTTTAGGTGAAAAATTGGGGATTACAAAAGCTGGAGTTGTACTCACAGGGTTTCCACCATAAAAAAAGCTCAACTTTCCACCTGCACCCGTAGCATTATCCATTTCTGTCACAAAAAAATCATCACATGAGTCCCCGTTTTGGTCACCCATATAGACAATGGACTCCGGCCAATACCAGGCTCTTTTGATGAACAGATTTGTATCAAACTGGGCACTCACTTGTGTTGACATTGTTATCACAAGAAGTATTAACCCCTCTATCGGGACTAATCGAAGTGGGTATTGTTTTATTTGAAACATAGAATTTCCTCACACAAAGTTTGTGTTGGTTGATCAAGAAATAAGCATTTAGTAAGAAGAATTACAAGAAGGCACAAAGAAGTTGGGGATCCCAAATCAAAGCTGGCGCTAATGATAAGTGATAACAGGAAGTTACAAACTGACCGATAAGTTTCATTTTCTCTTGTGTGAGAAAAGGAGACTTCCTTACAAGTTACAGGATTACAAAAACTACAGACAATACTCCACCAATACATCATTTCCCTCGTGAAGAACCATAAATAACAATATATAGAGCTAACTAATAAAAAATATTATCAACTTACACTATATTACTAATCTTCAATTTACTGTGCAAATTAATTCTCATGTTTTTTTCAATTTTAAATTTCAATCCCTTTGCGACTAAATAACCTGGAGGCATTCCATCTCTTTTAGACTCATAGATATAACAAATGAGTCAGATGCCACAAAACTTTCAACTTAGACAATTCCTCTCCCTGAGGATCAAACCAATAAAAATGTTAATTAATAATAGAACCAGATGGAGGAATAATCGTCCACCTCTTCACCATCACGATGGAGCCTTTGAAGGTAATCATAGATTGCGACATCGGTATATAGATAGTCTTCAGTTTTTACTCTTCTCGACTGCCAGGGGAAAAACCTGTAAACTCGTCCACCATTTGCGAGAACCATAATAACTTCATGATCCTGCCACGATCGTAAGTGGGATTTACCAAATCGGGGGATACTAAAGACGGGTTCATCAGTCCTGACAAGTCCCGGGAGGAATCGGGCTTCTTCTTTTCTCTCCTGTTCAAGTCTTGCGATTGGAACCCGGAAATCCACCGTCTCTTTTTTCCCTTTGGTATGAAAAGTGTAATAGGGGTCGATACCTGACAATTTTAATGCTCTTCTGAGGGCAGAAGTTTCGTACCTGCGACTGTTGTAATAAGTAAAAACCTGCTGGTTATAGATGCTCATTCCGGCTCTTCTGATTTTGGTAACAGCCTCGATCGATTCCCCGGTCAATTCGGCTACATGTTCAAAATGAGTTACGAGGCAAACCTCTCTTTTTCCGGGGATATTGTATTTACTCAAAATTTCGACCAAATCTGCTGTGATTCTCGATGGAAGTGTAACCAACATTCTGGTTCCAATTCGTATCCGTTCAACATGACCTATCGCAGCCAATTTTCTGAGGATCGATTCGAGTTTTTCATCTGACAACAACAATGGCTCACCACCTGATATCGTAACCTCACTAATCTCAGTTTTTTCACTGATCCAGTTGAGAGCTTTTTTAATTGTTTCTTCAGGGGTTGATAACTCTTTTTGAATCCTTAATTCCCTGTTGTTTTGGCAATAAACACATATTTGTGGACAAGAATCAAAAACTCTTAAACTTACAATCTGTGGATATTTACGGGATATTCCTTCCACAGGTTGAATGAGTTTTTCACCCAAAAGGTCAAGATCCACCTCTGTGGATGAATGTTCATTCATGTTTTGGCAATAACGAAAACCGGGGAGAACCTGAGCCCGAACAACACGATCTTCATCTGATCTTCCATTTTCATTAAAGAGGGATAAATAATAAGGAGTTATCTGAAAGGGGATCCCCGCCTTTTCTGCAATTGTTAAATTTTCAATTTCATCTTTTTCAAGTTTAATTATTGAGTTTAAAGTGGCGAGGGTTTTAATTTTATGGCGTAAGTGCCAACGATAATCGGCCCAGTCGGTTTCAACAGCTACAAAATGGTTTAATAATTTCTGTTTCACCGATTCTTTGTTGAGTTTTCTAAGAGGATGATTCCCAAGTTTAAACTTCAACATTCCCACCTTCATGGCTGAGGAAAATTGATCAAGCACCAAATTGCTATCGGTTAATAAACCTTCTTCGCCATTAGTGTAATTTAAAGTGTATTGTTTAAAAGCGAAGTCGCCTGTTTTCCCACTAATTCCGTGGAACAGATAAATCATCTCAAGAAGGAATCCATTTTGAACATCATCAATTATATCTTTGGCTCCGGTTGCCAGGCCAAACAAAACTTTAACAGCAGAGAATTTAGTGATTACCTCATTTTCAGTTCTGAGGATATTTTTAAAAACTCTGATGCTTTCCTTTGCACTGTTTCGGTCGATGATATGAAGTTTTCGGTTGGGGAGTTCGCTAAAAACATTAAAATATGTTCTTTCAAGTTCATTAAAATACTCAAATATCTTCTCTCTCGCATCACTAACCGAGGAGGCTGAGCTTAATAAACTGTATATCCACGGACTTGCTTTCCAAAGTTGTGTTATCAGGTTCGATTTGTCGGCTACGATTAAATCTTTCATGGTGTCTCCGTTAAATCCTCAGAAAAATCCAAATTTTTGCAAATTTCCGATGGTATCTATGAATGCCTGCGGAACAGTCGGGAAATATAATAAAATATTTGAGGAAATCAAAACGGAAGGGGGAGAACCTCGGAACTTTAGAACTTTAGAACCTTAGAACTTTAGAACTTTAGAACTTTAGAATTATAGAACCTCGGAACTTCGGAACCTCGGAACCTCTGAAGCTCTGAAACACTCAGGTACTCAAGTACTCAAGTCTTTAAAATACAAAGAACCTCAGCAGGCTTAACCCACTGAGGTTCTGAAGTACTGAAGTTCTGAATCTCTTACTTGTTGAGAATCATTTTTACTGTCTGCATTTTGCCACCGGCTTTTATTGTGCAGAGATACACACCCGATGCCACTCCACTGCCAAAATCGTTTTTCCCGTTCCATTCGTAGGTATATCTACCTGCTTGATGGTAACCGCTGGCGATTTCTGCAATCTTTTTTCCGCTGATGTCGTAAACTATCATTACGACTTCACCGGCTTCAGGGAGTGAAAATCTGATGCTGGTTGTGGGGTTAAATGGATTTGGGTAGTTTTGGAACAACTCAAAAGCAGTTGGGACAGTGTTATCAAATTCGATAATAGCTGTTGTTGATTGAACCTTTGCTCTCATGAGGTAAGTTTCAGCCCATGCCGACCAGGATGATCCGTTGTAATCCCAGGCTCTGCCATTGTTGGTGGTGTTGTAACCAAAATTTGGTTTATTTACACCGTCGAAGATCATACCAATGAAGAAGTCGTTGGATACCATGATATTCTGTGCAGAGGTGTTCCAGGCACTCCATCCGGGGGTTGATGAAGCAGTAACAGGATTGTAATTTACAAGATCGGTTCCGGGAGCACCGTTACTGGATGTTCGAACAATCGGTTTAAATGTTCCGGTTCCTGCTGATACACTTGTGATATAAAAACTGATTTCCACCAATTTAAGATTGGAACCGGGTGCAGTCATTCTGTTTGCAGAACCCTGACCATTGTTTGCCCATGTGTATCCATTAACAGGAATTCCATTCTCATAGGTCAGTTCGGTAATTTGTGCACCACCGCCACCGCCAATAGTGGAAACCCAGGTTCCTCTTCCGTGTGTGAAAGCAACAAGTTTGTTATCACTGGCTCTGATTCTGAGGTCGGAAACCACAACATTAGGAAGGGTTGATCCATCCCTAACCCAGCTTGATCCACCATCAGTGGTTGAGAAGACACCAAGATCGGTACCTGCATAAAGAGTTGAGGTGGATGAAGGATTAATTGCAAATGAGTTTACAGGTATATTTGGCAGGTTAGAAGAAATGTTTGTCCAGTTTGAACCTGCATTGGTTGTTTTATAGACTTTTTGACCTGCAGCGAATCCTGAGAAAGTGGCGTAAGCAATATTGCTGTTTGTTGGGTCAATAGCCACCTTTGTTACATAAGCAGCCGGAAGACCTGAATTTCTTAAGGTCCAGCTTGAACCTGTGTTTGTAGTTACTTGAACTCTACCATTTGAGGTACCAACATAAATGACACTGGAATTACCTTTTGCGATAGTAACGGCAGAAATTGTTGCGCCGTTTCCACCTGTTCCGTCACCTGTAAGGTCACCGGAGATGGCGGTCCAGTTAGTAGCCGAGTTAGTGGTTCTCCATACACGGTATGTTCCGCCAATGAGGATTGCGGGGTCATTAGGATCCATGGTAAACGGGCTGATAAAGAGAGTTCTGTCAGTTGTTCCGTCCCAGAAATCCGGACCTATAGGAATTCCGTTCATTGATTTGTTAAAAGTAGCACCACCATCGGTTGATTTAAGGAAACAGAAATTTACATATTCACCAAACATCAGGCTTGGATTGTTATAATTGATTTCTGTTGCTCCACCATCACCGCCGATGATTTCTACCCAGTTAACACCGGAAGAAAGTGCCAGGGTACCATTATCCTGTGTTCCACCATAATATTTATCAAGTGTTGGATGGATTGTACCATAATAAAATTGTGTTATGCCAAGGTTGTTATTAAGTGAAACCCATGAAGAACCGCTATTGGTTGATTTGTAAACACCGCCATCATTTCCAACAAAGAAAGTGGAAGGAGTGGTTGGGTGAAAAGCAATCGCATGGATATCAGCGTGCATAAATGGTGGCGCTCCACCTTGTGAGTACCAGTTGGATATCTGGGTCCATGAAGTTCCACCGTTGGTGGTTTTCCAGGCATCGAGACCAGCTGCATAAATAATGTTTGCATTTCCGGGATCAACAGCTACTATATTATTATACCATGCCTGACCCGAAGTATAGGTTGTTGCACCCGAGAAAGCAGGACCCGGAATTGTAATGTTACTCCAGTTGGTTCCGCCATTTGTGGATTTTACAAAAACACCACACTGGTTATCTGAAAAATTTGTTCCGGCAATTTCAAGATCCATACAATTGGATGTAGTAACAATCTCTGTAAAAGCTGTTCCGCCGTTGGTGGATCTGAAAAGTCCGCCTCTTGTTGCAGCCCAAAGGTTTCCGGTAAGATCATCTATAACAAGTTTGTTTACATATTGAAAATCTGTTGTAGCAGTGGACGAAAGTTTTGTCCAACTGGCTCCGGCATCGGTGGTTTTAAATATTCCGGCACCTCTGACGGCATCAGCATTAAAAAAGCCTTCGCCTGTTCCGGCATAAAGAATGTTTGAATTGGAAGGATCCATAACAAGCGCACAAACGGCAAGGTTTTCCATTAAATCATTCAGAGGTGTCCACGATGTGCCACCATTGGTTGATTTCCAGACACCACCACTAACTGCACCAAAGTAGAGGATACTTGGGTTGGCTGGATGGACAACAATGGTTCTAACTCTTCCACCTATGTTCCCGGGACCTTTTTCAGTCCATGTGAGAGCTTCTGGGTTATCCAAGCCTGCTTCAGGGGTATTGAAGCGGGCAATATGTTGCATGGCTTCTTCACGCCAGTTTTCAGGAATGTTTCCTGTTGCAGATTTTCTTTGGTCCATATACCACTTCATTGCTTCATCGGGAAATCCGTTGTTGGGTTTCGCGTGTTTCTTTTTTTCAATTTTATATTTAATATAGTCATCCATTGTTACGGCACCTGGATTCTCATTTGCATTAATAAATGCAGCTACAAGAAGCCCGGTAATAACGAGGGAAAATAACGATACTTGTAATTTTTTAAACATTTTAATTCTCCGGAATTATTTTAATATCCTGTGAAGGATCCATTTGTTGTCACTTAAAAAAAACTCAACTTTTACTTTATCGCCGGGTTTCTTTTTTGAGAAATTTTTCAGTTCGAGATTTACATCATCTTCGAGCATCTCTTTGTTTTCACCGAATCTAAAGTTTGGGACAACTTCATAAATCGATTTTTCAACTGCAATGCTTGGATAAGCATCGTCCACGAATATTTGGTTAACTTCAATTTTAGCCGAATATTCGGTTTCACTTTTTACATCAATATTAACAATTTCCACCATAGCGACGGTTTTGTTATTTTGAATTGTAGTTGGATTATTATTAACAGGATTTTTTGTTGTGTCTCCAATTTCTGAAGTGTTTTTTGTGGTACAATCACAGCAGCCTAAAAAAACAAGACCAAATAGAAGAATTATAGATGCGTTAATTATTTTCATAGATGTTCCTCGATTAATCATGGAAATATAAGGTAATTTGGGGAAAAAATACCCACGAAAATTTTGACTTTTGATTTGACGCACAGGGGGAGGAGAGAAACTTGAGAGACTTGAGAAACCGGAGAAACCTGAGAGACTCAAGTACTTAAGTACTCAAGTCCCTCAAGTACTCAAGTTACTTGTTAAGAATCATCTTTATCGTTTTCTGTGAGTTACCGGCGGTTACTCTGCAGAAGTAGATTCCTGATGCCATTGGCATTCCAAATTTGTCTTGTCCACTCCATTCAGCTTCATAACTTCCGGCAGAAAGAGATCTGTTGAGGAGTAAAGCCACCTCTTTGCCCTGGGCGTCATAAACCTTAAGAGTAACTTCCTGATTGGTTGGGATGTTAAATCTGATTTTTGTTGTTGGATTAAATGGATTTGGGAAGTTTTGCATCAGTGAAAACTCTGAAGGTGAACCAACAATTTCCTTTATGGAAGTTGGCCCGGCAGGAGTTGAAAATACACCTCTACCGTGTGTGTGAGCAAAAATTCTGTCGTCAGAAGCTCTATAATCCATATCAAAAACAGCTACATTAGGTAAGCTAAGACCATCTCTGAACCAGTTTGCGCCACCGTCGGTTGAGGTGAAAACGCCAAGATCTGTGCCTGCAAAATTGCTTCAGGTCTTGAAGGAGCAAGCAGAAGCGCATTCACAGGAATGTTAGGGAGGTTTCCGGTAACATTTGTCCATGAAGCGCCAAGGTCAGTGGTTTTATAAACCTTTTCGCCATTTGCAAATCCTGAGAAAGAGATATAGGCTACAGACGAATTTGTTGGGTCAATAACAATTCTGGTTGCGTATGCAGAAGGAAGACCTGTCTCTCTTATGTTCCATGTTCCACCTGCATTAGTGGTAATTTGAACTCTGCCGTTTGTACAACCAGCATAGATAATATGTGAATTGCCTTTAGCTATGGCAAGGGTGGAGATGGAGGCTCCATTGCTACCGGTTCCATCACCTGTAAGATCGCCGGAGATAGCAGTCCAGTTTTCTGCCTGATTTGTTGTTCTCCAAACTCTGTAACTTCCACCAACAAGGATTGTTGGGTCATTTGGATCCATGATAAATGGAGTAATGAAAAGAGTTCTGTCAGTGGTTCCATCGAAGGTACCCGGACCAACAGGAATTCCGTTCATTGATTTTACAAAATTTGCACCACCATCAGTTGATTTATAAAAACAGAAGTTGGTGTATTCGCCATAAACAAAGTTAGGGTTATTGTAATCAACCTCGGTTGCTCCACCATCACCACCAATTATCTCTGTCCAGTTCTGTGAATTGTCTGTGGCAATGGTTCCATTATCCTGACAACCGCCATAAAATCTGTTTAATGTAGGATGAACAGCGCCATAATAAAATTGAGTAATGGCCAAACCGTTGTTAAGGGCTATCCACTCGGTGCCACCGTTTAAACTTTTATAAACTCCACCATCGTTTCCGAGGTAAACAGTATTACTGTTAAGAGGATTAAAAGCGATAATATGATGATCCGCATGAGCGAAAATTGGATTGGTTCGCTCAGCGTCCCATTGTGAAATTTGTGTCCATGAAGTGCCACCATCTTGAGAACCAAAAGCATCCAAACCGGCTGCATAAACTATATTTGGGTTTGTAGGGTGAACAGCAAGGATGTTATTATACCATGCTTGTTGACCTGTGTATGTTGGATCGCCTGAGGATGTAGGTCCAGGGATCGCTACATCATTCCAAGTTGCTCCTCCGTCTGTGGATTTCACAAAAGCACCACACTGGTTTGTTTGGGTATTCTGACCTGAAAGAAATGCAATAGCAGGATTAGATGGTGAAGCAGCTACAACAAGTCTTCCGATACCTGAACGGGTAAAGGTTTGTGAAAACGAACTTCCTGCATCTGTACTTACCATCATTCTACCGTCTTGTCCCAAGCCCTGTGCAACATAAATTGTTGAAGGATTAGAATTTGCAATTGCGATATCAGTAACATTTGTGTTGTCGCCAAGAGTACGGTTTTGGAAACTTGCTCCTCCATCAGTTGAGTAATAGAGACCTGCTCTGGTGGCAGCCCAAAGGGTGTTTGTGGAGCCGTCATAAGCGAGTTTGTTTACAAAATAAAAATTTGCATTTAATGTGGAATTAAGTTGTGACCAACTGGCACCACCATCGGTTGTTTTGAAGATACCTTCGCCCTGAAGAGCATCAACATTAAAAAAGCCTTCGCCTGTTCCGGCATAAAGAATATTTGAATTGGCAGGGTCCATACAAAGGGCGTTTACCGCCAGATTTTCCATCAGGTCTTTTAACGGCTGCCATGAAGCACCTCCGTCAGTGGTTTTCCATACACCACCACCTGCGGCACCGATATAAATGGTGTTTGTATCTGTAGGGTGAACAACCATTGCACGGATTCTACCGCCGATGTTACCCGGTCCTAAAGCAGTCCAGTTAAAATCTTCGGTGGCGCCCTGTTTAATATTAAATCTGTTGATATGTTCGAGAGCTGTTCTGCGCCAATCGGTTGGAATGTATCCTGTTGCTGAGAGGCGTTGATCAATTAACCATTGAACAGCTTTGTCAGGAGAACCATAATTGGGTTTCCCGTTCTTCTTCTTTTCAATTTTATATTGTTTTAAACTCTTCGAATGAGAAAAATGTTCTTCATTTGAAGCTTTTATGAAAATCCCGACTGTGAGAGCGGAGAGGAGAAATATTGTGAACAGAGAGAAAAGCTTTGTTTTCATGAGAATCCTTCTATGATTAAAAAAACGGTAAATGGATTTTACACACTAAAATTAGAATATTTTGCTGTATAATCAAAACCGTTGGGGAGATTAATAAAACAATTTGAGTATTACAACACAATATAACCAAAATAAAATAAATTTGAAACAGAAATTGATTGGGTGATTTTTCTGTAAATTTAAAAATTGTTTTTATTAACTTTAAAAGTAACCTGTTGCCTCTGTCAGAAGAATTCACAAATAGACTGTTTGAACTGATCCACGGTTATCTCTCACCCGAAGAGATGGATGGTTTGTTTTCCATTGTGGAAATTCAGACAAATCGTTACCATTTTCATCGTGGATGTGAGAATAATTTTTCAGAATCATCGAGAGCAGTTATAGTAAAACTGCATTATTGAGGGATTTTCTGCGTTATCCTCTTCAGATTGAAGTGGTGGTCGCGGTTGCAGCTAACAGTAATTACCTGACAGATGTTCTGGTAAGAAATCCTGAATCTGAACTGAGACGGGCAACAGAAGAACTTTCAGTAATTGCAACGGTAGTCGGTGAGGCACTATTTTTAATATGCCTTGAAAAAACTTTGGTTAATTACGGAATAAACGGTGTTGGATTTGGTGAATTATCAGGTGAAAAATCTGTTAATGAAGAATTTAGACCATTATTGGACAAAATCAGAGATTTTGCTGTCATCTCTCTTGGGAAACTGGGTGGTGGTGAACTTAATTACAGTTCCGATATTGATCTGATTGTTGTGTTCAATAATAATTTTAAGCTGCCAAACGGTAAAGAGTATTTTGAACTGCTGCATGAAACAATAATTCTATTTACAGAATCTGCAATGACGATGACTGAAGCAGGATTCCTTTTCCGTGTGGATTTCAGATTACGTCCCGATGGGCATGCCGCACCCCTGGCAAGAACACTTCAAGACACCATTTTATATTATGAAACAAGGGGCGAAAACTGGGAAAGGCAGATGCTCATTAAAGCCGGTTTTCTTTGTGGCAACAAAAAACTTTATAAAACATTTATCGATTCGGTTACGCCTTTTATCTACCCGGCATCTTTTTTTAAGTCACCAACCGAACAAATCGCAGCACTAAGGGAATCGATGCTCCGAAATATTGGTGATGAGAACAATATCAAGCTTTTTAAAGGCGGGATAAGGGATATAGAGTTTGGTGTCCAGGCTTTGCAGATGTTAAATGGCGGGAAAAACCCTTCGGTAAGAACTGGAAATTCTTTAACAGCGATCGGTGCTTTGACTGAGCTAAAGATACTGAACATTGAAGAAGCTGATCTGTTAACAGAGGCCTACATTTTTACAGAAGGATTGAGCATTATCTCCAACTTATGAATGACAGGCAGACCCATGTCATTCCAAGAGAAGGTGATCTGCTGAAAAGCCTGTCCAAATACCTCCAATTTTATAGACCGGACGCATTTTTTACAAAACTTCAGGACTACCGGACAAAAGTTCGCAAGATTTATGAATCGATAATCGGAGTTGATACATCCGATTTTAAAAGGGAACAAAACTTTTCGACCTTTAAAGATATTAACAGGGCAAAAAAGAACATCCTGTTTCTAAAAGAGGGGAAGGGGCTGGTAGAGATCAAAGAATTTGATTCAAGAACCACATCTCTTTTTATTGAAATTGAGGATGCTCTGATAGAACAATTTGTGATGTGCAAATTCCCCGACACGGCATTAGCTAATCTGGCAAAGATTGTGCAAAGAAGCGCTTTCCCTTCATATTGGTATGAAGCGTTTAAAGATGAATTTATGCTGAATACCATAGTCAGATTTTGTGAATGTTCACAGATCAGTGTTGATTTGTTAACAGAAGATCACTCCCTCAAAGATATAGTGATGTCAGGGAAACTGTTTGAAGAGATTGATCCGGAAGCCGATAATACTCTATCCGTAAAGGCACTTTTGTTCATTATTTCGTCTCAATTTGTCTTGGGGTTTATTGATGAGGAAGAAGCTGCCAAAGCACTGGCGCTTACCTTGAGACAAAAAGTGAGATCCATTATCTCCTCATTTCAGATTTCTGATGGCACAAAGTATTTTATTGCAGCAGCCGGCAGTTTTTCTCTTGGGGAGATGCATCTCTATTCAGACACAGATCTGATAATTGTTTGTGATGATATAAATAAATATCCCGAGGCAGAGAGTGAATTTGTTGCACTTCTTGGTAAATTGCGTGAGGAACTGGCGCCACTGGGTTCCGATTGCAGGCTTAGGCCGGAAGGGAAATCGGGGCAACTGGTTTGGGATATTGAAGCATATAAAAGCTATTTTGAGAAGAGAATCCAGATTTGGGAGCTTCAATCCCTCACGAAGATATCGTTCCTATACGGGGATTCAACATTATATGATGAATTCACGGGACTTATTCAACAAAAAGTTTCAACCCTCGACAGTCTCTCTCTAAAAAAAGAGATATTTGAGATGAGAAAAAGACTTTATCCCGCTTCTTTTAGTGGATTAAATGCCTTGTCCGATCTTGTAAAAGGGAGGGGTGGCGTTACGGATGTTGAATTTATTAATCAATACCTCTTACTTTTGAATCCTGAATATTTAAAATTATGTATGGGAAAAGGGAACAGACAGACCCTCGAATATTTTAGGAATAAAGAGAGGGAAAATGAATCTTTGCTCGATGAGGATGGTTATGCTGTCCAGTCCGAAAGGTATGGAGAGTTTAATAAATTACTCGAAGGATTCGAGTTTCTAAGGAGTGTCAGGTTATCCATTCAGTGTGTTTACCACATAAACAGCAATCTCTTCCCTTCAAAACAAAAAGGGGAGATTCTTTACAAATTTTTAAATTACGAATCGTATGATGAACTGGCGAAAGCTGTTCAGTCAAGCTTAAAACAAAATAACGAGATTTTCCATCAAATCTTAAAAGGCTAATGGACTTACTAAAAAAATACTACGCCGCAATTACTGCACTATTTGTTTTTATCATCTATTTTTCGACCATGGCACCCTCGGTGTTACAGATCGATACAGGTGAACTTGCCGCAGCGCAGGCACTTCCCGGGATTGCGCATCCAACGGATACCCTTTGTTTACGATGCTGGGATGGCTATTTTCATTGATACCACTTCCCGTTTCAACTATTTTTCAGTTGAATCTTTTTGCTGCGATTACTACTACCGTTGGTGTGTATTTCTTTATCAAAAGCATAGACTATATTCTGAACAATTTTTCAGTCTTTGAAAAAAGTGTCAGGGGGATTAAAAGCAAAAAAGCGAAGTCGGGTAAAAAACAGGTTGAAACAGGAAAAGCCAAAAACCACAACGCGGGAAATGAAATCATAACGGTAACTGCCGATTCCCAACCTCTCCCGATGATTTTTTCGATTGTTGGCGGGCTGGTTCTTGCTTTTGGTAAAACTGTATGGTTTCAAAGTACTTCGGTGGAAGTTTATTCACTTCACCTGGCTTTGATTTCTGCCGCATTGTTTACATTACTCAGGGCGTTTGGTGGGGGAGTCACGAAGTCACAGAGTAACGAAGTGAATTCACCGGATGTGGCGACTAACAAAGTAACTCCAAAATCACCAATTTTTGACTGGTTGGTTTTTGCCGGAGTGCTTGCACTGGCATTCTCAAATCACATGACAACACTTTTGATAATTCCGGCAACAGCATATCTTTTCTTTGTGAAATTTAAATTTCAAAAGGAAGGTTTTATCACACTTGCTAAAATGTTGTTGCTGTTTTTCCCAATATTGATTTTGATTTATCTTTACCTCCCAATAAGGGCAGGGATGAATCCTGAGATCAACTGGGAAATCCCATCGACCTCGAGAGAATTTTGAGGCATGTGAGTGGTAAACAATATCAGGTATGGCTGTTCAGTTCTTCAGAGGCAGCGGCAAAAAATTTCGGCAGGTTCTTTTCAGGATTACCTTCTGAGTTTTATCTCTCTCTTGTAGCGGTTTTATTGGGTATTTTTTATCTCATTCAAAGATCAACAAAACTGCTGATAACCTCTTTGTTATTGATTTTTGGAACAGTTCTTTACGCAATAAATTATGATATCGTTGATCTTGAATCATATTTTTTACTCGCATATATCGGGATGTCAATTCTTGTAGTGTTTGGATTGATGTTCGTCTATGAGCGCGTTAATAATCTGAAAACTACTGCTGCTGTTGGGGCAGTTCTTGTGCTTTCACAGATTGGATTTACTTATGGTAGCGTTAATCAAAGTGGGAACCTCATTTTTGAGCAATACACAAAGGCAATTTTAAAAACGGCACCAAAAAATTCGGTTATTTTTAGTTACCAGTGGGACTATTTCCTCTCTGCTTCCTACTATTTTCAGTTTGTTGAAAATGAAAGGAGAGATGTTGCAATTATTGATAAAGAACTTCTGCGGCGCTCATGGTATTATCAACAGCTTGACAATTGTTATCCATGGCTGACAGGGTCCTACAAAAAGGAAGCCGATGTCTTTAAAAAAGAAGTTGTGCCGTTTGAGAAGGATTTACCCTATGCTGCTCAGATTATTGAAGGGGCATATAAAGATGTAATGCTGGCGATTCTGCTAAAGAATTATAAAGACCGTCCCGTTTTTATCGGTCCCGAATTGGTGGATAAAGAACTGGCAAACAAAGAGTTTGAATTGCCGGCAAATATGAAACTTATTCCTGATCTCTTCTTTTATCGGTTAACAGATAATGATGAGTACATCCCGGCATCAGATCCCGATTTTGTTTATGAGTCGGGAGGGATTAAGAATATTTATATTGAGCAGATAAATGCTTTAACCGGGGCGATGTTACTTAGAAGGGCACAGTACGAACTCTCTTATAACAAAAAGGAGAGAGCAAAGTTGTATATTGACAAAGTTATGAAGGATTTCCCCGGTACAACCGTTCCGCAGGAATTCCTCGAAAAAATTAAATAGAAAGAAAATGATGATTGAATTAATAAAAAAACTTGATCCCACGGGACAGTTTGAAGTATTAAAAAACTCATATTTGCAGATAGAAGATGCCTTAAAAAATGATTATATAATTGATCTCGATGTTTCAGGAATTAAAAATATCGTTATTTCAGGTCTCGGTGGATCAGCAATAGCCGGTGATGTGTTTTCACTTTGGGCAAAAGATGAGTTAAAGGTTCCACTTTTTGTAAACAGAAATTATGGTGTTCCGGGATTCACTTCCAAGGATACACTTGTTATTCTCTCCTCTTACTCGGGGGAAACAGAAGAGACACTATCAGCATATGCTGCAGCGGGAGAAATTGGTGCTTTGAGAGTTTGCCTCACCACAGGTGGTACATTAAAAGCTTTGGCTGATACTGATGGAGTTCCTGCAATCAATATGATGCCCGGATTTCAACCAAGGTATGCTCTTTATACTTCGTTTTTTACCCTCCTGAACCTTTTCTCAAAACTTGGACTTGCTGAAAGGGATGGACAACTTTTAGACAGAATAGTTGAGAGAATAAAGCTTAAAGGTGAACAACTTTCAGAGGCGGGAAATATAGCTTATGAGATCGCAACACAAGTAAACGGTAAATTGCCCATAATCTACTCCGCAACCGGAGTGACCGATTCAATCGGAACAAGATTTAAAGGTCAGTTTAACGAGAATGGTAAAACACACGCATTCCATAATGTTCTGCCTGAGATGAATCATAACGAAATCATCGGATGGGAAACTTATGGAGCGATAAAGGAATCCTTTTTTGTGTTTGAGGTGCTTGATGAAACAATTCACCCGCAAATTAAAAAACGATTTGAGGTTGTAAACGAGATTCTGGCAAAATTAAATGTTCCCGTAGTTAAAATTCAAAGCAGCCTCGAAACTTATCAGGAAAGATTGTGGGATATGATCTATTATGTTGACTGGATAACTTACTACCGCGCCATCGTGTGGGGAAAGATCCTGTCGAGATCAATTATATCCACTTGTTAAAAGACAGATTAAAAAAAATAACATTAAAAACAAAATTGCAATTTTGCCCAAGACCTTATAGATTAAAAGTATAAATGATTGATATAGTAAATCTCTCCCTCCAATTTGGGGGAAAATATCTCTACAGGGATGTAAATTTTAAAATTAACTCCGGTGATAAAATATCCCTCGTGGGATCCAACGGAACAGGGAAATCCTCCCTGCTTAAGATGTTAAATGGAATGATTGACCCTGAAAAAGGGGACATATTCAAAAGGAAGAATATCGCGATTGGATATCTTCCTCAGGAAAATGTTACCCACAAAGGGAGAACTCTGCTCGATGAAGCTCTTGCAGGGGTTCCCGACTTAAAAGAACTTCAGGAAAAAGAGACTGAAATTACCATCCTGCTGAATGATCCAGATGTTGATGATGAAGAAAAACTGGGTCTCGTTGAACAACTTGGTGAAATTCACCACCGACTTGAAGAGATAGATTCATACAGTGCCGAGGCGAGGGTTGAGAAGGTTTTATTGGGTCTTGGATTCATGGCGAGAGATTTCGAAAAACTGACAGATCATTTTTCCGGGGGGTGGCAAATGCGTATCGCTCTTGCAAAAATGCTTATCGCCGAAAATGATCTTATGATGATGGATGAGCCTACAAATCACCTCGATATCGATTCGCTTGAGTGGCTTACAGGGTTCCTCAAAACCTATAAGGGTGCGTTGCTTCTTGTTTCTCATGATAGAAGGTTTGTGAATGCAGTTACAAATAAAACGCTTGAGATTTTTAATACCGATTTCACTGTTTTTAATGGTAATTTCGATCATTACCTGAAAGCCAAAGCTGAACGGGATGAGAGACTTGAACACGAATATGACCAGCAACAGCGGAAAATGAAAGATATTCAGCAGTTTGTTGAGCGATTCCGTTATAAAGCTTCAAAGGCAAAGCAGGTCCAAAGCCGTGTGAAAATGTTAGGGAAATTTGACAAGGTTGACCTTCCCGATTTTGAAAAGTCGATTTCTTTTAGATTTCCGGAGCCACCTAAAAGTGGGGAGATTGTTTACGAAGTGAAAAATCTCTCTATGAGATTTGGTGATAATCTTGTTTTGGACAAAATTGATTATTTAAGAAGGTGGGTGTGCTCTCCGGCGGAGAAAAAAGTCGTGTGGCACTTGCACTTCTTCTGCTCAAAAAGGCAAATCTTTTGATCATGGATGAGCCGACAAACCATTTGGATTATGCAAGTAAACAGATACTTCAGCAGGCACTTATTAAGTTTAAGGGCTCACTTGTTATTGTGTCCCATGATGTCGATTTTCTTCATCCAATCGTTAATAAAATTGCAGAGATTCGTAGAGGATCTTTCCGACTTTTCCCCGGAACCATAGATTATTATTTGTTGAAAAGGGGTGAGGAGATGATGGAGCGGGATAATCCCGCCGGAACTGCTGCGACTGTGAAGTCCGAAGATTCTTCCAACATCAACAGAAAAGATCAAAAACGGGCAGAAGCCGAATTACGGAATCAGAAGTATGCAGCAACCAAACAGATTAATGCAGAAATTGCCAAACTGGAGAAGAGAATTGAATCACTTGAGGAAAAGGTAGCAACCCTCGAATCGGAACTCGCGCTTGAAGAAGTTTACAAAGATGTCCAGTTAACAAAAAAGAAAACTGCCGAATATAACTCAGCAAAATCAGAACTTGATTCTGTTCTGTCGAAATGGGAAAAACTCGCCGAAAAACTTGAAAATATCCTGAAACAGTTTGAGTGAGTGTCTCTACACTTTAATATTCAAAAGTTCTTCTGTCAGGGTTATTCCTCCATATATTGCTGCGTCGTCGCGAAGGTTTGTGCCGACCAGTGAGACACATTTGGCGGCATCGCCGATGGAATATTTGAAGAAGGTTTCGTTAATTTTTGGGAGCATGTAACTTTCGCTTGCTTCCATTAACCCGCCACCCAGGATTATCAATTCGAGATTTAAGAGATTATTAATTCCTGCGAGAGTTCTTCCAATTGTTTTACAAGCCTGATTAATAACTTTCACTGTCAACTTGTCACCGGCTTCGAGTGCCCGGGCAATTGCTTTACTTTTAATATCTTTGTTCTTTTCGGTTCTCTCTTTTAAGACACTCTGTTTCCCTTTTTTGATCTCAGCTGTGATCTGACGGACAACCGCGGTTCTACTTGCGAGTGCCTCGAAACAACCAATTCTTCCACAACCACATTTTGGACCTTTTTCGTGAACATTAATATGACCGATTTCACCGGCAACCCAACCTGAACCACGATAAAGTTTATTGTTGAGGATTAAACCTCCACCAATTCCGGTACCAACAAAAACCACCAAAACATTTTGTTTCCCTTTTGCGGCACCAAAAGCGAGTTCACCGGCAGCAGCAAGGTTTACATCATTTTCGATAAGTACGGGGTATGGGAGTCGGTTGTTGAGGTGTTCCTGAACATTGTAATTTTTTAATCCGAGGTTTGGTGCCATTCCAATGATTCCTGTTTCCATGTTGACGGAACCGGGAATTCCCACTGCAATAGAAGCAACCTGTTCGGGTTGAATACCCGATAATTGAATTACCTCGTTTGTCAGCTCAACCAGAGAGCCTGAAAAAGATTCATGGGTGGGCGCCTCGGGTGTTTGCTTCTTTAAACGAGAGATGATACCATCTGTTGAGTTAACCACAGCAGCAAGTTTTTTTGTACCACCAACATCAAGACTGACAACAAATTTATTTTCCACGATAAGTCCTTTTCTCTGTTTCTGACAAACTGACATGGAAGTCAGGTAATATTTGTAAGTTTCGAACTCAATTTACAAAATTTCGAATATAAAAATATCAAATTCAAGTCAGACAGAAAACATTTGAAACCTTTAAAACGCTTTGGTCAAAATTTCTTAACAGATCCTCATTATATTGACAGAATAATCGAGGCATTTGCCGCTCAGAAAACCGACCGTATTCTTGAGATTGGGCCCGGGAAGGGTTCGCTCACTGAAAAACTGATAACTCTTTGTGATGACCTCACAACTGTTGAAATTGATACCAGAGCGATCGAACTTTTAAAGGAGAAATTCCCGACACTTCGAATTCTCGAAGGGGATTTCTTGAAGATAGATATTGCTGCTGTTGCCGGAGATTCCCAGCTAAGGGTAATCGGAAATATCCCCTATAATATCACCACCCCGATCATCTTTAAACTTCTTGAAGAGAGAGACAAAGTTGGAGATATTATGCTTATGGTGCAGCTGGAAGTGGCGAAGAGGATAACCGCTCCACCGGGAAACAAGGAATATGGAATTTTGAGTGTGGTGTTAGGAGCTTACGCAACGCTTGAATATCATTTTAAAGTGCCGGCAACGGTATTTTTTCCAAAACCGAAAGTTGATTCGGCGATTATCAGTCTTCATTTTAACAAAGATGAATCAATTATTAATGATCATAAACTTTTCAGAACTGTGGTTAGAACTGCATTCAACCAGAGAAGAAAAACCCTGAAGAACTCTTTATCACCTCTCCTTATCTCAAGTTTCGGGAGATTACACACCTCCAATTGATCTTACATTACGCGCAGAAAGACTAACTTTGCAAGATTATATCAATCTTTCCAATTCTTTATCGGGGAAATTTGAAACAGATCAGCCCGAATCTGTGTTTCAAGTATAAATAAACTACTGAGAAAAGATGTCAACCTCGTTATTTGCAAAAGAAGAAAAGAAAATTGAAGTAAAAAAAATGTTCGATTCAATTGCCGGTCGTTACGATCTGCTGAATCGGGTGTTAAGTGTGGGAGTCGATAAATACTGGCGGAAAAAAGCACTTAAACTTAGCAAGCTGAATAAGGATACCATCCTGCTTGATATGGCATGTGGTACGGGTGATGTGGCGATTCAGGCAAGAAAATATGGAGTTACCAAAATCTTCGGAGCTGATTTTTCATACAATATGCTTTCACTTTTTAATAAAAAGGTTAACTGGATAACGGGGAAAGATTTTCAGACCGCAGCGGAGTTTATTCCCCTGAAAGAGTCAGTTGTAACAAATGTTACCGTTTCGTTTGGGGTAAGAAATTTTTATGATATCCCGTTGGCTTTTAGAGAGTTTAGAAGAGTAATCAACAAGGGCGGAAGAGCAACAATCCTTGAGTTTGCGATGCCCAAAAATCCCTTGATAAAAGGATTTTATAAATTTTATTTTAAGAATATTCTCCCATTGGTAGGGAAAATTGTGTCAGGGCATCCGATGGCGTATGATTACCTGCCGGATTCTGTGGAAGATTTTGATAAAAATGTCGATTTGGTAAAGCTTTTTAAGGATGCGGGATTTTCAAAAGTTGATCGGTATCTTTTTACATTTGGAATTGTTCAGGTTGTTGTAGCGGAGAAATAGATTTTTTTTTGTCGGTGTAGGCGGCACGAAAATGCTACGAACATGCCTTCTACGAACATGTCTTCTACGAACATATCACCTGCCCAGGCAGGTTTCTTGGAAATGGACATGATTATCTGCTACGAACATACCACTCGCCCAGGCGAGTTCTAAAATCCCTCTGCGAAAATCTGTCTAATCTGCGTGTATCTGCGTCCCACCTCACGGTTTACATTCTGCAGACGGCAATCGGGACGCTACGAATATCAATTCCTCTTCGAGGAAAATTGTTAAATTTAAACTACTTCGCGGACTCTTAGATCTTTGATCCTCAGTTGTGGGTGAGGTTTACTCTCTTTGTTGATATTGTCAATCGTATAAACGATATCAATTCTCGTCAATTTGTCTTTAATCTGACTCTCAAAATGGCCCAGATCGAACCCGATGGCATCAAAAATCTTTTCATTCCCGTTTTGTTTTAACTGCATCAATAGATGGTTGTGGCCTACTTTTCTTACAAATCCTGTGTGAGTAACATCCTCTGATAGGAAAACCGGTCTTGGATTTTCCGGACCAAAAGGAGCAAATTGATGGAGAATCCTCAAAAACTTTGGAGTGATTTCCGAAAGTTTTATTTTGGAATCGATCTCAATCTGAGGGATGAGGTCGTCATTTTTAATCTGTTGACTTGCGAGAATATTAAACCTTCTTCGGAACTCAGGAATGTTTGCAATGTTGATTGATAAACCTGCTGCTGCCTGGTGACCACCATAATGATTTAGCAGATCACTACACTGCTGCAAAGCTTCATAAATATTAAAATTTGGGATACTTCTCGCGGAACCTTTTGCCACACCATCAATGGTGGTTAGCATTACGGTTGGACGATAATAGAGTTCCACCAGTCTTGAAGCAACAATTCCAATTACACCCGGATGCCACTCTTCTTCATGCAAAACAAGCGCCATATCCTTGTCGAGATCATGAACTCTAACAACCTTTTCGAGGGCTGAGTTCAAGGTCTCTTCATCAAGTTTTCTTCTTTCCCAATTCTCGGTTTCAAGTTGTGAGGAGAGTTCAATAGCTCTATCAAGGTCGTCTGTCATGAGGAGTTCAACGGCGATTTTGGCGTCGCTGAGTCTGCCGGCTGCATTGATCCTTGGTGCAATAGAGAAAACAATCTGCCCGGCGTTTAGTTGACCCGGTTCGATTCTGGTGGCTTTCATCAGTGCAACCAGACCCGGTCTGGGAGAGCGGTTGATCAGAGTAAGTCCATACATCACAAGAATTCTGTTTTCATCGGAAAGAGGGACGATATCGGCAGCACCTGCCATTGCAACAAGATCGAGGTATTTCATCGGAAGTGTTTGATTCCCAATTAGAGCCGCAACTGCCTGAGCCAATTTAAAGGCTACCCCTGCACCCGAGAGATACTTAAACGGGTATTTACATCCCGGTTTTAACGGATCGAGCACAGCAAAAGCCGGAGGAATCACTTCCCGTGGTTGGTGATGATCGCAAATTATCATATCGATTCCGAGGGAATCTGCGTAAGCAGTTTCTTCAACAGCGGTGATTCCGCAGTCAACCGAAATCATTAGTGTAGTGCCTGTGGCGTTTACATAATCGATGCTGTTGATGGTTATCCCGTAACCATCACGAAGTCTGTTGGGGATAAAAAATTCGACATTGGCACCAAGTTCTTTAAGGAACATATACATGAGTGCGGTGGAACAGGTTCCATCCACATCATAGTCACCAAATACAAGAATCTTTTCGTTTGAGGTAATAGCTTGAATAACCCGACGGGCGGCAGCACGCATACCATTCATAAGGAAAGGGTTGTGCAAACCTTCGAGATCAGGCTTAAAAAAATATCTTGCCTGAGGGAAACTTTTGATATTTCTGTTAATCAAAAGTCGAGCAAGGATTTCTGAGATATTCAGGGAATCTGCAAGTGATTTTACTTCCAGATCATCCCGAACAGGTCGGACCTTCCACCGTTTTGTGGGCATAATGAACTCGCCGTGGAAATATCATATATAGACCTGACTTCTAAGCCGGATTCTGTTTCGGTTTAAAAATAGTCACAAAACGAACTACACAAAAAGGCGCAGCGGTGCGCCCGACACTAAATGCCGGGTGGGTACATGGATCTTTTAAAAATGATAATCATTAAGATGTAAGCTCATTTTGTAACTATAAACCGAAGGCAATCATTTATCTGGGATGAAAATTACTTTTCACCTCAAGCGGCCTACCCGAAGACATTGGACGGACAGTCCTCGATCCCGTAAAACGGGAAGTGTCTTCTGCTTGGCTTTGCTCCGGACGGGGTTTACCTTGCCACGAATGTTACCATTCGTGCGGTAGGCTCTTAACCTGCCATTTCACCCTTACCCAAGACGGAATACACCGAAATGGGCGGTATTTTTTCTGCGGTACTTTCCGTAATCTATCCATTACAGATAAACTCCCGGGCGTTACCCGGCGTCCTGTCCTATGGAGTCCGGACTTTCCTCTGCCTCATATTCGCGACAGCGATTGCCAAGTCAAGTCTATAAAAATATTCCGTGATTTAGAATTTTATGAAAATTATTTACAATGAGCAAATATACAAAATTGGGAGGTAAAATCGAAATAAAAAAAGCTATCAACCATTATAAATGGTTGATAGCTAAATCAACTAATCTTCGAGATCGCCTGCGTCTTTTGCGACTTCAGCGGAGACGATAATTCTACCACAATATTCACAAGTGAACATGCGATTGTTGCGTCTGATTTCGAGTTGTCTTTGGGGGGGAATAATGGTTTGGCATCCGGAGCAGGCATTTCTTCTGATTCTGGCAACTCCGAGTCCTTTTTTAGCGGAACGAACTCTGGTATAGAGGGAATAGTCACTCTTTTTCATCTGAGCGACAAGTCCTTCTCTCTGTTTGAGGAGTTTCTGCTCTTCGAGAGCATTATTTTCCTTTATCATTGAGAGTTCCTGTTTTTTATGGTCAAGTTCACCGACCAGATCAGCTATCAGGGGATTGAGGCCCTCAACTTCTTCATCAAGAGTACGAAGATCAGTGATGATACCTTCGATCTCTTTTTCGAGGCGGGTACATTCGGCATCCGCAGCATCGATTGATTTGGTAATTGTGTCGTATTCTTTGTTGTTACGCACTTTATACAACTGAGCTTTTGCTCTTTTCTGATTATCGAGAAGTTCTTTTATTTTTTTCTGTATTACCTTCCCGTTTTTCGATCCACTCAAGTTTAAGAGCAGCCTTCTCATCAACAGCAACTTTCAGGTTCTCGAGTTTTGCTTCGAGAGCTTCAACTGTTAGAGGAAGATCACCTCTTTGTTCTTCGAGTTTGTCGATATGTCTGTCTATCAATTGGACTTGATAGAAGAGCATCAGATTATTTTTCAATGTGGACTCCTTTCTAAATAACTGTAATAATTGACGGGGTTTGTAACTCCGTCAAAAATATAAACTTCTGTTTTATCGCCATTTCCGGCAAAAAGACTGTCGAGCCTTCTTTTCATTTCTTCAAGAACTGGTACCTCAGTTTCAAAATGTCCTGCATCAACAAGTAGAATCCTGTTTTCTGCATCTTGAAATGTGTGGTATCTTACATCAGCGGTGATAAAGGCATCACACCCGGCGTTTATTGCATCTTCAAGATGCTCGGAAGCCGAACCGCCAAAAACCGCTACTTTTTTTATTTTTTTGCCTGTCAAATTTGAATGTCTTAATGCATCGCAACTGAGACATTCTGAGATGTGTTTTAAGAACAGGCTTTCTTCCATCTCATTTTCGAGGTAACCGGTAACACCCTGTCCATAAAGTGTTTCAACACTTTTTAGAGGATAGATGTCATAAGCAGGCTCTTCATAGGGATGTGCCTCAAGCAGTGCTTTTTCACTCTCCCGAGATTACCTTCATTAATTAAAACTTCGAGTCGAACTTCCTCAACCTTTTCAAATTTTTGTTTTTCACCTGCTGTTGGATTTGAAATATCCGAACCGTTAAACGATCCGGTTCCTTCAGTGGCAAAACTGCAATTGGTATATTCACCGATTACACCACCTCCGGCACTAAAAATTGCATCAGAAACAGTTCCTACATCCTTTTTAGGCACAAATGTGACTAATTTCAACGATTTGTCGCTGATTGGTTTGAGGAATTTAATATTGGAAATTTTAAGTTTTTTTGCTGTTTGGTGATTAACTCCGTCGGAGGTAAAATCGAGGTTTGTATGATAAGAAAGAAGGGAAGTGTCGTTTTTTATGAGTTTATAAATCAAATCTGAGGTTCTGTCTGTCTCCGGCGTTATCTTCTTCATTGGGAAAAAGATCAATGGATGATGACTTATTACAAGGTTGCACTTGAGTTTTTGAGCTCTTTCAAGCGCGTCACTTGTCACATCGAGGCAAAGCAAGACACCTGTGACCTCCTGTTGGCTTTTGCCAACGAGCAGTCCGGTATTGTCCCGCTCCCACTGAATGAACTTTGGTGCCCAGCTGTCAAAAAGATTTGCTATTTGCTGTACTCTCATAAAGAAAAAAAAAGCACTTCTAAAACTTGAAGTGCGATAAGTATAATGATAACTAAAAAGCGTTGCTTGAAAAATAAATTTTTGGTACTATTTTGAATTTCATCATTTCGCAAAGTGTGAACATAAACTTTACAAAAATATAATATTTTTTTAACATGGCAAAATTGAGAAACTTGAGAACCAGAGAACTTGAGAACTTGAGAACCATAGAACTCTAGATTTTTGTGTTTTAAGCTGATAATTGTTAAGTTTGACCTAATCGTTAAGAGAATATTATTTTCATTGAAATCGCACTATAAATCTAAGTTAATAGCAGCTCAAAAAGACATCCCATTTTAGATGACGGTTACGATTATTGCGATTAAGGACGCTATTCATGGAAAAAAAGATTATTTTACATCAACTCAAAAACGTAGTATTTCATTGTTTAGAAAAGTTCAAAAAGAACACTCGATTTTTTCATAATCATGTTGGAAAATTAAATAATTGATAAATTTCGAAAAGAAGAACTTGGGAGTAAATCATCGAAGATGGCATAATAAGTAATGAAACACAACATCAAGGCAAACGAATATAAATTATGGAATTGAAACTTGAAAATTTAATATATCAGGACACTGCTATTAACGCTATTGTGAAGGTTTTCAAAGGAACCGAAAAAAACACTTTTGACAATTCCTTTTTTGAGGGTATTCGTTCGAATGTTTGCAAACTTAAAATGGATAAATTTAGTGCAAACATCAAAGCAATTGTATCAGAAAATGGCATCGATGATGAAACTGCAAAACTTTCTTCAGAAAAAGACCTTTGTATTGAAATGGAAACAGGTACTGGCAAAACAATTGTATATCTGAAAACCATTTATGAATTGTTCAAACATTACGGTTTTACAAAGTTTATCATTCTTGTCCCCTCAATTGCAATTCGTCAAGGTGTGTTAGGGACACTCAAATCTTTTGAGGAACAGCTTGAGGGAATTTACCGTTTCAAACCTCAGTACTTTGAATATGATAGTAAGAAGATGCAGAAAGTCACCAATTTCATTCAGGATCAACATCCTCAGATAATGGTTATGACTTTAGCTTCGTTCAATTCCGAAGATAGAATTTTAAATCAGGCAGAAAGGGAAGATTTATTTACAAACATACCATTTATTGAAGCAATCGGAAGGACTAACCCTATAATTCTAATGG
This sequence comes from Ignavibacteriales bacterium, assembly GCA_016714125.1. Lineage (GTDB taxonomy): Bacteria > Bacteroidota > Ignavibacteria > Ignavibacteriales > Ignavibacteriaceae > UTCHB3. Next base: position 225,887 of record JADJNX010000002.1, on the reverse strand, counting down.
ATGAACCACAAGAAGGGATGGATACTGAAAATTCTATAAAACAAATCGCCCGACTTAATCCCCTCATCAAAATTCGTTATTCTGCAACACATAAAAATATAAAAAATCTTTTATTTCGCCTGACACCTTACGACAGTTACAAACAGGGGTTAGTAAAAAAAATAGAAGTACTCACTGTTTCTGAAAAAAATGATGAAGCATCGTTAAAAATTGAATTTGCAGATTCTCAATATGGCAATGGGGACCCGAAAGTAAAACTCAAAGCTTGGAAACAAAAAAATAGCAAAATTGTCTTTGAAAAAACAAGCTGGATGAAAGTGGGAGATAATCTTGGAGATAATACGAAAAATCCGAGTTATCTACATTACAAGATTGAAAATATTAGTAAGAGTTTAAGGGACGGAGTGTGGAAGGTTAAGTTTAGTAATGGAATTGAGATAATTGAAAAACAATCGGCTGGAAATATTGAAAATATTTGGGCTATGCAGATAGAATGGCTGATTCATCGTCACTTTTCAAAATCACAAAAGTTGGCTCTAAAGGGGATTAAATGCTTGAGTCTGGTTTTTATTGATAGAGTATCAAACTATATGGGTGAAGATCCTAAAATTAAAAAACTTTTCATCGAAAAATATAAAGCTATTTTTCCGGAATACAACGATGGCAAAACGGCGACGGATCAGTATATACAGGATATTCAGGGATATTACTTCGCTCAAACAACTGAAAAGGAATATACGGATAGCGAGGTGTCTATGCGAAGTAACAAAGAAATTTACGAATTAATTTTACAAAAGAAGAAAGAGCTGCTGTCACTCGACAATCCTGTACAATTTATTTTTCACACTCCGCATTAGGCGTTGGCTGGGACAATCCAAATGTGTTTAATATTGCAACACTGAACTTGTCATACTCTGATATTAAGAAGCGTCAGGAGGTAGGGAGAGGGCTACGCATATGTGTGAATCAGGATGGAGAGCGTATTTATGATCCACCCAATGTTGAAGAAACTGAACGCGTGAATCAATTAACTGTGATTCCCAATGAAACATATGAAACTTTTATTATTCAGTATCAAGAAGAAATAAAATCCATATATGGAAGTATAAGCGCGGGTGCTGGTATAACTCATGCGCATAAAGGTAAACCGCAGAATGAACAAGTTTTTAAACTAAATACCACAAACATTATAGACAAAGCATTCAAGCGATTTTGGAAGATTTTAGCTAAAAAAACAGATTACATTGTTGCGTTTAATGAAGAAAACCTGATTAAGAAATCTATTGAAGGAATAAACAAACTCACAATACCCGATTATGTGATAGAGGCTTCAAGCCATTTTATTAAAGAATTTACTGAGGACGGTAGAAAAGATGATTTTTTAGGAACGGATTATAAGGAACAAGTCGCAAAATTTACACCCCTTGATTTAGTGGGGCAACTAAGTGAGGATACTGGCATCAGTTTCTCTGCTATCTGTCAGATTGTAAAAAAATTACAAATCATGATCAAATGATAAAAAACCCTCCAAGATATATATTCGAAGCGGCCGCCATTATTCGTAATATTGAATTGGATGAAATGTTGAGAGGTTTAGAATATAATTTGACTGGTGAATATTTCCCATTTGACTTTAAAGAGTTCGTTAGAAGTGTTTCTGATGATGCTTTTGTTGAAACACCTGTTAGGGGTATTTGATAAGATGCTTGTTGATAGTGAGGTAGAGAGAATGTTCTCAAAATCAGCGGATATCGACCCCGAAGTTGTTTGTTTTATAAAACTTCCTGCATCGTATAAAATAAAAACGCCAATCGGAGATTATGAACCAGATTTCGGATTGGTGATGAAAAAAAAGAGTTTGAAAAATGGGATTGAAGAGGAATATTATTTTGTGATTGAAACAAAAGGAACTAATGATATCAATGACAAAAAAACAATGTCTGAAAGTGAAGTATATAAAATAAATTGTGCAATGAAACACTTTACTTCACTGGGGGTGGAAGTGCATTACAAAGCGCCGGTAAAAGAATTTAGTTATTTTAAAACAGAAGCGGACAAAACTATTTACGCACAAGTTGGAAAAGAGAATGGAAAATATTAACGATCTTATGCTTTTAAGTCATGACTTTAATAAGGAACGACTGGATACCCTAAAAAATCTGTTCCCCGACTTGTTCTCTATTGAAGGGAAATTAAATGTAGAAGAATTTAAAAGAATAATTGAACCTCATAGTATATCTGAAACCGAACGTTATGAGTTCCGCTGGTTTGGGAAAAGCAAAGCGAAACGAAATGCTTTTAGTCCGACTAACGCTACGTTGATATATGATGAAGATAGGAGCGTGAATCCTACAGAAACTGATAACTTGATTATCGAAGGAGAAAATTTAGAAGTATTAAAACTACTCACCAATAGCTATCGAGACCGAGTAAAGTGCATATACATTGATCCTCCTTACAATATTGACGGTGATTTTGTTTACAACGATAATTATACAGAAAACAGAAAACCTTATTGGGAACAAACTGGGGTAACACAGAACGGCATAAAGATTGACACAAATGTTGAGAGCGATGGAAGATTCCACAGTAACTGGCTAGATATGATGTTTAGTCGATTACTTATCGCTAGATCATTGATGAGGCCAGATGGAGTGATTTTTATTTCTATTGATGACAAGGAAGTTGCAAACCTCAGAAAGTTATGTGATGAAGTATTTGGTCCCGAGAATTTTGAAGGGCATATCCATTGGCGAAGAAGGCATAATCAACCTAACGATAGTACAAAAATGATTGGTATTGTTGCTGAGCATATATTATCGTACTCAAAAAACAAAGAGGAATTCAAAAAAGTCGGTGTTGGAAAGGTTGATTTGACAGGAGAATTTTCAAATCCAGATAATGACGCGAGAGGTGAATGGGCATCAAAACCTTGGAAAGCTGCGTCTGATCAATCGGGAAGCCGCTATGTAATTAAGAATAGTTTAAATTCCAAATCTTATGAAGAAGATTGGATGGGGGATGAAGAGACTTATAAATCATTATTGGCAGATAATCGAATTGTTTTTCCAAAAAATGGCGAAGGCACTCCGAGAAAAAAATACTTTCGTTTTGAAAGAGAATTAGAAGGACAATGTGCTACCAATTGGTGGTCGCATACCGAGTATGGTCACAACCAAGGTGCAAATGAGGAAATGACATCAATATTTGGAGTGAAGAATATTTTTAGCAATCCTAAACCAAAAGAGCTCATAAGAGGATTAATTCAAATCTCCAATGCAAAAACCAATGACATTATTTTAGATTTTTTGCTGGAAGTGGGGTAACCGCTCAAGCAATAATGGAGCTAAATGAAGAGGATAAAGAGCAGAGGAAATTCATCCTTGTGCAATTACCCGAGAAAATTGAGGAGACGGAAGAAGCATTTCTGGCAGGGTTTAAAAAAATAAGTGATATTACAATTGAGCGCAACAAAAGAGTTGTTGGAAAATTGATAGAAGAAAAGAGAAAGCAACATCCTAATTTATTTAACAGCAGTCAAGAAGATGATTCGATAAAAGGGCTTGGCTTCAAGGTGTTCAAGCTTGTAAAATCAAATTTTCCACGAGTTGAGTGGGCGCCCGACCCCGATAAAACTTCTGAAGAAAATATCGCGTCACTTAAGAAGTATATTCAAGATAGAGAAGCTCAATTAGTAACACTTTTTAATCGGGAAGAACTAATAACTGAAATCTTGTTAAAGAATGGATTTACTCTAAATTATAGGTTGATAAAACAACAACAGTTTCTGAAGAACGAAATGTATTTGGCAACAGATGGTGAAAAAGAAACGTTGATATGTCTTGATACCGAGATCCAAATGGAAACGGTTGAGTATTTCAAAACAAATTTTGAAAGAAGATTAATTTGTCTTGAACGATCATTAGATACAACAAAAAAATGGAATTTAAAACACTTTTTAAAAGAAATTTTAATGCTTTTTAGACAAAATCAAGAACTCAAATACTATGGATAAAATAAATTTAGTTGCAGAAATTAGAGAATTTAAAACTCAACTGTCATACTCAAAGAATATTGGGTTTTTTTTCGGAGCAGGGACGTCATGTGCTTTAGGTATTCCAAATGTTGAGCAGTTGACTGATGGAATTGAAATAGAACTCAAGGATGATCATCTAAAAAATTTTAAGTCAATAAAGGCCGATTTAGCAGCAACCGACACCGGAAGAAAGGTGAATATTGAAGACATTCTTAATCAGATCCGAAGAATAAGAGAGATCACGGGGGAAAACGAAAATAGAAATTATGGGGGAATAACTGGAGAATCTGCAAAGAAACTTGATAAAGAAATCTGCAGAAACATTTATGATCTTATATTAGCAAAAGAAAAAATTGCGACTCTAGATAATACAAAGAAATTTTTTTGCTTGGTTAAATATACTAAACAGAGATTTTTCAAAAGAGGTGTTTACTACTAACTATGACCTACTGATTGAAAAGTCTCTCGAATCGAGTCATATCCCCTTTTTTGATGGTTTTGTGGGCTCATATGAACCGTTTTTTTGGCAAGAAAGCATTGACCACATAATAGGTAAAAATGACCTGACTCAAAATTGGATCAGGTTATGGAAAATACATGGGTCTTTAAGCTGGTTTTGGAAAGAAGATTTAATTACTAAAGCACAAAATATTATTCGAATCGGCAAAATTGATAATATAAAGGATGAAGAAAATGAACTTGTAGTTTATCCTTCAAAAGAAAAATATGAATCCTCCAGGAAACAACCCTTCATTGCTTACTTTGATAGACTAAAAAAATACTTACTTGGCGGCGAATTGCTGTTTATATTTACTGGTTATTCTTTTTCTGATCAACATATAAATGATATTATCTTTAATTGTTTACGGCAAAATAATAGACTCACCATTATCATCTTTTTTTACAAAGATGAAGAAGTTGAAAAGGTTTTGGAAGCTCAGTTTACCCTACAGGAATGTCAATGTTTTTGGTCCATCAAAAGCAATTATTAACGGGAATTTTGGTGAGTTGGAATTTTCAGAATCCGACTTCAAAAACCCCAATGAAAAATACGATCACTATTGGAATAAAACCGAAAATAAGTTTACACTTGGAGACTTCAATCAACTTGTAAATTTTCTAACTACAAATTCAGGTAAAAAAGAGGGAATTGAATCAACAATAAAATGATAAATGAAATAACGTATTTAGGAAAAATTATTCGTGTCGATTCTGAAACTGTTGAAGTTGAGGTTTCCAATGATATTCCTTCTGCAGCTCCAATTATTAATGGCAGACTTTACAAAATTGGGCAGATTGGTACCTTTATTAAAATTCCGATTGGTAATATTACTATTTATGGGATTGTTTCTTCTGTAAGCAATACTCCTAGTCAAACAGAGGAAATCCAGGACAAATTTAATTATGGCTCACTGTTCCTAACAGTACAATTAGTTGGTGAGAAAATTGGAGATGACGATTTTGAGAAAGGTATCGGTACATATCCAACCATGAACGATGAAGTGCATCTAGTAATTGAGATGGATCTTTTTGACATATATGGTAAAAAAGGTAATGGATTTATAGAAATTGGAAAACATTCTTCATCTGAAAATCTTGCAGTATATGCCGATTTACACAAATTAATTTTAAGGCATTGTGCAATTCTTGGTTCAACTGGAAGTGGAAAATCTAATACCACAGTAAGTATTCTTAAAGCTATTCTAAGCGATTACCAAGGTTCAAGAATTGTTTTAGTTGATCCACACGGTGAATATGCAAGTGCTTTTCCAGACGCAACTGTATTTAAAATCGGTGATACTGTTGGTCCTTTATTTGTTCCATTCTGGTTAATGAATTTTGATGAATTGGCGTTTTTCCTAGTGGGAGCCAAACCGACTGATGATCAAAGGACAGAGTACAGATTGTTTAGAGAACTGATTACTACTTTAAAAAAACGAAATTGCCATCTTGCTTCAGGAGAGGTTAATGAAAATTTCATTACTGCAGATTCACCTATACCGTTTAGTGCTAGGGAACTTTGGGGTGAAATGAACTGGTGGTTAAATGCAAGTTTTCCACTTCAAAGAAAGACGAACAAACAATTGATACTGCTACATTCATAGAGAATAATGGGGATTATGATAGTTTAATTGGTACCAAATTTACTTCACATCTTTCCACATTATTTAAGGATCCTCCATACAAATCTCAACATACAGAGTTTTATTCTTACGAAAAAGATTACTATCACGGTTAAAAGATAGCCGTTTTGATTTTCTTTTTTATCCAGGTGAGTATAAAGGAACCCCTGGAGCGAAAGATTTACATACTCTGCTTAATGAATGGATTGGAAGTAAAGAAAAACTTACGATTTTAGATCTAACTGGAGTCCCCTTTGAAGTATTAGACATCACGGTTGGACTGATAACTCGCTTCGTGTATGACAGTATGTTTTGGGGGAGATACGAAGAATATACCGGAAAAAAACGGCCTTTGTTGCTTGCTTATGAGGAAGCACACACATACTTAAACAAGAATGATAACAATAGTTATTCTAAAAACGCTGTTGAACAAATCTTCAAAGAAGGTAGAAAATTTGGGTTAGGGGCTTTAGTAATCTCACAACGACCATCTGAAATCTCAGAAACAATATTGGCTCAGGTAGGAACTTATATTGCATTGCGATTAACAAATTCTGGTGATCAAGCAATTGTTAAATCTTCCGCCCCTGATAATCTAAACAGTTTGATCAACTTACTTCCTTCCTTAAGAACTGGAGAAGCACTTATAGTTGGCGAAGCAATCAAAATCCCCTCAAGAGTAAGAATTAAATTAAATCTTCCAAGACCGACAAGTGAAGACCCGGAATTGGTGAAGAGTTGGCAACAATTATACCCCTCGAATGATGATAATTATAAATCAATTGTTACACGTTTAAGAGAACAAAAACTATAAGGAAATGATATGAGTAGAGAATACGTTGAATCATCAATGATAACCAGCATTGGTTATGATTCATCAACTTCAACTTTAGAAATTGAATTTAAAATGGTGGTGCCGTCTGGCAATACTTTGATGTCCCTGAAAACAGATATTATGAGATGATGGGAAGTGATTCGAAAGGAAAATATTTTCTTGCCAATATAAAAAGTCAATATACTGAATTACGTGTGGGCTAATCTTCGCACCTTTAAATATTCCAAATCCATTTCCCTGTACCCTTAACTGGAAATGCCGAAACTAAAAATTCGCTTTGTATTACCCCAACCCGGATTTGTAAAACGAGCGGTTTACGATCTGCTTGGGCAAGAGGTTGATGTTTTGATCTACAAAGAAATTCCCGCCGGTGAGCATGGACTCAATTTTGATGCTAAAGGGTTAACTTCGGGTTCCATATAGTTCGGCTGGATGCAGGTGAATATTCTTCAAGCATCAAAATGGTGGTAATTACCCTACTTGTTCAACCCAATTCCCATCTTCACGGATGAGGTCGATGAGTTTATCGACGGCAAATTCGGAGGCAATGGCTTTTGTAACAATTTCTTTGCCTCGGTAGAGGGTGATTTTGCCGGGGCCACTGCCGACATATCCGTAGTCAGCATCTGCCATTTCGCCTGGACCGTTAACGATGCAGCCCATTATTGCAATTTTAACACCTTTCAGGTGGGAAGTGCGTTTGCGGATCATCTCGGTTGTTTCCTGCAGGTCGAATAATGTTCTACCACAAGATGGACATGCAATATATTCGGTTTTGGAGGTTCTTACCCTCGCTGCCTGTAAAATTCCAAACAGGATTCGATTTATAACCTCAGTACTGAGGTTCTGAGATTCTGGAGTTCTCAAGTTCTCAGGTTCTAAAGTTCTAAAGTTCTCAAGTTCTAAAGTTCCGGAGTTCCCAATAAAACACTCCATCCCCGAGACCATCAATCAATAATGCTCCAAAGTCCGTTGAGGGGTAAAGGAGAAATTGTTCTTCGTTGATATTTGGATAGTTTCTTTGAATTATCACAGGATTTTTAATATCGTTTGAGATCAATTCAAAGAAAAATCTTCTTTGCTCCGCCATTCCATGGGAATTATCCGTTCCAAGCAAAATTATTGTGTAGGCATCACTTTTAAGTTTGTTTATTACCTCTTCATCAAGTTCGGGAAGTGTAATCTGCAAAAACTTGAATAGAAGCGTTGGATCATTTTCGCTAAGATATTCATCTTTATTCAGAAGGGGAAGGGCTCTTTCCTTTGAATCAACTGATTTCCAGAAGTTATAATCATACACGGCTCTTAGCCCATGTGGCAGATCAAACCCGGGGAGGTTATCTCCCAGGAAAAGATAATCACAAGCCATATCGTTCATGTTCCACTTGTCAGTGGGTTCATCATAAAAATAACCTACCGGAATAAGTGATTCAGGGGATGAAACATCACTCTGCGACATATCGATCATAACAACAGGTACTGAAGTGCCACCGATATTAAGCAATTGAAGTGATTCTCTTCTTTTATAATCAAACGGGTTAAGCGGATTGACTGAAATTTCCGGAATTGGTGAATGAGTCTCACGATTTTTGTATCTGTTGGCAAGTTCGATTGCAACGGGCACTTCAAATTCAGGGTCTTCGGTAAGACTGACACGAATGGTATCACCCAGTCCATCTTCAAGTAAGGCACCAATGCCAAGGCAGATTTAACTCTTCCGTCTTCTCCGCCACCTGCCTCCGTTACGCCGAGGTGAAGAGGATAGTCCATTCCTTCTTCTACCATTTTGCTGACAAGAAGGCGGTAAGCTTCAACCATCACCTGTGTGTTACTGGCTTTCATGGAAAGCACAATATTGTGGTAATTTTCATCCATACAGATTCTAACAAACTCAAGTGCCGATTCCACCATTCCGAGGGGAGTGTCGCCAAACCTGCTCATAATTCTGTCGGAAAGGGAACCGTGATTGGTCCCAATCCTCATTGCGGTTCCATATTCTTTACAAATCTTTACTAATGGAGTGAATCTTTTTCTTATTCTGTCAACTTCTTGTTGGTAAGTATTGTCATCATACTCAATCACTTCAAATCTTTTCTGTCAACATAATTGCCTGGGTTCACCCTCACTGTTTCGATCAATCGGGCTGCAAGCTCCGCAGCATTTGGCGTGAAGTGAATATCGGCGATGAGGGGAGTGTTATATCCACGAGCCTTCAATTCTTTTTTAATAACTTCAAGATTTTGAGCTTCTTTGAGGCTTGGGGCAGTAATTCTGACAAGTTCACATCCTGCTTCAATCATTCTGATTGACTGCTCAATGGTTGCAATCGTGTTCATTGTATCGGTGGTTGTCATACTTTGAATTCGCACAGGGTTATTTCCGCCAATTCCCACATCTCCCACCATCACCTCACGGGTTTTGTAACGCGACCACTTTGTGAGGGAAGAGTTATAAACTTTTTGGGCAAAAACATTATTTGTCAGGAGTACTTGGGAGTCGAAAATTTTTGTCATATTGAAGTTGTATGTAAGAAATTAAAAGATTCAAAAATTAAATTTAAATATATCTTTGCAAGAGGTTATTTTTGTAACTAAACTTAAAATCAATGAAGAAAGTTCAGGTTGAGCCACAGGTCAAGATGGATCACATCGTAAAAAGATGTTGATTCTTCTATTTAAACCTGTTTCTCATCTCCCAATAAGATGAATATTCCCGAAGACAAAATACAAGAAATTATTCAAGCAGCCGACATCGTGGATGTGGTCTCGAAGTATGTCCGTTTAAGAAAAACGGGGATAAACTACAAAGGATTATGTCCCTTCCACAATGAAAAGACTCCCTCATTCTCCGTAAATGCAAAAAAACAGATTTTTTACTGTTTTGGTTGCCACAAAGGAGGAAATGCGATTAAGTTTTTGATGGAATATAACAATCTCTCCTTTTTTGATTCGGTGAAAGAACTTGCACGGGAATATGGAGTAGATCTTCCCGCCAGGGATGAAAGGGGACAGGAGGAACAGAAAAAATTTGAAGAATATTTCGACATCACAAAAGCCACAATCCATTATTTCGCAGAGAACCTGACAAAAAACAGTGTTAATAAACATATTCTCGAATATCTGAAGAATCGTAACATAAACGATTCCTCAATTCAGAATTTTGGAATCGGTTATGGCGGCGGAGTAAGAGGGAAACTGATTGAATTCTACAAAAAGGGTGGTTATGACGAGAAGAAAGCAATCGAGCTTGGTTTTCTCGGGGTAAGTGAAGGTAAAATTTATGAAAGATTTGCCGGCAGATTAATTTTCCCGATCTTTTCCCATCATGGAAGGGAGATAGGAGCCGGTGGCAGAATTCTTGAAAAACGGACTGATACGGGTAAATATATCAATTCGCCTGAAAGTCCAATTTATAACAAATCCAAAGTTTTATATGGATTGTCCCATTCCAAAGATGAAATAAGGAAAGAGGATTATGTAATAGTTGTTGAGGGATATCTTGATGTAATTTCCCTTTATCAACACGGGATCAAAAATATTGCTGCCGTTTCGGGTACAGCTTTGACCGATGACCAGGTTAAACTATTGTCAAGTTATACAAAGAATTTTTATCTGCTTTTTGATTCAGATGCCGCAGGCTATAAAGCTGCCATGCGGAGCATCGAGATAGTGATGAAACATAATCTGAATTTAAAGATTATGACACTACCGGAGGGAGAGGATCCCGATTCATTTGTCCACAAACACGGGGCAAAAGAATTCCTTGAATATGTAAAAAATGCCAGAGAATTTATCGATTACCAATATCTGGTATTTGAGCGGGGAGGCTATTTCCAAAATCCTGATAAAATGACTGAAGCTGTAAAAGAGATGCTGCGTCCCGTGGCATTAATTCCTGATGCCCTAAAAAGGACTCTTTTCCAAAAAGCGATTGCCGAAAAATTTAAGCTAAGAGAAAAAGTACTCGAAGAAGATATTGAGAAGTTCAGGGAGAAGGAGATTGAGACAAGAGCCCTTGAACTCAGGGAGAGGCCAACTCCGCAGGAAACGGCTGTTCAAACTACCAGGACTCCTGTTGTTGCCAAACAAACAATTGAGCGAAACCCTCTTTCAGCATTTCAACTCAACGAGATTGAAATAATAAAACTGATGTTTGAGGGAGATGAAAAAGTTGTAAGGTTTATTTTTCAGTTTATAAGACCGGAGGAATACACTCTCCCAATTCATTATGGAATTGCTGAAAAGGTGTTTGAAGAACTCGATTCAGGCACAATTCCAACCGTCAATAACCTGAAAGATCATTATTCGGTCGAGGAACAAAACTATATCCTCGATCTGGTGATGGACAAACATAAAATAAGTGAACAGCTTGATGATTTGCTCCCAAGCAGTACCGAAGCAACATTATCTCTTTATACAATTGATGCCGTAAAAAAATTCAGACTTCTGCGAATTGATGAAATGTTGAAAGAGATCCACAAGGAAATTTCCAATACCAGTGACTCAATACGGATAGGTGAACTTGTTCTCGACTTAAAAACCTACCTCGACGAAAAACAGGACATTTCGAGGATTATGGATGAACTAAAAACAGTGATAGGATAGGTATTAGGTATTAAATATCAGGTATTATTTTGGTTTGTGAAAAAGAAGGATAATCCTCTCGTTTGAAACGGAAAGATTATCCTTCTAAAACTCAAAATCTCAGGGAAACCATTTTTAATGTAAAGAGCTTAACTAATTTTACGATCTCCAAAAGATTTTATATCTTGTGAAGAGTTTTACAACATAAGCAAGGGCGAGGGTGAAAAGAAATCCTCTGAGGAATCCCAAAAATGGAGTTGTGAACCATGCATTTATCAGGGTTTGAATTCCGAAGATACCGATTATTGGGGTGATGATGTTTCCACCACCGGCATAAGCGATCATGGGGTTTTGTCCACTGTCGATCAGAAGACCGAGATATGATTTTTTTCTGAAAAAGTCGATGACGATTGATGCAAAGATTATAAAAAATAGTGCAAGTCCCGAAGTAAGGAAGTAATAACTTATCGTTGAATGGTCTTTTTTGATTCCTCCCTCAAACGGTTCCAGCATAAATCCAAGAATGAACCAAAAAACTCCCCACTTAAATACTTCTTTAAGGATATCGTAATACCCACCCTTCATCTCTCTCAGGATAACCCATGAAGCAGTACAGAGGGCGATTCCGCCGATAAATCCCTGCCAAACCCAACGGTTATAGAGTGTAATAAGTGATAAAGCGATAAATCCTACCATAAAAACGGCAAGAAATGTGGCATTCACTTTATATTCGTTAAATGTATCGATGATTACCTGACTATCGGTTTTCATCATTTTTACGATAATATCACCCGCAATTGTTCCGGGGAGGACTATTAGCAGGTATTTTAAAAAATGTACATTCACCACCCATCCTGAAGGTTGAAGCATGGCGAGGTCTTTAACAAATCCTTCACCCGAGTTATGCGACAATCTTATTGCAACAACAAGCGCCATTATTCCAAGTCGCAACATCCAGTTTTTGCGAGTGAACAACCAGATAAGCGAACCAAAAACCGACACTTCCGCCAAAACCGCGATAATTATGTCAAATCGTGACATTTTGAAGCCCGAACCATCGGGATAAGTAACCAGTGCCAGTAAAAGGACTATTCCAATCCAGCCAGTTGCTCTTAAGCCGAGACCAACATTTTTTGATATTGACTCAGGAAAACGCCAGAAAATGAGAAAAAGAAGTGCAAATCCCAGAAGGGCAATCAGCCATGTAAAGACATCGGGGGTGGCACTGAGTACATTGGGTCTAATATGTTGAATTACAATCGCAAAAAAGCATAACAACAAACCCCTCTTAAAAATCTGAAGGATCAGATTAAAGGGGACCTTGTTATCTTTTATTTTTTTTGAAAGGGCAAGTGGAAATGCAGCTCCCATTGCAAATAGAAAAAAGGGAAAACCAGATCGACCCAGGTAATTCCGGGAATGGAGGGATAAATTTATGTAGTGGTGGTGGAACCTGTGCATGATGCATCCACGCCGGGAGGTTACCAAAAGAGATACTGCCTGAGAGTATCATGGTCAGGATTGCAAAACCCCTGAGTGCGTCGAGTGCATAGGAACGAATTCCGGTTGTTGATTTCTCTTCCAACTCTTCTCCGAAAAAAAATAAAAATATCAGTTGAAATTAGGAAGAAATTTACAATTTAATCAAACAAACCGGGAGAAATCAGGTGATCAATAAAAGTAAGTCGGTGGTAGGGGGTTGGACCAAGTTCTTTTAATGCGGTTATGTGTGACTTTGTCGGGTAGCCTTTGTTGTGATCCCATCCATAACCGGGATATTCAGATGCCAACTGGAGCATGATATCATCCCTGACAACTTTTGCGACGATGGATGCGGCAGCAATCGATAACGATTTTGAATCTCCTTTAACAATCGGGAAAAGGGGGATTAAAGTCTCAAATCGTTTGTTGCCATCAACAAGAATCACCCCCGGAACTGAGTTTAATGCCTCAACAGATAACTTCATTGCCTTGAGTGATGCCCGTAAAATATTTATCCGGTCGATTTCTGCCGGTTCAATAATAACATGATTAACAGCGATTGCACGGGAGTAAATCATGTCGATCAGTTCCCTCCGTTTTTTATCGGTTAACTGTTTTGAATCATTTACACCCGGAAGGTTGATATCGGGAGGCAGAATGACTGCAGCCGCAACTACCGGTCCCGCAAGTGGACCTCTGCCCGCTTCATCAGTTCCGGCAAGATAGTTCGTGTTAAATTCCGTCCTGTAATGGTCATCAAAACTTTTCATAAACCCAACAAAATTGCAAAAATACCAAGAAACATGATAAATTTTAAGTTGCTGCTGATAGATGAATAATCTTTTTGATTTTTGGCTTTTGTTAGTGATTTCAGGGAGAGAACCAGTGCCGGATTAACCGACAATGTTATGATAATCAGGTACTCAATTTTGAAAATCTCAAATATAAAGGGAAGGAAGGTTGCAATTATCAGTGAAACAATCAAAACTGTCAGGAGTTTTTTTGAAAGAGGAACTCCAAAAACCACCGGAAAAGTGGTAATACCTGTTTTACTATCACCGGGGACATCCTCAATATCTTTTACAATCTCTCTTATCAAATTAATCAAAAATGAAAAAATAAAAGGGAAGAGGGCATTTTCATAATTATTGACCGCTGATGCACCAAAAATGAACACAAGTCCTGTTAAAAACGCGACTGTGAGATTTCCTGCGAGGGGAACACTCTTAAGTGAGTAGGAATAAAAAAAGAGAATAAAAGAGGAAAAAGCTGCGATTAATGCCGGAACTATGCCGGCAATCGAGGCAAGAAATACTCCTGAAATTTTGCAAAAAATATAGAGTCGTGTGGCAGATTTTGAAGTCAAATCACCCGAGGGTAGAGGCCTGTCAGGGCGATTGATTTTATCGGTTTTTTGATCAAGAATATCGTTGATGATGTTACCACCCGAACCAATAAGAGCTGCCGAACTTCCAATTAGTACCCCAAAATAGAGGGTAGCATGGGTGAATTCGCCCCCTTCTGCGAGAAGGACTGCCAGAAAGCCGGAGATAAAGGTGATCAAAAAATTGACCGGTCTGAATATTGTAAGCAGGTTAAACCTCATGAATTGAAGAAAATTAGATTCAGAAAATGCTTTGGCAAATATAAAAAACATATATTAAATAGTTATTTTTTAATATTTTGTAACTTAAGAAAACAATTAACGAGAGGAACAAATGAAGAGAACAATACTTATTCTCTCCCTTTTAGTATTTACATTATCCAATGTAAATGCCCAGATGACTAATTTTCCGGATTTTAATAATTACCCGGGTGCAGGAACAGGCAATATCTCCGGCGGAGCCGGTTTGGTCTGGATCAATGATAAACCTCACTTATGCGATCAGATTAACCCCTGACATCGGTTTCGCAAAATTTGGTGTTGGACTTGATCTAAATCTTGAATTCACACCTGACGGTAAACTCCGCGATGAGAATTATAAAACAGCTTCGCAGGTTTTATCGATCATCCGTTATGTGCGGTATGGCAAAAAAAACGATGATGTTTACGCCCGCATCGGAGCGATGGATTATTATACTCTTGGACAGGGAAACCTGCTCTATAACTACAACAACAGCACAAGTTTTGACAACAGAAAAACCGGTTTAAACCTCGATATCGATCTGGGTAAATGGGGTTTTGAATCCATACTCAGTGATTTCGCCGCCGGTGGAATTGTTGGTATCAGAGGGTTTGTAAGACCTCTCAGGTTCTCAGAAAGTGCCGCTAAAATTCCTATACTTAACAACCTCCAGGTTGGTTTGTCTTTTGCCGGTGATTTTAACGATAAAGCCGGTGTACTAAAAGGTGGTTACAATGCAAATAATGAATTTATTGTAACCGAAAAGAGGAATTCTGTTTCAGCATGGTCAGCTGACCTTGGGTTACCAATCGTTTCTAACGATATGCTCAACTTGACTGTTTATACCAACTACACAAAGCTTGCCAACTATGGTTCAGGTATAAACACCGGTTTAATGCTTTCACTGGATGGAATGGGAATAGTAAAACTCTCTACCAAACTTGAAAGAAGATTTAACGAAGGAAAATATCTTCCAAACTATTTTGATGCTCTCTACGAAGTGGAAAGATTCAGAGTTATTGGTGGAGCTCCTGCCGGTAAGATCATGCAACTTGAATCGATCACTGAAACCGATAATGGCTGGTTTGGTGCAATCAGAGCTGATGTAGCAAACTATGCAGTTATTTATGGAAGTTATCAAAGACTCGACAAAACACCATACAGTGGCATCTTGCAGTTAAAGACTGATCTTTCTCCAAAAGATGGTGCTTATGTCCTTTATGCAGGTTATGATAAATCAGGAATTCAATCTGAATCAGAGATTTTTACCGCAGATGAAAGATCACATGCCTATGTGGAAGTTGGTTACAAACCATATAAATTCCTTATAGTATCATTGGTTTATCATTGGACATTTTTACCCGAAAGAGACAGTCAAAACAATATAACCGGTTACACTCCTCAAAAGAGGATTGAGCCAAGAATTAGTTTTGTAATGCCATTTGATTTTGGTAAATAGATATTTCTCTCCATCATTTTGATGAGATACAGAGAATTCGGGGTTTGATAATAACCACAATTTCAATAATTTTAGAGTTCAAATAAAAATTAACAGGGTCATTCATTTTATGGATGATCCTGTTGTTTTAACTCAGTATAAGACAAGTTTAATTTTTCGGAGATCAATGTAATGGGATGGTTGTTTCGGTTTTTAAGCTCCTCCATTGGCCAGAAATTTGTTTCTGGTTTGACGGGACTTTTTTTGATATCATTTCTTTTAGTGCATCTTGCAGGTAATCTGCAGCTTCTGAACTCAAATGTTGAAGCCGCAAAAACAAGTTTTAATGCTTACTCGCACTTCATGTCAACAAATCCTGTAATCAGAATCCTTGAGATTGGGTTGGTTTTGGGATTCGCGCTTCATATATTTTACGGAATCAAACTGTATCTGGCAAACAAAGCAGCCAGACCGGTTGAATACGCAACACGGGATGCAAATGCCAACAGTAAATGGACATCGAGGTCGATGTTTCTTACAGGCAGTGTCATTCTCGTTTTCTTATCCTCCATCTTTTAATTTCTTTGTAAAAGCACGCTTTGGTGGTGAAGAAGATATGTACACCCTGGTGGTGCAAGCTTTTAAATTGCCTTACTATTCTATTTTTTATGTAATTGCAATGATTCTGCTGGGATTGCATCTGAACCATGGTTTTCAGAGTGCATTTCAGACTTTTGGACTTTTAGGAAAAAATACGCTCCTGTTATAAAAGGTGCCGGTGTTGCTCTGGCGGTGATCATCCCTCTCTTATATGCGATCATTCCGCTCTATTTTTTATTCGGAATTGGAGGTAAATAACCATGGCTTTAGACTCAAAAATCCCTTCGGGACCAATTGAAAAGAAGTGGTATGACCACAAATTTAACTTAAAATTAGTAAATCCTTCAAACAGAAGGAAATATCATATTATCGTTGTTGGCACAGGACTTGCCGGCGGAGCCGCCGCTGCAACTCTTGGTGAGATGGGTTACAATGTAACTGCATTTTGTTATCAGGACAGTGCCAGAAGAGCCCACAGTATTGCTGCCCAAGGAGGTATTAATGCTGCAAAAAATTACAGAAATGACGGTGATTCAGTTTATCGTTTGTTTTATGATACCGTAAAAGGTGGAGATTACAGAGCCCGTGAGGCAAATGTTTACCGCCTTGCCGAACTTAGTAACAATATAATTGACCAGTGTGTGGCTCAAGGTGTTCCATTTGCCAGAGAATATGGCGGATACCTTGACAACCGTTCTTTTGGCGGCGCACAGGTTTCAAGAACATTTTATGCAAGAGGGCAGACCGGTCAGCAACTTCTACTTGGAGCTTACAGTTCACTCTCCCGTCAAGTTGCCGAAGGTACTGTAACAGTTCACGGCAGACACGAGATGCTTGATG
Source organism: Ignavibacteriales bacterium (assembly GCA_016714125.1). Classification (GTDB taxonomy): domain Bacteria; phylum Bacteroidota; class Ignavibacteria; order Ignavibacteriales; family Ignavibacteriaceae; genus UTCHB3. Next base: position 208,325 of record JADJNX010000002.1, on the reverse strand, counting down.
TTGTAGTCGTGGATGGAAAATCACGCGGCATAATCGTACGCGATATGGTAACAGGTGAGATTAAAAGTTTTGCCGCAGATGCAGTGGTACTTGCTACAGGTGGTTACGGAAATGTTTATTACCTTTCCACCAATGCCAAGGGTTGTAACACAACAGCAATCTGGAGAGCACACAAAAAGGTGCATTTTTGGAAATCCATGTTTTGTGCAGATTCATCCAACATGTATCCCTGTAAGTGGTGAACATCAATCAAAACTTACTCTCATGTCAGAAAGTTTAAGAAATGACGGCAGAGTTTGGGTGCCCATGAAAAAAGGAGATACCCGCAGAGATGTTGCATCCAGAGCAGCTAAACAAGTATGCGATGAAGGTAGAGGAGTTGGGACTTCGAAAATGGCTGTTTATCTCGATTTTGCAGATGCAATTAAGAGACAAGGCAAGGAGAGGATTGAAGAAAAATATGGCAATCTTTTTGATATGTATCAAGAGATTACCGATGAAAATCCTTACGAATTACCGATGAGAATTTATCCTGCTATCCACTATACAATGGGCGGATTATGGGTTGATTACAATCTAATGACAACTATCCCCGGTCTGTTTGCCGGTGGGGAAGCAAACTTCTCCGATCATGGTGCAAACCGCTTGGGTGCCTCTGCTCTTATGCAGGGTCTTGCTGATGGATATTTTGTACTCCCTTCAACAGTCAGTGGTTATCTTGGAAGCACGGAACTTAAAAAAAAGTTACCACGGATGCTCCTGAATTTAAAGAAGCTGAAAAAGAAGTTAAAGACAGAATCACAAAACTTCTTTCCGTTAAAGGAGTATATTCCGTTGATCACTACCACAAAAAACTCGGCAAAATAATGTGGGATTATGTGGGCATGTCACGGGATGAGGCCGGATTAAAATCGGCAATCACGGAAATTAGAGCTCTTAGAGAAGATTTCTGGAAGAATGTTCGGGTACTTGGAGAGGGTGAAGAGTTAAATCAATCCCTCGAAAAAGCCGGAAGGGTTGCAGATTTTCTTGAACTTGGTGAGTTGCTTGCAAGTGATGCTCTTAACAGAAGAGAATCATGTGGCGGTCACTTCAGGGAAGAATCACAAACCGAGGATAACGCAGCCAAACGCGACGATGAAAACTTCAGTTATGTTTCCGCATGGGAATATAAAGGAGAAGGAGTTGAGCCTGAACTTCATAAAGAAGAATTGACATTCGAACATTGCAAACCCAGCCAAAGAAGCTATAAATAGAGAGGAGCTGCTAAATGAACTTTAAATTGAAAATCTGGCGTCAAAAAAACTCCAAAGATAAAGGCAGATTTGTTGATTATACAATTGAGAATGTAGCCGAAGACACTTCTTTTCTGGAAATGCTTGATATTCTTAATGAAAAACTTATCTCAAATAATGAAGACCCTGTTGCCTTCGATCATGATTGTCGTGAAGGTATTTGTGGAACATGCAGTCTCCATATTGATGGAAGACCTCACGGTCCCAAACCAAAGGTGACAGCCTGTCAGTTATTCATGCGAACATTTAAGGATGGTGAGCAGATAATAATTGAACCATGGCGGGCAAAATCATTTCCTGTGATAAGAGATCTGATTACTGACCGTACTGCATTTGAAAGAATAATTCAAGCGGGTGGTTTTATCTCTGCCAGCACAGGATCAGCTCCTGACGGTAATGCGATCCCTATTCCAAAAGCCGATGCTGAGTGGTCTATGGATGCCGCAGCGTGTATCGGATGTGGTGCATGTGTTGCTGCATGTAAAAATGCCTCGGCAATGTTATTTGTTTCTGCTAAAGTTGCCCATTTGGGAAAACTTCCGCAAGGCAAGGTTGAAGCAAAAAAACGTGTGATCAACATGATAGCCCAGATGGACAAGGAAGGTTTCGGCTCTTGCACGAATACCTATGCCTGTGAAGCAGAGTGCCCAAAAGGCATCTCGGTCGCAAACATTGCATACCTGAATAGAGAATATCTCAAAGCAGGTTTATCTTAATTTATTAAATATTTGTGAACGGGCTGTAGATTGATTGAATATAAATTAATCAGGCAGCCTTTTTTATTAGAGTAGAATGTTTTAAAGAAAAAGCAGCAAAATTACTTAAGTTAAACAGCGAGTTGGTTACCTCCTCGGTTGTATCTGAATTTTCTATCGAAGAACTGGAAAAAACAGGAGTACACCCTGCATTTATTAAATATTTGTGGGCTGAAAAAGTTCTAAATTCAGGTGGTGAAGGTGATGAAACCATCCTCCTTACAAAGGATGAGATAATTATTGGATTAAAAAAAGCTGCCGTTTTTAACCTCAATTTCCTTTTTAATCCTCTTTTCCTTCTGAAAAAGATACTTTTTGTTCAGGATAAACCAATTAATGAAGACTCCTTTGAGGATCTAAAAAACAGGGTTTACTATTTCAGATATTATATTGACATACTGTTAAAACTATACAATTCAGACAAACTCAACTCTGAAAGTTATGATGAAACAATGTCGAAAATTCAAAAGAAATTGTTTTCTGCCAACTATAATTCTCTCATTACCGACGGTGTTGATGCATTAAATCACTTCTTCAACCATGGTGAACCCTATTCAGGACTTGATCCCGAATGTATGAAACTTTTTCTCCTCTCCCGTGACCTGAAGGATTCTTACGATAAACTCTTACCACATTTTAATGGCAGAGATCAGTTGAGTATCTGGAAAATAAAGGATGTTCTAACGGGGAGTGAAGTATCGGTTTTTGATTCAAAATTTGATATAACCCGCGAAATAAAACCACAATCGCCAACTCTTCCTTCACTTCCCACGGAATTAAAAGAAGTTAAAAAGGTTGATGTTGTTACCGGGATATCTGATACCCGGCCTGATGAAAAAGATTTAGCATTGGAAACACCTCCTTCTACCGGAAATGGTGTAAAACGGGAATTTGTGGAACCTAAAGGTTCCTCATCAGATGTTACAAATTCGAAGCCAAAAATGGCGGCAATTTCAGTGGAGGAGATGATCTCTCAACCAAAGAAAAAAATCGAATTTGAATCGGTGGATGATGAGGTTAAACAACCATTTGAAGTTGATGATGATGCAAAACAAATAATTGCAACCCTTCCGTCGATTCACGACAAGGAAGTTGTAAAAGTTTTTGAGGATGAACCGATTCAGAGGTATGAGTTTAGTTTCCTCCCAAAGTTGATGAACAGATGGGGAAAATTGTTCAAAAGAGGAATCTCCTTGCATCCCTCGATCAGGATGAAAGTCTAAAGATCATTCAACATATATTCGATGGTGATCATTCCGACTTTTTCAGCAGTATCGAGACAATAGAAAAGTGCAGGACATTAAGTGAAGCAAAAAAACTGCTTTCGATAATATTTTCGAATGCCGGTTTAAGCGACAACAACAAATACGCCAGATTACTGGTGGACAAAACAGAAAGATGTTTTACAGGATAACGAAGTGTTTATAGATTTTGTAAGTATAGAAATAGCAGAGGCAAAGGTGGCGACGGTGCGGTCGCTTTTAGACGGGAAAAATTTGTTCCCAAAGGTGGTCCCTCCGGTGGCGACGGGGGAGATGGTGGTTCGGTTTATATTTTTGCCGATCACAACCTGCACACCCTTCTTGATTTCAGATATAAGAAAAAATATCTCGCAGAAAATGGCGTTCCCGGAAGTGGTTCCTTAAAAACAGGCAGAAAGGGTGAAGACCTTATTATAAAAGTGCCTGTGGGCACTATTATCAAGGATGCCGACACCGGAAAAGTAATTCTTGATATTGATGAGGATGGAAAAACCTACCTATTTGCCAAAGGTGGAAGAGGCGGACGGGGTAATTCCAATTTTGCCACACCTGTGAACAGAACTCCAAGATATGCCGAACCGGGAAGAGATGGACAGTCTTACAATGTTGAACTCGAATTAAAACTTCTCGCCGATGTTGGACTTGTTGGCTTCCCAAATGCCGGAAAATCCACTTTTATCTCTGTAATTTCAGAGGCAAAACCAAAAATTGCCAACTATCCATTTACAACTTTAGAACCAAATCTTGGTATTGTGAGAGTGGGGGATTATGATTCTTTTACGGTTGCTGATATCCCCGGAATAATTGAGGGTGCCAGTGATGGAAAAGGTTTGGGAATCCAGTTCCTGAAACATATCGAAAGAACAGGAACTCTGCTTTTTATGATTGATATTTCGTCGGAGGACTACGATGGAGATTATCATACTTTAATAAGTGAATTAAAAAAATTCAGTCCGGCATTGGCAAAGAAAAAGAAAATTCTCGCTCTTACCAAAGCTGATTTAATAGATGATGACGGGCTGAAAGAAGCAGCAAAAATAAAAGTTAAGGGATATCGAGGGAAGCCTGTGATTATTTCATCCGCTAATGGCCACAACATACAATCACTTGTAAAAAGATTGTGGGATGAAATAAGAGCAGAGGAAGCAATCAAATAATTAGAATTGAGGCAAAAAAATGAAACTAACAAAATACAGTGCAGTAGTACTGTCAGTTGCGTTCACATTCTTCATCTCGGCTTGTTCAAGTCTTGGAATGAATATTTTCTCAGATGCAGACGAAGTTGCTTTAGGAGCGAATGTCGCAAATGAAATCGCAGCCAATCAGCAGGAATATCCTGTCTTCAGAGGTGATCCGGCTCTAAAACAATATATAAAATCGCAGATATTCGACCAGATACTGGTTGCTAATGCCATAAAAAAGAGAAGTGTTTATCAATATGAACTTGAGATAATAGACAGACCTGATGTTCTTAACGCTTTTGCGCTCCCGGGCGGAAAAGTTTATGTTTATACAGGATTGTTAAAATACCTCGATTCCGAGGCAGCACTTGCCGGTGTAATTGGACACGAAATTGCCCATGCTGAACGCAGACACGCAACCCAAAGAATGACAACTCAGTATGGAACTGCGATGTTAATCAGTCTTGTTCTTGGTCAAAACCCCAATCAGTATGTTGAAATTGCAGCAAATCTGTTTGCAGGGCTTTCATTGCTTTCAAACAGTAGATCAGCAGAAGATGAAAGCGACAAATTTTCGATAGAGTATCTTAAAGAAACCCGGTTTTATCCCGGAGGAGTTAAATTCTTTTTCGAAAAGCTTCGCGATGATGGCAAGGTGAGCGCAGGCGGTGGAGGACTTGAGACATTTCTCTCCACTCATCCCGATCCGATAGCCAGAATATCCACGACCGATAAGCGATTAAAAGAGACCGGTTTCTCTGTCTTTTCATATACAAATTATGCAGGACAGGGAGTTTTCCGAAATGAATATGTACAAAATATAACAAACAGGCTTCCCAAATAAGAGAGGTTACATGAGAGTCGTCATCACCGCCATATTAACACTGCTGATATTTGTAAATCTGTCAGCTCAGGAGAAAAAAGTATTAACTGCTGAAGATATCTGGAAAATGAAAAGAATCGGAAGTTTTGTGGTTAACCCACAAAAAACCGAGGCTGTTTTTTCATTTACTACATTTGATGCTTCAAAAAACGAATCAGAGAGTGATCTTTATCTGCTTGATCTAAAGTCAGGCGATTACAGAAAATTTACTTCCGGCAAAGGAGGAGAGTCCTCTCCCGTTTGGTCACCGGATGGAAAAAGCTCGCTTTTGTTTCGAAAAGAGAATCTGATGAGAAAGGTCAAATTTATTTGATCAATCGTGACGGTGGTGAGGCTACACGCCTTACGGAAATGCCACTTGGTGCATCTTCCATCAAATGGTTTCCTGACGGTTCCAAACTGGCTTTTACCTCAAATACATATCCTGAAGCAAAAGGCAATCTGGATACTCTTAAAAAGTTGATTAAACTTAAAAAAGAGAATAAAGTAACTGCAAAAGTTACCGAAGACAGATTTTATCGCTACTGGGACAGTTGGTTAACCGACGGATTTGTTACACACATCTATTCCGTTGAAGTGGCAACAGGTAAGGTTACCGATCTTACTCCGCAAAATGAAGGAATGTTTTCCGTAACCGGTGGTGCAGACTATGATATTTCACCTTCAGGTGATAAAATTGTTGTGTCGATGAATGTTACTCCTAAACCCTATTTCAAAGATCTGAATTTTGATCTTTTCATCATGAAAAGTGATGGTTCGGGTAAGATGGAAAACATTACGGCAAGCAACCCTTCCGGTGACGGCTCTCCTCAGTTTTCTCCATGTGGTAAATTTATTTTTTATCTCAAAACACTTGATGTAAATAAAGTAGCTGAAAATTCAAAGTTATCAAGATATGATGTTGCTTCAGGTAAAGATACCATTATCACGGCAAAAATTGATTTGTCTGTTGGTCAATATGAATTTGATGCAAAAGAAGGAACGATCTATTTTACGAGTGATTATAGAGGCAAAACCGGAATATTTAAGATAGATGCCGCAGGTGCCGGTTTGGAATATATCTTCACCGAAGGCACTAACAGTGGAATTCTCCCCGACAGCAATATTGTCTATTTTCTTAATCAGAACAATACAACTCCACAAAGAATAGTCTCTTTTGACCGCAAAACCCGCAATCTCAAAGTTTTGGTTGATCTCAATAAAGAGTTTGTATCAAATTTTGAATTTGGAAAATTTGAAGAGCACTGGTTTGAGGGAGCCGATAAAGACTCTGTTCAAGTATTTCTACTTTATCCTCCAAAATTTGACAAAACCAAAAAATACCCTTTGATCCATCTTATTCATGGTGGTCCTCACGGAGCTTTCAGCGATGATTTCCATTATAGATGGAATTCACAGGTGTTTGCCGGGATGGGGTATGTGGTTGCAATGGTTAATTTCCATGGAAGTACAGGATTTGGCGAAAAATTTGCTGAGTCGATTGTTGGTGCACATGGTGAAAAACCCTACTTCGATATGATGAATGCAACCGAATTCCTTACCGATGAATTTGATTTTATCAATGAAAATAAAATCGGTGCAGCCGGCGGAAGTTACGGTGGTTATCTTGTAAATTATATTGCCGGACATACCAATAAGTTTTCAGCTTTGGTTTCACATGCCGGAGTTTACAACTACTTGGGGCAGTTTGCTTCAGACATGACTCACTTCCGTGAACTTGCGTATGGTGGCGCTCCCTGGTATAACAAAGAGCAGGTGCTTAAACACAGTCCTTCAACCTATGCAGACAAGTTTTTAACTCCAATGTTGGTTATCCACGGTGAAAAAGATTATCGTGTTGTAGTCACCCAAGGCCTTGAATTATACGGTGTCTTAAAAGGGAAGGGAATCCCTGCCCGTCTTGTCTATTTCCCCGACGAAAACCACTGGGTTATGCAGGCACAAAATTCAATCTTCTGGTACAAGGAAGTTAAAGATTGGTTTGACAGGTTTCTGAGGTAGAGCTTCGGAACCTCGGAACTTCGGAATTTCGGAGATTTGAGTGTTTGGTTTTTGGAGAATTTAAACCGTAAGGGTGAGGAGTGGTAATCGTCTCGATTGCCCTATATTGAGCGAAAAAGAGAATTGGAATTTTAATTTTGCTTGAATCAATTGGTGAATATTACTCCTCACCTTTTGTTATCGTTTTTTATTGGCTTATTAATCCCCCTTAGATTTAACTGAAGGCAATCGGGACGATTACCACTCCTCACCTGAATTTGAAGATTTCAAATTTATAAAACAATAATTCCCCGGTGTTTAACTGAAGGCAATCGGGACGATTACCCCTCCTCACCCCCGATGTTGAAGATTTCAAATTTATAAAACAATAATTCCCCTTAGATTTTACTGAAGGCAATCGGGACGATTACCTCTCCCTCACCCGAAGTTGAAGTGGTCTATCACTAAAGTTCTCAAGTTCTAAGGTTCTCAAAGGTTCTAAAGTTCTGTCCTTCTTAATCAACAGATTCATACAAAACCACCCCCGCCATCACGGCAAAGGAGAGGTATATCAGGGTTGATGAGATTACGGTCAGGTAGATAAATCCCGGGTGGATGTAGCGTACAAGCCAAATGCCGCCGAAGGTGAAGAGGGTAGAGAAAAGTGGTTCTGTGATCAGGAGGCCTTTCCAGAAGCCGGTAATTGTGGAGTTGAAATAAAATATTGTTCCGAGGGCAAGAAAAATGAATGCAAATCCAAAAAATGGTTGTGGGTTGTGATCAATAATTCACTTACGGGTTTTGCATATTTTTCAGGGATTTCAAAATCGGAATCCTGAGTTGGTTCCGAACCATTAAAATGTTCAACTGCTGAGTTGGGTTCATAATTTGTGGTGTGGTACAAAAAGGCAAGACCTGTTGCCACGGCAAAAGATAAAAGAATTATAAATGCCGAAAGGAAAATCTTAAAATCCTTCGGCAGTTGATGTAAATTAATGTTCACACACTTCTCAAAATTATTATTTGATTATTTCTTTAAAGAGTATTGCAAGTTTTTTGATCCCTTTAGAGACCGAATTTGCAGATATCGTAGCTCCGGAGATTGTATCAATCGATTTCCCGACTGTATAGTCAGAATTGGCATCCTTCCCCTTAAAATCATTATTCCAGTCTTTTGAAGCAACTTCACCACCGTATTGTTCCCGATATTTTACGATGTGAGAGGAGAGGATGATTCCCTTGGTATTAAAAATCACAAGAAAAGTTATCGGCATCGCTTTACCCTTCACATTATCTAGAAAACCATAAGCTTTGATTTTCCCTTTTTCGGAGACTTTGTAGATGTAGATAAAATCGTTTAAAAACTTCTGTTTTGCGGCGGATTCGGCATTTTTCTTTGCCTTTGCCGGAATGGTAAATTTATCCTCGACAATGTCACCCGATTTTCCGAGTTCCTGTTTGAGTATTCCCTCAGTCATTTGCCGGATATCCTGCCCGTTTACATTAAAAAACAGGCAGGACACGGCAGACATCATGAGGGTTAATTTCATGAGTTTATGGGCCATAATTAAAACATGTATCCTACACCAAGGTTAAATGATTTTGTTTCATCATCGTCAGATTTCCTCTTTTTGGAGCTAAAATCTGCTTTGATTACCACATTATCAACGGGAAGAATATTTATCCCAAACATGATCTGGTTGTAGGCATAACTATCGGGATTTAATGTGTTTGTTCTTACCGTGGGGGCAGTGTTGTATGAGGAATATCTGACAAAGGGGATAAATTTCCATTCTGACTTGAATAATTTGTTTATCTCGTATCCAAGATCGACATAGAATCCTGTGGAAGATTCAACTCTTCCTGAGTTATAGCTGATTTGGGCACCTTCAGCAACGGCATGGAAGCCATCTTTTCGAAACTGTGCGTGTAATTCAACAAGATTAAATTCCATTGTGGTTGAGTCACCTCTTGCTTTGTTATATGTAACCGAGGCACCAGCTTTAAGTCCGGGGATTACATTATAATCGGCTCTGAGGGTGTACATAAAATCAGTGGCATCAGGCATATAACCTTTTCTTCTGCCACTTCTGAGTGCAGAGGCGGGTGTAAACTTTTCGTTGTTTAATCCCTCCATTACATTAAATGTATATTCAAGACCTTTGTAACTTCCAAAGATAGCTGCACCATTTCCAAACCATGTGGTTGGAATGATGACATTGTGGTAATCAGGTCTTTCAACTCCAAAAAAGGTGGGAGGTTCATGAAATTCATTGATGATTCCAACGGGGGCAAGCACCACACCAGCCTTAAAACCCAAGGTAGTCATAGGGGAGGTAGCTGATGTATGCCTGTTCAAGTTCACCTTCACCATTTCCACCACTTACAAAATTATGTTCAATCTCGAGTTCGGCTTTAAATGACCATTTTTCGGTAAACGAATGAGAAAAGAAGAGAACAAAACGGTGGAAATCCAACCTTTTTATCTGCTTTTTTGGATGTAAAAGTGTTGTTGTTATAGTGCAGTTCACCATAAACGCCAACTGTGGTGGTCGGTGTGAAAAAATCATCCTGTGCATTAACAGTAACGATTCCAAAAATCAAAATTATTGCTGCTAAATTTATTTTGTGTATAAGATTCATGATAACTCTTTTGTGATATTATTTGATTATTGATTTGTATTTAGATTAAGTCTAAATAACAATAGCAAATATAAAGAAGCACAGAATACTGTGCAATAGTAAATCAATGAATCGGGAAAATTTATTTACATTAGTAAAATAAAATGTTATTTATTGATACTGAAGAGGGAGGAAATGTAGTCAGTTTCCACTTTTTTTACATTGTAAATCTCTTTTCCGAGGAAAAGTGAAGCTACAAATTGAAAGGTTGTCGGGACGTCACTAACATAATAAAGTTGTGTACCCGGTGAACTGGATGAATTTAAGAGGTCTTTTTCGGTGAGTTCTTTAACTACTGAGTAGGAAGCTGCAATCCCGGAATCCACAAGTTTTATTTTTGATCCAACAACATTTTGGATAACTTCTCTGAGGATCGGGTAGTGAGTGCAGCCGAGAATAAGTGTGTCGATTCCGGCATTTTTTAGTGGTTCAAGATATTCTTCAGCCACGGCAATTGTCGCAGGATGGTCTATCCAGCCTTCTTCTGCAAATGGTACAAAAAGTGGGCATGCTTTTTCGAAAACTTCCACTTCAGGATTAATCTCTTTGATCTTTTTTGAATAGGCATTGTTTCCGATAGTTGAGCGTGTACCAATTACACCAATTTTATTTGTTGAGGTGTAACCAAGTCCATATTTTGCTCCGGGCTCAATCATTCCGATCACAGGAATGTCAAATTTTTCCCGCAAACTTTCCATCGCCACTGATGATGCTGTGTTGCATGCTACAACAATTGCCTTAACTCCAAACTCCATCAAAAAAGCAGCATTTTTGGATTGAATACTCAATAACAGTATCGTTCGATTTTGAACCGTAGGGGACGCGGGCAGTATCGCCAAAATAGACAATATTTTCATTTGGTAGCGCATCAATCAGATGGTTAACCACTGTAAGTCCACCGATACCGGAATCAAAAACTCCGATTGGAGCTGAGTTATTTTTCATAAAATTATAAAAGTTTAATTTTCAATTGGTTTAATAACATAATTTATCGGAGTTATAAAATCTCTTCGATACATGAATTAAGTTCATCACTGATAACACGATAGAAGTTTTTGGAAATCTTTTTCTTTTTTGCGTCAAGCACATAAAATGAATCCACTATATCACTTCCCATGGTGAGGATTTTTGCAAAATAGATGACAAGTCCCAGGTCGTGTAATTTGGTGGTCACTTTATATAAAAAACCAAGCCGATCGGGGGAATGGATGTCGATGATTGTATATTTTTCAGATTCCTCAAACTTTATCGATATTTTTCCCTGCTTTTTGAAGAATTTGGTCTCGAGTCGCCACCATTTTGATTTATGTTTTTTGAGTTCATTTGAGAGTTGTAACATCCCCTGTTCCATGCTCACAAAATCAGCTCGAATTTTATCAAATTTAGCCTCATCAACGGTTGAGTTGGTTCTAAAATCGGAAACATTAAAGTTATCGATGATGATACTGTCTTTTCTTGTGAAAATTTTTGCATCATGAATATTAACATCATTGATCAAAAAGACACCACACAACTTTGCCAGGAGCGATTCAGCATCAAAAGTGATTATCGTAACATTGGTAAAATTCTCGAGTTGTTTAAAAATAACAGAGATTTGTGATCCCGAAACAATCTCTTCAATGTGTTGTGCCATCTCCTCTTCTGAAAAATAGTTGGCATAAGAGAGATCTTCAAATGAATCGATATGCGATTTCACATGTTCATGTGAAATATTATTTGAGTGCTCCATTATTTTGTGGGGGAGAGGGAAAGCAGACTGATATAACAACTCCTCTGCCGGAATCTCTTCACTGATCATCTCTCTTGTTTTCCTGTAAAGCTCATTTAACAGTTCATTTTTCCATGATGTCCAAAGCGCACTGTTAACGGCGGAAAGATCTGCATAAGTGAGCAAGTAAAGCAGGTCAAGTTCTTCGAGTGTGCCGAGCGCCGAAACAAAATGATTCAGAGTTTCGGGCGAGTTTAGATCCCTCCTAAAAGCTGTATGAGCCATTAGAAGGTGGTTTTTTACAAGAAATTTTACTTTTTCAATATCTTTATCGGTATATCCAAAATCCTGCATAAATGAGTCAGCTATTTCAGCACCGAGGATATGATGTCCCTCAAGGTCTATCGGTTTTGCGATGTCATGAAACAAAATTGCAAGATACAAAAGGTCTCTTTTGGCAATTGTATTAAAAAGCCTTCCAAGTACTGATTTTTCATTCTGAACTTTTTCAACATTCATTATCGCTATAATTGTATGTTCATCCGCGGTGTAACTGTGGTAAACTCCATGTTGGATATAACCGGCAAAATCTTCAAACTCCGGAATTAACGCTCCAAGAACACCCAGTTCATGCATCGAAGCGAGAGTTGACCCCACATTATCTTTGTGTTGTAATAGCTTTTTAAAATAGGTGGTAACTTCCGCAGTTCGTTCAATCTCATTTTTATCAAGACTGTTAACAATCTGTGACCTCAGCTTTTCATCAAAAAATGCCGCCTGATCAGCCTTAAAATAAAATGCTTTCACAATCTGATCAGAAGTTAAAACATCTTCAGTCCTCGTATAGAGTACATCACCCAAAAGATAAAAAGTATTGTCAAGGTTTATTTCGAGAGAGGATGGAGGGAGTGGGAAAAGAATTTTACGGTAACGCTTTATAAAGGACTTCAGGAATCTGTTTACAATTCCCGTTGCATTATAATAGTCCTTCATCAACCCTTTATAACCGTTTTCATAATTCAGAAGCCTCGCCACCTCAATTTGCGCTTCAAAATCGAGTCTGTCTGTTTTTCTGCCTGAATTAAGATGCAGAATATTTCTTACGGTCATAAGAAATTTATAACTTTTTAAAGTCGGGCAATCTCATTTACCGGGAAAGGTTTTTCTTCAAATATCGAATTTATAAAATGTTCGGATTGTGAAAGACCGTCGATCTGGACAAACGGTTGAGCATTTGCGAGGATGTAAATCCACTGTAAAAGTTGGAAATCCCTGAGTCCACCATTGGAAAGTTTAACATTGGGTTCAATCATTTTGCTGGATGAACCATGTTTTTCATACCGGTTTTTCATATCCTCAACAAACTCTCCAAAGAGGTTCATTTTGAGGTCAACAGTAAAAACCGATTTAAGCGTTTGTAGCCATTTTTCATAAACCTCAAAATTCCCACAAATAAATGAAGTCTCAAGGAGTGAAGTGAAAACATGAAGGTCGGAGTCTGAATATTTTTGGATATCAGATAATTCTTTGACGGTATGGGAAACTTCGAGTCCAACATCCCATAATGCTGTAATGAAGGAGGATATTTGATCTGCGTCGTTACGACTGTCGATTGAGATAATGGTAATATCGATATCAGACCAGGGAGCAAGTTCCCTTCGGGCGAGTGAACCTCCGGAGACCACGGCAAAGTCAAGATCTGTGGAGCCTTGAACGGTGGAGATCAGTCTTTCAATTTCGAGACTATATCTGTAGGAGCACCCCAAACCATTTTTGATAACTTCTTCCAGTGGAAAAAATTCAGGAATGAAACCTTTTAGATTATATTTTTCAGGGTCTCCGGAGTTCATAATTTATTTACTCTTCAAATCCATCTGCGATGTGTTCAACTTCAACAACAGAGGATAATCCTCCGCGTACTGAGAAATTTGCAGTTAACCTGAAGTATCGGGGTTGTAGAAGTCCAATAAGATCATCTGCAATTCGATTTGTCACATTTTCGTAAAAAATACCATCGTTTCTAAATGACTGCAGGTAGAGTTTTAATGACTTTAATTCAACACAAAATTTTTCCGGGATATATTCAATCTCCATCGTTGCAAAATCAGGATGTCCTGTTTTGGGACAAACCGAAGTAAATTCATGTACTGTATGAACAATTCTATAGTTTCTATGAGAGTTTATATTGTCAAACACCTCAAGAAGAGTTAATTTATCTTCCAATTACCAACCTTTCGTTTTCAGTCTTAACAAGGGAACCTTGTGATTAATTCAAAAATCAGAAGTTTAAATTTAAACTTCTGCCATCACCTGACAAATTGATAACAAAATCTTTGTTTGGGTGATGTTTGAGAGGTATTTGGGGGAGGTGAAATTTGACGTTTGATGGGAAATGTTGAAAATGAGAAATTCGAGTGGAGTAACCTGATTTAGAAGAGAATCTCTTTAAAATAAGGATAAATCCCCACATTCTTGAAAGTTAGGTTAATATTAGATATATTTCGAGACGAGATTTTTTCCAAGGAAGACAATGAATATTGATAAAGACCTGCTTTCGATTCAAGAAGCAAGAGACCTCTCAAGAATAGCCAAATCGGCTCAGATGGAATTTAAACACTATTCACAGTCACAGGTTGACAGAATAGTAAAAGCGATGGCAGATGCCGGGTATGCGGCTGCCGCTGTGCTTGCTAAAATGGCATGTGAAGAGAGTGGTTTTGGCAAGGTGGAAGATAAAATTATTAAAAACCAGTTTGCGACCAAAAATGTGTGGGAATCGATTAAAGACCTCAAATCTTGTGGAGTTATCGAGAGTCTTGCAAATGGAAAAGTTTTAAAAATTGCTGAACCGATGGGTGTGGTGGCTGCGCTTGTGCCTTCTACCAATCCAACTTCCACGGCAATGTTTAAAGCGATAATTTCGTTAAAATGCAGAAATGCAATTGTAGCCTCTCCACATCCACGAACAACAAAATGTTCGGCGGAGGCTCTCAGAATTTTAGCAGAAGCCGCGGAAAAAGAGGGTGCCCCAAAAGGTTTAATTCAATGTCTGAGTAATCCCACCATTGAGGGAACAGAAGCATTGATGCGTGACAAAAATATTGCTGTTATCCTTGCCACAGGAAGCACTCCGATGGTTAAGGCGGCATACAGCTCGGGCACACCTGCCTATGGAGTTGGCGCAGGAAATGTTCCGGCATTTATTGAACGCTCGGCAAACATCAAAAAAGCTGTGCTTGATATAGTTTATGGTACCACATTTGACAATGGTACACTTTGTTCATCAGAGCAGGCGATGATTGTTGACTCGACAATTCGTGAAGAGGTAATCAGAGAAGCGAAAGCCGCAGGATGTTATTTTGTTAATCCCGACGAAAAGAAAAAACTCGCCGGTGCAATTTTGACCAATGGAAGAATAAATCCTGAAATAGTGGGAAAACCTGCCGTGTGGATTGCTCAATATGCCGGCTTCTCAGTGCCTGAAAATATTAAGGTGCTTGTTGCCGAATGTGAGGAAGTTGGTAAGTCAGAGGCTCTCTCTTATGAAAAACTTTCACCAATACTTGCTTTTTACACAGTTGAAGGATGGCTTGAAGGTTGCCACAAATGTATTGATCTGTTAAATTTTGGCGGAGTTGGTCACACAATGGTGATTCACTCAAACGATTCTGAAATTATAATGAAATTTGCACTTGAAAAACCCGCTTTCAGAATTCTTTGTAACACAGTTTCTTCAATTGGTGCAGTTGGATATACCACTGCATTAACCCCCTCATTAACTTTAGGTCCCGGGACCTGGGGTGGATCGATCATCTCTGAAAATGTCTCCGCAAAACATCTCATGAACATCAAACACCTTGCATTTGAAGTAAATCCTATCAATCACGGTAATTCACTTTCAAGCATGGGGGAGAGTGTTACCCGTTCTCAAAGTTTTTTAAACGAAATTGAAGACCGTTTAAGAGCCCGCGCAGGCAACCCCGTGATCAATCAGGAATATTCTTCCACCAGACCTGTTGAAAAAAAACAGGAGCAGCCTAAAAAACAGGAAGAGGAACCAAAAACACTTTCAAATGCCGAGATTCAAAAAATAATCGACGAATTTAAGTTCTAAAAATGTTTGTATATTCGGGCTCTCTCCACATCCACTCAAAATTTTCTGACGGTTCGGGTGAAGTCCGTGAAATTGCAAATCTCGCAAATGAATCGGGACTGGATTTTATTATTCTCACCGACCACAATACACTTCGGGCAAAA
This sequence comes from Ignavibacteriales bacterium, assembly GCA_016714125.1. Taxonomy (GTDB): domain Bacteria; phylum Bacteroidota; class Ignavibacteria; order Ignavibacteriales; family Ignavibacteriaceae; genus UTCHB3. Next base: position 192,322 of record JADJNX010000002.1, on the reverse strand, counting down.
GATGAAGGATATGGAGGTTTCTACGGAAAAACCCTGTTGTTGATCGGGTGTGAAATTAATGACAAAGAGAATAAAAACCACTACATTGCCCTTGGAATAGATAAACCTTTTTCAACCAGAATGCCTGCATCCAAATATGTGAAAGCTGTAAAAGATGCCGGGGGTATCGGATTTTTGGCGCATCCACACGAGAAAAGGGACTCGATGGATGAACATCCGCCATATCCGTGGACTGAGTGGGAGATTGAGGATTTTACCGGAATTGAAATTTGGAACCACATGTCGGAGTGGATGGAAAACCTGACTGAACAAAACAAATATCAGTCATTTGTACATCCCCTTAAAACAATCGAAAAACCTGCTCAGGAAACACTTGATGTTTGGGACAGTCTAAATCAGAAGCGGAAGGTGACAGCTATTGGCGGAATTGACGCCCATGCCCACCGTGTAAATCTGCTCGGATTTTTTGAAGTGGAGGTTTTTCCATACAAAGTTCTCTTCAAATCGATCAGAACCTATGTGCTTTTAAAAGAAAGAATCTTTCCCACCGAAGACCCTGTCTTAATTAAACAGTATGAAGATGCTATTCTTGAAGCCCTCAGAGAGGGAAGAAGTTTTATTGCAAACTATTATCATGGTGATGCAACAGGATTTAAGTTCTTTGCGGAAGCAGGGGGGAACATTTATAACATGGGTGATACTGTTCCTGCCGAAGGAAAAATCAACCTCAGAGTTTTGGTTCCCACTCATTTTGCACAGATGAAATTGATTTATAATGGAAAAGTGATCGATGAAACAACAGGGAGTGACATCGAATTTGTAGTTACAGAAAAGGGAGTTTACAGAATTGAAGTCTATCACGAAGGAAAAGGATGGATATTCTCGAATCATATTCGTGTAGGAATTTAACAAAATAACGGTTATCTTTGATATTGCAAAAATTTAGAATTTAGAAAGGTTAATAATGGCTAAACCTATCAGTAAGTTCAAATCAAAAGAAGTGAAAAAAGAAGGCTCAGTAGAGCTCTATTATCGTGCACTTGGATGGTTTGAAGAGAATAAAAAGTTGGTTTATGGCGGAATCGCTGTATTTGTGGTGATTATCGCTGCAGTTGTATTTTATGGAATAAACAAAAAAGAAAACAATATTGCTGCGGGAACCGCATTGACAAAAATTATGCCCGTGTATGAGTCGGGTGCCTATCTTCAGGCAATTGATGGCGATCCTGCAAAAAAAATGTCCGGATTGAAAAAAATCTCTGAAGATTTTTCAGGTACTGAAAATGGCGAAGCGGCAAAAATTTATGTTGCCAATGCTCTTTCATACCTTGGAAAAACCGAAGAAGCTTATAAATATTATGATGATTATTCAGGTGGTAATCCAATTTTTTCAGCAGCCGCTGAATATGGTAAAGCCGGTTATTACGAAGTAAAAAAAGAGCTTGAAAAAGCAGCCGATGGATATGAAAAAGCGGCATCACTTTCGAAAGAAAATCCAATGAATGCTCAATATCTATTGAATGCTGCCATTGTTTACATCGAAATGGACAAAAAAGATAAAGCAAAAGATATCCTTATCTCATTAAAATCGGATTATTCAAAATCTTATGTGATAAAAGATGTTGATCGTTATATGGCTTTAGTGGATTAAAGGTTCGAGATGAAAAAAGATGCACTTGTATTTGCCGCACACCCTGATGATGCAGAACTTTCGATGGGTGGCACCATAGCCAAAATGTCGGCTCATGGTCTAAAAGTAGGTATTATCGATTGTACAAAAGGTGAGTTGGGAACAAGAGGTTCCGCTGAAATCAGACAACACGAGGCGATTCAAGCCGGGGTTATTCTGAAAGCAGACTTTAGAGATAATCTAAACATACCGGATGGCCAGATCGAAGTTAATCGCGAAAACCTTCTCAAATTTCTGTATCAAATCAGAAAATATAAACCAAAGGTTATCTTCGCTCCCTATTTTAACGACCGCCATCCCGACCACATAGCTGTGAGTACTCTGGCAAAACAGGCATATTTTTATTCAGGTGTTGGTAAGATTCAAACCCATGATAATGGTCATCTACAACACTCTTACAGGCCTTCTGCCTTGTATTATTACATGCAGACCTATGAGTTCCAACCTTCATTTATTGTGGACATTACAGATCATTTTGAAGATAAAATGAAATCTGTTTTTGCTTTTTCCAGTCAGTTTTTTGATCCAAAAAACAAAGAACCTGAGACATTTATCAGCAAACCCGGTTTTGTTGAATATATCAAATCAAGATCGCAGGTTTATGGATTCAAAATTGGAAAAGAATATGGAGAACCGTTTCTCTGCGAAGAAGCGATTGAGCTGGATATTATTTCAAAGCTCAGACATCATTAGAAATTAAAAAGGCTGCCCAATTTGGACAGCCTTTTTTCTTTTAAGGGTTATTGTTCCAATCAAATATTGATTATCAGGCGTACATTCTTTCGATTTCTTCCTGATATTTATGTTCAACAATTTTTCTTCTGATCTTCATGGAAGGTGTCATTTCACCATCTTCGATCGTGAATGCCCTCTCCATCAAAGCAAATTTTCTTACCTTTTCATAACTTGCAAGAACTTTTTGGATGCTGACAATCTCTTTCTCATAAAGCTGGATAATCTCTTTCTTTTTAATCAGATCGGGGATATCCACATACTCAACATGATTGGCGGTGGCAAAATCTTTTAGTCCATCATAGTCGGGGACTATCAACGCACTTAAAAATGTACGCTTGTCACCAATAAGAACAAATTGTTCGATGTATTTATTTGCGAGGAAAAGGTTTTCAATTGGTGTTGGAGCAACATACTTACCGCCTGAAGTTTTGAAAAGATTTTTCTTTCTGTCAGTGATAAGGAGGAAACCTTCATCATCGATATAACCAATATCTCCGGTATGAAGCCAGCCGTTTTTGATTGTTTCAGCGGTATCCGCAGGAAGTTTATAATATCCCTGCATGATATTTGGACCTTTGGCAAGTATTTCACCATCAGGAGCTTCAGGATATTCTTTTAATATTTTAACCTGGACGCCCGGAACCACTTTTCCGACAGAACCAAATTTATATGCCTCCATTCTGTTGCAGGCAATTACAGGTGAAGATTCGGTTAATCCATAACCTTCGATGACCAGGATACCAAGAGCTTCAAAAAATTCTCCCAGGTGTTTAGGAAGTGCTGCACCACCGGAAACAAAGAATTTTAATCTGCCGCCGGTTCTTTCCCTGATTTTTTTAAGGACGAGGGTATCGGCAACTTTATGTTTCAACTTTAATACAGTACCAATTTTCCCTGCTTTTTTTGCTTTAACATAATCTTTTCCAATCTGCAAACCCCAATGGAAAATCTTTTGTTTCTTTTCGGGTCCTGCTTCAACCGTCTTCATAACACGGGAATAAAATCTTTCAAACAATCGGGGTACCGCAGTCATAAGAGTGGGGCGAACTTCAACCATGTTTTGAGGGACAGTCTCGATACTTTGAGCAAAGGCAACCTGGGAACCCGATGCCAGACCAAGATAAAAACCGGCCATTCGTTCAAAAATATGGCAGAGTGGAAGAAATGATAAAAACAACTCTTTGCTGGTAACAGGGAGGATATCAAGACAGGCAATAACATTTGACACAATGTTGTTATGTGTCAATAAAACACCTTTGGGTTCGCCTGTTGTGCCTGAAGTATAAATTATTGTACAAAGATCATACTCTTTCACAGATGCATTTAACTCGGCAAACATTCCGGGATTAAACTTCATGTGCTCTTCACCCATTTTTTTAAGTTGAGTAAGAGAATAGAGTCCTGTGATGGAAGTATCTGCATCTTTATCGTTAAAAACAACAATATTCTCAACTGTTGGACATTCGTCCTTAACTTTAAGAAATTTGGAGAGGAGAAGTTTGTTTGATACCACAACAGTTTTGGATTCGGAGTTATTAATGATAAATCCGATATCTTTTGGTGTAAGTGAGGGATAAGAGAGGCACATCAACCGCGCCAATTCCAACAATCGAGAAATCGATCATCATCCATTCGGGACGGTTTTCCGCCAGGATCACAACTTTATCACCCTCTTTAACTCCAAGGGAGAGGAGGCCATGAGCGGAGAGTTCAACATCTCTTTTAAATTGTTGATAGGTGATATCAACATATAACTTATCAACTTTGTGTTTCAGCATCACCTTTGAGGGGTCTTTGCCATAATCATAAACGAGGATTCTAAAAAGTTCAGGAATAGTTTTAAAGTGTTTTGATGGTCCCATCAACTTCTTCTGCCTCACAATTTATTGAAGTTTTTGTTACGAATTATTATTGTAAAAATACAAAAATAATTCATTAATTATTCCTAAAATCGACCTTCATTATGTATATCTTGTTATCTGTGCCTGTAAACAGGATCGTTCCATCCTGAGAAGCTGATGGATATTTTGCAGGAGTGTCAAAATTGTTTGTTACTATGCCGGATTCGGTGCCATCAAACTTACTTACAACGATATCGCTGTTTAAAAGACGATAGCCATCATCCTCAGTGATCATGTATGAAAAATAGTTGTCGTTTATCCAGGAGGGGTACTCGGTTTTTGGGAAATTAAATTCTTTACCCGACTCAAAATCAAAAATATATATCCCTTTTCCGGCGGAATGGATGGCAAGTTTTTTGCCCGAAGGTGACCACTCGGCAAACAAAACATTTTCGATCAATTTAATCTGTTCACTGACTCCACTTCCCAAACTTCCTGAGCGATCATTTAAGATTACTTTTCCGTTTGAGATGTAGAAACTAACATCGTTTTGACCTAATGACTCTCTAATAATCGAAAGTTCTCCATCTTTTCCTTCGGTTGAGATGCCATTACCTTTGATGGTATAAAAAGAAAGATTGTTGGAAGAAGGATCAAGAGTCGCCAGCTTCTGAGAAGTGGAACCAAGAATGTATTCAAAAAGTGAAACTGACTTGGTGTTTCCACTGCCTGTTTCATTTACTTTGAAGATAAATCTGTCACTTGACGGATTCCATCTCATGCCCCAACCGGCACAGGGTGTTTCTTTGGTTATCAGTTGTGAAGCTTTTGTGGGGATTTCCACAAGTTCAATTCGTGAAAAACCTTTTTGGGTAATTAAGGCGTATTTCCCGTTTGGAGAAATTTTTGCCAGAGCATATAATTCATCTCCCGATGTAAAGGGAACGGGTGCCATTGTAATGGAAATGCCCTGTCCCAGGATGAGAGAGGTCGATAATATGGTTATAAATAGTAGTTTTTTCATTTCAATTTCCGGATTTATTTAAGAAGAAGTATCTTTTGAACAGAATTAACATTTGCACCCGAGACATGAATAAAGTATGTTCCTGACGGGTAAGTATTCATATCAACCCTGTAGAGGTGAGAACCTTTCTGCATAAATCCCTCGTTTACTGTCATCAATTCTCTTCCAAGAATGTCAAAAAGTTTTATTTGATAAATGCCGTCCTCAACAAGGCCCACTGTCAGGTTTGTTGAAGGATTAAATGGATTTGGATGGACCGACATCGAAAATGTGGTCGGCACCATCTCTTTACCAAGATCATCGATTGAAGTTGCGCCTGTGAAGAAATTCATGATTTTTTCGACCATTAATTTCCTTTTGGCGGCATCACCGATGGTTTCTACAGTAAACGCAACAAAAACAAGTTTTCCGGGGTTGGTTCCACTCGGGAATGTACCGTCGAATGCAACCGCAGCAGCTTGTGTGGAGTTGTAGTTCATTATAACACTACTTCCGTTTGCGGCTGTAATTACATCAGGCCAGTCTTCAGGATATGTTTGTCCAAAACTTACGGAAACACCATCAAAGATGGAAAGGGGAGCCCCGGTTGCTGATGGAGTATTGGGTGTTGGATTATCAGCACCATAAGCAGCTTTAAAAAACTGGTTAAAAAATTCTTTATCAGTGGCTGTACCACGGGAATCAAGATCCCATGCAACTTCAGATCCTGTCACAAACAACTTACCACCATTCTGAAGGTATTCTTTAACAATTGTTTGTTCGGTGGTGGAAAAAGTTTCATCCACTGTTGATTCATCGCCCAACAGCCAAAAAAGATATTTAAATGGTTTAATCTGTGAAGAAGATGTAATTGCAGTGTTGGCAACGGTTGAAAATCTTCTTGGAAGTTGTGCCAGGGCTTCACCATAATATGAGGTGAAGTTGTGGTAAGGCTGCTGCCAGCTCCCTGAACCGCCATATCTGTTAAATCCGTCAACCAGAAGGACCTGATCTCCGATTGTTGAAGCAAGAGCACCATACACTTTTGAGATATATGGACTTTCGCCAAAAAGGTTTTTTGCTTTGAGGGCAACATAATAAGTTTCACCGGAGGAAAGTCCTGTGAGGGTATGTGTAGTCAGATTCCCTGCAAGAGATTTAAATGGTGCCCCGGTTGGAGGTGCGCCATTTTCTGAAAGATAAATAAGAATTGAATCCACTAATCCCGTTGGTAGTTCCCATCTCAAATTTAATGCACCATCTGAGCCTGTAACCGATAAAAGTTTTACAGGTGGAGGGACATCGGCAGAACCACTAAGAAGATTTTTTTTGTTTATTTTACCAGCAACTACTGTAACTGTTGTATTGGTAGTATCCTGATTGGAATAAACTGAAATTGGGTATGTTCCCGGGGCAAGGAATCAAATCTATAAAATCCATTGCCGAGTGAATCGACGGTATAAGTTTTCCCAAGTGAAGTAAGAACAACTCTTACCCCTTTAACCGGATTTCCTGTGGAGAGACTGGTTACCAATCCAACCAGGCTGCCATGTGCCGGAAGAGGCTTTTTGTAATATTTAAGGTAAGAAAGATATTGTGCTTCTGCTTCTGTTCTGAGGTAATCAAGATTTGCAAGTCTTAAAATTTCAGCAGGAAAATCGAAGAATGATCCTTCACTTAAAACACCGGGCATATTTAAGTTATTTAATACACCAAGGTTATATCCGAGAAAACAATAATCGCCTCTTGGGTAACCAACTGTTGTTTGAAGTCCTGCAAACAGTTCGGCAGCCATATAAATTGACATACTATCCGCTTGTCCGGGCCACTGTGGATTGCCATTTGGACAGATTGTATTGTTTAATTGCTCAAACAATACGAGGGAATAGTTACTGGTTCCCGTGAATGCGTTATGGTGAATCGAGTGAAAAAAATCGACATTGTTATTGTTGGCGACTGCTTCTCTTTCAGAAAGAGTTATACATGCACCAAGTGAATCAAAATCACCTCTTGTTGAAAAAACCGTTGCGCCGTCCCTTTGAAGCATTTGTTTTAGATAGGGCATCACGATGTGATTCATCCATGCTTCGTAACGTTTGGTTTCCGGTTCGCAGGTGGTTCCGCGTGGGCTACCGTGTCCCGGATCGAGGGCGAATTTTTTTCCGGTAAAGTTCTGTGGCAGGGTTGTTAATGTAAAAACCAACAGAAAAAACAATAAAGAACTGTATCTCATTCGATGTACCTTTTATACAAATATCAATCCATAAAGTTACGGAAAAGGGGGTTAATATCAAAGATATAAAGGTTCATTTATAGGGGAGAGGTGTGTGGGTTGAGAATGCTGTATTGGGAGATTGCTAGCGAAAAATAACAAAAAAAAAGGCTGCCCGTTTCCGAACAGCCTTTTTATAAAAAGATAGTAATGTTTTTATTTCAGATATGTCATTTTTCTTGTTAGTGTCTGATTTGCCATTTTAATTTTGTAAAGATAAACACCGGACTGCAATGAAGAAGCATTGAATCTGATTTTATAATTACCGGCTGTTTGATATTCATCAACGAGAACCGCAACTTCAACACCAAGCAGGTTGTAAACAGAAAGTCTTACCTGTCCGGGATTTGGCAAATGGTAACTGATATTGGTTTCAGGATTAAACGGATTAGGATAATTCTGTTCCAAAACAAAAGTTTTAGGGTTGTCTCCATTACCTTTTTGATTGGAGACTTTATTGTCAACCTTTGAGGCTGACATTCCGGCAGTTAAAAGAACCGCCGAGATAAGTATAAGTGTCAAAAATCTTTTCATATTAAACCTCTGTTGATTGTATCGTTTTCGTTATTAATGATACAATAATTGTGCCAAAGTAAAAATCTAATGTATAAATCGCCTTTTAAGTTTATTAGACGCTGTTTTTCTTCAATAAGTTTCGGACTGTGAATCAAATATTATACACCTGTCCAAGAATGTGTACTAAGTACATTACAAATATAATATATAAACTTTATCTTATGCAAAATAATTCCATAAAAGGATAATAAATGTGACAAATGTGAAATATTGTTGATGATTGTTTTCCGGAAAGGTGTGATGAACGTTTCAAATGGCCTGTTTCCGAGGGATGAGGGAGTAATTAAAAATTTATTGGTATTTTTGGACTCCGATTACAATACAATTTGGAACCTAAAAAATTGAAAATTATTGATTTAAGAAGTGATACAGTTACAAAGCCATCTCAAGAAATGAGGAAGGCGATGTATGAGGCAGAAGTTGGGGATGATGTATTTAATGAAGACCCAACAGTAAATGAATTCCAGGAGTTTGCAGCCGATATGCTGGGTTTTGAAGCTGCACTATTTGTATTAAGTGGCGTTATGGGGAATCAATTATGCCTCAAAACGCACACACAACCACATGATGAAGTGATCTGTGATGCTGAATCACATATATTTTACTACGAATCGGGTTCACCCGCCGTTTTGAGTGGACTTCAGTTATTTCCTGTATTTACCCCCGACGGTATCCTGACTCCCGAATCAGTAACTCCCGCAATCAGACCAATTGAAGCTTATTATATGCCCCGAACAAAAGTTTTGGCTGTTGAAAACACCCATAACAGGAGGATGGGAAAGGTTTATCCACTTGAGAAATTGGATAAATTAGGGGATTTTGCAAAGGAAAAGGGAATAAAATTCCATCTCGACGGGGCAAGAGTTTGGAATGCCGCGGTAAAACTTGGAGTGGAACCAAAAACCATAACTTCAAAATTTGATTCTGTTTCCTGTTGTCTCTCCAAGGGACTGGGGGCTCCAATCGGCTCAGTCATCGCAGGGAGTAAAGATTTTATTAAAGAAGCATTCAGGTTCCGTAAAGCCTGGGGTGGGGGAACAAGACAGTTGGGGATTCTTGCCGCCGCGGGAATGTATGCTCTTAAAAATAATATTTCGCGTTTGGCGGATGATCATTCAAATGCATCAATGCTTGCAGAAGAAATTGCCAATATGCCTCAATTTGAGATAAACCCTGCCCAAGTGGAGACAAATATTCTCATTTTCAAACACAACAAAAAATCGCCTGCGGAAGTAATTTCAGAATGTGAATCGAAAGGTTTACGATTTAGTCCGGGTCCTATTGGGACGGTAAGAGCGATAACCCATCTTGATGTGGATAAAAACGATGTGATTGAAGCGGTTAAAATTCTCAAGGGTATTTAGGATGTTTGAATTTAACGGTGAAAAATTTTACCATCTGACCAAAATCAAAGTAAGATTTCAAGAAGTTGATATGCTGGGGGTTTGTAACAATGCAGTGTATGTCTCTTATTTTGAACAGTCGCGACTGGAATATGTTAAAGAGTCGGGGCTAATTCCACCCGGTGGACTGTTTTCTGATGGTTACAATTTTTTTATGGTCAGAAATGAGATTAACTATCGCAAACATTCGCGTTATGATGATGAATTATTTATCTATTCAAGAATATCCTTCATTCGTAATTCATCTTATGGTTTTGAGCATATAATAATAAATGGTGCAACGGGGGATTTGATAGTTGACGGGTCGGGAGTTATAGCGCAGGTTGATCAAACCTCGGGTAAATCATTCCCGTTATCTGATGAATTTGTAAAAAAAGTTGAATTATTTGAACACCGGATATTTGACAGGAATCTTAAAAAATGAAAAGATTAGTCTTTGATATTGAGACGGTTGGATTGCCCTGGGAAAGTCTTGCCCCAAGCCAGCAGGAATATCTCCTCAGAGATGCTGATAAAGAGAAAACTCAGAAGGATAAAGAGAAAAAACAAGAGGAATTAAAGGAGTGGAGAGCTCTTTTTCCATTTACCTCAAAAAGTTGTTGTTATCGGGATGTATTACATCGAACAACAAAAAGGTTATGTCTATTTTGAGAGTGAAACAGAGGAAGTATGGCAATCAGAGGAGACAGGATTTTATTATAAGGGATTGCCGGAAAAAGAGATTTTACAGAAATTCTGGGAGGTTGCATCTAAAGTTGATCAGCTTGTCACTTTTAATGGAAGGGGATTTGATGTTCCGTTCCTTATGTTAAGATCTGCGATGCTCGGCATAAAACCATCAAAAAATTTAATGGGAAACAGATTCGACAGTAAAATGCACCTTGATCTGCTTGAGCAGTTGTCATTTTATGGTGGATTTCGGAAGTTTAATCTCGATTTTTATTGTCACGGATTTGGTATAAAAACTCCAAAATCGAAAGATGTTTCCGGAGCCGAGGTTAAGACCATGTACGAGGAGGGGAGAATCAAAGAAATTGCTGAATATTGTGGCAGAGATATTTATGCCACCTACCAGTTATATGAAATCTGGAAAGAGTTTTTAGAATAGCTGTATGTTAAGAATCAGAAGTAATCTACTAATAAAATGATTTTGTGAATTCAATTTAAATTGGAAAGAGAATGAAAGAACCGGAAGTAACACTAACACTTGCGATGGAACATGGATTAACAGCCGAAGAATTTGATGAAATAATCAAACGACTTGGCAGGGTGCCAAATTTCACAGAACTTGGTATCTACAGTGTTATGTGGAGTGAACATTGCAGTTACAAAAATTCGATCAAACTTCTGAAAACACTTCCACGAAGCGGGGGTCGTCTTCTTGTCGGTGCCGGTGAAGAAAATGCCGGTCTTGTTGATATTGGAGATGGACTTGCAATAGCTTTTAAAATTGAAAGTCATAATCACCCCTCCGCAGTTGAACCTTACCAGGGAGCTGCAACAGGAGTTGGAGGAATTCTTAGAGATATCTTTACCATGGGTGCAAGACCAATTGCTGCGTTAAATTCTTTAAGATTTGGATCTTTGAGTGATGACAGAACAAGATTTCTCTTTAACGGAGTAGTGGAAGGGATAGCAGATTATGGAAATTGTTTTGGCGTACCAACCGTTGGAGGAGAAGTTTATTTTGATGAGTGTTATCAGGGAAATCCTCTTGTAAATGCGATGGCGGTTGGAATTGTAAAACATGGAATGACTGCCTCCGCTACTGCTGAGGGTGAAGGTAATCCAGTTATTATTGTTGGTTCTTCGACAGGCAGAGATGGAATTCATGGGGCAACATTTGCATCAGAAGAGATTTCTGAAAAGAGTGAAGCAAAAAGACCATCAGTACAGGTTGGAGATCCATTTACCGAAAAACTTCTGCTCGAGGCAACACTCGAGGTGATCAGAAAAGGTTATATTGTAGGTATTCAGGATATGGGGCTGCCGGAATTTCCTGCTCAACCACGGAAATGAGCGCAAAAGGGAATCACGGAATGGATATCGATTTGGACAAAGTGCCACTTCGTGAGACTGGGATGACAGCTTATGAGATAATGCTTTCCGAAAGTCAGGAGCGTATGCTCGTAGTTGCCAAAAAGGAATTTGGAAAAGAAATCAAAGAAGTATTTGAAAAATGGGACCTTCATTGTGAAACAATTGGAGTGGTAACAAAAGATAGAAAAGTTAAAATAAACTATCAGGGTGCCTTAAAAGCCGATCTTGATCCGTATGATTTGGTTCTCGGCGGAGGAGCTCCTCAATATGATCGTGAAACAAAACGACCTGCATACCTCGATGAGACAAACAAGTTTGAGAAAAATGCGGTTCATGCTCCTTCAGATTTAAAATCTGCAGTCTTAAAGGTTCTTTCATCACCTGTTATTGCATCAAAAAAATGGGTTTATCGTCAGTATGATAGTATGGTGCGGACAAACACTGTGTTGGGTCCCGGAGTTAGTGATGCTGCAGTGATATATATTAAAGATACCGAAAAGGCGATTGCGGTTAAAACTGACTGTAATTCGAGATTTGTGTATCTTGATCCTTATGAGGGTGGAAAATCTGCTGTAGCTGAAGCAGCACGAAATGTTGTTTGCACAGGAGCAATTCCACTCGCAATTACAAATTGTCTTAACTTCGGAAATCCATATAAACCTGAAATTTATTGGCAATTCACAGAGGCAGTAAGGGGAATGGGGGATGCATGCAGGTTTTTTGAGACCCCGGTAACGGGTGGGAATGTTTCGTTTTACAATGAAGCACCAACATCTGCAGTTTATCCAACACCAGTAATTGGAATGTTGGGTTTGATTGAGGATCGTAACCATATCACAGGCATGCAATTTAGAAACGAAGGTGACTTGATCGTTGTTGCCGGTGAAGATCATGAAGAGATTGGTGGATCTGAATATCTAAAAGTGATACATGGCCTAGTTACAGGTAATCCACCTTTATGCGATCTGGCAAAAGAGAAAAAACTTCAGGAATTTACTCTTGCAGTTATAAAAGAGGGGATTGTAGTTTCTGCACACGATGTATCTGAAGGTGGTTTTGTAACTGCACTTATTGAGTCATGCATCGCTGAACCTGATCAGGCGATTGGTGCAGAAGTGGAGATTAAGGGGAATCGCGAAGACTTTGCTTTCTTCTCCGAGACACAAGGCAGGATTATTTTTTCGATCAAACCTGAATCTTTATCACAATTTCAGGTACTGGCAGATAAATTTGGGGTACCGGTAAAACTTGTCGGAAAAACCGGAGGAACCGCTGTAAAAATAAATGCAACGGAATTTGATTTAAATGAGCTGAAAGATAAGTATTATGGCACTATTCCGGAAATTATGGCGTAAAACTCTCGGTCCTCTCTTTTCCAATATGGGAAAGATCATGGATGGAGAATTCGTTTTTGAGCCGGATCTGTTTAAAAATCCTTCAAACTGGAAGCGGGTGACAAAAATCTACAGTGTCTATGTTAACTGGATACTAAAGTTTATCGACAGATTTGACACCCACCATGTGTTCCTTTTCTCAGGCGCACTATCGTTTTCATTATTTATGTGCATCATTCCGATGACATTAATCATGTTTTTTATCCTCGGTAATTTTTTGTCGTCTGTTGAATTTGTTGGAAGAATCAATACTTTTATTGATGCTGTAATTCCTTATGAGAGTTACGCCGAATTTGCAAAAACGATGATCAGTGGAAGGATAGAAGAGCTTGTTGAATACCGGAATGTGGCCGGTATCGTTGGTTCGGGTGCATTATTATTTGCAGCATCCGGATTTTTTGCAAGTATCAGAACTGTGCTGCACAAAGTATTTGATGTGCCGGAGCAGCGAAATATCATAATCTCAAAACTGTTTGATTTCCTTTTAATTCTAATCATGATTGTAGTATTTTTTGCAGTGTTTTTACTTATTCCTGCATTAACGATAGTGCAAAGAGTTGCTATGGAACTCCCATTTTTAGGGATTCTTGATTCAGTATTTCTCAAAGATACATTTACACTTGGTGTTTCTTTCCTTCTTATTTTTATTTTATTCTACTTCTTCTACAGAGTAGTCCCATCAAAAAAGATCAGAAAGGTTTCACTATTGGTAGGGGCACTGATTGCTTCAGGGTTGTGGATTATGGCAAAGTTTGCATTTGGATATTACCTGGACAACATAGCATCGTTTGGTCAGATATATGGCACCTACTCCCTTTTAATCGTGATAGCGGTCTGGTTATATTATACAAATATTGTGTTTATTGTCGGGGCAGAACTGGCAAGACTTTATGATGAAAATATTAGAGTGAAGGAAAAGTAAAGGGATCACGCTGGTTGGATCGCTTCAGAAATTGGCTTGATGATCAAAACGAGACTAAATTATGAAATTTAGACAAATTTATCGGTTTTGTCACAGATTGAATTTGCGGAGATAAAAGGGTTTTATTATATTAAAAAGTTATTCTAAAAAAGTTTACGCTCAACTTGGAGTTTGATAGATTTATGAAATTTGATTGGTCAAAATATAAAGGAAAATCGGTACACGTAACCATGTTGGAAAATTATGGTTTAGTGGCTGATACGTTCTCGAATACACCCGTTTACGAAATAGTATTCAAAATGGGAAAATTGGAAGAAGCTTATGAAGATGGCTTACTCCTGAAAAATGAAAGAGAAACCGGTGAATCGGTTATGATCTTTATCCCTTACAGCTCAGTCAAGTGTGCTGAAATTCAGGAACAATAGCGGCAACTTCTTCGCATTGTTGAATTTACCAGGGAGTGATCATCATTTATATATTAATGAAATGATCTACCCGTGTTAAATTTATTCCCCGCAATTCGATTTTTACCCGGATATCAATTTATTGAAATCAATAAAAGGATATCCGGCAATTCTTTAATGAACCACCACCACATTAATTCAAGATAACTATGAAAAAGATTAAAATCGGCGTGATTGGTACGGGCCATTTGGGCAATCTGCACGCCAAAATGTTAAAAAATATTGAGACAGCCGAACTCACCGGTGTGTATGATTCATCAAAAGAGAAGGCTGAAACATGTGCTGCAGAGCATGGAATTAAAGTTTATGACACTATTGATGCTTTGGTTCAGGAAAATGAGGCGGCATCAATCGCAGTGACCACTACAGCACATTATGAAGTCGCAGCCTATTGTCTTGAAAGTGGTTTGGATGTTTTCATCGAGAAACCTGTTACGGCAACAATTGAGGAAGCTGAAAAACTGGTTGCGTTGGCAAAGTTAAAAGGGAAGTTAATCCAGGTTGGCCACATTGAGCGGTTTAATCCTGCAATTCTTGCCATCGATAAATATCATATAGATCCAAAATTCATTCAGACCGACCGACTTGCACAGTTTAATCCGCGCGGGACTGATGTGGCAGTAGTGCTCGATCTTATGATTCACGATATTGATATTATATTAAGTCTTGTTAAAAGCGAAGTTTGCAAAGTTGATGCAAGTGGAATTGCTGTTGTTTCCCCGACTGAAGATATAGCAAATTGTAGAATCGAGTTTGAAAATGGCGCCATAGCTGTTGTAACAGCCAGCAGGATATCTCAGAAAAAGATGAGAAAAATGAGACTTTTCCAAAAGGATAATTATATTACTCTTGATTTTGTAACCGGAACCACCGAAATTTACAGATTGGTTTCACCCGGAGAGCCGACAGGTTCAGCTTTTTCTTTTGGACTTATTGGCGTTGGTGAAAATTCAAAAAGTGTTGTTTACGAACAAGCTGAAGCCCCAAAAGTAAATGCTTTGGAGTATGAGCTTGCACTTTTTATTAAAGCAGTTGCAGAGCGGAGCACCCCTGTTGTTTCGGGTGAAGAGGGTCTTAGGGCACTGAAAGTTGCTAATATGATTATTCAGAAAATTGAAGAATCTGTCAGGAAAATAGAAAATAACAGCAGTAACTGATTAGAATAGATGAATCGTACCCCCCTAATTCTGTTGTTTCTTTTGTTTATGGTCGTTCTGAATACGGAAGGAGCGCTTCGCCGAATTGTGTTCTCCCCTAACGATACCATCCCTACCTCGAATGATTCGCTACTTGTTTCCCTTAATGACTCCATTGTTAATCCTGATTCTCTTGGATTATCGCTCGACTCACTTGCCAAAAAAGATTCGGTAATAAAGGGGGATATAGATACGCTTATCTATGCCTCTGCAACAGATTCCATCTTGTTTTTTACAAAACAAAAACGAATTGAGATATATAATGATGCAATAGTCAAGTATAGAACAACAGAGTTGAAAAGTGGCAGGATCATTGTTTATATGGAAACTTCCAATTTGGATGCCTATGCCACGGAGATTGACAGTGCCGGTTATCTTGTTAAAAAGCAAAAACCGGAATTGGTAGATGGGAAGGATAAATATTACGGTGAAGTAATGAAATACAACTTCAAGACGAAGAAGGGCTACATTACTTATGCATCCACAGACAATCAGGAGGCTTCTTACTCGGGTGTGAAAATCAAAAAAATGGATGACAAAAACTATTTTGTAGAGGGAGGGTTTTACACCACATGTGATCACGATCCGCCGCATTATGGTTTTGTCTGTACACAAATGAAAGTGATTCCCGATGAGCAACTGATTGGTAAATGGATATGGCTGACTTTTGGTGGTGTACCATTTCCTATACCATTACCATTTGCTGTAATTCCATTGCAAAAGGGGAGAAGATCAGGACTTCTTGCGCCGGCATTCGGGAGCAGAACAGGGTATGGCAGATATCTTTCCCGTTTTGGATATTACTGGGCGATCAATGATTATCTAGATTTGACGGTGACAGGAGATTATTATACCCGGGGTGGATGGGGTTTAAATGGCAGCTTCAGGTATGCAAAACGATACGATTTTACAGGATATGTGGAGGCAGGTTATTCTAATTTAACTCAGGGGGAAGAGACAGACCCGGATAAGTCAGTCGAAAAAAACTGGCGACTAAGGCTGGTTCATAATCAGCCGCTAACTCCCGACTCTCGAATTGATGCAAATATCGAATTTGTCTCCAGCGATTATATACGCCAAAACAGCTCTAATTACAACGATCTTTTGCGCAATAACATCTACTCAAATATCACATATTTCCAAAACTTTGAAAATTTGGGTGCAGGACTGAGTGTAAATTACAGCAGGGAACAAGAACTTGAAAGTGGGAATATCAGCGAAGTTTTACCAAACATTGCATTCACAAAATCAGTGTTTTATCCTTTCAGAAGTGATGATATCACAAATGAACAAGCATGGTACGAAAAACTTGGGGTAAGTTACTCTGGGCAGTTTCAAAACAACCGGAAGAACATTTTGGGTGTACTCGATGTGAGAGGTGGATTTAGACATAACATAAATCTTTCAGTTTCACCGAAGGTTGGTTATATCAATTTCACTCCAAATGTTTCATATCAGGAATTGTGGTATAACAAACAAATTGAGAGAACATCAATTTATATTCCCGGTCCATTGGGATCAAATATGATGAGTTCTTACCTGTATTCGCTAATGGGGACCAACGCTCTCACTGACTCAATTGTTACAAATGATGTGGACAAGCTTGGTTTTGTGAGGACTTTCAGGGTGGGAATAACGGCAACTACCAAGCTTTATGGCATGTTTCCTGTTGATGCTCTTGGAGTTGCTGCACTCAGGCATACTATAATTCCTACATTAAGCTACGATTATCAACCCGATTTTGCAGCCGATGGGTGGGGTTATTTCAACTCATACACAGATGTGACGGGAAAACAGGTGAAATACAGCAAATATGAAAGGGAAATATTTGGTGGGGCTTCGATGGGGGAACAGCAGAATTTAAGACTTGGGATTTCAAATATTTTTGAAATCAAAACCAAACCCGATCTGACAGACACCACTTCGAAAGAGAAAAAGATTCAGCTTCTTAACTTTAACGCAGCGATGTCATATAATTTTGCTGCCGACAGTTTAAAGCTCTCAAATCTTTTCCTTGATTACCGGACACAGATTTTGGATTTTTTAAGTCTCTCGGGTTCAGCAGTGTTTAGTCCGTACGTTTGGGATGCGAACGGCAGAGAACTGAATAAATTTCTTATAAGTGAGGGAGAAGGACTTGTCCAGTTGAGAAATTTTAACTTTTCAGCTTCGGCAATTCTTATTGCAGACAAAGCGAAAGAAACTGGGGCTACTGACTCGGTAGATGTTAAAGAGAAAGTGTATTATCAGAACAGGAATTATCAGGGGTTGTATGCCGATGTGGATCCCGATTTTTCAATACCGTGGTCACTTAATCTTTCATTTAATTACAATGAAAATCGGGTGACACCAATTCAGGTCTTAAAATACACAACATTAAGAGCTGATTTAAACTTTAATCTTACCAAATATTGGAAGTTTTCACTGGGAGGAAGCTACGATTTTGAAAATAAAGAGTTTGCAGCACCACAGATAGTAGTCAGTCGTGATCTACACTGCTGGATTATGAATTTTATCTGGAATCCGATTGGAACATATACGGGCTACAGGTTTGAGATAAAAGTGAAAGCACCACAATTGCAGGATCTTAAACTTGAGAAGTCTGATAACTTTTTCAGTGGCAGGAGATAACGGGATGCACATCCAGGATGCACATCCCTTAACTAAATTAATTATTTGTAATTAACGAACTGTACCGGGAATGCGAAATCTGCATCCTTCACAAGCTGTTGAACAGCCTGCAGGTCATCAATTTTAGAAGCAGTTACCCTCACTTGTTCATCCTGAATCTGAGCACTTACCTTTAATTTCGATTCTTTAATCAGTTTTGTTATCTCTTTTGCATCCTCTTTTGAGATGCCACTTCTTAGATCAATCTTCTGTCTTAACGATCCTCCTGAAGCAGGTTCAGGTTCGTTTAATTTGAGAACTTTGATTGACATTCCTCTGCGAATAAATTTAGTTTGAAGAATATCAATGCTTTGGGATAATGAATAATCATCTTTGGTGTGAATTGATATACTTTTATCTTTTTTGGAGAGTTCGATGGTGGTATGAGACTCTTTAAGATCATACCGCTGGATTATCTCTTTCAGATGCCTGATTGACAGCGTTGTCAACTTCCTGAAAATCCACTTCAGAGACTATGTCGAATGAATGATTTGATGCCATATTTTTGTTTTTTCCTGTTAATGGTCGGGGTGGAGGGATTTGAACTCTCGACCTCGTCGTCCCGAACGACGCGCGCTAACCGGGCTGCGCTACACCCCGAAAATAGTGACTCCAAATATAAATAATCCGGTTTAATTAAAAAAATAGAGTAAGCATGTCCGTTTTAAGGCGATTAATATATTATTTTTTATACGGTTAAGATTTTAAAACATCCCGAATTTCTGAAAAAAGTGTTTGCATCGAATATTATTTTTATTACATTACATGGTTGAATTGCTAAAAATAGGAAAAGACGCATATGAAAAAGCTGTTGTTAGGGACAACTCTGTTGTTTTTATTAGGTTCCCTCAATTTAAGCGCTCAGGTTTATACTGATCAATGGCGCTTTGGCTTGGGATTGGGTTATCCACGACTCGTCGGTACAGATGCCGGGGGTGCAGAATTTAATGTTGGTGGCTATGCAAGTATTCAGCTTGATTTGTCTGAACACGTGGGTTTACGCATGAAGCCGTTTTACACTCATCTTGAGTCACAGTCTGTCAATAAAAGCACGACTGATCTTTTTGGTGCTGGCTTTACTCTGAATTATTATTTTATCCCTGAACATACTTTTTCACCCTACCTGAGTTTGGGATTCGCCGGATTCCTGCAGCAGATCAACAAACCTGTTGATGGAAAAGAGGAACTCATTCCCGAGTATTCCACAGACCTGGGATTTGGGTTTATCATTAAAAACCTGATTGCAAATAATTGGGATCTTAATGCAGAGATTACTTATCACTCAGTAACAAATGATCGTTTGGACGGAACCAATGGTCCAATCGGCGGTATGCTGGGTGGAAGACGCGATAGTTATATGAATATCCAATTGGGTGTACTTTACAATTTTGGTTTCGGTCCAAAAAGCAAATTTTACCCGGGATCTGATCCCAAAGAAAAAGAATTACCATTGATCGAAAGATACCCTGTTTATAAAAACAGTTGGAAGTGGGGCGCTGGCCTAATTTATCCAAGATTTGCCGGTACCGATGAATTAGGCAAAGAAGGCGGATTTGGTGCTTATTTTGAAGTTGGAAAAGTTTTTAATGAGTATGTCACAATGCGATTGAAACCTTCTTTTATACAAATGAAGGGATCAAATAAAGATCAAAGTACTCAAATGATCAATGGTCAGATTGATGTACTTTATAAGTTTTTACCGTATGAACCTGTTTCGCCATACATTGGTATGGGCGGAAGCGCGTATATGTATGCAGTTAACAAACCTACAACACCTTCCATAAAAGATGGTGAATGGCAATTCGACTATGGATTCAATTTGTTACTTGGAGCTGACTGGAAACTTTTTGATGAAAGCTACTCGATAACAACCGAAGTTGCATATAACACGGTTTCACACGACAGGCTTGACGGAAATATTGACTTGTCATCACCTGTTGGTGGATTCCTTGGTGGTCCTTACGACAGTTACATGACTTTCAGTGTCGGCGTAAACATGTATATTGATCGTGGCGATAAAGCTGATGGTCCAACTATATTTGATGGTGTTAAAGAGGACGGAAAGACTAAAGATAAAGAGCCACAAAAAGATGATCCACAGGTAAAATATGATCCTGTTGATTATGCAAAAATTGAAGAAATTGTTAAAAAATATCAATCTGAACCAATTGATTACAATAAGATCGAAGATATGATTAAACAATATTCCGGAAAAGACCAGACACAGAGTTGGGTCCTTTACGGCGTAAACTTTGATTTTGCAAAAGCAGATCTTCGTCCTGAATCATTCCCGATACTAAACCATGCCTCACAAATTCTTCTTGCTAATCCAGGCATGAAAATTGAGGTTGGTGGACATACTGATGCAGTTGGAAATGATGCAAGTAACCTTCTACTTTCAGAGAGAAGAGCTCAGGCAGTTATGAGTTTCTTGATCGAAAAAGGTGTTGATGCATCAAGACTCAGCTCGAGAGGATATGGTTCATCAGTACCTGTTGCAGACAATGGTTCTGCAGAAGGTCGTGCAATGAATAGACGCGTTGAGTTTAAGGTACTTAACTAAACAAATCTTACAAGAATTAAAAAACGGCTGTCCAATAATTGGACAGCCGTTTCTGTTTTAAATCGATCTGAAATGTGAGTTATAGAACGGTGATGAACCAGTTACTACGGATAAAACCGATTCTGCTTTAGTTCTCACTGGTAAAATCAGTTCTCAATACATGAACTCACCAAAATAATCAACCAAATAACAGTCTGACAATAAACACTGCTGCGAGAAGTCCAACGACATCTGCTATCAGGCCGGCAGGAAGAGCATGTCGGGTTCTTTTAACACTTACTGACCCAAAATAGACTGCCAGTACATAAAATGTTGTTTCTGTACTTCCAAAAAATGTGGAGACCATCAATCCGAGTAAGGAGTCGGGACCATGAGTTTTGATTATCTCAGTCATAATTGCAATGGAACCACTACCTGAAAGAGGTCTCATCAACGCCATTGGAAGAGCTTCTGCAGGCATTCCAACAAGATTTGTGATTGGTGAAAGACTCCAGACTAGGATATCCATTCCTCCACTCGCTCTGAAAATTCCAATCGCGACCAGCATCGCGACCAGGTACGGGATTATTTTTAAAGCTACATTAAATCCGTCCTTTGCCCCTTCGATAAAAGTTTCATATACCTTTACTTTTTTGATCAAACCCATCAAAACAAATGTAAAAATAATCAATGGAATTGCTAAAGCCGAAAATATATCAATAACTGATTTTAATGACCCCGTGTCTATACCAAGAGATGAAAAATTCAAAATTCCGGAAACAAAAAGATAGATAATCAATGCAAGAGCAGGAACTACAAAAACGGCTTTCTTTCCGACTGCTTTAAGGAATTTTAATCCTTCTTCTCTGTTGAGCGAAAATTTTTCAAGTGTTTTGACCGCTATCAATCCTGCAGTCGTGGCACAGGCAGATGCAAACAGGGAAGTACCGATAATAACTGCAGGCTGAGTACTGCCGGCGGCGGCCCTTATTGCAATCGCGGTTGCGGGAATGAGGGTCATACCGGCCGTATTAATTGCCAAAAAGGTACACATTGCGTTAGTAGCGGTGCCTTTTTCCGGATTTAGCTTGTCAAGCTCTTCCATCGCTTTTAGTCCAAACGGTGTCGCTGCATTCGACAGGCCCAGAAAATTTGCTGAGACATTCATGATGATAGACCCGATAGCGGGGTGATCATGAGGTACTTCGGGAAACAATCTTTTAGTAACCGGTTTTAAAGCCATTGCAATATAATTGATGACCCCGGCAGCTTCTGCAATCTTCATTATTCCAAGCCACAGAGCCATGATTCCTACCAGGCCGAGTGCTATTTCCACAGCAGTTCCCGCGTAGCTAATTGCTGCATTGGTAAGTTCCTTGATTTTCTTTAATGTAACAGATTCAAGAGTGACAGTTACCCCATATTTTCCATTGTTTAACTTCTTAATTAGTGCAGTAGCTGTTATATCTTTTTCTTTTCCTGACGATTTGGCAATTTCTTTAACAATCCCGTCTGTTTCGTCAGGGATTATAAAAAGAATGCTTGTTTCCTTTTTTAACATTTCAGGCGTGAGAAGTATTTCCCCTTTGATACTGGAAGATATCTTTGTTCCAAAATGTTTAGACAAAGTATTGGAATCAAGTAACACTTCCAATTTTTGCTGAGATGTTTTGTTCGAATCCAACGAGACAACACATTCAATTGGAGTGCCGTTTCTGTATTTGGAAGTAGCCGTATCAACTGAATCGTAGAACACAGCAGAAATAAATCCGAGAAAAATTAGAACAGCCCAGATATAGTTGAGCATAGGTTATATCCTTTTAGTTTACTTCGGGAGTTAGAAGAAGTTTAAATGGCAAATTACTTAGGCCTGCCTTGTTTGAAAAAATGACTTTTACTTCAGTCTCTCTTTTGAAGGCATCGTCGAGATCGACAGTCAAAATATTTTTATCGAGTGAAAATTTACCATCCGATAAAAGGGTTTTATTATTAAAGATTTTGATAGTGTGCAACAAAACGGGTTGTTTCGAATTAATCTCAAGTTTTAACTGAAGATTTCCTTTTTTAATTGTTTTGTTCTTAAGTGATATAGTCGGAGGATTTGCTCGAAAGTATTTGCCAATGCCTTTATATATTCCCCATGCTTCGGTCATGTTATACATAGTATCGGCTAATCGTTGTTCTTCATTAAGGTTGGTAAAAAATGTACACTCGACAAGCACTGCAGGGATATTAATATTCCGTAATACAGAGAAGCCGTCTCCGGGATATATCAGATAATCAGAAATGGTGCCGTCAAATGAAGCAAGCCCGGCGGGAGTTCCGGTGTTAAATGCCAAATCTCTGTTTATATATCTCGCAAGGTCACGGTTTGAAGGATGGTGTTCATATTCCTCCTCTGTAGCGTGATAATAAGTCGAGGCATAGTTTGTAAAACGGTCAGATGGTTTCCCTGGAGCATTATGATGCACTGAGATAAAAAACTCTGCATCAGTCTGATTTGCCAAATTGGTTCTTTCTTTGAGTTCCACTGTCTTATCTTTATCTCGAGACATATAAACGGTTGCGCCCGATTTAAGCAAAAAATCACGAAGATAAAGTGAGACTTTAAGGTTGATATCAGCCTCAATTACCAGTCCGTTGGGACTTTTGTTCTTTCTGTCGTCACCACCGTGGCCCGGATCTATATAGAATTTTTTTCCCTTTAGTGCAGGTGAGAAGAGGGAAATTGCAGAATCTCTCAAAGCATCACTGGTTAATTCGGGTGGGACATCGAATAATTTGCAGGAGGAAGAAGTGTCAGGAGCGATTGTTGTGCATCCCGAGAGAAATGAACCAATCAACAATAAGATGACTGAAGTTAAAGCTTGCTTCAAAATTCTCGAAGAACAGTTCCTGAATGGGGAATACAACTTATGAGGGCAGCTTATTAGGTTATTCATGGTACAAAACATCTGTTATTATGGATACTGAATTTACATTTATGACAATGTCCGGTATTTCTGGAAAAACCGGAATTAGATACGGTTGATCTAAGGGTATCAACAAAAGTATTAAGTTTTTCTTCTGTTTCGAATACAGAATTACGGGTAATAATTCTGGTAACTGATTCATCATAATTATCAATTGAAATCAAACGAAGTTCAAAAGTATTAATATTGGGGTAGATTCGCGAAGTGAGGAAAGCATAAAAATTGAGTTGAGCCAAATATCTTTCCATCACATCTTCTAAATTTTTGCCTGTCTTATAATCAATTATGATGATTCTATCTTCTAATATAATAATCTTGTCAATCACACCCATCAGATAAAAGGAACCATATCGAAGAAAAATTTCGAATTCGTTATGTGAAGTGGCGAAATTCTCAATTTGTTCAGCAGGCCCCGATGCCAAATAATTTTCAAGTTTGTATGTAATGGTTTTTATAAGATTTTTTTTGTCAATCCCGATATCCATATTAATTGTGAAATAATTTTCAACCAGCTCTTTTAGAAGTTTTTCAGAGAAGTGGTTCGAGTCCATTTTCGCGAGATAATCGTGAATAATTGATCCCGTTACTGCTCCATAACTGCTTCTTTTTGATGATGCATCGTTTCCTTCTGCAATAGCGAGTGAAGTATCTTCCACAAGATATTCTTCATCAGTGCTTGTCGGTTGGTCAGTTGGAATGAGTTTTGCAAAGTTTGATATATTTGCCACCCCGGAGATATAGTTCAGGTAATACTTAAACGGACACTCAAGAAAAGTGATAAATTTAGATGCGGTAATAATTTCGTCGGAGTAATGTTTTGGAATACTCTCCGGATGAATTTGGAAGTCTATTTGAAGTTTTGAACGTTGCTTTGAGTCGGACGTTTTTTCTTTGGTATCAAACTCTGAAATAAAACTTATGTCCAGATTAAAATCTTCCGCCACATTTTCAACTACAGCTCCATTCTCATTTTTTGCTATTTTCATATTGGTGATCTGAATAGACAAGTCATCTTCGGGGA
Source organism: Ignavibacteriales bacterium (assembly GCA_016714125.1). Classification (GTDB taxonomy): domain Bacteria; phylum Bacteroidota; class Ignavibacteria; order Ignavibacteriales; family Ignavibacteriaceae; genus UTCHB3. The sequence continues at coordinate 167,581 of JADJNX010000002.1, read as the reverse complement.
TCAATTCCAGATTTAATGACTGAAATACCATCTCAAGGAATGAATTTTTTCGGTGTTTACCGTCTTTCACGGTTCCGCAAATAAAAAGATTATTGGCTGCCCTTGTAATGGCGACATAAAGGACTCTTTTCGCTTCTTCAATCTCAATCTGTTTCCTCCAAAATCCGGCGAAACGAAAATGTAAACTTTCCTTACTTTTATAAAAAATATCTTCCGTTTCAGGTACTTTAAATATCAGTCCGAGGTCTTTGCTAACAGATAGGGTATTTTCGCTCTGGGTGGCTGTTGAAAAGGCAGAATCGCCTGCTGCAAACAGATAAACAGTTGTGAACTCCAATCCCTTCGACTGGTGAATTGTCATTATTTTAACACTGTTTTCGTCAAGTGCAAGAGGTGCCTGTGTCTCATCCTCTTCAATTGCAATCAAACCCGCAAGATAGTCGTTGTAGTCGAAGACTGAATTAAAGGGTGACGACTCAAATTCTATCGCTTGTGATTGAATTTTACGGATATTGGCAAGGTATTGTTTCCCGTTTGGACGGTTTTGAATCACAGAAAGGTATGGAGTTTTACTCAACATAAAATCGATTATTGCAAAAGGTTTTGCTTCCAGCGAAATACTTTTCAGGTGGATTAAAAGATTAAGTGCTTTTAAAAAACGGTCTCCCTCGTCACTCGCAAGAATGCCAAGTTTGGAGAATACTGTAGTTCCCGGCGCTTGAGACAGTATTAACAAATCTTCGTCTGAAAAGGAGAAGAACGGTGACCTGAGGAGGGAATAGAGTAAAAAATCATCCTCAGGATCAGAGATAAATTGGAAAATCAGGGAGATATCCTGAACAACCTGATGTTGATAAAATCTTTTCCCTCCCATCAGTTCATACGGTATATTAGCTTCAGCAAGGGCGCTTTCCAGAAATACAAAATCTTTCCTTTTCCGTGTCAAAATTGCAACAGAAAGTCTTTGTCCACCGTGATTATTGATTTCACAAATTTCTTGAAAATGGCTTTCAAGGTGAGAAACCAGGAGTTTTGCTTCCTTTTCCACGGGCGATAATGAAGATTTATCTTCATTTATATCGCCATCATCCAAACTCTGTTTTTTGCTCTTTTCCCGATTTATCAGAAAGGAGATTTCACTATTTTTGTATGTTTTGTTAATGTCAAAAAAAGTTGTATCCTCATAGTCAACAGCACTTGTCAGTAGCCGTTTGTTAATAAATTGTTCCTGAGATCCATCAAAAAGTGGATTATAGGTTGAAAAAATTGAGGGGAAAATCTGATTTACGAACGCAGTCAGTTCCTTTGAAAGGCGGAAAGTATGTTCAAGAATTACAGAACTACCAGAGTTATCGGCAATTTTTTTAGCAGTTTTGTTAAAAACATTCAGGTCTGCATCGCGGAATCCATAAATGCTTTGTTTTTTATCCCCGACAACATACAGATTCCCGGCTGACAAATCTCCCAGAATTGGCAGAAAAATCGCAAATTGGAGATCGTTGGTATCCTGGTATTCATCAATCATTATGTATTTGAATTTGCCGGTCACATTTTTTCTGATCGTTTCTTTTCTCAAGAGGTCAGCAGTGAAGATTAACATATCTTCAAAATCGATACAATTTATTCTCGTTTTGGCTTTGTTAAATTCATCTGCGACCATCTTATAAGTTTCGCAGAGAAGTTGGGAATATTCAGAGAATCGAACAAGCAGGTTATTTTCTGCAGTGAGATTAAATCCACCGGGTGAATGGAAAAATTAATAAGATTTTCATTTATCGATCTATATTCAGCCACCTCTTCCTTCGAGAGCAATTTTGCCATTTTGTCAGGAAGATATTGCGTTTTTCTCAGTCCGGAACCATCTTTTTGAATTGATAGTTTGAAGAAAAGATGAGAGATGAGCATATCTCTCAAGGAAACTGGTCGCAGAATGATAACTTTCAAGATAGACCCGTCCATCCTTAGCATATGGAGAATCTGATTGTTCGAGAATAAAATTGTTTAATTCTTCCAGTCTTGAAATCTGCAATTCAAGAGTGGGGAAGAGTATCGCAGTAAATTCTTCGATCTTATAGAGACTATGTTGGTAGATTGTTGTCGAATCAGGATTCCCGGAAAAATTATTGAGCCATGTCATCATCCTCTTCCGGTTTCGAATCATTTCAATCTGAGCGTTTTTAAAGTTTCCAGTCCCTTTAAAAAGTCGTATCACTTTTTTAATCATTGGATTAAGTGATGAATCGGCAAGTGAGTCGTTTATAACCTTATCGATGGAATTATTTAGAAGGTCTCTTGCTGATCTTTCATCCACTAAAGTAAAACCGGGATCGATGCCTGCTTCAACTGCGTACTCTTTAAGAATTCCTGAACAGAAAGAGTGTATGGTCGAGATGTTTGAATTGATAAGGTCTTTGATTAAATAATTTATTCGGTTTTTTAAGGCTACATCTTCCGTCGAGTCATATAGAGTGGTGAGTTCAAGCCGTATTTTAGCATACAATTCTGATGCCGCTTTATCGGTGAAAGTGATAGCAGCAAGATCATTAACTTTAACATTTTCATTAAGAAGAGCATCAACAAATCTTCCTGCGAGTACTCTGGTTTTGCCTGATCCCGCATTGGCGGTCACAAGAATATGATTATCGAGTCCGGAAGCTAATTTTTGTTGATTTGTAAGGGTTGACATTCTTGTATCCTCAAGATGTTTGATGTATTATCTAATTTTGGAAATAGACGAAATAATGATATAAATTTAGTTTCAGCAAATTCCGACATAAAATCGGTTATTCATTCGAAACAGGGAAACTAATTCTAAAATGTGCACCTGGTTTTTTATCGAGAAGTTCTATAGAACCGCCTGCCGATTCGACAAATCTTCGTGTCAGTTTAAGCCCAAGCCCCGTACCAGTGGCTTTAGTCGTAAAATTAATTTCAAAAATCTTATCCCGATTTTCAGCTGAAATCCCCTTCCCGTTATCAGCTACAATCAGCTCATATTCTTTATCAACGAGACTGAGTGACAGGTTCACAGAGGAAGCTCCTGCCTGAACTGCATTTCTAATGAGATTTATTACAGATCTTTTAAAGAAGGATTCATCGCCTTTGATTAAAGCTTCAGATAAAGAAGTTGAAAAATTTAATCGGGTAGGCGAGCCGGTATAAAGATCTTTTACCTCCGAAATGAGAGAAACAATTTCAATTTTATGAGGTTCGAATCCGGGCATTTTTGCGAATTTAGAAAATTCAGAAGCAGTTTGATTAAGAATCTCAATCTGTTTTAACAGTGAGTTAAGAATTTTTTCCGTTAGAACGGGTAAATCGCGTGCATTATCCTTTTGAGCGGAAAGGAGATGTTGCACGCTAAGTTTCATTGGAGTTAAAGGGTTTTTAACTTCATGAGCGACCTGTTTTGCCATCTCTTTCCATGCAGCTTCCCGTTCGAGAAGAGCAATCTCATCCTGGTTTTTCCGTAACTCATCTGTCATGTATCTAAAACCACGGATCAATTCGCCTATTTCACCCCGACTTTCAGAAGAAATTTCATATTCAAAATTCCCAAGCGCCACCGAATTCGCAACTCGTGTCAATTTAATTATTGGTGAGGAAATTCTTCCTGAAAGTGCTGTAGCAAAAAGTGTTGTTAGGATAATTGCGAGGGAATAAACACCAAACAGGAAAACATCAAACTCGAGCATAGAGAGAGATTGTTCATCCCGATCGGAGATGTCGTTTACAAGAACGGAATAAACATCCTTTCCTGAGACCCAGGAGCGTGAGAGAGAATAGTATTTATACTTGTCAATGGACTGTGCAAGGAAAACATCTTTTAGAGACACAACTCCTGAGACCGATCCCGGTAACATTGATAGTGATGGAATAAGGGGAGCCCTTAACTCATTGGATGAAATCTTATATTCCATTCCATTTTTGAAAAGAATGAATGGAATTCCCATTGGCAGAGGAATTGTAGACGACGAATCCTTGCTTTGGATCATCTGCTTCACTTTTTCGGATCTCGACTTAAGTGTCAGGTAACGATTTTTCTCATCTGCAGACGATTGATTATCACGATTAAAAATCCCAAGAGCAAGAATTGGAATGGTGGATATAACGAGAAAACTGGCAGTGAGTTGAAATCTGAATCTGAAAAAATTTGAAGTGATAATTTTTATTTTAAGCAGGATAAAGATTACAAGTAACGAAAAAATAAAAATGGAATGAAGGAAAAAGAGCTTGAAAAAATTAAAAAGGATTCTTACAGGGTCCTTATCCTTTAAGATCAGGATTGTGAGTTGTTCACTTTCATCAAGAAGAGAAAAGGAGAAAAAGACACTTGCATCTGATCCATCAACAACAGTTCTAAACATCTCCTCGTGAAGGCCATCTGAGACCTTTTGATTAATGGAATTTAATACTCTCTCCGGTAACTGTAATTCCCCAAAATTCCCCTGTGGTGAGTTGTTATTAAACTTAAAAATCGACATTCTTCTAAGATCAATGATATCATTTACGGGGTTTGCATCGGGACGCAGGAACTCGGGGATTCCGGCTCCCGGTACTTGAAAATCCCGCCGTAATATTGATACAACCGTGAAAAAGCTGATTGAATCATTCATTGCAACCGGAATTACTCCGGAGATGATACTTCCGTTTGCAATTACTTCCTCTCTGATACTAATGTCAGTAATTGTGGAATCGGGGGTATCTTCAAAATTGTTTAAAGCCGGAATACCAAAAGGAGAAAAAATATCAAGCTTTTCTTTTCCCTTATAAATAGTGATCTTGCATGGGAATACTTCTCCATTTAATATACTTCCCGACCAGATTTTGAAAGCCATTCCCTCAAGTTCTTTTTCTCCCGTTGAAGTTTCAAACTGCTGTTTGAGAGCAACCGAAAGTGACTGCTGCACCAAAAATCTCATAAAAGTGGTTGTGGGTCGGTTTATTTCAAGAGCAATCTTTTTAAGTGAATCTTTTCAAGGTCTTCATTAAACTTGCTTAACAAAATTATCGAAGCCACTGAAGCTGCAAGTGATATAATCAAAAGATTAAGAACTATCGATGACCGGTTTCTTCTGAAAGTAATTACTTAGATTAACATCACAATGATTAATAACAATGAGGGGAGTGTGGGAATTAACTCACTATCCTGGACTGCAAAAAAGAGAAGAAAAGTGACCATCGGGATAATCCAACCCGCAGGAGTTAAAACCCGTGATTTCAATTCTCTTGATTTTTCACCCGGAATTTTTTCAAACAGATTAATCCAAGACTCAATCAACCTGTGTAATATCAGGGTTGCCACGGCAATTAATGTGAAAGAGGCAAGAACTATACAGATATTCATCATTGTTACATCTTTGCCGGGGATAATAGAATCACCGAGGAAGTAGCGGAGTGAACTATCGTAAACGATGCTTCGTTGGATTGCAGCAAGAGCTCTGGTGACTAAAATCAACCCTGCACTTCCTGCAAGGATAGAGATTATCAACCTGAAGATTGAACCATGGTTATCCGCCTGATTTTTATAGTGGTGATGAACCACAAACACAGCGAACATTGCGCCAAGAAATGTTGTAATCAGAAGATTTATGGGTGATTTGGCGACACCAAATCCAAAAGGTGAGGAATAATTCACGGGGTTATCAAAAACCGCCAGACCAAGCAGTTTTCCTGCCTCGAATTCGAGCAAAAATATCCTTACCAACACAATCACAATTAACAAGATGAGATAAACAACCAACGAGGGCAAATAAAAACTTTTGTTTGTAGATGTTTTTATAGGGATACAAAATGAGATAAGGCGAAGATAGACAGCTGACATTAGGAGAGTTAATGAAGATAAAAAGAGCAATAACCTTGCCGATGTTGCCGTTATAGATGTTGTCTCCACCAGATTTTGTGGGAATGAAAGACGAACCGAGAACAGTTGTTGATTTTGATCTGTAAAAACGAGGACATTTGCCGGGTCATCTTTTCCTTCTGAAAATGCTATATCGTCATTAAATTCCTTTTAAGTTCGTCGAAAAGTGCTCCGTTCAGGTTGTACTGATTTTTAAGGATATAGTTCTTTTCGAGAACTGAAGCAGTGACCAAATAACAAAGATTGTTTTTTATTTTAACCTGTTTGATGGAACAAAGCCATGAAAAAATGGCATTCCTTTTTACAAACAGTTTCTGCTTTTTTATGGATTTAAGTTCATCGGGGGTAATTTCGGATAAAAGTGAGTAGCCGGCAATAAAATTCATTGAAGAATCGTACACGGCTGATGAAAAGTCCTCACCACCGGTTTCTCTCGTTATAGCACCAATGCCCCAGTTCGTAATATTGCCTAGAAGTTTATTCTGAAATTCTTCTATATCACTTATCTCGACTACAAATCTGTCATTTATTTGTTGTCTGATTTCGTCGATTTGATTTTTGTCAAGTTTACTAACGTTGGAATCGGGGAGAGGAGATGAGATAAGAACAAGTATTGAAAATAAAAAGCCGGAAGACAGCAGTAATGCAGTCTTCCGGTGTGTTTTTAGAAAACTTATAACAGAGGCAAAACTTAGTTTACCGTTAGTTGAGTTACCCTCCAAGAATTACTCTCATATTGCAGGGTGATGTAAACAATGGCATGTTCTCTTTTTCCATTCGACTCATAGATAAGCCCGCCGGTAGCTACCGGATCCTTCTTCCCACCTGTTTGTGAAAAGCTGAAAGTAACGGGATCAAAAGATTTAAAAAAGTCTTTCAAAATATAAAAAGATTGGTTACTGCTAAAATAACCAGAAACACCATTTGGAAGACTTATATATGAATTTTCTGATAAATATTTTGAAAATTTGGAAGGGTCTCCATGTTTTAACCCGTTTTCCAAATCGAAGAAAACTTCGCTGGGTTCAGGGATACTTCTAAAACTTTTGGATTTATCGGTGAGGTTGGAAACCTGAGCTCCTGCCGTTAGAGACAGGAGCCAGATTATTAGAGTTATTTTAAGATACTTTTTCATTTTGTTGCAGCTTTATTTTGTTTTACCCGGTTTCAGATTATTGAACTCTTGAGAGTTTTCTTTCACCTTTTGTTATAACCGGTTTCAGTTGTGGTTCACCTTCTACTGTCTGATAAGCCCAGTCGAATACAAGTCTGTCAGCTGTTATTGATTTTACTCTTATTTTAGCGAAGGTATTGTCCCACAGCCAGAGAACATAAGTTCTTCCAGGTACTGCTTTTACTGTTTTGTTAGGTGCCCAGCCTGATTCAGGTGCAAAAGCGATGTCGTAGATGTCTCTTGTGCTTCCCATGTCCTGGATGTCTGTGTCATCAAAGACTGAGAGGTAGTAGATTCCATCAACTTTTTCAAAGAACACATCTGCATCTTGTGAGTTCCAGGCGACAGTTCTGTATCCTGAGAAATCGTAACCTGACAATGCAGGAAAGGAAGTAGCTTCATTAAGAACCTTGCCAAATCCTTCAGGTCTTGGAACTGCGTAAGCATATTCGTAACTCAGATCGGATTCGTTCCCGTTATAGTCATAAGCAGTTACAGCATAAAAGTATTTACTTCCGTTGTGAACACCATAATCATCATATTGTGTACCGTAAACTGTTGCTATGTAATCATATCTTCCGTTTAAGGAAGAAGATGAATAAACCCTGTAACCTTTTACATCCGAGTCAGGACTGTGATCCCAAATCACTGTGGCAACTCCGTCGCCGTTAAATATTTCTACATTCCTTGGTGCCTGTGGTGCTCTGTCATCGTAAATTGGATCGACAAAAGAATCTGTTCTCCATCTGCATCCTGTGATCAGCAATACTGTTGCTGAAAATAATATAAATAATGTTGTCTTTTTCATGATATAGCCTCTTGTTAAAAGTTTCTGAACTATATGTATCAATAAGCGTGCCAAAAAAAGATTATGATTTGGATGAGAAATGAGGAGAGAAGGAAATATGATTGTACAGAAATTTGAACAGATGTATAATTTAGAGTAAAAAAAGGCAGTCGAAGGGGTATCCGACTGCCCTGTGAATCTTATCCTGACACCTGAGAAATCACAAACTTACCTCTATTATAGATTGCAACAGGAGCACCTTTGAGAGTGTAACCGTCGAAAGGGGAGTTTCGTGATTTGGATTTAAATCCGGTAACCCTGACTTTGTATTCCTTTTCAGGATTGAAAATTGTCAGATTGGCTTTTTCGCCCTCTCTGATAACAGGAACTGGGATTCCGAGAATGTTCCTTGGGTTTACCACCAGTTTCTCGATTATCTGTGGGATTGTCAAAACACCCTGATGGTAGAGATTATTAAGAGTGAGTCCCAGGGTAGTTTCAAGTCCAAGGATTCCGTTGGGTGCATATTCAAATTCCATCTCCTTCTCTTCGATTGCGTGAGGGGCATGGTCGGAAGCGATACAATCAATTGTACCGTCTTTGAGACCTTCATGCATTGCAAGCATATCAGTTTTTGTTCTTAGAGGGGGATTCATTTTGAAGTTCGTATCATAATCAATAAGGGAATCATCAGTTAAAGTAAAGTGGTGCGGAGTCACCTCAGCAGTAACTTTAATACCCTTTGCTTTTCCTTCTCTAACAAGTTGGACTGCTTTTGCAGTTGAGATATGCGCAATATGAACCTTTGCCCCGGTGTATTCTGCCATCATGATATCGCGAGCAACCGTCAACTCCTCAGCAATTGGTGGTATCGAAGTTAAACCAAAACGGGTCGAATTAAGACCTTCGTTCATCGATCCTCCAGCCATCGATTCATCTTCACAGTGTTCTATGACAGGTGCATCATACATGGAAGCATATTCCATTATCCGTCTCAGAATCCCCGCAGTTTTGATTGCAACTCCATCATCAGAGAAGGCAACCGCTCCTGCTTCCACCAGCTCACCGATGGGAGCAAGCACTTCACCTTTTCGTTCGATTGTAGCGGCACCGATGGGATAAACATCAACGGGGGTTTTAGCGGATTTGGTTATTATCGATTCAATGATTTCCGCAGCATCGGCGGCAGGGTCGGTATTTGGCATGCTGGCGATTGCTGTAAATCCACCTGCTGCGGCACCCATGCATCCTGAAACAACAGTTTCTTCATCTTCTCTTCCTGGTTCACGCAGGTGGACATGAATATCGATAAAACCGGGAGCTGCTATGCACCCCTCCATATCGTGAATATCGACATTCCAGTCGTTGACCTCGATACCTGTTCCTATCTTTTCTATGTTACCGTTGTCTATCAGGATGTCGGCTTTTTGATCGATGTTCAGAGTGGTATCAATAATCCTGAGATTTTTAAGTAATGTTTGCATTTTTAATTTTCCTCGCCTTGTCTTGTTCCCAAAAGATACAAAATTGCCATTCGAACAGCCACACCATTGGTAACCTGCTCAAGAATTATCTGATGTTCACCATCAGCCATTTCGGATGAGATTTCCACACCACGATTTATTGGTCCCGGATGAAGCAGAAGCACATCTTTTTTGTTTTTCTCCATCCGTTCTTTTGTGATACCATAATATTTATGGTACTCACGAGTAGAAGGGAAAGCTGCTTTTGCTTTCCTTTCAAGCTGAATTCTCAAGATATTCAGAACATCATTTTCTTGAATGGCTTCATCTATGTTATGTATTACTTTCACTCCGAGTTCACTTATATTTCTTGGGATCAAAGTTGCGGGTCCACAAACCGAAACTTCAGCGCCCATTGCCTGGAGACCAAATATATTTGATAGTGCCACTCTCGAATGAGCGATGTCACCAACGATACAAACTTTTAATCCTTCAAGTTTGCCAAGTTTTTCCCGGATCGAATACATATCAAGAAGAGCCTGTGTTGGGTGTTCATGGATACCATCCCCGGCGTTGATAACCACCGAGTCAGAGATTCTGGTAAGGTATTGTGGAACACCGGCAGAACCATGCCTGACCACAATCATATCAACTTTCATTGCCTCAATGTTACGGACAGTGTCTTTGAAGGTCTCACCTTTGGAAACGCTTGAACCCGAAACCGAGAAGTTCACAGAATCTGCAGAGAGTCGTTTTTCAGCAAGTTCAAAAGAAATTCTGGTTCTGGTTGAGTTTTCATAAAAAGGTTTACCACAGTTTTGCCTTGAAGAGTTGGGACCTTTTTGATTGGTCGCTCAAGAACTTGCTTGAATGAGACTGCAGTATCAAGGATAGTTTGAATGTCTGAACTGCTAACATTCTCCAATCCAAGAAGATGTTTAGTTTTTAGCTGCATCGATTTTTTCCATATTTAAAATTTAATAGTTACACTTCAACAAGGTAAACAGCGTCTTCGCCATCGTGTTCAAGCAATTTCACTCTTACTTCCTCATTTATTGAGGTTGGGATATTCTTTCCGATAATATCTGCTTTGATTGGGAGTTGTCGGTGCCCGCGATCAACAAGACAACAAAGTTTTATGGTTGCCGGTCTGCCGAAGTCCATGATTGCACAAAGTGCCGATCTGATAGTTCTGCCTGTATATAAAACATCATCCACAAGGACAATGTTTTTATCGGTTATATCGAAGGTGATATTGGATACAGAAACCTCAGGTTGTTTTAGTCTGGTTCTGAAATCATCCCGATAGAGTGTAACATCGAGGATACCCAAGGGTACATCAACATTTTCTATGGAAAGAATTTTATCGCGAAGTCTTATGGCGAGATATTCGCCTCTCGTACGCAATCCCATTATTATAAGGTTTTCAGGACCTTTGTTTTTTTCTATAATCTCATGGGACATACGGGTGATAATACGGAGTAAAGCCTCCTGGTCGAGGATTTTTGCTTTGATGTTCATATAATAAAAACCTCCAGGCCCAAAGAGCTCAGAGGTTCCTTTCAGAATTGTGAAAGATGGGTAAATTTTGAAGCATTGAGAGTTTGGACTCCTTCTCTATTTCGCTGAACAGAATTAAAGGTAAATGGATACGAAATCTACAATAAATTGGGATAAATTACAAGGGGAACTCACTAAATATTTAATTTCAATACGTCGAATGTTATTGTCTTAAAAAGAAATAATTAGTAATTTGTGGTCTCATTTCTTTCATATCACACAACTAAACAAGGAATCACTAAGTGAAGCAACTCTTACTATCATTTTTAGTAGTATCGGGTTTATTTTTTACAACATTTGCTCAGCCGGAATTATCCACCAGGATGCACCGTGCTTTGCAAAACACCAATTCGGATGAATATGTAAAGGGAATAATCTTTTTACGCGATCAGGTTGATGTAATGAAACTCGACGAAGAATTGTATAAACGAAAAGCAACCCCTTCGGAACGTTCAGAAGCTGTAATCACAGCACTTGGAGACCAAGGCTACCTCAACCCAGAGGAATCTTCTCAGGTTTCTGCAGTCAAAAACCGATGACAGATCTGTCTTTAATTATACCCCTACTGGATTGTTAACGCTATTGCAGTGGAAGCAAAAAAATCGGTATTTGAAAAGGTACAAGGAAGTATTGAACTGGTAGCTATCGATCTCGATGCGCCCACCTATCTCGATGCCCCTGTTTCAGTCAGGGAATCTACCGAACCAGAGGGTAAAGAATCGGTCGAACAAGGATTAAAAGTTATTAACGCTCATTTGCTTTGGCAAATGGGGATTACCGGTCAGGGGACCCTTGTAATGGGTGAAGATACTGGTGTAAGACACACCCATGTAGCACTTGCCTCCAGATGGAGAGGAAATTTTGCTCCTGCTAACCAGGCATGGCTCGATCCTGCCGGTGGAACAACTACTCCCTCCGATTGCGACGGTCATGGAACCCACACTGTTGGAACAATGGTCGGTAGATCTGAAACAGGTGATACAGTTGGTGTTGCTCCGGACGCACAATGGATAGCTGCGAAGACTATCTGCACAGGTAACTCAACTTCAAACCATATTGCTGCCTTCCAATGGGCTACTAATCCTGACGGCAATCCAGCCACTACAACTGACATGCCAATATCAATCAACAACAGTTGGTATGATCCCGGAACTGTAAACCAGTGTACAGGTGAATATGTGCAACTTTTCAACGCAGTAGAAGCAACCGGAATAGCTATCTGTTTCTCCGCGGGAAACAGTGGACCAAATCCATCCACAATAACGATGCCAAAAAATATTAACACAAACGATGTGAATGTTTTTGCAATGGCTGCTATCGATGGAGCGGCTTATGCAGGTGGTAACAACAATCCAATTGCAAGTTTTTCAAGTAGAGGTCCTTCCACTTGTGGTGGAACAGGGTCACTTCTTATCAAACCGGAAGTATCAGCTCCCGGAGTAAACGTAAGATCTGCCTATGGCAGTGGCGACAACACCTATTCGAACCTTGATGGAACCTCAATGGCATCCCCTCATGTCGCTGGTGCTATTGCTCTTTTAAAGCAGGCTTTCCCTTCACTTACAGGCCACCAGCTCAAAATGGCTCTTTACCAAACTGCAAAAGACCTTGGAACTGCCGGTGAAGACAACAACTATGGAAGAGGTTTGATAGATGTTTTTGCTGCATATTCACTTCTGGCAACAGGACCCGGCTTCCCAAATAATCCTGTTCCTGAAAATGGTACTGCAAATATCCAGTTAAATCCATCGCCAACAGTTGCATGGACAAATCCCGACAGTACTACTAAAACAACTGTGTATTTTTCAACAAATATGCAATCTGTTTCAACAATGAGCCCTTCGGCAATTGTTAGAGCCGGTGCACTTTACACATCATACACCCATGGTTCAAGTCTCGCTTATGGAACTACTTATTATTGGAGAGTTAATGTATTGAATGCAGCAAATGATTCAACCATTGGAGGTGTTTGGTCATTCACTACAATTCCACCACCAGCTCCTTTAGCTCCTGCCAACGTTGTTGCGACATGGTCAGGTGCAAACAATCAGGTGACTGTAAATTGGACTGTTCCAACTACAAATGTTAACGGACATGCTATCACTGTTGATTCATCAGTTATCTGGATGAATGGAACACAAAGACTTGGTAAGGTGGCTGGTACAACTAACTCATTTGTTACCGATGGGCTTACCACCGGAATACACACTTTTAGTGTTGTGAAGGAGTTTCTGCTCCTGCCGGTATTGGTATCTATGCAAATGTTTACACAAGAAACAAATATGTTGCCATCCGCGATTTGCAATCCGCAGTTGACACAATAATGGTACCAGCACTTGAATCGAGCGTTGTTAAAGTTATCGTCAAAATTGATAATCTTTTACACAGTTACACCGGTGATTTGGATATCTACCTCAAAGGACCAAATGGTACTGAAGTTGAACTTTCTACTGACAACGGTACCGCTGGTGATAACTATGTAGGAACAATTTTTGATGATGCTGCCACAACACTAATAACAGCTGGTACGGCTCCGTTTACCGGAACTTATAAACCGGAAGGATTGCTTTCAACATTCACAAATGCTGAATCCGGCGGTGCATGGATACTCAGAGTATATGATGATGCCAACGACGATACTGGAAGCGTAAGAGGATGGTCGCTGACTTTAATTACTGGAGCTCCAATACCAGTGGAACTATCATCCTTCAATGCTAATTCAACCGGCAGTGCGGTAGAATTGGGTTGGATTACAGCTACCGAAACCAACAACCTTGGTTTCGAAGTTGAGAGAAAATCGGGTAATGGTAATTTTGCAAAGGTTGGTTTTGTTTCAGGTAAAGGTACAACCACAGAATCAAATTCTTATACATTTATTGACAAAGAACTTGCTGCTGCAAATTATACCTACAGACTAAAACAAATTGATCTTAACGGTGCGTCTAATTACAGCAATGAAATCGAAGTTAATGTTGATATGCCTGCAGAGTTTGGACTAAGCCAAAACTATCCAAACCCATTTAACCCATCAACTGTGATCAATTTTGCGCTTCCTGTTGAAGCAAAGGTTACACTGAAGGTATTTGATGCAATTGGACAAGAAGTGGTAACTCTTGTTAATGGCAATACTGCTGCCGGAAATCATTCGGTAAGCTTTGATGCTTCAAAACTGAACAGCGGTCTCTACATTTATACAATAAATGCAGAGTCGGTTAGCGGTCAGAAGTTCTCCAAAACGATGAAAATGATGCTTCTGAAATAAAATTATCATTAAATCTTATTAGAGCCGGTAATTCCGGCTCTTTTTTTATATGGATATGTTAGATTTGTGCTTCAATTTTTTTATTTTTAACAGATGAATATCGAAAAACCCCGTCAGCAGAAAATAGATGTTCCATGGTTAAAACCGTTTGCGCTCCTATTCACCATAAGCTTTGGAATATATGCTGTGGCGAGAGGGATCGACATTCTGCTTTACTCTTCAGGACTAAATCCGTTCGGGATTCTGTATAATCGTGAAATAGATGTTCTTTCGAATACCCTTGGCGGTTTAGGGGAGGTAGTAACAGGGGTACTTGCAATTGAGATTACTGCCCTGGCTATTATAGTACAGTTGGCTGCAAATAAGTACTCTGCAAAAATATTTGAATTGTTTTTTGATAATCGGATTAATGTAATCATTCTGTTTACATATGTTATAACCGCAATTGTGACCGTTCTTGTGGTAAACACTTTGGATTCATCCGAATCAGCAAAGTTTTCTTTTTCAATTTCTCTAACTTGGTTGCGGAGTATTGTTAGTTTGATTATCGTAATTCCTCATTTTAACTATGTATTTCAATTTTTGCGTCCCGATAACTTTCTGATGTATGTTGAAAATGAAGTAAGGACAGTACTCGATCGAATAGTAAAAAGCAGGCGTAAAGGGAAAAAGTATATTGAGAGTGAAAAACTCCTCGTAAATGAAAAAATAAATTTTATCGGCGATGTTGCAATTAACTCAATTATTGCCGGGGACAGAGCGAGCACACTTTTATGCATAAATTCATTAAAAAATGTTTTATCTTACTATATTAAAATTAAAGAAAAATTGCCTGAGGGGTGGGACAGCATAAGTGGTTCGGTTTTACTTGATCCGGATTTTTCCAGCTTTGCTCCCTATGTTCTGAATAAAATTGAATCAAAAAGATATTTTTGGAAACAAAAGTAGTGAATTGTATGAGCTCCTCTTCGACCAAGGGCGAAAGTCGATGAGAGACGTAGTGTCAGGTATCCTTCTTAATGTTGAACTGATCTCCTGTGAAGCGATGAAGAACAACGATTCCGGAACATTGCACATGGCTTTTCAATATATGAATACTTTTTTAAGGATAGGTATACGGGAAAAGGATCCCAGGATCGTATTCACAACTCTGGAGCATTATCGTTTAATCGGAGAAGAGACTCTGACCTACAATTCGAAGCTGACAGAGGATTTATCGTTTTACTTTAAGTATTACGGACATGAAGCGACCAAAAACAATGTCCTTTTTATTTTAGAGACTGTTGCTTTTGATCTTTGCCTCTTAAACGAAAAAGCATATGAGGTTAAGGCTTCGAACCGTGACAGATTACTTGAAATATTTTTAACACTCGATCAATCGATTGAGGACAATAAAGGTGGTCGGGAGAGTAAAGAAGAAATGTCGCTGGTAGGTGTACGAGTTGCTCAAATCAGGCTCGCTGGGTTCTACATGTTGAATAACGAAGAAGAGCTTGCGCGAAGAATCTTTGACGACCTGAAAGAGGAACCTATTGAACGGATTCATAAGATTCGAAATTTAATAACAAATACCCAGCACGAAGAGTTTTGGGAGATAACTCCCCGAGGAATTAACTTTTATTATATGCCACCCGACAGAAGGGATGCTTTAACAACATTTTTTTCATGGTTTGACGAATAATTTCGACAAATTTTGATTTAAATCATGTGGTATGTTAATTATTTTAATTAATTTTTGATAATTCATAAAAAAAGTTGTAATTCTAATAAGATTTCAGTAAAATGAGTTCCAGAATTTTGATCTCATTTAAAAAGTACATTTTTATTCTTAATTAATCGACAAACATCATCATCATCATCATCATTTTGAGGAGTTAATATGGCAAGTGGAAAAGTAGTTCACGAACAACCAAAAACTGCTTTTGGCCGTTTTATGGTCTATACAATTGTGGCTAAATATGCAAACAATATTCAAGGTTTTGTATATATGGGCGCAGCAATTCTTATCATTATTGTAGGTCTTAGAGGTTTGGGAGAACTTGCAGGTACATTATCCGCGGTTCCAAAATTTTTATTAGACCACGAAGGAATGAAAATCGATCCAAACTGGGTAATGATAGCACTCTTTCTTGAGTTTTTCTTGCTTATGATCCTTGCAATTGTTACATTCTTTACACCTGAGGAATATGGACACATATCCGAAGATGATACTGAAAAAGCTGAATCTGCAAAACAGGGTTCGTTCAATAACGTCATCTCTGTACCAAAAAATCTCTCGGCAGACCTTAAAGCTGAACTCGAATCTTTGCAAAGAGTTGCTGACGATCAGATCAAAGTTGTTAATAATGTAATTGATCAATACAATGCATTAAACAAAAAGATAACAGTAATTCAACAGCAGTCACTACAGGCTCTCTCTGATTTGAAAACAAAAATTTCCTAATTGCTCAAACAATATCTAAAAGGAGATTGCAATGAAAAAGAGCCAAGTATATTTTATAATGTATATTGTCCTCATCACGGAATTGCTTATCGTAATCACCGAGAGAGATGAACTAATGGAAAAGGAACACTTGATCAAGAAAAAGATGATCTCCAGTATTGCAGACCAATACAAACGAGACATTGAGTTGACAGCTCCAATTCCTTATAGTGAATGGCAGATTGGTACAGACTCTGTGAAGATACCACTTAGTGCTACAGGTCTTGTTTCGGACGAGGAAAAGAATACAGCAATTTATTCGATTACATCCGAGGGTGGTAAATCACCAGGCGGTGGAGCATTCCCTGGTGAACTCAAATCTAATAGTCCAGATGGAGCGTATTCGATCGTCAAGGATATAAATGGCAACGCCACTTTTGAGGTAACAAAAGTTACCGGGGTGGGCGATTATGAATTTACTGCGGTCTTAACTGTTAAAAGGCAACTTCCAACCTACCTCCCCGGCTTTTTACTCGAAGAGTTGAAAAAAGCCAGTGGATTTAAAGAAGGTGCGGAAGTTAAGACAAAACCGATTAAATTCAAGATGAAAGTTAAGACTGAACCCCCAGCACAACAACCTAAAAAGGGCGATGTGATCAATGTGGGTCCATCTATAGATTAACATAGGAAATAAGATGACCAAACCATTACTAAAAGCTACGATTTTTATCTTCTTGCTGACAAATGTTGTCTTTTCGCAAGGTTTTAAAGTTGACGATACGCTTAATGTAGTGACTTTGCAAAAAGTGAGAGTACCAGATATCCCTCTGGTACTCTCGGCTATAACCAAAGTCAACTCACTTTCAGCGGAAATCCTTAATTCTGCTGGTTCCAGCATATTAAAACTGACAGAAAAACAACAGTTTCAAAAGCCTGCTTCTGCTGAAGTAGCTGCTAAAGTGGCTCAACAACAAGGAAGAGGAGTAACCGTTCAAACCTACTTCGAACCGATGTTTGAAGAACCCGGCGTGTATTATCTCAAGTTAGCGATAAATGTCACCGGCGAGGCAGGAAAAGCACTTGTAGCCGACAAGTATTACATGATTAATGTGAATCTTCCGACTCTTGCTGCACCAGTTGCTGTAAGGAATAACTATTTCTTCGGTGAAAGTCCGGCTTTTAGTTTTGCAGTGAGGGAATTCACAGACCAGGATAAATATTCCTATAAAATTTCTGATGGAGTTAGTACGATTAAAGATGGTGCGGGTTCTTTTGTGAATCTTACTGATTTATGCAACGATCCTCAGAATGTTGGAAAAGTTATCAAAATTGAAGGATTTTACAACAATGAATTGATGAGTTACACGGATCCTCAAACAGGTAATCCTGTTAAAGCTTCCTGGGATATCGCAATTCAGAAACCCGGTTTGGGTGATTTTAGCGGCTGGGCAACACTTTCCGAAAAAGATTCTGGAGAACGAAGCTGTTTGGTATATAAGTGTGGAGAATCAAGCTTCGCGTCAATTCCTTTTTTGGTTATTTTGGAATGACACCAAGCGGTTTTGTTTTTGCAGCACCAAAATTTAATCAACTGAGAGTAACATCAGAACCGGATAACTTTGTTCAGAGTGTTTCCCAATCAAAAAAAGGACAGTTTCCCGTTGTGGAGATTGCCGTTAATCCGGCTTTTCTTGAAGCAATGCAAATCGGAACTGATCAGGATGTCAGACTGACAATTCAGTTTACAACACAGTTTGGCGAAAAAGTGATTAAAAAATACCGTGCCAATGTGATCAGATAATGTTTAAAGGATTTATAAATAAAGAAGATAACAATATGAAAAGATTACTTACATTGATAATGGTTGCCGGTTTTCTGCTGCAGCCCCTGATGGCACAGGAAGCAGAGGACTACATCCGGAATATTGATTTAAAGTTGAGGAAAGATAAAATATCTTAATCTCAACTTTGTTGATCTCTGGAACCGAGCAATTATTACAGAAGATGAATCCGGTTGCTCGGGTTGATGGGAAAGATCCATTTGTATTCAAGGCAAATGACAATTATACTTATAGAATAGTGTTTCTTTCGAATGCCATCGGCATCGATTCCACTGTTCTTCTCTATATTCAGGAAATAATTGCAGCTGGGGCGGGAGATACTGCCAATATCTTCGGTACCAATCAGGCCGGTGGACCAACTGAGTCAATTGTAATATCATTCAAGGATATGTACACAATGATGGGTTCAGACTATGGAAAATATTTTGGTATGATTGACTTTATTGACAAACTTATCAAGGTTGATCCTGAGTTCAAGTATGGTACTCTTCTCGGAATTGCTCCTGACGAGGCGATAAACACTTCATTGGGTATTACTTCCCGGGATAATACTGATTTCCTCAACTATATGAGAGCAAATTCAATCCACTGGTATCCAAAAGTTACACAAAAATCTTCAACTAAAAAGGGAAGGGGGCAAACGGGTGGAACAGAATCTGCATCTTCTTCTGCTGATTTCAGAATTGATGCCGGATTCAGTTCGGTATCCTTTTCGCACAAAGTGATGGATTTTTCGATAGGAGCTGCCGGACTTGAATTGACTATGGAAGAACCTGTTCTTCATGCACTTCCTTTTGGCAACAACACACTTGGATTTGGATTCAGGACACTATTTAACCTTAGCAAAGATGTTAAGAATCCTAATGGTGGAATGGTGCTTGATGCCAGATTCCTTGGAAGAATCAAAATGGGGACTAATGATATCATCAAAATCTGCCATTTGCATTAAACGCCGAATCAAATTTCCATGTTGGAACATCCGCAGCCATCGATCTGCATGTTACAAGACCTTTTGGACTTCCTTTCTTTAATGCCTACGTAGCAGTGGGTGGAAGAGGATTTTCTGATCCTTATATAACTTTCACAGATAAAAATGTTCCAAACCAAAGACATGCTTATTTTTCATTTAAGCAGGCAGAAGCGACTATGTCGTTTTATTGGAATACTAATGATAAATTAAGTTCGAGATTCAGAGTTGATGTTGGTGTTGGTTACTACGATATGTTGAAGGCTTATTATCCCGGTACAAGAACTACAGCCGCCAAAACTGAAGTGATTGAAAATAAAATATCACCCGTTGTTACACTTCACTACACATTCGCACCCGATCAGAATGACATCTTTGGTGTCAAGGTTAGAGTCTTCGATGCTGTTGTTAAAGCTGAGGGATGGCTAAAACTGCTTGAATTAGACGGAGGTCATACTTTCAGATTTTCAGGAACTGTTTTCTCAGACCCGCTTGGAAGAACAATTCGTGAATGGGAGAACCCAATGAGTGTTTTCTTCCAAATTAGATACAGATATGGTTTCTAATCAATTTAAGACATGGATGGAATTATGAGAAAAGCAATTAAATTTTTATTAGCGTTACTGGTGTTTGTGCCGGCATTGAAGGCACAGAACACCGCCGGTAACGAGTTGGCAGACCTGAAAACACTGTATCAGAGTCTCGAATACAATACCATCGCTTTCGATGATCTTAAACAAAAATGGATGATCGATGACCCCACATTTATCAGAGAAATTTTCAACAGGTTTGTTGTAAGAAATGCTCTTAGAATAAATGGTAGAACTCTTAAACCCGATGTGATCAAAGAAAAAGTGAAACTGGTTCAAGAGGGCGATGTAACTATTGAAGTTAGAAAACGGTATTATGACGATGAATTGGAGCTTTTTGCTTTTTATCCATCGGGTGAAATTGGAAAAGAGGACCCACAACCTCTCTTTGACCCAATTTATGACGGGTTTCTTCTTAAAGAAGTTATCGGCGATAAATCTTACGATAAAATCAAAGAGATTACTTATTTCTACAAAGAAACTACCAAACAGCAGTCTTATACAAAGCTTGGCTATAATTTTGATGTAAACCTCAATGCACTTCGTCCTGAAGTTATGTTCTGGAATACTACATCAGAAGGTAGCAATAAATACCTGCTTTCCGTTTGGGGACAGTGGGGAACAGATAAAGCTTTTTGGCCAGGTTGGTACTTAAATGAGTATTTTGTTGGAACAAGACTTACCTACTTTAAGAGTTTAAGTAATGATCCTGAGAAATTTACTTACAGACTTTCAGTTGGTGCCGGAGTTCCTTCAAATAGGCCTTATAAAGGTGAAGCTGCAGTTAATCAGTTATGGGTTGCAGGACAAGCGGTATATGCCAAATTAGAAGGATATCCGTTTGCATTTATCGAGTCTGACTTCATGAGAGATGTTTCATTTTCTCTTGAGGCTAAAGTTACGATTAACGATAACAAGAAGGCTGATTTTGGCAAATATACTACCGCGGTTGATTTCTTTGCAAACAAGTTCTTTTTTAACTGGGAACTAAGAAAACGTAACATTATGAATGTGTTCGATTTCGGCGATCTTGAAGTTGGGCTTAATCTTTCGTCATCTGACATAAACAAACTTCGTCTAGATCCGGTTTCCGCATCAGTGATTGATTTGGAAAAAGGTAAGAAGGAGTTTATGCAGAAGTTTAATCATATTATCTCTGCGGAAGTTGGTGTAAGAAAATCAACCGGAATGATCCAACACTCTATTAATCTTGTCACTGGTTATGCCTCAGACGGTTATGGGTTCATTGGATTAAAAGGAATGGGCATGGTAAGTGGTAATTTTGGATTAGATGTGGGGATCTACAGTTCCTTCGGACTTAACAAGACAAAATTCCCTTACAGATATGATACTTACATTGTATTCTCACCAATCTTGAGAATAAACTACTAATTTTAGACTCCCCCGGTCGAAAAACCGGGGGAACCTTTCTATAATAAACAAAGTGAAAAAATGACGAGAATAGCATTTACTGTTTTATTTCTCTTTTCTTGCAATTTAATGGCTCAAAATATCGACGAGATGTATCGTGTAATTGAGAGGAAGTTGCAAGTGGATAAGACTTATCTCGATATTTATACATACAATTTCACACCTGATGCTTCGATGAGCAGTAGTTTGCCTGCAATACCTCTTACGGATGACAGAGGTGTATTTCGGTTTAATACAAGTGGAAATATCAACTATTCATTAGTCTTTAAGAACCCAGATCTTGAGAACGACACAATTGTCCCTCTTTATCTTTTGGAGATTGGAGCCGGTGCAGCCGCAGACAGTTCCAATATCTTTGGTAGCAATGTTGCCGGGGGTGTTGACACTAATATGGTTGTCAAGTTTAAGGATTTTCAAGAGCTGTATTTTGCAAAAGATCCGTCTTACACCCAGATACTTAAATTTCTTCAAAAAGAGTTGTTAACTACGGAAGCCTCATCGCTTGTTAAAGTTGACAGAAAAGAAAAAGAGAAAATATCCAGAGGAATTTCATCAGACGGAAATCTCGATTTTATTGCCTATCAAGTGACAAACAGTCTTCATAAATACCCAAAACCCGTTACTCAGAAAACTTCAGGGGGTAGAGGTAGAGGAGCTCAAACACAGACGAGTGGATCACCATTTCAAATTGACGGTTCATTGTCTTCCCTCACTTTTTTCCATCCTGTGATGGATTATGGCTTTGGTTTTGTGAGCGTAGAATTTAATACACATACTCCTGTTGTTAATATTTCACCCTGGAAGGGGCAGACGATTACCGGTGGTGTCAGAGCCTTGTTTAGCGTATCAGGTTCAATTGCTGATCCATTAAATGATATGTTAATTGATGCCAAATTGATGGGGAGAATGAGACTTGACATGAGTTCATTCCTTGATCAATTACCTTTTGTAATGGGTGACCCACTTTCGCTTAATGTTGGAAGTGGTGTAATCCTTGACGTTAAAACTACAGGTGCATTCAGTATTCCATTCGTCAATGTCTATTTTGCGTTTGGACCCGAAAAACTCGACAATCCGTTCTACTCCGTTCCCGGCAATAAAGCATATTTTACCTTCACTCAATGGGAATCAACTATGTCATTTTTCTGGAATAATTCAGAAAAAAGAGCCATCAGGTATAAAATGGATCTCGGTGTTGGTGGTTTTGATGTGATCGAAGCAGATTATTCCGGTGCCACGATTGGTCGGAAAAAGATGAAAGATGTTATTCAGCCGGTAATTGGATTGTCTATAAATTTTGTGCCTAATGATATTGAATTTTTAGGAACTGAATTTCGACTTTTCGATAGTCATTTAACTTCCAAAATATGGCTTAAATTATTGGAATTTGGAGGTGAACATAATTTCAGAGTTGAAATGACCAATATTTCCGCTGCAATGTTCAGAGAACCGGAAGCATGGGAAAGCAAAAGTTCGCAAACATTTATCCAGTTGAGGTACAGATATGGTTTCTAAAATTAAATTACTTATTCCCTTTCTGTTTGTATCTTTGTTAGTGTTTACAACCTCTGCTCAGGATATTGAATCCCGAACCGGCGAATCAATGGACCCTAAAATGAACAGGTTGATCAAGATTTATAGAAATCTTGAACTCAACTCTGCCGCTTTTGATGATCTTCGTGAAAAGTGGATTGTTACCGATCCGGTTCTTGTTAGAGCGGTTTTTAACAAATTTTTAGTTAGCAACGGATTGAGAATTGATGGTCTAAAACCTTCTCTTGACTTTGTTAAACAAAAAGTTCAGGATATTTACAAAGGTGAAGTCTTTATCGATCTTCGTAAAAGGTATTATGACGATGAGATAGATATGTTCAGGTTTTATTCGGAGAGCAAGGTTCTTAAAAATGCTGATTCGATCGACTTTTTCTTCGATCCCGTTGAAGATTTTGTTCGTATTCAGGATATTGTAGGACCGATAATTATTCCCTGTTAAAATCTCAAAGATATGCTTTTAACGATGTCTCTAAAACTTATTATGATGAGAAATTGTCTTACAAATTTGACATCTATTTTAGTTTGCTTGAGCCACATCTCACTTTTTATAATTTTACCACCAATGACAAAAACAAATATCTTATTTCTGCTTTTGGCAGGTGGGGTTACGACAAGATAAAAGTCCCAGGTTGGTTTTCACCAACTTACAATGCCGGACTTCGGGTAACTTACATAGATCGAATTCTTAACAACAGACCAAATGATATCTTTACTTTTGATATCGGTATGGGTGTTGCAGTTTCACAACCTTTTGTAGACAAACTTGTTGCACACGGAAAACGCCACTTTATGACAGGTCAAAATGTTTACTTCAATGCAAAAGGCAATTTCTTAAAATATGCCGGAGATTATTGGAGAGACTTTGATCTTAATCTTGAGGCATCACTGACTCTTAATACCTGGGAACCGGGCCAAATAAAACATGTCAGCGAATTATCGAACATTAATTCTATAAGAAACTACTTTAATCTTGGACTTGAGAGGAAAAATTTCCTTGATCTTAACGGATTTGGATACCTCGGGGCTAATTTGGGGTTTGGATTATATGAAGTGAAAAATTATCTTCTTGATCCATCTCAGCCAAATCTTACTGAGATACTTTCAGCCACAAGCAGCTCAAAATTCTATGTTCAGGCATCGGGGATATTCTCAAAGGACGATCCGTTGTTTACATACGCATTTGAACCTGTAGTATTTTATAACATTGCTGAAAGCAACCTCTATTATGGAGTTAATCTTTCGTTTTTGATCAGCAATTCATTTGGGTTCTCATTTAAGTACTACAGTGGCATTGTTATCGGAAGTGATCCTTTGCCAACCTATCGCGATGAAGCCTATGTGGTTTTCTCACCTATGATCAGGATTAATTATTAGTTATAATGTGATTTAAACAAAAAAAAGCCTCTCGAATTGGGAGGCTTTTTTGTTTTAAAGAAGTGTTAAGATAACTCTTAGAGATTAAAAACTAGTCCCTCTCTGGCGAGGTAAATCTCCATATCAGAATCGGGATAATTGTCTTTTTTATACATTTGGGATTTTTTAAACAGGTTTAAAATCTCAAAGTCATCATTATCGGGGTCATGATGGAAAAGGACAATTTTTTTAACATTTGCCTGAATTGCCAAGTCAACACCGACAAAAGCTGAAGAGTGCCCCCAATCGACCCTTTGCATCTCCTGATCGAATGAATATTGTGCATCGAAAACAATGACATCAGCACCTTGAAAAAAGTCTATGAACCTCATAAACTTTGAGGTCGTAAAATTGTTATATTCTGAATCAGTGGCAAAAACGAATACTTTTCCCTCATATTCGACTCGATAGCCATAAGATTTACCAGGGTGGTGTAATTCAATATTTGTTACCTTGATTCCGTTAATTACAACAGTGCTCTCGGGTTCAAAGTCCTTGTATTCTTTTCGTGAAGCCATAAAATTCAGGGATACAGGGAAAAATTTAAATTCCTGTTGTTCTGAAAGCCTCTGTTGAAAATTTCCGTGCGGACTGTAGAAATTGAATTGATATTTAGGAATATACGCTGGTTTAAAGAAAGGCCATCCCTGGATATGATCCCAGTGCGTATGGCTGATAAAAACATGCATTTCGGTTAGAGGATCGGCAGAATGAAGCAAATGATTGCCCAATTCACGGAATCCTGAGCCCATGTCGAAAACAAGCCTGGTATTGTTAGCTACTACTTCAACACAAGTTGTATTGCCTCCCAATAAATTTTTAAGGGAGTCGTCCAGACTTTCAATATATGTATCAGCATCAGAATCTGATTCAAAAGTCTTTCCGCTAGACAGTTTTAATACATGTCTTAACTTATTACGGTATTGCGCTGTGGTGGGAGGCGAGGGAATTGATCCCCGCACACCCCAAAACCTGATAAACATTCAAGCCTGTTGAATTGTGATGCACAAAGTTAAATAAAAATTATTAAAGAAGGTTTGATTTAAAATACAAATCTTTTTTCAGACTTCAATGTCTAAATCTTTAATTTTTCGATAAAGTGTAGAAAGTCCCAGATCAAGTGTCTTGGCAACCTTCTCTTTGTCATAATCATGCTCTTCTAAAACCCTTACGAGGAAGTCTCTTTCAACTTTTCTCATAAATTCATCAAGTGAACCATAGGTTGTTGAAGAGGAGATATCGCGTTGAGCCTTTATTATTTCCGGAAGATCATTAACCGTAATATACTCAGATTCTGCGAAAATAACAGCCCTCTCGATCACATTTTCGAGTTCTCTTACTTCACCCCTCCATTCATGATTGATCAGGGCTCTAACTGCTGAATAGTCAAATCCCTTAATACTTTTATTCATCTGGTGGCGGTAGTAATTCAGGAAATGATCAGCAAGAATTGGGATATCATCTTTTCTCTCTGTTAAAGAGGGGAGTCTCACTTCAACAACATTTAGTCGATAAAAAAGATCTTCTCTAAATCTTCCTTTTTCGATCTCTTCTGTTAAATTTCTATTTGTGGAAGCAACAAACCGCACATTTATTTTTGTGGGTGAAGTATTCCCAACCGGAATAAATTCTCTCTCCTGCAAAACACGTAACAGTTTAACTTGCAAATTCAGCGGCATCTCACTTACTTCATCAAGAAAAAGTGTGCCTTCATCAGCAGCTTTTATGAATCCCTCTTTGTCATAAGTTGCTCCGGTGAAAGATCCCTTTTTATGTCCAAAAAGCTCACTTTCAATCAGCGTTTCAGATATTGCACCACAATTGACCGCAATAAATGGCTTATTTCTTCTTTTGCTGTTAAAGTGGATTGCTTTTGCAACCAGTTCTTTTCCGGTACCACTATTACCGGTGATCAATACTGTTGAATCTGTTTCAGAAATAGCACGAATCATCTTAAAGATGTTTTGCATCCTTTTGCTTTTACCAATGATATTTGAAAAATCATACTGACGGTGAAGTTCATGTTTAAGCACCTGATTTTCTCTAATCAGGTCTTTTAACTGAAATATTCGTGAAACTTTAACTGAGAGTTCATCAAAATCGAGCGGTTTGAGGAGATAGTCACCAGCTCCAGCTCTAAGGGCTCTTATGGCCGTCTCGAGGGAACCGTAGGCTGTTATCATAATCACGGAGGTGTGAAGATTCAGTCGGACGATTTTTTCCAGAAGGTCAATACCTTTCATCTCCGGCATCTCAATATCAGATATTACCAAATCGTAATGATCTTTTTGAACTTTTTCATACGCAATTGCACCATTTTCGGCGGTCTCAACTGCATATCCTTCTTTACCAAGAATATAAGAGATTGATTCCCTTATGATATCTTCATCATCAACAACTAATATTTTTTTTGACATTTACTCTCCGTTTGCCTTAGTAAATCGGATTAAGAGGCAGGGAAATCTTAAATGAAGTGCCCCTTCCCGGTTTGCTTGTTACTTTGATATCTCCCTGAAAACTTTTTACAATACCATAACTTACCCAAAGCCCCAATCCTGTTCCTTTACCAACTGCTTTAGTTGTGTAGAACGGTTCAAATATTTTAGCATGTTTATCTTCGGATATTCCATCCCCATTATCTGAGAGTTCAACAATCAGTGAACTGCCTTCAATGTAGGTTTCGGCTAATATTTCTCCCCTCATATCGGGGAAATTCTCTTTCATTTCAAGGACAGCATCAACTGAATTGATCAGAATATTAACAAATACCTGTTGTATCTGGTCCGAAACGAGTGGAACAATAAATCCCTCAGTATTATTAAATCTAAAGGAGAGATCTTTCGCTTTTTTCCCAACCTGTACTATCTCAATGGCTTCTCTCAAATTTTGACCGATATCGGTTGAACGGAGTTCATAATTACTTGGTCGGGAAAAATCGACAAGATCCCTGATTATCTTTGAGATACGGGTTATCTGTTTTTTGATAAGCTCAAGTTTTTCTTTAATAAACTCATCTTCGGTAGTTCGCTGAATAATCTGAGCGAGAGCTGAGATAGATGCCAGGGATTACCCACCTCGTGTGCAACACCTGCTGCAAGTGTACCGATACTCTCCATTTTCTGAGTATGGATTAATTGCTTTTCAAGATTTCTTTTATCTGAAAGATCTCTATGAATTCCAAAATAGCCGATAATCTTACCATCTTTTTCGTTAACGGGTGTTATCTGGAGTTGGGAATAAAAAGTCTCACCATTTTTTCTTTTGTTCTCAACCTCCCCGATCCATGTTTTCCCGGCAGAGATGGTTTTCCACATATTTTCCCAATGCATCTTAGAATGTTTGCCACTCCCAAATATCTTGGGATTAAATCCTATAAGTTCATCCTGCTCAAAACCACTTTCAGCAGAAAACGCAGGGTTAACATAAATCATTTTACCTGTCAGGTCGGTTATTTGCAGTGGATTTATTGTATGATCAGCGATGTACTTAAATCGGGTGAGATCGGTTTTGATGTGATTAAACTCTGTCACATCTCTGAGTTGAAGAAGAATAGTGTCATCCGAAACGAAACTAAAATGGGCATGGCACTCATGGATATTATTCCCCGTTGCATCCTTGATCCGGCACTCCAATGAGACATTCTCTTTTGTGGAAGTGCATTTAATTACAGAATGTTCAAATTGTAATATTGACTCAGGACTAAGAACAGAATCAATCTCTGTGAGTTTACTTCTGTCATAACCCAGTTTGTCGGAGACATACCTGTTGCATGCAATTATCTTGCCGTTATGATCAAGGAGAAAATAGAACTCCTCGAGATAGTCAAATAATGAGATATCTATTGTATTTATGCCGTTTTTTCTTTAAAAGTGTGAAGGTATACATACAAAAATAGTAAAAAAACGGGGCACGACCGAATAATAATATCAGGGTCAAAAGGATCGATATGGTTATATTTAAAGATTGAAATTTTTAAAGTTATCATTGTGGAGAAATGCCTTAAATGAAGAATAAAAGTGATGTTTTAGAGAAAATAATCTCATTGGCAAAACGAAAAGGGTTCGTTTATCAATCGAGTGAGATATATGGTGGATTAAACGGATGTTATGATTATGGTCCTTTGGGAAGTGAAATGCTTCGCAACCTTAAAGATGAGTGGTGGAAGTTTATGACCTATCGAGAGGATGTTGAAGGGCTTGATGCTGCCATTTTAATGTCACCCGAGGTTTGGGTTGCATCGGGGCATGTTGAGAACTTTACTGACCCAATGATCGATTGCAAGGCTTGTAAAGCAAGATTCAGGGTTGACTATTTGATCGATCAAATTGCGGCCAAGAAAAAATTGAAAATGCTCGAAGCTCTTTCGGTTGTGGCTTCCGGGGATTTGAAGACCCGAATCGATTCACTTTCGGGACAGGTTGAAACAAAAACCGAGGAAGTTAACGATTTTATCGTTGATTTATTTGAAACAGAAATTGCCGACAACCTTATTGCCGAGTTAAACTGTCCAACCTGCGGGAACAAAGGTTCATTTACTTCAGCTCGTAAATTTAATCTGATGTTTAAAACATTTCTTGGACCTGTTGAAGAAACGGGTTCAACGATTTATCTCAGACCGGAAACTGCACAGGGGATTTTTGTTAATTTCCTGAATGTCCAAAATGCGTCCCGTCAAAAAGTACCTTTTGGAATTGCCCAAATCGGAAAAGCATTCAGAAACGAAATCAATACGCGTTATTTCCTCTTTAGAACCCGCGAATTTGAGCAGATGGAAATGCAGTATTTTGTTAAACCTTCTGACGACAAACAATATTTCGATTATTGGAAAGCCATGAGAATGGACTGGTTCAAAAGTCTTGGAATGAATCCTGACAACTTGAGATATCATGATCATCCAGCCAACAAACTTGCTCATTATGCAAAAGAAGCAACCGATATTGAATATCTGTTTCCGTTCGGTTGGGGAGAGATAGAAGGAATACATAACAGAACTGATTTTGATCTTGCAAGACATGAACAGTTCTCGAAAAAATCTCTCAGTAATTTTGATGACGACACAAAAGAGAAGTTTTTGCCTTACATCATCGAGACTTCTGCCGGAGCAAGCAGGTCATTTATGGCATTCCTGGTTGATGCTTATGATGAAGAGGATCTGGGAGGCGAAGTGAGGACAGTTCTGCATCTTAATCCAAAACTGGCACCTGTTAAGGCTGCAATTCTTCCTTTAGTTAACAAAGATGGTATGCCGGAATTTGCGAAAAAGATTGAAGCCGAGTTAAGAACAAAATATAAAGTGTTCTACGATGACAAAGCTGCAATCGGCAGACGATATCGAAGGATGGATGAGATTGGTACTCCTTATGCGATCACCGTTGATACCCAGACTCTGGAAGATAACAGTGTGACAGTTAGAGAAAGGGACAGCATGGAGCAGATCAGAATTGATGCTTCAAAACTTCCCGGATATCTTGCCGAAAAACTTGTTTAGAACAAATATGTTTTATTTAAAAGAGGCTGCTCAAACGGGCAGCCTTTTTGTTTTTCACACTTGGTTTTTCTTCCTTTTTCCACATCTAGCTATTCAGTTCAAATCCAATTCCACTTAGAGCAAAAATAATTATGAAACTTCTTTGGAGTCCGGTTCGTATAATTCGAAGTAACAACTAAAAAAATATTAAAGAAAATGAAAAAATATAAAATCCTCATTCTTCTCCTTTTAACACTCTCATTTCAGTCATATTCACAAACGGTGAATACAATTATTGATGAGGGGATCAAGGATGTATATTCGTTAAATTTTACTGCAGCAGAAACGAAGTTCAGAACTCTTCTTCGTGACAATCCAAAATCTCCTGCCGGACTTTTTTATCTATCGATGATCGATTGGTGGAAAATTCTGGTTGATCTCGATGACGAGTCTAAGGACGATCTTTTTTATAAAAAGTTGGATGATGTAATTTATGTCTGCGATGAGATTTTGGATGACGATCCCAATAATATCGATGCACTCTTTTTTAAGGGTGGAGCTATTGGTTTTAGAGGCAGACTTCATTCACTGCGCGAGAGCTGGCTAAAGGCTGCTGATGATGGCAGGGAAGGCTCTACCAATTGTAAACAGAGTACTTAAGATACAACCGGGAAATGCAGATATTCTTTTGGGAACAGGTATTTATTCCTATTATATCTCAGTGATTCCCGATGAATTTCCTGCATTTAAGCCACTTTTGATATTTTTCCTTCCGGTGACAAAGATCAGGGCATTAAGGACTTAAAAAGAGTTGCAGAAAAGGGAAGATATGCAAAATATGAAGCTCAATATTTTCTTATGACGCTCTATCAAGAATTTGAGAAAGACCCAAATTCTTCCGAAAAATATGCAAAGATGTTAACTGACCAGTTTCCGGACAACCCTGTTTTCCTGAAATGGAGAGGTCGTGGCGCGGTTATGAGAGGCGATTATCCATTGATAAAGGAGATTTACACTCATTTATATAAAGGATCTACAGAAGGAAAATTTGGATATAGTCAGAAAGTAAAGCGCGAAACAACCTATTACCTTGGATTTTATTATAAGGCTACCAGTCAATGGGACTCTTCGCTGGTCTATTTCAAGGAAGCAGTTGAACTTTCAAAAAAGATTGAAAAAAAGGAAGCATCGGGCTATTATGTTAACTCTCTCCTCTATCAGGGGATGATGCACGACAAATTATCTCAGCGAGAAGAAGCAATTAAATGTTATTATGAAGTGCTTGAATTGAAAGACTACAGCTCATCGCACAAATTGGCAAAATTACATATCAATGAGCCATACAAATAAAAAAATAATTGTAATCGATAATTACGATTCGTTCACCTATAATCTGGTAGAACTTTTTAAAAGGGCATCTGCCGAGGTTAGGGTGATTTTGAATGACGATCCGGAGTGGGACACACTTTTTGAAGATGAAGTTGATGGGATTGTGTTCTCTCCGGGACCCGGCAGACCCGAAAACGCCGGAAATTCGTTTAAAATTTTGTCCAAATTTGTAGGGAAAAAGCCAATTTTGGGTGTTTGTTTAGGACATCAGCTGATAGGTGAATATTTTGGTCTGTTTATAATCCCGGCGAGAGAACTTTTTCACGGGAAAGTCTCAGAGATTCTTCACGATGGAAAAGGGGTGTATTCAGGTATCAAAGAAAAATTCAATGCTATGCGTTATCATTCGCTGGCAGTTTCAGAACCACAGATGGAGTCTGATCTAATTGTAACTGCCAGGACAAAAGATGGTGAAATAATGGGATTAAGGCATAAATCAATGAAAATTGAGGGGGTTCAATTCCATCCTGACTCAATCGAAACGGAGAGAGGCCAACAAATTATAAATAACTGGATGTCAATTCTCTGATTCCGGCTCGGAATTTCAATAGCTTGATCACTCCCATTTGAAGGCATCATTAATAATCTGGTATAAACATGTATCCCCAAGTCTCTTAATCGGCTCCATCCCCAAATTTGTTTTATCATCCTCAAGAGTTTGAATCGACCTCTCCAGCATAAATACTCCTCCCGGTTTTAAAAGCTCCCTTTTCCTGATATTTTTCACCACTTCATAAATATCGTATTCATAAAATGGTGGGTCGGCAAAAATAAAATCAAACTGCAGGTTGGTGGTTGCAGCAAATGTAACAGCTTTCATTTTGTGTAACTTCACTCTTTTTTCAACATCCAGACTTTGAATATTCTCGGTCAGAATTTTTACAACGGGGAAGTTTTTTTCAACAAAATGGACTTTTTCAGCCCCACGACTGAGCATCTCAAAACCGAGTGAGCCCGAGCCGGAATAGATATCGGCGGCAATGGCATCTTCAAAATCAAAAAAGTTAGCGAGATAATTGAATACTGACTGTTTCACTTTGTCAGTGGTTGGTCGGGTGAATTTAGAATCGGGTGTTTTTATAAACCTTCCGCCAAATTCTCCTGAGATTATTCTAAGCCTCATTTCTAATCTCTGCAAGGAGGTCGGGGGGGATTTTGCAAACTTTCCCCAAGGGAAGGCCTGCAAAATTTTCGACAGTTTTAATATTCATCCATTTTTCCACAAGTGAGGCAAGCCCCACCATATATTCTTCAAGACTAAAATAGATGTAACTCAAAGTATCCTTATCAATTCTTCCCGATGAGTTATTAAGGAGGAATGAATCGATTATGTCAGGTATAGAAGGGATATCGATAAAATTTGTTGAGTAAACTGATGCGATCTCCGCACCCTTCAATGATGCCAGGATAATTGAGTTCCCGGAAATATGAAGAAGCACCGACTTTTGATCGGCAGGAAAATTCTTTTTAATAAATTCTTTCAGTGAAAGAAAAGGAACAATTATTTTAACTCTTGGTGAACCTGTATTTTTTTTGACCATAGAGGCAAAATTTAACAGATCGTTGTTGAGAACAGTCACCAATTCTGCGTTGGGATTGTTAAATCCGGATTGAGCAAGAGGCTGAACATCAAGTGAAAATAAATCTGATTCCAAAAACGGGAAAATGACACCGATTTCAAACTTGTGCTCATTATATTGCTGAAGTTTTGAGAGTTCCGGTTTTGCCGGTAATGTCATTGTATGAAATAACGACTGTGGGAAAATCAAATAAACTGTGGAATCACTAAAACTGTTTTGTCCGGCTTTAATGAGATCAGGGATTAACTGTCCACATTGGTTGAGATCAAGCCTTGTAAATGAAGGGCCTTGGAGTATTGAATATTCCACCACGGTTTTTTCAACAGTCTCTTCACCCGGGTTTACATTTTTTATTACAACACTGTCATGTTTGACTTCTACCAGAATTCTGTTCATATCTACTCCCAGGAGGCTGAATATTTAAGGGCATCAAAAAAGAGATTACCAACACTACCATACCCTGATGGATCAGTTATTTTAAACCGGTTTCCCGGAGTAAAAGTTGTATCAACCCGGATAAAATCACCATTTTCTGCAAATACAGAATCTATAACCCGCGCAGAATCAAGTGCAAATGAATAGGGGAGATAGATTTTTGGCGAGAATTTAAGACTGTCAATAACAAATTTCCCGTTTGAGAGGGGTCTGAAAACAAACTCAGATTCTAATGAATCGCTTCCTAAAGTAAGTGTTGAATCCAAACCAAGTGACCTTAAAAAGCCGATGAGTTCATCGATATTCCCACAGAATCTCTCATTTTTGTCAAAATAGGCTTTTTGTGCCGATCGCAGATTATACATCCGAAGCCGTGACTCAGTTTTAAAATTTTCTTCCTGCTCACTATACTTTTTTGGATCAATATACGCCACCTTTAAAAGAGCGACTGCCAAAATTATGATGAATCCGATATTAAAGTAATGCTGGTGGTCGGAATAAATTCTCAAAAGTTTATTCATCGCTTAAAACCATATATTCTTTCAGTTTAGCAAGTTTTTTTCGCCGATGACTTTATACCCTTTAATTGGTTCCAGTCAGTGAACTTCCCTCCGAGGGTTATCTTAAAAGAACGATATCAATTGCGGTTGTCTTTCCGACACCGGGAATTTTCATTAATTCAATAATTCCTGCAGTATTTATGTTTATCTTCTCGCCTGTGTTCAGTTTTTTGACTTTGGTGGTCGAGTTTCCGGAGGTTGATGATTTACCAATTTTTTTCTCGACTTCCTTCTTCTCTTTTTGCAACAAGTTATAAGATGATTCCTCTTTTGGAGCAGGAGCCAAAACCTCAGAATCTGATTTGAAAATATGGATGACGGCCCCAACCGTAATGGAAGAAATTACAAAAAGGAGAGCCATAACTTCCAGTTTTGTAAGACCTGATTTTATTGAGAGCCGTTCAATCAGTGATTTCAATTCAATTGTTACAATCCAAATTTCTTAAAAAAACCGCCGCTGCCTTCTTCACCGGAGACATTTGGTTGATTCATCAATTCCTTTAGAAGTTCTTTTTCACGAGCATTTACTTTTTTTGGAACAATGATATTAACTTCAACAAGCTGATCACCTCTTCTGTGGCTTCTGTCGTTAACACTTGGTAATCCTTTACCTGCCATTCTAAGAATTTTCCCTGCTCGCGTTCCGGCGTCAACGGAGAGTTTGGCTTTGCCAGTTAGAGTTGGAATTTCAACTTCATCTCCAAATACAGCCTGAGGGAAACTGATAAAGAGTTGATAGATAATGTTATCTCCATCTCTTTTAAAATGTTCATGATCAATTTCCTGAAAACCAACAAGGAGATCACCACTTGGCCCACCCCTTAAACCTGCATTTCCTCTACCTCTCAGGCTAAGCTGCATTTCAGCGCTTACACCAGCCGGTACATCAATGCTTTCAGTGACTTCAGATTTTACCCGTCCATCACCATGACATTTTTTGCAAGGTTTGTCGATTACACTTCCTTCACCGTTACAATTTGCACAGGGCTGAATATTTACAAACTGCCCGAATACAGACCTGGAGACATTTCGAATTTCACCGGAACCATTACATGCGGGACATGTTTTTTTGCTCGATCCACTATCTGAACCACTCCCGGTACAGGAGTCACATTTAATAAATTTGTTAATTTTAATCGTTTTTGTTGTGCCGGTGGAAATTTCTTCGAGTTTTAATTTGAGATTTACTCTAAGATCACTGCCCGGGGTACCCGAACTTCTTTTCCTTCCACCGCGTCTTCCACCACCCCCTCCAAAAATATCGTCAAATATTGAACCACCACCTCCGCCAAATACATCGGAGAAATGGGAGAAAATATCATTGATATCTGTGAAGCCCTGTTGTCCACCACCTGCTCCAAAAGCCTGATGACCAAACCGATCATATTTTGACCGTTTTTCATCATCACTTAACACTTCATAAGCTTCGGCAGCTTCTTTAAATTTATCTTCAGCTTCCTTGTTATCAGGATTTCTGTCGGGGTGATACTGCATCGCAATTTTGCGGTATGCTTGTTTTATTTCATCCTTTGACGAGTTTTTTGTGACACCAAGTATCTCATAATAATCTTTTTTGCTCATATCTTAATTCTCTGTCTCCTCTTCAGAATTAACCCCGGAATTATTGTCGGGTATTTCACTTATAATTACATTTGTGTGTCTAAGGATCTGATCCCTGTAGATATATCCCGGTTGCACTTCTTCCAGAACGGTGTCGGGTTCAACATCGGCATTAGGTTGACGCATAATAGCGTTGTGAAGATTGTAGTCAAATTGTTTCCCTTTGGCTTCAATTTTCTGTAACCCTTTTTGCTCAAGAAGTTTTGCAAGTGAATCATGGATCATAATGAAACCGTCAATAATCTTTTGTTTATCTTCGGTTCTAGGGGCAATTTCAGCTGCACGGTCGAAATTATCAATTATTGGTAGAAGTGATGTTATAAATCTACCCTCGGCATCTGACCATGCTTTTAATGTTTCTTCGCGGTGCCGTCTTTTAATATTGTCGATTTCAGCAATTCTACGAGCAAGCAGATCACGCAATTCGTCAACCTGGGTTGTCAGTTTGGCAACTTCGGTTTTTAATACTTCAACTTCACTGGTTTTAGTTTTTTTATCGTTATTCACGGTTGTCTCTTCAGTTGGATTTTCAACTGATTCCTATTCGTTAAGTGGAGTCGATTCAGTCTCAGGATTCAAATTTTCGTCCTTCAATTCGCTTTTTTCCTTTTTTCGAAAGTTCATATTTTCTCCTATTTAACCAATAATTGATATAAAAAATTCAACTACCAATTAATCTTTTAAACATTGTTCTGATTTCTTGTCAGTAATTCGGTTAACAAACCGGCTGTGAAATCCACTATTGCAATAATCTTTGCATAATCCATTCGTTTGGGGCCAATAATTCCCATGGCTCCGGTGTTTTCCCCAACTTTATACTCTTTAACAACAAAACTATAGTCATCAGTCTGACCATACGGAAGTTCTTTGCCGATTACTATATTTACCCCTTGAACCGATGATGATTTTTCAAGAAAAATACCGGAACTGTTTTCAAAGATGTGGATAATGATATCCTTTTCCTCGATCAATTCAACGATATTTTCAAACTTGCCGGGGTCTTCAAATTCGGGATGTCTTAACAGGTTTCTTGCTCCCGAGAGCATAACTTTGTTATCGGTGTTAAAATCTTTGAACAGTTTATCTGCCGAGTCGTATAAAATTGAAATAATCGGGTTGCTCTCAAGTCCGGTATCTTTAAGTCTTTCACTCATCGAGCTCTTGATCTCTTTGAGTCGCAGACCTGCAAGTCTTTCATTAAGAATCCGCTCAACGGCATCAATCTGTTTTTCTTCGATACTGCTTGAAAGTTCAAGAGTAATGGTTTTAACGAGTCCTGACGCTATACTTATGACCACAAGAATTTTATTTGAAGCGAGGTAAACGAGCTGAATTCTGCTCAATACACCTGTTTCAATTTTGGGATAGATAACACAAGCGAGTTGGTCTGTAATTCTGCTTAGAATCTTTGAAGCTATACCAAATATTTCTTCGGGAGTTGTAAGTCCGGTTTTAATCTCGGAACTGATAATTTCTTTAGTGCCTTCACTAATCTGGGGAGTATCCATCAGGGAATCAACATACAGTCTATATCCTTTATCTGTCGGGACTCTGCCCGCAGAAGTATGTGGATGTCCTATGTAGCCTGAATCCTCAAGATCGGCCATAATATTTCGAACCGTGGCGGGGGAAAGTCCAATATCAAATTTTTAGAAATGTTCCGGCTTCCAACCGGGGATGCGGTCAAAATAAACTGATTGACTATATGCCGGAGGATACTTTTCTCCCGTGCAGAAAGCTCTGCTCCATGAATGCTCAGAATAACTCCGTTTTAAAGAAATAAAAAGTTCTTAACCTGCAAATATAATGAAAATCAGCGGGGTGGGAAACGGAGGAATCGGGTAGCAAAAGGGCAGGTATCAGGTATTAGGTATTAAGTATTATTTTTTTTGCGTAACCGGAATGTAAATTTCACGATACGCCGGAGTTTTAACATGAGAAACGAATAATTTTTGATTAAATAGTATTAAAAAGTTATATTTGATTTTTGATTAATTTTGAGTTTTAAACTATCAAATCAGGAATTTTTCGATGACATTGGAACAGGGATTATTTGGATTTTTCGCTCTAATAGCGGTGGCATCATCAATTTTGATGGTCACACGGAAAAATCCGGTTATATCCGCACTATTTTTAGTGTTGAATTTTTGTGCACTTTCGGGGATTTACCTGCTATTAAGAGCTCAGTTTATTGCAGTGGTTCAGGTGATTGTTTATGCCGGTGCAATAATGGTGCTTTTTTTGTTTGTCTTAATGTTGTTGAGACCTGCAGAAGAAAAATCATATTTTAAAGACCGTCCACAGCAGAAATTTCTCGCGATTTTAATCGGTGCTCTGATGTTCCTGCAGATTATTTACTCGATATTTTTTGCAATGCCGGGAAAAATGGCTGATGACGCCCGCAGAGTTGAGATTGGGACCATCGAATTTATTGGTCGTGAACTCTATACCACCTACCTTTTACCTTTTGAGGCAATAGCATTTGTTTTGCTCAGTGCCACTATTGGTGCTTTAGTACTTTCTAAAAAGAAAATGGATTAACAATAAGTATGATCCCACTGGAATATTACCTTATTTTAAGTGCCTTCATGTTTGTAACCGGAGTAACCGGAGTACTTACCAGGAGGAATGCGATTGTAGTTTTTATGTCGATTGAGCTGATGCTTAATTCTGCAAACCTGACTTTCGTTGCCTATTCTTCATTTTTTTGGAGATGTTATTGGGCAATTGTTCGTATTTTTTGTAATGGCGGTGGCAGCCGCTGAAGTGGCAATTGGTCTTGCGATCATTATTGCCATCTTCAGAAACAAATTAACAATCAACATCGATGAAATTAACATTTTAAAGTGGTAGCCTACTAAAATATCACACACGCTATGACAGAATACATTTACCTGGCAGTATTATTTCCATTGATCGGTTTTTTGATCAACGGATTATTTGGAAGACTCATTAAAAACGAGAAAATCATCGGTTCCATTGGAGCCGGAATGGTTGGACTTGCTTTTATTGTGATCGCTTTTTCATTTTTTGAAACACTTGGACTTCCCGCAGAAAAACGGAGTCGTATTGTTGAGTGGTTCACCTGGATACAAGCCGGCGGAATTAACGCCGCCTTCAGCTATCAGGTAGATCAACTCTCCCTTACGATGTCGCTCATCGTTACAGGTGTGGGATTTATCATCCATGTCTACTCGATTGGGTATATGCATGGTGATAAAGGTTTTTGGCGTTTTTTCGCTTATTTGAACCTTTTTATTGTTGCAATGATGAATCTTGTGCTTGCCGACAATTTTGTTCTTATGTTCCTTGGATGGGAGGGAGTAGGTCTCTGTTCATATCTATTAATTGGATTTTATTACGACCGCAAGTTTGAAAAGGGAACAGTTGCCGACGCTTCCAAAAAAGCATTTGTAGTTAACAGAATAGGTGATTTTGGATTTTTGGTAGGGATGTTCTTCATCTTCTACTATTTTGGCAGTCTAAATTTTAGTGAAGTTCTTCCATTTGTTGCCAACTCGGGAATACCGTCGTGGGCCTTTGAAGCCATAGCAATTTTCCTTTTTATTGGAGCCACCGGCAAGTCGGCGCAGATCCCCCTTTATGTCTGGTTACCCGATGCAATGGCAGGCCCAACCCCGGTGTCGGCCCTTATCCATGCTGCTACGATGGTTACAGCAGGTATTTATCTTGTCGCCAGAACATCGGTTATTTTTGCAATGGCACCAACTGCCATGATGATAGTTGCAGTTGTTGGTTTACTTACTGCATTTTTTGCAGCAACAATTGGACTGGTTCAAAACGATATTAAAAAAGTGTTGGCATACTCAACGGTCAGCCAGCTTGGATATATGTTTCTTGCTCTTGGAGTGGGTGCATTTTCTGCAGGTATTTTCCATGTAATGACTCATGCTTTCTTTAAAGCCCTTTTATTCCTTGGAGCCGGTTCTGTGATACACGGAATGCACGAAGAACAGGATATCCGTAATTATGGCGGGCTCAAAAAATATATGCCAAAGACATTTTTGACTTTTGCAATCGGAGCTGTTGCCATTTCAGGAATTCCACCTCTTTCAGGATTCTTTTCAAAAGATGAAATCCTATGGATGGCTTATGCCAATGGGGGAGTGGTTTTTTGGATAATTGGTGCCTTAACTGCCCTTATGACCGCATTTTACATGTTCAGACTTCTCACCCTTACCTTTGAAGGGAAGGAGCGGTTTGACCACCATCATGTTCATCCCCACGAATCACCCGCAATAATGACCATCCCTCTGATGGTTCTTGCTGTGTTGTCTATCATTGGTGGATTCATCGGGCTGCCAAAAGTTTTTGTTGGAGAGCATGGGAATCTGTTTGAAACCTGGCTTGCACCGGTATTTAAAGATGCCACAAGAAAACTTGCAGGTGGCGCAATGCATTCGCATTTAGAAGAGTATCTTCTTATGGGTGCATCAGTGGTTGGAGCCGTGGCAGCAATCATGCTTGCTCGACACATCTATTTGAACAAACCTGACATTGCAACCACAGTTGCAAACTCATTCAAAGGTCTTTATAAAACTTTATACAACAAATATTATGTTGACGAGTTTTATGAAAAAGTTGTGCTAAAGCCAATTATGGCTGTCTCAGATACATTTTTATATCGTTTTACCGATGCAAAAGTGATTGATGGTGCTGTTAACGGAACTGCAAAGATTATCAGTTTTGCATCAAAATATGCAAGACAATTTCAAACCGGCATAACTCAATTTTACGCCGTGGTAATGATGATTGCAATTGTTGGGACAATATTCTGGATTATTTTGAGTTTCTAAATGGAAAATAGCTTTATCTTAACACTACTTTTACTTTTACCAATTGTTGGGTCCTTGCTGGTCTTGCTGTTACCCAAAGAGAATCATCAACTTACCAGAATTGCTGGTTTGGCGATTTCAGTTGTTATTTTTATTGTTTCGATGTTCCTTTATTTTTCATTCGATCCTGCAAATGCAAATTTTCAGTTCACACAGAAGATCGAATGGGTAAAAGGACTCGGAATTTATTACCATGTTGGTATCGATGGAATGTCGATTCTTTTGGTACTTTTAACTACCTTTATGACCCCGTTGGCTCTACTTTCCACCTGGTCAAGTATCGATGTGAAAGTTAAAGAATTTACATTCTTCATGTTAATGCTTGAAGCAGGAATGCTTGGAGTATTTCTTTCTCTTGATCTCTTCCTTTTTTACATTTTCTGGGAAGCGATGCTCATTCCGATGTACTTTATTATCGGTATATGGGGTGGAAAAAACAGAATTTATGCTTCAGTCAAGTTTTTTATTTACACGATGGCCGGTTCACTGCTGATGCTTGTAGCCATTGTTTGGCTGGCAAACTCGGGCACAACCTTCACAACAGATCTTTTGGAACTTTACAAACAGGGTCCAACCCTTGAACCTTCAAAACAGAATTGGCTGTTTTTGGCGTTTGCGATAAGTTTTGCAATTAAAGTACCTTTGTTTCCTCTTCACACCTGGCTGCCCGATGCGCATGTTGAGGCACCCACGGCAGGCTCAGTTATACTTGCCGGTGTACTCCTGAAGATGGGGACCTACGGTTTGATTCGTTTTAATCTTCCACTTTTCCCTGAAGGTGTAAGAGAATACGCCTCTGTCATCTCGATACTTGCGGTCATAGGAATCATCTATGGTGCTCTTGTAGCTATGGTTCAGAAGGATATGAAGAAACTTGTTGCTTATTCCTCAGTTTCTCACCTTGGATTTGTGGTTTTGGGTATTTTTGGTTTAACTGTTGAGTCGATGCAAGGAGCCATTATTCAGATGGTTAACCATGGTTTATCAACAGGCGCATTGTTCCTTTTGGTGGGATATATTTATGAAAGAACCCACACTCGCGAGATAGCCGATTATGGTGGAATAGCAAAAATTGTTCCGCTTTACGCAACGATTTTATTGATAGTATCACTATCTTCGATTGGTGTTCCCGGTTTAAACGGGTTTGTTGGTGAATTTTTAATTTTGGTGGGATCATTTAAATCCCCAATACTTGGAAGCCCTTATTATACGATAATAGCAGCAACAGGAGTAATCTTCGCTGCAGTTTATCTCCTTTGGATGTACCAAAGAGTTTGTTTGGAAACGGTTAAAAATGAAAAGATGAATTTATTGACCGATCTGAACACACGAGAGATGATAACTCTCGTTCCATTTCTTCTATTCATTTTCTGGATAGGTATTTATCCCTCAACTTTCTTAAGGTTAAGTGAAGCCTTCTCATCAAATATAGTATCTACCGTGATGGGGGCACTCGCAAAATAAATTCATGAGGCGTACAACACTATTTCTCGTAGCCTTTTTTAGCCTGTTTATTTTATTAAGCAGCGATACAAGACCGGATTCAACTGACACTGTTAAAAGTGTAACACAAGAAAAAGTTCTTTCACATAGTGATAAAACAACGACAACTGAGACGACTCACCATGCTGCGGCACCAAATCCCTTCATGGTAATACCGTTTTTACTTTTGCTCTTGTTAATCGCAATTGCACCATTGCTCTTCCAACATTTTTGGGAACATAATTATCACAGGATCGCCATTTTTCTTGGTTTGATTGTGGCAACTTATTACGCCACCGTCTTAAATGATTTTGTGAGTCTTAAACATACTTTGGTTGAGTATCTCTCTTTCATTGCACTTTTAAGTTCATTATTTGTTGCCAGTGGAGGGATTCTGATAAAAGTTGACAAAAAAGCGACACCACTTGTAAATACATTGTTTCTCCTTTTTTGGTGCGGTTATATCAAATGTGATTGGAACAACTGGTGCTTCGATGCTTCTCATAAGACCGTTTATGAGGATGAACAAAGACAGAATTAAGTCATACCACATTATATTTTTCATTTTTGTGGTAAGCAATGCCGGTGGTGCCTTAACACCAATAGGTGACCCACCACTGTTTTTAGGATTTCTTAAAGGTGTTCCTTTTTTCTGGGTGGTTGAGCAAGTTTGGCTTATTTGGATAATTGCAATTGCACTCATTCTTGCAATATTTTTTATGCTTGACATGAATAATAAAGCAGGTGCAAAAGAGGAACAGCAATATTCAGGAAAGATTGAGTTTAAAGGATTAAAAAATCTTGGATACCTGGCAATTATAATTGGATCAGTATTTCTTGATCCTGCAGTAATGTCATGGGTGCCAAGTCTTGATCCATTACCTGTTGGAAT
The DNA here is from genome assembly GCA_016714125.1 of Ignavibacteriales bacterium. Lineage (GTDB taxonomy): Bacteria > Bacteroidota > Ignavibacteria > Ignavibacteriales > Ignavibacteriaceae > UTCHB3. Next base: position 124,974 of record JADJNX010000002.1, on the reverse strand, counting down.
CAGGGAGATTATAATGTTTGGGGTGGTGTTTGCAGCATTTAAAACTGCTGATAAAAGTGTTTTAAAAGCAAATGAGTTTGACTTTGGACCAATTAAGGAGGTGGCATATCTTTTTGTAGGGATATTCTTTACAATGATACCCGCCTTGAGGTTGATTGCTGACCTTGCAAAAGAGAACAGTGATGTCTTTACAAGTTCATTATTCTATTGGGCATCGGGGGCACTCTCATCGTTTCTCGATAATGCCCCAACCTATCTGAATTTTATGAGTGCAGCGATGGGTAAATTTGGTTTTGATCTTAACGGCGGAGCTGCTCAAACACAGTTGTTTTTGCAGAATCCTGATGCAATACAGTATTTGACCGCAATTTCAGTTGGTGCTGTATTTTTTGGTGCGATGACGTATATTGGGAATGGTCCTAATTTTATGGTCAAATCGATTGCCGAAAGTGCCGGTGTAAGAGTACCGACATTTATTGAATACATAATAAAATATTCACTCCCCATTTTATTGCCGGTATATGCAATAATATGGTTCTTCTTTTTTAGAGGTTAAAGATGACCATTCAACAATGTATTGATGAGAAGAAAAGCGGATTCCTATACGGGAACAGATTAATACTTCCGTTTAAAGGGAGATTCCTTAAAGTGGTTGTTGAGAAAGATATCATAACAGATTTTTCTCCAAGCTCAAAAGGGATAAACATCGTGGAAGAGGACTATTATACAAATCTCTATTTTCTTGAGTATAATTTTCTCCGCGAAACATTATCGGAATATGGAAATATCAAAATAATTGTAGTCGAAAAAGACGACAATATTTTTGATGTTAGTAAGCATAAAAAAATAGCTGTGTATAAAACCGATACACATGAAGCAACAATTGAAGAAACTGAACACGACATTTTATTTATAGAGTAGGTATGGATTTTAACATTTCGGACATTTCAAACTATCTGCCGCTGGTTATTTTAGCCTCGGTCATTCTGGTTTCTCTTGTGATAGAGATGTATGTAAAGAATGCCGGTAAGATACTCCCATGGTTAACGATCATTAGTTTTCTGGTTATTGCATACCAGTCACTGTTATCTGTTGGCAATCAGGGTGTATTCTTTAACGGAATGCTTGCAACCGGAGGTCAGGTAAATATTTTTTACTTCATCTTCAATTTTGGTGCTGCGATAGTTGGTCTCTTGACTGTCGATTATCTAAAAAAAACAGGCATTTACCATGGCGAATTTTACATACTTGTTCAATCAGCCGTTCTTGGCATGATGATGATCGCAAGTGCCCGTGACCTGGTGATGGTATTTATCGGTTTGGAACAGATGTCGTTATGTTTTTATATTCTTGCCGGTTTTGCAAGGAAAAGGCCTTTTTCAACTGAAGCTGCTCTTAAATATTTCCTCTTAGGTTCATTTGCGACTGGATTTATAGTTTACGGACTTGGTTTGCTATACGGTGCCACCCACACACTTAATATTACCAAACTGTATGAAGTATTTACTTTTGAACAGACAAACATTCTGGGAATAATTGGTTTAACCCTTTTCTTCATTGGATTTGCCTTTAAAATTGCCGCAGTTCCTTTCCACATGTGGGTGCCTGATGTTTATCAGGGTGCACCTACAACCACCACTGCTTTGATGTCAACTGGTGGTAAGGCAGCAGCTTTTGCAGCTTTAATTCTTGTAATCTCACCGGCGTTCTCCAAAGAAAGAGCTGTTGATATCTTAACACCTCTCATAGCGTTGTTTGCGACGCTCTCGATGCTTTATGGAAGCGTTACAGCGATTCTTCAGACCGACATAAAACGAATGCTTGCTTATTCTTCAATTGCACACGCAGGTTACATTCTAATCGGTTTGGCAGCAGGCAATAAAGAGGGTGTGGATGGTATGATCTTTTATCTTGCTGCCTATACATTCATGAACCTTGGTGCATTTGGAATCATTGCCCTGATCGAGGATAAAGAGGAAAAAAATCTCTCAATAAAAGATTATTCAGGTTTAGGGACTAAATATCCATTATTAGCAGGCTTACTTGCTGTTTTCATGTTTGCACTTTCAGGTATTCCGCCGTTTGCCGGTTTCTTTGGTAAGTATTATGTATTCATCGCAGCGATTAAAGCTGATTTAGTCTGGCTTGCTCTTGTGGGAATTTTATCATCTGTCATCAGTGTTTATTTCTATATAAGACTGATTGTTGTAATGTATTTCAGTAAAGATGAGTGTAAACTTGAAGTGGTTAACTCAAATTCAGCGATGATTGGGATAATTGTATCAGCTATTCTTATTGTTGTGATGGGAATTCTTCCGGGTTCAGTAATAAATCTTATCTCGAAATTTTAGTAAAACAAAGTTTTTACAAGCTGTACCGGGAGTCAGGAATTCGGTTCTCCGATTGACTCACTGTACAGCTTTTGTGCTTTAAACCCTTTCACAAGGAGTGAAAATGAAATTAGTTCTAACCGCAGCAGAAGCCTCTGAGCAGGATCGTGTGTTCATAGAAGACATCGGATTCGACAGCAGGATATTGATGGAAAATGCAGGGAGGAGTGTCGCACAATTTATCGAATCCCTTGAGGGAGAAGAGAAAAATGTTGCGATTGTATGCGGAAAGGGAAATAATGGAGGGGATGGATTTGTTACTGCTCGCCATCTCAGGGATATGGGATGGAATGTTACAGTAATTTTTATCGGAGAACCGGAAGATTTCACAGAAGATTCACAATATTTTTTTGATATCATTAGTGAACTTCAAGATGGGATTTTAATCTTTCAGTATTTGAATATAGATCAACTCACTGATATCATTAGTACACAGGATGTCCTTGTTGACGCGATTCTTGGTACAGGCTCCAAGGGTGAACTGCAGCAGCCGTATGATGAAATTATAATGGCAATGAACGGAACTTTTGCAACCAGAGTCGCCATTGATATCCCAACAGGACTAAATCCGGATACAGGCACAGGAGGAATAATCTTTAATGCTCTTTACACCGTAGCACTGGGTTCGTATAAGAGGGGTTACTATTATGGTAAGGGTATTGACAATCGGGGATTGATTGAATATGGTTACATCGGCGCAAAAAATTCAACACTGGAAACTGAGGCTGGTTGGAAGCTTTATGAGTTAAACGATGTAAGCAGTATTCTTCTCAGCAGAAGACGGAGTGTCAATAAATATACTGCAGGTGGACCTGTTATGGTCGCAGGCTCAAACAGGTATCCGGGATCTGCCGCAATTGTTTATCAGGCTGCATTTACATCCGGTTCGGGTTCTCCAATTCTTTTTACTTCTGAAAAGGGTGCGGCAGTTACATTGAACAGGATACCGGAAGCTGTTATTCACGAGTTCTCTGTGAATTTTAATTCTGAGATTCTGAAGTCGTTAATGGATGAACTTGAGAAAAAGGATGTTTTGTTGATAGGGCCGGGGTTGGGTAGATCCCCGGAGACAACCATTGCTTTGGATAAAATTCTTTCCATTGAAAACAAAATGGTGATTTTAGATGCAGACGCTTTAACTCCACTCTATAATGGGAACTACAAAAAATATAACTTGAATGGGAAGATACTCCTTCCACACACAGGTGAGTTTGCTAAATTGTTGGGTAAACCCCTTGAAATAATTGAGAAAGATATTTTTCAGGCAGCAACGGACTTTGCACAGGAGACGGGTTGTATCCTTGTGTTAAAACATGCAGCTATTTTTGTATGTCATAATTCCGGAATAAATTATATCTTGGATTCAGGACATGATTGCATGGCAAAATTTGGGACAGGAGATGGACTTGCCGGTGTTATTGCATCAGTTCTTGCACAAATTTTGGTTTTGCCGCAACTCGAAGTGGAATCGATTCTTGATTTATTAAAAGAAGGACACAACCCAACTGTGGAGTTCTTCATAAGCAGAATTTGTGATGCTATCCATACATACAACATTTCGGCATTAATCCTGGTAAAAGAGCAAACAGGACTTGTGGTTTCAGCCTCGACAATAATACAAAATTTACCCGTGGCCATTAAAAAAATTGACGGAGAGTAATGCAGAAGGTCAATAAACAGAAAATTGCATTATGGGTTTTAGTTGGCTATTGGATTGTTCTTTTTCTTGGTACAACCCTGCCGTCAAAAAGTTTACCCGATGTACCTTCCGGGGATAAATTCAATCATTTTGCAGGGTACGCGGTATTAAGCTTTCTCCTGTTTACGTATTTAAAACTAAAATCAATTGACACTGTTGATGAGATCAGAGTCTTTCAGAAGTCATTTATCATAGCTTCTGTTTATGGAATACTGGATGAACTTCACCAGATTCCGATACCCGGCAGATTTTTTGAGTGGTACGATATTTTAGCAGACATCAATGGAGCAGCACTCGGGCTAGCGTTCGCATTTATTCTTAACCGCGCATATCCCAAGTTGTTTAAATAACTTTTATCTATAAAATGAGTTATCAGAATTTAACATGCAGACCATAGGCTTGACGACACACCTGAAAAGGAATTACAGGTTTACACTCGAAGTCAGTTCAATTTTTGTTCTGTTATTATTGATACTTGTTTTTAAGTTTTATCCCTTCAGTAAATCAGTTTCCCAAAGTCTTACCAGTGAAAATGAATATCTTGATGCAGAAGACGTGATCGAACTTCTGGATAAAAGGGAAGAGGAATCTCTGCCACAAAAGCCGGAAACGAAGACACTTCCAAAATTAAAAAAAGATACTCCTGTCACACAACCTGTATTAAACAAAGAGATTGAAGTTACCCTGACACCTCCAAAGGAAAAAGTGAAACTGGAAAGTCAGGACATTGATAAGGGAGACCTCTTGACACTTGATAAACAGGGGAAGTTTAAGGATAAAGAGACTTATAAAAAAACCACCGAAAAAGATGGAAAAGCCAAGGGACCAAAAGATAATACTTATTACACTGCTGTCCCATATATGCCAGTACCCATAGGTGGATTTGAATCGATCCAAAGTAAAGCAATATTTCCACAGGCTGCGAAGGATGCCGGCATCTCCGGTACGGTTTATATAACCGCCTTCATCGATGAGTTGGGAAATGTTAATTCAGTTGTACTCACAAAGGGGATTCATCCCGCTTGTGACAACTCCGCTTTGTCTGCTGTAAGAAGAACAAAATTTAGTCCTGGGAAAAAAGACGGCAAACCTGTTAAAGTGCAGATGCTAATCCCTGTAACATTTAAATAATCGGAGAATTGATGAGATTACTTTCCGGCTTGATCATATTTATTTTCACTGCCTCGCAGATTGTTGCACAACCGACCGAAAAAGTGATTGTTAATCTTGATAAAGCTATTTCGATAGCTCTCGAGAATAATTACGACCTTAAAACCGGCAGGCTCAACAAAGATATTGCATACGAAAAAGTTGAAGAAACCTGGGGGACTGCTGTTTATCCTGAGTTAAAAGGCTCGGTAAACTATCGCAGAGCACTAAAGAAGGGAGTATTTACAATTGATGCGCCCGGCTTCAGTGGAACATTCCCCATCGGAAGCGATAACACCCTCACTGCCACACTTAGTTTATCACAAAACATCTTTGCAGGTGGAATCTTTATTGGGGCGCAAGCTGCCGAGATTTATGCAAAAATAGCTGATCATATTGTTGATGCAACAGAACAAGAACTGAAATATCAGGTTAAAGCGGCCTACTTTGGTGTCATGGTTACGAGGGAGGTTCTGGAAGTTGCAAATGCCAATCTATCGCAGGCGGAGGACAACCTAAAAAATACACAGATAAAATATGATGCGGGTCTTGTACCTGAATATGATCTTGTCAGAGCAAAAGTTGCAGTTCAGACCGCCAAACCGGAACTTGAACAAGCGAAAAATTCTAATCAGATTACCAAAGATGTACTTCGTAATATTATGGGTTTGAGTTATAATGTTGAAGTCGAAGTTTCCGATTCGTTAAAATACAAAGACAAAACTGTTGATGAATTTGATCTGGTGGTTGAGAAGATGTTTAAGTTTAATCCTGTGATTAAACAGCTTGAACAATCAATCAACCTGAGAGAAAAAGTTGTTGGTGTTTATCAATCAGAATTTCTTCCATCACTTCGTGCTTACGGTGCCTGGAATGTTGAATCTCAAGAAAACGATGATAGAAGTGTTGGCAGTTGGCGATTTAACAACTCCATCAATTTAGGTCTGGAACTTTCAGTACCAATTTTTAATGGCTGGAGTTCTAAATCGAGAGTTATTCAAGCCGAGTTAGAGGTTAAAATTGCACGGGAAAATCTCAAAAAGACAAAAGAAGGTCTTGCAACTCAGCTAAAAGAAACGACTCTGAAAATTGATAATCAAAAGGAAAAATTAAAAGCCTACACCGAAGCGGTTAATCAGGCTGAACTTGCTCACTCACTCGCAAATATTCGTTATTCAGCAGGTGTTGGTACTCAACTTGAAGTTATAGATGCACAAGTTGGAGTTACAAGAGCAAAGTATAATTACTTAAATGGTGTTTACGAATACTACCTGTTAATCTCGAACCTTGAAAAGTTATCCGGAAAGGAAAGTGGAGAGTAATAAATATGTCAATTACATTAAGATTTGGTAAAAAAATATATCTATTTGGTCTTCTTGCGATCATATCTTTGTTTTTTATTGGCTGTGGAAAAGATGAAGCTGCTGCCGACAAAAAAGAAAAAAAGACCGTTAAAGCAGCGATAGTTAAAGTTGAGACGATAAAACTGGAAGATTTTACAGGCTATATCGACGTAATTGGACAGGTTAAAGCTGACAAGGTATCAAAGGTAGCCTCAGCTACCGGCGGGAAAATAATGAAATTTAATGTTGACAAGGGCACAAGAGTAACAGCAGGGACTGTAATTTGTATTCTCGACAACGAAGTGATAAAAGCTAACCTCGAAGCTTCAAAAGCTGATCTTGATCTGGCGGAGATTAACCTTCAGAAACAGGAACAGGTTTATAAACAGAATGCGGGAACCGAGTTTCAATTTCTCCAGGCGAAATATACCCGTGATGCAAAAAAGGCGTTTTATAATGCTATAAAAGAACAATTTGAGAATACTTTTGTCAAAGCCCCGTTTGCAGGAGTGATCGACACAAAACATTATGAAATAGGAGAAGTTGCATCTCCAGGAGCACCAATTGTTACATTAATTTCTGATAACTTAAAGGTGGAAGCCGGAGTCCCTGAACGATATGTTAACACAATCAAACAGGGGAAAAGGTGTTTACTCATTTTCCTGGAACTTGACAGTTTAACAGTAAACTCTTCAGTGAGTTATGTGGCTAAATCGGTAAATGCAATTGCCCGTACAATCAATGTCGAAATAAGGCTTCCAAACTCGGGTGGCAAATTTAAGCCGGAGATGAATTCAGAGGTAAAAATTGAAGACCGAATTTATCAGTCAACTCCTGTTGTTCCCGAAGAAGTTGTTGTTAAAACCGATAAAGGTTTTGTGGTTTTTGTAGCTGTAAAAAAAGGCGATGGTTACATTGCAGAAATGCGGGAGGTTGAAATTCTGTCCAGATCAAATAATCGTGTTGCTGTTTCCGGTAACTTGAATGAAGGGGAGAGTCTGATTATAGTCGGCTACCAAAATCTCGTCAATGGCGAAAAAATTGATATACGATAACAGGGGTCGCTAATCTATGAAAATAACAGATATATCAATCGATAACAAAACCAGCGTTTTTGTACTGGTTTTTATCATTGCCATTATGGGGATGATCTCATATGTCTCACTTCCAAGAGAATCGTCACCCGACATCTCCATTCCTTTGGTAATTGTATCAACTCCGTACATTGGTGTTTCGCCGGAAGATATTGAGTCACTCGTTACAACCCCAATCGAAAAAGAGATTAAAAAAATTGCTGAAGTAAAGAAGATTGAGTCATCCTCTTATGAAGGTTTCTCAATCATACAAGTAGAATTTCAGAGCGGATATGATATTGAGGACGCCCTTCAAAAAGTGAGGGACAGAGTAAACAAAGCTGAATCGGACATACCGGCTGATGCAGAAAAACCGGAAATTATGGAGATAAACTTCTCTGAATTTCCAATTTTAACCTTTCAACTTTCAGGTCCTGCCGGACTCTCAAAACTGAAAGATATTGCTGAAAACCTGAAGGATAAACTTGAGGTAATCAAGGGAGTTCTCGAAGTTAAGGTTAATGGTGGTCTTGAAAGGGAGGTGCAGGTTGATGTGGATTACAGGAAACTTCAGCACTACAATATCAGATTTGATGACATAATTGCTGCTATCAGAGATGAGAACAGAACAATTCCCGGGGGCACGATTGATGTTAATCAGTCAAGTTTCCTTGTTAGAGTTCCCGGTGAGTTTAAAACTCCTTACCCATTGGAGAATATTATTGTAAAAACCAAAGAGGGGGAAGGTATCTATCTTCGAGATGTGGCGGATTTAACCTATGGATTTAAGGAACGGACATCTTTTGCAAGGACAAACAATATCGAAGCTATTTCGATTCAGATTTCAAAACGGGTCGGCGAAAACATAATTGATATTGCCCGCGAAGTTAACAAAGTAATTGACGAGAAGAGGGAAGAACTTCCTGAAGATATTAAACTAACAGTTGTTACAGATCAGTCGGAAGAGATTGAAAAACAGGTAATTGAACTTGAGAACAACATTTTTTCAGGTCTTGTCCTGGTTATCGGTATTCTCTTTTTTGCCCTGGGATTAAGGAATGCAATACTTGTTGGAATTTCGATACCACTAAGCATGTTGATCTCCTTTTTTATATTGCAGATGCTTGATATCACCTTAAATTTTGTGGTACTGTTTGCCCTGATTCTGGCATTGGGTATGTTAGTGGATAACGCTATAGTTATACTCGAAAACATTCAAAAATTTCTTGAAGAGGGGTACAACAAAGTTGATGCTGCAAAAAAAGCTACCGCAGAGGTGGCGTGGCCTGTGGCAACCTCAACTTTAACTACTGTTGCAGCATTTTTCCCGCTACTTTTTTGGCCCGGAATAACGGGAGACTTTATGTCATACATTCCCATCACGGTTATTGTGACACTTATGTCCTCCCTTTTTGTCGCACTGGTAATTAACCCTGTTTTTGCAGAAGTATTTGTTAAACATGAACACCACGGCAAGCCAAAATTGAAGAAGACTGTGATGGGGGTTCTCTCTTATCCTTTTGATTGGGGTACATTTATTTTTGTAGATAAGTTACTGCCGGTCACACTTAAGTATTATGAAAAAACCCTTAATTTTGCCCTTGGTGAGCCGAGGAGGGCAGGACAAAAAATTAGTCTGAGAACCTGGTTGGGCTTTTTTGCGTTTTTTGCAATGTTTTTTATTGAGGGTATTGTCTCTCAGTTTGTCCCTCCAATAGCCGGAGTAATTTTAACAGCGCTACTTGGAGTGGGAGTGATCCTGATACTTAAAAATATCAGACTGCGTTTTATCTTCAGTGCTTTTATTATGCTGTTTTTTATTTCACAATTGTATGGGCTTCTTGCATACGGTGTGGAATTTTCCCTGATGTTGAACCACGAAGAGTGTATATAAAATTTGAAGCTCCAACAGGAACAGGGATAAAAGAGACAAATGAGATAATTGACAAAGTTGAAAAGAAGATACTCACGGCAAATTTTAAGGATATTGAGAAAATCCTGGCTGTTGCCGGTGCCTCTTCCAATCCTTTTGATGCCGGTTCATCCACACCAAATAAAGGTTCAATTACCGTTGAATATCGTGACTACGAAATACGGGAAAAGAGCTCAAAAGAGTCAACTGAAGAACTGAGATTACTTGTGGAGGGAACTCCGGGAGCTGCGATTACCATAGATAAAGAAAATATGGGTCCTCCTGTTGGGTTACCTGTAAATATCGAGGTATCGGGTGAAGATTATAATACCCTTGGGAAACTCGCTGAAGAGATAAGGGAATATATAAAAAATATACCCGGACTTGTTGACGTTGATGACGACTACGATGCCGGAAAACCTGAACTTCGCGTCATAATTGATCGTAAAAGAGCCGCACTATATGGGATGAACACTTCTTTAATTGCCAACACTGTCAGAACCGCAATCAACGGTGCTGAAGCATCAAAATATCGTGTAATGAAGATGAGTATGACATCACAGTGCGACTGCGTAAAGATCAAAGAAGTTCGGAGGATGCACTCAAAAATCTTGTGATTATTTTTAACAATCAAAACGGTAAAACTTTGTCAGTCCCTCTAAGCAGCGTGGCAAATGTTTATATCGACAGAGGCCCGGGAGCCATCAGGCGCAAGGACTTAAACAGAGTTATCACCGTGACAGCTAATGCTGCAGACGGATTTAATGCAAATGCAGTTCTTGATTCGGTTAAAGCGAAGCTAACATCGTATCAGTTACCTCAGGGTCATTCCATTTCATTTACCGGGCAATCGCAAGAGCAGGAAGATGCTTCAAATTTTCTTGGGAAGGCTTTTGGTATCGCTATTTTGTTGATTTTCCTGATATTGGTTATTCAGTTTAATTCCGTCTCCCAACCGTTTATTATTATGTCGGCTGTGATAATATCCCTTGTAGGGGTATTCATCGGACTGTTGGCATTTAAGATGCCTTTTGGAATTGTAATGACCGGGATAGGAGTGATAAGTCTTGCGGGGGTGGTTGTTAACAATAACATTGTTCTTATCGATTATATGAATCTCTTAAAACAGAGAGACATGTCGCTGAAGGAGATTGCAAAGTATGCCGGTATAAGAAGGTTCAGACCTGTTACACTTACTGCAGTTACAACAATTCTTGGACTGATCCCGTTATCCTTTGGTTTTGGTTTTGATATCTACACAGGCTCATTTGTCTTTGGTGGTGAAAGTGCAGAATTTTGGAAATCGATGGGTATTGCAGTAATCTTTGGACTTGGATTTGCAACATTTTTAACTCTTATTCTGGTTCCTGTCTTTTTTATGGTCTGGGAAGAATTGGGTGGAGCACTCAAAGCAACTTTCAGTTTTAGATCTAATAAAGGGGATATAGAAAAAAAACAGGATGGTGGTAATGATCCAAAAACACCCTATATCTACAAAGATTAGGGATTAGTCATGAGGATTATGGTAGAGAAACGATCTATTTCACCCATTTTCTATATATTGCTATTGAATTAAAATAAGTTGTTATGGCTCTCAACAAGTTAAAACCTTACATCGAAAAAGTAAATACCCGTCTCTCGGGTATCTTCGACCTGTTTGTTTTTGTCTTGTTGGGAGCCATCGATTTTATTACTATCGTTTTTGGGAAATATCTTAATCACAAACTAGATTTTGAAGATTTTAATCTCATGTATACGGGTAATTTTCTCACTCTTCTTTATAGTGCTACATTTATTTTCTTCCTGATAGTTTTTGGTTAAAAGATAAATCAGAATTCACAAAACGCAGACTATTCTTCCTCATTTTTTGGTTTCTTGGATTTGGTTTCACGGTATTTGGCATTTATCTCAATCAGAGTAATTCCGGGATAGATATTATTCCTCTTCACACTCCTTTTTACAAACTCTATACCGGTCTCTTTTTTAACATTGGATTTGTTTTTAAGACAGCTCTGTTCTCATACATTTTAATTAAAATAATCAAACCAAAACGATTTTTGGTTCTATATTCCTTTTTAGTGATGCTTCTGCTCTACCTGTCAGTATTTGTTTATACATATAAGTTTATTGAAACCGGGATCACTTATAAACTGACATACAGCGAAAATTCACCTGCTGAAGTTGCTGTTATTCTTGGAGCTGCTGTTTGGAAATACAACAAACCAAGTACAATTCTAAAACTGAGAATTGACAAGGGGTTACAACTTTACAGTCAGGGGATTGTAAAAAACTGCAACTAACGGGAAGTAATGCACCGGGAGAGTTGGCAGAAGCCGATGTGGCGTTCTACTATCTTATGGAAAAGAAAGTTAATCCCGCAGACATTAGAATTGAATCGGAAAGCAGATCAACACTTGATCAGATCAGTTATATCAAAAATGTGTTAATAGAAAAGTCAGGTTTTCAAAAAATCATCGTTATTTCAGATGCCTTTCATCTTCCCAGAGTGAAAGAACTTGCTGAATTTTATAATTTAAATCTGGATGTTGTTAAGTCAGATCTTATTCTTGCTGAAGATTCAGTGCGCTACTACAATTTTCGTGAAGTTGTTGGTCTAATCAATTTCTGGATGTTCGGGGTTAAATAACCACCCCCCGTTTGTATATTTACAGTTCAAATAAATTATTCTTCGTAATAATATTAACTGAATTCACACCTAAAGATAAAATGCTTAAGAAAAAATCGAATAGAAGAATTATAAGAGAAAAAGTGCTTCAAGTGCTTTATGCTCATTCCTACAATAGAGACGGAATTGAAGTTACAGCCGGTGAACTTTCAGAGGAAATTACAGATGCTTCCGAAAGGGAGTTTTTGAAAATTTGGTCAGAAAAACTATTCAATACACGGGAAGCATTGACGATGAGATTGAAGCCAAATCTGAAAATTGGGAAATTGACAGAATGGCAAGGATTGATCGGATTTTGTTGAGGATGGGAATCTGTGAGTTCAAATTTTTCCCCGAGATTCCCAAAAAAGTGACAATGAATGAAATAATTGAGATTGCCAAGGAGTATAGCACTTCCGCAAGTGGCAAATTCATAAACGGCTTTCTCGATAAAATTTATGAAGAACTCGAAAGAGAAGGGAAGATAAACAAAAGAGGCAGAGGCCTGATTGATGGATCATTAACCAAACCTGCAAAGACAAATGACTGAAAAAAGAAGATATTTGTCTGGTCGCTCTATGATTTTGCAAATACCTCCTATTCAATTATTGTTGTAACTTTTTTATATGCAGTTTATTTTAAAGAAACTGTAAATGCAAACAGTGGGGAAGGGGATTTTTATTGGGGCTTGGGAACTTCCGTCTCTATGCTTCTGACTGCCCTTATCTCTCCTGTCCTTGGTGCGGTTGCCGACTATACATCCACAAAAAAGAGATTTCTTTCCTTTTTTACTGCCATTTGTATCATAGCTACAGCCCTTCTTTATTTTGTTGGACCCGGTGATGTTCTTCTTGGTCTTGTTTTGCTTATCATAGCTAATATTGGATTTGAAGCGGGATTGATATTCTACGATTCATTTCTTCCTGAGATTACAAAACCTAAAAACTTTGGTAGAGTTAGTGGTTACGGCTTTGCAATGGGATATCTTGGGTCATTAACTTCACTTGTTATTCTTCTTCCGTTTATTCAGATGGAGTTGATTAGAGAGTCATTCCCGGTTGCTGCTCTCTTTTTCCTCATTTTTGCACTTCCAACACTTATATTTTTAAAAGAGAAAAAAAAGGATATACCTCCCGGAGAATCATTTGTTGCGATTGGTTTAAATCGTGTTTTATTTACGATTAAACATCTTAAACAATATCGTAATCTTGCGATTTTTCTTCTATCGTTTTTTTGTTTTATTGAGGGTGTCAATACAGTAATCTATTTTGCGGGCATTTATGCAACTACAACGCTGGGTTTTACAAAAGGGGGAGTTGATAATCTTTTTATCTCAGTTCAGGGAACTGCTATTCTTGGGTCAGTTTTGTTTGGTATAATTTCAGACCAGATTGGTCATAAAAAAAGTCTTATGATCACACTTTTTATCTGGATAATCACAGTATTGGCAGCTTTTTAGGTGACAGATAAATCCTATTTTTACATAGTAGGTTTTATGGCGGGTGGGGCAATGGGGTCAAGTCAATCGATCTCAAGAGCTCTCATGTCTCAATTAACACCACCCGACAAAAAAACAGAATTTTTTGGCTTCTACTCATTTTTTGGCAAGAGTTCGGCAATCATAGGTCCACTGGTATTTGGAATTATAAGTACGGTCACGGGCAGTCAGCGATATGCAATTTTATCGTTGCTGTTTTTCTTTATTGCCGGAATCATTGTTCTATCATTTGTAAATGATCAACACAAAGAGACGACCACCGAACCAATTTTACCCTGATTAAATCAGTGGGTCATCGTAATTTAATATCAAATCATCACTTTCCGGATATCCAACACAAGTCAGGCAGAGACCTCTCGATATATCTTCATCTGATAGTGTGGTCTGATCAAGCATCACAATTTTCCCCGAAACCAGTTTTGTAACACACGAGGAACACGAACCATATCTGCAAGAGTGTGGGACGTCAATTCCATTATTTAATGCAGTATCAAGAATTGAATCATTTGGTTCAACAATTAAATCGTACGTTCTACCCCCAAGAATAATCGACACCCTTCTGGCAATCCGATCTTTTGAAAGGCGACTTTCATTTTTGATCGAGTGAGTGAAAACTTCCCGATGAATGTTGTTTGACTTTAAGCCTGAGTTTATTGCTGACTCGTAGATGTTCTCCATCATTTCAGATGGTCCACACATAAATATTTCAGTATCATCAATTTTCTCGCTTGGGATTTCATTTAAGAGGGCTGTTGCCGTTTCTATATTTATTCTTCCTTTTGCTCCTCGCCAGCCATTTAATGGTCTTGTGAGGTGATGGGTAACTTAAATTTTCCGGGATACAGATTCTCCAGGAAAGAGAGGCGGGCACCAAACATGATGTTATCCTGGTCTCTATTTACGTAGTGTAAATTGACAATTTCAACTTTGTCATCGGCGAGTGATTCCTCAATCAGGGCGAGAAGGGGAGTTATGCCACTTCCGGCACCAAACAACAAAAGGTTGGATTTTACATCCTGTTTTCTGATAAAATTTCCCATAGGAACAAGAGCCGGGAGAACATCCCCTTCTTTTATGTCATCCATTTTATTTTCTGAGACAAAACCACCCGGAACTTTTTTGATTGCAATTCCAAGATGGGGAAGTTGTTTTGGGGAAGTGTAGATAGAGTAACATCTTCTCACTTCTTTACCATCTTCATCGAAGACAAAGGTGAGGAACTGTCCCGCCTTAAAATCAAATTCCTTTCCGTCGATATCTTTTAATAAGAGTGATATAGAGTCGGGGGTTTCGTGTGTAATAGTTTCAACTTTTAAGTTCAATAAGCCCGAACGGGTGAGTGTTGGCATACTTTCCTGATAGTTTCATTAATGAATTGTTTTCTTTAATCTGGATAAAACCGGAGTTAAATTCCTAATATAATACTCTAACAGTATTATAGCATCAAAGAGTTCAATTCTTTATAAAGTTCTTGTCCTCTGTTTTTAGCATACCAAAGGTGGATTTCTTCCATCCACACTTCTTTTGGAGTGTTAGCGGCAATTAGTTCGTCGATTCTCGTCTGAAGTGCAGCCGGTCTTGCGCCCCATTTAAAGAGTTGATTCCACTCTTCATCAAAAACAACCAGAATTGGAATACTTTTTTTTCCATTGGTCAGGTAGAGGTCCATAACTTCCGGGAAAGTATCTCTTTCAACTACTCTGAGTTCTATGTTTTTATTCAAGAGGCTCATTTTGTGGAATTCAGGTGATGATTGAGCAGAATCTCCGCACCATCCTTCTGTTATCAACATCCAGTGCTGTTTTGAAGAGATTGCCTTTAGTTTTGTTGCCAGGGTTTCCTCGACAGGGTGAGTTTTTAGAACACGACTCATTCTGCGGAGGTTGAGAGTGGTATATTCATAAATATGTTTCCCCTCATCATCAAGTTGGGAAGGATCGGTTTGTTCTATATGGTTTTGTGTTTTCTCAACAAATTGTTCAAAGGTTAGTCCCTTTGAAAATGCGTCTTTAATTTTTTGGAGTGACATAATTCTCTTTTCGTTTTGATTTATCATAAATTCCATAATCTAACTAAACAACTGTTCAAAATAGTGAACAGTTCCCACCTCTAAAAAAATGCGAAAACAATCTAAAAACAAGGGAAATTTTCTGGCACGGTTGTTGTAATATATAGATTAAAACAAAACGAGGTATGAAATGAAACGGATGTTATTTATAGCAGTAATTTTTACAGCAATGACTTTTATGTCGAGTGCTGAAAACGCCGGGAGCAGAGGCAGATTTAATGCCTTCTACAACAATCTTAAACCTTACGGCTACTGGGTTGAAGTTGACAATGTGATAGCATGGAAACCTTCCAGGGTTAACAGAGAATGGCAACCTTATACTTATGGACGATGGATATACACTTCTTATGGATGGTACTGGGATTCTGATGAAGCTTATGGTGACATAGTTTTCCACTACGGTAGATGGTACTACGATGAATGGGAAGGCTGGGTTTGGGTTCCTGGTTATGACTGGGGTCCTGCTTGGGTTGAGTGGAGATACGATAATGACTATATTGGCTGGGCACCACTTTCACCTTATGCAATCTATAATCCAAACTACGGGATAACATACAACTTAATAATTGTGTTGCCTTACAACCACTGGAGATTTGTAAGATTCCACGACTTCCACAGACACAATATGTATGACTATTACTACACAGGGTATGGCGCTGAGAGATTCTACGAGAGGACAAATTCATTCTCTAACTACAAATACCGTGACCGTGTATTTAATGAAGGAATCGATCCAAGAATCGTTGAAAAAAGAGGCGGCGGAAATGTTAGAACAAGGGATATTGAGTTCACCGATGCAAAAGATCGTGGAAACAACAAATCCGACGGTTCAGTAAAAGTTAGAAATGTTGACTTCAACAGAGCTGACAGAACCGACGAGAAAATAGAGATCACAAGATCTAGAAACACCGGGAACCTAAGATCCGATAAAATAGATGAATCAGCAAGAGAAACAACCCGTGAAGTGAAGAGGACTGATAACACGAGAGTGACTGACAGATCCGATGACAACAGAGCAGTGGTAAAAAATGATAACAAGACAATTACGAGAGACAATGGCAGCTCTTCGAGGGATGTAAAAAAAGATGACAATAAACCTGTAGTCAGAGACAATACTTCGAGAGAAGTAAAAAGAGAAGACAACAGACCGGTAGTGAAAGACAATACTTCGAGAGAAGTAAAGAGAGACACTCCTAAAAAAGATAACACTTCGAGAGAAGTAACGAGGGAAACTCCTAAAAAAGATAACACTTCGAGAGAAGTAACGAGAGAAACACCTAAAAAAGATAATACGGTAAGGGAAACTCCAAAAAGAGACAACACGACACGCACAACTGAAAGAGGAAACTCCGGAGGAAGCAGCAGCTCGGGTGGCTCAAAAGAAAGAAAAAGCAGATAATTGATCTAATTGTTGGTGCAGTAAAAACGGGCTGACCCGAAAGGGCAGCCCGTTTTTCTTTTATAACGCGGTCAACACTCGAAATGCACAACTTGTATTTTATACCCACCACACACATTTACTTGGTTCAGATTTGCTCTACAGCCAAGAAGTTTGGTATATCAAAAAAGAGAGATGAGGGAAATCCGATCATTTATCACGCATTGAGATCAGGATGAGGGAACCAACAGATTTTAATCCGAGATCCTGGCGGGAAGTATTGTGGGATGTCATATTTGGGGGTAGTATTTGGCCTTGTGAAGGGTCATGATTTGGTAGCTAATGGAACAAAATTTTATTTTATTTGTTTATTATTATATCAAATTCTTATTTTTAATAAGTAACTTTTAATCTTTCACTAAATCGAGTTAGCATATGCGTACAAAAACATTTCTTCTTTTCGTTTTCCTTTTAACCGGAATGGCTTTTTCACAGCAGGGAGGTGGTGAGCGAATCACTTTATACAAGATTCTTGAGCTATTAGCTTTGCCAGATCAGGAAGCTGTGACTTTGGCATTGGAGAAAGACGGATATAAAAATGTGGGTGAGGGCAAATATTCGAAGGGAGCAGAAGTATTCACTATCAACCGCCTTTCAGAGTTTTCTGTATATTATCATGAAGAGTCGCCGAGCAAATCGAGGCTGAGAGAAATTCAGGCATTTGCTTATGGCGAAGGATTTGATGTAGTTAAGCGGGGAAGTAGTGGATGGCGCATGGAGAAGCCCGGGTATTCAATCTTAGCAGATGTTGGTAAAGATCTTATTGTCAAGAAATTGGATTAGATTGTTTTCATCCTCAAACTATTGCCCGGTCGGTTTTGGTATAGATTGCACCGGCTCTTTCAGCGATTTTTATGAACTATTATTATATTTTTAATCAATCAATTTAACAGAGGTATAAAATGCGTACAAAAACACTTCTTTTGTTTGTTTTTCTTTTAACCGGAGTGGCTTTCTCCCAGCAGGGGGGTACCGGGAGAATAACTTTTCACAAAATCACACTGGCGTTGGCATGTTCATCAGTAGAAGAGATGTGGTCTATTCTGGATGGATGGGGCTATCAGAAAATTAACGGTGGAGAATTCGGGAAAGGTTCGGAGAAGTTCCGAATTGTGGGGTCTCCAAATCAAAGCAAAATCTTTTACTTCGAAGCATTCCCTTCAATAGAAAGGTGCGAGGAAATTAGAATTCAGGCTTTGAAAGCCGGCCTTAAAACAGTAAGAAATGGTGAAGACGGTCGTGATATCTTTCTGGAGGGGACGCGCTTCTCAGCTGTGATCCGACAGTTGGAGCATATAAAGATTACAAGGCTGAAGAAATAACAGGCTTTTCCCATTGAAAAGATTTTATTTGGTTTGTTTGTAATAGCGGCAGCTACCTGCTTTGCCAGGCTCTCACTTGAAATTTCATTTAAACGAGGTATAAAATGCGTACAAAAACACTTCTTCTTTTCGTTTTACTTTTCACCGGGATGGTATTTTCGCAACAGAACAATACCACTAAACAGATCAGTTTCGGCGAGGTGCTCTCTCTTTTGGGTATCTACAGACTCAGTTCGCTTAAACAGGAGATTGGGCTTTATGGGTATAGACCTGATTGGGAATATCGCGACACATATAAGAAAGGGATGCACAGTTTTAAGATGTTCAGAAAGGGTAATGATGATTTTTTCACTTATATGGAGACAAACCTTTCTGCGGAGAGGGAAGAAAGTCTGAAGACCGAAGCATTGGCAGCAGGTTTCAATATCGTGAAAGAGGATCCGGAGAATATTGAGATGTCCAATAATATCTTTGTTATTTATGTCAAAAAGGGGCAGCAGATCGAGATCACAAGAAAATAGTACAGGTCACAAATTCATATTATCAAATTTAATCGAGGATTAAAATGCGTACAAAAACATTTTATGACTTTTGTCTTCATCTCACAAGTTCGAGAAATACACGAAACTAAACCCTATAAAATTGATGAATTTGCTGTGTAAATTAAAGAGTTGAGGTTCCATTCAGAACCATTTAAACGGGCTGATCCGAAAAGGCAGCCCGTTTTTTATTTCCAACTATTGGGGGAATACAACATTTTCTATAAATTTATTGCACCAAACCGCAAGCCAAAAAACATTATTGGATTGCTGAATTATTGCATTATTGCATTAAAATCGTCATTTCTTTTTAAAAATGCTGTCTGATAGTCCTTTGTTTACTTTGTAGTTTTTATAGTCGATATAAACTTTACCGGGGGTTTTGTTGCTTGTGGTTTCTGGTTTTTTCTTTTTGCCACCAAAGCCTTTTGGCAGATTAAATTTTCCAACTTCAAAGCTAAAGGTCATCTTTGAAGGGAGTGGATGTTTTGAAGATGCCGGATAAATGAGATCAATCTGAAATGTACCGTTCATCTTTGTTGTTGTTTCAACTTTTGAGATATAAAAAGTTGATTTATCGATCCATAGAGTTGATAACACTACATCACCCGTGTTTCCCAGGGATTACTTTCACAATATGCTGCACCTTACCACCGATTTTTGTCTCGCCTTCATACATACTCGTATATTTACCATTTAGCAGGTTTGCCGGACTAAAATTCAATCCGTCTTTAGGGATAAGAGCAAAATTGTCCCCGGTTTTCATCTGAATTTTATCCGGAGCTTTGTAGTAGATTTTCGCTTCGGTGTCGGGAACCTTAAGGAAATCCACATCGATTTTCACTTTCACATCCACTTCATAATCTTTTATCGCATCAAACTTTTTCTTCACTTGATTAAGAATCTTATCAGATTCCGATTGTGAAAAAGTTGAAACTGAAAGGATGAAAATGATCAATAATATTTTTTATACATATAAATTCCTATACTTACGAAGTTATATCTTTTTTACTAAAAAGATAAAATGTTAAACTGAGAAACACAATGATGTGGAGTGAAAGCACTCCAACTGCTTGATAAAGTTCATCTATTTCGACCGGAGTTGTGAAAATTACATTCCAGGATTGCATGTAGGTAGTAAACATAAACGGTTTAATAGCTTGTAGCAGTTCAACATCAATTGCTGACAGAATATAAAAAACAATGATTACCGCCATTGTGCTTACAATGGGACCAATTGCGTTTTCCACCAAAGATGAGAAGAAAAACGCCATTGAGGTTACCACCATCATACTCAGAGTTGCAATACCGTATGCAATCATAAAGCGCCACAGAATATCCTCCCTTGCAAAAATTATGAGGACATCTGTGATCACGATCAGTTCACCAGTGCCAAAAAGAATTACACCCAAACCAAGTGAAACTACTGCAAGAAACAGTACCATCAGAATTGTATAGATGGTACCTGCCAAAACTTTGGCTGTTAACAGTTGCATTCTTGTAATTGGGCGGGTTAATAACATTCTGTATGTGCCGGCCGTTGCCTCACCTGCAAGGAGATCACCTGCCACAAGAGTAATGAGGAAAGGGATATGAATTCCCAACGCACCCAAAACAATAAATGACATCAGGTAGCCGTTCAGGAAATTACCTTCAAATACAAATATGGCTTCAAGATTCCGGGTAAGGAAACGAAGATAATTTTCACCTTCGACCAACATCGCAATTTCAATCACCAAAACGATAACAGCGATTGCTATAAATCCAATATAAGTACGCCATTTTTTAAAAGATTTTATAGAGTTCTATTCTAACGAGGTCAATCATGATTATTCCCCCTTCTCTGTTAAATTGAGGAAATATTCTTCGAGTGACCTGGTAGGAACAAGTGAATGCACTGCTATACCCGCCTCGACGAATTTTTTGTTCAGAGGTGCAATTTCAGATTTATTCATAAACATTATAATGGTTGAGTTGGAAACATCATCAAGCCGTCCATTTATATTAGACTCGTTGATTATCTGCACAGCTTTTTCAGTGTTATCCACTTCAATATTTACTCTTGTCTCGGCGGCATTAAGAAGATCTTCAACCGAGCCTTCAATAACCGTTTTTCCTTTGTTGATAATCACCATTCTATTGGCAATCAGTTCAACTTCGTAGAGAATATGAGAGGAAAGAAGGATTGTTTTTTGATGATCCCTGCTAAGGCTCACTACAAGGTCGCGAATTTCTTTCATTCCCTGTGGGTCAAGTCCTGTTGTTGGTTCATCGAGAATTATCAATTTTGGATCGTGAATTAGTGCCTGGGCAATTCCGAGTCGCTGTTTCATTCCGTGAGAAAATGTTTTCACTTTTGAATTGTATCTTTTTTCGAGACCAACCATTTCGAGAATGGTCATAATTTTTTATCGTTTACAGGGTATCCGGAAGTGCGGGCGAGAATTTCGAGGTTTTTCCATGCAGTGAGGTAGCCATAAAAGTCGGGTTTTTCGACAATTGCTCCCACACGGCTGAGAATATATTTTCTTTCTTTATAAATATCTTTCCCAAACAATTTGATATTTCCTTTGGTCGGGAAGATTAGTGTCATCATCATTCTGATTGTTGTGCTTTTTCCGGCACCATTAGGCCCGAGGAAACCAAACACATCACCTTCATAAACATTGAGGTTTAAACCATTTACGGCATAAGCATCTTTGTATTTTTTATGAAGGTCGTTTATTTCAATAATTTTTTCCGTACAAGACTCCTTCTATGGATTAAAATCGAGAAAAAATCCCAAGCCAAATTTATTCAGTCTGGATTTGTAATAGGCGCTAAAATAATCATATCCGCTGTAGTAAAATGCATAAATAGAGAGACCAATGCCCTGTTTTTCTCCAAACTTAAGCCCTGCCATCAAAGAATGGGAGGGGAGATATTTGGGTCGGGCTTTCATCTTGATATCCCAGGCTGCATAAATTTGCACAGGCTTCTGTAGAAAGCTAAACAATGGATTATTGAATATAATTTCACTTCCGGCGGAAAAACTAAATCTCTCCTGATCTTTTGGACGGATAAGGATCGAGTATGCCAAACCACCATACACCCTGATATCGGCTACCGGATAGTGTAATTGGATTGCGGGATTAAGTTCAAAAAAATCATCTGCGAAAGGTACCGGTTCCACATCATCTTTCCACGAATTATTTGATGGATCCCATGCACCATCCACTAAATGGGCACTTCTATGGATAAACCGTAGTCGTGCAAGTAAATAATGGGGGGAGTCGGGGAGTTTTTTTAGCCAGGAAATATTTCCTCCGAAATAACCATCGATAGCTGCCACCTGAAGTCGATAGTCGCGATACTCCACAACTTTTGCGTAAGCAAAAAATTCAACTCCGGCATTGATGGTTGTGGAGGGGTCAATCTGTATCGACAGGACATCAAAGGCATTCCCAACATCCACTTTCATCGAGTTGTCGTCAGGAGCGAAAGTTAAACCAAATTTAGGTTCGGTGTCGGCAGCTCGAAGCATGTTAAATAGCCGTTTACCGGGAAGAAATTCAACTGTTTGGGGAGTAATATTTGTTGAAAACAGGAGAAATAACAGGGTTGATAATAAAGTCGATTTGATCATATAACCAATAAAAGTGTAACAGGAAAAATAAAGTGTAAAATTACGGAGAAATCTACTAATGCAATAACCCAATAATGCAGTAATCCAATAATATCTAATTGAATGCGGTTTCCTCCCAAAACAATAGGGTTTCCTGATGGCGTTAAAATTCAGTATATTTAATGTTTTTAAAATCAAATTTATGGATCAGAAATTGAGTCAGGAAAAGATATTAGTCACTGCTGCATTACCTTATGCAAATGGACCGATACACTTGGGGCATCTGGCAGGAGCATACCTCCCGGCAGACATTTATGTAAGATATCAAAGGCAGCGCGGAAGAGACATCCTTTTCATATGTGGCTCTGATGAACATGGTGTGCCTATTACCATAACCGCAGACAATGAAAAAGTGAGTCCAAATGTTATTATTGATCGATTTCATGCGATAAACAAAGAATCGTTTGATAGATTTGGAATGAGTTTTGATATCTACAGCAGAACAAGCCTTCCGATTCACCACGAAACCGCACTCGGTTTTTTTAAAGAATTTTCCGATGCCGACCTTCTCGTTGAGAAGAAATCGATGCAGTTTTATGATAACTCTCGTCAGATGTTTCTTCCCGACAGATATGTGGAGGGGACATGTCCAAAATGTGGAAATCTGAGTGCAAGAAGTGACGAGTGTGAAAATTGTGGCAGCCTCTACGATCCATCCGAATTATTAAATCCTGTAAGTAAGATTTCAGGTGACAAACCCGAACTTAAAGAGACTTCCCACTGGTTTTCCCGTTTGGAAAATTCCAGGAAAGAATTGAAAAATATATTAATGAGATGGATGAGAATTATGAATGGAAAGACAATGTTTTGCAGTATTGCAAAGGTTGGTTTTCCTCCGGACTTCAGGATAGAGCAATTACCCGTGATCTCGATTGGGGAGTAAAATTGCCTCTCGAAGGGGTTCAAAACAAAGTACTTTATGTCTGGTTTGAAGCAGTCCTTGGATACATTTCCGCAACAAAAGAACTTTTCCGTTTAAGAGGTGAAGAGGATGGCTGGAAAGACTACTGGCAGGATCCTGATACTAAATATGTAGCTTTTATTGGTAAAGACAATATAGTTTTTCACTGTGTGATTTTCCCGGCGATGTTAATGGCTTGGAACGATAGACACTCCGCAAAATTTGTGCTCCCACAAAATGTTCCTGCAAATGAGTTTTTGAACTTTGAAGGTAAAAAATTCTCCAAAAGCAGGCATTGGGGGATTGATGTGATCGATTTCCTCAACCATTTTGAAGCTGATTCACTTCGTTACACCTTAACGATGAATCTGCCTGAATACAGGGATACCGATTTTTCATGGAAAGATTTTCAAGCGAAACACAATAACGAACTTGCAGATATTCTTGGAAATTTTGTTAACAGAACATTAACTTTTGTCCACAAAAATTTTGAGGGAAGAGTACCGCCTCTTTATTCGTTTGATTCGAGGGATGATGAGTTGCTGAACCTGCTTGAAGAATATCCAACAAAAGTTGCTGACTATATGGAGAAATATAGATTTAAGGATGCAACTCTTGAAATCATGAATCTGGCAAGAGCAGGTAATAAATACTTTAACGATTCTGAACCCTGGAAAACCCTTAAAAGCGACAAAGAGAGATGTTCAACAACACTAAACCTTTGTCTTCAAACAATTTACACTCTTGCTGAACTTTTTATGCCGGTTATTCCCAACACTTCGGCAAAAATTCTCAAAGTACTCAACAAACGTTCTGTTGAATGGATGAATGCAGGAAAACTTCACCTTAACGAAGGTGATGAACTTGGAACACCTGAGATACTTTTTAAGAAGATTGAAGATTCCACAATTGATGAGATAAAAAAGACCACAGCGGCTGAACCGGTAATCGAGGGTGAGGATTTTGAGAAACTTGATCCAATCACAATTGATGAATTCTTCAAAACTGACCTTCGTGTTGCAGAGATAGTGGAAGCCGAAAGAGTTAAAAAAGCGAAAAGTTGATCAAAGTGATGGTATTGCTTGGAAAAGAGAAAAGACAGGTGATTGCCGGTATCGGAAAAGCCTACGAACCCGAGCAATTGATTGGTAAAAAAGTGGTTATGGTTGCCAACCTTAAGCCTGCAAAGTTGATGGGACTTGAGTCACAGGGA
This sequence comes from Ignavibacteriales bacterium, assembly GCA_016714125.1. Lineage (GTDB taxonomy): Bacteria > Bacteroidota > Ignavibacteria > Ignavibacteriales > Ignavibacteriaceae > UTCHB3. The sequence goes on along the minus strand of JADJNX010000002.1, from coordinate 100,100 downwards.
ATGATCCTCGCAGTTGAAACTTTAGAGGGTGGTTTAAATGTTGTAGAAGTGGACAGGTCAATTAAAAACGGTACTAAAGTAAAGTAATTTTATGAGAACGATTATTCTCTTACTGATATGTTTTCCTTTGTTAGTCACTGCTCAAAACAGTGTAATTTCAAAGATTAGCCCAAGACTAAACCAACTTATCGAATCTTCTGATCCGGGAGTGAAGTTAAAAGTCTGGGTTGATCTTGTTGACAAAGATAATTCCGGGATGTTAAACAATCCCTCGTCTTTTTTGAGCCAAAGATCAATTGATAGAAGATCCAAACGAGGAATTTCTATCAATGAATCAGACCTTCCACTTTGGAACGGTTATCTTTCAGAGATAGAGAACGCCGGATTCAGGATAATCAGCAAATCAAAATGGTTTAATTCGGTTACTCTTGAAACCAATTCATCCGGTTTGAACAGACTCGCACAGATGTCGTTTGTGAAAAGACTGGATATGGTGGCAAAAGCCAAAAATCATAATAAATTTATAACTTCTGATAATCTTGAGTCAGTAGCAACTCCAAACATTACAACTTCGCTTGATTATGGTAGTTCGCTGGCACAACTTTTACCACAACAGATTCCTGCCGTTCACGATCTTGGTTTCAACGGATCAGGTGTTTACATCTGTCTTATGGATGCCGGTTTTAACAATCTGGCTCACGAAGTTTACGATTCTCTCGATTTAGTAGCGACATGGGATTTTGTAAATGGTGACCCTGATGTTGGCGACGGTGGTATGGGATCAGGTTCACATGGTACGGCAACTCTTTCGGTAATTGCGGGATACAAACCCGGAAATTTGATTGGAACAGCATACAAATCGAGTTATTTACTCGCTAAAACGGAAAATACCGACACAGAAACCCCTGCAGAAGAAGATTTTTGGATCTCTGCTGCAGAATTGGCTGATTCGATAGGTGTTGATGTTACATCAACCTCGCTGGTTTATTTGGAATTTGACCCTCCTTTCCCTGGTTACACCTGGCAGGATATGAACGGTAACACCGCACGCATAACCATTGGCGCCGATTTGGCTGTTGCAAAGGGAATATCTGTTTTCAACAGCGCCGGTAACAATGGAACTGATCCAAGTCGTAATACACTCGCTGCTCCTGCTGATGGTGATTCAGTAATAAGTATCGGATCAATTACCGCAGAAGGTATCAGATCAGGATTTAGCAGTGTGGGGCCCACAGTTGATGGAAGAATTAAGCCGGATGTAATGGCCGTTGGATCTGCGGTAATCGCAGCAGCACCAGGAGGAAGAACAAATTATACAATGACTTCAGGAACTTCGCTTGCCTGCCCAATAGCTGCCGGAATTGCTGCATTGCTTCTTCAAAAAAATGATACCTTAAGTCCAATGCAGATCAGAGAAATTTTACGAAATACCGCTTCACAATCTACTTCCCCCGACCGTTTAATGGGGTGGGGAATTATGAATGCACTCACAGCTATAAATGGGGTACCTTCCTCAATAGAAAATCAAGAAGTTGAAATACCGGTTGATCATTTACTGATCTCAAATTACCCCAATCCGTTTAACCCTTCAACTACTATTCATTTTTTATTGCCAACGGAAAAATTTCTTACAGTTAAACTTTATTCCACAACGGGTTCGCTGGTGAAGGAGATAACAAAGGGAACATTTCAGGCAGGAAACAGTAAAATACTGCTGGATGGATCCGGACTTTCTTCGGGAATTTATATTCTTGTAGTTGACAGCGGAGATAAAATTTATTCACATAAACTTAGTTTACTTAAATAATGAAAAAAATACTCTTATTCCCAATCCTCTTAATTGCTTTCATTTCATTCCAAGGTAATTTTCATACATCGAAAGTTTCAAAAGATGCAGCTCGTGTTATGGGAAGTATCTCGGAAAAAGATTCAGTTTTATGCTGGGTATTTTTTAAAGATAAAGGTCCCGAAACCGACAGATTTTTTGCGAATCCACTTTCAGTTGTGACAGAAAAATCATTACAACGAAGAGCCAAATATTATGGTGATTCACCCCTTATTAATGAAAGTGATCTCCCTGTATATCATGGCTACATTGACGCTTTGTCACAAATGGGGCTTTTTGTCAGAGGGAAATCAAAATGGTTAAATGGAGTAAGCGTTTATATATCAAGAAAAGAACTCCCACTCCTCGAGTCTCAGGCATTTGTCAACAGCATCGATCTGGTTGCCCGTTATTCAAAAAAATACCAGAGTCAGGATAAAAACTATTTTCATGATGATTCCCGTGGGAATAAAAATATAAAAGAGAACTTTTGAGCTTGATTATGGAAACAGTTTCACACAAAATTCACAAATAAATGTTACCGCTCTCCACAATCTTGGAATTACCGGGAGTGGAGTTGTAATATGTGTTCTTGATGCAGGGTTTAATTTACTTGAACACGAAGTATTTAACCAGATGACCATTCTCAACAAATGGGATTTTGTTAACGGTGATGGTGGCGTTGGTGACAGTCTTGATATGGGAAGTGGTGATCACGGTACAAAAGTTTTATCCGCAATTGGTGGTTACAAGCCAGGTAAACTTATAGGACCGGCTTATGGAGCTTCATATCTACTTGCAAAAACCGAAAATACTGACAGCGAAACCCCTGTGGAAGAAGACAACTGGATAGCTGCAATTGAATGGGCAGACAGCCTTGGTGCAGATGTTGCAACTTCTTCACTTGGATATTTGGAGTATGATGATCCCTCACAGAGTTACACCTGGGAAGACATGGACGGGAACACTGCACGCATTACAAGAGCTGCAGATCTTGCGGTCGGAAAGGGGATTGCTGTTTTTGTCTCTGCCGGAAACGAAGGATTGGAACTTTCCCATAATACACTTGGTGCACCTGCAGATCGTCACAGTGTAATTTCTGTTGGAGCTGTTGATGCAGATGGTGACAGGGCTGATTTTTCAAGCGTTGGCCCTACTGCAGATGGCAGAATTAAGCCTGATATTATGGCAATGGGTCAAAGTGTAAGAGTTGCCAGCTCGGTGAATCCAATTGGTTATACATCTTCATCAGGTACTTCCTTCTCATGTCCAATCGCCGCAGGAGCAGGAGCTTTGATTTTGTCGCAGAGAAGAAATATCTCACCTGTTGAACTAGCGAATGCACTAAGATCAACAGCAGATAATTCTGTTGTTCCAAACCGTGAGTATGGTTGGGGAATTATCAATGCATTTGATGCTCTTCAGTCGATTCCGGCAACAAATATTGATGAAGCGACTTCAACACCTGCCGGATTTACTATATTTAACAATTATCCAAATCCATTTAACCCCTCAACCAGAATTGATTTTGAAATCTCTGAGAATTCAGATATTCAAGCAGACCTCTACAATTCTGCAGGAGAAAAAGTGGTTCAGGTGGTAAAAGCTCACTACGCAGCAGGAAAACATTCAATTCAATTGGACGCTTCAAATTTTAACTCAGGGGTCTATTTCCTGAAAATCAGCAGTTCAAGAGGTGCCAAAGTTCTAAAACTTGTGTTAGCAAAGTAACTGATTAATCACCTTGATTATGAACTGTTGATTAGGTAACATTAAAATTGGAAATTTTTATAATTCGTAAAATCGCAAACAAATAAAAGCAATATTGCCGAACGGCTTAGCTGATTAGAAGTTAAGTAATTTGTCATTAACCGGAGTCATTAATGTTGAAAAAATCTTGGGTTTTATTCTTCCCACTTTTATCTGCCATCTTTCTAACGGCTTGTTCCGGCGGCGGACAGGGAACACCTGTTGCCGAGTACACCGGATCAAACAAGCAACCAAAAACAATTACACTCCCTGAATTTGAGAAAGCATACTCAAAAACAGTTGGAGGTGTTGAAAACGCAAAAAAAGACGACCAGGAAAAATTCAAGAACTTCCTCGATGTTTATACAAATTTTAAACTGAAGCTTGAGGAAGGCCAGGAGCGTGGATTTGATAAAGATCCTGCTATGAATCAGGAACTTGATGAGTATCTGAAACAAGTTGGTCAGACTTATATCATAGAAAAAGAATTGATTGAACCCGCAGTGAGACAGATGTGGGAAAGAAGAAAAAAAGAACTCAGAGTAAGTCACATCATGACGAGACCTGATTCTGCCGATACTGAAGCTCCAAAGTTAAAACTTGACAGTGTACTGCAAAGAATTAAAGCCGGTGAGAGTTTTTTGAAACCCTTGCTGCTGAATATTCACAGGATGATTTCAGCGCAAAAAGTGGTGGAGACATCTATTTTATAACTTCAGGAATGATAGTTCCGGAGTTTGAAGATGCCGCTTATTTAACTCCTGTTGGACAGGTTTATCCTGAAGTGGTAACCAGCCGATTTGGATATCATCTTATTAAAGTTACAGAAAGTAATGACAGAGTCCCTCAGGTCAGAGCAAGCCACATTCTGATTGGTTACCTCAACCCTGAAGGAAATCCTGATACAGCTTTTGCCGTTGCTAAAATGGATTCAGTATTGATGAAATTAAAAAATGGTGAAACTTTTTCAGCTCTTGCTCAGCAATATTCTGAAGATCCCGGTTCAAAACAGTCGGGTGGCGATCTTGGTTTCTTTGAAAGAAGAATGATGGTGCCTGAATTTGATGCCGCAGCCTTTAAACTTAAACCGGGTGAACTTTCTCCCGTTGTTAAAACTGCTTATGGCCTTCATATAATTTTGGTTACAGAACATAAAACTTATCCTTCATTTGATGAGGACAAAGAAAACCTCAAAAAAATGTATCGTCAAATCAGATATAACAATGAATATGCCGAACTTCTGAAAACCACTAGAGAACGCTACAACTATCTCGAGAACGAGCAACTTTTTGCTCAACTCGAAGCAGTGGGTGACACTGTTGATATCACAAAAGACTATTTTGTTGTTGACTGGAGAAACGAATTTAAAGATTCGACCGCTTTTACTATCGAAAATGTCTCCTTCTCCCTCGACTCATTAATCGCTAACATGAACAAACGTTATGAATTCCTGAACAAGGATTTTACTTTTGCGATGCTCAGCGAAGGTGCAGTTAAGTATGCTAACGACCGTGTTTTGGAAATTGATGCAAAATACCTTCCAAAAAGAAATGAAGATTTTGCCCGTCTGATGGAAGACTACAGAAATGGAATTTATGTATTTAAACTTCAAGAGCTTGAAGTTTGGAACAAAATTAAAAGCGACAGCACCTACCTTGTTGACTACTATAATGAACATAAAAACAATTATTTATGGCCCGACAGAGTAGAATTTGGTGAAATTTTGTAAAGAATGATTCGATTGCAAATGCGATCTTCAAAGAAGCTATGAGCGGTACCGATTTTGAATCTCTTGCAGGTAAACATACCGAGAGAAGCAATATGAGAGGAAAACTTGGTAAACACAATCTTATGGATGTAAATACCAACCCACTCTACAAAGAAGCCAACAAACACGAAGTTGGTTTCATCACAAATCCTTTCGCAATAGATGGTGGCTTTTCGATTATAAAGGTTTATGCTAAAGATAAAGTTCGTATAAAAACCTATGAAGAAGCAAAACCTGAAGTTCTTAGTGGATATAACGAGAGAGAACAGAAGAAACTTGAAGAAAACTTCACAAAGTCACTTCGTGAAAAATACAAACCTGTATTTTTCTACGAGAACTTGAAAGAAGCCTTCAAGAACTAATTTTTTTATTAAGAGAAACAATAAATGTTTAAAAAAGCCTTTTTAGTGTTCTGCTTCCTCATGGGAAGTGGAACACTATATTCTCAAGAGATTGCCGAAAGAATTGTCGCTATCGTAGATAATGACATTATTCTTGAGAGTGAAGTGACCCTAAGAGCCACAATGGAAGCACAGAGAAACGGAGGAAATGCCGAAGATGCTGAGTTCAAAGCAAGAGTTTTGAATATTATGATCGAGGAAAAACTTCTGTATGCTTATGCTTTGCTCGATTCGATCATGGTAACGAAACCTGAAATAGATCAGTATATGACCTATCAGGTACAGCAACTGATCAGGCAGTTTGGATCTGAAGAAGCTGTCGAAAAGACTTACAACAAGTCGATGGCACAGATCAAAAAAGAACTTGAACCCGAGATTGAAAAAAATCTTCTGATGAAAAAGGCTCAAGATAAAAAATTTGGGACTGTTGAAGTCAGCAGAAGGGAAGTAGAAGAGTTTTTCAATAAATACCGTGACAGTCTCGGTGTAACTCCTGAAAAAGTTAAGATATCACACATTTTCAGGTCACCAACAAAATCCGCCAGAATTATGAAGATCGCTTATGATCTAACAGCTCTGCTGCTTGATTCGATTAAAAACGGAGCCGATTTTGCACAACTGGCAATCAGACATTCTGATGACCCCGGTAGCGCCGTAAATGGTGGAGATATTGGTTTTGCTGCAAGAGGGACACTCTTTCCTGAATACGAATCAGCAGCCTTTGCTTTAAGAGAAGGTGAAATTTCAGGTATTATTGAGTCACAAGCCGGTTATCATATAATTCAACTTCTTGACAGAAGAGGTGAGCAGATTAAAACCCGCCACATCCTTATCAAAGCGAAACCTGATGAACAGATAGATTATGAACTCATCAATTTCCTTACAGACTTAAGGGATACCCTGGTGAGACAAAATGGCGATTTTAAGCTCTTTGCAAAAAAATACAGTCAGGATGTAAGAACCAATAATTCAGGTGGAGTTTTGGGTACATACTTTATCGACAAACTGGATGCAGCCCTTAAAGAGACCGTTGCGAAGATCAAGGAAGGGGAGATAAGTTTCCCAAAAGAATTGATTACGGTCAGGATGATTATGGTTATCACATCGTAAAGTTGATGCAAGAATTCCAAAACACGATCCAAATCTTGAGATGGATTATGATGAGATCAAAGAACTTGCGATAATGTATAAAAAGCAAAAACTTGAAGAAGAATGGTTTCTTGACCTCCGTTCGAAAATATTTTGGGAAATTAAGTAAGGTAATGCTGCTTGGATGAAGTAACAATTGTAAAAGAGATTAATGAGAAGTTTAAGACTGTAAAGGCAGAGATTAACAAAGTTATTGTTGGTCAATCTGATATAATTGAACATCTCCTTATATCGTTACTTTCGCGGGGTCACTGTCTGCTTGTTGGTGTTCCCGGACTTGCCAAAACTCTTCTTATCAAAACTGTTGCAGAAGCCACGGATCTAAAATTTGGCAGGATTCAATTTACACCTGATTTGATGCCTTCAGACATAACCGGGACTGATGTTATGGAAGAAGATCCCATAACACGCAGGCGAGAATTTAGGTTTATCCCCGGTTCAATTTTTTCAAATGTAATTCTTGCAGATGAAATTAATAGAACACCACCAAAAACTCAGGCAGCCCTCCTTGAGGCAATGCAGGAATACAAGGTGACTGTTTCCGGCAGGACTTATAATCTTGACACTCCTTTCTTTGTTCTTGCAACTCAGAACCCGATTGAGCAGGAAGGAACCTACCCGTTACCGGAAGCTCAACTTGACCGATTTATGTTTAATTTATGGCTCGACTATCCTTCCTATGATGAAGAAGTTGAGATTGTTAAAGCGACCACAGGCTCCTTGAACCCAAAAGTCTCCCCTGTAATCAGTGCATCTGAACTATTAAGGTATCAGGAACTGATAAGGTCTGTTCCGGTCGCCGACAATATCATTGAATATGCGACAAAAGTTGTTCACAATACCCGACCCCAAAACCCCGATTCACCTCAATTTATTAAAGATTGGGTTCGATGGGGTGCAGGACCAAGAGCTTCGCAATTCCTTATTCTCGCAGCAAAAACACGCTCCGTTCTTGACGGAAGGTTTACTCCCAACAAGGATGATGTAAAATCGGTTCTCAACCCGATATTGCGGCACAGGGTCATAACTAATTTCAGTGCAGAGGCTGAAGGGATATCTTCTGTAGAAATTGTAAAAAAATTGATAGAACCCGTTTAATTGGGAACAATCTTTTTTTTTATAAATGGATTTCTATTTAATTTGCGTTTTCGATGTTATTCATTAATGAATCGCGGTATGCCCGATGCAGTCTAACCTAATTTCGTTTTTCAAATCTGTAAATTCGCTGTTCCAGTCCGAAAATACCGGCGGCGATCTCCTCAATCAATTTTGTAATTTCGTCTGCGAAGAATTTGAGTTTTACTCTGTTGCGCTCTTTAAAGGGGCGTCTGATAAATTCACTCTATTGGGGAAATCAGCCAATGTAAAAAAGAGCCTCACCCTCGGATCTTTGCATCAATGTGCCGTATGTAAACTTGTTGATTCTTCAAGTTCTGTTTCGACATTTGATATTGATAAAAAATGTTCGATTCAATCTACAGATTTTTTGGTTTATGAAGGTTGCCTGAAAATAAAGCATACGAGTGATGACACTTTCGTCTTGAAACTGACAAGAAAATCACCCTTTAACCAAAATGACATTGATAATGTGATAGTGATGGGAAAATTTCTTGGTGTCATCCTTAATTCACAGAAATTCAATTCATTTATCTCTGATTCCTCGCTAGCCAAACTTGTTCTTGATGTCTCCAACGAATTGAGAACCCCCTCGAACAGCATTTTGGGTTTCGCATCCCTTCTGTACGATGACAAATTAAATTCTGTGCAGAGTGAGTATATCAAGCTCATAAAAGATAACGCTCAAAAAATTTCAAGTCTTCTTAACGATATCATCGATATCTCTAAAGTTTCAACAGGTAGCAATGATTCGCAGATTTCCACTTTTAATCTCGCTGCGCTCATTGATGAAATAGAAAAAAGTTTTAAAGAGAAAATTGACCCAAATATCTCAGAGCTTCATTTTGCTGTAAGTGATTCAGCAAACAAAGAGATAGAATCAGACCCACAGAAGCTGAAATCAGCTATTACCTCAATTCTCCTCTTCCTTTTAAATGAAAATCCATACGGCAGAATTGAAGTTACAGCCTCTGAATCTGAAGGTGAACTGTTGTTCAACAGAGAGTCGGGACAGGGAGTAAGTGTAACAATTAACATGCTGCTTTCGGGTGCTGCTGACTTTGCAAGACAAATAGAAGCATTGCCAAAACCCGTATCACAAAACAGCAGAGTTTTGGTAATAGAGGATGATTATGCCACATCCAAACTTTTAAGTAATTATCTGAATAAATGGGGCTATGAGCCAACAATTGTAAATTCAGGGATGAAAGCTTTACAGATTCTTGAAACTGAAGAGTTCCTTTCGATTATTACAAATGTCACCCTTCCTGATGTAAACGGACTTGAACTTCTTCGTAAAATCCGTGAAAACAAACTTCACAGACATACCCCTGTGATAGTCTGCTCAGTTGAAGCAGAACAACAAAAAGCATTTTTGATGGGGTCGGTTGAATACTTTGTGAAACCGATCAGTTATAAAGACCTTGTTGAGGTATTAACCTCTTACAAACTTCGCAGGGACGCAAATGTACTTTGTGTGGATGATGACATCAACACCCTGAATCTTGTTAAAGAGGCGATCCAATCAGCAGGGTTTAACCCCGTTGCAGAAAACTTCTCGTATGAAGTAATGGATAAAATCGCTAATATGGACCTTGATCTGGCAGTAATCGATCTTGATATGCCAAGAATGAATGGATTTGAACTGATTAAAGAGATCAAATCGAACTCCAGGTTTGCAAGTCTGCCTATTATTATCTATACAGGTAAAGAAAATTATGAAGAAGACCTCGCCAAAATAAACGGTCTCTTCACCGAGTTGCTCGATAAAAAGAGTACAAAGATTGAAGACCTAGCTGACACCATCAGCAGGATGGTCAACAGAACTGATAATGCTTCTATTGCGGCATCAACACCTGCCCAGGGTACGCCTCAAGTAGAAGAAGATACATCACCCAAAATACTTCTTGTAGAAGATTACAAACACTCTCAAATAATTGTCACCAGGCTTTTGAGGAAAAATGGCTTTTCGAATGTAACTGTGGTTGAAAATGGTGCCGAAGCAGTAGAACAATCGAAAAAAATGTTATACGATTTAATCTTAATGGATATGCAGATGCCTGTGATGAACGGGTTTGAAGCAACCGAAAGAGTGAGGCAGATGCCGGAGTATAAAGATACCCCGATAATTGCTTTGACCGCTTTTGCCATGAAAGGTGATCGTGAAAAATGCATTGAAGCCGGTGCAACAGATTATATCCCCAAACCAATCGACAGTGTCGAATTCATTGAAAAAGTTAAAAAATATACAGGAAAACCTGCATAGTTTCGCTGTTTTCGGAAAGTAACTACAAATGATCTCAGAATTTCCAAGGGTCAGGTTTGCTCCGAGCCCCACAGGATATCTACATATTGGCGGCTTAAGAACCGCCCTCTACAACTACCTTTTCGCAAAAAAAACCGGCGGTAAATTTATTCTTCGAATAGAGGATACCGACCGTGCACGCTTTGTTGAGGGTGCAGTTGAAAATCTTATTTCTACAATGAACTGGTCGGGTTTGCATTACGATGAAGGCCCCGGAATTGGCGGCGAATATGGTCCCTACATACAGTCGGAACGACTTGAAATTTATAAGGAACACACTGAAAAACTGTTAGAATCGGGGAAGGCCTACTACTGTTTTTGTTCAAAAGAGAGACTCGATTTTCTTAGGGACGGTCAAAAAGCAAAAGGTGAACAAAGCGTTTATGACAAACATTGCCTGAAGTTAACCCCTGAAGAAGTGGCTGAGAAACTAAAGGATGGTCTGCCTTATGTTGTAAGAATGAATGTTGTGGCAAACCAAAGGGTTCATGTAAAAGACATTATTCGTGGAAACATCGATTTTGATACAAACACGATAGACGACCAGGTTCTTATAAAAAGTGATGGTTTTCCCACATATCATCTTGCCAATGTAGTGGATGATCATTTAATGAAAATTACCCACACAATAAGAGGTGAGGAGTGGCTTCCATCAACTCCAAAACATGTTCTTTTATACCAGGCATTTGGATGGGAAGTACCTGTATTTGCTCATCTTCCGCTCCTCTTAAATCCTGACAGGTCAAAACTTAGTAAACGGCAGGGGGATGTGGCTGTTGAAGATTATCGCGCCAAGGGATATCTGAAAGAGGCACTGATAAACTTTATCGCACTTCTCGGCTGGAACGCAGGTGATGACCGTGAGTTTTATTATATGAATGAATTAGTTGATTCATTTTCACTCGACAGAATAAATAAATCGGGTGCGGTTTTTAATCTTGAAAAACTTGACTGGTTAAATGCCGAACATCTGAGAGCCAAAAGTGATTCAGAGCTTGCATCACTTCTTAAAGAAGAATTGATCACGATTGGTGAATATTCCGATGATTTTAGTGATGAATTGCTCGAAAAAGTTGTGGTTGCGATGAAGGAGAGAGTAAAATTCATTAAAGAAATCCCACAAAATGCAGGTTATTTTTTCGCGAAACCGGACTCGTATGATGAGAAGGGGATTCAGAAAGGGTGGAAAGAAGATACTCCTGGACTTCTGACAAGTTATATGCAAAAATTGAAAGTCTCTCTAATCCATCTAAAGAAGATTATGAAACTGCTTTAAGAAAAACCGCTGAAGAGATTGGGGCAGGAGCAGGGAAGTTGATTCATCCTGTTAGACTGGCTGTTTCGGGGGTTACTTCAGGTCCGGGATTGTTTGATATTTTAGAGGCGCTTGGCAAAGAAGAAGTGCTGTCAAGAATAAAAACTGCATTGGATAAAATTACTGTTTAAGCAATAATTTGTTTATCTCAGGCAGTAGTGACTTATCAGTCACTTTATCTTTCAAATGTTTAAGGCGATTTTTCAGAAATGGATTATCGCCTTTTAGATTTAGTCTGTGGATCAGGCTTTTCACTTCCGTATAAGTTGCATGACCTTCAATTCCCACGGCAAAATATGAGTCTGCTGCCCTTTTAAAGAGCTCTGCTTCATCCCCAATTTTCCCTCTCTTTTCCGCAATCCCTGCAAGCAATTCGAGATCATAAGCAATAGCAATGTAGTCTTCATTATATAAATCCTGGTTATAGGCTTTATTTCCCCAAAAATATGCATCATCCAGTTTCCCTTCTTTTGATGCAATATACGACCTGGTGTAATATGCAAAAGAAAGTTGATCACCCGGATACCTTTGATCTCTGTCCAAAGCAACAAAAGCTTTATTCAGGTTGGTAAGTTCTATTTCATAATCGGCTTTGAGTGCAAATTTTGAAAGCGCAAGATAAGCTGTAGAAATCAGCGCCGTTGAGGCATTGGTATAATGCTCCTTGAATCTTGTAGCGAGAACCAGAACGCTGTCATATCTTCTGGTTGTATAATAATATTCAGAAAGTGAGTTAAGGTAATTTATGCTGTCACTTCTCGCGGGAAGCATCAGGAACTGAGATGTAATGATGCTGTCACCTTTTTGATGTCACCTTCAGCACCGTAAATATTTGCTTTTTTAAGAGGACTTTGGTTTTCCCGGAAACATCATCGAGCAGTGAATAACTGTTATAAGCTTCATCAAGTGATATTAGTGCGGGTCCTACACTGTTTCTATTGATAAGGTCATTAGCCAGATTAAAAAAATCGTCACCATCAGTTTGTGAATCACTTTTTTGGTCATCAACAACAGTTGAAGAGAAACAACCCGAGAGGAAAGTTAAACATACAATCAAGAGAAGGAAATTTAAAATCCTCATCTTGGTCTCTTCTTTCCTTGTTCAACTTTTTTCCCACCTACTTCGGTCCCAAGATTGATCAATGGATTTTTGTTGATTATTTCGAGAGTTACTTTCAGATCATCGAGGACTTTTTTAATTTTCTCCTGAATCAGCGAAAGGTTTGTTGTTTGATCATTTGTATAAGTTAAGAGTTTGTGTATCTCAGGAAGCAGATCATTAATTGAGTTGAGCGATGTTTTAACAGGCTTAAACAGGTTTTCACCTGTCGGGTCAATCATTTTTATTGCAAGGCTATCGGGTTTTTTGTAGTTTACCAGAGTTGCATCAAGCGAATGCATCAAATTCTGAGCACCTTTTGTTGTGACCAAAAGTTCACCCATCAGGCCGTCAAGTTTTGCAAGTCCTCCAAAAGCACCACCTTTGCTTTGTTGTAGTCCTTCTTTAACAATCGAAACTGTTTCATCCACATTGGTGATAATCGAATTCATTTTTTGAGAGCTGAATTGAGGGATTCAAATGTATCCATCAGCGGTGACTTGACAGTATCACTGGCACCGGCAATTTGGGGATTTAAGTCTTCCAGAAAAGATTCCATTTTAAACATAAAAGAGTTGATAACTTCTCCCTGATATTCGATCCCATATTTCCGCTGCATCATTTTGCCCTCCTTAGTGTCGAATCCGGGGATTATCCTTCCGATTGGCAGAGGTTTACTCTCGCCGGGTCCGGTGAGCAAAAGGATACTGGTGACTGAGGTGATGAAGTTGGCATTTTTATAAAGGATACAATTTTCGCGGATCAAGCTTTCATATTCTTCGTAGATGTGAAGGTCGCCATACACACTATTGTCGGGAGCAAGTTCAAGAGTATTTAAGTACCCGATCTTAAATCCTTTAAAAATTACAGGTACATTTCCTTTTAATCCAGTTGCATCAGAGAATTTAGCTCTGTAGTTCAGTTTATTGGAAAAGATTTTTTCACTGATCATGATAGATAAAGTGAGACTTGCCACCGCTACCACAGCGATAGCGACAAATGTGAGGACAAGGATTTTTGTATAGCGGATTTTCGACATTATGCTCTAAACTCGCTTATTCTCGAAAAAATCAGTAAAATTAAACTCATCATACGATCCGGCAGCCTTTGAAAAAATTGAGACTTTTCCTTCATTCATTGCAAAAATTGTATCAGATTTATCTATCAAATCCGATTCAAATCCTTGCGAGAAGAGGTGAACAATATCCTTCTTAAAAGCACTCTCTAATATAATGTTTTCTATCAGCATTTCATAGTTCTTATTCAATCTCGAGAAAGGGGATTCAATCATTATTGCTTCGGGTTCAATTACATACGCCCTTACAAAATTGATTATTTTCAACTCAGGTCTCGAGAGTTGCGAAGGTCTTTTGTCAATTATCTCAGGGTCCAACTCAAAATATGATACAAGTTTTGTTATCTTTTCCATTTTTTCATCGTTTGTGAGTTGGTGCCTTCTAAAATCGAGAGGTAACATTATGTTTTCCAGAACCGAGAGGTTGGAGATAAGTCCGCCTGCATAAAAGACATAACTGTTCCTCCTCATTATCATCGATCGTTCTTCCTCATTTCCGGCATAAAAACTTTTACCTCCGATCAAAACTTCACCTGTATCAGGACACAAAAACCCTGCAATTGATCTGAGCAATGTGTGAGCAGTGTCTTCTGTGTCTGCAAGGATAGCAATCAATTTGGACCCTGTAAGGTCAACTGTCACATCCTCAAAAAGAGTAACACCGTCACGGCGGAAGCTGAGATTTATTAATTCGATGTCAATCATAGATGTAGAGGTAAAACATTGCTGTAACAATAATATCAAGGAGAACGAGACTGGTCACAGAATTTACCACAGTTTTGATTGTGCGCTGTGGGACTTCTGTAATTGCACTCTGGACTTTAAATCCGTGATAACATGCGATAACTCCTCCAAAAAATCCAAATAACCCCGATTTGATCACCCCCATCATCAGGTCAGTGAGTGTCAATGCAGAGAAGAGATCAAATAAAAACTGGGAGGGGATTATGGCATCGGTAAGAAAACTTACAAACCAACTGCTGCTGAATGCTGCTACATTAAAATAGATACTTAAACTGACCACGGATATGGTCATACCCAAAACTCTGGGCACTGCAAGATAAGCAATGGGTGAAATCCCAAACGAGTAGATCGCCAGGGTTTCATTATTAATATTCATATTCCCAAGTTCTGTGGAAATCGCAGTTCCTGAGCGGGCTATTACTATGAGAGCAGTTAAAAGTGCACCCATTTCACGGGGAATAATCGCCACAAGGATATTATAATACATCGGACTCTGTGAAAAATTTGAGAGGACGGAGTTTCCTTGAATGATAATTACCGCGCCCACAGCAACCGCTGAAAGGGTGATTATGGAGAGAGCTTCAAATCCGGTGAAAAGAATCTGTCGGTAAACAACATTATAGGTAAGGTGTTTAATCTCCCTTCGTGAGATGAATTCACTCACTACAGAGACCAGAAAATTAAAAAAGTAAGATTACTTAAGCCGGGTACCATTTGATATTAAATCCTGGTTGAAGATATCGAATGTTTAAAACCAAATTTAACAATAATTTATTGATAATTAAAAAATAAATTAAAGAACTGAGTTCAAATAGTAAAGCCCCGTTTTGAGGACGGGGCTTTCAAAGAAAAATTTATCTTATTTATAAGAATTTATATACTCTTCCAATTCATCCATCGAGCGTACATATTTCGCATTTGGATAATTGGATAACTTGTTCGACATATCATTGGCAAGACCCTGCCCCCCAATCAAAACAGGTTGATCAGGGAATTTTAATTTGATACTTTCAACAAGTTCGAAGAATCTGATATAATTAATATATAGACTAAAAGAGATTCCAACCACATCGGGTTTAAAAATCTCAATCATATCAAGTACCTCTTTTTTGGGAGTATTGGCTCCCGGGAATACGGTTTTCCATCCGTGCAATTCAAAGAGATTTACAACCATCCTGGCACCAAGATCGTGGAATTCTTTGTCGATGCAAGTTAAAAGTAAACTTTTCCCTGATGGTTCAGCAATGCTTCGCATGCTCTATCGAGATATCAATCAGATATTCGGTGATCTTTGAGGCGATGTGCTCTTCAGCGATCGAAATGTTTCCTTCTTCCCACATCTTTCCGATCTTATAAAGAGATTTTTGTAAAAGTTCAATGTAAATCTCTTTGATATCTGTTCCGTCTTCGAGAAGCGAAACGACAATCTCCTTGCAGTGATGTTTATCACCTTTAAGCAGGGAGTTAAAATAGTCCCAGTAGTAAACTTCTTTGATCATTTTGTCGCAATTTGTTGGTTTAGAATAGTAACCAAAAATAGATCAAATCAGTTCCCTACGGTCAGGCTACGGCTTCCACTCTCCTTATTCCGGGCACTTCTCTTACAATAGCTCTTTCGACGCCGGCTCTTAAAGTCATTTGAGACATGGGGCATGAACTGCATGCCCCGGTTAAGTCTAACTTCAACAATGCCGTCAGGCGTGACATTAACCAATTCAATATCACCACCATCTGCTTTAAGATAAGGTCTTATCTTCTCAAGAGCATCTAAAATTTTTTGATTTTGGCTATTCGTCATCGTCGCTTAAAATTATCTCCAATTTGTTATCCACGGAATTGTTGTTTGCAATCGAAATCTGCGCAGCTAAATTCCTTGAAATATTTGTAATGATGTCGGCTTCGTGGGAGTCGGGGATATCGTAAACAACGGGGATACCTTTGTCGCCACCGACTCTGATTCTTGGATCGATCGGGATCGACCCGAGAAAAGTAGTGTTACACTCATTTGCAAGTCTTTCTCCACCACCATTCCCAAATATATCATATCTTATCTTTGTATCAGGGGCAATAAAATAGCTCATATTTTCTACCACACCCAAAACAGGTACATTAACTCTTTCAAACATTCCCGCTGCTTTTCTTGCATCCACTAATGAGACTTCCTGCGGTGTTGTTACTATAACGGCGCCCGTCAACGGGATGGTCTGGCAAAGTGTAAGCTGAATATCGCCGGTTCCCGGAGGCATGTCGAAAAGAAGATAATCGAGCTCGTCCCAGTCAACATCGGTGAGGAATTGTCTTACCGCACCACTTGCCATTGGACCTCTCCAAATTACAGGCGAATTTTCTTCAACGAGAAATCCTATTGACATCAGTTGGATGCCAAATTTGGTAAGGGGTTGAATTCTTATCTTTCCGGCAACTTCTCTAACGAGAGGTCTTTCGTTAATGCCCAGCATTAGAGGAATTGAGGGTCCGTAGATATCTGCATCTATCAATCCAACTTTTGCTCCTTCAAGTGCGAGAGAAACCGCGAGGTTAACGGCGACTGTGCTTTTACCCACACCGCCTTTGCCACTGGCAATTGCAATGGTGTTTTTAACATTATCAAGAAAACCGCCCGAATTTTTCTTAAATGCAAACGAAGTTACATTTGAAGTCATATTTATATTAAGAATGTTGGCACCGGGCACCAATTCTTTTATCGCATTTTCACAATCTTTTTTTATTTTTTCTTTAAGTGGACATGCGGGTGTGGTGAGTACAACATCAAAAGAGATGTTGTTGCCATCAACCGTTAGTTTATCAATCATATTTAATGTTACAAGGTCTTTTTTAAGATCAGGATCGTTCACCGTGCTCAAAGCATTTAAAACTTGTTCTTTATTTATTGCCATTAATTCCTCTAATAGTTTGAATATTCAAATTGTTGGTTCATTAGCCACTCCTGCGAGTTAATCTCTTCTATGTTATGCTGTGGTGCATAAGAGTAGGTTTTGTCGGATGCAAGGATTCTGGCTTTTACATTGTCATGAAGATAAACCTCAAGAATTGTATTCCGAAGGTAATTTTTAATTTCTTTGTCAAAAACAGGCGTCATAAGTTCAACTCGTCTGTCAAGATTTCTTTGCATGATATCGGCACTGCTGATAAAAATTTCATCATCACCGCCATTCAAGAAATAGAATATTCTTGAATGTTCAAGGAATTTACCAACAACACTTCTCACTCTGATATTCTCAGACACACCCGGCAGTCCGGGAGTGAGACAACAAATTCCTCTGACTATCAAGTCTATGATAACTCCGGCATTTGAAGCTTCGTAGAGATAAGCAATCAATTCGGGATCAACGAGAGAATTTAATTTGATTATAATTCTTCCCTCCTTACCCTCTTTTGCATTGGCAATCTCTCTACAAATCAGCTGCTCAAGTTTCGCGCGAAGATTAATAGGTGCCACCGCAACCTGCTTAAAATCTTTTTGGGCGCTAAAACCTGTGAGATAGTTGAAAATATCACTTACATCGGTGCAAATGTCTTCATTTGCAGTAAACAGTCCAATATCTGTATATAATTTTGCTGTTGTGGAGTTGTAATTCCCGGTTCCTACATGAACATACCTGGCCAGTTTGTTCTGTTCTTTTCTTACTACCAGGGTCATTTTGGCGTGAGTTTTTAATCCCACAAGACCATAAACCACATGCACACCTACATCTTCAAGCCGTTTTGCCCAATAAATATTATTCTCTTCATCAAATCGTGCTTTTAATTCCACAAGCACAGCAACCTGTTTTCTGTTCTCCGCAGCTTCAATTAAAGCTTCGATTACCTTTGAGTTTTTCCCAACACGGTAGAGAGTTTGTTTGATTGCAAGAACATCGGGATCAACAGAAGCCTGTTTGATAAATTCGATAACGGGCTTAAATGAATCGTATGGATGGTGTAAAAGAATGTCTCTTCTTTTTATTATCTGGAAGAAGTTTTCTCTTCTTCAAATACCTTTGGTAACTTCGGCAAGTATGGTTTATCTTTAACAAGGTGAAGAGGTAGCGAATAGAGACTCATCACACCACTAAGTCCCAGTGGTGCCCGAAGGGATTGCACTTCTTGTTTTGACAGCTCAAGATTGGTAATAATCGTGTCGAGCATATACTGTGGCATATCTTTTTCAACTTCGAGACGAACAACATTCCCAAACATTCTTTGTCTGATGTTTTCTTCAATCATCTCGAGAAGATCGTCAGCTTCATCTTCCTGTATCTCGATATCAGTATCTCGTGTAACTCTGAAAGCAAAAGTGTCGAGAATTTTCATTTTTGGGAAAAGACGGTGGATGTTGGCTTTGATCAGATCTTCGAGCCAGATAATTTTTATTTCAGAATTACCGCCATTTTCTCCGGGTTGTTGCAATATTTCGTCAATCCTGACGAGGCGGGGGAGAATCCCCGGTACTTTAACCCTGGCGAACTGCATTTCGCCCTCGGTATCTTTAATAGTTACCGCCAGGCTAAGAGACAGATTTGAAAGATAAGGAAAAGGGCGGCTCGGATCAAATGCAAGTGGTGTTAACACTGGATAGATCTGTTCCTCGAAGTAACGATTCAGTTTCGCTCGTTCTCCCGATGTCAGTTTATCGATCGTTGTAAGAACCACATCGTGTTGTGCAAGCTCCGGTACGATAACATGGTGCCAATATTCGATCAAATCGGAAACAAGTGGTTGAGTCCTTTTTTCAATCTCATGGAGAGTTTTTTGAGGAGTGAAACCATCGATCGTAATCTCGGCAATGTTGGCAGCTATCTGCTCTTTGATCCCGGAAACACGGATCATGTAGAATTCATCAAGATTGGAACTGAATATGGAAATAAACTTGATTCTTTCGAGTAAAGGCAGACTGGGATTTAGTGCCTCCTCGAGAACCCGTTTATTAAATTCAATCCAGCTTAAGTCCCTGTTAATAAAATTCTCAGGAACAAAATACTTCTTAATCTGGTCTTTTAGTCGGTCTTTTCTTTTCATAGTTCATTTTAAATTAAACCATAAATATACGAAGAAATGAAGAACTAGAGAACTATAGAACAAGAGCACTTGAGCGACGACAGAAACCCAGGTTCTAAAGTTCTAAAGTTCTAAAGTTCTTGAAAAATTTATTTTTTAAACCTATTGCCTTTAAACAAAATATTGTGTACTTTACATTCAGGTTATGTGAGGTTTAGTCAACTGGCAACATTCAACAAACAACGGAGGTTTTTTCTCTTTTAGATTACACCATTTTAGTCCCGGAAAGCGAAGCTAACAAAAATTTTGGTTAGTGAGGGAAATATCTACTGAGTTTTTTATTGCTTTTCGAAGCAAAAGCTCGCTTTCCACCTTTTACCCCGTAATCGTAACCTACTCTAATAGAACCACTCTATATCTATCAAAATCCCCAATCACTTATGATCAGCTAATTTTTACGCCTTTTCCGGTTTGTTATTTTCCGGCAATTAGCGTCAAAAATCTATAGCTAAATTTGACCCATTGTGTATGCCGGACCACCCGGTTGAAGCGAATAATTATGTTTAATAACAAATAGTATATATAAATGCTTACTTATAAATATTCATTAGATGAAGTATATGACAGGCCCCTGGTTCCTGAAAGGACAAAAGAGGGAAGAGGAGTATGCTCAGTACTTTATTTCTGCTCCCGGTGCTTATGGTGATCGGCATCATACTACTGCTTTTCAGCCCGATAAAAATGGTTCAACTAATTATTGAAAAAGTTTTTGATAAATAACTGTTATCTAACTAAGAGGGTCTCTATGAGAAAAATGTTACAATCTTTTCATACAAAAACAACACAAGCGGGATTTATCTCCTGTTGGGCGTTTTTGTTGTTTTCATTATTTGCTTTAAGTCCTAATTTATTCTCTCAAACAGTCTTGATAAATCCCTCAGGAGATGGTGGCTTTGAAAACGGTGCAACATTCGCTGCAAATGGGTGGACTGAAATAAATGGTGGAACGAATCCATGGTATGTAGGTACTGCCACAAAAAAAAGTGGAACGAATTCTGCTTATATCTCAAACGATGCAGGAGTCGGCAACAGTTATGCAAATGCAACTGCTGTTAGCCACTTCTACCGTGATGTGACATTTCCTGCAGGCGAAACAGCGATTACTCTAACATTTGATTATAAAGGTGTGGGTGAAAGCACATGGGACCTTGTTCAGGTATTTTTAATACCGACAATTGTGACTCCTGTTGCCGGGACGGCACTCGTGGCGTCTCCAACTCAAGTAAGACTTGGTAATCAATATATAAACCTACAGACCGGTTACACAACTTACTCTTTCGTTATACCGGCATCAGCTGCAGGAACCACGCAAAGGTTGGTACTTTCGTGGAAGAATGATGCTAGTGGCGGTTCCAGTCCGGCCGGAGCGGTAGATAATATAACTTTGCTTTCCAAGGCAGTAACTCCGCTTTCAGGTTCATATACCATTGACAATACTTCAGCAACATCTTCCTCCAACTTCCAAAGTTTGAGTGAAGCTGTTTCCGCCCTCAATGCGCATGGAATTTCCAGTTCTGTGACTTTCAACATTGCTGCGGGGCAAACATTTGATAATTATGTTGATACTCTAAAGGCAACCGGAACATCATCGAGTACAATTACCTTTCAAAAATCAGGAGTGGGTGCTAATCCGGTAATTACTAATGAAGGTTCAGGGGCATCAGGTACAGCAGGGGATGCACTTTTTATGTTATTCGGATCAGATTTCGTAACGATAAACGGTCTTGACTTTATAACGAGGAGTACATCAACAACTGTCGAATTTGGTCTGAACATGGTCAATTCAACCTCAACAAACGGTGCAAGATTCAATAATGTGGTGAACTGCCATGTAAACTTGAAAAATACCATATCCTCTTCAAATACCACATCCATTGCTTTTAGAATTCATGCCTGGACGGCACCCGCGTATACAAATGGTAACAACAGCTATAACACAATTAAAAATGTGTCATCTCAAAATGCATATCGAGGAATCCTGTTGTCAGGAGGTAGTTCAACAAATCGTGACAGATATAACACGATTACTGCCGATCCTTCCTACATCTCACCTGTTAGTGGTGCCACAACAGGATATAACGATATCGGCAATACAACGGTAAGCCAGTCTACCGGTCTCAGAGGTGTCGAAATTATCGGACAGGATAATGTTAAAGTGGAGAGGTGTGAACCAAGGAATATGGTGAACACAAGCACGACCTCAACGAACGACATTGTGGGTATAATGATTAACAACACATATACTTCATTAACTACAACTATTAGCGAAAACATTATTCACGATTTTACTTCCGCATCTACAGCTGCTCAAGTGGTTTATGGGTTATGGACTAATGGTGCCGTTGGTGTGGGACCATTCAATATTTCCAGAAACAAGGTATATAAACCGACAGGTGCAACTACGGCTGGTGGGACAATTCGTGGAATGTTACTCAGTTCCTCATCTTCAGGTGTGATTAATTGCAA
The DNA here is from genome assembly GCA_016714125.1 of Ignavibacteriales bacterium. GTDB lineage: Bacteria > Bacteroidota > Ignavibacteria > Ignavibacteriales > Ignavibacteriaceae > UTCHB3. Next base: position 78,030 of record JADJNX010000002.1, on the reverse strand, counting down.
CAATAATCTGATTTACCAACTTTACAATCCGGCAAGTACAGGTGCCCCGGGTATTAGAGGGATTGATTTTAATACAGCATATACTGTAAATCTCTACTACAATTCAATCTATTTAGATGCAACTTCAACTCTAACTACAGGGTCATTTCAAACAGCTTGTTTATATATGGCCTCAAGTGCATCAACTATTCTTGATTCGCGCAACAACATATTTGTGAATAAGAGCACAACAGCGCCCACAGGAACAGCCACTCGGGCAGTCGCTTTCTATAAAACGACAGCAACAATCGGAACACAGATTGCCACTACAACAAACAATAATTTGTTGTATGCAGGTACCGCTAGTTCAAAAAATTTAATTGCTTATGATGCAGCAACAGGTTATCAAACATTGGCGACCTATCAGGCTTGGCTCGTTTCTCCTCGCGAGACAAATGCCAAAACAGAAGATGTTCCATTTGTCAGTACGAGTGGTACATATGATTTGAATATTCAGTTGGGTGTACCCACTTTTAATGCCAACGGGGGTACTCCCGTCTCGATAACAATAGATTTTAATAACACTACAAGGAACGCTACCAATCCTGATATCGGTGCTTATGAAGGTAATTTTACGCCAATTTATACAAACGACATCGGATCGGTTGCTTTTGTTACGCCTTCCGCAGGCGGTACTCAAGTTGTAGGTCAACTTTTTCACCCCACAAGCAACTTTTAAGAATTTTGGATTAAATGATCAATCCGGCTTCGATGTCAGAATGATCATCAAAGGTCCATTACCGGCCGTTGGCGAAGTGTATAATGAAATAATTAATGTATCGAGTTTGACAGCTGGTGCATCTACATTGGTTGACTTTAATCCTTCAGGAACTGATGGCTTTGCAGCAGGAACATATACTTTACAAATTATTTCAGAACTTGGTGGAGATGAATTTTCAACTAATGATACATTAACCACAACTTTTTCAGTTGCAGGTCCTCTCTCAGGAGATTATCTTGTTGGAACCGGACAAACCGCACCATTCGATAAACTGTCAACTGCCATTAACCGGTTAAACTCAGTAGGTGTCTCTAGTGCCGTGAGGTTTATCCTAATTGATGCCAGTTATTCTACATCCGAGACTTTCCCACTGACAATTAATCAATTTTCCGGTAGCTCTGCAACAAATACTGTAACGATCAAACCGCAGACAGGTACAAATGTTACCATCTCCGGAAGCAATTCTACAGCTATCTTCAACCTTAACGGTGCTGATTATGTGACAATTGACGGGTCTGATTCTCCCTCTACATTTCTAATCAGAAATACACTCAATACTGCACCTGTCATTAATTTTGTCGCTGATGCAACCTACAATACTATCAAATATTGTACTGTTGAGGGAGGTAATACCACCACAACAAACGGTCTGGTAATGTTTGGAACAGGGACCGTTGGTAATTCATTCAATGCGTTAAGGAATAACAAGATCAAAGACAGATCAGATTTGTCTGCTTTGCCTGTGAATTTAATTTATTCCTCATCGACATTAAATTCTTCAGGTATTATCAGAAATAATCAGTTGTATAATTTTACCGGCTCTGGTGTCAATTTATCATCAGCAGGTGATAATTGGAATGTTGATTCAAACTACATATTTCAAATTAGCTCAAAAACAACTGCGTTAACTTGCATAAATATTGGAACCGGGAACAACCACACCGTTAACGGGAATAGTATAGGTGGTGCGGCAATTGATAGAAGTGGTTCGCCATTAAGCACAACAGGTGTTTTTGTGGGAATCCAATTAAGTGTTGGAATAGTAACTGCATCACAGGTAAATGGGAATGTGTTATCAAATATTTTCTGTGATCATACTACTAGTGTAGCCAGAATGATTCGTGTTTCTGCGGGTAATGTGGAAATTGGATCATCAGCAGGTAATATTATTGGCGGTGGCAATACCGCGTCAGATACAATTAGGCTGGGCTACGATGCGGAGATGATTAGTTATGCAGGGTCTGGTGTATGTAGAATAGAAAACAATGTAATCGGAAACATCAATTATTGGGATGCGAGTGGTGACAGAGTTTTCGGAATAGTTCTGACATCTGGTACCGGTATTACCAAAAATAACATTGTCAGAGATATCAAATCGAACTCGACAGGTACATCTTCCGGGGTTACTTCCTTTTTCCCGCCGGAATTGTTTTTGCACCTACAGCCACAACCGGTAATATCCTGGATTCGAATCGTGTTTACAATATACAACACACTAATGGTGGGACGGGTGCTTACACCATTGCCGGATTTGTAATATCAATTCCAACCGCTGCGACCGATGCAATTGTTCAAAGAAATAGAGTGCATACAATAACTTCAGTTGCAACTGGTGTTGGCCTGAATTCATCAAGAGTTTGGGGTATGTTAATATTGGGCGGTACTGCCAATTACATCAACAATATGGTAACAGTTGGTGAAACAGTTTCCAATGATGCAAGAATAAGTGGTATCGCAGATACCTCTGCTTCAGGCACAAATGGTTTCTACTATAACACAGTAGTTATTAGTGGATCTCATTCAGGCTCGGGAACAAACAGCAGTTATTCATTCAGACGACCGGTTACAGTAACTCCATCTACGGATAATCTTAGAAATAATATTTTAGTAAATACTAGAACTGGAGGCACAGGCAACTACCATTTTGCAATTGGTGTTTCATCTGCAACCGGCTGGACTGCCACTTCCAGTAATTATAACAATTTATATTCCTCCAATTCCGCTTCGATAGGAGAATGGGTAGCGGTTATTAAGGATTTGACAGAATGGAAAAATTCTTCTGCCGGGGATAATAATTCAGTATCCAGAACAACGCAGTTTATTAGCGGGACGGATTTGCACTTAAGTGGAGCTTCTGTCGGTGATTTGAACTTAATTGGAACACCAGTTCTATCTATTACTGATAAGGATATAGATAATGAATCACGAAGCGCTACATTTCCATACATGGGTGCTGATGAGGCTAGTATCCCTCTCCCTGTGGAACTCGTTAATTTCAGTGCCAAAGCAAAAAACAGAAGTGCAATTTTATCGTGGGAAACCAAGACAGAAATCGATAATCTTGGTTTTGAAGTTGAGAGAAAAGACAAGTCAGGTTCATGGATGAAAACCGCATTTGTAGAAGGACACGGAACATCCAATGCACCGAAGTATTACAGCTTCGAGGACAAAAAACTTGCCTCCGGCAAACATTCATACAGACTAAAACAAATCGATAATAACGGATCATTTGAATACAGTGACGAAGTGGAAGTAACGGTTGATCTTCCAACTGAATTTGCAATGAGCCAAAATTATCCAAATCCATTTAACCCATCAACCAAAGTTGATTTTCAGCTTGCAGAGGAAAGAGTTGCAGTGCTTGTGAGTGAAGAACAGGAAGCAGGTTACTATTCGATGATGATCGATGCCTACAAACATCAACTGGCTTCCGGTATCTACATCTACCGTATGATAGCAACAGATGCTCTAGGTAAAAACTTTGTCGCAACAAAAAAATTGTCATTAATTAAATAAGATCAGGAGGAATTAAGAAAATGGAAAATAATCATGTGTACAACTGGACGGTTAAAAGCGGAGATTACCAGAACCGCAGTGGAGATTACGACAAGCTCTATAAAAAGGGCATAAAGAGAGACAAGATTAAACGCACACTTATATGGTTGGGTGTCGGCTTCCTCACTTATATCGTTTTCTTCAAGGTGCTGGCTTACGCCGCCGCCAAATAGTACATTTGTCTTGGTGCCGGGTATCACAAAAGTTTCTCTAAAAGAGTGATACCCTCACCAACTTAATCTTGCCCGCTTGTTCTTCGGAACAGCGGGCTTTTTTATTTTTGAGCACTAGAGCACTAGAGAATTTGAGAAACTCAGGTCACTAAAGTTCTAAAGTTCTAAGGTTCTAAAGTTCTGAAGTACTCAAGTACTCAGGTACTCAGGTACTCAGGTACTCAAGTACTCACCTTCCCCCCTTGCGATGTTAAAAAAAGGTTGTACATTTGTAGTGTTCTTAACACAATTTACGGTGTTCTGCAGGGAGCAGAAAGAATAGGGAAGCCGGTGAGAATCCGGCGCTGTCGCGCAACTGTATGAGGATATTGTTTTTCCAGTTTGCCAATTTAGCCACCATGAATAAATGGGAAGGCGTGGCAATTTACCTCGAAGCCAGGAGACCTGCCGTAAGTAATCAGGAAATAACCTTCGCGTAAAAGGTTGTCCGGAAGAACTGTGTCCTAACCCGTTCACAGTTTAAACCCCTGCTTATTTACACTTCCTTCTCTCCTCGTTCCACCCACGAAAAACAATGAAATTTATTTTATCATTCATTTTTTGCATTACAGTTGTAATTGCTCAAAATCCTGTTACACAAATTGATTCAGTTACCGGCTTGCCTGTCACTTTAAATGAAATTATTGTGACCGGTGAAAAGGGGAGTGACAACCCCGGATTTGGTAAAAAGATTGATCTTTCCGGCGGGTTTGGGGGTTACTACAACTCACTTGAAGAAGTGGTAAACGGCAATTTTTCAGTTTTTGTAAAGGACTATGGCGGCGCCGCCTCTGCTAAACTATTGTCATACAGGGGGTTAAGTTCTGAGAACAGTCTGGTTTTGTTTAACGGAGCCAGAATGAACGACCTAAGATATGGTGGCTTTGATCTTTCGGCATTTTCGATGAGTGACATCAGTTCGGCTGAGTTTTCATCTTCATATTCTGCTTCCGGTGACATCTCCACAGGCGGAGTTTTATCACTGGAAAGTCGGGGGGAAAAAAGCAACGGACTAAAATTCACACAAAAATTTGATAATACGGGACTTTCATCTTCCACAATAAATGGCTCTTTAACAACCGGGAACTTACAGGTTTCAGTTGCAGGGGAGAGGATGTGGTCGGCAAACAGATTCGATTATGAATTTGAGGGGAAGATTAATGAGCGGGAAAATGCTCATTATAACAAAACTTTTGCATCTGTTTCTGCGATTTACACTTTTAAAGATTTTGTTGCCGATATCTATTCGAACTATTCCTTTTTTGCTGCGGGCGTGCCGGGCTTTGTGGTTACAAACAATACTTCATCCTCGCAGGCTTCAAACACAACAACAGGTTCACTCTCCGTCCTAAGGTTAACAGGTCCACTGTTTACAAATTCGGGTTTTGAGGTGGTGACGAGTTATAATCATCAGCTGTATAAATTTGAAGATCCCAATGTTAACTATTATAAATATCTCGACTATGATGATTCCAAACTCAACACATATTCTATTAATCTAAAAGCTTTTGCATCGTTTGGTGACATAAAAATTACCTCGGGATATGGATTTGAAAAGGGAGAGTTAAGGGACATAAAAACCGCTCTTTCAAACAACCGTAAAGAGACCTCTTTGAGTCGGAATTTCCACAGGTTTAGCGCAGGTTTTCGATATTCCCCTGTAATTCTACCATCTATTATCTCCGATTTTGCCATAACCGGGGGGATTAACGCCGATATTTTTTCGCAAACAGGGATAGGCAGCAATGATGAATCCCGTACTTCTTACAGTGCCGGAGTTTTTGTATCTCCAACTTTTTACACTCCTTTATCAGTTAAAGCACATCTTTATAAAACAACCAGGATTCCTTCATTTAATGAATATTATTACTCATCCGTCTTTTCAGCTTCTGATATCAGACCTGAAAGATCAACAGGATTTGAGGCAGGGATTGTAATAGATGATATAAAAATCGTGAAGGGTGAAGTCTCTCTTGTTTATTTCAGGATCGAAACCGAAGATAAAATTATTTGGGTTCCCTCCATGATCGCACTTCAGGTGCCGAGGAACATCGCAAAAACTGTCTCTTCAGGCCTTGAATTTGGCATATCAATATCAATTTTATCTGATGCTGTGGTTGTAACCGGCAATTATGTTTATCTGGATGCAGAGAATATCTCACCATTTGGAACAACAGATAAAAGCAACGGGAAACAACTTTTATATTCCCCTGAACACAGGGTCAATTCGTCGATCACTTACAAAACGGGTGGACTTGCCATCACTATGGGCAACAGAATCAGCAGTGAATCTTATTTTACATTTGATAACGATCCCCTTTCAACGATAGCAGGAAATTCAGTTTTCGATTTTAAGACTGAGTACCGATTCAATTTTTTTAATGTTGGGCAAACAGCCTCACTATCAGTTTATAACCTGTTCAATGAAAATTACCGGATTATTCAATCTTATCCGATGCCTCTACGAACATTCATTTTTCTTACTCATTAAGTATATAGGATTTACATGCAAAAATCATCTTCCCTTTTATAACACTATTGAGCGTCCTGATATTGTCAGGGTGTAAAGATACACCAACAATGCCCGAAACCCCTGTAAACCAAGCTGCAAAGGGCGTTTATGTGTTAAATGAATGACTTTACAGTCAAAACAATTCAACATTATCCTATTATGAACTGACATCCAGACAAGTTTTGTTAAATGTATTTGCAGTTGCAAACAGCGGAAGATCGCTGGGCGACACAGGGAACGACCTGGTTATCGTTGGAAATACCGCTTTTATAGCTGTTAATGTTTCCAACAAAGTGGAAGTTATTGATATTACCAGTTTTAGATCGAAGGGCACAATTGATCTTGGCGCAGGATCGGGACCCAGAAGGATTTTTGCAAAAGATTCATTAACTGCTTATGTATCAGGATTTTCCGGCAAAGTTTATAAAATTGATGCAAAAACCATGACGGTAGTTAAAGAGATAACAGTTGGTCCCTACCCTGAGGGCATGGTTGAAGTTGGGGGACGGTTGTTTGTTGCAAATTCCGGCTTGGGAGGAGGAAACACTGTTTCTGTTATCGACTTAAACACAGATGCAGTTTTGCCATCGATAACGGTTGGAACAAATCCTGTTAATCTGGCAAAAGATAAAAACAATATGCTCTACTCAATTTGTACCGGTCGGTATGATTCTGCTAATATCGGGGGTGCAATCTACAAAATTGATCCTGCAGGGCTTGATGTTATCGATTCCCTTATTTTACCGCAGAATCCAAGTGATGCGGTAGTTACTTCAGACAATGTAATGCTTGTATTAAACAATTTTGGAGTAATGAAGGTAGATCTTGGTAACTTCAAAAAGGCACCTGAACTTTTTATTGGCGGAATGGCCGTCAATTCGATGTACGGAGTGATTTATTCAATCGCCTATGATCCAATTGATATGCTTTTGTATCTCGGAAATCCAAAGGATTTTACTCAAAACGGGGAAGTAGCGATATTTGACATGCTTGGAAAAGAAGTCAGAAGGTTTGAAACGGGGTTAAATCCGGGCAGCCTTGCGATAGTCAATTACAGATAATTGAAAACATGTTTTATTTTTAAATCAATTTAACTTAAATTACATCTTTACGATTAAAAAATTGTTCAGATAACGGAGACACAGATATGAAATTGGATCAGAATAATAAATATATTTTAGCAATTGTTATGATTGTTATAGCAGCAGGCATGAGATTAGTGCCACATTGGCCAAATTTCACCCCCATTGCCGCAATGGCTTTGTTTGGCGGCGCTTATTTAAATGATAAAAGGCTCGCTTATATCGTACCTTTCGCAGCCATGCTTCTTTCTGATTTGGTACTTGGTATGCATGACACAATGTGGGCCGTTTACCTCAGTTTTGCAATGATAGTTTCGATGGGCTTTTTACTCCGTAAAAACAATTCTGTTCTAAAAACAGCAGGTGTTGTATTAGGATCAAGTGTGTTGTTTTTTGTAGTTACCAACTTTGCAATGTGGGCATCGGGAACATATTACACAATGGATTTAACAGGATTGATTCAATGTTATGTCGCAGCTATTCCATTTTTTGGATATAGCGCTGCCGGTGATCTGTTTTATACAGGTTTGATGTTTGGAGCATTTGAATACGCAAAAGTTAAAATACTTGCTCCTGTAGAAGCATAATAAATTACAATAATCAAAAAAAAAGGCTGTCCCGTTTTGGACAGCCTTTTTTTTAATGCAATAATAGCAAGCACTTATTTTTTTGAAATTTGTTTCTTTTCAAGTTCTTTCAGGGTTTTGATTCTTTCATCAAAATCTTTTATTTTATTGTTGATCTGATCGATATAATCTTCGAGTTTAACCTCATAACCTGATTTATCGTAATAACCTCTCTCTTCGAAATAGGTAGAAAACAACCAATTGCGTTTTAAAGCTTCCATGTTTTCGCTGAATCTTCCGGCTCCCACTCTTACCTCTTTGGTAATACCCACGAGTTCGGTCAACATCTCTTTTACTGAAACATCAACATCACTGCCATCCTTTAGAGCTTCCCAACAATTCCTTTACCTGAACGGACATCTTTTACCACCCCATCAACATGAGACATGAGGGTATCCATTGTGTACATAACATTATCAGCATTTTTCACAACGGAATTGATGTTTTTACCAAGATCAGCTACAAGAGTAGCAAGTGTGTCATACTTTGAAACCGCCGCCTCAAGTCCTCTGTTGGCTGTTAAAAGAATCATGTTGGTGTTTTCATACAATCTGTCGTCATTTAAGAGTTTACCAATTGTACCCTCTCCGGAATTTATCTTTGAAACGATTCCGGCAAGATCGGAACTCATCGATTTTGTAGAACCAAGAATTTCGGTTATTTCTCCCAGTATTGCCGCGAGTCCGAGGGGATTCATTCCAATGATGGTACCTCCCTCTTCTACAACAGGTTGGTCAACAGTTCCTTTTTGAAGATTGACTACCTTATTTCCTACAAGACCTTCTGTTTCTACATAAGCTTCAGTATTTTTACGGATGAATCTTTGTACATCTTTTTCGAGATCCATGATAACCAGTACTTTACCGGTTGTGTCGGGAGCCAGAAAAATCTCAGATACGGCGCCGACATTAATTCCGGACATACGAACAGGGGCGCCTTTCCGGAGTCCTTCTATATTTGTAAAATAAGCTTTAACTTTAAATGTAGGAGTAAAAAGGGATTGTTTACTACCTACATAAAAAATACCGATCAAAAGCAGGATCATTCCGATAGATACAAAAATTCCGAGTCTTAAAAATTTATGTTGCTCAGCCATAATTATCCTCTAAATATTCAGGACTAAAAAAGTTTTTCAGGAAGGGATCATCAAGAGAAGTAAGAGTATCCAGATCGCCTTCAAAGAGTATGATGCCATCGTTGAGTACGATTACTCTGTCTGCAATTATTTGCGCACAGATCAGGTCGTGAGTAACAGCGATGGAGGTCATTTTAAGTTCTTGTTGGAGATCACGAATAAGTTTGCTGATCTCTTTGGTTGTAATCGGGTCGAGACCTGTGGTTGGTTCATCATAGAGCATCAACATTGGCTCGGTGATTATGGAGCGTGCCAAACCAACTCTTTTTCTCATTCCGCCTGAAAGTTCACTCGGCATTTTGTCGATTGCATGAGAAAGTGACACCATGTCCAGTGCCCGTTCAACTTTTTGAGTTACCTCTTTTGGCGTAAAATTAAAATTTCTAATGAGGGGGAAAGCCAGATTTTCGCGTACCGACATTGAATCGTAGAGAGCGGCACCCTGGAAGAGGAAACCGATATTTTTCCTCAACTCATTCATTTCTTTTAGGGGTATGTTTAGTACATCAATTCCGTTGATAAAGATGGTCCCTTTGTCGGGGGTTAACAATCCCACCATACATTTTAGTAAAACACTTTTGCCGGTTCCTGATTTTCCAAAAATTACAAGATTTTGCGTTTCAGTAACATCAAGTGATACCCCTGAGAGGACCGGTTGGTCACCAAAGCTTTTATAAACATCTTTAACTTCTACTAACTTGCGGGCCATAACCAAAGCGTAACTTGAACGAGTATCATATCAAAAATAAGGATGAGCAATGAAGAATATACCACGGATGTAGTTGATGCCTTACCCACACCTTCGGTTCCTTTATCGGCATTATAACCAAGGAATGAACCTGTTATTCCAACAATGAAACCAAAAACGACGGTTTTCCCGATGCCGGGTATAATGTCGCCAAATTTAACAACCTCAATAACCTGCGACATATAAAGATCGTAGGTTGTGCCCATTGAGATATATGAAGCAAAAAATCCTCCGCCGATAGCGAGAAAATTGACATAAACCGTTAGCAAGGGGAGGATCATTGTGGTAGCTATGACCCTTGTGACTACCAGGAAACGGAATGGATCGATAGCCGACACTTCCATCGCATCAATCTGTTCTGTTACCCGCATGGAGCCAAGTTCAGCACCAATTCCACTTGAAACTCTCCCCGCAAAAATTAGGGCAGTTAACACAGGTCCCAGCTCTCTAATAACTGAGAGAGTAACCATGTAAGGCAGGAATGCCTCTGCTCCAAATTTTATCATAATCGGGAGTGACTGGAGAGTTAACACCACCCCAATGATAACACCCGTTACACTGACAATAGGGAAGGTTTTTACACCCAGCTCATACATATGCTTCGCAACCTCTTTAATCTCATAAGGAGGTTTAAGAACATTCATAAAAAAGCGGTGTGTAAAAAGGGACAACGCTCCTATGATGTCAAAGAATTTACGAATTTGTTCAAAGGTAGAGTCGGAGGTCAATAAACATCCCGAGTTGAAAATAACACAAAGTTAATTCCTAAATTAACAATTTTTTAGGTAAACTTTCTATTTATTGGAGTCAATTCTTAAAAAATAGGTTGTATTTGAGTATATTTATCAAAAGGAAATTTCTCCTTTTATAACAGAAGAACAAAAAGATATGCTCGAACCGAAATATTTTTACAGAAAACTTGACTCACTACTAGCCGGAATTGGTAAAGAAAAAACCGGCAAGGCTTTCCTCGTTAACATCGTTACTCTGCTTGAAAAGACATTTGGAGATGACCTTCAGATAAGAAGAGGCAGGATTTACGAAGAAGTTACCGGCAATTATGAATTAATTTATCCGGGAGATGGGGAATCAGGGAATTATACCTTAAAGATGGCCGCCGACAGCCCCGAAGTGACCACCGTAGTTAAGACAAGACTTTACATATTTGATGAACCTACGGAAAACACTAAATTTTTACCAATAGAGAGGTATGGATATTCAATTCCGGCTGCTTTTGTTGTTAATAATCCTGACAAACGGTTCATTTTTGTTTTTGAACTATTAAGCGGGTGGGTGAGAGAAGAAATTGAATTTTGCCTTAATGCTGTAAGAAGAGCCGTTAATTACAGACTTTTTTCAGAAGCAGTAATTGGTGAGATGCAACAGGCTGCCAGAATTCAGCAATCGCTTTTAACTTCAGTTCCCCCCTCGATAGAAGGCTGGGATATCGCTGCAAAATCGAAACCTGCGGAACTTGTTGGTGGTGATCTTTATGATTATTTCCGTTTTGATGCAAATGAGTTTGGTATCTGTTTTGGTGATGCCAGCGGGCATGGCCTTCCGGCAGCTCTGATGGTAAGAGATGTTGTAACGGGGCTCAGGATGGGGGTTGAAAAACATATGAAGATGGTTTATACTCTCAAAAAACTGAATGAAGTGATTTATAGAGGGTCATATTCCACAAGTTTTATCTCCCTCTTTTTTGCGGAATTTGAAAATAATGGCAATCTCTTTTATGCAAACGGTGGACATCCTTCACCTCTGATTTTTAAAAAGAAAGGGATTCAAGAGCTTCATCCAACCGGTCTGATTTTTGGCGCATTTCCTGATATAAGTATTAAACGATCATTTGCCCACCTCGAAGAGGGGGATTTATTGCTTCTCTACAGTGATGGAATAATTGAACGACAAAATGCTGATGAAGAATTTTTTACAATCAAAGAAGTTATCAAACTGGTAAAAAAACACAAATCAAAAAAAGCCGAAGACATAATAGAGATATTATTTGAAGAGGCTGATAAGTTTGGTAATGGTGTAAAGTGGGAAGATGATGCTACTTTAATGGTGATTAAGAGGATTAAGGTAAAATAAAAAATTTATGAAAAACAGAAGAGAATTCATAAAAAAAGCTGCTCTAATTTCAACTGCAGCAGCACTACCCGGTGTACTTTCTTCATGTATGCGTAAAGACAAAAAGGGAAGTACTTATTCAGGCGAGGTAATCAAGTGGAAAATGGCAACCACCTGGCCCCCAAATTTCCCTGTTTTTGGTGAACAGATGATCAAATTTTCTGAACTGGTTGAACAGATGTCGGGTGGCAGATTTAAAATCAAGGTTTATGGTGGTGGGGAACTTGTTCCGGCGATGGAAAGTTTTGACGCCGTGAAACAAGGCAATGTTGAGATTGTTCACAGTGCTTCATATTATTGGGCGGGGAAGGAGCCTGCTGCAATCTTTTTTACCGGTTTACCCTACGGAATGAACGCACCTCAGACAAGTGCCTGGATGTATAACAGCGATGGTTTAAAATTATGGACAGAGTTGTATGCTAAACACGGATTGATCCCACTTCCTGGTGGGAACACAAGTGGACAGATGGGGGGCTGGTTCAGGAAAGAGATAAAGTCAGTTGATGATTTTAACGTATTAAAGATGCGAATTCCCGGCGTTGGTGGGAAAGTATTGGCAAAACTGGGGGTAAGTTCTCTCCTTTTCCCAGGGGGAGAATTATATACCAATCTTGAAAGGGGAGTTTTGGATGCTCTTGAATGGGTGGGGCCTTACCACGACTATAAAATGGGCTTCCACAGGGTTGCGCCATACTACTATTATCCGGGATGGCAGGAGCCATCCGGGGCAACAGAATTTATTGTCAACAAGGGGGCTTACGAAATACCTGGATCTGATAAAAAAAGAGAAAAGCATTAAATTGATGAAATTTCCTGATGATGTGTTACAGGCACTTAAACAAAAAACAGATGAGGTTATAACTGAAATAGTTGAGGCTGATCCGTTTAACAAAAAAATATTTGAATCTTATAGTAAATTTCAGCGTCTAACAACAGAACTATTCAAAACTTCTGAATGGAACTATCAGTCAAATTCTTGAGTTACAATGACAGTTATAAAACAGCTTAATATGGACCACAATATTTTATGATTAATGTTAAAAATCTCTCTCCTTCTGAATTTAAACAAGGTTATGAAACTGACACAGAGGCAGTTTTAGTTGATGTAAGAACACCTGAAGAGAATAATGAGAAGAGAATCCCAAATTCTATAAATTTGGATATTTATGCTCCCGATTTTCACGCTGAGATTCTTAAGCTTGATAAATCGAAAAGTTATTACCTTTATTGCCGTAGTGGTAGCAGAAGTTTTCATGCGGGTTTATTTATGTCGCAGAATGGCTTTAAGAAGATTTATAATCTTGATTGTGGCATTCTCGGCTGGAAATACGAAACAGAGAAAAACTAATTAAAATGAAACAACTCAGATTGCAAAGACTAACAGGCAGATTTATTCTGCTGTTATATATTGCCGTTCGGGGTATCTCCTCATTTCATATTCATGAGTCGGATGTCTCACTTTTTGGGTTTGAGTCTGTCTCTCAGAAATCGGGAGCATCGAAAACACACCAATCAACTACGAGCTATTCTGCTTGTATTATGGTGGCGTTCGCGGGCACTTCATCACTTGTAGTTAATAATTTTCAACTTGATCCAACCGAAGCAATTCTTGAATCGATCGAGATCAAGAAAAATGAATTTATAACCAGACTACACTTCAATATTCCCCTTCTTAGAGGACCACCTTCTCTCTCTATCTAAAACCAGACACTAATTAACACTTTTACCACCGGATTGGTCATACATTGGCTATAATCGTGGTGGTATATACATATATGAAGCCTAAACACGACTTCAAAGAATATTTTAGACGAAATTAGAGAGAATTAGATGAAAAAGATGATTATCCTGGCGTTTTTTGCCGTTGTAATATTATTTCAAGGCTGTAAAAAAAGAAGAAAGTCCTGTTACCCCTGTTGAAGACCATTTTGCAGCAGAAGGAGTATTTATCTCCTCTTCCGGTATTCCTATCGCTTCAATTTTTAGAGGTGTGTCAACAGATACTTTAAAAGTGCCGCTTGGAGCCTCAACGGATCATATGGATGTAAAGTTCTACGATGCAAGTCGTAATGTTATCGAGCCACCAACAGACAAAGCGAAAAAACTTTCATGGAGTATAGCTGATACTTCCATGGTGGAATTGTGGAGACATGCAGACGAACCTGATGCAGAATTTGAGATTCATTTGAGAGGAAAAAAAGCAGGAATGACGACCATTGAGTTTTTTATAGTTCACGAAGGACACAATGATTTCCGTTCAGGAACCTTTAAAGTGTTGGTTCAATAGAAGGATCATATAACAATACTATGAATTGAATTTTAAGCTTTCACTTAAAGTAATACTTTAGTATTAAATTTAAAATATTAGTTAGTTAAAAATGAAGAATCAAAATATCAGATTGTTTATCATCTTTGCCTGGATCCTGTTTGGTTTGACTGTTCAAGCCCAAAGTGGACAAGGTATAATGTTAAAAGGGAAGGTAGTTGACTCTTACAGTAAAGAGGCTGTTTCGGCAGCCTCTGTTTCTGTTGTTGAGTCCGGTAAAGGGATGATAACCGATGCCACGGGAGAGTTTAACCTTGTGCTCCCGGTGGATAAAGTTGTTCATATAAACGTTTCGCATCTTGGCTATTATGATTATACACTCGAAATAAGTGCAAGAAAAGACACTCTAATTTCGTTGGCTGTATTTCTTGTGCCCAAAAACATCGAATTAGAGACAGTTCTTGTAACGGGGAACCATTCACACTCAAAATTTGAAGAGATTTCCAATCTTAATGGACTTGTTGAAGGCGTTGATCTTCAGAAAAATCTTGGGCTTACATTGGCTTCTACATTAAAAAATGAGACAGGGATTGCCATCAGATCAATGGGCCCTGCGCCCGCAAGACCCGTTTTCAGGGGGTTGGGTGGGGATAGAATACTATTTACCGAGGATGGGGCACGCACGAGCGATCTGAGCGCAACCTCTCCTGATCATGCTCTTACAATAGAACCATTTTCGATTACCAGAGCTGACGTTATAAGAGGGCCCAGAACCCTTCTATTTTCACCGGTTACCATAGGTGGTGTTATAAATATCATAAGACATGATATCCCTGTTGAAGCCCATACTGGACTTTCTGCAAGTGCCGGAAGTTATTACGAAAGTGCAAACAACGGAGCATTGATAGGGGCAAATGCTGACTATGGATTTGGGAGCATTGTATTGAAGGGGAGCATGACAACACGGAGCACGGGTGATCTTTATACTCCCGGGGGTAATCTTAAAAATTCTTATTCGAATATAACCGGTTTAGGAACAGGAATGTCTTACATCAAACCGGGAGGATTTGCCGGTTATTCTTATCGTAGCATCGATATGGAGTATGGTATTCCCGGTGGATTTGTGGGAGCACATCCAAATGGTGTCAGGATATCGGTATTCAGAAATGTTCACTCAATTAAAACTTCACTAAATTTTAACTCGCTCCTTTTGCACAATGCAACACTCCATGTTAACAGGTCTTTTTACCGGCATAAAGAGTTTGAGAGAGCTGATCTAATCGGAGCAGAGTTTAAGATACTTGATTATTCAGGTTATCTCAATTTTGAGCACCATCTATTTGGGTTTAATGAAGATGGGATTATTGGTATATCAGGGCAATATCGGGATTTTGAAATTGGCGGTTTTGTATTTACTCCCAAATCTGTTTCAACTAATTTGGCTCTCTATTTCTGGCAACCATTCAATTATGATCGCCTCAGTTTTGAATTTGGCGGCAGAATCAACAGAGATGTGATCACTCCGGAGAGAGAAAAACAGGCTAAAATTGGATATATTCAGGAAAGGGATTTTGTTACTTATTCCTTTGCTTTCTCTTCAATTTATGAAATTACAAAATCCCTTTTTGGGGGACTTAGTTTAAGTCGTTCTTCAAGAGTCCCCACAATCGAAGAATTATTCTCAGAGGGGCCACATCTTGCCGCCTATTCTTATGAAACAGGAAATCCGAAGTTGTCTTCCGAACATGGTTATGGTGCGGAACTATTTGCTTATTTAACGACTTCTGGCTTTTACACAATTATCAATTTATATTATTTCCAACTTTCCTCCTTTATTATTCCAAGAAACACGGGTGAGATTAATTACCAAACCTTTTTACCGGTTTACTCGAGCCAGGGTGTGGATGCAGTTATCAAAGGGATAGAGGTGCAAACTGAATTTACCCCTGTGGCAGGTACAACAATTTCAGCTAAAATTGGGTTTACCCAGGGCAATATGGATTCAGGAGGTGCGCTGCCACAAATACCTCCGGCAAAACTTTATTTAGAGCTTCAGCAACAAATCTGGAAAGGTTCCACTATTGATCTGGGCTGGGAACTGGCTGCACCTCAGGAACGCGTGGACAATTTCGAAACTTCCACGGCAGGATATGGTCTGTTAAATTTTGGATTTCGACAGTCATTCTCGATTGGACAATTCACAGGACTTCTCTCCATGGGCGTTGATAACATCCTTAATATTGAATACAGAAACCATCTTTCGAGGGTAAAAAGTGTGATGCCTGAGGCGGGGAGAAATCTTAGAACTACCCTCAAAATCTACTTTGAATGATTTTGTCGAGCAAAAAGCATGGTTTGTCGAGCAAAAAGCATGGTTTGTCGAATTATACTTGCCAGTCTGTCTTTCAGCGATTAAGTTTGAATCGTATGTTAAACACTTATCCCTCTAATGTGTTTAACGAATACATTCCCCCCAAAAGGCTGCTTTTAGCAGCCTTTTTTTTATGTTTGCAGATGTGATGATTTAAATAAGTTCTTACCTGGTTCCAAAAAATGTCTAAAAAAACAGCCGGAAAATTATTTTCCAATTTGAGTGTTCTTCTTGTTGATGACATCGACTCAAACCGTATTGTCGTGATAAATATTCTTCGTCGTTATTCAATGAAAATCGACACTGCCGCAAACGGACTCGAAGCCATCAAGCTACTAAAAAATAATGATTACGATATAATTCTTATGGATCTTGCCATGCCCGAAATGGATGGGGTTACTGCCAGTCGTGTAATCAGGAAAGAATTCGATTCACCAAAGAAAGACATACCTATAATTGCACTTACAGCTTCATTAATTCAAGAATCGAATGAACGAGTATTTAAAGCCGGGATGAATGCATGTATTGGTAAACCTGTTTCAGGGAAGGAATTATTGGATGTAATCGGAAAATTGACAGGCTCTATTCAAGATCCTGCTCCAAGTGACCAAACTCAAACAAGGGGTTTGACGTATCTGGTGGATAATCAGTTTGATCTCACTTATCTGTTTGAGATATCTCAGGGCGATAAACAATTTGCTGCTGAATTGATTGAAAATTTTATAGCCAATACACCTCCCATTCTTGAGATTATCAAACAAAAACTTGAACAGCAAGATGTTGAGGGGTGCCGGAAGTCTTGTCACAAATTGAAACCCGTACTTTCATATATGGGACTAAAACAGATAACCCCGATATTTGGGAAATTTCACGACAACCTTCAGAAAGATCAGGTCAATTTTAAGGGGGAGTTACTAATTCTAAACAAGATTGATGAGCTAATAACAGACGCAATCTCCAGACTTCAAATTGTTAAAACCAATCTGGTTTCAGATGAATAAAGAAGTTAAAAAGTTAAAAACCACTTTAAAGAAAATATTCTTTGATGCACTTAAAAAACATGATCCTGCAACTTTGGTCTTTAATGCATTAAAAAATGACAAACTACTCTACGATCAGTATAAAAAGATAGAAGTTGTTTCAATCGGGAAATCTGCAAATGGAATGGCACAAGGTGCTGCAAAATATTTAAAGGAGCGAATAACACGGGGACTTATCATTTCAAACATCTCTTCCACTGTAATTCCTGAACGTTTTTCATTTCTATTATCAACACACCCGTACCCCGATCAAAAAAGTCTCACTGCCGGTCAGGCACTTATAGATTTCTGTAAAACCACCGATCCTGATTCACTTTTATTATTTCTTATCTCCGGCGGTACTTCCGCCATGGCGGCGGTTCCTGTGGATGGGATTTCTATTGAATTAAAGAGTAATTTAACCGGGGTGTTGCAAAGGGGGGGGATAGGAATAGAAGAGCTTAATTTTGTTAGAAAATCCCTATCGAAAATTAAAGGGGGAAAACTGCTTAATTATATCAAAAGCAAAAAGATTGTTAACCTTTTGATTTCGGATGTCCCCGGGAATGATATCTCCACCATTGGCTCTGGATTGTTATTCCCGGAAAAAACCAACCGGAAAAAGTTGATTTCCATTTTGAAAAATGCCGCATATCATGATGATTCAGGGATTGTTGAGGAAGTTTTGTTTTCACTGCCAAAAAATTTAACGGGAGCAGGGATTGTAAGACAGGAATTGGTTCATAAAATAATTGATTCAAATGACCGCTTTTTGGGTACAGTCAGTGAATTGGGGGAGAAACGAGGATTTGATACAATGGTCCTTAAGGAGCCTGTTACCGGCGAGGTGCGATTTGTTTCTTCAAAACTTTTTATGATAGTCGAGACATTTTTTGGAGATTTTTCTGCAAACAAGGAGAAACCAACTCTGGTAATTGCCGGTGGTGAAACTACTGTTCGTGTTAACGGAGAGGGGAGGGGAGGCAGAAACTGTGAGATGGCTATGAGGTTTGCGTTGTTTATTGAGTATAAAAAGTATGTCATCTTAACTGCCGGTACTGATGGAATTGATGGTAATTCGGATTTGGCAGGGGGAATTGTTGACGGATTTACAATGAGTAGAAGCACTTCACCCGACTTTGTGAGAAAATTGGCTTCCAATGATTCGGGAGAATGGTTACTTTCCTGTGGCGCAGCTGTTAAAACCGGAAGCACCGGAATTAACCTTGCCGATTTATATCTTATTTGCCGATATTAAAAAAGGCTGACCCCCGTTAAGGAATCAGCCTTGAACATATTAAATGATTTAGTTATACTTCTATCTCAATTATCTGTGCATCAGTATCAACAGTATCATTCACCAGTGCTTCAAAGAAGACATTGATATCAATTGTTGAAAGGTTTTTCTGTTTACAGAAAGCTTCAGCACCTTCATCAATACCGTTTCTCGTGATTAAGAGGTATCTCTTGGAATAGTTTGAGTAGAGATTCTTAAATTTAAAGAACTGAGTTGAAGCGAGATTCACATCATATTTGTTGAGAGGTTCATCCTGGAGCACAAGATTGGCATAAAGCACAGCTTTGGCAGGTTCGCTCACCACTACAATTTCAATAGTGTCTTTTCTGTTCCATACTGAACCCACTTTTGTAATTTCAAATGGGAAGAGGTATTGGATGTAAGGACTCTTCTGATAGTCATGGAAAATCTCTCTGATAAAGATTCCAAGTCTGCTGTTAACATACTCTTCGAGTTTTAGCCCGATTGTCACCAACATCTTGTCATATTCACCCATTTCAAAATTGATGATATCGGGTTGGATAAATCTGAACCAGAAATTTTCGAAGTAGTTCCTGATAAAATATCTTCCAAATTTCGATTTTGTATCATCATTTGTATTAACGGGGAGTTGTCTCTCAATTAATCTTTTCTTTTTCTCAAGTTCGTAGAGGTATTTGGTAAGATTTGTGACCGGAATATTTACAGTTTTTGCAATATCCGACATCTTAGTAAAACCTGCTGCTATTGCTTGCAGAATCGAAAGATAAATTTTGTTGCCTCTGGTGAAATCGTTGATAAGGAGTTCTTTCAACTCATAAGCAAGAGGAGCAAAGTCCACAAAAACAAGCTCTTTCAGAATGGTTTCGAGGTCTTTATTCCACAGTTTGTGGCGTTCTATCAAAAAGTAGTATTTAGGCAAACCACCAAAAATAGTGTATAGCTCGATTATCTGAGATGTTGTGAGTTTGGAGTTGTTTTTCTTGAAAATCACAATAACATCAGAAAGTCTGAATGGAGTAAGTTTTACAAAATGGTTGTTAATTCTGAAAAGTGGACTGTCCTCAGTATCAAACTTCCTTTTCATGAAGTCGATATTTGAAGTAACAACAATCAAGTTCAGCATTGAATTTTTTGAGTGTGTATCCCAGGCTCTTCTGAGGTCATCAAAAGCTTCCGGTTCAATCAATTCAAAATTGTGAAATTCATCGATGACCACATTTACAGGTCTGTTTCGTGCGATATAAAAAAGGAATTCAAAAAAGTTACCCCAGCTCTGGAAGTTTGGAATAAAACTGTCCGGAAATGTATAAGATTTCAGATACTCTGATATATCTTGTAACTGCAGGAAAGATGATTTGTTGCTTATAGTGAAATAAGCTCCTGCGTTTGCTCTCAGAAATTGCTTTATTAGAGTTGTTTTACCAACTTTTCTCTTTCCCACCAATAGGGTGAAATTAGAATGGCCAACAGTATTGGCAGCAATCTGGTTTAAATAAGCTAACTGATTTTCTCTGAAATAAATCTTCATACGAATAAACGATTTTATTATTAATAAATAAACATGAGAAATTTGTAATTTCTAACAATAAAGATATAAAAATATTACTAATTCTAATATAATTATTATACTATTTCTATAAGAAACATATATTTTTCCCAATTTTTTATGTTCCAGAATATGTGTAAATTGCAAGTTATGTTTAGCAACACAATTATTCTTTTAACTTACAACATTTGATCCTGAATATAAGTTCATATATTAAGTGAAAATATAAAAATGATTAAAAAACACCTTAAAATAGCGATTTTTGTTTTCCTGGCTATCACAAAAACCATTTCGGGGCAAGATTTAATCAACCCTGAGTGGGTAAAAGATAAGATAATCTATGAAGTCAACTTAAGGCAATTTACGCCTTCAGGATCACTAAAAGAATTTAGAACACATCTTCCCAGGCTCAAAGAGCTTGGAGTGGGAATTTTGTGGCTCATGCCGATTCATCCGATAGGTGAAAAGAACCGAAAAGGCACTTTAGGCAGTTATTACGCTGTTAAAGACTATAAAGATATTGATCCACTCTACGGTTCAAAAGAAGAGTTTAAAGAATTTGTAAAAGAGGTCCATGACAGGGGAATGTATATTGTAATCGATTGGGTTGCCAATCATACAGCATGGGATCACCCTTGGGTTTCTACAAATCCTGATTTTTATACGAGGAATGACAAGGGTGACTTTGTTCCACCCGTTGCCGACTGGCAGGATGTAATTGATCTGAACTACGACAACAAACGACTTTGGTTTGAGATGACTGACGCCCTAAAATATTGGGTGAAAGAATTTAATATTGATGGATACAGATGTGATGTAGCAGGGATGGTTCCACAACCATTTTGGGAGTCAGCGAGAGCATCACTCGATTCAATAAAACCCGTTTTTATGCTTGCAGAGTGGGACACTCCTGAGGTTCATACAGCCTTTAACATGTCGTACGGCTGGAAAATGTATTCAAAATTTAATGAGATTGTAGCCGGAAAAGCCGGAAGAGAAGACCTTTATCAAATTCTTTTTACTCATATGAAAAGCCTTCCAAAGGATGGTATCATAATGCAGTTTACTTCCAACCATGATGAAAATTCCTGGAACGGAACAGAATTTGAAAGATTGGGTAAAGCTGCCCCAACATTTGCAGCACTTACATTTTTATTACCCGGGATGCCCTTGATCTATAGTGGTCAGGAAGCCTCTCTCGATAAACGATTATCCTTTTTTGAAAAAGATGAAATAATTTGGAGACAAACTAATATGACTGAATTGTATAAAAGCCTTTCCCGTTTGAAAAAAGTAAATCCTGCATTGTATAATGGGATGTATGGTGGGGAACTGGTCAGACTTGATGAAGGTATAGATGGTAACGTGATAGCATTTGTTAGAGATTCAAATCCAAACAATGTACTTGCATGTTTTAATCTCTCAGGTGAGGAAAAAACAATTGAACTTGATCTGGTTAAATATGCAGGTAAATATGAAGAAGCATTTTCAGGGAAAATTGAAGACTTTGATGGTAAAGTTTCGATAAAACTATCTCCGTATGGCAACGCGATTTATTCAAAAAATAATAAATGGCGGACACTTCTTTGAATATTCAGTATGAACCTGTAATAGGGCTGGAGGTTCATGCTCAACTAAAAACAAACACAAAAATCTTTTGTGCTTGTTCCACCGGATTCACAAATGAGCCAAACAAAAATGTTTGTCCGGTTTGTCTTGGGATGCCGGGAGTACTCCCTGTATTAAACAGAAAAGTAGTCGAACTTGCAGTCAGGTTTGGACTTGCCCTTGATGCAAAAGTTAATCTCACCTCCATTTTTGCCAGAAAAAACTATTTTTATCCCGACCTTCCAAAAGGCTATCAGATTTCTCAATTCAGTTTACCGGTAGTTGGTGAAGGAGTTCTTAAGGTTGAAACGGGGGAGGGTGGAGTAAGAGAAATTGGAGTTTTTAGAGCACATCTGGAAGAAGACGCAGGAAAATCGATTCATGACCGGGGTGATTTCACCCTCGTGGATGTTAACCGGTGTGGTGTTCCACTCCTTGAAATAGTAAGTAAACCGGAAATCAGAAGTGCGGCTGAAGCGGCAGCTTATCTTAAAACAATGAGGCAGATTCTCCTTTTTCTTGATATTTGTGACGGAAATATGGAGGAAGGATCCCTGAGGTGTGACGCCAATATATCGGTAAGACCCGTTGGTGAAACCAAACTTGGAACCAAAACCGAGATTAAAAATATGAACTCCTTCCGTAATGTGGAAAGAGCTATCAATTATGAGATCGAAAGACAGATAGAGTTGCTTGAAGACGGTGGAAAAGTAGTTCAACAAACTCTGCTTTGGAATGCCGATAAGGGAGTAGCCACTCCAATGAGATCAAAAGAAGACTCACATGATTATCGTTATTTCCCCGATCCGGATCTCATGCCACTTGTGATAGATGAAGATTGGTTTCAGTTGATCAAATCAGAGATGCCTGAACTTCCCTCCATTAAAAAACAGCGTTATGTGAAGCAATTTTCATTACCTGAATACGATGCCGGGATTTTGACTCAACAACCGGATTATTCAAACTATTTTGAAAAAGCAGCTTCACTCACATCCAACTTCAAGGAATTGAGTAACTGGATGATGACGGAAGTATTAAAAGTTGCCAATCAGGAAAAAATTAATCTTTCTGAATTCAAAATTGAACCAGAACGGCTTGTCGAGCTTGTTGATTTGATCTCTTCAGGCTCAATCTCCGGTAAAATTGGGAAAGAAATTTTTGCCCAAATGTTAACCTCAAATCTTTCGCCTGCTGCAATTGTGGAAAGGGATGGACTTTTCCAGATTTCAGATGAAAGTGAACTTAAACAGATAATAGAAAAACTGCTTGACGAGAATGAGGCACAGGTTCAGGAATATCTCGCCGGGAAAGATAAAGTTCTTGGGTTTTTTGTTGGAAGGGTTATGAGGGATACAAAGGGGAAAGCAAACCCGGCATCTGTTAATAATATCTTGTTGGAACTGCTGAATTCACGCAAAAAATAGTTTCAGGGCACAAATCTTTAAACCTCTTAATAACTCGCATTTTCGTAAATTTAAATTTTAATTTGGAGAACAAATCTTGAACGTAAAAAAAGAGCTCAAATCTTTACTTCAAGCTTTTATTGCGGCGCTTTTTATCATTTCTTTTTTCTTTCAGAATACCAGAATCCCCACTCCATCAATGGAAAGTACGATTCTTGTTGGTGATTTTGTTGTTGTAAACAAATTCATCTACGGGGTGAATTCTCCAAAATTTATTCCCTACACCGAAATAGATATTCCTCATTTCAGATGGGATATCTTTACCGATCCCGATAGAGGGGATATTGTCGTTTTCGACTTTCCCGGTGAAAAAGGGGAGTTTAGACCCAATCCCGAAAACATCCAGTATGTTAAAAGGTGTATCGGTTTACCCGGTGATACAATTGAAATTAAAAACAAAGTTGTATTTGTGAACGGTAAGCCGGCGGATTTGCCACCTTATGTTCAATACGGCGAAAAACAAAACGATTCCCGGATATCTGCTTATATGTTCCCCGGTAATAATGACTGGACTCCGGATAATTACGGTAAATTTGTTGTTCCCAAAAAAGGACTTAAAATTCAACTTGATGCCCGGACTGCAATCGGCTGGAAACATTTCATCAACAGAGAATTTGAAGCTGAAGTTGTTGACATTGCCAATGGTGTCGTTACAATAAATGGAAAAGTTGTCACTGAGTATCAATTTCAGAAGGACTATTTTTTCATGATGGGTGATAATAGAGATGACAGCTCTGACTCCCGTTTTTGGGGACCTGTTTCCCGCGACATGATAGTTGGACAGGCAATATTTGTACTCTTTTCATGGGATAATCAAATCCCGTTCAGCGATCTTTTTAGATTGCTTGGTTCGATCAGAGGTGAAAGAATTCTAAAGATACTCGACTAACAGAGGAAATATGATCAATATACAGTATGAGCGCTACTTTTTAGACAATGGTCTTGAAGTAATTTTGGCACCGGATACACAAAATCCGATTGTTGCAATCAATTTGTTGTACAAGACCGGAAGCGCAAATGAAGGAAGCCGTAAATCAGGGTTGGCTCATCTTTTTGAGCATATGATGTTTCAAGGATCTCTGAATGTACCCAAAGGGAAACATTTCCACTATATTCAAGAATCCGGTGGAAGTCTAAATGCCAACACAACCTTCGATCGTACTGTCTATTTTGATAAACTCCCTTCAACTCACCTGGAAATGGGACTGTGGCTTGAGTCAGACAGGATGGGCTTTTTTCTCCCTGCATTAGTGGAAGAGACACTTGCCAATCAAATTGATGTCGTGAAAAACGAACGTCTTGAGAATTACGACAATGCACCGTATGGTCTTGGATTCGAAAAGATACTCAGTCTGGTATTTCCCGAACATCACCCCTACAGACGCCCTGTGATCGGTTACATGAAAGATATTCTTTCGATTGATCTGACAGATGTAAGAGAGTTTTTTACTGCATTCTACACTCCTGCCAATTGCACACTTGTGATCCATGGTGATTTTGAAACTACCGAAGCCAAAGACCTGGTTGCGAAATATTTTAGTTCGATATTGGGTTCACCCAAACCGGAACCACCTGCATCAGTTAATGAATTTTTCCTGACAGAAACAGTTAAAGATGTTTATGTTGACCGTGTTCATCTTCCTAAACTCTTTTTGCCTGGCCTTCAGTTAAAGCATTCTCCCGTTAGGACATTGAATTTGCACTTATAACTGATTATTTGACGGGATCCAAAAATTCCAGACTTCACAAAAAATTCGTTTTCACAGATGAATCGCTGCAATCAATAAATCTTTCAAACTACACTGGGAAGTATCACGGTATGAATCTCCTTACAGCTACGGTTAAACCCGAAATTAATCCTGAAGAGATTGAAAAAGAGATTATAGATGAAGTATTTAAGGCGATTAATTCTGAAATCACAGATGAAGAGATCCAGAGAATTAAATATGGCTACAAAGTTCAGGCAATCTACAATCTTCAAAGTGTAAATGCCATCGCCTCAAGAATGAACGAGTATAATTTTTATACCGGTGACCCTGATTTTATGGACACGATATTGGAGATGATCGAGACGATATCTGCAGATGACATGCGAAAAACCGCTCAGAAATATTTTACTGAAAATTATGCCAGACTTTTAATTGTACCGGGGTAAAATAAGATGGAATTTTAAAACGATCCAAAGTACCCGTACCAAAAACGGGAAAAGAATTTAATTATCCAACTTTTGAAGAACATTTTCTTCCAAATGGATCAAAGGTAATCTATGCCGGTAAAACAAGACTCCCTATAACCATTGTTACTTTAAATATCGAGGCTGGTTCAAAGTATGATCCCCAGGGTGGTGAAGGGCTTGCTCAAATCACTGCATCATTGCTTGAAGAAGGTGCAGGGGAGTGGTCAGCTCTTGAATTAAATGCTCTTCTCGAGAGCAGGGGACTCTCTCTAAGCGCAAGTGCACAGACAGACTACCTTAGTGTCACCATTCAAGGTCTTTCAGGCGACATCGACCTTATGATGAAAATTTTGTCTGAAGTGGTTTACCAACCACATTTTAACCTGGAAGATTTTGAAAGAAAAATTGACAGAGTGAGAAACAACATCAAACAGGCTAAAAATGACCCTCAATCGATGGCGTGGTTCCTGTTTGGTTTGGTAATGCAGGGGAAAAGAAACGGTTATACATACCAATCAGCAACTGAGGAATCGGTTGAAAACATCACACTTTCTGATGTAACTTTTTTTCATGCAGAGCATATTGAACCAATTAAACCGGTATTTAATGTGGTTTCCGATCTTCCATATAAGGAAATTGAGTCATCAATTATCTATAACTTTAAGAGCATTCCGGGCATACATGACCCCGAACCTGTTGATACTGAATTTGTTTATAAAGATTTGCGAATATTTATACTTGACAGGAAAGGTTCTTCGCAAACGGAGATAGCTGCCGGTGTTCCACTTCCTCGAATGAGTAACTCTTTAGATGATGCTGCGGTGTTGGTTGTTAACAACCTTTATGGTGGACATTTTAACAGCAGGCTGAATAAAAATCTCAGAGAAGAAAAAGGATTTACTTACGGAATCAGTTCCTTCATGCGACCTTTGAAGGACTCTACTCAATATATAATCATGACCTCCGTTGACACAGGAAATACAGGTCCTGCGCTTATTGAAATCTTAAAAGAATTAAATGATGTCAGGAAGAATATTTCAAACGAAGAACTTGATTTTTCGAAACAATTCCTGATCAAGGGTGCTCCATTTAAATTTGAGACATATCATTTTGTTTCGATGTTGATGCAGTCGATAGTTTCAAGAGGATTACCATTGGATTATTACTCCGAGCAACCAATACAATTCTCAAAAGTGGATATTGAAAATGCGATTACTGCGGCAAATCAATATCTGTTGCTTGAAAATCTGCAGATAGTTTTAGTTGGTGATTTTGAGGAGATATTAAAAACCATACCAGCCCCGTTGTTAAGGGGTGTTGTGGAAATTAACGATTCAGGTAAGGTTATTGTTCGGGAACAGGATCTTTAGGGACTTCTTTTGATGTTCCAATCTCTCCGGAGATATGGACACCTTTTCTTCTCAATTTTTGATTTCCGGTTCTATCCATCTGATCGCAGATGTATTTACGATGAAAACGAGTCCCTCTCTTTTTCTGTTTTTAGAATAGAGTTCGTTAAATTTGAAGACGGTCTCTGCCGAGTCTGTTCCCTCAACATTGATAAAGACATTTGATTTAATAAATTGTTTCTTCTTTCCTTCAAATTTTTCCCTCACAAACGGAAGAATCACAGATTTAGCCAATGCTGAATTTGATTCTGTGAAAAAAAACACCGAATTGGGAAAAGCCGTTATCAACCCTGAAATGGTAGTTTCAATTCTTCTTTTTGGGTGATTCTCTTCAATCTGAAACTCAAGTTCAGCACCATCATCTCCAACCAACACTGCATAAGGGAGATTTTGTTCATCAAATTCTTTGGAGAGTAGTTGAGTCCTTTTTGTAGGTTTTAACAATACTACATAAGGTTCAGGATAATCCCTGAGGTACTGTTTTGAACCCTCTTCAGCCTCTTCATACCCGGTTATGACAATCGATATAGTTGTCGAAGTCCTTACAAATCCTTTTTTCTTCACAGTTAAAAACTGATATTCAGTGTTGTCCTTAAATTTAAGTGAAAAAACGGACCCTTTTTCTTTTTTATTCCAGGTGACTTTTAAGTTTGTCTCGAAAAAAGAAAGTTTACTATATAATGAATTTTCGAATGATGGAAGTGGAAGATCCTCAGGCACAAAAACTTTGGGAAGTTTTTTCCCTTTTTTGGAACCAGATAAAAAGAATCGGGAATGGAATATTCTTCGAGAGTTGAATTGATCAGTGAGTCGGTGAGTGCCTGTGAAAGATTCCTTTTTGCACAACAACCGGTTTTATTTCCGCTTCTGTTTTTTTAGTCTCTCCGGCATGAACATAAATATATGTGCCCACAGAAGACAAAGTGAGAAAAAGGATAAGAAATAATTTAAATTTGATCAATTCTTCTCCTGCTCCCTAATTTCCTTTAAATTCAGGTTTTCGTTTTTGGAGAAAGGCTGATGTCCCTTCCTTAAAATCATCGGTTCCTGCGCACAAAGCAAAAGAGATGCTTCAAAATCGAGTCCTGCATCAATATTTAAATCAGGAGCTGCAGTGACGGCGTCGATTGCCCATGAGATGGCATTAACCGGTTTAGCAGCTATCTTTTCAGCAAACTCAAATGATTTGGCGAGAAGTTCTTCTTTGTCATATACTTTGTTTACCAGACCAATCGCCAGTGCCTCGTCTGCGGATATTTTATCGCCGCTGAGAATCATTTCCAGGGCTCTTCCGGTGTTGATAAGTTTTGTCAGTCGTTGTGTGCCACCGTAGCCGGGGATTGTTCCGAGATTCACTTCAGGCTGACCAAAGATGGCATTATCTGAAGCAAATCTGATTTGACATGCGAGTGCAAGTTCACATCCACCACCCAGAGCATAACCATTTACTGCTGCGATAACCGGCTTTCCGAGTTGTTCAATTTTAGAAAAGATTCTTTGCCCGTTGGTTGCGAATCGTTTAGCTTCACTAACGCCCAAAGCAGCTAGTTCAGCAATATCAGCGCCGGCTACAAATGATTTTTCACCGGAACCGGTTATAATCACAACTCTTACTGCGTGATCATTCCTGAAAGAATCAAAAAGTTGTTCAAGTTCATCGAGAAGAGCAGAATTAAGAGCGTTTAGTTTGTCGGGGCGGTTTATTACAACAGTTGCAATAAAATTTTGTATATCACAGTTTAAAAATTTGTAATCCATCTTATCCTCATTAAAAAGAAACATATAAGGGAAGTCTTACTTTCAAATCGAAAGAAAAGAACTGATCGTTATTGTAAACATTGTAGGAAGCCATCATTTCAAGAACAAAAGCTGAAACTCCAAAACCGACACTTCCACCAAATCTGACACCATCTTCGATATATCCATTACGGTTAACGCCCGGCTTAAAATCGTGGAGCTCTTGAAATACTATCATTGATCCGGAAACTTCGGCGATTGGTGTTATCAGAAAAACATTTTTAAGAATCGGAGAAAAATAATGCCTGACGCCCACCGAAACAGGGAGGTATTGAACACTGTAATGCGAATACTCACTATCCTGATAAAATTCCTGTGAGCCGGGAAATTGTTCAAAGCCAATCTTCCCATAAATGAAAAAGGGCATTATTTTGTTATCCACGTATGAAATTTCAGCATTAAAACCGTAACCAAAAACAGTCTTTGACGAAAAATCGCCAAAAGGAATCCTGGGTCCCACACCCATAGCAAAGAAATAACCTCTTGCCTTGCTTTCTCCCGGATCGCCGGCAAATAAAACATGTGGCAAAACAAACAACAGGATTAATAAAACTTTTTTCATTTGTTACCTGAATATATCGGTACCAATACCGTATTTAAATACAAGATCACCCCCACGCTCACCGGTTACATAAAGAATATACATTGAGATAAAAGCCAATGCAAGAATTATCCTCGGCAAAGCTACTATAAGCTTTGAATCAGTATCTTTTTTAATGTAATATTTAACAAAATAGAAAAAATTTAAAATGAAGACAAGCGAATACAAAACTGTTGTTGCAGTTGCAAAATCTTCGTGATTATCAATCAGACCTTTCACCATTTCAATTTTTGGGTGGGATGAGTGTTGTTCAACAAACAACTGGAATGCGCTGTTTCCTGATATTAGAGCAAGCACTATACCTGCCAGACCTCCTGCAATGACCAAAAGCGCCGCTTTCGCCAGTATCTCTTTTTTATAAAAATTGTAGATGAGTACCAAAAATGGATAAATCATTAAAAGTGCCAAAGGATAATGGACAGCTTTAGGATGCAAACCGGCTAAAAACTCCATTTCTTTACCTTTCGAAAAATTTTCTTGTTCTTCTGTGTCTATCAGAAAACATTAAATAAAGTTGTAAATATAACAAAGGAAGTGTTAGCAGCCCAATTAACCCCCATGGAGGAAGAAAGTTTATGTTATCTGTCATTTGTACTCCACCTTTTGTGGATTCAAACATATGTTTGTGTTCCCATACTTTAAATGGGCCTTTTACTTGAGTGTCTGTTATTAGTACAGATGGTTTTACTTCCGATATTTTCATAACCCAGTTTTGTTTGAAAATAATAAAATTTAGTAATAGAGAAACAGTGGAATCGGTTTTGAGTGGATTGGAACTCATATCGATTTTTTCAATCACGGGAAACGGTGCGGATATATGGGTGATATTGTTTGTATTTAAATGAAAATTGAACAAATCTTCAAGATTGGTATTTATGATTACTGATTTTTCAAAATTAAATATCATTTATTTTGGGGTATTTCACTTTATATAAAAAAAGGCCTTTGGCCGGCACTGATGCGTTTGCAA
Organism: Ignavibacteriales bacterium; assembly: GCA_016714125.1. Lineage (GTDB taxonomy): Bacteria > Bacteroidota > Ignavibacteria > Ignavibacteriales > Ignavibacteriaceae > UTCHB3. The sequence goes on along the minus strand of JADJNX010000002.1, from coordinate 47,485 downwards.
TTTCACGATTTTTTGCATCAAGAATATAAATTATCTGATCTTTGTTTCCCCCTGATTTGGCAGTCATTAGAAGTGTCCCGGTGATCGCTCTTACCATTCCATGAAGGAACCGGTCAGCTTCAATAAACAAAACCACAATCCCTTTGATTTTTGTCCACCTTATAGTTTTAATATCACAAATAAATGTTTCACGCTCTTTCGCATATTTGGTGAAGGAAGAAAAGTCATGTACTCCGATCAGTGGCTCCGACAGTTGATTCAGAACTGCTGTATCTACCTGGAAATGGTAATTATACACAAATTGGTAGTTAAAGGGGGTAGGGGAGTAAGCTATAAAGTAGAGATACGACCTTGAAATTGCGTCGTACCGGGCATTAAAAGCTTCGGGGACGCTCTCCATTTTTTTTATTCGAATTGAAAAAGGGAGCATTGAGTTCAGCGAGTATTTAAATCGATAAAAGTCGATCTCCTGCTCACATTTAAAATTTGCAACCTGACCAAGTGCATGAACACCGGTATCTGTACGCCCGGCTCCTGTCAGAACAATTTCTTCTTTTAGGATGGCTTCAATGGCTGATTTAATTTTTTCCTGCACGGAAATGGCATTTTTTTGAATCTGCCAACCGCTGAATTTTGAGCCGTCATATTGAATGGAAAGTTTGTAGTTATTCATAACCTGAAAAAATAGTCAGAACAAATATATAAAAAAAAGCTGCCCGAATCGGGCAGCTTTTTGAAAACAGGGAGGAAAATCTTAGAAAGCGTAGCTTGCTGAGATATGTCCAAATGTATTAACACCACCTGTTGAGAGATTTTTGAAACCTTGTCTCAAAACTTCGTCATTAACAGTTGCATCAAGGCTGAATTTACCAAAGTTAAATCCGAGACCAAGTGTAACACCTGTTCTGTCGAAAGCAGTCATTACAACTTCATTTTTGGTTGATACAGTCTGAGCAGTTTCTTGTTTGTCTTTGTTGGTTGCAACTTTGTAACCAAGTCTTGCTTTCATCCAATCAGTAAGTTTGAATTCAGCACCGAGATTCCAAACAGGGAACCAGAAGTGGTTTCTTGTAAGTTCAGGGGTAGTTGTGGTTGCTTTTGCAGTCCATGATTCAGTCATGAAGCTAACACCGCCAGCGAGGAAAAGGTCGCCGGTTGTATAGTTAAGACCGGCACCAACGCCGAGTGACATGTATGAATTGAGGTCTGTGCTTGTTCCGGCTACATCCTGTGTACCACTGATGGTCTGGAAATTAGCAGTTGGAACCAATGAGAAACCTTTTCCTAAGAAATGGAAATATCTTGCACTAACATCGATTGCAGAACCAGAAACTTTATTGGTTGTTGCAGCTTCGTTTTTAGCACTTCCTGAGATGAAAGAAAGAGCGAGATCAAGAGCGTTGTCTTTGCTGAAATGCTGGATCAAACCAACATTGATACCAAGCTGTGAAGCTGAGGTTTTATCAGCAGTACCTGTAGAAGGTGTACGGTCGTTTTGAGTTGAAGCAAAAGCAACACCAAAACCAAGAACGGTTGCATCAGAAAGAGCATAAGCTCCGATAACCTGGAAGTTGTTGTCAAGATTAACGGCGTTTCTTGTTGTGCTACCGATACCATTGAGGATTCCGGCAAAGCCGTTGGTAAGCGCAACACTTGAGATGCCGGCACCTTTGTAATCGTTTCTTGCGAGGATTGCTCCGAGTGTAAGTTTATTAGTCAGTGAGTAGTTAAAACCAGCAAACTGTCCGTCTCCATCATTATCAGCAACGGTAGAGGCACCGATATCTCCCCAAAGGAAGTTGCTGTAATATTTGGAGTATGCGGGGTTTCTTGTCATATTGAAAGCATCTACCAGGAATGGATTTGATCCACCCTCGCCACCCATAGCTTGTACTCTGGCATAACCGCCATTTCTTTCTTTGGTTACGATCCCGGATTGAGCATTTACTGAAGCTGCAAACATTGCAACTAAAAGAACAAATGCAAATACTTGTTTCATAATATTGGCTCCTTATTGTGTATAGTTGATTGGATTAAAACATCCGTGAGCAGAAACGCTCTCTCTAATTATCATTGTTAAAATTGATTAAATAAACCTTTTGATGAATTTTCTGATAATTAGTATGCAAATATATGTATGAAAATGATAATTCAATGTGGTAACATTAAAAAATTATTAAAAAAATGTGTGAAATGGTCGCAATAGAGGATAAAAGGTGAGAAAAAACAAAAAAAAGGCTGCCTTTTTGAGGCAGCCTTTTTTATAAAGCATTTGTTAAGTATTATATATCATTAATATGTTACCTGTTTTCAGTGACTTATCGTATGATGTTATACTCTTGCCATTATTTCTGAAGGATCATTTTTTTGACTTCAGTGAACTGACCGGCGACTATTCTGTAGAAGTAAACGCCACTTGCAAGTCCTTTGCCATCAAATGTGTATTTATGATAACCGGCATTTAGCTGACCGTCATTCAGAACTTTGATTTGCTGACCAAGTATGTTATAGACAATCAACTTAACTTCCTGAACTGCGGGGAGCGTAAACTCAATAACAGTTGCAGGGTTAAATGGATTAGGATAATTCTGGAACAGCTTAAATTCTGTTGGCAATGATGAGTTATCTGTAATTCCATTAACGATATCAGTTTTGAACAGATCACCACTCTCGGTTCCGGCAATTACCTGATTCGTTGAAGAATTAACCGCAATCGAAGAGATGTTTTTGCCTGAGAGACCAAAGTCAACCCAGTTTCCACTGAGTCTGTCCATTACAGCAGTCGGGAGCATAAACACACCGCTTCCCCATGCACTGGCGAAGATGTTGTTGTTTGCATCGTGACCAATTGCATAGATATGAGCGGCTGTAAGACCTGCTGAAATCCTCTGCCATGATGCGCCACCGTCAAGACTTCTGATGACACCGTCACCATAAGTACCGGCATAAACGTCACCGTTACCATTAACGGTAAGTGACCAGATAAATCTGCTTACAGGGTTTGAATTGAGGTGCATCCATGATCCACTTCCTAAAGAAAGTTTGTGAACTCCACCACCCATCGTACCTGCATAAATGTCACCATTTGAATTTTTGGCGAGGGCATGTACTGCAAGATCGGTAAGTCCTGTGTTGAACTCTGTCCAGCTTGCTCCGTAGTCATCCGTGTAGAAGATACCTCTGCCCCAAACACCGGCGAATATTCTACCGTTGTTGTCGCTTAAGAGGGCTCTTACATCATTATTACTAAGACCGGCAACAAACCATGTGGTACCATTATCTGTAGTTGCATAGATGCCACTTTCAGTTCCTGCGTAGATTTTTCCACCCGGTACTGAAATGAGGTTCCAGATATAAACAGATAACATGTTCGAGTTGATTTGAGTCCACTCAACACCACCGTTGGTAGAGCGGAAGATACCGCCACCATAAGTACCTGCGAGGAGGTTACCATTCTGGTCAGTGGTAATAGTCAGAATTATCTGATTAAAACCAACAGTTGAAATCTGCTGCCAGTTGTAGTTGGTTCCTGAAGTTGAGTTGATCTCTCTGTCGATAGTAATCGAAACAGAAGCGATATCATCTTCGGTGGTTAAATGATTATTTGGACTTGAATCAGGATCGTCCTGCACCGCCGCAACAACTTCAGCCACATTAACCACTGTTGTATCAACAGGGATGTTACCTCTGAAGAGGATCAGGTTATACTGCCCGATTCCTTTTGCATTCTTTGCAACCATTTGACCATTCTGAACACCACTTACAAAATTTACATTTGTTCTTGGTGCAAGAATTGAACCTCTAACGTCAATGTTTGATATTTTAATTGAATCAGCTTCAACAAAATTGTAAAGTACATTTGAGTAAGGAGTGCCATAAACATTTAAGCCACCTTTCCACTCGGCATACGATCCAAAGATGTTAACAAGTACTGTGGAGCCGTTTGGTACATTAATTTCGAAATCATTTGCCATTCCGAGTGTGTCACCCCAAATCTTAAAGACATTAAGTGATGGATCGGAACCATAAAGAGCAAGTTTTCCAAATTGGAGACCTGCGGAACCATTAACTCCATAAGCAGCAAATTGGCTGCTGAGAGAGAGAAGGTGAGCAGAAGCAGCCTGGAAGTCGATTACCGTATCTTTTCTTAATGTCCCTTCCAAAATAGAAGCAACATAAGGAGTAACTTCGGCATAATTTCCATAAACCACATTTCCATTAAAGACTCTGCCTGAAGTGAAGTAGAGGTTATTGCCTACTACAAGAACATCCTCAGTACCACCTGAATTGGAGAGTTTATCGCCAATGCTGTAGTTGCTGATGCGGCAATCGTTTCCTACTGCAACTTTACCTTCAGTATCTGAAGAAGGAGCGGTATAGTCGTTAAGAACGAAGAGGTTATAATCTTTTGCCACACCAAGATCAAATGAAACTGAATTCATAAGTGCGATGTCAATTCTTGCACTTATAACAAGTGTTGCACTTGTATTTGCTGCAAGGGATGCTACCGACCAGAGGTTTGTGTTAAGGTCAAAACTTCCTACTGATGGACTTGAACTTACATAAACAACACCTGCTGGAAGAACATCACTGACCTGAACGCCTGTTGCTGTTCCGGGTCCGGCATTATTTAATACAATAGTATATTGGATTGTTTCGCCGTTCTGTGGAGCAGGATTTGAAACAGTTTTAGAAAGACTTAAGTCTGCCTCAGGTGCATTTGGTGGTGGACAAACCCATGGATACCAATAGAGGTCTCTGCCGATACCGTTCTTAATTGGATTTCCGTCACAATCAAGCACATTCATTCCGTAATGGATTTCAACAAGAGTATCGGTTGGGGAGATACCGGGCCACCATGCTTGCATGGTAAAGGTAGTGTCACCATAAATCCATTTGGTTGTATAATGTTCCTGGTCACAAGGATCAAATCCCGGAGGGCAGTTGTTGATGCTGGATGGATTCACAACTCTCCATGTCAACTGAAGTTGAGCTCTGGTTGCGGGTGGCATAAGATCAACTGAACCCGAAATTGTGATCCACTGTGGGGTATAAAGGCAGATTGCTGAATCGGGTCCAAGTGAACCGGTCCAGTCATTTGCACAAGTTACGGGCACATAAGCACCAGCATCCCAAGTGATGTCGTTTTCCCCTGGGGCGAGGTTGATACAAACCGTTTTTCCGGTTCCGGGGTTGACGTCAGAATCTTTTGCGTCGTCAAGTCCCTGATTGTAGGAAGTAAAAACAAATCCGTTTGGAGTAACAAATTCAAGAATATAATCACCAGGAGTGACGTTTGTAAAACTGTATGCACCGCTTGAATTTGTTGTGGAAGTTGAAACAAGAGTAAGATTACAATCAAGTAATCTAACAGTTGCTCCGGCAATTCCTGACTCATTGTTTTCCTGAATTCCGTTAGCATTTGCATCAATCCAAAAATAGTTTCCGATTGAGGCTTTCATTGTTAACGGGTCGTACATACCGGCGTCTATAGTTTTGTCCTCATCATCTTTACCAAGGTTGAAACAATCCGTTTTGCCTGTCAAAACATTGACATCGGAATCTTTTTCATCATCAGATCCGGCTTGTTTAGTTGTAAAGACATATCCGGAAGGAAGTGTGAATTCAACATAATAACTTCCGGCTGCAACACCATCAAATTCATATTTGCCGGATGAATTAGTTGTTGTTGTTTGCAAAAATGTATTGTTGCAGTCGTAAAGTTTTACAGTGACATTTGCGATTCCCGGTTCGTTGTCGTTTTGGACACCGTTAAAGTTAATGTCGTTCCATACTTTGTCACCGATCTTGCCTTCAGGAGGAGATGCAAGTATCAACCCGGCATCCCACTTCATATCATTTTCATTCGGTGAAAGGGTTGTACAGCCGGATTTTCCCGTTGATTGGGAAACATCTGAATCTTTATTATCGTCGGAACCTTTGTTACTCTCGGTTAGCTCATATAAAGATGACGGTTCCACTTTAATATAATAGTCACCGGGGGTGAGATCAGAAAAAAGATAATTTCCTGTAGAATTTGTGAGAGTTGAAGCTGCAAGTGAATTGTCACAATTGTACAATTTAACGGTTACTCCGGCAACTCCGTTTTCATTATTGTCCTGAATGCCATCCTCATCGGAATCCAACCAAATCTTGTCACCAATTGATGCTTTTGGATTGATTGTTGTACAAGCCGGTCCTGTTACGGTACCGTAGGAAAGATTCTGTCCGGCTTTTACTCCTGCCACCACCTGAGTGGTATCCCAGATTCCGGGAAGGGTGAGCGTAAAAGTTTTGGATTGAGATATCTTAACTGACACATCCCACTTCATACCGTAAATTTGTAGTGTCGGGTCAAGAACAACCTCGTTAGGCGTGGGTGTAGCCGACATACCTGTGTGATTGTTACACAGAGCTACCGACCAATGTGAAAGGTCCTTTCCGCTGCCGTCACCTCTTACTAAATAAGTAAAAGTAGTACGGTTATTGGCATAATCCCAATTCAAACCGCTGAGCGTTATGTCGTAGTCGCCAATTTTATTTCCTGCAAAGAGGGAAGGGACCAAAGACACAAGCATTCCAGCAAGAAGAAAAAGTTTTGTCATTTTTAGCATAATTTTATTCGTATTGGTTAAAGTTAAATATTTATATAAATGATGCAATAATCATGCCGCTTAGGAAGTTGTTTAATCACTCCAAAATGGACACTATTCAAAATCGGTTGTGTGTCAAAATGAGATAATAAGATAGTTTTGTCTTAAATAGAGTCAAAAATCATTACCCAATATCACCAAAAAAAATTTAATTTCCACTCCTAAAAGAGTGCCTTGAATAAGCCGCTGGTTATTGGTATTTTACAGGTTAGATTTTTCACAAAATAGCAGAATATGAACAAACCCGTTAAAGAGTTAGAAGAACAAAGCATTACCGTGGAGATACCCGAAATTATTCCGGTTCTCCCTCTCAGGGACCTCGTAATTTTTCCTTACATGATCTCACCTGTAATGGTGGGAAGAGACCTCTCAATTAATGCAGTAAATTATGCGTTAAACCATCACAAACTTATTTTCCTCGCAGCCCAGAAAAATTCGGGTATAGATGAACCGGGTCCTGATGAACTTTACCGTGAGGGGACCATTGCTAAAATTGTTCAGACTATGAAACTGCCCAATGGGCTTTTGAAGATAGTGGTTGACGGTCTCGTAATGGGCAGGATTAAAAGGTTTACCGGTGAGACTGAGTATTTTGAAGCTGAGATTCAACTCAAAGAAGTGCAATCGGTATATGATGCGGAGCTTACAGCCCTGTTAAGACAGGCTGAGACAGCTTTTAAGGACTATGCATCTCTGAATAAAAATATCAATGCCGAAACTCTGGTTTCATTTGAAAATATAACCGAGCCGGACCGAAAACTCTATTTTGCAGCAGCAAATGTTAATCAGGCAATCGACAGTAAATTAAAGATCCTGAAAAAAAACAAATTAAAAGATCAATATTACGAATTGATCAAGTTGTTAAGGGGTGAAGTGGAGATTCTCAAAGTTGAAAAAGAGATCGACCACAAGGTTCAGGAAAATATTGCAAAAACCCAAAGAAAATTTATCATTCAGGAACAGATAAAAATTCTACAGGAAGAGCTTGGTGAAGATGATGCTCTTTCAGAGGAAGAGAAACTACTCGAAAGTATCGAATCTGCCGGAATGCCTGAACAGGTTGTTGACAAAGCGATTGAAGAGTATAACAAACTCGCAAAAATTCCTCCGATGTCACCGGAATATACAGTAATCAGGAATTATCTCGACTGGCTTATCGCGGTTCCCTGGATCAAACGGACAAAAGACAAACTTGACATCAATCATGTGCAGAAAATTCTTGATGAAGACCATTTTGGACTTGAAAAACCAAAAGAGAGAATAATTGAGCATATCGCTGTTTTAAATCTTGTTAAAAACATGCGTGGTCAAATTCTTTGTCTCGTTGGACCTCCGGGAGTGGGAAAAACTTCACTTGGAAGATCAATTGCAAGAGCCCTCGGCAGAAATTTTGTAAGAATCTCTCTTGGCGGTGTCAGGGATGAAGCTGAGATCAGAGGCCATAGAAAGACATATATCGGATCGATGCCGGGAAAAATATTACAAGCGATGAAACGGGCCGGGACAGTGAATCCGGTGATTTTGCTCGATGAGATTGATAAATTAAGCTCTGATTTCAGAGGTGATCCTTCTTCTGCCATGCTTGAGGTGCTTGATCCCGAGCAAAATTTTGCGTTCAACGATCACTATGTGGAGGTTGATTACGATCTTTCTCAAGTACTTTTTATCACCACCGCAAATGTTCGATATAATATACCTCTGCCTCTTCAAGACAGGATGGAGATAATTGAGCTGTCTAGTTATCTTGAAGTTGACAAACTTGAGATTGCCAAACGGCATATAATTCCAAAACAAGTAAAACTCCATGGTCTCACTAAAGCAAGAATTAAATTTAACGATGAGGCGATTCTCGAATTAATATCCAATTACACTCGTGAGTCGGGTGTCAGGAATATGGAGCGGGAAATTACCGCCATTCTTCGAAAAGTTGCAAAAGATTATGTTGCCAAATTGCAGGCTTCTGCAAAAGACGCAAAAAAACAAATTACCGTTACGCCGCAACTTGTTGAAAAATATCTGGGGGCTCCAAGATATAAAAAAACATATTTACGACAAAACTTCTCGAATTGGGAGTGTAACCGGGCTCGCCTGGACCAGCGTTGGTGGTGATATCCTTAAAGTGGATGTTACCGTTATGCACGGCAAAGAAAAACTTACACTCACAGGTCAACTCGGTGATGTGATGAAAGAATCCGCTCAGGCAGGTCTTAGTTTTATCAGGTCGAATTCTGAATATTTTGGTCTTTCTCCTGATTTTATTTTCAACAAAGAGATACATATTCACCTTCCCGAAGGAGCCATTCCTAAAGATGGTCCCTCAGCAGGTATCACAATGGTGATGGCAATGCTTTCTGCATTTCTCGGAATTCCTGTGAATGAAGCTGTTGCCATGACAGGTGAGATCACCCTGAGGGGAGAAGTTCTTCCGATTGGTGGATTAAATGAAAAATTGCTTGCAGCAAGAAGAAATGGTTACACAACTATTTTGATCCCTGCTGACAACAAAGCTGATGTGGCTGAAATCAGGGCAAATATCACCAATGACTTAAACATAATTCCTGTTGAGTCGGTGCGTGATGCTCTTCCAATTGTTTTTCCACACTGGAGTGAGTTTATAACACAAAAGAGAAGTGAGCTGGCAAATCTTACACCTCCTGCTCCGGGTAAAACCACCCGTCCTGCGTCACTTGAGAGTTATAACTGATAATGAGTAGTGAATTAAATCCTGGATTGATTTTGGGGCAGAGTAAAGAGGAGAGGTATAAAATTCTTCTTGAACAGATGCCCCACTTAATTCAGCAGGAAGATCACTGGTTGTCATCCCTCTCTAATTTTGTGGCTGTCGTAAATCAGGTTTTTTCTGATGTCAGTTGGGTTGGATTTTACCTCGTTGACAATGGGAAACTGGTACTTGGACCTTTTCAGGGAAAACTTGCCTGTACCCAAATTCAGTTTGGCAGGGGAGTATGCGGAAAGGTTGCAGAGACTTTGTTGACTGAAATTGTTCCTGATGTCCACAAATTTCCCGGGCATATAGCTTGTGATTCAGAATCAAATTCCGAAATTGTAGTGCCAATTATTAAGGATTTTGTCTTTATCGGAGTGCTTGATCTCGATAGCACAAGTTTTAACACATTTGATGAAATCGACAAGGTTTACCTTGAACAATTGGTAGCTGTTTTAATTACAAATTTGACCATCCCATTCCCCGTAAAGTGATTTTATGAGTTTTCAGGTTTCCGCACGAAAATACAGACCCCAGTTATTTGATACTGTTCTTGGTCAGGACCATGTTACAGTAACTCTTAAAAATGCAATTGCACGGGGAAGGATAGCGCATGCTTATCTTCTTACGGGTCCAAGAGGTGTTGGAAAAACAACCACTGCACGCATAATTGCAAAATCACTTAACTGTTTAAATCCCGAAAATTCTGAACCCTGTAATGTTTGTGCCAACTGTCTGGCTATCTCTTCGGGACAATCGATGGATTTTATAGAGATAGATGCGGCTTCAAACCGTGGAATTGACGAAGTGAGACAACTTACCGAGTCGGTTAGATATGCACCTGTGAACACAAAATATAAAGTGTATATCATAGGTGAGGTTCACATGCTTACCAAGGAATCGTTTAACGCATTCCTCAAAACGCTTGAAGAACCACCTGCCCACACAATCTTCATATTTGCCACTACAGATATACATAAAGTGCCTGTTACAATCATCTCAAGGTGCCAAAGATACGATTTTAGACGAATCCCCCTTGATATAATAAAGGCCGGGCTGCGTGATATTGCAAGCAAAGAAAATATCACAATTGACGACAAAACACTCACTTTGATTGCTAAAAAAGCAGACGGTGGAATGCGTGACGCAGAATCATTTTTTGATCAGGCGACAGCTTATTCGGGTGATGTTATCGATTATGAATCGGTGATTAAAGTTTTTAACTTTATTGATGAGGATATCTATTTTGAAGTGACTGATGCACTCATTACCAAAGACTTTAAGATGCCTTTTTTGGTGTGCGACAAGATTTATAAAAATGGTTGGAGCTTCTTCGATTTTTTTAACGGGCTACTTGAACACTTCCGGAATATTCTTTCAGTTGCCGCGGTTAAGGATACTTCACTACTTGAAAGTGCCGCAGTTTATTTTGAGAAATACAAATCTCTTGCTGGTCATTTCTCGGAAGGTGATTTGTTAAGGATTATGAATTATATCAGCAAACTGACAACGGAATTGCGTTTTTCACAGAATCACAAACTACGGTCGGAACTTGCCCTTTCACAGATAACAGGATTTGAGACTTCCCAAACAATTTCGGGACTCGTCCACCAACTGGCATCTCTTCCGGCAATAGGCAATCAGAATCTGCCCACTCCCGAACACTCAATATCTTCATTTTCAGAGGACGAAAAAAAAAAGTCTGAACCCGTAGTTATCCCCGAAATCCCTGTTGTGAAGAACGAAGAGGTGATTGAGAAAACTGTACCGGAAAACAGCACGGAAACTACAAATGAAGAAACTACAGAAGTCAACAATGATTTGAACTTTGACATTGATGTTCCTGATTTTATCGCGGAACCAACCCCTGAAGAGTTTATTGAACCCGATATCCTTCAGGAGAGTGAGTCCATTCCACAATTACCAAATTTCCATCAAGAAAAGAAATTTTTTGCATCCCTTGCAAAACGGAAACCTGTGGAGGAAGAGGAAAAAGTGGAAACAGATCCTTTTATCCTCTTCTTAAAAGAAAAATTCCAGGTTATCGAATACTAAACCGCCGGGGTTGCATCTTTTGTATCAGTTTTAGGATGTTTGTTTAGTTTAAAACGGATCCTTGGCAAAATGATACATCTTTTAAGTTGGTCAGCGGTTATTCCATAAATTGTATTTTTCTGATAGTGGCCTTCCTCATTTTTGTCGCCGGCTTTTACACCAAAGAGAATCTCCAACGCATCTTTTATTCCAACGACCGGATAAATGTGGAAATTTCCTTCTTTCGCGGCGAGCTGAATCTCTTCATCAAGCATCAGATCATCAACATTTGAAGCCGGGATTATTACTCCCTGCTGTTTTGTAAAACCTTTTGTTTTACATGATCTGTAAAATCCTTCAATTTTTTCATTTACACCACCAATTGGCTGAATCTCTCCTTTTTGATTGATCGACCCTGTTACTGCAATTCCCTGATCAATTGGAAGTTTGGAAATAGCGGAGATAATAACCGCAACTTCTGCGATTGAAGCGGAATCGCCATCGATATTGCCATAAGATTGTTCAAAAACTATGGTTGCTGCCACCGAGAGGGGCACAAGATGGGAAAAAGTTTCTCTTAGGAAGCCTGTTATAATCAGAATGGCCTTGTCATGGGTTTTACCGCTGAGTCCGGATTCCTTCTCAACATTTATGATCACACCATTTCCGGGTGCCGCAGCAGAACTTATTCTTACCGGTTTACCAAAAGCGACAAGTTCATTCCCGTAAACTGCCAGTCCGTTCACCTGACCAATGCTTTTCCCCGATACTTCGAGCAAAATTCTTTCATTTTCAATCATTTCAGAATATTTTTCTTCCCAAAGTGAATGGCGTTCCCGCGCATTCAAATAGGCCTCTCTTACATGCTCTGAACGGACTTTTGTGGAACCGTCTTCACCTGCCCAAAAAGAGGCTTCACGAACAACATCTGCAAGCATCGAAAAGCGGGAAGTGAGTTTCAATTTTGAACCTGCATAACGCGCTGCAATCTCCATAACAGAAGCAATTGCCGACTTGTGAAACTCTCGCAGGTTCTCCTCTCTAATAATTTTTTTGATTACATGAGCATATTCGATCAGAATATCTTTTGTTTTATCAACTTCGTAGTCAAACTCAGCTTTAACCTTAAAAATCTTTTTAAAATCATCCTCGCGCTCTGCCAGATATTGGTAGATGTAAGAGTTACCAATCAAAATTACTTTAAGATCGATGGGAATCGATTCGGGTTTAAGGGAGAGGGGAGCCATCTGATAATACATGTGATTATCCTGAATATCAAGTTCCATGTAAGTCAGGATTCTTTTTAAAGTTTTCCATACTCCCGGCGCTTCAAAAAGGTGGCTCACTCTAAGAACCAAAAAACCATCGTTTGCCCTTAACATTGAACCGGCTTTAATATTCATAAAATCGGCGTAAAAGTTGCCTTTTCGTTCAGAAATTCTTTCGATGTTTCCAAAAGAGTTGTCATGCCGGGGGCTGTTTCTATCACAACCGGCACTTCATTTATTCCCGCATTATCGAGCACGATGTTAACATCGTAAACCCGGAAAGGGTCGATGGGGAAATTTTCAATGAAGGCTTCACCTCCCGCCTGAGCCGCCTTAAAAAGTGGAATATTTTCGAGTATATCTTTTTCATAACTGTCGAGCCAGGTTGAAGTCTTGCTGTCTTTGTAAGTCTCTCTGAGGTGGGTCATCGCTGCGTGAACAAGTCCCTCTGTTTCATTTTTTTCAAGTTCTCTAACTTCTGTTTGCAGATCCTGCGACAATTTTACATGTTTTTTTACGAGAATCATCAGGTCCTGTTGCCTTGCAGCATATTTCCCGTAGATTTCCTGTGCTTTCTTTTTTGTGAGTTCCCCTTTGGTAATCATATTTTCGAGTTCGGTTATCATAACAGCTTTTTTATTGATCACCGGCATGATTTCAGGTCTTACTCCATCCTCTTGCTGAACCTGTGCGAGAGTAAGTCCATCCTTGTTAATCATCTCCTCAAAGTTTTGGATAAGTTCTCTTTCTGCAGCAGAAAACTTGTTTAACACACCGTTTCTTTTTTGATTCAGCACTTCGGATTCAAGGACTTGTGGGATTCTTTCACGAAGTTGACTCGTGAGGGAATTTACATCATATTTAAATTTAAGGGACATCCCGGCAGGGAATGTGAGGAGAACAGGCTGATCGGGATTTCTGAAGTTATTAACATAACAGTAGTCTTTAAGTTTTGCCTTTTGGTCCACGAGCAGTTCAAGTACTTTTCTTACTGTGGAGGCTTTTCCGGTACCCGCAAGTCCCGCGATATATATATTATATCCTGAGGCATGTAAACCAACACCAAGCCTGAGAGCCTTAATTGCTCTTTCCTGACCGATGATGCCTTCAACAGGTTCTATTTCTTCAGTTGTTTCAAACTTAAATGTTGATAGATTACATTTCCATCTATAGGCAGATGGTTTAAGTTCAGTATGTTTCCTTGCAGCTACAGGTTTCATTTAATTCTTTCGTTCTCTGTATGTCCTAAAACAAATTTTTAATTTCCTGATGTAAATGAGTTCAGTTTTTCCCCTCGCGGGCGTCGATGCCCCAATAGAGTTTGTTCCGCAATACATTAAAATAACTCGATTTTTTACTTCGAATCAGTCTGAGCGGTTTTTCTCCTTTTGATATGTCGATCGAAAAGGGGGAGGATAATTCATTTACTCTTTGTCCGTCACAGTTTATTGAAAATTTAACAGGATGGGAGTTGATCTGCACAGTAATTACCATGTCCGCAGGAAGAACCAGTGGACGCATGGTCAGGCTGTGTGGGCAAATGGGACTGATCACTATTACATCTGCACGGGGGTTAACGATTGGTCCACCGGCAGAAAGTGAATAACCTGTTGATCCTGTTGGTGTGGCAATTATCAAACCATCAGCGGAGAATTCGGAAACGAGTTCACCATTGGCATAAAGGTTTATTGCCATCATTTTGGGCCAACCACCTTTTTCAATCACTATATCGTTTATTCCCAACACGGAGCAATGATTAAGATCGTCACTGACTCCCTTCAGGACAATTCGTTCTTCGAGGAAATATTCCCCGTTTCTGATTTCTCTGAAGGTTTCGTTAAGGGTGTCTTTATTTATTTCTGTGAGGAAACCGAGTTTCCCAAAGTTTACTCCGGCAATCGGTTTTCCGCTGTCAAGTGTCATTGAGGCAGTGTTCAGAAGGGTTCCATCACCACCAAGAGAGATGATAATGTCGGAGTTTTCGATGAGTTCAACATCATTAAGGAAAGTAAATTTAGCCTTCATCTCCGGCGAAGCAAGTTCAAAAATTGTATCGCTTATGAGGCATTCAAAATCGTTCAAATTTAAGCACATCTGCAACAGTTTCGGTTGCAACCGCAATATTTTCTTTTCCGGTATTAGCTATTATGCCTGCTATCATTTCGTTCCCAGAGTTTTACATATTTGGTAAATACATAGTTCATAGAGTAAAAAGAGAGAATAAAGCCCTGAGCACCATCGAGAAAACCTAATTTCAGGAAGTACATTTTCAAAAATACGGATAATGCTCTTATGTAAGCGGAGAAAATTCCTCCCTTTTTTCCCTTTTGATACAACTGATCTGCAGCAAGGGTAGTATAGTGGTTAAACTTGTTATAATAATGTTCGGAGGAGGGATCAGTAAAGTGATCTAGAGGATTTATTAACTCTCCCGGAGTGTCGGCATAATCAAGTCCCTCGTGCACAAGGTTGTCATTAAATTTCACTTCATTTTTGTTAAAAAGTCGCGGCACTCTCCCCGGATACCATCCACAGTGTTTGATCCATCTGCCAAGGAACCACGCTTTTCTGGGGACAGAATATACTCCCGTTGAGGGGGTTTCATTTTCCATTTTAGCAGTTCAGTTTGGAGCGGGGAGTTATCGCCTCATCGGCATCGATCCAAAATATCCAGTCATTTGTGGTGGCTTTAACCCCGATTTGTTTTGTCTCGGCATATCCTCGCCAGTCGGTAATCAACTTTTTAACACCCGGAAATTGATCAACAAGCTCTTCGGTTTTATCAGTTGTGGACGAGTCAATAACAACAATTATCTCATCAATAATCCCAATTTGAGACTCTATGCACCGTTTAATATTCTTTTCTTCATTTTTAGCCAGAATAATCGAGGAGAGGCTTAACATTAAAAGATACCATCCAGTTTTGTTGAACAAAATGGACAACTACCATTGATAAGTAGATTTTTTGTTACAGTATGCCAGTTTCTTTCGATTACTTTTTCTCCACATCCGGGGCAATAAGTTGTCTGACCCTCGGGATCGTGCACATTCCCGGTGTAAACATATTTAAGTCCGGCTTCCAAAGCAATCTCTCTGGCAATTTTAAGGGATTTGGGAGGAGTTGGAGGAATGTCCCTAATCTTAAAATCGGGGTGAAAAGCGGTAAAATGGATGGGAACCCTGTCACCAAGGTTTTCGATTATCCATTTTGACATCGATTTTAATTCTTCAGGAGAATCATTCTCTCCTGGAATTAAAAGGGTGGTAAGTTCAAGCCAGATATTGGTTTTTTCCTTCACCCAAACTATCGTATCAAGCACCTCTTTTAAAGAAGCGTAAGCAAGATTTTTATAAAACCTCTCGCTGAAAGCTTTCAGGTCAATGTTTGCGGCAGAGGCACCGGCAAAAACTTCATCCCGGGCAGTTTTGGTTATATATCCTGCGGTTACAAATACTGTGTGAACCCCTTCCTCTTGAGCAATTTTTGTGATATCGGCGGCAAATTCACCAAAGATTACAGGATCATTGTAAGTAAAAGCTATTGAGGGAGTTGAATATTTTTTTGCGAGCGAAACCACATCGGTAGGGGATGAGTAAAACGAGTTGTCGTGATCAAGTTGTGCCTTAGAGATTGACCAGTTTTGGCAGAATTTACAACCAAGGTTACAACCTGCTGTGCCAAATGACAAAATTGTGGAAGCAGGGAGAAAATGGTTCAACGGTTTTTTCTCAATAGGATCAATTGCAAAACCTGTCGTGTTTCCATAACCCATCGTCACTAATTCTCCTTCATGGTTTTTTCGTATGAAGCAGAATCCGTTTTGACCTTCGCCGATATCACAAAACCGGGGACAGAGTGTACACCGAATTTTATTTGAATGAGTCACCTCCCACCATTTGGCGGGGTGGTGATTTAACTTTCCATGCATTTTTTGCCTAAATCACAAATATCTTCAGTTTGTTTGTTCTTCCGGTTTCCGAAACAGGGGCTCCTGAGGTATAAATCACCACATCACCTTTTTTAACATGACCTGTTAGTGTTATAATCTCCGTTGCCTCGGCGATAAGTTCTTCGGAATCACGATCAAGATCGGGCATAAACATCGATGAGACACCCCAATAAAGACAAAGTTTGTTCATTGTATTAAACTGGTCGGATATTGCAATGATTCTTGCATTTGGTCTGTATTTTGAGAGTTTTTGAGCAGTTCGCCCTTTTTCGGTGAATACAACTATTGCAGCAGCATCCACTTCTTTGCTCATCTGCACAATTCCTTTATTAACCGAATCAAAAAGCTGATCTTCAAATTCATCGGAATCGTCAAAGTCGATTGATCTTGTCCAATTTGCATGTAAACCGGCACTTCTCACAATCTGGTTCATCGTATCCACTGTTCGAACAGGGAATTTACCAACGGAAGTTTCGGCTGAAAGCATCACAACATCTGTTCCGTCCCAAACTGCATTAGCAACATCAGAAGCTTCTGCACGGGTTGGAATGGGATTGTGAACCATCGATTCAAGCATCTGGGTGGCGGTAATTACCAGTTTCCCGGCTGCGTTGCATCTTTTTATTATGTTTTTTTGTATCAAAGGTACCTCATGTGGAGCCATTTCAACTCCCAGATCACCACGAGCCACCATTATTCCGTCTGATACTTTTAATATCCATTCAAAATTTACAACCGCTTCTTTCATCTCAATTTTTGAAATGATTGGTGCATCAAATCCTCTTTCTGCCATCCAGGCTCTCAGTTTTATAATATCTGAAGCACTACGAACAAAGGAGAGGGCAACAAAATCCACACGATGTTTTTTAAACACATATTCAAGGTTTTTAAGATCCTGTTCAGTTACCGAGGGGGTTGAAAGGTGCATTCCCGGCAGATTCATCCCTTTTTTTAGGTTTGAGTGTTCCACCATTGATTATCGCACAAATAACCGCATCGTCCATTTTTGAAGTTACTTCAAGTTTTATCAATCCGTCATCGATCAGGATTATATCACCAATCTTGGCATCCTGTGCCAAAAGTTTATAGGAGGTGGAGACAATCTCTTTGGTACCTTTAATATCCCTTACAGTAATTGTAATCGAATCGCCATTGGTGATTTCAATTTCAGGTTCTGATAGTTCACCTATTCGGATTTTTGGTCCCTGTAGATCAGCGAGTACCGCAAGGGAAGTGGATTCATTTACACATGCTTCATGGATGTTAGCAAACAGGTTGTCAAAAAAATCGTAGGAGCCGTGTGAAAAGTTGAGCCGCACTCCATCCATTCCTGCCCTTATCATTTCAGCAATTACCGATTTATCAGCGGTTGCCGGTCCGAGTGTGCATAGAATTTTTGTGCGTGCAAAGAGAAAATTAGAGCCTTGTAACATGGTGGTCTCAGGTTTTTATTGATGATGATAGTATGATAAAAATTTTTCAATGCCGGGATTAATTTAATGATTTTTGGTCAGGATTCACACTGTTATTTTGAGGAAAATCGACTTTGAGGGTTTTATGATAGAACGCGGATGAAACGGATTAGGCGGATTAACGCGGATACTGTCTGAATCAGGATTTATAGGATTAAAGGATTTGCAGGACTGACCCCAAAAATTTCCGCGGAGCGGAATTGATATTCGTAGCTCATTATCGATCTCCCACCCCCTCATACCCGGCTTGCCGGGTTATATATTCGTAGAGTCTCGATAGCCGTCAGCAAAATTAAGAGAATAGGGGACGCAGATACACGCAGATTAAACGTGCCAAAGGCATCCCTTCGGGAGATTTCCGCAGAGGGTTTTCTGAATCGGGATTTGCAGGATTGACCCCAAAATTTCCGCGGAGCGGAATTGATATTCGTAGCTCATTATCGATCTCCCACCCTCATACCCGGCTTGCCGGGTTATATATTCGTAGAGTCTCGATAGCCGTCAGCAAAATGAAAAAATGAGAGGGGTACAGCCCCACAAAAAATTAACATCAATTTAATCAATACTTTTACATTTTTTGTTTGCTAGTAGCAAATTAATCCCTTAATTTTGTAAGTGCCTTTTCCAAACATGCACCCCAATTTTTAGCTACTGCAACCGCGGTAGTCACCCAATAAAAATCTTCCCGGATTTTGCAAGGTAATTGTGTGAAATGTGCATTTTTATGTTGGTTTACTAAAACAATTACTACTTGCTCCTACATCGGAACAATTTAATCTTCTCAAAAGCAAGTTTTACATTTTTTTAACAATAGCTTAAAACTAAGTTGTTTTGCATTTAATCATAAAAATTTATTCATCTATAACCGGATTTAATATGTTAAAAAGATATACATTTTTACTTTTTCTATTCACGGTCCTTGCCTTTAACGGGTTTGGGCAAAGTGCGGTTATGACGCTTAGACCTAGATATGTGGATATCTCCGCCCGCACTTCAGAAAGTGCGGTATTGATGACACTTTCAAGTTATTCATCAAATGATGCAAAATACAGATTATATAATGGATTCAATCAATATAATTGTTGGAATGGAATTACATTTGTGAGCGCAACTTCATATGCAGCTGGTCCTTCAGTTCCCGGCACACCAACCAGTAGTTCAACTTTCTGGATTATTTACCAAAGAGGGAACAACAATTCCAACGTTGCTGAATACAGCGACAGATTGGGACCGACTTATGATGGTTCAAACTATAGAACTAGTGCACTAACTGCTCCTCTTTCCATCTCCTCAGCTTTTAATCTAAACGGTAGTTTTTCTGCTGCTCCAGGTTACGATCTAACTCAGCGCTATGTTGTACTTGGATATGATGCTACAACGAGTGGTACATTACTTTGTGCAACCTCAACAGCATTGACAACCGGAGCGTATATTCTTGTTTGTCAGGTCGGCCAAAATATCAAACGGATTGAGGTTCGGACTGTAACTAATACACTATTGAAAACTCTTACGAATGAGACAGGGTGGACTGTCACAACTAACTTAGGCGATTCCCCTCTCCCCGTGGAACTTACTTCCTTCACAGCGAGAACTGTGGGAAGTGTTATAAATCTTACTTGGGAGACAAAAACCGAGGTTGATAATAACGGGTTTGTTGTTGAAAGAAATTCAACAGGAACATGGCAGAAAATAGGATTTGTTGAGGGTCATGGAACCGCAAACTCACCTAAATACTATAATTTTACCGATAAATCTGTTACGGGAAATAAAATCCAATACAGACTCCGTCAGGTGGATAATGATGGTTCGTTTGAATATTCAGATGTAGTTGAAGTGGAACTTGCCCCAACAACATTTGCGCTTGATCAGAATTATCCAAATCCATTTAACCCGGCTACAACTATCCGTTTTTCATTACCAACTGCCTCAGTCGTAACCTTAAATGTTTACAACACACTTGGTGAAAAAGTGGCAACACTTCTCAACGGATCACTGGAATCAGGTTATCATCAGGTATCATTTGATGTGGCAAATCTCCCAAGTGGTCTTTATCTTTATGAGATAAAAGCAGGTGAGTTTAGTGCGATTAAAAAAATGCTACTAATGAAGTAAACTTAATTTCACTCAAGTGTGGGAGAGGTATCAGGAGTGGCGTCCTGTTCCACAAAAACTTAACATTAAATTAATCAATACTATTATTCTTTTCCCTTGCGAGTCAATCAATAATTGCCTAATTTTGTAAGTGCCTTTTCCAAACATGCACCCTTTTTTTTTGCTGCTGCACCCGCAGTAGTCACCCAATAAAAATCCTCCCGGATTTTGCAAGGTAATTGTATGGATTGTGCACTTTTGTGTTGGTCTTCGTAAAACAGTTACTGCTTGCTCCCACGACGGAACTATTTAATCTTCTCAAAAGCAAGTTTTACATTTTATTAACAATAGCTTAAAATTGAGCTATTTAACTTTGATCATAAAATTTTGAAATTTATTAATATATAATTGGATTAAATATGTTAAAAAGATATACTTTTCTACTTTTTCTATTCACGGTCCTTGCCTTTAACGGGTTTGGGCAGATTTTACTCAAAAGGTAATGACAATGTTAACTTAACTGCAAGTTGGTTCTCGAACACTGACGGCACTGGTTCGAATCCTATCAACTTTACAACTGCCGGGCAAACATTTAACGTCCAAAACGGACATTTAATGACTGCATCAGCTACTTGGACAGTTTCCGGCGTAGGGTCCAAAGTGGTGATTAAAACTGGAGGACAAATTACTTCAGGGTCTTTTAATCATTCCCTCACTCTTGATATGGAAAGTGGTGGAACATGGATTCATTCTCATACAACCTACAGCGCTTACATTCGGTACTCTAAATACAAATAGTAATTTTCAAATGAATAATTCGAGTGGATTTGCGCAAGCCAGGACTTATCCTAACTTTATTATTAATAATATTGCAATAAATCCAGGAAATTCAAATGTAACAATCAACGGAAATTTAAAATTATGGGAGCTAGTGGATTCTTCGGGGGACCACTTCGAATGCTCCAACACATACAATAGGGGGAGATGTTATAATAGAATCATCAGGTACTTGGACATTGACGAACGGCTCGGGAAGTCCAATTTATAATATTTCAGGAAGCATAAACAACAGTGGAGGTAATATTATTAACGGCGGTTCACCAGGAACTCCAGTTTTGAATTTATTGGGAAGCGGGAAAATCTTGCACTTGGGGGGACGAAGACAGCAGTTAAGCACACTATTAACATTAATGGTTCAGCCTCCTACACATTCAATGACAATCTATCGTATGATACTGGGACTTTAACTGTTAATGGTGTTTTAGACTTATCAAATAAGGTTATTAGTGGCACCGGAGCCTTCACCTTGGCCTCTGGTGGGACACTAAAAATTGGAGATGCATCTGGACTGGCCGGTAATATTACTGTTTCAGGAACAAAAACCTATAATGCAAATGCGACTTACGAGTTCAATGGCAGTGCTCCCCAGGTTACGAGTGCTTCACTTCCCGGAACAATTACAGGTACATTCAAAGTTAATAATTCATCCGGTGTAACTTTAAGTCAATCAACTACTGCAACGACCGTTGATATAACTTCCGGGAATCTTGATTTGGGTTCGAATAATCTTACTCTTACAAATCTCAGCATCTCTTCACCTTCGGCAACCAAGATGATTATTGCTAATGGTGGTGGTGAATTACGCAAAGTTTTCACAGCACCTGATTTATTCACTTTCCCGGTTGGAGATAATTCAGGTACAGTAGAATATTCTCCTGTCACTTTACTTGTAAATTCCGGAACATTTTCTTCAGCTTATGTCGGTGTAAAAGTTTCAAATGCTTCGCATCCCGCAAAAGGTTCAGGTGGTCTATTCTTAAATAGATACTGGTCACTAAATGCATCAGGAATTACTTCACCTAACTATGATGTAGATTTTCAACTATCTGGATGCTGATGTTTCTGAACCGGCTAATGAAGCTAACTTAAAACTTGGTAAGTTTTCCGCCGTAACTGGCTGGAGCGAACCTTCAAGTTCTGTTAACACAGCAACTAATATTCTGTCTGTTTCTGGTCTAACCTCTTTCTCCGATTTTACAGGTGGAGAACCAGGTGCCCTCCCAGTCGAATTAACTTCCTTCACTGCGAGAGCTGCGGGAAGTGTTGTAAATCTTAATTGGGAGACTGCAACTGAGGTTGATAATAACGGGTTTGATGTTGAGAGAAATTCAACAGGAACCTGGCAGAAGATAGGATTTGTTGAGGGTCATGGTACCGCAAACTCTCCTAAATACTATAATTTTACCGACAAATCTGTAACAGGAAATAAAATCCAGTACAGACTCCGTCAGGTGGATAACGATGGTACTTTTGAGTATTCACCGGTTGTTGAGGTAGAACTTGCCCCAACAACCTTTGCGCTTGATCAGAATTATCCAAATCCATTTAACCCTGCAACTGTTATCCGTTTTTCATTACCAACAACTTCAGTTGTAACCTTAAATGTTTACAACACACTTGGTGAAAAAGTGGCAACACTTCTTAACGGATCATTGGAATCAGGTTATCATCAGGTATCATTTGATGCGGCAAATCTCCCCAGCGGTCTTTATCTTTATGAGATAAAGGCAGGTGAGTTTAGCTCAATCAAAAAAATGCTATTGATGAAATAAATACTTTCCCTGAATTATTTAACCCGCCATGTTGCAAGATGTGGCGGGTTTTTTGTTAATATTTTCTTAACAAAAGTAATCGCTATTGTCCTTGTAGATGATTTAATACTTTTATATATTTGAATAACGCCTTTTCCCAATTGCGTTAAGCAAAAAAACCACAAATTCAGCCCACAAGGCTGCCAACGCTATTCACTCTTAGAATACAATTCTCCTTTTTTGTCATAACCGGCAATTTCTGAATTTCAAATTCAATTCATTAGTCATGCACTTATTTCATGTCTATGGATCAAGATTATCTAAAAATCCGAAGATGGATTATTCAAATGGTGTTAAACGGTGCGGAATTTTGTTCCGTTACTGAATTTTAACAAAGGTTAGGTCAGGTTTTTTTTATTAACAGCACAAAGGCAAGATATGTTTATCAAAATATTCTCTTCAATTATCATTTTTACATCCCTTCTCATCTCCACGAGTTTGGGGCAGCCCTGGAGTTACGACTTCGGGACAAGTACGGGTGTACACAACACAAATGCAGCAAATCTTGATTTTTTACCAGCAGCCCCATCAGGGTTGGACAGAGTCAGAGTTGGTTCTGGAGGTGGAAGTTTTAATCTTGAAAATCAAACAATCGCATTTGGTTCCGGCTCCTATTTAAGAGGGGTTGCTCCGACATCCACTTCCGTCAATAAATTTTCAGTTTATGATTACACCGCCGGTAAGGCAGCAATCATTAGTTTTCGAGTAAGATTTGGTAACTCGAGTGGTGAAAATACAGGTGCAAGTTCCGGGGCTTGGTCTTTTTTTCTTGGTGATGGTGCGACTTATAGTGATAATAGCACTTTTGCGGGAGCGCAATCATTTACAGGAATAAGATGGAGTTTTGGTGCATCGGGTGCTATCACAGGTACACTTAATTATACAAAAAGTGGAGCTAAATCCATTGCGACAAATAAATTTGACATTTGGGTAAATGGAATACTTGTTGGCGATGAAGTGGCAAAAGCCCAGTAGTAAATGATGCAAATATTGATTCGTATATGTTTTATGGAGTATCCAGTACCGGAAATGTCGCAAATATCTTTCTGGATGACTTCAGTTATTCAAATGCAATCACCAGTTCAGGTTTAACACCCCCAACACTTGTCGCAGACGCAACAGCCAACACCGTTGACAACGATATCGACATTACCTTCACAGAAGATGCTGCCTGGCGAACTGCAGTTACTGCTGTAAAAATCGGAAGTACAGCATTTACTGTTACAACCGATTATGTACTTAGTTCAGGAAATTTGCAATTAAAGCCCTCCGGTTTGAATGCACTTCTTACCGCATCAGGAACAAAATCTGTTTCCATTGAAGCTACGGGTTATAACAATGCAACCGTTTCTCAGGTTATAAATGCGGGGGTTCCCACAACCAATTCGACGGCCGCATAAACCTCTGCCGACTGGCACTGGATACAACCCGAACTGTGACTGCAACAGCAAAAGATCAGTACAACAATTTGGTCCCGGGTTATATTTTTAAATACGATGCAACCGTCACAAACACTGATGTAACCCGAGGAGAAAGTTACACAATCGATGGAACAGCAAGAACATCAACCGCAAATGATGTTGATGTTGTGGCAGTCACTAACGCTAGCGGGGTGGCTACTTTCACTATCGCAGTTCCCTCCGGTATCGATCAGGGTGATGGACTCTCAGTTCAAGTGCAACTTGCAAATGGTTCGAGCAACACAGGGTCTGCTTTCAGCATAACCGGTCTAAATCCTTTGATTGACTTCGCCGGAACTGATCCAACAACAAACGCGTTCTCAGTTAATTCAATAAATAATATTCTTTACAGAGTCGGGCTTACGGTATCTCGAAATCCTGCCACGCTTACAGGTGCAGAATTTACTGTGATCGGATCATTTGTGGCTTCTGATATTGGCACCGACGGATATAAAGTATATTATTCGGCTAATTCAACTTTGGAACCGGGGACAGATGAACTCCTGGCTTCACTTGCAGCTTCAAATGACACAGAAGAACAATTAAATTTCGCTTTTTCAAAAGCCTTAGCAGTTGGGAGTGGATATCTGTTTTTAACAGTTGATGTTGATCAGAATGCAAGTGTTGGAAACAACATTAGTATCAATACACCCACACCGATTAAATTTGCCTTTACATCCGCCGTTGCGACGCAGGGTAGTTTTGCTGCTCCAAAAGTTCATATTTTTGCCGGTGCTGCCCCAACTCTTACCGCAGACGGGACAAATAACACTGTCGATAATGATATCGATATTACTTTTACAGACGATGCAACCTGGCGCGCTGCTATTACCGCAGTGAAAGTTAACGGAACAAGTCTTGACGCCGCTGATTACACCATTTCAGCCGGAAATCTTAAACTTAAACCATCAATTGGTAATGCTCTTCTTACAACTTCGGGAGCAAAACAGTAGCTGTTGACGCAACCAACTATGGGTCAGCATCGGTTGTACAAGTAATCAATGCAGGTGCGCCAACAGCAAACTCGACAGCTTCGATATCTGCTCCTTTAGCGCTAAATACCACGAGAACGGTAACACTTACTGCAAAAGATCAGTACAATAATCTGGTTTCAGGTTACAACTTTAAGTATGATGCAACAATTACCGATGCGAATCCAACTTATGACGAAAGTTATACAATTGACGGAAGTGATAGAACGACATCAGTAAGTGACATCAGTACAATAACCCCTACTAATTCCAGTGGTGTTTATTCATTTGGAATCACTATTCCGGCAACTGTTGATGCGAATGATGGTATAAGTGTCCAGGTTCAATTGGTCGATGGGACTACGAATATCGGATCAGCCTTTAGCTTCGGAAATCAGCCTACAGTTACGATTACAGGAACTGACCCGGGTTCGGGTAATTTTATCGCATCTATGAGTGATAATATTTTATATAGATATCAGGTCGCTGTTACAAGTGCATCTGTTACACTAAGTCAATTGGTTGCCACATTAATTGGAACATATCAGGCAGCGGATCTTGGTCCTGCTTCATTGAAACTGTTTTACTCAACAGACATTACACTTGATGGTGCTGATGCACAGATCGGATCGAATCTTACTTCTGTTTCAACAGGATCGGGTGAGGACATCACCTTCACCGGAATTGCAAAAGTGCTTCCGATCGGTACAAGTTATCTATTTCTGACTTCCGATGTTTTTTATAATGCAACACTGGCAAGAACAATATCAGGAAGCAGTGACGCTATCGCTGATTTGACAATCGCAGAATCTTTCACAAATGGTGCACACAGTTTTGCTGCTGCAAATTCTCATTCAATCACTCGAATTCCGGGTACCCCAACTGATTTGTTCATCTCTGAGTATGTTGAGGATCCGCCAGTAACAAATACATAGAAATATATAATGGTACCGGGGCGGAAGTTGATCTTACGGACTACAGATTACAATTGTATGCGAATGGTTCAGCAACTGCTTCATCTGATATAGCATTAACAGGCACTCTTGCCTCTGGTTCTACAAAGGTATACAAAAATTCGGGTTCTGCATTAACTTTGCCCGATGGAGTAACAGCCGAAACAAATAGCGCAGTAAATTTTAATGGTGATGATGCTGTTGTTTTATACAAGATATCAACAGATTCCGCTATAGAGATTTTTGGCAGGATAGGTGAAGATCCGGGTTCGGCTTGGACCGGTTCAGGTGGATATTCGACAGTGGACAAAACACTCCAAAGAAAATCACGCGTCACTCAAGGCGTAATAACCAATCCTGCTTCTGGTTTTCCAACATTGACGACCGAGTGGGATATGTTTAACATAGATATTGTTTCTGGTTTAGGTACACATTCCCACTCAACCTATTCAAGCAGTTATACTCAAGCGGTTGCCAGAGCTTCAAACAACTATCGTTTTATCAACACAGGTGTTCGGATCAACTTTGTTGGTGTTACAACGGAAGGAACAGTGACATTAACCCGTTATGAAGGCACACCGGCAGCAGTGAGCGGCATTGTCGAAACGAATGTTTCAGGTTATAGATGGGTGATTGATGGTGGGGGAACTGTGTTTGGAGCAGGTACTTCTATCAGATTCAAGGCAAGCAGTCTAACCGGAATTCCGGATGCTGCAACAGCGGTGATCAAACTCTACAAACGCGAAACTACCGGAACAGGTGCATTCACTTTAGTTGGGACTCTGACTTATGATGCAACAACAGATGAGTATTTTATTTCAGGTCTAACCGGTTTCAGTGAGTTTGTAATGGCTTCAGAGGATGCCCCCCTCCCAGTCGAGCTGACCTCCTTCACAGCGAGAGCTGCCGGAAGTGTTGTAAATCTTAATTGGGAGACGGCAACTGAAGTTGACAACAACGGGTTTGATGTTGAAAGAAATGCAACAGGAACATGGCAGAAAATAGGATTTGTTGAGGGGCATGGTACCGCAAACTCACCAAAATACTATAATTTTACCGATAAATCTGTTACAGGAAACAAAATCCAATACAGACTCCGTCAGGTGGATAACGATGGTACATTTGAGTATTCACCAGTTGTTGAGGTGGAACTTGCCCCGACTACCTTTGCGCTTGATCAGAATTATCCAAATCCATTTAACCCATCTACCACCATTCGTTTTTCTTTGCCAACCTCAGATATTGTAACATTAAATATTTACAATACTCTTGGTGAAAAAGTGGCAACACTTCTCAACTGAGCAATGGAATCAGGTTATCATCAGGTATCATTTGATGCAGCAAATCTCCCCAGCGGACTTTATCTTTATGAGATAAAAGCAGGTGAGTTTAGCTCAATCAAAAAAATGCTCTTTAATGAAATAGGGGCTGCGCAGGTATTATGTATTAAGTATCAGGTATTATTTAGCTCAATACTATATAACAATTCCCTGAATTATTTAACCCGCCATGTTGCAAGATGTGGCGGGTTTTTTGTTTACAGTTTGATAACTTGTTAATGGTAAAGTTTAATTGTATTTTGTGGGTGGTTTAATTGGATTTCCTTTTTGGAATAAATAGAGATTTGTTGCCGGGAAATTCATAAATTTACAAAAAATGGATACATTATGTTAAAAAAAATTCTCCCCTTATTGATGTTGTTTACGGGTTTGTCGTTCAGTCAGACCATGAATGTTACAATTCAACCAAAATTTATTGAAGGTATTAATGGCACAAACGCTGCAAGAATGCCTTTTGCATATTTTGCGACAATTTCCGGGTTAACCCCGAGCTCAACTTACAGATATTTTAATCAGATTATAATTTCGACTAACACGGCCACCACAAGTGGAGCAGGTAATGTGATTTTTGTAAGATCGGACAGCGATTTTGTAAGATCCTCAGGTCCTTCCTTGTCAACTTATGGAAATTGCAGTTCCTGCAAAAAGTTTTGTTGTCCTCTATGATAATGAATTGGGTACAGGAAGACCTTTAGCTGCAACTTTTGTTGAAAGTGATGGAACAGCAAATACCATCGCCAACTCTTATGCACAATTTTACAGCGACAGCGTTAACGCAATTGCCGGTTCATGGGGTGTGATTATTCCTAACAATAATGCACTTGGTGTTCGCAGAATTGAAGCAAGAAACCTTAGCGGTACATTGTTCCCAAATCCTGCAACTTCTGCTAATGGATTGTGGGGAACAGTAAACACAGTTAATCCAGCGTTTGGACTAACAGCAGCGATGATTCCACCCGAACTTGCACCACTTCCAGTTGAACTGGCTTCGTTTACTGCCAATGTATCGGTTGGACTTGTTACGCTCAACTGGATGACTGCAACTGAATTAAACAACAGAGCATTTGAAGTTGAAAGAAAAACTACAGGTGACTGGGCTAAAATTGGAGAAGTTGCCGGAAACGGAACTACAACCTCGTCAACTTTTTATTCTTTTGAAGACAGAACTCTCTTAAATGGGAAAGTTTCCTACAGACTAAAACAGATCGACCTCGATGGTTCATTTAGCTATTCAAACCCAATTGATGTTGTAATTAATTCAAATGTGGTTGAAGGAGAATCCAATCCAACGGTTTATAATCTTGAACAGAACTACCCAAATCCATTTAATCCTTCAACTGTGATTCGTTTTGCGATTCCGGTTGCGGGTGAAGTTTCATTAAGTGTTTACAATACACTTGGTCAAAAAGTTGCTCAGCTTCTAAATTCAACGATGCCTGCGGGTTACCATCAGGTGGAATTTAATGCAAATGACATTCCGAGTGGACTTTACATGTATGAAGTTAAGGCCGGTGAGTTTACATCTACAAAAAAGATGTTGTTGCTTAAGTAGGATTAAGATTTACGAAAATATAAGATTTTAGATGGAACGCGGATTACACGGATTATCACAGATTTCCACGGATGGGGATTTTTAGATAGAACGCGGATGATGCGGTTCAACGCAGAAAGCTATTAATAATTAGAACACGGATGAGACTATCATCCGTGTTCTTTTTTTTTGTATAAAGTATCTTCCAATCTTCAGGTAAATTAGGTATTAAATAATACCTGATACCTAATACCTAATACCTCTCTCTTAAGTTACAGGACTTTTATCCTCCGCCATCAACGTATCTTTATAGCTGGCAAGATTTTGTTTGTGAGCTTCAGAGATAACAGGGTAGTGAACTTTTAGTTCTTTTAGTTTTTCGGTGATAATCTCTGAAATGACGAGTCTTGCGAACCACTTTTTATCTGCGGGGATAATATGCCATGGGGCATATTTGGTGGAAGTGTTGGCAATTGCCTCTTCATACGCTTTTTGGTATTGATCCCAGAAGCCTCTCTCCTTTAGATCCGAGGAAGAGAATTTCCAGTTTTTTGCCGGATTCTCAATTCTTTCAAGGAATCTTCTCTTTTGTTCATCTTTCGACACATTCAGGAAAAACTTTAGAACTTTTATTCCATTATCGTTAAGATATTTCTCAAAATTTTTGATTTGTGTATAACGGTTTTTCCAGATATCATCTCTCCTGATTGGATCAGGGAGTTTTTCTGCCTCAAGAAGGTTGTGAACCTTTACAACCAATACTTCTTCATAATATGACCGATTGAAAATACCAATTCTTCCTCTTTCAGGGAGAGCTTTGGTATATCGCCAGAGATAATCGTGGTCAAGCTCCTCTGCCGACGGTACCTTAAAACTGAATACTTGCGTACCCTGGGGATTAACTCCACTCATTACATGCTTTATTGCACCATCCTTACCTGCGGCATCCATCGCCTGGAAAAGTATCAGAAGTCCCCACTTGTCGTGGGCATACATCATGTCTTGCATTTCAGCCATCGATTTTACGTTGGCGTCAAGGTCTGCTTTCGCGTCTTCTTTTGATTTCATCCTTGCCGTATAATTGGCGGGATGGCTGGAGAGTTTAAATTTTCCGGGAGCAGTAACTCTGAATCGGTTAAGATTGATCTTCACGGTGAACCTCGTTTTTTGGTTTTCGTCGATCTTTATTATCTCCGGCAGTGAATTTATGAATTTGCCGGCTTCAATAAAAAATTTTAAGTATGAAAGGAATAATTAAAATAAATTTAATCAAATGCAAATTATAAATGTGTTTTTAATCAATTAAATGTTTTAAAGTTTAAAATTTGTAAATTGAGTATCAATATTGTGAGAAAAATTACAGCCTAAACAGATGATCAATTGTTGAAGAGGATCAAGGAGTGAACAAAATTCAAGGGGAATGGAGTGTATCCTAAGAGATTAAAATCAATCAGTTAAAATGAGGTAATAGTTATGCGTAAAAGCTACTTTTTCATTTTTGTTTTGGTGGGGTTAACTTTGCTTAACGGGCAACCCAACTGGACAACCCTCAATCCATATCCTACAGCCAACGACCTTTATGCGGGGTCGGTTCTTGGTGTTAACAAATTTATTGCACTTAGCAATTACGGTCAATGTTTCCTTTCCACGGATGGTGGAGTCAACTGGGACGTCACCCTGTTCGATACTACTGAATCGATTTTTAGAAATTTATACTTTATCGACGACTTAAACGGATGGGCAGCCGGCGCCCTTGGTGGAGGATTTTACCGCACAACCAATGGAGGTGGAACATGGACACCCATCACAAATGCACCCGATACCACAAAATATGGAATTCATTTCGCAACACCTTTGATTGGATGGTCCGTAGGTTTTAACGGATTCATAATCAAAACCACAGACGGGGGATCAAGCTGGTACTCACAAAGCAACACTTCAATTTCCAATAAAACACTTTATGGAGTTTATGCAGTTGACCAAAACACTGTATTTGTTGTAGGAAACACAGGAACAGTGTTAAAATCAACCGATGGTGGTGCAACATTTGCACAGGTAAATCTCGGAAGTATTACTGCGGCTGATTACAGAGCTGTAAGGTTTACAAACGCAAACACGGGATTTGTGGTGGGAGCAAAACACAGAATTATTAAAACCACTGATGGCGGAACCACCTGGACTCAGTTGTACGAAGTTTCTTCAACTTCTCGAATATTGTGGGATATCGATTTTAACAGTGCAGGTGTTGGCGTTGCAGTTGGAACCGATACGGTAGGATTCAGATCAACTGACGGTGGTGTAACATGGAACTCCTTTATTCTTCCCGGTGGAAGTGGTCCGGGAGTTAAATATGCAGTCGATTTTTATGGAGATAACACAGTATTCAGCAACGGAGGCAGGGGATACATTGCCAAATCAACCGATGCAGGGGCAACCTGGGTAGAGATGGGTTACAGATTTTCAAATAATACCGTAAACGACATTGCTTTTGCAGATGCCATGAACGGATATGTTTGTGGTAATTCAGGATTCATGGGGAGAACCAGTGATGGTGGAACCACATGGAGCCTTGATGAGTGTGACAAATGGCAGGAAAATAAATGAGATTTCGGTTCCTGATGTTAACACAATTTATGGTGCGTGCGATTCAAGCAGAATTGTGATGTCAAAAGATGCCGGAGCCACCTGGACTGAGTTTAACGCAGCACTTGGCACCACAAATCAATTTATTGCCATTGATTTTATTACACCACTTTATGGAATGGCAACGGGAAGCAACGGTAACATCATGAAAACCGTTGATGGTGGAGCCAATTGGACACTGTTAAATCTCCCAACTACAACACTCGCTTGGGATATTGATATCGTTGACACTTCATATGCATTCATTTGCGGAACAGGTGAAACAATTTTTAGAACCACAGATGGTGGAACCACCTGGGTTCAACAGTTTGGAGCTGGTGGACTCGGTTGTTATGGTATCTCATTTGTTGACAGAAATGTGGGTTTTGCATCCGGCACCTCAGGGAACACATATTATACTTCAAACAGCGGAATCACCTGGACTCCTTCCACAGTTATACCCAACAATACAGTTTGGAGTACAGCGATGGTAAAAGGTCCAAACGGGACAGTTGCATTTGCGGCATGTGCATCGGGTTATGTTTATACTTCAAATGATGGGGGAGCTACCTGGAAAGAGGAACCCCGTCAAACGATAAACACATTTAATGATATGTTTGCTCTTGATGCCGGAACCGCCTGGTTTGCCGGTAATTCAGGTACCATGGTGAAATTTACCGATCCAAGTGCAGTTCCTGTTGAACTGATTTCATTTAACGGAGTTGTTGACGGAAACACTGTAATCCTTGATTTCACCGTTGCTAATGCGATAAACAACGCAGGATTTACGGTAGAAAGAACAAGAGCCGGAGTCGAAAAATGGGAAGAGGTCTCATTCATAAGAGGCGAAGGAATTTGTGCACTTTGCAACTATGAATATATCGACAAAGACCTTCTGCCGGGAAGTTATAGATACAGACTTTTGCAGAGAGATTACGATGGAACCATCACAATCTATCCACTTTTGCAGACAATGGCAGTTGGAATAATTACCGATTATGCTCTATATCAGAACTATCCAAATCCATTTAATCCATCAACGGTAATCCGTTTTGCTCTACCTGTTGCAGGACCGGTAAACCTTTCGGTTTATAATTCACTTGGTGAACAGGTTGCTGTTTTGATCAATGAGACGATGGAAGCGGGAGCGCATGAGATAAATTTTGAGCCAACACAATTGAGCTCAGGTACATATTTTTACAAACTTGTTTCAGGTAATTTTTCGATGACCCGAAAACTGGTTTTGATGAGATAATCAATTTAAAATACCGGAGAAAAATGAAAACGATCCTTATATTTTTGACATTTGTATCTTTTGTTGCAACAACTCAGGCACAACTAAAATATCCTGACACCAAAAAAAATGATGTAAAGGAAAACTACCATGGTAAAGAGATAGTTGACCCTTATAGATGGCTCGAGGATGACAATGCCGATGATACCAAGGCATGGGTTGAAGCACAGAATAAAGTTACCCAGGGATATCTTGGTAACATCCCTTTCCGTAACAAGTTGAAAAACAGGTTTACCGAACTCTTCAACTATGAAAAATATGGACAGCCATTTAAGGCGGGTAAATATTTTATGTTCTATAAAAACGACGGACTTCAGGAACAGAGTATCCTCTATATCCAAAACAGTCTGACGGGTGAACCAAGTGTATTTATCGATCCAAACAAACTTTCCAGTGATGGTACTACGAGTCTTTCCGGTATTTATATTTCAAATGACGGGAAATATTGTGGTTATGCCATTTCCAAAGGTGGGTCCGACTGGAATGAATTTTTTGTAAAAGAAGTTGAAACTGGTAAAGAACTAACTGACCACCTTGAGTGGATAAAATTCTCAGGAATGTCATGGTATAAGGATGGTTTCTTTTATTCAGCTTACGATGCTCCAACCGGTGAAGTGCTTAAAGGAAAAAACGAATTCCAGAAAGTGTTTTACCATAAACTTGGCACAAAACAATCTGAGGATAAACTCATTTATGAGAATAAGGCAAATCCCGAAGAAATTTATGGCGCTTCTGTAACAGATGATGAAAAATATCTTCTGCTTTATGTTATGGAAGGTTCAGCGAGACACAATCTGCTCTATTATAAAGACCTTCAGAATGGCGACAAATTTATTCCTTTAGTGGATAAATTTGAGGCAACCTATACCGCAGTCGGGAATGTCGGGAGTGATCTCTTCATTTCAACCTACAAAAATGCTCCAAATTACAGCATTGAAAAGTGGAATCTGAATGAAAAAAAACATTAATCCCAAACAAAAATGAAGTTATTGATGGCATTTCTTTGATAGATGGCAAATTAATTGTCACCTATATGAAAGATGCCCAAAACATCACCGAAGTTTATTCCCTTGAGGGTAAAAAACTTCATGATGTTCCACTTCCCGGAATCGGTTCAGTAAGTGGTTTTGGAGGAAAACAGGAGGATAAAGAGGTCTTTTTTTCATTCACTTCGTTTACTGTTCCTTCATCCATTTGGTTGTATAAGGTTGCAGAAAACAAAGTGGAGCTTTTTAGAGAATCAAAACTAAAATTTGATGCAAGTCAGTTTGAGTCAAAACAGATCTTCTACAAAAGCAAAGACGGAACTGAAGTTCCGATGTTTATCGTCCACAAAAAGGGATTAAAACTCGATGGTAAAGCACCAACGATGTTGTATGCCTACGGTGGATTTAATGCTTCCATGACTCCCGGATTCAGAGTGTCAATCATTCCTCTACTCGAAAGCGGGGGAGTTTATGCGATGGCTTGCCTAAGAGGCGGCGGAGAATATGGCAAAACCTGGCATGAAGCCGGAATGCTTGAAAAGAAACAAAATGTGTTTGATGATTATATAGCAGGTGCCGAATATCTCATTAAAAGTGGATATACTTCCCCTGAAAGGCTTGCTTTAAATGGTGGAAGTAACGGCGGTTTGCTCGTCGGTGCCGTGATGTTACAAAGACCTGATCTTTGTAAGGTTGCAATTCCACAAGTGGGTGTTCTCGATATGCTTCGGTTCCACAAGTTCACCATCGGGTGGGCGTGGGTTTCTGAATATGGTTCAAGTGATAACAAGGATCAATTCGAATTCCTGATTAAATATTCACCACTTCACAATGTTAAAAAAGAGTAACTTACCCTGCCACTTTGATAACAACGGCTGATCACGACGACAGGGTTTTCCCGGCTCATTCGTTTAAGTTCGCAGCAGAATTGCAGGCAAATGCTTCAACTAAAAATCCCATAGTTCTTCGAGTAACAACCAAAGCGGGGCATGGAGCAGGAAAAAGCACTTCACAGACAATTGAAGAACTTGCTGACATCTACAGTTTCTTTTTCTATAATGTTGGTGTGAATTATTAATATGAACAATTTACAGTTATGGCATCAGGAGGTTTGTTGAAAAAAATAAAACTCCTGATGCTTGCTGACCTTCGATCTTCGCACACCAAAAAGTGGGCTGATGTATTATCAGTCTCAGGTTTTGAAGTACATCTATTTGGCTTTACCAAGGCATTTGAGATATTTGAAAATGTGATTGTGCATGAGGGAAATGTGGAAAATGAAACTGCAGCAAGCGATGAAGGATCGTTAAAGAAGGGGAGTTATCTCCTTGAACTGAAGAGACTTAAAAAGTTAATCAGAGAGATTAACCCCGACATCGTTCATGCACACTATGCCTCGAGTTATGGGTTTTTGGGAGCTTTGAGCGGAAAACACCCTTTTGCTGTGTCAGTCTGGGGTCTGGATGTGTTTAGTTTTCCCAATCGATCACCACTGCATAAAAAAGTGTTTAGATATACACTCTCCAAAGCAGATACCATCTTTTCCACAAGTCGATTTATGGCCGAGGAGACCAAAAAATACACAAAAAAAGAGATAATTATAACTCCTTTTGGAGTTGATTTTAACAAATTTCATCCCGTTGTCAAAGGAAAAAGTGAAGTTATTAAAATCGGAATGATTAAACTTGTCTCGCCTAAATATGGACAGGAGTATTTAATCCGTGCTTTTGCCCAAGTTGCAAATGAACTCCCTGAAAAAAAACTTGAACTCATAATATGTGGTAGTGGAGTGGATGAAGAGCCCATGAAAAATCTTGCGAAATCCTTGGGAATAATGGACAAAGTCACATTTATGGGATATGTAATGAATGAAAAAGTTCATGAGATTCACAAGGAATTGGACATTGAAGTTTATCCTTCAACAGATGACAGTGAAACATTTGGGGTTTCGGCGGTGGAAGCAATGGCATGTGGAAATCCCATTATTGCCTCGAGGGTTGGTGGACTTCAATACTTATTTAAAGATGGAGAAGCGGGGTTTCTTGTTCCCCCTAAAGAGGTTGATCCAATAGTCGAGAAGTTAAAAATATTGATTTTGGATGAAGAATTAAGAAAACGAATGAGCCTGGCGGCAAGAAAAACTGCCGAGGAAGAGTATGATATAATTAAAAATGCAGGTGTTATGATCAGGGAATATCAGCGGCTGTTGAGTAAGAAGCCATGATATGATGGTAGTTGATCACACAGTTAAAAGACAACCACCCCACGAATAACCAACCCCAAATCCAAGCAGCATAATTTTATCTCCGTCCTTTAAATTCTTCTCTTTCATTGCGTGGTGGAGTGCGATTGGAATTGTTGAAGAAACGGTGTTTCCGCAGTTTTCCATAAAATAGTAAAATTTATCTTCAGGAATTCCCATCTTTTTTCTGATATGCTCAAGGATGTATTTGTTTGCCTGATGAAAAACAAAAAGTGAGATATCGTCAATCGCTAATCCCGCCTTATCAAGGACGGCATGGGCAGTAGAGGGAACAACTCTTATTGGAAAATTGAAAATTTCTGCTCCCTTCATTTCGAGAGTACCTTTTCGGTGGAGAAGTCCTGATTCTTCATCCAAACAATCTTCTTCAGCTTCAGCCGCATTTCTGTTCCGCATCCCGCCATATTTTACGATGAGATTTTGTCCACCACTTCCATCAGTTCCATATACAAAAGCAGATAATTTGTCCTCTTCTGAGTCAACTATGAGGCAAGCAGCGGCAGCATCACCAAAAATTGTACGATTTCCTTTATCTCTGTCATCAATAAATTTGCTGTAAGTTTCAGCAGTAATCAACAAAACATTTTTTGCTTCGCCGGTTTTTATCAATGAATTAGCGAGTGAAAGACCATAGATAAATCCTGAACAACCGAGGTTAAAATCAAGTGCACCGGCAGTAGTGGGCAGCCCAAGACGGTGTTGTAAAAGACATGCTGTTGTCGGGAGGAAATAGTCGGGGCTTTGAGTGCACAGCAGGATGAAATCTATCGACTCCGGTGAAATATTTAAATCTATAAAGAGTTTGTTGGCTGCTTCAACAGCGAGATCGGAAGCACACTGATCATCATCAACGATATATCTTTTTTTGATCCCAACTTTTTCGGCTATTTTTTGAACGGACCATTCAGGAAAGAGCTCAGAGAGTTTTTCATTGGTTACTACCTCATTGGGTAAATAGTAGCTAATTCCTTTTATTTCAGCCATGTTGGGACTTTTTATTAATTCCTGACACTAATCTTGTGAACTATTTGTCAGATTAAATACATCCTCAATGGTTTTACATTCTATTAACTCGTCTGCTCTTATGGAAGCATTATATTCCATATCGATCATGGCGAGTACCGATAGATTGGCAAGTGAATCCCAGCATTCGATTTCGGAATGGAAAACAGTTTTTGGATTCAGGGAACCGGGTTTCACTCCACCTACTGCAGATTCAAAATTTGAAACAAATTTCTGTAAGTCCATATAATTCATTATTCCAGGATGGTAAGGATTTTTTGTTTGATGTTAATATATTTATCCGAATAGGGGATTTTAATTTTGTTGAGTTGTGATCCATTGCAATTTTTCTGACTTTTTCTACAAGTCTGTAAGTAATCATTTCAGGTTCAAAACTACCCGCAAATGTGCACTCGGGATCAACTGCAATATGGTAAATCTCGCATATATCACCTTTAAATTCATAACAAATCACTCCAAGAAATGAGGAATTAAATCCATCTCCATCAAGGGCAAAAAGAGACTCCGGTTTCGATTTTTCAAACTCAAGTGTGAGAAATTTACCATCCTCAACAATTTTCATCAATCCATAAGAATCGATGCTCTTCTGGATGCCTTCAAGATGTTTTGTCTGATTGGTGTTGAAAAAAAAGACTTTTTCAAGATCTTTTTTAAACTCAATCGGAAGTTTCTTCTTAAATGTAATAGTATGAAAGCTCATTTTTCAGATTCGTTCTGCTTTAATATTAACAGTAAAAGTTTTGTCAGGTTTTGCCGGTGACTCAAGATTATACGAGTTAAAATGTTTTGGTGAATACATCGCACACATTGTGTTGGAAACATGGTATAAATTTTTTTGAAATTCTTTTGGAGTTCCATCAAGTATGGCAGCCATAACCGAGTGGCGAACTGCTTCGGTATCAAATGCATAGTCGTGCCAAACAATAGTCGAATTTTGATCCTTCAAAAGTTTAAAAGCATTTTGTGTATCAATCAATGCTCCTGTATAGGAGTGGTCACCATCGATAAAAATCAAATCAAATTTTTTATTGAGAGTGGAGAAGTCAAATTTGGCAGAGTCGGCATGAATGACTGTAAGGTTTGGGATATTCTGTGTGAAAAAACCTTCCATCTCGGCAACTCTTTCACCCCACCCATAGCTGATAATATCTTCTTTTGAGAGAGTAAATGAAAGGCATGATTTTGCATACACAGCTACATTTGAAATGGATTCACCCCTCCACGATCCAATCTCCATGTAATCACAATCGGGTTTTGATTTTGCCAACAATGAAAGTAGTGCGATATCAGTGACCATTGAGGTACCTGTCAGGTAGGTATAGTTTTTTATGGTAATATCCAAATCGGGGAAAATATCCAATATGTTTACTGTGGGGAATCTTGAGAGACCATATTTTGCGGAAGTATATTTCCCCATCCTTTTTTCATAATTTCCGACCAGTTTATAAAACTCTTTTGGGTCTCCAATAACTCTTTTCACAAGTTTCAGTTGCATTTACTTCTTCTTTTCTCTAAAATAAATATTACACATTCGTAAATATAACGAAAACCGATTTCTTTTTCAGAAACCGCTTAAACAGTGAGTTACCTTAACAGGATTACTTTTTTAGCAATTATTGATTTTTCGGTGGTCAATACGATGAAATAGACTCCACTCGCCAGACCATTTGCAATAAACGAAGTTTCGTGAATGGTGGATGCCGTTTGGTTATTTGGGAGAATGGCAATTTCACTCCCAAGGATGTCAAAAACTGATAATTTGTATTTATCATGACCGGTTCCGGGTGGAACTATATATTTTATTTTTAGAACTGAGTTGAATGGATTTGGGTAAACATTTGAGAGAGCAAATCCATTTTCCTTCTGAAATATGTTGTCACCAAGTCCATCATGAAGAGTCACTTCGTTAGTGGGAAGAGATTCATTTCCAGCATCATAACCGGTTACTCTGTAAAGAACAGAGAGTCCTTCTTTAATGACATCCGGGATTGAGATAAAATTGTCGGTATAAGTTAGTGAGAGAGTTGAGTCGATCAAATTCCAATTTTCCAAACCGGTCTTCCGGTAAATTCTGAAAGTTGAGCCGGGTCGTGTATCGGTGGTAGAAGCCCACAATAATTTTGGATTTAATCCTGAATTGTCGAGCAGAAGGGATTTTAGACGGGTTGTTCCTGAAATCGAGACATTTTCACCAATAGTTAAAAATCCTTTGTTTTGCAGGTATCCCAGATGTCTAAACTTAAGATGGGAATTGTCTGCTAATTTGACCATTGTTCCGGGTGCCACCGTTACTTCACCCATGAACAGGAGAGTATCTGAAAGTTGACTTTCACTATTAATGGTCTGTTTCCCCAGGCTAATATGCATAAAAGGATCACCATAAACCACATTTCTGAACCCAAGAAAAGGCATTGCCATATAAGCAGCATCCACAAGATTGTAACCCGCAGCATAAGCAGGGAAAAAGATGGAATCACTGATAATCGAGGAAGTGAATGGTTCGTAGCTGTTACCAGCACCTCCGGAGAATCCTGCATCCATATATTCAGTAACAACCGCCATGTTGTCCTGTCGGCTGGAAGCAGCCCCAATACTGTCGGCAAAAAACGCGCTAAAACTTTCTACAGTTGAGACAACAGAACCTGCCGCAAAAACGGTACCACTATCTCTCATGATGTAGGGTGTTTTTATCGGCATGCCTGCATGTTTCCCGCTGGACATATAACCGACAACTTTTTTGTCAAATTTATAAAGTCTTCGTTTCGTTTTTTCATAGATAAAATCGTAGCCGAGTTGATTTAACCGAAAAGCAGCTTTGTAAGAATCATCTGCAGCATGGAGCTTGCCTTGATACGATGTTGAGTCGTGGTAGTCGAGGACAAAAATGTTATTCCCACTTAGATCACGAATAACATTCCTCTCAATGAGGGATGAAACAGCTTCATTATTAACCCCATCAATCCTGGAAACAAGATAAGAGAGTTTTATTCCAGAGGCATTTTGATAATAATTACTTCTAAATTTATGGTTGCCGGAGTATTCAATTTCGATGTTGTAGTAAGGATTTGGCTGTTCTGCGTGAGGTGAAGCGAAGAGATTCAGAAAATCAAATCCCGACAAATTTTCCTGAAATGCGATTGAGAGGAGAGCATCCACACTCACTGCAGTTCGTCCTCCATCGTCGAGATAACTGTATTCAAAGTGAGGGGCAATTTTATATGGTACACCTTAAAAATGACAATGTATTTTATCTTTTCGGCGAGAGGTACACCGTTTAAGTAGTTGTTTTGAAGATGATTTTTAACAGGTTCATAAATATTCTTCTTAAAATATCGCCAAGAGTGGTTGCTGATGTCGGACGGGGTTAAATCGAAAATAATTTCATTGTTCCTGATCACTTCCACCCACTGACCATCAATCAACTCCCGCTGGGGAATATCAAGAAAAACCATATTTGATGAAGGGATGTTGTATATCTCACAATAGCGTCTCCCAATTCCCAGAGAATCCTCGACTGCTCTGTTCACAATAACCAGAACTTCGGTAGGGTCTGTTCCGCTGAAATTTACATTTTGAGTCGCTTTTGAGTTTAATCGAACACCATTTTTCTGGGCAATTGACCCAATAGAGAGCAAAATAAACAGAACGAGACAAAATCTGATGATGCCGGGTGAATTATTCATCAATTTGCATTTACTTAAAATCATTCCCCCTAAAATACAAAATAGAGTGAAAAGTGATACTTCATTAATTTTACTATTTTGTTTCCAATCTAAGGAACTGTAACCCCGCTTTTAATGTTATAACTTATATGTAAGACTGTTACATTTAGTTCATTAATTATCGAAAAATGAAACACTCAATAAACTTTAACCACATCACAATTGAAGCCACGCCAAAAGGCTTCCACTCTTCTTTCAACAGCCATTGTTGCTGTTGCCTCTGTTGTTGTTGCTAATTCCATTAGCGAACGATAACACCAATCAAAATTTAAACAAACTAATTTTATCAGTATGCCATCTTTGGCATAAAACCATATAACACTATGAACACAGCAATTGTAGAGTTTGCACAGCAAGTAATTAAAAAATACGAAGGTCATCAGTGCCTGCTACCTTTAAAGGATGAAAGCAGGAAGTTCATTGACAAGTTTCTAAAACTGGCGTTCCCACAATATTCCGAGAAATCTTTTGGGATTGTTGAGGAGATAATATCATCAACAGTCTTGTTGATGTATGATTTGAGGAAACTTCTTGCTTCAGTAATTGATGAGAAGGAACTGGTGGACTCAATAACTGATGATTTCGCATCCACTCTTCCCTCCATCATTAGAAGTCTCGACATGGATGCAGAAGCAATATATAAAGGTGACCCGGCTGCCAGAAGTACTGATGAGGTAATCCTGGCATATCCCGGTTTTTATGCAATTACAATTTACAGGATAGCCCATGAACTCTTTTTGCTTGGAGTTCCTGTCATCCCAAGGATTCTCTCAGAATATGCTCATGAAAAAACGGGTATCGATATCCACCCCGGAGCGGGAATCGGTGAGAGATTCTGCATAGATCACGGTACCGGAATTGTAATAGGGGAGACCACCATAATCGGAAACGATGTAAAAATTTATCAGGGTGTTACTCTTGGAGCTTTAAGCGTTGATAAATCATTTGCTTCAATCAAGAGGCATCCAACGATTGAAAATAATGTTGTGATTTACGCTCAGGCTGTTATTCTGGGAGGAAATACCGTGATTGGAGAAAAAAGTGTAATAGGTGGTAACGCCTGGATCACTGAGAGTGTGCCGGCAAATTCTGTAGTTTATCATAAAAGTGAAGTGCGATTAAAACAAAACGGTCACCATGAACCCTATCTTGATTTTGTAATTTAACAATGGAGTAAAAAATGAAGTACAATAATATTCTTGAAACAATAGGTAACACACCTCATCTTAAATTGAATAAATTGTTCAACAACGATTACGAAGTGTGGATAAAACTTGAAAGAGCCAACCCCGGCGGAAGCATTAAAGACAGAATCGCCCTCGCGATGGTGGAAGATGCCGAGAAAAAAGGACTCTTGAAAAAAGGAAGTATCATAGTAGAACCCACCTCCGGAAACACAGGAATAGGTCTTGCCATGGTAGCTGCGGTTAAGGGTTATAAATTAATCCTTGTCATGCCCGAATCGATGTCGATCGAGCGCAGAAGGTTGATGTCAGCTTATGGTGCGTCGTTTGAACTTACACCCCGTGAAAAGGGAATGACAGGCGCCATCGAAAAAGCCAAAGAACTTATCTCGTCAATTCCAAATTCATGGATGCCTCAGCAGTTTGAAAATGAAGCAAACAGTGAAATCCACAGAAAAACCACGGCACTTGAGATATTAAATGATTTCCCCGGGGATTGATTATTTGATCACGGGCGTTGGAACCGGTGGACATATCACAGGTGTTGCTGAAATTCTAAAAGAGAAATTCCCTTCGCTTAAAGTGTATGCAGTTGAACCTGAATTGTCGCCTGTTTTGTCCGGCGGAAAACCTTCACCACATCCACTTCAGGGAATTGGTGCAGGGTTTGTTCCTAAAATTCTCAATACTGGGATTTATGATGGAGTTATCACAGTTGGAAAAGACGAAGCATATTCCTTCACCCGCAGAGCTGCGGAAGAGGAGGGATTGTTCATAGGAGTTTCTTCAGGTGCTTCTCTTGCAGCAGTATCAAAAAAACTGCCTGAGATTCCAAAAGGCTCCCGAATCCTCACTTTCAACTATGACACCGGTGAGAGGTATCTCGGTTGAGGGTTGTTTTGGGTAAGAACTTGGGAACTTTAGAACCTCAGAACTTTAGAACTTTAGAACTTTAGAACCTCAGAACTTCGGAACCTCGGAATCTCAGAACTTGAGAACTTTAGAACCTTAGAACTTTTGGACCTCAGAATTACTAAAGCTCTGAAGTACTGAAGCTCTGAAACTCTGAATTACTGAAGCTCTGAAGTTCCGAAACTCCGAAATTCTACTTCATAAGTATCATCTTCCTCGTCTGAGTGAATTTATCGCATTCGAGGCGATAAAAATATACACCACTTGCGAGCGTATTACCCGAAAATGAAACTTCATGATTTCCGGGTTCATCTCCTGATTGAGGAGAGTATTAACCAGAGCCCCGGTGTTGTCATATATTTTTAATGTGACAAAAGAATTTTCAGGGATACTGAACTTG
The DNA here is from genome assembly GCA_016714125.1 of Ignavibacteriales bacterium. Taxonomy (GTDB): domain Bacteria; phylum Bacteroidota; class Ignavibacteria; order Ignavibacteriales; family Ignavibacteriaceae; genus UTCHB3. The sequence goes on along the minus strand of JADJNX010000002.1, from coordinate 3,980 downwards.
ATCACAGTGTTTGGGTTAAATGGATTTGGGTAGTTTTGGGATAATTCATATACCCCGGGAAGCTGAGATACACTTTCCTTCGAAGAAGTTGGTTATAGTTGTATTGGGCGCCCAATACGGCAAAAATGGAATCAACATTTGCTCTTGTAACAGCTACTGAGTTTAATGACGAGTTGCCACTTCCGACAATAATTGCTGTGTGGTATGTAAGTGTTCCTGAGTTGTTTAATGGTATTCTGTCACTTGCGGCGAGTGTTCTCTGATCAACGGCGGTGTTATTGATCCATCCCGTGTTTGTAACGGGATCTCCTGAATAGATAAAAACAGGGTCTACCAGTGAACAATTTATGCCACCCTGACATCACCAAAAGTCCATGTACACGGATTGAGATATTCCCCGACCAGATTCTTCCCAAGCATATAATTTCGTGCCTGCTGTGTAGTATTTGGATCACCATGTGTTGGGTGCGATTGCATATAATGCTGTGAAATTCTCATCCCGCTATTGATTGCACCGGATAGAGTTGATTAGAAAATGGACTTCCCAGAGGAATTACTGCGGTATCGAGGGGATATCCACTCCCGTTTTCAAATGTTCCGTTATTATTGACATCGGTAAAACTTATCCCTGGGATATAAAGGGAGTTCCAAAGAGCATTGTATTATATATTGCAGGGGATTTACACCATAATTTGGATCATCCCCTCATTATAACAAACAACCGAATTCCTGAGGGTATCCGTCGTTACGAGGTCATCATTTGCATCACCGAGATCAGGGTCACTCCACGATGCCAAAAATAAAATCTTCAACCCGGGAGGATAGATTCCCCATTTTGAAATCTCATACCGATAAACACTGCATCTCGGAGAGCCATAGTCCTCGGCGTAAGGAAGGCGTATGGTCTGTTTTATTTCTATTCCTTTTGGAGATTCTGAAAACCTTCTTAACTCTCAATCGGAACGCCATCGTTATATACAGTGAAGTAAGATACCTGTCCTAAAAATTCGGGCATATCCTCATTTAGCTCCCAGGTTCCGTTCTGATTCAGATCGATCAGGTCGTAAATATTGTTACTGTTTCCATCCCAATATCTTGCACCGAGGGAAACTGCCTTTCCATTGCTGCCACGAGGTTCCAAAAACAGAATCAGAAGCGCCACTTTATAGATGCCATTTTGGGTCGTCAACAGGAACCAACTTTACCTGCCTGAAAATCCACAATTCTTGATGCACTTAATTGTCCCGCTGCCCAATTGTTCGATTCGATCATTCCTGAGATCATAAAAACCCTGGAGAAAACAGCGCTTACAGAGTCAAATTTCATTCCCGTTCCTGAGCCGGCGTTTATATCGGCAAGAATTCCCTTTATAATCAAAAGGGAGGGTTATTCGACCGGTTTTGATCTCGGCAGTGGTTGGATGATCCGGAAGTGGACAGGAAATGACAAATTGTTGTGTTATTGTTTGTGTCAAACGAATTATGGGCGGAGATGGTGAATCTTAACAGATCACCTGCTTTGAAAACTTTGATAAAATTGCCAAAAAATTTTGTCTCCGGAAGTGAATCGTTATGGTTCCCATCATCAAAAAGTTGAAGTGTATAGGATAAATCGTTATAAAATCCCGATAACTTTACACCTGTTAGGGAGATTGGAACCGGTGAACACCTTTATTTTAACTGGAATCGCCGGCCAAAACTGAATCTTTATTTAATTTATAGTCGTAAATGACTGTGGAGTTGAGTTGTCTTTCAAGTTCAATTCCGTTCGCCCAGGATAAATATTTTGAACCCGCGAATAGTATTTTCTGTCACTCGAAAACACAATGTATGGCTTTAGTGATTGTGAATTGAGGTTCAGATTCCCTTCTACTCCGGGGTAATAAGTAACCCTTACAGGAGTTCCCCATGTGGTTCCTTCATCAACACTTCTTACATAATAAATATTTGAATTGTTATACTTACCAAAAACTTTTGAAGTTTTTGTGAAATAGATATAAAGGTCATTTTTCACCTTTGTATAAGCGGGGAGCGACAGCACAACAGAAGTATCTTCATACACAATCACTGTGTCTTGCCAGGTGTTTGTTGGAAATATACTTGACAAAATAGATTTTTTGCCCGATATTGTTCCGGGTTGTTGCCCTGTCATGTAAAACTGCCATTTCCGATGCTTAAAAGGAAGGATTTAAGAATGCGGATGTTCCCAAAGTAATCCAACCTGCCAGGTGGTTCCGTTGTCCGTACTTCGTTTTGTCCCGGAAGTGCTGAATCCATTTGAACTTGTGAGATTAGTTTACCTGATCCGAGATGCACCACGGAAAAGATTCTGTAAGAGGTCAAGTGGAAAGGGCTTGAGTGAACTCTTAGAAGGATGTTTGGAGTCCAGGTGATGCCACCATCATCTGAATATTTGTAGTAGGTTTGTTTATTTGATCCGCTTTTGATAAAAGCAGTAGCCGATTGTTATCACCCTTTTATGTTGGGCACCTGGAGTAGGGGTCCTCTCCACCGCTGAGCGTAGTCGTAGTCAAAAGACCGATTCACTGCTCCATTGAGTACCTCTGTCAAAACTTTTGCTCATGTAATAACGAATCAGACTGTTTCTTCATGTCGTGACCAAATGGCATACATTCGTTGTTGCCAAATCAATCACTTCACCATTTAGATGATTTAGACTACAGGGAACGGGTTATTACTGATCGTTGTCTGGGTATAAACCGGATTAATAATGATTAAAAGTAGTATTCCAAAAACATTTTTTCATTTTATCACCTCAAGAAAAATTCGCCTTTACCTGGAAACAAACGTATCAAGTATTATTTTAAAGACATTGAAATATAATAATTATTATTGAGTTAATTAGCCTATTTATGGGTAAATAAATCGTTATTTTGTTAAAATAATTTTCACTACCTATTGACTCCGAAAAATTTAATTCGTAATTTGTAATAAACATTACAACTTTTCCTAAAAGGAAAAATGATTACGATAGATAAAAACAGACTTATCGAGATATTTGTATCTCTGGTAAAAATTGACGCGTTATCACAGAATGAAAACCAGTAGCCGATTTTGTGCGCTCATTTCTTGCGGGCAAATCAGTTACTATTTCAGAAGATAAGATAGCCGTCATGCGACGGGGCGCAATACAGGCAATATAATTATCAAAAAGGGTAATGGCGGTAAAATGATGCTTACTTCGCACATGGATACTGCCAGAACGACCGCTAATATAAAAGTAATAATTGACGAAAAAACAGGAAAGATATCTTCAGATGGAAAGACGATACTTGGTGCTGATAACCGTCAAGGGATGGCTATTCTTCTTTATTTGCTCGAAATAGCCGAGAACAATCCCGAGATTGGGGATTTTACAGTCGTTTTACGACTTGTGAAGAAACAACTTTGGGTGGTTCAAAAAATTTGTAGGTACCAAAGGGGTGAGAGGTGGAATGGTTTTGATTCTTCATTTACCCGGTAAGTTTGTTTTCCTCGCACCCGGGACCAAAAGCATTTACACTTGAAATTTTGGCAGGGCTTCCATCCCGGAATCTCCTGGAAGGGGTATAAATGCACATCCATTACTGGCTACGTACTTCCCAACTAAAACAGGGAGACTTGACCCCGATAACAATGAATATTGGATTAATTCAGGGTGGAAGTGTTGTAAATGTTGTTCTTGAAAGTGCTACAATTGACAGGTGAAGCCGGATCTTTTCAAACCCTGACCCGCCTCGACGAAGAGCTCTATTAGAGATTCTTGGATATTTTTGGAACTGGAAGCCTCTTAATACCGAGCAACAATCAGGAGAGAGACATACGAAGATTTTACACCGGTATGAACTCTTAACACCTGATCATCCGGGTATTTAAACTTCTTATTTATCACTATTCACGATTCTGTGGACTGGAACCTAAACCGGAAATTTCGGCTTGGAGGAAGTGATGCCAACCTTTTAATGGATCGGGAACTCTTCA
>JADJNX010000001.1 GCA_016714125.1 Ignavibacteriales bacterium | reverse complement strand
TTGTTCTAAAAAGATTACTAAACAGATCCATTTTGCAACTAACATTAAGTTTGCTATATGTTTACAGAATTATCCCAAAGCGGTCATTAATAATTTTTTTAGGGATGACAGAGTATTTGAAAGCGTTTTTAGAAATATTTCACTATATAAAATGGAAGTACTTCAAATTGCCTGATCAAACATTCCTTGTAGATGAATGAAGTTATAAACGTGCGTTTTTCACGAGATCGATTTAGCGAGGATTTTGTCCCAAAATCAAAAAATGCACTTATAATAAAGTAATTAACTAAAAAAGAATTTAAGTTGGAAAGTAATAGTATGTTTGATTTATTTAGAAAAGATATTAGAGAGGGTGATTTTATCAAACTTTATCTAACCACGGGTAAAGAGCCTGAAGGTACAGTTATTGAGATTGGTGACTTTCATGTTTTAATTAAAAACGAAAGTGGTTCAATTAACCGTTTTCTTGACAAGTTGATTGGGGGATGGGATGTGGTGAGAAAGTATACTAATTTAGACGAAAAAACACTCTAGGATCATTTCCCCAATTGAATTTGGATAAAAATTCGAGGCTTGAGAATATTTTTAACAAAATTGATGAAACAATACTCGAGTATCACAACTCAAAAGTGGATTTATTCATTGAACCAAACGCTCAGATTATTCGAGTTCATAAAACGGCATGCACTGCAACGGATATATTTTATCCCGAAATTTATGTTCCAAATAAAAACGTAATTGGTGATGATTTAATAGAAGAGCTAAGTCGGTTTGAGCCAGATCCATTATTCCAATACATAAAATGTATTATGAAGGAAAAGGAAAAAGGCGATCGGACTAATCGCTTATAAACCAAAAAAATTGGTGAAATTCTTCAGGTTTTAGAAAGTCTGATTTCTAATTCAGAATTAGGGATAGCAATAAGTTTGGTTTGGTTCTTTAAGACCATATATGGAAGATGCTCAGAAACTAAAACATTTGTTAAAGTTAATCAAAAAGATTTAAGGAGAATGCAACTCCTGCCAAAGTAAATTTGAAAATGAAATTAGGGCATCAATCGATGAATTATCGAGAGTCGACGTCTAGAGAAACAACTGAATGATTTGATAAAAGCTCACATTATGATGCAGCACTTGAAAACTCGAAACAGAATTGATGAATAATCTGCCGCAAAAAGTACAGAAGTAGTTTGGCTTCTAAAGAAAGCTCAAATATATGCTTCCATGAATAAATTGGCTGAGTCATTGCAGGCTTATAAGGATTTAATCGCTTTTAATGAAAAAACTAAGTCTAGCCCAAACAATTTGAGCCACCTCTATACCGAATTGACCAGGTTAGTTTTGATCACATCAGACAACTATCAGGTTGCTATGGATTATCTCAAAAAGGCATTAATGTATAATCCTGATAATTCTTATAGTAAAACATTATTACTTCAAATAGAGCAAAAGTTTGATCCTAAAGATGGATCGATTGATGAATTAGCATCTAACGAACATCTGTTAATTGATTTTCAGTTAGAAGATCAAGCACCTATCAGCAAATTGATTGACATAGATATTAAAGAGCATAACTATACTAATTTGGAAATTTTACGAAACAAATTGGAGTGACTCCTACCTCGCCGGCAAGCTACTAGAAGAAGCAAAGGAGACACAGGAATTGACGTTTCAGAACGATATCCACTTTATCTAGAGGCAGCAAAAGCATTCAGTGAATTAAATATAGGAAGTTATAGTATTGAGGATTATCAAGAAGCAGTTGCTTTTTACGCCATACTAAAAGGGAATTCGTTGTACAACAATTACGTAAATAAAATCGGACAGAACGAATTCGACATTGCCTCACTTATTCGTTTGAAAGATAGCGCTAGTAGTTATTACATTGAAGCACTCAACCAACTGTCCAATATCTCAGCAAGATACTTACTAGTTATTCTAGCTAATTATTTGAAGTTGAATATAGCTACTTACTATATTAAAAGAGGAGAAGATTAACTTTCCAGAACTATTCAGTTATGAATTCTCAGATGCGTTCAAGTTTTGCATTCGGAGTAAAGAATCAGAGGTTAAAAAAAAAATTGCATATGAGGCGATTCTAAATATTGGATCAGCAAGCCTACAAGCTTGGAATAATTTAGCTAATCTCCCGAAGGGCACGGCATTTTAATGGCTTCGGAGATGATAAAAGAAGCAGTCGAGGATTTATGACATAGTAAATCAAATAGGTGGATTTTCGATTGATAGTAGTTTAAGGCCAAATCAATTTTTCAGGAAAGCATTTGAATTACGCAAAAATTAGTACTGCTTCGTTTCAATCTAATTTCACAAAGTTACAGAACCTAGGATTTAATCCATCAATATTTGCAGAGATTAAATATAGTTTGGACCCAACTAAATGAATATCTTAGATTGCTGAGCGAAACAGAGATAGAAATTTACAAAGCGACTGAAAAAATTATTACCATTTGCAACCTTATCCCTCAGAACCCCAAGAAGGAATTGTTTTCTGCACAAAGTCGTAAGATTCTTGAAAAGCAAATAGAATTTATAGACTCCAATACTACATTTTTGGCAGGACTCTTTCTTCCCTCTTTTGAACAATGGCAAAAATCTATCGATTCTTTGCTCGAAGAAAAAATACAACCTCTATCAGGTTTGATAATATATATTGATCCTCCTTATTTTGTGGAATTGGATGGATGCTATACTGTTCTCTTTTAATCTCTAATATTGGTGAAATTACAGCCGAGGGTTTCAATATTGATATTGAATTTGAATCCATCGAATTTGATGAGAAAGCTGCTTATCGAATTGAGAAAAAAAGATGAAATTCCTGCTCAAACAAAAGCAGCACTTAATGTTGATATTCCATCTGAGGTGTTAGGGGATTCAAATGCAATTGAAATTGGTATTTTTATTGAAGCACTCTATCAAGGCAATCTGATCCCGGGCAAAAGGTTCTTTTTCACCGTTGAGAGAGAACTTACTACTTATCTAACTTATGAAGATATTATATGGAATGATGGCAGAGTACCTATTTACGAATTATTCAAAGGCAGGAAAGAACTTATCGCTGATCTTTCGCGGCACTATTTGTCGGTTGAAAGATATAAGTCATATGTTCTGTATGGGTTAACAAGAACGGGGAAAAGCTCAATATTGACTTACTTAATGGAGGATATCGATGGTGAAATATTTACAATAAATGGAGTTGAAAAACGGTCATTCCGTTTTTTGGGATCTGTCTGTTGCGGCTAGTCAGGAAATGCGCAAGATTTCTACTACTATATATTGTACCAGGCAAATCTATGAGACAATAATTAAAAAAACAACTAAATATAAAATTGAGATGTCCAATTTTTCGTTAGATGAGAGAGTTCGTTTCAAAGACTTCAAACGAATATTGGAATTGTTAAAAAACAATAATCTGTATCCTATATTTTTTGTTGACGAATTTTCGTTTATTAAGAGTCTTATGGATAGAAACACCATCAATTCAGCTTTCTTGCATACAATCAGACAGTATACTTTGGATTCGGAAGCGAGTTTTATCTTCTCTGGAACTTATGACATAAAGCAATTACTTGGGGATGCAAAATATGGAATAACTGGTCAACTTGTTAACGCAATCGAACATCAGGTCAGCGAAATAAGTGAAAAAGCTTCAGAGGAACTGATTAGTGTAATTGATGATAAACTTTCCTTCACTCCAGAAGCGGTCGATCAAATCCAGTTCTTATCAGGCCGAATTCCTTATTTTATACAGATAATCTGTAAATTCTGTGGTTATTACGCCGTTGAGAATAAACGAAGAACGATTGGATATCCAGAACTAGAACGAGTTATTGAAATATTGATAGGAAAAGTAAATTCATCAGACAAATCACTTGTTAAAAAATTACCTGAAAATGTTTTTCAAAACAATCAATTTAGCCCATTAGACCCTAAGGAAGTTTCAGTATTGATTACGAGCCTTGCTCACTACAACAAAGATGAGCTTTACCCTAGAGGAGTAGGATTTCATGAATTGCAGAAACTGTGGGCAGATCGAAAATTAATTGCATATAGGCCCAAATTAGCAGATTCAATAAATCTATTGATAGCAAAGAAAATTATTTTTCAGGAAGAGGATGAAGGATTACCTGTATATAAATTTACTGTTGATCTATTTAGAAGATGGTGGACAGTCCATCACCCGGATATTCTAGGTTATTTTGAAGACAAATTAATTATTAGAAGTGTACAAGTCTCCTCATCTGAAGATTGGGAAGTAATTTATGAAGAACTTCAGTCTATTAAAGGTGTCATTATTCAAAAAATGTTTGAAGAAGTGGTGTTGTTATTTTCTGAACTTATTGAGAAAACAATTTATCTTCTCATTGATGAGTATGAGTATTTATTCCGATACTCATTTGATAATCCTAATGGATTCATGAGACTAAGAAATTTTCAATGTCAACAAATCAACACGGTAGAACGCCCTTCAATTTTTTAGTAGCGGGTTCTACCTCATGGGAGACATTGTGCTCTGTGACCGGATCAGGGAGCTGAATTGTATAGATCAATACTTATCTTTAAAGCCGATCTCAAAAGAAAGCTGTGAAGCAATATGGACTGCGGAGATCAGTTTAGTTGATGGAGATCGCCAAAATCTAGAATCAGTGTTTGAGGATGTCTATTGAAATCTGGAGTACCTTTCTATCTGAAAGTATTGGAAATTCTTACTTGACTCAAAACGAATTGCCGAGGTTATTTGTCCCTCAAGTCTTATTTTCAGAAATCGGAATTCTCTCGAAAAAGAAGAGCGCGATATAATGAGGTGTATTGCGAATGATGCTGTGAATGTTAATTCCAACTGTTTCACTCTTGAATTATTAGAGAAAGGTTTACTAGATCGATGTGGTGATAAATTCAGTATTAATTCGGATTTCTTAAAAGATTATATAAAAGATCAACATACTAATATAGCAGACGATTCAAAAAATCCAGAGAGACTGTCGGATAGCATTGCCAAATTGATCTTCACTATAAACAACACTTCAAAATCAAGGCAGCAAACATTTGTTTTTTTGCCAGTTAATGATGATGTGTCCCTTTTTAAGGACTTGAGAATTCCATGTCTATCAGCAGAAAACTTTTCAGATTTTTCAAGTTCAGTCTGCAAATTCTCTTTGAAAGGACGAAGTCGTTGGTAAATGACAGATATCAAAATTTAGCATTGTTACCCTATGAATACAAAAACGATAACGAGTTCTTGAAGATGGTTGATGTTATGAGACATTCCTGGGGAAAGGTCATCTAATGGATACTTTTATTCAAAACACCACCAAATGCCTAAATATACAATGCTCGAAAAACTGATAGGTACTCCAAATGATCCTTATCATCCTGATGAATTCTTCTCACTGCAGATAGAGGTATTGAAGCGGTTCGAGAGTGAGATGAAAATTTTATTAGATATTGTGCGACGAATCCAATCTATTACTTTCATAGATCATGTAATTGAATGTATTGCACAACAAAACGAAAAATACAAATTGGATATCAAGTTCTATGGTAGGGATGCACGAATTGTTTGTGTAGATAGGTCCGTTCAGTGAAAACTTTGCGAATTATTCAATTGTTAAACCATGTTAAAAAGGTGCTAATGAAATTCTACCATGTTTCGCTGTATCTAATCAGCCAAATAAAAAGCCAAATAACCCCCTCGGTGATCCTGCAGGTAAACCCAATAAAATGCATATATTCCATGTTTTGTAGTGATCTAAAATTGATTTATTTTGAATATGATTTTTAATTAATTCAAGATTGCAAAAAATGCATCAAAAAAGCGATTTTATTCTTGATCTGGATGACCGTTTTCGCATAAAAAATGTGGACGAGAAGGGGAACGGCAAACGTATCTCCGCAGAGTCGTTGAAGGGACGGAATTTTCGTGAGATATTCAGGACGCCTTCTGATAGTAAAGAAATTAACATTGAATCGATCCTTAAAAAAGGTTACTCGGGGTTATTTCTCTCTGACGAGATTCGGGGTAATGGAATATTTATTAATCTGGTGCCAAAAGAGGAAGGAGTTACGGGTTACGGTTTTTTCCTCACAACATCGGGTAACCGTCTCACAGCAGTGGAAGTTAAGGATATTTTAGCTGTACACAATGAGATTGAGTTTTTCCTCTGGAAAGTGAACAACCCGCAAGATCCCAACGCACCTGTAAGTTTTAGCGACCAAGTTGAGAGAATAACGGGTTATACTGCGGCTGAACTTAATGAGATGCAGGGACGACTTTATTCAATCGTTCACAGGGCTGATGTTACAAATGTACTTCGAGTGTTAAATGAAGCAAAAAACAATCATGCCCAGCAAAAAGTCAGTCTCGAATATCGCCTTGTAGCAAAAGATGATGAAATTATCTGGGTTCATGAGAAACTTAATATCCGGAGGGATGCAAAAGGTAATCCTGAGAGTATTTCAGGGATTGTTACCGATACTACAAAACTTAAACTTCGTCAGTTTGATTTGGAACAATCAGAGACAAATCTTAAAAAGCTTAACGATTCCAAAGACCGTTTTATAAATATTCTTTCTCATGATCTTCGTGGTCCATATACCAGCATCCTCGGTTTTGCAGAGATTCTTCTAAATGAGCCCGACATTGCCGAACACGAAAAAAACGAATATCTCACTTACATTTATGAGGCTTCGGTCAGCCAGCTGCAATTTATCAATTATCTTCTCGACTGGTCACGCCTTCGCACAGGGAAGTTGAAACCGGAAACGCAACGGTTGCCCGTGCATGCACTGGTTCACAATTGTGTTTCGGCACTTACTGGAAATGCCATCAGGAAAAATATTGAGATTATAATCGATGTACCGCTTGATCTTTATATCCATGCTGATGAAAGGTTAACAACTCAGGTGATTGTAAATCTCCTCAATAATGCCATTAAATTTTCTTACGAAAACAGCAAGATTGAGATATCTGCCGGTTTGTTTAACACCAGACAGGTGGAGTTTATTGTAAAAGATCACGGTATGGGGATCTCAGCCGACCAAAAAACACGCCTTTTTACACTTGATAAATTTGTATCCAAAGAAGGTACAAAGGGAGAAAAAGGGAGTGGGTTTGGTCTCACTCTCGTGAAAGAGATTGTAGAGAAACATGGCGGCGAGATCTGGTTCTATTCGGAAGAAGAGAGTGGAAGTGAGTTCCACTTCACCTTGCCCGTTCCGGCGAATACAATCCTTATTGTGGACTCAGAACCCGACGAGGAGAATGAGTTAAGACGGGTGCTTACAACTGAGTTCAAAGAATATGAGCTAATGAGTGTTGATAACGGATATGAAGCTGTTGACATGCTCGAGGTTAGTGCTCCGGCTCTTATAATTGCCGGAAGAAACATGCCTTTGATGTCGTGTGAACAATTTATTAATTCGGTTTAATCCGATTGAAAGTCACTTTAAAACTCCGATAATCTTATTATCAGGTGAGGAAGAGGAGGATAAAGAGGTGTTCAGAGAGAGGGGCGTGAGGGCACTTGTGCAGATGCCAATAGACAAAGAAAAACTTATAGAGGCAGTAAAATCAATAATCAATTAATTATGTCAAAAAAAACGAGGCAATCAGGCATGAATCAGACCAAAACTTTTAATTTTTTGCTCGCTTTATTTTTCCTTTTTTCCGCAGGAAATATCTACTCTCAAGACTGGAAGAAACTTGTTGAAGAGGGTGATAAACTTGCGGTAAAACAGTTCAAAAACGCCGACGCACTGAAAAAATTTGAGGCTGCTGACAAACTTTCACCCAATAATTGGGAAATTCAATGGAGACTCAGCAGATCATATGTCGATATTGGAGAACATTCTTCCGGCAACTCACAGCTTGCAAATTTTGAAAAAGCGAAGACCTTTGCTGACAAAGCGATAAAACTCGCACCGGATAAATCGATCAACTACCTCAGACGCGCAATTGCCAACGGCAGAATTGCTCTCTTCAAAAGTGTTTTTAGTGCCCCGGGTATGTAAACGACGCAAGAGCTGATGTAGAAAAAGCGATTAAACTTGGTAACGGCGGTAGTGAAGTTCAGGCGACTGCACATTATGTGCTTGGCAGGACACACAATAAACTTTGTGAAAAAGCATATTTGGTTAGAGTTCCACTTGGCCTCGGCTGGGGTGATATTGATGTTGCGATTAAAGAACTTAATGCAGCGATTAAACTTCGACCCAACTTCAGAATGTTCCATCTTGAGCTTGGAAAAGCATACATTGAAGATGAACAGTATGCAAAAGCACGCACACATTTAAATAAAGTTGCTACCATCTCGTTCCTCGATGAAGATGATGCTGCGGTTCTTGCGGAAGCAAAAAAACTATTAAATGAGATAAAGAACGAGAAATAGTTAATTGTGCGGCTGGATGTTTTTTTGAATCTTCCGCCACTTTGAACAAAATCGGAATACAAGTCACAAAAAAGATTTGTAAAACCTTTATCTTTTGAAGACAAATATTGAGTTTTACGGGAGAACAAAACTTTAATGTCTTATGATATAAGAATTCAAAAGGAGTTAATCAACAAGTTAGCAGATTCAAGGAAGATTGTAGTTTTTACAGGTTCGGGAGTGAGTGCAGAGAGTGGAATCCCCACATTCAGGGGGGATGATGGTCTTTGGAAAAAATTCAGCGCACACGAACTTGCAAATTTTGATTCTTTCATGAAAAACCCTGACCTTGTTTGGGAATGGTATCAGTACCGGAGGCGAATCATAAACGACTCCAAACCAAACGCCGGGCATCGTGCCCTGGTTGAATTGGAGAGGTATCTTGATGTGACGATCGTGACCCAAAATGTTGATAATCTCCACCAAAGGGCCGGGAGTTCGAGAGTTTACGAACTTCACGGAAATATTACGCGAAACAAATGCACCGCCTGCGGTAAAAGGTATGACGGTGAAATTGAGCTTACTGACAGCAAACCGCCCCACTGCGAATGTGGGGCGCTTGTCAGGCCTGATGTTGTCTGGTTTGGTGAGAACCTCCCTGAGGGGATTTATGAACTCGCTGAGGAGCAATGTGAGTCGTGTGATGTTATGCTTGTAGTTGGTACTTCGGGAGTTGTTTATCCCGCGGCACTTCTGCCATCAGCTGCACTCTCTTCGGGTGCTATGGTTGTAGATATTAATATCGATGATTCTGACCACCAACACGGAAGACGACTCTTTATAAAGGGGCGTTCGGGTGAGGTGCTTCCCGCCATTTTTGACGAGATCAAACGGCTGAAGGAATATTGAAAAAAGAAAAAACGAAGTTTGTTTGTGCTTCCTGTGGATATGAGAGTATCAGGTGGCTTGGGAGGTGTCCCGAGTGTGATTCCTGGAATACTTTTAGTGAAGAGGTTGTGGTTAAACAGGAGGCAAAAGGGAAACAGGGTTATAGTGGCCCTCTGAACATCAGTAAACTTCACAAAATAGAGTCGTCATCTGTCTCACGGTTTTCATCCGGAATTCAGGAACTCGACAGAACACTTGGCGGTGGCTTTGTCCCCGGTTCGGTCATTTTGTTGGGGGGTGAACCCGGAATCGGTAAATCGACAATTCTCCTGCAATCACTTGCACTTCTTAACAAACCTTCTTTATATGTTACCGGCGAAGAATCTCTCCAGCAAATCAAAATGAGAGCTGAAAGACTTGGAGTCACTTCAGACCTGATCACCATCCTTGCCGAAACCGATCTTCACAAAATTCTTGCAGCTATAAATGATACTGAACCTTCGCTTTTTGTAATCGATTCAATTCAGACGGTACACAATCCTGAGTTGATGAGCTCACCCGGGACGGTTTCACAGATCAGGGAGTCAGCTTATGCGTTGATGGAAAATGCAAAAACGACGGGAAGAACTGCTGTAATGATCGGACATGTGACAAAAGAGGGGTCTCTTGCCGGTCCAACGATTCTTGAACACATGGTGGATACTGTTCTTCAGTTTGAGGGAGATGGCAACAATCTTTTCAGAATAATTCGTGCAGTTAAAAATCGTTTTGGCAGTTCAAATGAAATTGGTGTATTTGAAATGCAGGGGAGTGGATTAAAAGAGGTTCCCAATCCTTCCGGTGTATTCCTGAATGAAGACAAAACTGTTAATTCAGGCAGTTGTATAACTGCCGTTTTTGAAGGGACAAGGGCAATTCTTACAGAAGTTCAGGCACTTGTGGTTCCATCTTATTTTGGAAATCCATCAAGAATCACCAGTGGATTTGATCAGCGAAAACTTTCAATACTTCTTGCTGTGCTTGAGAAAAGAGCCAAGATCAACCTTTCAAACAAAAATGTATTTATTAATGTATCGGGTGGGATGAGAATTGATGAACCTGCTTCTGATTTACCAATATGTATGAGTATCATCTCCTCATCAAGAGAAAAGACCCTTCCGCCGGGAATAATTGTAATTGGTGAAGTGGGACTTGGTGGTGAAATTCGGGGTGTCCCTCAAATAATTGCCCGTCTAAAAGAAGCCGAAAAACTTGGATTTGAATCCGCTATCATCCCAAAAGCCAATTTTCCCGAAACCAAAGGGAAAACCGGTATGAAAATAAAAGCAGTCTCCTCAATCGAAGAAGCGGTAAATACTTTTTAATTCGGTGTTGTACCGAGACCTTCCAGTTTTGTTATCTATTTGTCCAACTTTTTAAAATAATAATTGGAATATCAGGAGTATCGGTGGAAATTTGATAGATCTAAGACTTCTTAAAACTTAAAAACACTTTTAAGTTTTTTGTTTTTTCTTTTTGGCTGCGGGGAAGAGGATATTATTCAGGATTAGCCTGTAGCCAGGGGAATTTTTGTAGAGGTTGAGGTCGGTTGGGGGATCGGAGACGGCATGTTGATAGTCTTCGGGGTCATGGCCGCCATAGAATGTGAAAAAACCTCTGCCAAAAGTCCCGTGAAGGTATTTTAACTGATCTGTGTCTTTTCTCTCGCCGAGAACAATCACCGATTTTTTTACACGATTTCTGCGGAACATGGTTGTCTGTCCCATGAATCCTTTAACCACATTGGTATGGCATTGGGTTAACATTGTTGGGACGGGGTCATATTTGGCAGAAAATTCAAAAAGGGTAAAATAATCATTCCCAAAATCGAGTATTTCAGTGGGTTGGATATCAATATCGCTATATTCATAAACATAGGGATTTTGTTCGAGTATAAAATCTGTGAATGCGAGAGTACTTCCATAGTCAAGTTTTGACTGTGCCTGGGGGTCTGCTGCGTCACCATCAAACATATTGGCGACAATGTCAGAACCTTCGGCTGAAAGAGCTATATCGTAAGAATCGGTAGCCGAACACATCGCAAACAAAAAACCACCTGATCCCACAAAACTTTTTATCCCCTTCGCCACATCAAGCATCATATTTGAAACCTTGGCATATCCGAGTCTTTTTGCGTCCGCTTCATATCGGCGTTGGTTTTCAACATACCATTGGGCGTTTGCATAACTGGCATAAAACTTACCATATTGCCCGGTAAAATCTTCATGATGGAGGTGGAGCCAGTCGTATTTGCTTAGATCACCGCGGATAATCTCCTCATTCCAAAATTTATCGTAGGGAATTCCTGAGTATTCAAGTGCGAGGGTAACAGCGTCATCCCAGGGATGGAAACCGGGAGGGACATAAACCGCCACTTTTGGGGCTTTTTCCATCCTGACAACATCCATATTTTGATCTTCCTGCTGAACAAAGGAGTAGATATCCACAGCGGCACCGGGGTCAAGCTGTTCAAAATAAACACCCTGGAGGCGGCAGTCGAGGAGTACATCGTCGGAATAATCAATTGCGAAGGAACCGCCGCGGTAGTTTAATAACCAGTCGGCAGTATATCCTTTGGAAAGGGCACGGTAGGTTACACCGTATGCCTTTAAATGGTCGGTTTGGTTCAGGTCCATCGGAATCAAAATTTTATTCTGCGGCAGAATATTATCCGTCAGCAGAAGCAAAAACAGGAACAGAAGGACGGACCTGAACTTAATCACGGGCGTCAGGCTGATTTTTTTTCTCTTTCGAGATAGATGGGTTCGCCAACCCCATTAACAACATCGCGGGTGATTATACATTGCCCAATTTCTCTTCTTTCAGGGAGATCAAACATGATATCAACCATAAATTCTTCAACGATCGACCTTAGTGCACGTGCACCGGTTTTCCGTTCAATGGCTTTTTCCACAATGGCATCAATTGCAAATGGGTCAAATTCCAATTGAATGTCTTCCATGGCAAACATCTTTTTATACTGTTTAAGGATCGCATTTTTGGTTTCGTTCAGAATGATTGAAAGTGCTTCTTTGCTCAGTGAATGAAGTGGTGCCAAAACGGGTATTCTGCCGATAAGTTCAGGGATAAGCCCAAAACGAAGCAGATCTTCAGGTTTTACCATTCCAATAAGTTCATCATCGGAGAGATGGTTGGTGTCGATTGCATCTGCGCCAAATCCCATTTTACTTTTGTTGATTCGGTTTGAAATTATCTTTTCGATTCCTTCAAATGCACCGCCAACAATAAAAAGGATGTTTTTGGTGTTAACATAAATTACACTTTGTTCGAGGTGTTTTCTTCCACCTTTTGGAGGAACACCGGCAACAGTTCCTTCAAGAATTTTGAGGAGTGCCTGCTGAACGCCTTCACCCGAGACATCTCTGGTGATGGATGAGCCTTCACTTTTACGGGCGATTTTGTCAATCTCATCGATATAAACAATTCCACGCTGGGCTTTTTCGAGATTATAGTCGGAAGCCTGGAGGAGATGTACCAGTACGGTTTCTACATCATCGCCTACATATCCTGCTTCGGTAATAGTTGTGGCATCAGCAATTGCAAAAGGAACATCCAGAACCTTTGAAAGGGTTTTGGCGAGCAGGGTTTTCCCTGTCCCGGTGGGTCCAATGAGCATAATATTGCTTTTTTCAATTTCCACATCCCCGAGGCTGAAAAGGGAATCATCGTGGTTAACGCGTTTATAGTGATTATAAACTGCCACGGCGAGAGTTTTCTTTGCTCTTTCTTGTCCAATAACATGTTCGCCAAGAGTATCATAGATAAATCTAGGAGTGACATCCATCGCTTTTTTTGGTTTTGCTTTAACGGCGCTAAGATTTGATCTTAAGATTTCAACGCTGCTTTCAACACAGATTTCGCAGATATAAACATCGGGTCCGGCAATAAGGCTTACTTCTCCGGCATCTCTGCCACAGAATGAACAGCGGGTATTTTTGTTTGTTAGTCTTTTGGACATACTTTCTCAGTTGTTTTTTAATGACAATATTGTCTCACGGGCTTTATCGTTTAAGATGGATTTGGGGAATTGGATCAAGATCTGTTCGTAAGATGAAATAGCCTTTTGAATATCCTTTTTTCCAAATTGATAAATTTGTCCCAGTAAAAATAACGATTTATCGGCATATATATTGAATTGATCGCCTGATGAGGTCTCGATAATCGAAATTGCAACATCATAATTGTTAAGTGAAGCTGCGAGTTCGGCAGATCGAAAACGGGCAAGAGCCGCTAAAATTGGGGATGGTGAATTTTTAATTCTGAAAAGAGATTAAATGCTTCCATCAGTTCACCCTGAATAATAGCCCTTTCAGCGACAGCAAGTTTGAGCTGTGAAAGGGAGTCGGTCATCTTTTTATTTAAAAGTGGAGCAAGTTCCAGAGCATCGTTTGCAAGATTATCAGTTGGAACTCCCACAATTTCAGTAAGGAGTTCAAGAGTTTTGTCGATATCATTTTTGAAAAACCATGACATCATAAGATTAAACCGGGCACGATTTTTTACATCGGGGTCGGTGCTAAACGCTGTAATTGCGGATGTGAAAGCATGGATAGCAACATCGATATTCTCTTTTTTCAGGGCAATAAGTCCTTTCCCAAGCCAGGCATTTGCCGCAAACTGGGAGTTGGGACGGTTTTCCACAAGGTCGTTGAAGTGGGATTCAGCCTCTTCAAGATCGTTTAACCTATAATAAAGCTGCCCTGTCCTGTAAATTGCCTCACTTGCAGTCTCTGAATTTTTAAATGAGGAGATTATTTCCAAATATTTGGAGATTACCTTATCAAACTCCTCTTTTGTGGGAAGTGTGCCGAGATCGTAAGGCTTCCATTCCGGGTTTAGCTCCCGGTATTTCAGGTTGAGAATTTCTTCAAGAGATTTCACAAGATTAAGATTTATAATCGGTTTATCGGGTCTTGTTGGGTATTTGTCCAACAGGGTGGAATAAGCGGTGACAGCAGAAGGATAGTCTCCCGCATAAAATGATTCTTCACCAACCCGATAGAGGGAAACGCCGTTGTCTTTCCCAAGGTCTTCAAGTTTCAGAGCAGTTTCGATCGATTTTGGGAACATTCTTTGATCGATGTAGAGAGCAAGCATCACACGGAGAGTAGCCTCATTTGGGTCTTCAATCTTTTCAAAAGCTTTGATATATTCTTTTGCAGCATCAGGGTTGTTGGATGTTGTTCTTATCCTGCCTTCAATTTGTCCCGCCTGTCCGGGTTCAAGCTCCAGAAGTTCAACATAAGCCTCGGCAGCTTTATCATATTGCATCATGTAACCATAGAGATAACCGAGATCGAGGAGGAAATAGATCGGTTGTCCCGAAACATCTTTCCCTTTTTCAAGCAGGGTGATGGCGGTTTCAAATCCCTTTACTTCGATCGCTGAATATGCGAGAATTTTGGTATAATTAATTTCGTAGTTAAACTGTTTTAGGAAGTTATTCCAGAGGGTAAGTGCTTCCTTCTCTTTCCCTTGCAGGAAATATGTTTTTCCGAGAAGATTCACACCGTTTATATCACCGGGCATTCTCCCGTTCCAATCGTCGAGATATATAATAGACTCTTCATATTGTTTAAGTCTGTTGCAGACACGCACAAGTGACTCGAGGAACATATAGTCCAAGGGGTTGCTTCTGTGGAGATCGAGATAGATGGTTTTTGCTTTTTCGAACTGGTTTAACTGCTCAAACTGCCCGGCGAGCATAAGTTTATTACCCACATCACCCGGTTGGGCAAAAAGCGAAGTTAGAAATAAAAGGAAGAAAAGGAATATTCTCAAAAAAGTACCTGTGGTTCTCAAAAACTCTAATACATTAGACAAAATAAAGGGGGATAAGGTTTCCTAATCAAGAAAATAGTGTAATGCCTCGATTAATATGTCCAAATCGTTTTTGGTATTATAGCCTTGAACGGAAACTCTTATATGCCGGGCACCGTTGTGGGGGAACACCGGAATTTCGATCTTAAACTTCTCATAAAGTTGTTCTTTCAGATCGGCCGGGGCGGAAACGGGAAGTTTTATTGCAGCCATCTGTTTAAATAGAGAGGGGTCGGTGGCACAAATCACTTCCATCCCTTTCACCTCTTCCATCAAAATTTTTGTTTCAAGGGCGAGATGGTGGCATTTTTCTGATATCCCTGTCCAATGGTAATCTTCCATAAACTGAATTGCAGCAGGAACCGTAAGGTAGTTGGAAATATCGTGTGTCCCCTGATATTCAAATTCGTTAATTAAATGGGATGGGCCCTCAACATCATTTGTTAATCCCCAGCTTATCACAGGTGGTTTCATCAGATATTGCAATTCATTTTTGACATACAAAAATGCGGAACCTTTGGGAGCCATCATCCATTTATGACAATTTCCGGTATAAAAATCGGGATCAAGTTCAGTAATGTTTACGGGTATCTGTCCGGGAGCGTGGGCGGCATCTATGATAGTATAAATGTTTTTTCCACGGAGTTCGTCAATAATCTCTTTAGCAGGGAATGTAATGGCAGAAGCAGAAGTGATGTGACTAAAAAAAGACGGCTTTGTTTTTGGTGTTACGGCATTCAGCAGAGCATTTTTAATTTGGTCACTATTTTCAATCGGGTAAGGGATTTTAGCAATTACAAGTTCTGCTCCCGTTTCTTCGCAGATTATCCTCCACATTCTTTCAAGTGCGCCATATTCCTGATCGCTGATCAACACCTGATCACCATGTTTCAAACGAATTGAACGGGCAATTGCATTTACACCTGTCGTGGTATTGGGGATGAAGACAAGATCGTCCCTTAAACACCCGAGATAACTTGCCAACTGTGCACGGGCAGAAGAAAGCAGCTCACCACTTCGCCTTCCAATAAATTCCACAGGCTGCATCTCAAGTTCGTGTTGGTGTTTTTGATATTCCTTCATCACAGGCACGGGCAAGCACCAAAAGAGCCGTGGTTTAGAAAAATTACATCATCTCGCAGAAAAAGAGGGACTTCATTATCTTTACAATTCCTGTTTTATTTAATTTGTAACCAAACCACAAAAATACAAAAAGGAGATGACTTGAAAGAGTTGTTTGAATTTACTTCCACCGACAAAAATTTGTTTATCTTCCTTGGAGTCGTGGCAGGATCGGTAGTTCTCTATTGGATTCTCCAGGCTGTTGCCCTAAAAGTAGTTGTAAAATTGGTTAAACGAACTATTACAAAGTTTGATGATATTTTGTTTAATAAAAGGTTCGTCAGGCGGGTCATTCTCCTGGTTCCCACAATTATTATCAATAAATATGTCTGGCTGACGGGTGAAAACGCTCCGGATGTGAAGATATTTTTATATGTCTGGTACACACTTCTATCGATTTTGATCGTATTCTCAGCAATCGATGCATTTATCGAGTTGTATGAGAGGCATGAGGGTTTAAACAGGAAATCGCTTAAAGGATATCTTCAGATTATCAAGATTGTTCTTGGATTCTGGGCACTTGTTGTGATAGCCGGGATATTTACCGATCAGAGTCCATGGTCGATTATAACCGGACTGAGTGCACTTACAGCCGTCCTTATGTTGGTATTTAGAGATACAATTCTTTCATTTATTGTAAATATTCAAATAAATTCATACGATCTTGTTGAGAAGGGTGACTGGATTGAGGTTCCTGCTTTTTCTGCCGACGGAACTGTAACTGACATTTCACTTCACACAATAAAAGTTCAGAATGGTGATAACACCATCTCAATTATCCCAACCTACAAGTTAATGGAGGTGGGATATAAAAACTCGAGAAGAATTCAGGAACTAAAATCCCGCAGAATCAAAAAGTCGGTGGTCATCGATTCCTCTTCGATTAAGAGTGTGGATGATGTTTTAATGGATCACTTAAAAGCCAGGCCTGTATTAAAAGAATTTCTCGAAGAATTTCTAGAAAGTGATGAATATAAAAATTCGAATGAAGTGGATGTAACAAATTTAATGTTGTTCAGGCACTATATTCGATGGTTTTTGAACAGACAGGAGAGAATCAGATCTGATCTGAATATATCTGCAAGGCTGCTTCAACCCATTGAATCGGGTTTCCCTTTGGAGATATACGCCTTCACTACAGAAACAACATTTGCAAAGTATGAAGATTTTCAAGCCCAGTTGCTGGAACATATAGTTGCTTCGTCTCACTACTTTGATATTGTGATCTTTCGGAAGACATTAACCGGTGTGTAAATCTTCTAAAAAAGTATTATCTTTAAGTACAACAAATAGTAATAATTTTATACCTGAAATATGCCTAAACTCCTGCTCTTGTTAATAGTTGCACTTTTCTTTTTCACAGGATGTGAAGAAGAGCCCCCTGTACTTCCCGGACTGAAGTTCAGCAGTATTACTGTTGTCTCCAACCCTCCGGGGGCAGTTGTATTTTTTAACAATAAGAGCACCGGAAAAATAACTCCCACAGTTATTGAAAATCTTGAACCGGGATTTTATAAGATCGATTTGAAGCTCGATAAATATATTGATACCACTCTTTATACACTGGTTGCTCGTAACCAGCAGGATACAATGGCGCTTGAGATGAAGGAAAATCCTTCAGATTGGTGGTTTAACTGGAACTCATCAAACTCACCCCTTCCACTAAATGTAATCAATGATATAGTTCTTGATGCTTTTGACAATAAATGGCTTGGCACAAACGGAAAGGGACTCGTCAAATTTGACGGACAGACCTGGACTGCATACGATAGATCAAATTCCGGAATTCCTGACAACTATATCCTCGATGTTTACATAGAGAAAAAACAACCGTATATGGGTTGCAACAACAGAGGGATTTGGCAGGTTTGAGAATGGCATTTGGACAGTTTACAACAGAAACAACAGTAATCTTCCCGACAACTACATAACCTCGTTGGATATCGATCTGCTCGGGAATGTATGGCTGTCAACTTATTCATCCGGAGTTGTCAAATTTGATGGAGTAACATTTAAGGTTTATAACACGGGAAACAGTGGACTCCCTGTTAATCGTGTTAACAGCGTAAAAACTGATCAAAACGGGTCTGTTTTAATCGGTACACATGGTGGCGGACTTGCAGTTTACACTCCTTCAACGGATGGATGGATTATTCACAACTCCGTTACTTCAAATATTCCAAACGAATTTGTCAACAAGATCGTAATCGATCAAAAAAATGATATCTGGGTGGGTTACCTTCCTTCTGGTGGAGTCTCCGGAGTTTCGTCATTTAACCGGAAGTTTTTCACTCATTTTAGTGCAATTAATTCTGCTTTTACCGGTACTATTATCACCGGTGTAGCAGTTTCAACAACGGGTAATGTGTGGGTTTCAACTGCAGATGCAGGGATTTTCCACTTCACAGCCGGAAAATGGATAAAATATAACACTGCGAATTCAGGAATTAAGGACAATGTCGCCCTCTCAATCGCCATCGACCGCGACGGCACCAAATGGGTAGGCGCCGGTGGGCTTAACAGGTACATTGGCGGGAAAGGGTTTTGATTAGGCCGCGGATACACGCAGATTAGGCGGATTTTCGCAGAGAGGGATAGTTACACGGAAAGCACAGATTATCACAGATTGCACGGATGGGGATTTTGAAAAATTTATTTCATTCCTCGTCGGCGGACAGGTGACAGATTATCACTCCTCAATCTTACGCCTGTGACAGATTTACCTGATACTTAAATAATACCTAATACCTAATACTTAATACCTAAAACAGTATTTTCCTTTCCACTGTAAAGTAGTTTACACCGCTAAAATTTAACTTGACCAATAGTAAATTAAAAGTTACCTTTCCAAACTGGTTTATTTTATTTTCTTGAGAAAAAATGAAGAACATTGTACATTCCCGCTGGTACCAGATTGTGTTGTTTTTGTTGATGGCTTATGTGATTGTTGCAGGGATAACCTTTCCGATAGTGGCAAAACCCTCAGCCTGGTATGAATTTCCTTTGATAATGGGGCTTGGAGAAAATGCTAAAATTATTTTCTTTCATGTGCCCAGTTCATGGCTTTCTGTGGTTGCTTTCCTAATGGCAACTATTTATAGTGTAAAGTATTTACGGAAGAAGAATCTTGAAGATGATATGAAAGCCTGGACCTCGATTCAGATCGGGATGGTTTTTGTGATTCTCGCCACAGTTACCGGTTCGGTCTGGGCAAAATTTGCCTGGGGTTCGTTCTGGCACTGGGATCCAAGAGAGACTTCAATCTTCGCACTGTTGCTGATATACGGAGCACTTTTTGCTCTTCGTTCGGCGATTGACAATGAAGAGAAAAGAGCAACTCTTTCCGCTGTTTATAATATGATTGTATTTGTAACTGTTCCATTTTTTATATTCATTATGCCGAGAATTATGGCAGGACTTCATCCGGGAAGTGCAGATGATGATAACGCAGGTCCTGTTGTAAATTTTAAGATGAATCAGAATATGCAGATGGTGTTTTACATTTCACTAACCGCCTTCAGTATGCTTTATGCGTGGATGTGGGGAGTGGGTTCAAAATCGATGATCTTGCTCGACAAGATTAAAAAACAAAAACTTTATTGAGGATTGTGAGTCGATGGAATTTTTAGAAAAAAATGCTATATATATTGTACTAATAATAGTGATGCTTACATGGTCAGGTATATTTACCTACTTGTTCACATTGGACAAAAGATTAAGAGAATTGAAGAAAGAAGTTGAGGAGAAATAAGTATGTCTGAACAAACATTCATGCAAAAAAACGGTCGATTTGTAATCGGCGGTGCTATAATTGTGGTTTTTCTTGCATTCATGGGATATTTCTTTACCCAAAGCAGTATCGGTTATGAAGAGAGCCTTGCGAAAGTAAAAGAGTCGGGGAAAATGATCCGGGCTACTGGTTCGTGGGTAAAAGATAAAAAATATGAATATAAAGACAAGGTTTTTACATTCTATATGGAAGACAAGAATGGGAACCAGATGAAGGTTTTATACAACGGACCGATCCCAAACAATTTTGAATCGGCTACCAGTGTTGTAGTTACCGGTAAATACGAAGGTGATGTTTTTAAAGCTAAAGACATTCTCACAAAATGTCCTTCAAAATATCAGGAAAGTGCCCCTGAGGGTGCTACTCATCCTGACGGCGTAAAAAAGAAATCGTCGTAATTAAAAGAACTTAGAAGAACCCTCTAAAAAGGAGATCCAAATGGCAGGAAGTATAGTATTAACTTTAGCCCTTGTATTTTCTCTTTTCTCGATGACCATGTTCTATTTTGGTTACCGCAGAGATGAGCAGGCACAAAAATATTTGAAATTTGCCCGTTTGGGCTACCACGCAATGGCAATGATGGTAATTGTTGCCTCCACATTGCTATTATATATCATTCTTACACATCAGTATCAATACAACTATGTGTTTAATTACAGCAACAGCGATTTACCGCTGGGATTGCTGTTATCAACATTTTGGGCCGGACAGGAAGGCAGTTTCATGCTTTGGGTACTTATGACCACTCTCATTGGAATAGGTCTTCAGTCATACACTGAAAAAAGAGGAGACCTTGAGCCGAGAGTAATGATGGTTTACACCCTCGCAACAACTTTCCTTCTCATCATGGTTTCACCAATGATGAAAAACCCTTTTGCTTATATTTGGCAGGGTGAGAGTCCATTTATTGAGGTAAAATATTTTAATCAACAACTTCTTCAGTCACTTGCTTTTATTCCTAATTTTCTTTTGGAAATGAAGGGGGGCAATCCTACACATCTGAAGATTGATCGTGAATTTATGGGGAACCTTGCTGCAACACAGTATCAGTTATCTGATATTCTGGTTTTAGGCAAGGGTCTAAACCCGTTGCTTCAGAACTTCTGGATGCAGATTCACCCTCCAATTCTTTTTGCAGGATTTTCTGCTGCCACAGTGCCGTTTGCTTTTGCAATTTCAGCATTAATTAAAAATGATTATCAGGACTGGGTTCGTCAGTCACTTCCCTGGGTACTCGGATGTGCCGGAATCCTCGGATTGGGAATCATGCTTGGCGGGTATTGGGCTTATGGTGTTTTGGGATGGGGTGGATATTGGGCCTGGGATCCCGTTGAGAATTCAAGTTTGGTTCCCTGGATAGTGAGTGTGGCTGCGATTCACACTATGCTTGTTCAAATCAGGACACAGAAAAAAGACCCTGACAAGGGAAGGTATCTGATCACAAATATCATTCTTTCGGTCTTCACTTATGTTTTGGTGGTTTATAGTACCTTCCTTACCAGAAGTGGTATTCTCGGTGATTCATCGGTACACTCGTTTGCTGAACCCGGAAGAACAGTTTATATTTTCCTTGTTATTTTTGTTGTTACATTTACAGGTCTTGGATTTGGAATGGTCCTCTACAGACTTAAATCGTTGTTGAAGATATCCAAAGCCGGAGACGAATCAACCCTTTCGAGGGAACTTGCACTTTTATGGCGTCATTTACACTTGGAATGTCGGCAATCATAGTTTTTGCAGGTACTTCAGCACCGATATTTGGTATAAAAGTGGAAGTTGATTTCTACAATACAATGCATGTGCCACTCGGAATTATTTTGATGGCGATTAATGGTTTGAGCATCATCTTAAAATGGAAAACAACCGATTCAAGCAAAATGAAATCTGATCTGCTTCGAACCGGCGCAATCACCGCAGTGATAAGTGCAGCCGCCATCTTCATCGGTGGAGTTGACAAGGTTATGATGATTCTGCTTTTGGTTGCTTCTGTCTTTGCACTTGTTGTTAACGGCGAAGTGATGATCAAAATCATGAGAGGTGGTCAAAACAAACTTGGTGCCTATGTCGCTCATATCGGAATGGCGCTGTTTATTCTTGGAGTTATTGGTTCATCTGCTTTCAGTTCCGAACAGGAAATTGACCTTGAAAAAGGGAAAACAGCAAAAGTTCTCGGATATGATGTCACATTTGTGGGACTCGAACCGTTCCAGGAAAATGGACACACAAAATATCATTGTAAACTTGATGTCAAAATGGGATCGGGCAGCACAATCGTAAAACCGATTATGTATGTAGCCGACTTCAACAATTCGCTGATGAGAGAACCCGACATGAGTTACGGTTTACTCTCTGATTTTTATGTTGCTCCTGTCGGTTTTGATGACGGAATGCAAAATCCTGATGGTAATGCGATGACCATTTCGAAGGAAAAGAGATTACCGCATCAGGTGTTCAGATCAAATACAAAGAGTTCATCAAACCTGATATGGCAGCGATGAACACTGATGCAGATTTTAGCATGGGTGTGAGAGCTATAATAACCAAGGATGGTAAGTCGGTTGAAAAAGACCTTCTCTATTCCAGAATTGGTGGCAAAATGCAGGCTGATCCCGTGATACTTGATGATTTTGGTGTTACCCTGACATTAAAAACTGTGAACCCCGGTGACAAAGTTGCCACGGTTATTGTAGCTGACAAAGAAGGTAATACATCCAAATCGGCTCCAAAAGAAGTATTGACAATTCACGCTTCAATCAAACCGATGATTAATCTGGTTTGGGCGGGTGTGCTTGTTGCAGTATTTGGATTTGTGATTTCTACTGCAAGAAGATTAAAGGAATCGCAAGCCTAAACAGATTGTTCTTATTTTCAAGGCTGCTGAATTGATTTTCAGCAGCCTTTTTTTGGGGGGAAGAGGTAGAAATTATGAGGAGCTAAAGTCGGATCTGATAAATTTCACTTTAGCTACCTGTTTTACCGAGAAATAGTCTGTTGTTTCCCCTTCGCACTCTGGAGGCAAACAAGAGATAGGGGCTAAAAACATTATTCCCAAGATGAAAGCACAGAAACCTAATAATAGACCCCGGGAAGAGAAATTATGACGCCAGGAGACCCATAATCCGGAAAGAATCAAAAAACATAAAAAGTCGAAGTTGAATTGACCCCTCCATGTAACTGCAAAAACATCACCAAAGAAAACAGGGAAGAGATTAAATCCATGATTAACCACTACTACTCCTGTATAAATCGAAAACCAACAATAAATGCCAAGAGTAATATCCTGAATTTTACCATTTTCTGACTCCATAACTAAATAAATTTAAAATTGAAGTTGTAAAGTTCAGAATAAATAAAACTTAACTTTAGACGTTACCGTGCAAAAATGGAATTTTTCTCAGATTCTTTGAGCTTTCTGACGAAAGATTGAAATTCGATAAAATAGTTAAGCAACCAGTCATGGGTCAACGTTTCTTCAGTAATTTGTAAATAGAAGTTATCAAGACCAAACTCCAACGCTGAATTTGCCAAAGATTTGTTTTCTCCCAATCCAATAAATTCCGCCCAAATTACCAAAACGCCATCACCTACAATCTTGTTTGATGTTTCATAACATTTTCTAAAGATTGGTTATCCGTTCTGAGTTGACGGCTAAATAGCAGATCTTCTTTAAACTCAACAATACATTAACAGGACCGGTGATTGACTTCTTTTTTGAAATAATTTCTGCTCTCGACAGGTGATAATCTAACAGGTGTTCAATGAAGATATTAAGATCAGCAAAAAGATGATAAAATGATGATTTGTTCTTCTTAACTTCGCGAGCCAGTGCCTCAATTTTAATTTCATTTACACCTTGTTGCCAAAACATTTTATATCCTGCAAGAATCCATGGGAGTTTTTTATCTTTTTTCATCATCGTGGAAATTTCATAGTAGTAGAAGTTAAATGGTTACCAAAGTTCTGTTTATTGATCGATTTCATAGAAAGTTACATCCATATTCAATAAACCGGAACTTTTGGTATGTTGGTTCAAGGAATAGCCCAAAAGCACTCTGACAGAGAAAACATAAGAATTATTCATGCCAAATGTAAAGAAAATGATCGAAAGCGGATTTAAAAGTATTCGGTTTGTACACATACTGCAGAAAATAGTATTTTTAGGGCATTATCAGGCTTGATTGGGAGAGACTTTAAAGTAGTTTCAGCGCAGAAGTAATGTGGGTACTCCTTGATTGCTCCGGATGAAAGAGTAAATATCGAATGAAGAAGTTTAAACTTTTTTTATCCACCCAATTAAAATAGTTTTGTTTATAATTCCTGAATGGTTACTTTGAAGAGTGACATAAAAATATTTTAAAAGTGGAAATAAAAATGGCATAATAGCATGCCGCAATTACATCAATCGGTTACTCGATTTACAGGTAAAAATATGGTGAACAATTTTTCCTATCAGACACAAAGTTTGTATTTGGTAAGATTTTACCAACTGCTTTGTCTGTTCCTCCTCTTATCCTTTCAAAATATCAATTCTCAATATTACAAAACAGAACAAACAGAAGTTTTTATAAATGAAAACTGGAATACAGCTCCGTTTGAATTGTTCTCTTTTGTAGAAAGAAATTAAAATGAAAAAATATGTTTTATTAGTTTTAACGTCAGCATGTTTCATTGTTTCTGCTCAACTTACCTCGCTTAATCCATTTGAAGACATCGAAGCGTTCACCTCTGTGACTGCTTCCGGAAATTTCCTGCTCTTGGGGACGGACAAAAACAAGATTATAAGAAGTTCTGATGCCGGTGGTTCTTGGAGCAAGATTGAAATAAGCATCCCTACAGGTATAAATAAGCTTCACCATTCAAGTAGTGCAGTTTTCGGGGTAGGGAATAGTGGAACTGTAATAAAATCTACTGACTATGGGCTAACATGGTTGGCCCTTACCACAAATACTACTTCTGATCTTTTAGACATCTCATCGGTAAATCCATTTGTGATAGTTGCCTGCGGATCTGATGGTACTATTCTCAGAACAACTGATGGTGGGGTTTCGTGGTCGGTTTCAAATCCTGTCGCATACCGTCTTAACTCCGTCCGGTTTTCCACATTGCTGACAGGTTGGGTTGCGGGGGATGATGGTATGGTGATAAAGACGACCGATGGTGGTAACTCATGGAACCAGGTAACAGGTGCAGGTGGAGCCTTTAATTATGCTGTGATTTCACTTTTCGGAGAAGACGGGATATTTCTATTTGGTCGTGAGGGTCAAGCAATGGTTTCAACTGATGGAGGCTTGAACTGGTCATACGATTTCCTACCTGTTTATATGGTTGGTGACACAGTTGTGGCAGCATGGAATTACAGCAGGGATACGGCGGTTTTTGCAGATGACGGTGGAGGTCTTTCGATTCTTGCGCTTACACCCAATGGGTTCAGACACGGGAGATACACCGGCAATGCTCCGATACTCTCAAAATACTTTGATGTATTCAGGACGGAGGAGAAAAAATTCTTAGCTGTGGGTCGGGGACCCTCAATGTTTCGATTGGAGTTGAACAACACTTGGACTCCATTGATAACGATGTTAAAAGGGAGAAACCTTCGATTTTTGAAATTTGCAGAAAACGGCACAGGTTTGGTTGCGGGCTATCAAGATGGTAGTAACCCTGATAAGTCGGATATTTTCGTTACTCCAGATGGAGGTGTCTCCTGGAAATTATCGAAGTCCACGATCTACCTGACTAATTTGAAGACAATCCCGGAAGGCAATTTATACATAACAGAACTTTATTCCTGGGTTAGCAACGATACGGGTAAAACCTGGCGTAAACTTGCGGAGGTATCTGCCATTAAAAGGGATCTCGTTTTCGTCGATCCTTATACCGGTTACTGTATAGACTATAATTTATCCACACCTCCTCCCGGATATGTAAGAGGTCGTCTTTACATCACAAGGAGTAGCGGTACCTCCTGGAATCCTTTGAAAACTTACGAATCTTACTCAATCTGGAAGATTTTTGCGGATAAAGAGGGGAGGTTATGGATAACCGATAATGGTTCCGGTATTGTAAATGTAAGTTTAGACAGCGGAATAACGGTAGTCGAAAAATATCTTCCGGGGTTTTATACCGGCGATATGGCAATTGGTGGAAATATTGGGAAACAAGGTTATCTTGTATATGATCGTGCGCGGGTGTTTTTTACCACAAATGGGGGTAGTTCTTTTACAAAAACTTATGAAAATATGGCGATGGTAGCTCAAGCTGTCTCAAATTCAATAGAAGGTCGTTCGCTTATTGTCGGTAATAACGGTAAGATGATTGCAACTACTGACTATGGTGCCACCTGGCAGCTTCTTCCTCAGTGGACAGCCCTCACTCTGACCTCTGTATGGTTAATGCCCGATCTTTCATTCATTGTGACCACATCAACGGGTGAAGTCCTAAAAGGTGTGCGCCCAGGTATTTTCACAGGCATTGAAAATGAAAACTCTGAGGTGCCATCAGAATTCACCCTAGGCAACTACCCAAATCCATTTAATGGATCGACCATGATACATTTCACTCTGCCGAAGGATAGTGACTGCAAACTCGAAGTTTTCTCTCCCATCGGTTCACTGGCGTTTGAGGCTGATATCAAAGGATTAAGTGGCAAAAACAGCTACAATTTTGATGCGTCCACGCTCAATTCCGGTGTTTATCTCTACAGATTGAATGCAGGTGGGAAGTCTTTGGCGGGTAAAATGATACTTCTCAAGTAAATGCGGGAAATATGAGAACCATAGGCTTTGTGAGAAATTTATTCTGTTCAATCTCTCTGTTGATGATTTTTCAGGGTGTTACTTCTCTTGTGATCGCTCAAACAGAAGTGGTACCGCCGGATACACTTCCGGTAAACGATTCCCTTCCTCCAGGGATCGTTGAGATCGATTACCCCTCACATGGCTACACATGGGCGACTAAAAGGATGACTCTAAGGTGGAAGAAACCTTTCTCCCGCTCCCCCGTGCAATACTACGGACTGCAGATCGCCAAGAACGACACTTCGAACATCATTTATACCGAAAATATGAATGCTCTAAACTCGTACACCCCCCAGTTTCTGATTGAAAACACGGTTTACTACTGGCGTGTGAGGGCAAAAAACAATTACGGTTACAATCAATATTGCAATTGGGCACACTTCACAATAAGAGCTTCGATTCTGAACCTTCGGGCCATTGAAGTAAATGTCGACTACCTGACCGCAATAAAGCACGCAATCGAGCAGCCGACGGGGGTCTTCCACATCTGGGGCAATCGAGGATTCTACTGTTCAACCGACTCGGAGCATCTTGGTTCTCTACCGGCTTTTTCTTTTTCTGGCCAACTATGAAAGGTCCATTTCGATGGGATGAAAGGAAGAAGGAATTATACGCTTTCGGTACGGCAAAGGGTTACCTGGCTTATAATAAGATCAGCAGACAGTGGGAGTCAAGAAACTTCGACTACGATTCAGCAAGCACGCTTAATATCGCCTGGGTGGATAACTATACTGCCTTAATGGCTACCACACAAGGCTTGTACATCAAATCGGGTCCTTATGCTGAGTGGCAACGGATCTATTACTCGCCCTATTCGGGAGGCTTAACAGAAATTGTTGTAAAAGGCAACGACACAGTTCTTGCCGCAGGAAGAAACGGGTTGGTGATTGTCTCCACGAACGGAGGTTGGACTTATGAAAGGAAATATTTGCCCGCGGATCAAAATTTCATCAGCAGCGGGCTGGCGAAGGATGGCAGGATATTTCTTTGGTCGTCATACGGAACAAAATTCACAAGCTCTGATCTCTTCAATACCTGGGAGGAAGAATTCCACCAGTTCCCCGGCGAATTCAGTAATGCCCGCCACGCGAACGGGTATGAATTGGTGCTTACGCGATCGGGAAACATGACCACCAAATTTGACGGTACCGGCTACTACTTTTATGATGCTGGACAAGGAGAAATTCAATCTCAGGCCACATTCGGCGTCAATTCAGATGGAAGAGTGGTAATCCCCTCAAGTGGCAAGTATATTTTGTTGGGTCAACTGCCTGTGACACCAACCGGCATAACGGAAGAAGTTTTGGAGACCCCGTCATTTAGACTTGCAGGGAACTTCCCAAATCCCTTCAATTCTGCCACAGTTGTACCCTGTTCAATAGACGAGGAAGGGAACTACACTCTGGAGGTGTTTGATGTGCTGGGGAGCAAAGTCGCCACCATCTTCGATGGATTTCTTGGATTGGGCAGCCACCAATTCAAATTGCAAAGCGACCGTATCCCAAGTGGAGTTTATCTCATTTGCCTCTCCAATTCCAAAGGGAAAAGAATGACAACCAAAGCGATTTTACTGAAATGAGAATCAAACACTTATGTTAAACCTGAAAGCACTCTTGGACTGTCAAAATAGGTCAAAGAATTTTACACAGGAAAGAGAATGAAAGAAAGATCGATAACAGCTGATGTTTTAAAGGGGCTTGCAGTTTTATTTATGATTCAGGTGCATATTATGGAGGTGTTTGCCGATCCTTCCATTTATGGTAGTATGATTGGGAGGATATCTCTCTTCCTGGGAGGTCCGCCGGCCGCACCGGTCTTTATGACTGTGATGGGTTATTTTCTTTCGAGGACAAATAAAGACTTTAAAACGATGCTGCTGCGGGGGGTAAAACTGATTGCAGGCGGGATAACACTAAATATTGCAATAAATGCACATCTTCTTTATCATATAACCACGGGACAATCAAATGTAAATCCCCTGGATTTTATTTTTGGAATTGATATACTTGTGCTCGCAGGTGTAACAACGATTATTATGGCACTCTTAAAAAAGCTACTCGATATCAACTTTGTTATTCCGATGATCCTGGCTTTGGTTATTTTTTACCTCACTCCTCTCATAAACTCAACAATTAATGACACATCAGGAAGTATAAGATATTTTGTCTCCGTTTTTGGGGGAGACTCAAGCTGGTCATATTTCCCAATATTCCCATGGGCTGCATTTCCACTTTTAGGGTATGGTGTGGCTCTTTTTATGAAGTCACAATTCTCGGGGATTTTTGAGAAAAAAGTGTTGATATTTCCACTTTTGGTGGTTTGGGCTGTATGGGTCGGTTACACAATTGAGTTTGGAATAACCACTGCTACGGCACTAAAAAGTTATTATCATCACGGCTTGGAATACGGATTGTGGGCGGCAGGATTCACGGGAGGATTTGCTCTTCTGATCGATCAATTGGTCCATTATTCAAAGGAAAATGAATTCTTCAACTACTTTGCAATGATCGGCAGAAATGTAACAGTAGCTTATGTAATCCAATGGGTAATTATTGGAAATATTGGTTCGGCTGTCTATCGAAGTGTGGGATTAAGAGATTCTTATGTAGCACTGGTTGCCGTGGTTTTGATCACCTCTGCTGTAGTCTATTTTAAGGAAACAGGGCTTCATCTCAAAATTTGGAAGTTTCGGACCGGAAATGTAAATTAGAAATATGATACTTTATAGTTTATTTGATATTCACGACAAAACGGGGTGTTAACTTGGTACATTCAACTATATTCAGGCATTTTATGAAATATCTGACACTTATCCTTTGTTATTCATTTACCTTTTTTATTCAGGTAAGCGCACAATCAACACCGCCTTCGGGGACCGAAGTGGTGGTGCCCTGGGCATTAAGTTTTTTCACCGGAAAAGGGGCATCAAATCTCCATTTCTCCGATTCATTAAACGGAATCGCATACTGGAAGCATAATCCCCACTATAGTCTGACAAGTGATGGCGGAAAAACCTGGAAAGACGGGAAAACCACGAGTCAACTCGACAGGATTATGTTGATGTATTCCATCGGAAGGGATTCGATCCTGGCAGTAAGAGACAGCCAGTATATTTATCACAGTTTTAATGCCGGTGAAACCTGGACGCTTGCAAACACACTTTGGTCGGGTGAAAAATTTGGATACGGAACCTTTTTTAATCATAAACATGGTATTATCTTTCCTCCAGAAGGGGGGATTAATGTCTCTACTGACCTCGGAGTAACATGGATATCTGACACCTGGGCTTATGGTCCGATTAGAACTACTCCTTTCTACGATAAGGGATATCTTTTTGTCATTGAGCAATATTCCACAACACGAGGAATACTATACTCTACCAATAACGGTTTCACATGGGTAAAAGTGTCAATTCCTCCTTCCCTTGCAAATTACAGGACTGTTGGCAAAAGTGACAATGGATTTTATCTTATCACCAACTCCAACCGTGTTTATCTTCTTTCGATGACAGGAGAAGTACTTAAATCTTTTCAACCGGGTGCATCAGACTCGTATCCATATTTTGCTTATTTAAGCGATAATGAGATATGGAGTATTGATAATATCGGTTATGGCACCAGGCACCTTCGAAAATTCTCTTTTGCAGATACATCGACAGTAACGGTAATTATGCTCGGGAACCATTCGATGATGTTCACTTCGATTATTCCAACAACATGGGACAGACTTCTATTTAGTGCCAATGGATACAACATGGCAGATGCAATAATGACGTATCACAAGTCGGGACATCGGGATACAAAGGTGGAACAGTTGGAGCTACCCGGGAGGGCAGAAGCATCCTGTCTCTTTTTTGTTAACGGTTCAAAAGGATTTGCAGGACTCGCCAGCGGTAAAATCTTAAAAACCACAGACGGGGGTTACTCCTGGAGTGAAACAACTCTTCCCGCAATTACCGGGGTTGTGCAAAAGTTTGTTCAGAGAAGTGAATCAGAGTTTATAACGATCTGTGCTGCCGGTCTGATTCTCGAAACAAGTGATGGTGGAAATTCGTGGCGGTCTATAATTTCCCCTATGCAAAAAATGATAAGAGGTGCAGCATTTAAGGGGCGAGATACAATATTCTTTTGCACCTCTGATTCTATTTTTATGACAACTCCGGCATGGCAACAAATTACGCCGGTAGTTACCGGTTTATCGGGAGGCTACTTCACAAATCTTGAATTTTATGACGGTCTAAACGGATCAGCTTTATACAGGTACGGAAATTTCCGGAGTAAAGCCTTTTTCACAATTGATGGAGGCAACTCGTGGGTTACACAAGATTTTAATAATATGATGTACAGTCTTGACCCTTCGTCAGTTGGTATTTATTATGCACTGACAGGAGGATTCTCTTCCTGGTATAATGACACAACCGGAGGAAGAGTTTATCAGGATGGCAGCCTGATGGGGATCAACCATAAACCGGGAGGACTCATCGCGGTTATGTATGACAAAGGAGACTTCTTTTATAATTTTGGCAAAAATTCGAATTTTATCAGGATAAATTTGGGTCCCGGAATTGCCAGTAAATTTCCGGTTTCGGCAGACGAAAATACCGCATACTTGCTTTGTGCAAATGGCAGGATATTTAAGTTCTCACACATTAACAATTCACCACCCCCTTCAAGTGTTTTGAGGATATCTCCGGTGAACGGTTCGCCGTATGAATTGCGAAACACAACCTTTAAATGGGAAGAACCATGGACAGTTTCTCCAATCATAGAATACCACCTTCAATTGGCAGCTGGTGACACTTCAAATATTGTGGAAAATATCGCTGGTATTTCTTTAACATCACATCCTGTTAACCTCATGGCCGATTCAACAATTTATTTTTGGCGGGTGAGGGCAAGAAATATCTATGGTTGGAGTGACTTCAACTCATGGTATAGTTTCAGATCATCAGTATTTGCAAATCAAGCGGTTGCTTGGCAGAGTCCGTTTACTGTAGAACTTACTACGGCAATAATGTTACCCGATGGCAGGGTTATCGTCGGAACTGGTGCCGGAGGAATAGCCAGAACCGATCAGCCACCGGTTAACTGGACAATTGTAAACTCGACCACATTTTATCCGATGAACAGGTTCCTTTATGACCCCAACAACAATATTGTTTTTGCACTCACAACAGGTAATTTGTTTTTCTATTCATTAAACAGAAGTATTTCCTGGTCGCGTAAAGAAGCACCATTTGGGAGCACTTTAGTCAACTCATTTGGGTTTGCTCCCCCAAATGTTATTTATGGAGCCGCGAACTATGGTAGCATCTTTAAAGCGGTGACTACTCCGACTACATGGACAAACATCTATTTCTCTCCAAATACGGGGAATAATCTCGATATTGCAACTTTTGACAGCACCAGGGTTATCGCAGTTGGAGAATCGGGAAGTGTTATTATCTCAACCGATGGTGGTTCTACTTTTCAATACACAGGGCTGAATCAGACAGAAATATTCCGAAGGGCAAGTTTCGCTCCTGACGGAACAATTGTAGTGCTGAATCAAAATGGTGAGAGAAGAATATCGACGGACATGGGAGTAACATGGGATTATGAATTTTTGAGACCAAAGCTCCAATTCGGGATCTTGTTACCAGAAACGGCATAAGTGTCATTATTGATACCATGGGTGGTGTCTACACTTCCCTGACACCAACAGACCCGTGGCGATACAGCAAAATGCCCGATGGATTTAAACCCCGATCAGTAGAAATATCTGCCGACAAGGTTTTATTACCTTCACAGGCTGGTAAATTATTTTATATGCCACTTTATAATGGAAATCCTACCGGTGTGAAAGATGAAACTGTCGTCACAGAGTTTAGTTTGGCACAAAATTATCCCAATCCATTCAACTCATCCTCTGTAATCAGATTCTCGGTTAAAAACCCCGGAGAATATGCAATTGAGGTTTTTAGTTCGATCGGTGAGAGGGTAACAACTCTGTTCAACGGATGGCTTGAAACAGGTGAACACAGGATTAATTTCTATTCAAAAGAACTTTCAAACGGAATCTACCTTTATAGATTACGTGGTGCCGGAGTTAATCTCACAAAAAAAATGATAATTTTGAAATAGGGGGAGAAAATGAAATATATTACTTTTATTGTAGTTTTTCTTTCTTCAACATTGTGGGCACAACTTCAATCGGTTATACCCTTTAGCGGAGTAGAGACTTTTATTGATATCGAATTCTTAAATCCTTCCACCGGATTTGTTGTCGGGAATGACCTTCAACTCTATAAGACACTTGACAGTGGAAAAACTTTCACTCAAATACTTGTTCCCGGGAACACAGGGATAGCGGATGTACATATAACAAAAAGTGGCATCACATTTTTGTGCGGCGATGGAGGCCTGGTCAGTTATTCAAGAGATATGGGTAATAACTGGACAAACATCTCCCTGACGACATTTCCCAATTCCAGACTTCGATTCATCGAATCACTTTCTCCCACAATGATTGTTGTAGCGGGAGAAAATGGTTTTTTCGCAAAAAGTAATGATCTGGGTCTAAGTTGGTTTAGCTCAACCACCGGTGTTTCAAAGGTTAACAGGGTGGTTTTTCGAGATCATAACAGGGCGTTTGCTTTGATGGAATATGGGGCTTTGTCACATACCACGGATGGAGGGATGACATGGAAACCTTACTTCACCTCATATTTTACCACAGGATTAAAATATTTTTTCGATTTGAATGGTACCTGGGTTTTTGTAGTCGAAAATGGTTCTCTCATACTCAGTTCAGACCAGGGCAAAACATTTACGTTTCTTTTTGCCAGCGAAAGTTACACGATTATTGGCTCATGGAAAACCATAAGCAACCGAGTCCAATTTATGTCAAGTTCCGGCAGGGTATTTGTGTACCCTTGGGCTCAGGCCAGTACAATGACTTTTCCTGTGAGAACTTATAGAAACGTCTGGGCTTCCGGCTCTGTGGTCTATGCAACTTGTGATGGACCTGATATTGTTAGAACAAGCAACAGTGGCAATTCATATCAGAACAGCTTCATTTCTTTTGGAGACAAACCAATTCAATCCCTCGTGATTAACTCAGCATTGGATTGGATCGTAAGTGGGAATCCATCGACAGGCACGGCCGGTATGATAGCAAGAACAACCAATGGGGGTGCGAGTTGGAAATCAGTTTTTGAGGGAGAATGGGTGAACACCTGCTATTTTATTAACAGTACCGAGGGTTATAGAGTACGGATGAGGAAACTCGACTATACAAATAACTCGGGGTCCACATGGAGTACTCTTCTGACCAGGACAAGCGGGGTCATTATTTCCGAGCAATCGTTTAATATAAATGATGGATTTTTTGTTGAAACCGATTCTCTTTCCAAACCGCGAAATCTCTCTTACAGCAAGCTGTTTAAACGGGTTTCAGCTACTGCAACCCAGCAGTTAAACCTATTCGGTTCAAGATTGACTCAATTAAAATTTATCTCTCCTCAAAACGGATGGGTTTTGAAGGACAGCACCCGGTTTTATGTCACAAAAAATGCTGGTTCCGGCTGGACTCTTCAACCCGTTGTAACGCCTTTTATATCGTCTTATGAAAGAAAAGGTGATTCTTCGGGCGTTCTCGTAACACAAACGGGGCGCATTATGCAAACCGCTGACAACGCAGCATCCTGGCAGACAATTTTTCACGATTCATCGGTTGTTTTCCAATCTGTTGCCGCTTTTGGACCCAATATTATTGCAGCGGGTGATTCAGGAGCATTTTTCCTCTCCAGAGATAACGGAACCACATGGCTCAGAAAAACAAGCAACACCAAATACCATTTCAGTCATGTCGAGTTCATCGATACAAATACATTTATTGTTACAACGAAAAAGGGTGGAATATTTAAAGGTGATTTGAGCGATTCATTGATTGCCATCGGTGGAGAGCCTAAAGACGAAATTCTCCCTTCAACCTTTCTGACAGGTAACTACCCAAACCCGTTTAACTCGTCAACGATCATTGAATTTAATACCCCGGAAGGTGGTATTACAGGTTTAACTGTTTATGATGTAACAGGTAGAATGGTTCATTCAGAAATCTTAACAGCAACAAAAGGTAAAAACACTTTCCGATTTGATGGAAAAAGTCTCCAAAGTGGTGTTTATTTATATGTATTGGACTTTGGCGGGAAGAGGGAATATTCGAAAATGATACTTTTGAAATGAGAACTTCGTAACCTCAGAGATTCGGAACATTAGAGTTTCGGATCGATAATGTAAATTAAAAAACAAGACTGATGGTTGATTTGATATTGACTAAAAGTCGGGGTGGAAATTTGAGACATTTAACTATTTTCAGGCATTTTATGAAATATCTGACACTTATTCTTTGTTATTCCCTTACCTTTTTTATTCAGGTAAGCGCACAATCAACACCGCCTTCGGGTACCGAGGTGGTAGTACCATGGGGAGTGAGTTTTTATGCAGGAAAAGGGGCATCAAATATACATTTCTCCGATTCATTAAACGGTATCGCTTATTGGAGGTATAACCCCCACTATAGTCTGACAAGTGATGGTGGAGAAACCTGGAAAGATGGGAAAACCACGGCTCAACTCGACAGGATTATGTCGATGTATTCCATCGGAAGGGATTCACTTGTAGCAATAAGAGACAGCCAGTATGTCTATCACAGTTTTAATGCCGGTGAAACATGGACGCTGGCAAACACGCTTTGGTCGGGTGAAAAATTTGGATACGGCACATTTTTTAATCATAAACATGCTGTTAACTTTCCTCCCGATGGGGGGATTAATGTCTCCACTGATCTCGGTGTAACATGGATATCTGACACCTGGGCTTATGGCCCGGTAAAAACGGCACCATTCTACGACAAGGGATATCTTTTTGCCATTGAGCAATCTTCCGCCATACGGGGAATACTTTACTCAACAAATAACGGCTTCTCATGGGTAAAAGTGTCAGTTCCTTTTCCCCTAGAAAATTTCAGGACATTTGGCAAAAGTGACAATGGATTTTATCTTATCGGCAACTCCAACCGTGTTTATCTTCTTTCCATGACCGGAGAAATACAGAAGTCCTTTCAACCCGGTGGAACCGACCTTTATGTAAAGTTTGCCTATGTGAGTGATAATGAGATATGGAGTCTTGAAAGTATCGGTTTAAGTACCCGACATCTTAAAAAATTCTCTTTTGCAGACACATCGGCAGTAACAGTGATTATGCTTGGAAATAATTCCATGACATTTGGCTCTATCATTCCAACTACCCGGGACAAACTTGTAATGAGTGACGTTGGTAATAACAAGTCAGATGCAATAATGACTTATCACAAGTGGGGACACCGCGATATAAAGGTGGAACAGTTGGAAATGCCCGGGAATGAAGAAGCATCCAGTCTCTTTTTTGTTAACGGTGTCAAAGGATTTGCAGGACTCGCCAATGGTAAAATTTTAAAAACCACAGACGGGGGTTATTCCTGGAATGAAACAACTCCTCCTGCAGTTACCGGGGTTGTGCAAAAGTTTGTTCAGAGAAGTGAATCAGAGTTTGTTGCACTCTGTTCTGCCGATCTGATTCTAGAAACAAGTGATGGTGGAAATTCCTGGCAGTCTATCATTTCCCCCATGCAAAAAATGATAAAAGGTGTGGCATTTAAGGGAAGAGATACAATATTTTTCTGCACCTCGGACTCCTTTTTCATGACAACTCCGGCATGGCAACAAATCACTCCCGTAGTTACCGGTTTATCGGGTGGCTACTTCACCAATCTCGAATTTTATGACGGTTTAAACGGATCAGCCTTATACCGGTATGGATATTTCCAGAGTAAAGCATTTTTTACGACCGATGGAGGCAACTCATGGAACATCCGCGATTTTAGGGATATGATGTTAAGTTTTGATCCCTCATCACTTGGTCTTTATAATACACAGTCAGGAGGATTCACAACCTGGTATAATGACTCAAGTGGTGGAAAAGTTAATCAGGATGGCAGTCTGGTGGAAATCAGCCATAAACCGGGAGGACTCATCGCGGTTATGTATGACAAAGGAGACTTTTTTTATAATTTTGGCAACAATTCAATTTTTGTCAGGATAAATATGGGTCCCGGAATTGTGAGTAAATTTCCGGTTCCTGCAGATGAAAATACCGCATACTTGCTTTGTGCAAATGGCAGGATATTTAAGTTCTCACCCCAGGATGGTTTACTAAGCCCTCCAAATATTTTAAGAATATATCCTTTTAACGGTTCGCCTTATGAAGTGCGAAATACTACCTTTAAATGGGAGGAACCCTGGACAGTTACACCGATCATAGAATACCACCTTCAGCTGGCAGAAGGAGACACCTCAAATATTGTGGAAAACATCACCGGTATATCTTCAACATCACATACTGTTAATCTCCAGGCCGATTCAACAATTTATTTTTGGCGTGTGAGGGCAAGAAATATGTACGGATGGAATAACTTTAACTCCTGGTACAGTTTTAGATCATCCGTGTTTATCAACGAGGCACAGGCATGGCAGACACCCATAACAAACAGTATCTCCGCCGCGGCTATCCTCTCCGATGGTAGTCTAATCGTTGGCGACAGTTTGGGGAAAATAGCCAGAACTGACACTCCTCCGGATAATTGGACAATGATTAATCGACAGACACAATTTCCGACGTATAGATTTTGGCGTAACCCAAACAACAATTTTATTGTTGCTTACACGTGGGGAAACAGTTTTTTCCTGTCATATAACAGAGGATATACATGGATTCCTATCTTTGACCCACTGGGTGGTGGTACGATGTTTTATGCAATCACCGCTTCCCCGCCAATTCGTTATTATGCGGCAGGAGATTATGGTACTATTAACAGAGGTATATTTAATTCAAATTATAGATTTACCTGGACAAATATCTATTTCTCTCCCTATACCGGAGCCATTTTATCCATTGACAATTGGGGTGAAACGGGAGTTGCGGCAGTTGGTGAGTTGGGATGTGTAATTATCTCAACAGATGGAGGAGTTACATTTCATTACAATACCATTGGTCAGGCCGAGACTTTACAAAAGGTTGGTTTCGTTTCCGACAGTACCCTGATTGTTCTAAATCAAAAAGGTGAGAGACGAGTATCCACCGATATGGGTGAAACCTGGACTTTTGAATCTTTTGAAACACGAGCCCCAATCATGGATATGATTACAATGGGCGGGATTAGTGTGCTTATAGATAAACTTGGCGGTATCTATACTTCACTTTCGCCAACTGACAAATGGCGTTATAGCAGACTTCCTTATGGTTATTCACCTCTTGGCGTAAACCTGTCGGATAACAAAATATTATTGCCTGCCCAAAATGGTAAGTTGTTCTATATGCCGCTCTATAATGGAAATGCCACCGGAGTGAAGGATGGTACGGTTCTATCTGAATTTAGTCTGGCACAAAATTATCCAAACCCGTTTAACTCGTCAACTATAATTGAATTTAATACCCCGGAAGAGGGTAGTGCCGGACTTACTATATATGATGTAACCGGTAGCGTGGTACACTCAGAGGTCATAACAGCAACAAGAGGTAAAAACAGTTTCCGGTTTGATGGAAATGGCCTCCATAGTGGCGTCTATTTATATGTGTTGGAATTTGGCGGAAAGAGGGAATATTCGAAGATGATACTTTTGAAATGAGGACCTTGGAGATTCAGAGATTATGAGATTCGGAACCTCGGAAATTTAGTACCAATTATCCAGATTAACAACACGTAACATTTTTTAAACTTTATTTTAAGGCAATAGTCATGAAAAAGTTTTTATTGATTGTTCATTTTTTCACATTAACGGTATTTGCCCAGTTACAGTGGGAGCTGATTAGCCCTTACCCTACTTATGCCGACATTTATGATGTCTGGACATTCAACGATTCAACAGTCCTGATAGTCGGTAACTCAGGTCTGTGCATGAAAACCTCCGATGGAGGAACAGTATGGCAAAATTGTGTAATTAACACAACGAACGACTTGAAAGGGCTCTACTTCCTGAACGATAACGAGGGGTGGTTGTTTGATGCTTCATGCAAGCTCTACAAATCGACGAACGGGGGTGAATCGTGGGAATTGTTCTACTCCCTGCCACAGGAGAGACTGATAACCTCGATCTACTTCAAGGATGCCAACAACGGGTACATGGGGTCTGACTACCGCTTGTATGTAACCACTGACGGAGGAGTGAATTGGACACCCAAGCATTTCAACAATTATATCTGTGGGACCAAAGAGCTGGGAAATTCCCTATTCTGCGCCACTTCAGCGACAGGGTTTGTCGGGAAGTTGTACCGAAGCACAAACAATGGTGTAACCTGGGACACCATCTACAGTATGCCGGGCTATCCGATAGTGGATTTTGACATGAATTCCCAAGGTGTGCTGATCTGTGTAGGGAAGGGTTTTGCTGCAAGGTCAACCGACATGGGGGTATCATGGGTTTTCCTGGCGTTCAACTATAAAGATTTCTTTGATGTTGAGTTCCTCGATGATTCACATGTGTTCGTTGCCGGTTCATTGAATCTAATGAGTTGGAACAGCGGAGCAGACTGGACTGAACTTGCGGGCCTGGGATATTTTAAAGCGGTGAGCTGCGGAGAAAACAACATAATTACCGCCGGGCTTTCGGGAGAAATATTCCGGTCAACTGACAAGGGTGGTTCGTGGATGAAGGTATCCAAAAGGAAGGATAATGTCTTCAGAGCAGCCTTTTTTACCTCGCGGGACACAGGTTTTCTTGCCGGTGAAGAAGGGGACGCAATTCATCCGAAAAACAACGGACGGAGCCAAAACATGGCGGGAGATTCCATGGCATCACTCATACTACAGCATCGGTGATATGACATTCATTGAAGGGGGAGCCAAAGGATTTCTTCACGCTAGGAACAAGATAATGGGTTCCACAGACTATGGCGAAAGCTGGTTCGATGTTGCGGCACCTCTTAACTCTAATGATAATCTCCTGAAATTTTTCTTTGTGGATGATCAGTATGGATATGTGTTGGGTAGCAACAAGTTCATCCTTAAAACCACGGATGGGGGTACAACATGGACAAGAAACGCGATAACCGCCACCTCAAACCTCGAGGGTCTTTACTTCATCAACAATGATGTCGGCTTCATTTACGGATCCTCCGGTGTCTCAATTTATAAAACCTCGGATGGTGGCCTTACCTGGGTCCACAAATATTATGAGGCTTCAGGCTATTCAAAGGGATTCCACTTCTATTC
Source organism: Ignavibacteriales bacterium (assembly GCA_016714125.1). GTDB lineage: Bacteria > Bacteroidota > Ignavibacteria > Ignavibacteriales > Ignavibacteriaceae > UTCHB3. The sequence continues at coordinate 712,715 of JADJNX010000001.1, read as the reverse complement.
GCCGAATGAAGGGGTCTGTTTCACTTCCTCTTCTGACCTCTACACCACGAATCAGGGTGAGACCTGGACGGGAAGTACTTCATATGTGCCGAGAATCCTCGCGATGGATCACATTGACAATCTAAACGGTTTTGCATCCATGATCCATGGCCAAACGAACATCCATCCGCTAATGATCGGAGTAACCCGGAACGGAAAGGATTGGACCACAAAAGTACTTCCGCTCCAGATTACCGGCGGTATGATGAGAATGGCTGACAACGGGACTGCATACCTGTTTGCCTCCGATGATATCATCATCAAATTAACAGACTCCGCGTTCACCTCAATTGGGGGGAAGCGGGCACTCCGGGATTTTACCCTCGTGCAGAACTACCCTAATCCCTTCAATCCCACAACGAACATTGAGTTCCGCACCCCGATTGCAGGTGAAGCGCGACTAATCGTTTACGACATAACAGGGCGACAACTCCGTTCTGAGATAATTCAGACGATGGCCGGTAAAAACAGTTTCCGGTTTGATGGAAATGGCCTCCAAAGCGGTGTCTATTTATATGTGTTGGAATTTGGCGGGAAGAGGGAATATTCGAAAATGATACTTTTGAAATAGGAGATACAGAACTTCAGAGCTTCGGAACTTCCGAGGTTCTGAAGTTTTACTTCCCCAACACCATTTTTATTGCTTTTGTCTGCCCCATAGAGGTTATGCGGAAGATGTAAACACCGGGTGAGAGTCCATATCCGTCAAACTTGACAGAGTGTGTCCCTTTGGACATTTCTCCATCAATAAGTGTTGCCACTTCACTTCCAAGGAGATCGTAAACCACCCCTATAACATAACCTGCCTGTCTGAGTTTAAAATCGATAACGGTTGAACCATCTTTAGAACCTCCTCCTATGGAGAATGGATTAGGATAGTTTTGATCAAGTTCATAACCGATCTCAATTTCAGGAATGTCTTCAATACCCACCAGGAATAATTTAGAGAAAATAACCGGTCTTTGGCAGTGTGTCTAATTGTGGAAGAATACTTTTATCGATTGCGATAAACCGGTAATTAATTTGTATCCTGACGCATGGAATCATTTTATGATAATCGATCATTGATGAGTCAACAAGGGGTTCGAACGCAAGTTTTTGTGGGAGCAGGGATTAGATTAACGCCATTTGAATAATATCCCTCAATAATGGCCGAATCTATGAAATTGTAATATTTGGGCATTTGATTTAAAGTATATTTTTTGTTATATGGATGCCCGATTTTGACTTATTTTCTGAGAACCATTGTATTTATTTCAGATGGCGGGAGGTAAAATTATCGGTTGTCTGTTTATAATATAGCGTAACTCCTGTATCATCATATATTTTAGCTTGCCTAAGGCTGTAAGTGAATATAACAACATTCCCATGACCCCAAGAGACATAGAAAAGATAGAACGCACCAATTCCTTTGGCATATTCATTATCTGATATGACACCACTTGAGCCGTAAGCTTCATATCTAAAGGCTCGAACTTCCCGTTGCTCTCCTAACACTTCCAGGCTGGCAGGATAATTGTGGTAATTCAAACTCCCCTCGTCACCGAAAATCCATACCACGTATATGTATCGGGTTTCTATTGAAAAGTCCGCGATTAAATGATCAGAATTACTACTCCAACCAAATAATTTTCGTTCAACCGGATCATACCTGATCAATCGGCACATTCTATAATTTTGGTACAATCGCCCCCCAATTATTGTATCGGAGAGTACTTCATTGATTCTCACATAAGGAGTCGTTTGAAAATCAGGTGTAATTTCCCAATATTGCCACATATTTCTTGGATCAGAAGGGAAAAATGAAGTATCGCCGGATTGTTGTTGGGTGGTCCCCGGAGGAAGATCGGTTGGTGGAATCCTTACCTTTATCAGGTTGGGGATGTCAGGCTTTTTATCTTGTGCATCTACTGAAATCTGAAGTATCAGTAATACAAGAAGGAATATCTTTACAAATAATACTTTCATGGATCGCCACAGGTGTGAAAAGATTTTTTTAATCACTGACCATAAAATACAAATATTAAACTTTTAAGCCCTATTCCGAAAAGAATTCGCCTGACTGGAAATTGTCGAGAGCCATTTTAGCAGCAACCTGCTCGGCTGATTTTTTGTTTCTGCCTGTGCCTTCGCCGAGGACATGAAGACCGGCTGATACTCTGACGGTGAACACTCTTTCGTGTTCGGGACCAGTCTCGTCCACAACATAGTACCGAGGCAGTTCCACTTTTTTCTTCTGGATCAGTTCGAGGAGCTGACTTTTGTAGTTTTCATCGGTGACGTGTACACCTTTTGTGAGGCCCGGTTCAAGGATATATTTATGGATGAAATCCTTGGTTACAGCAAATCCATATTCAATGTAAACCACTCCAATTAATGCTTCGAGAGCATCAGCGAGAATCGATTTTATTCCAACTGATTTACCACTTACAAGATCTTCCTGAATGAAAAGAAACTGATAAAGATTAATCCCCTGTGCCACTTCAAATAGATTGTTTTTGTTCACAAGGTTGGATCTCATTTTTGTGAGGACTCCTTCGTTGGTTTTTGGGAACATTTCGAAGAGAGTTTCGGCAGTAATCATTCCGAGTACGGCATCACCGAGGAATTCGAGTCTTTCGTTGGAGACCTTAAATTTACCCTGGTCGAGGGCAGATCGGTGAGTTAAAGCTTCGATGAACCTGTCGGGATTTGTAATCTTTTTCCCGATGAGGTCTTCAAGCTTTTTAAAATCTTTTCTTTTGAGTAGTTTTTTCTGCTCAAGCCTTCTAAAATAATCGCGAACGAAGCCGAACAAAACTATACCTCTATTTTCTTAAAGAGGAGGGAGGCGTTATGCCCACCAAACCCAAAGGTGTTGCTGATTGCATAATCGACTTTTCGTTTTATTGCTACTTTTGGCGTATAAAAAAGATCACACTCGGGATCGGGTGTATCAAGATTGATTGTAGGGGGAATCATATCATTTTTAACTGCAAGAACTGTAGCCACAGCTTCAATTGCACCGGCGGCACCAAGGAGATGACCGGTCATCGATTTTACAGAAGAGATGGCAAGTTCATATGCATGTTTGCCAAAAACGGTTTTAATTGCTTTGGTTTCTGTTTTGTCGTTTAAAATTGTTGAAGTACCATGAGCATTGATGTAATCAACTTTGTTCAGATCAATTCCGCCGTCACGAATACATTCTTTCATTGCTCTAACGGCGCCATCGCCCTCAGGATCGGGGGCTGTCATATGGAATGCATCTCCTGTAAGACCTATACCACAAATTTCAGCGTAGATTTTTGCGCCGCGCTTAACGGCATGTTCATATTCCTCAAGAATAAGGGCACCCGAACCTTCGCCAAGGACAAAACCGTTTCTGTCTTTGTCAAAAGGACGGCTGGCTTCTTTAAATCTGTCATTCCAGGTGGAAATGGCACGCATGGCGCCAAACCCGCCGATTCCCAATTCAGTAGCTGCTGCTTCAGCACCTCCACAGATCATCGCATCGGCAGTGCCGCGTTGAATCAGCATAAAAGCATCTGCAATGGCATGTGAAGAAGTTGCGCAGGCGGAAGTGGTTGAATAGTTGGGACCTTTGAGTCCATACTTAATTGAGATATGACCCCCTGCAATATCTGCAATCATCATTGTCACGAAGAAAGGAGAAATTTTCTTTGGGGAATTGTCGTTATAATAGATAAGGAACTGATTCTCGAGAGATTTTAGACCACCAATCCCGCTTCCAAAAATAACACCAAAGCGGTCAGGATCATAGGAACCTTCTGCAAAATTGGCATCTTCCATTGCTTGGGTAGCAGATGCAAGAGCATAAACTGAAAAAGGATCGATTCTTTTAAATTTTTAAAATCGACGTATTGTTCAGGTTTAAAATCCTTAACTTCGGCGGCAAATTTTGTGTCGAAATTGGTAGTGTCGAATTTTGTAATGAGCTCAACACCGTTTTTTCCCGTGAGGAGTCCACTCCAATATTCTTGAAGATTGTTTCCGATGGGGGTTACCGCACCAAGCCCGGTAACAACGACCCGTCTGTTATTCATGGGTATGAACCTGGGGAAAAGGTAAAGCCGGGTTGGGAGTTAATAATAACAGCCTTCTCCCGGCAAATAAAATTTACTTTTTGCTTGTCTCTTCTTTAATGAAAGCAAGAGCTGCGCCAACTGTATCAAGTTTTTCAACCTGATCTTCTGGTGCTGATATACCAAATTCGGTCTCGAAAGCCATGAAAAGTTCCATGAGATCGAGTGAATCTGCCTGAAGATCGTTTCTGAAGCTTGCTTCAGGGGTGATCTGTGATTCTTCTACACCAAGTTTATCTTGAACAATTTGATTGAATTTTGATTCAATGTCCATTATTTACTCCTATTTGTTAAGTTAATAATAAAAAAATTACATCGTCATTCCGCCATCGACGGCAATAACCTGACCGGTTATATAGTCAGCGGCAGGTGAAAGGAGGAATGCGACAGTTTTTGCCACATGAGTAGATTCACCAAGAGCTTTTAGCGGGATGTGATTTAATAATTCCTGTTTTATCTCATCCTTGAGTTTTGCAGTCATGTCAGTTTGGATAAAACCGGGAGCCACAGCGTTGCAGGTGATATTCCTTGACGCAACTTCTTTGGCTATCGATTTTGTAAAACCTATCATACCGGCTTTGCTGGCGGCATAGTTTGCCTGTCCTGCGTTACCGGTAATGCCAACCACCGAAGTGATGTTCACGATTCTTCCAAATCTTTGAGACATCATCGGTTTTATTACAGCTTTTGTATAATTAAAAACGCTTTTAAGGTTTGCGTCGATCACATCAGTAAAATCGGTCTCTTTCATCATCATGAGAAATTTATCACGAGTGATCCCGGCATTGTTTACGAGGAAATCGCACCCACCGAGGTTTTGCACTGTAAATTCGACGGCTTTTTGAGCTTCATCAAAACTTGCGGCATCAGCTTTAAAGCCGAGCACTTTTCTGCCAAGGGCAGCTTGTTCAGTTTCAATAACTTTGGCAGCTTCGTCAGAAGACTGGTAAGTAAAAACAACAGAACAGCCCATGGCTGCAAGTTCTTCAACTATCGCTTTTCCTATGCCGCGGGAACCTCCCGTTACAAGTGCTCTTTTATCTTTTAAATCTGTCATATTCAATCTGAAAATATATTAAATATTAGTTAATAATGAATATATGGCTACAAATATTTTTCAATATCTGCAAATTTATCGATTCCTGAGGAAACAACCGCAGGATTTATTCGTTTTACCAATCCTTGCAGAACACGACCGGGGCCCACTTCTACAAATTCGTCAAATCCATCTGCAATCATGTTCCTGATGGTGTCTTCCCACATTACGGGGGCAGTCACCTGCAAAAAGAGATTTTGTTTAATTTCTTCTTTCTCTTTTTCAGGTTTCCCTGTAACATTTGCATAAACAGGGAATTTTGCATCATAAAAATTGACTGAATCGAGTTTTAATTTAAGCTGGTCTTTTGCCGACTGCATCAACGGGGAGTGAAAAGCTCCTGATACAGTAAGTTGTGAAACGAGCCGGGCCTTTGCGGCTTTTGCAAGTTCCATCCCTTTAAGAACTCCGGCAACACTTCCTGAAATCACAATCTGACCGGGGGAGTTAAAATTTGCACACTGCACAATTCCTTCTGCAGATGCTTCGGCACAAATGTTTTCAAGGGTTTCTCTGTCAAGACCAATTACAGCAGCCATAGTTCCGGGGAAATAGGTTCCTGCCTGTTGCATTCCCTGTCCTATAAATCGGACAAGCTGAACTGCATCATAATATTGAATTGCGCCACAGGCAACAAGTGCAGAATATTCACCGAGTGAATGTCCTGCTGCGCCTTCAAAGTCAAGTCTTCTCAAAAGTGAGGCAAGAACCACACTATGAACAAAAATAGCAGGCTGAGTATATTCAGTCTGTTTAAGTTCTTCTTCAGGACCGTTAAACATAATATGAGAAAGGGGAACACCAAGGGCAGCGTCGGCTGTTTTGATCATTTCCTTTGCTTCTACGGAATTTTCGTAAAGGTCGCTTGCCATTCCGACATACTGCGAGCCCTGTCCGGGGAAAAGAAGCGCTCTTTTTGCCATGTTAGTCGATACCCCAGGTCAAATAGATAGCACCCCATGTAAATCCGGCACCAAAGGCAGCGAGAACAAGGTTGTCACCTTTTTTTACTTTGCCGTCTCTGTAATATTCTGCGAGACAGGTTGGTATCGTACCTGAAGTGGTGTTACCGTATTTATGGATATTAATCATAACCTTATCCATGCCAATTCCCATACGGGTTGCAGTGGAATCGATGATTCGCAAATTTGCCTGATGTGGAACGAGCCATGCGATATCTTCCGGTTTAAGATTGTTTTTTCAACAACTTCAGCAGAGACTTCAGCCATACCAAGCACAGCCTTTTTGTAAACGGCCTTTCCCTCCTGGTAGAGGTAGTGCATTTTTTTGTCAATAGTTTCATGGGTCGGAGGATTTAAACTTCCGCCTGCTTTCATATTCAAAACATCGGCACCGGTTCCGTCAACATGTAAAATGGAATCTTTAATTCCAATTGTTTTGTCTTCGGTAGCTTCGAGAAGAACAGCACCTGCAGCATCGCCAAAGAGGATACAGTTGTTTCTGTCTGAATAGTCAACTATCGAGCTCATTTTATCAGCACCGATAACAACAACTTTTTTAAATGCGCCTGAGGTAATAAAACTTGCACCTGTTTGAAGGGCAAAAAGGAAGCCGGAACATGCAGCAGAAAGGTCAAATCCCCATGCATTTGAAGCGCCAATTTTTTCCTGGACGATGCAGGCAGTGGCGGGGAAGAGCATATCGGGGGTAACGGTTGCTACGATTATAACATCAATTTCGTTGGGATCAAGTCCCGTGGTGTCTATAAGATCTTTTAAGGCACCATAAGCCAAATCGCTTGTAGGGCCATCTCTTAAAATTCTTCTCTCTTTAATTCCTGTTCTTGAGACAATCCATTCATCATTAGTTTCGAGATAACTTGAAAAATAGTCATTATCGAGCACTTCATCTGGGACATACATTCCTACGCCTGTAATTACGGCGTTATATTTGGAGTTGTTGATCATTCGGGATTTCCTTCGTTGTGGTCAATATTACGGCTGGCAATTGCCCCGGCGAGTTTGGTTAACAACTCTTTCCGGTGAGCTTCTGCGGCTTTAAGTACCATGTTCTTAATAGCGAGGGGTGAGCTTGATCCGTGTCCGATTATAGTAATTCCATCAACACCGAGAAGCGGAACACCGCCGTAATTTTCATAGTTAAGTTTTGAAAAGATCGCTTTTAACGAGCTTTTGAACAACCCAACTTTGATTTTATTGAAAATGCTTTCATCAGCATATTCTCTTATCAGGTGTTTGAGCAGATAGTTTACACCTTCAGCAAATTTTAGAACGATGTTACCTGTGAAACCATCACATACTGTAACATCCACATTCCCTTTCAGGATATCTTTCCCTTCAACATTACCGAGGAAATTGAGACCGAGGGTTTTTATCATTTCCCGGGCTTTTTTTGAGACTTCATTTCCCTTTGATTCCTCTTCACCAACGCTTAAAACCCCCACACGAGGGTTTTTAATGTTCAGCATCTCTTCGGCATAAATTGAACCAAGCACAGCATATTCGGCGAGGTGGTGGGCTTTTGAGTCAACACTTGCGCCTGCATCGAAGATGGTACAATAACCACCAACACATGGCATAAGGGTGCCTATTGTGGGCCTGTCAACACCTTTGATTTTCCGAAAAATTAATACAGAGAATGTCATAACAGCACCGGTGTTTCCGGCGCTCACAAAAGCATCGGCGTTACCATTTTTAACAAATCGTAAACCGACAGCGAGTGATGAATCCTGTTTTTCTTTGTATGCCTGAACGGGAGGATCGCTCATGGTAACAACCTGTGAAGCGTCAACAATACGGCTTAGGTCGAATGAAAGGTTGTTTTCTTTCATCACCGATATAATCTTTGATTTGTCGCCCGCGAGCCACACTTCAAGATTTTTATCGTCGGATTCAGCCGAAATAGCGCCTTTAATTTCGTTTAAGGGCGCATAATCCCCACCCATTGCATCGAGCAAAACTCTACACTTGCCGGAGCTATTTCCGGAGCTCTGCATTGAATGGACCGGTTAGTTATTTCTTGGGCAGAAACATCGATCTTCCGGCATAATAACCGCAAGAAGGGCAAGCATTGTGGTTTAATTTAACTTCGCCACAATTTGGGCACGAACCAACTGAAGGAGCCACAGCTTTGTAGTGTGTTCTTCTTTTGTCTCTTCTGGTTCTCGACATCTTTCTTTTAGGATTTGGCATCTCTAAGTTCCGTCAAATTAGGTTAATAATTATTCTTCATTTTCAAATTTATCACGCAGTTTTTCAAGATCACTCCAAAGGGGATTAAACTCATTTTTGGGGCATCCGCAGTCGCCCTGGTTCAGGTCGGCACCGCATTTAGGGCAAAGCCCTTCACATTCTTCCTTACACAATATCTTAAATGGAATATCCAGATAAGCATAATCGTAAATTTCTGTTGAAATGTCAATTTTATCTGCCTCGCGGGAGAGGTAATTGACATCGGGATCATCGGTTTCTCTGCTCTCTTCATCAAAGAGATAAAGCAAAGTAAATTCTATATCCCGCTGAGAATTGAAGTCATTGATACATCTGTCGCACTCAAAGGAGGCATTTACCTGCAAATTTATCTTTGCAAGCAGTTGATGATGTGACTTCTCAATAGTGACATTTAGTTTGAAATTGCCGTAAAAAGGGGCTTCCAGACCCAATTCTTCGACCTTACCCATGAACTCCAGTTCATTGGTTCCTAATTCCAAACCCGAAATCTTAATTTTCAATTCAAATAGTCCAAAAAATCGAACTACAAATATACAAAGCGAGAGGGTTTATTACAAATTTAAATCGGAGGAGGGAGAACTTTAGAACTTTAGAACCTTAGAAGTTCAGAGATTCGGAACTTAGAACTTCGGAGATTTAAAAACGCTAGAGTGAGGAGAGGTAATCGTCCCGATTGCCGTCAGAAGAATGAAATGAGAAAATAGGGATAGTTACGCAGATAGTCTGCCATTTTCACGGGTAATGTACAGTGGATGAAATATCACTTGGGACAATAGTTATATATTTATCAATGATCTTTTTGGGACATCGCTTCTTTTAACCTGAATTCAACAATCCTTTTGATTAAATCGTGGGGATGGGTTCATCTAATGAAATTGGATGGTGCCTTTGTGTGTTTGTAAGGGTGGAGTTCTTCTTCGAATGCTGCAACTCCTGAGGGTTCGGGGAACAGACTGATGTGATTTTTAATGCTGCAAAATACACAACAACCCTCAAACGAAATGCAGGCATTCCATAACTTATACATTCGGTTGTGTTTGGTGCAGCTTCTCTGATCACCTCTCTGATTTGTTGGAGGGATTCTCGAACTTTTTCATCTGCTTCTGAAATATAGTGATCAATTGAAGTGAAGTCTGTTCTCATTTTCAAGGCTGCTCAGTTGGTTTATTGAATTTTGTTGATTGCTAAAATACAACCGGGCTTAAGAAAAAGAAAATCGGTTTATGTAATTTTTCACTTCCCCCGCTCCAACCACCTGCTGAGGAAAACATCATGCCTGATAGCCGGTTTCTGGTTTCTGAGGATATTTGATATCAAGTTGAATGGACGGTTGTCCCGTTATTGCGTCCAAACTTAATGAAATCCGATGCATTGCGTAAAAAGCGTTGCGTAAGTTACGCAATTTTTAACCGGTTGTCAAGTGTTATTGGTTTGCGGCGTAACACAACATCTTTTCTCCTCTCAAATTACACCGCCTCTTATTCTGAAAGTGACTGCTGAAAAATAGTTATATTTGTGCCTGGTCGAATAGAGATTATGGGAATCCGATAGAGCAAAAAAAATGAAAAAACAAAAAATTAGCAACTGGGGTAAATACCCTGTAGTTGAAGCAAATGTATTTGAAATTACCGATGAATTAAGAGCCCAAAAACAAGTTAAAGAGGGCGCCGAATTGATTGCCCGGGGACTTGGCAGATCATACGGTGACAGTTCACTTGCAGAGACGATTGTTGATGTTACAGGAATGGACAGATTTCTGGCTTTTGATGATGAGACAGGTGTGCTCAAATGTGAAGCCGGAGTTTCATTTTCAACAATTCTTGAGTTTTTTGTCCCCAAGGGGTGGTTTCTTCCTGTTACTCCCGGAACAAAGTTTATAACGGTTGGAGGTGCAATTGCCTCTGATGTCCATGGCAAAAATCATCACAAAGAAGTTTGTTTTGGGAACTGGGTGAGGGAGATGAAAATCCTTCTCGCTTCAGGTGAAACAGTTCTGTGTTCACCGATTGAAAAAAGTGATCTGTTTTATGCCACCATAGGTGGAATGGGGCTCACGGGGATAATCCTTGAGGCAGAGTTCTCATTAAAAAAGATAGAAACTGCTTTCATCAAGCAGGAAGCTCTTCCGGCCGAGAATCTTGATATTGTGATGAGATTATTTGATGAATCGAAAGAATTTACCTATTCCGTTGCGTGGATCGACTGTCTTGCCAAGGGGAAAAACCTCGGAAAATCGATTCTGTTCAGGGGTGAACACGCTAACTTAGAGGATATTAAAAACACACCTTTTGCAAACACTCCACTTTTTTATCAGAACAAGGGAATGCTTGGTGTGCCGTTCAATTTCCCTTCGGGATCACTAAATTCCCTTACTATCAGGCTATTTAACGGTTTCTATTATATGATGAACAAAATGAAAGGGAGCGGAATTACTCACCTTGATCCTTTCTTTTATCCACTTGACGCAATTGCAAACTGGAACAGAATATATGGTAAAAAGGGATTCCTTCAATATCAGTTTGTTCTTCCGTTGGAGAGCAGCCGCGATGGGATGGGAGAAGTTTTGCAGGCGATAGCTGTTGAGGGAAGGGGTTCATTCCTTGCGGTATTAAAACTCTTTGGCAAACAGGAATCAATGATTTCGTTTCCCCAGGAGGGTTACACACTTGCACTCGATTTCCCGATCATGCCCGGGCTCTTAAAATTTCTCAAAAAACTTGATGAAATAGTTCTGAAACATGGTGGTCGATTTTATTTTACAAAGGATTCAAGACTTGATCCTGAGACATTTAAAAAGGGATATCCGAGGCTTGCAGAGTTCCTTGAAATTAAGAAAAAATATGACCCTGACGGAGTTTTTTCATCACGGCAATCAAAAAGGCTGGAGCTGACATGAAATATTGTTTAATCATTGGAGCGGGGAGTGATGTTGCAAAGGCTCTCGCGGTAGAGTTTGCAAAAGGGGGTTTTAACCTTCAACTTGCCGGAAGGAATGTGGAAGATATCGGGAAAACTGCCGCTGATTTACAAATCCGCTACGGGGTAAAAGTGGAAACTTTATATCTGGATGTTTTAAAGTTTGAAACCCATCCTGAGTTTTTTAGTAACCTGAACCCAAAACCGGAAGTGGTAGTGGCTGCAGCAGGACTTTTGGGTGACCAAAAGGTTACAGAGAGGGACCAATCGGCAACTCTCACAGTAATAAACACAAATTTTACAGGAATTGTAAGTTTGTTAAATGAGGCTGCAAACTATTTTCAGGAGTTGGGGAGTGGTTCAATAATCGGTATTTCAAGTGTTGCCGGTGACCGTGGACGGATGAAAAATTACATTTATGGAGCAGCCAAGGCGGGATTTACCGCATATCTTTCAGGTCTCAGACAGCGCCTCTCAAAAAAGGGAGTTGATGTTTTGTCGGTGCAACCCGGATTCATCAACACTAAAATGCTTCAGGGGGTTGAAACCCCAAAACCACTTACCGCCGAACCGGAGCAGGTGGCAAAAATGATTTACAATGGATTCAGATCAAAAAAACATGTAATCTATACGCCGGGTTATTGGAGGATAATAATGTCCGTGGTCAAGTTTATCCCGGAAAGGATATTTGTAAAACTTGATTTATAGGGCCGGGATCAGTTCACCCGATAGTGTGGCAAATTAATCGCAACAAATCGTTATTTTAAAAGTTTAGTTTATTTGAATAAAGCAAAAGTTATTAAAAATGAGAGATAATTATCTTGTATTTGGCAGTCCCTTAATTGAACAGGATGAGATTGACGAAGTAGTTAAAACTTTACAATCGGGTTGGATCGGTACGGGGCCAAAAGTTGCACAGTTTGAAGAAGATTTTAAAAATTATGTTGGTGTTAAATACGCAATAGCAGTTGCAAGTTGTACTGCAGGACTTCACCTTAGTGTTGTAGCTCTCGGAATAAAGGAGGGGATGAGGTAATCGTTCCTGCTCTAACCTTTGCAGCAACAGCCAATGCCGTAATTCATTCAGGTGCCAAGCCGGTTTTTGCAGATGTTGACCGTGATACAATGACGCTCGATTTTGATGATGTCAGAAGGAAAATCACCTCAAGAACAAAAGCGATTATTCCTGTACATTTTGCAGGCAGAGCCGTAGACATGGACAAGCTGAATGAGATTGCAAGTGAATATGGCATTCATATTATCAACGATGCTGCTCATGCAATTGAGACCGAATTTAAAGGGAAAAAGATCGGTACCTTCAATGACCTGACAAGTTATAGTTTTTATGTTACAAAAAATCTGACCACCTCTGAAGGTGGAATGATCGTAACCAACAACGAAGCGATTGCCAACAGATTAAAAATTTATGCACTCCATGGGATGAGCAAAGATGCCTGGAAACGATTTTCGGATGACGGTTATAAACATTATCAGATCGTATTTCCGGGATTTAAGTACAATATGACCGACATTCAGGCTTCACTTGGGATTCATCAACTGAGAAAAGTTGACAGATTTCATGAAAGGAGACAGGAGGTCTGGGATGAGTATAACAGAAGATTAAAAGATTTACCGCTGATTCTTCCAACTGCCGCCGATCCGGCTTCGCGTCATGGACTTCATCTCTACATTATATTAGTGGATGATACCAAAACAAAAATAACCAGGGATCAGTTGATAACGGAACTGCACAAGAGAAAGATAGGAACCGGAGTTCATTATCTTGGTCTAAACTGGCATCCATTTTATCAGCAGGAATTTGGTTACAAAATTGGTGATTTCCCAAATTCCGATTTTATATCAGAGAGAACTCTTTCCATCCCGTTTTCAGCAAAGCTGACAGACGAGGATGTTAACGATGTAGTTGAAGCACTCGAAGATATTCTTAAATAGAATTAATTTTCGTAAAAATAAGCTCCAAATAGTCGGATGGCGGGCGCACCCCGTGCATCTTTGATCTTTAATCTAACTTTTGATACCTCAGCGGGTGTGTCAAGTTTTAATATTCTTGACCGCCCGATTGTAGTTCCCTCTGCAAGAGTAACCCACAAACCGTTTGCATAACCCTCAATCTTAAAACCTTTCACACGCTGTCCATATCTAATGGCTTCTTCGATCCTGAGATAGTTGATACGTTTTGATGTTCCCATATCAACTGTAAGATCAGCAATTCTAACCCCCATCTCGGGGACCCAAAATGTGGTTCTGCTTTTATCAATTGCCATCGCAGGGGCAAAGAGAGTATCTTCGACTCTTGAATTGCTTGCTGTTGCCACCGCTCCAAGGAAAAGATTGGTCCTAAAATATCGTCAATAATTCTTCTAAATCCAAGCAGGCTGTTTATATCATTTTCATGAAAAACACCACCGGTAGTTGGCGGAACATTCAGCAAAAGCTGGCTGTTCCTCCCCAGATTTTAAATAAAGTTCGGCGAGGTATGCAGCCGATTTCACTTGATTATCTTGATCTTCATGATAAAACCAGGCAGGTCTAATCGATACATCACATTCGGTGGGCCACCACACATCCACATTTGAAACTCCATGATGTGCCGGATGTGAGTAGGTGAAAGACCAATCAGTCTCGGAACCCAATCCGTCCTCATTACCGACCCATCTGATATCGGGGCCCATAATTGCCATGAGAGATTTGGGCTGAAGTGCTTTTGAAAGTTCTGCAAAACTTAACCAGTCGAACATTGGATGGTCGATCAACGGATTCCTTCCGAGATATCCATCAAGCCAAATTTCATGAACCTCTCCATAATTTGTGCATAATTCACGAGTTTGAGCTCTATAATAATCATTGTATGCCGGAGTGCCATAAACGGGGGAGTTCCTATCCCACATTGATAGATAGTATCCAAATTTCATCCCTTGCGCAGCACACTCATCCGCAAACTCTTTAACAATATCTCCATTTCCACCCTTGTAAGGACTGTTTTTTACAGAGTGTTCGGTGAATTGGGAGGGCCACAGGCAAAATCCATCATGATGTTTGGCGGTAAGAATCAGGTATTTAAATCCTGCTGCTTTTGCAACCGAGACCCATTGTTTGACATCAACCTTTGTTGGTGCAAAAAGAGCGGGACTTTCGTTACCTTCCCCGATATCTTTGCCGGTAAAAGTGTTCATTCCGTAATGGATAAACATTACAAGTTCTGCATCCTGCCAGGCAAGTTGAGATTCTGATGGAACGGGATAAACATTTTCGATCCCCGGGGAGGAAACTGTATCATTCCTGACGGGAGGTACCTCCACGACAGGGCCCACAGTCGAAGAGTTACAAGAAATAAAGAGAAGTGATAACAGGGAGATGAGTGAAAATTTTGTGACGCTGGTTATGGTTCCGGATATCATTTATTTATTCTAATTTTTAAATTGAATCAAAGAAATATATCAATAATCGTTTGCTTAAAAAAGGATAAAAGCAACTTGAACAATAAGTGTCAAAACTACCCTCTCAGTTTTTAGCTTATAAAATAATTATATTGCAGTTTGATTTAAATTCTTTTTATAAGAAGACCACAATTTGAAAAACAACAGAAAATAAAAATGACTGAAGAGCGAAAAATTGAAATGCTTGATATCCTGGTGGTCCTTGTCAGGAAAAAATTCCTCCTCTTTTTTGTTGCCGTTTTAACAGCGGCTTTGGGATATTTATCAGTCTATTATTTCATCGATGAAAAATTTGAATCCACTGCTGTAGTTGTACCCTACGAATCGGGAAAAGCAGGTGGTATGTCATCCCTTCTTAAAAATATCTCCAGTTTACCTGTCGGTGGTTTGTCAAGTCTTGGTGGTTCTTCTTCCAATCTCGATTTTTACCTGACAATTGTTTACAGCCGATCAACACTTACCGCGATAATCGATAAGTTTGATCTTCGCAAGGAGTATGACCAGAAATATTTCGCTGATGTTCTAAAGAAAGCAATTGAAGATATTACGGTTGTTAACAACGATGATCTCTCAGTATCAGTTGCTGTCAGGAACAAAAATCCCCAAAAGGCGGCAGATATCGCAAATTATATTGTTGATATCCTCAATAAAAAGGTACTCGAGATTAACACCCGGAAAACCAAAGACAACCGGATATTCCTCGAAAAGAGATACAGTGAAATAGTGGTTGATTTAAGGGCAGCAGAAGATAAACTTGAGTTGTACCAGAAAAAAAAATGGCGTTTTTGAAGCTGAACAGCAAGTTAAAGCAAGCGTTACGGCTTTCGCCGATCTCGAAATGGATCTCGCAAGGAAGCAGGTTGAATATGAAACCGCTGAAAAGATGCTTGGGACCAACACCCCCTCAGTCATAAATTTAAAAGATGCTTTGGCCTCACTTGAGAAAAAGGTTAACGAGATCAAATCGGGAAAAAATGGTTCATCGGTTTTAATTCCGATGGCAGCCCCCCACAAAGGCAATCGAATATTTTAGACTTTACAGAGATGTAAAGATTAACACAGAGATGTTGGAGTTTTTACTTCCCGTTTATGAGCAGGCAAAATTTGATGAACAGAAAGATATTCCCGTTATCCTTTCAATAGATAAAGCAGTGCCATCTGATAAAAAGGTGTATCCGCCGAGAATGGTTTACGCCATATTAATCTCATTGTTTGCAACAGGAATGGTGGCTTTGCTTTTGTTATGAAAGAGGTTTCCGGGAATGTAACGGATCCAAAGGTCAGGTACGTTCTCCGTAATATCTTCTCGATCAGGAGAAAAGAAGATTAAAGCCGGAAGTTTTCTTGATTTTGGAGATGATTTTAAGAACAACTTTTTTCTTGTCGGGTTTGTTCTTTTGTCCATTGTTCCGGTTACATTTTTACTGGGAGATTTTGGAGAGAAAAGAACCACTCAAATAATTTTGCTGGGATTTCCGGTCCTGCTCTGGGATTTCTGAATTTCAGATTTGCTCTGGTAATTTTCATCGGTTCTCTCTTCATAGATATTAACCCTTTCTTCTTTTAAGCCTTTCATTTGTTGTCATTCCCTATCTGTTACTAGTGTTTGTTGTCGTAAACAAAGGTTTCAAGTTCTCAGAACTTAAAACTCCGTTTTTTGCGATTACAGTTATTTTTATACTTTTTATGCTCCCCTCCTTCTTCAACAATATGGCAAAGACAAACAGCGGGCTGAATATGTTTATGTGGCCCGGGTTCATTCTTTTGTTTACACTTTTGGCAGTTGCATTAAGAGATATCCAACAGATTAATTTATTGACAAAAGCATTCCTGACATTTGTCACTTTAAACTCGGTTTATGCCATCTTTCAGGGGATAACAACAGGCAGAAGAGCTTTTGGTTTTGCGGGAATCATGTTTGTCGATATTCTTGGGATTGCCATAATTATAGTTTTTATCCTCCTTCTTCATGCAAAAGGGAAATCCAAAGCCGGTTATGGTTCTCTTTTTGCCCTCCTGGTGCTTGCCATGATATTTAATAAAACAAGAAATGTATGGATTAATGTCGCTATTGTCATGATGGCTTCGTTTATACATGTAGCTGTGAAAGCGAAGTTTCTTGAAATGGACAGGAAGAAGATACTTCGTTACGGGATCATCGCGCTGCTTTTTGTGGGGTTATCCGGTGGTCTTCTGATCAGTTTTACGGGACAACATTTTTCAGGATTGAAGAAAAGCAAAAACTCTCTGCCGAGAGTCTTGAAGTTGCTGATGTAAATAATTCCCTCGTAACTCGATACTTTATCTGGAGCACGGGGTACAACGGATTTATCAACCATCCTCTTTTTGGCATCGGGATGTATTCATTCGCTTACACCTCAAAATTTTATAACGAACTTCCTGACAATATTTATAAAAAGTTTGTATCGGGTCTCACCCTGCATCATGGTTATTATTCAATGCTTGTTGAAACCGGTATATTTGGATTTATCGGGCTGTTGATATTTCTGGTGGTCATTTTCCGAAAAGCGAGAGATGTTTATATCAAAGCCGGAAACAGTCCCATGTTTCTTCAGGCATTTATCGCATTTTGGGTGCTGATCTATATTATTACATCCCTGATGTTTACAGATGCATGGTTTTGGGGAAGAGGGATAGTGATGTGGGGGACAGTGCTCGGTGTAATTTCCGCACTTAATAACATTATCAAAAGGGAACAGGAAGTGTCCCTCTAATGAGCGAAAAACGCAACAACATCTGGCTTGCAGCTCACTACATTTTTACAATGGTAGCCTCACTGGTTTCACTAAAATTTAATCTCTTAAATTTTGGAAGCGACATTTTTGGGGTTTGGGTTCTAATCTCATCAATTTGGGGATTAAGCAATGTAGTTGATCTTGGGTTTGGACTTGCGCTAATTAGAGCGGTATCAAAAGAAAGAGATAATCCTGAAATGCTCGGGAGAGTGACCTCTACAGGCTTTGTCTTCTTTTTCCTTTTTGGTTTTGTGATTCTCTCCGTTGGATTTTTAATCGGCAATTTTTATTATATCGAAAATCCGGCTCTGATAAAGAGTTCAATTAAACTTTCAGCCACTCATACCAATCTGCTGCTTGGTATCTTTTTCTATGTTAACTACATTTCCACATTCTTTAGATCTGTTTATGAGGGACTGGGAATTCATTTTTTACAGCAAAATCGCCATTGTTTACAGTTTCCTGACTTTACTTGCTGCATTTTTTTTCGTGGCTATTTGCTCTGGATATTGCAGGACTGGCAACCCTCATGCTTGTGGCGGCAACAGTACAACTTCTTCTTTTGGTTGTGTTTAGCAAAACTTCTGCCATGCTTCCGGGATTTAAACCCTCAAATTTTAATTTTGGTATCTTTAGGACACTTTTAGTTTCAGTATCGGAGTTCAGGGAGCTACAATTCTTGGAACAGCAGTTGATCCCGTTCTGAAGTACATTATCGGAAGTGGGCTAAATGTCTCTTACGTCGGTTATTATGACATCGCAAAACGGTTTTCACAAGCCTCTTCGGGGTTATTTTTTGCCGCATTCAGAACCATATATCCAAAAGCTTCAAGAATATCAAAAGAAGAAGAAAAAGATTTCCTTTTAAACGAGTCACTTTCTCTTTCTAAAAAAGGGATTCTTTACGGTGGGCTGGTATTCATGGCTTCATCACCAATATTTGCTGCCATTTTTATATATTTTTATTCTTCACCCCTCTCCTACAACATCTTCCTTCTGCTTACACTGGTAGAGTCGGTGAATCTTTTGGATATTCTTATTATTCGATGTTGATGGGGACGGGGAAAGCTAAATTTCTCGCTTTGGTTCAACTAATAAATCTGATTGGTGTGGCAGTATTTCTGTTTATCGGGATTAAACTTACGGGTTCGTATGTGGGAATTGGTGGCTACTCACTCACCATAATACTCGGAAATTTCCTGATTCTAACTTATATCAAACGAACAGTTGATATCTCCAGATTTAGTTATCTGGCCGATGCGGGAGGGATAAAACTTATTATTCAGTTTGTAATGATTTGCGTGGCGTTTATCGCTCTGCACAACTTTAATCTTAATCCTTTTATTGTTGCATCCGGACTCTTTGTCGCATGGTTGCTGCTTTTTGGTTCAAACCTTAAAAATTACACAGACATTCTATTAAACCTGTTCAAGCCCGCAAAACAAGGTTAAACTTTGGTTATGAAGAATTATACAGTATCAGCTATCATCTCCTTTTTAAAGGTGAAAAATTCATCAAAGGCAGAATTGAAGATCTGCTTGCCCAGACTTTAGGGAAGAGGTGGAGATTGTTATCGTGGATAGTAACTCACCACAAAACGAGAAAAAGATCATAGATGAATTTCTCCCGGGTAATAACAACATCAAATATCTTAGAACCGCTGAAACTGAAAGTATGTACACTTCGTGGAACAGAGGGATAGAGATATCTTCAGGTAAATATATTACCAATGCAAATGTTGACGACAGGCTCGCACCTTTTACACTCGAAAAGCTGGTTTCTGAAATTCAAAAAGATGAAAAAACGGGATTGGTTTATGGCGATTATTTTGTCTCCCCGGTCGAGAATGAGTCGTTTGATGAAGCTTCCAAAAATGACAGAGCAGTAAAAATCAGTGATATTTATTCACCGTTAAGGTTATTAAACGGATACATGTGTGGTCCCCAATCACTCTGGCGAAGGGAAGTTCATACCACTCATTATATCCGGTTCGACGGCTCGTTTGAAGTAACGGGTGACTACAAATTTGTTGCAGATGTGAGCAGGGTATATAATATTAAAAAGGTAAATGCCACTCTTGGTGTCTATTTCAGATCTCCTGCAGATGAAAACAAAGAATATCAAAATCTTGAACAAACAATATCTGAGGCGTTTAAGATCAAACTTGGATTAATAAATCATCTTTTGGATAATGAGATAATTACATCTGACCCCGAGATTACAAAATTTATGCGGTTATTCAGGATGCTTCCTGTGAGTATCTCTTCTCTTTTATGGAAGTTATCTGCCGAACCTGTAATCAATTACGAAACCATTTATTGGATCATGGCAGTGATAGCCGAGCGGAATGGCGATTTTAACACCGTCAAAAATATTATCTCCCGTTTCAAAAATTTCCCAAAGGCTGTTTACATCAAAAATTACAAAAAACACCTTGTTTCAAGAGGGGTGATATGAGCGGGAAAACGGGAGTTGGAATTGTTACCTTCCAAAGGGAGGAGTTTTTTAAAAATCTTTTTAACTCCATTCCTCAGTGTGATAAGCTTGTTGTTGTAAATGATGGAAAACCGTATCCACCGGAGGTTTACTTCGGAAGGGAAGCAAAGATTATCCAGCATAAAAAAAACAAAGGTGTTGGGAAATCAAAAAACGATGCGATGAGATACCTTTTGGACAACGGATGTGACCATGTGTTTATCCTCGAAGATGATATTTTAATTAAGGATCCTGAAGTATTTAATAAATATATCGCCATTTCTAAAAAAACGGGAATCCAACATTTTAACTATGCCTACCATGGCCCTCTTAACAAAAATGATGATGGAAGCCCCAAAAGTCGGGGAGTTGTTTATTATGACGGTGAACCTCTTGTAATTTTAAACGAACACATCCCCGGAGCTTTCTCCTATTTTTCCGAGAAATACTTGGGCAGACGGGACTGATAGATGAGTTTTACTACAATGCATGGGAGCATGTGGACCTTACAACAAGGATAACAAAACTATCGGCACACCCCCCATTCTGGTGGTTCGCAGATGTTTTTGGCAGCAGTGAAATGATTGGTGATCAGGATCAGGACCTCGCAAAAAGCTCAATACGGAAAAATAACTTCACTTTTATGTTGTATTTTAGAATCTTCTCAAGATACTACAGGTTGAAACACGGCTACATACCTTATAAGACTCCCGATTCAACCCGGGTGGAGGTGGAAGGTAAACTTCAGGAAATTTTTACTAAATATTGTAAGGGTAAAACAACCCCTGCGATTAAAATTTCTGCCGTGGAATTATAACCTCACACAACTGTTTTTGTCCGGAATTTATTTTTCTTGATTTACTAAACTTCATTCCTTATATTTGTAAGCTATATTTATCTAAATTTCTGGAACACCATGGATTCCGAAATCAAAATCTTTTCCGGAAGATCAAACCGGCAGCTTGCTGAAAAAATAGTTGGCTATATGGGCAGGCGATTAGATGTTGAAAAACGTCTAGGGGCATTAGAAATAAAAAAGTTTAGTGACGGTGAGATCTGGGTAAAATACGGGGAAAATATTCGTGGCAACGATGTTTACCTCGTCCAGTCAACCAACCCACCTGCAGAGAACTTGATGGAGCTGCTCATAATGCTTGATGCAGCGAAAAGGGCTTCAGCTAAACGGATCACGGCTATTATTCCATATTTTGGATATGCCCGGCAAGACAGAAAAGATCAGCCAAGAGTGGCTATAACTGCAAAGTTAGTTGCAAATCTGATCAGATCTGCGGGTGCCGACCGTGTGATCACAATGGATTTGCATACACCTCAGATCCAGGGATTTTTTGATATCCCATTCGATCACCTTTACGGTTCAATAGTCTTTTACAACGAACTTAAGCACCTAAGCAACAATCTTGCTGTTATTTCCCCAGATGTGGGTGGAATTAAAATGGCTCGCGCTTACGCCAATAAGTTAAATGCAAGCCTTGTTGTCAGCGACAAAAGAAGGCCAACCGCCAATGTTGCAGAAATTGCACATATCATTGGAGAGGTTGAAGGGAAAGATGTTTTGCTTGTTGATGATCTTATCGACACGGCCGGAACATTTAAAGGAACTGTTGAGTCGCTCAAAAAGCGGGGTGCCAAGCGAATTTATGCTTCGGTTACTCATCCCGTCCTTTCGGGACCCGCAGTTGAAAGAATTATGGACTCTGATATAGAGAAATTATTTGTTCTCGACACCATACCGGTTGATGAAGACAAACTCGCAAAATTAGGAAATAAAATTCAGGTACTTAGCGCTTCAGCAATTTTTGCTGAGGCTATATTAAGAATCAACAAAAACGAGTCGATTAGCTCTTTGTTCGATAAGGACAAAGGATAATCCCTCACGGAGAAACAAATGGAAACAAAAATTGTAAATGCGTCCGTAAGGACACTTTTCGGGAAACCGGGAAGGAACATATTAAAGAGCCAAGCTAAGGTACCAGGCATCTTTTACGCAAATAAAACAGAGCCTATTGCTATCGAAGCGCTTGAAAATTCCATCAAACAGTTACACTTCACTTCGAAGAGTTATCTTATCAATCTTCAGATTGAAGGTCACGAACCACAGCAGTGTGTACTTAAGGCTATTCAGTTGGATCCGGTTACCGAGAAGATAGTTCATTTTGATATGTACGGACTTACCAAGGGTGAAAAAGTTACTATCGATGTTCCTGTTAAATATGAAGGTAATTCAGTTGGCGTTATTGCCGGTGGTCAGCTTTCGATCAACCTTCACAAGCTTTCAATTCAGTGTTTACCAAAAGATCTGCCAAATTCATTAACAGTGGATATTACGCCTCTTAAACTTGGACACAGTTTTAACGTTGGAAAGTTGAATTATCCAAATATTACAATTCTTCATCCTGTAGAAACAGTGCTTTGTGCAATCACAATACCTCGTGGTGTTGAGATTCCTGTTGAAACTGAAGAAGTTGCTGCAGAACCGGAAGTTATAGCCAGAGGCAAGGACAAAGACGAAGATTAAGGCTTGAGATTTATAGTCGGGATTGGCAATCCTGGAAGAAAATACGAAAAAACCCGTCACAATGCCGGGTTTATGTTTCTTGACCAATTTGCTTCCCTTCATTCTCTGAAGTTCACACCTTCAAAATACGAATATTATCAGGCAGAGGGTTCCCTTGAGGGGAATCCTTTCTTGCTTATAAAACCTGTCACTTATGTAAATCTTAGTGGTAACGCTGTTTTTGATCTTCTGAATGAGTTTAATGGCTCACCTGAAGATATGCTTGTTGTTTATGATGAGATTAATCTTGAACCGGGAAAATACAAAGTTAAATTAAAGGGGAGCGACGGAGGACACAACGGGATCAGCTCAATCATTTACTCAATCGAAAGTGAAAATTTCACTGGTTGCGTATAGGCATCGGGAATAATTTTTCTCCCGGCGCCATGGCAGATTATGTGTTGAGTCCATTTGAAAAAGATGAGTTCGAAGGCACAATTAGAGTGTTTGAAACTTGTTCATTGTTAGCAAATGAATTTATCAGGACGGGTGTTAAAGGGATACTTGACGCCAACAGTAAGCTGATAATTAAAGACCAAACAATAATCGATTAATCCGGGAGATTAAATGGAACATTATATCATCTATATTTTGCCGTTGTTTGGGATATTAAGTCTGTTGTTCACTTATGTGAAATCAAACTGGATATCCAAACAAGACCCCGGCACAGAAAAGATGGTGCGGATCTCAGGGTACATTGCCGAAGGCGCAATGGCATTTCTGAGAGCAGAATACAAGGTCCTTGCAATATTTGTTACTCTTGTGGCAATATTGCTTGCTGTTACAGCCAACATGAAAGAGGATTCACATCCTTTGGTGGCTGTTTCATTCATTTTGGGAGCATTTTCGTCGGCACTTGCAGGCTACATTGGTATGAAAGCTGCAACAAAGGCAAATGTGCGAACTACACACGCTGCGAGAAAAAGTATCGGAGCCGCATTAAATATCGCCTTCACAGGTGGTACGGTTATGGGACTCGGAGTTGTTGGTCTCGGAGTTTTGGGTCTTGGAATGTTACTTGCACTCTATTCCCAAATGTGGTTAACACCGGATGTTTTCAGTGATAAGGCTCTGTTGGCAACTGCTACAAGCAAAGTTATTACGGTAATCACAGGTTTTTCATTCGGGGCTTCCTCAATTGCACTTTTTGCAAGAGTTGGCGGCGGAATCTACACAAAAGCAGCCGATGTTGGTGCTGATCTTGTAGGTAAAGTTGAAGCCGGAATTCCTGAAGATCACCCACTCAACCCTGCAACCATTGCAGATAATGTTGGTGATAATGTTGGTGATGTGGCAGGTATGGGAGCCGATCTCTTCGAAAGTTATGTCGGAGCGATAGTTGGTACAATGGTTTTGGGTGCGGCATTTATCCCCATTTCACAGGGTTTTCAGAGCATTTTGATGGTTTGGGTGCAGTATTGCTGCCATTATCAATTGCAGCTCTTGGAATTGTAATGTCGATAGCGGGAACATATTTTGTTAAAGTGAAGGATGGCGGCGACCCTCAACGCGCTTTAAACACAGGGGAGTTTTTATCCTCCCTGTTTACAATCGCGGGATTATGGTTCCTCATTCAATATATGCTTCCGGGGAGCTGGAGCTATAATGATCCTTTATATGGAGAAATTAGAGAATACACCTCAGTTGGTGTTTTTATTTCTACAGTAATTGGTTTGGTAGCAGGTCTGCTTATTGGACTTGTAACCGAATATTACACAGGCACCGGAAAAGGTCCTGTAATGAATATCGTTCGTCAGTCGATGACAGGAAGTGCAACAAACATTATTGCGGGTTTAAGTACCGGTATGATGTCAACAGCCATTCCGACAATCATCATCGCTTTTTCGATTGTTGTATCGTTTGAACTTGCCGGATTCTACGGCATAGCGATTGCAGCAGTAGGTATGTTGTCAAATCTTGGAATCCAGCTTGCAGTTGATGCATACGGACCAATTTCAGATAACGCCGGTGGAATTGCCCAAATGGCAGATCTTCCAAAAGAAGTTAGGGAGAGAACTGACAAACTTGATGCAGTTGGTAACACAACAGCAGCCATTGGAAAAGGGTTTGCAATTGGATCAGCAGCACTTACAGCTCTTGCATTGTTTGGAGCGTTTATGACTGCAGCCGATCTTAAAGTTATCGATATTTCAAAAGCGAAAGTTATCGCGGGTCTCTTCCTTGGAGGAGCCGTTCCTTTCCTTTTCTCTGCCATGGCTATGATGGCCGTTGGTAAAGCAGCAATGTCGATGATTGAAGAAGTTAGAAGACAGTTTGCATCAATTCCTGAACTCAAAGCCGCACTAAACGTTATGCGTAAAAATGACGACAAAGAGAGGGAACACTGGAGCCAGGAAGATCAGAACATTTTTGATGCTGCCGAAGGGAAAGCTGAATATGGCAAATGTGTTGAAATTTCAACAGAATCAGCCATTAAACAGATGGTGCTTCCAAGTCTTTTAGCTGTTGTTGTTCCTGTTCTTACAGGTTTTCTTGGTGGAGCTGAAATGCTTGGTGGTTTGCTCGCAGGAGTAACTGTTACCGGTGTTTTGATGGCGATTTTCCAATCGAACGCAGGTGGAGCATGGGACAATGCAAAAAAAATGTTTGAAGAAGGTGTTGAATATAACGGACAGATGTATTACAAAGGCTCCGAGCCCCACAAAGCTGCGGTAGTTGGTGATACAGTAGGAGATCCATTTAAGGATATTTCAGGTCCATCACTCAACATCTTAATTAAGTTGATGTCGGTTGTGGCGCTTGTAATAGCACCACTTATAAAGTAAAAAAATTATTGTTCATTTATTTATTAACCCTACCCGGAACAACATGTGCCGGGTCCTAGTCCATAGGGAGGATTCTTGAGAAGAAATCACTATGAAACAGCCGTTATTATTAATGCGGCTCTGGATGACGAACAGATCGAAGCCGTTGTGGCAAAGATCACCGGTATCATCACCGATGGCGGTGGCGAGATATCGGAAACTGAAAAGTGGGGCAGGAAAAGACTTGCTTACACTATCAACAAAATAGAATTGGATACTATGTAATTTACAGGTTTGAAGCTCCGGTTGACTTGATCGCAGAGCTTGAGAGACTTATGAAAATTGACGAGTCAGTTGTTAGATTTTTAACAATCAGACTTGAAAAAGAAGCTCTTGAGTATTTTGCAACAAGGAAATTTGAAGCTGAAGCTGCTGAAACAGAGGCCGAAGTTATTGAGGAAGAAGTTGTGGAAACACCGGTTGCAGAGGAAAAAGCAGAAGTTCCTGCTGAAGCACATGCAGTTGAAGCTCCCGCAAGTGAACCTGTAGCAGAGGTAGTTGCAGAAGAACCTGTGGTTGAACCTGTAGTAGAAGTTGCAGAAGCAGCACCTGTAGCCGAAGCGAGTCCTGAGGTCGAAGCAGAGATTTCAGTAGAGGCACCTGCAGAAGAAGTCGTAGCTGAAAAGAAAGAAGATACTGACGAGAAGTCGGCCTGACAATGAAAGAGGAAATCATATATGGCTGAGTTGAAAATGCCGGAAATTAACTTTGTAGTTATAGCCGGAAATTTAACAAAAGACCCTGTTTACAGGCACACTACAAACGGGACGCCGGTGGTCAATTTTACCATAGCCTCCAACAGAAAATTCAGGGACTCCGGCAGCCAGTGGCAAGAGGATGTCTGTTTTGTTGGAGTGGTAGCATGGAACAAGTTGGCTGAAAGCTGTCGCGAGCGTGTCAGGAAGGGTTCAGCCGTTTTGGTTGATGGCGAGTTGCAAAGTCGTAACTGGAGAAGTGACGATGGGAGCAGTCGCAGTATCGTGGAAATAAAAGCCAGGCGGATTCAATTTCTAAATAAACGATTTAAACCGACCGGAGAAGAGTTATATGAGGAAGCCATCACTGATTACGATGATGACTCAGCCGGTTACACATCCGATTCATTCGATAAGTTCTTAACTGAAGAAGAATCTAAACTTATTAAAGAGTAATTATGATTTACACTAATAACAACAACAACTTTAGCAATAACAGAAACAAGATGCGTATGTTAAAGCCCAATAAAGTTTGCAGATTTACGCAGATGGGCATTAAATACATCGATTACAAAGATGCCAAGCTCTTGCAGAAATTTATTACCGAACAAGGTAAGATAATCCCTAAAAGAATTACCGGTACCAGTGCAAAATATCACCGCCAGTTGACTACTGCTATTAAAAGAGCAAGACACATGGCTATTCTTCCATATGTAGCTGATTCGGTTAAATAATTTAATGGAGATTGGATAATGAAAGTAATATTAAGACAAAATATCGATAGCTTATGCAGCCCTTAAAGGCAATATGAGAGCTATTGAGGATGAGAAAAGACTGATCAACAAGAAAAGAGATAAAGAAGTGGCTGCAGCTACCCAGCTTGCAACCGCAATTGAGAATGTAAAGATTGAACTTTTTGTTCAAGCCGGTGAAGAAGACAAACTTTTTGGTGCTGTCACTTCACAGATGATCGCTGAAGGATTAAAGGAAAAAGGATTTGATCTCGACAAAAGATCTATCGATCTTCCTGATCCAATCAGAGCTCTCGGTATCTACGATGTACCCGTTAAACTGCACCCAACTGTTATCGCCAAGATAAAAGTGTTTGTAGTTAAGGAACAAAAAGAAGACTGACCTAAATATTAAGTATTTGGTATTAGGTATTAAGCTGCTTCAGAAATGGGGCAGCTTTTTTTTTATTTTAGGTTTAAAAACAATTTGTCAAAGTCATAGAGGATTCGCTTAGCTTGAAGGGGAGGAGTGAAAATCCTTTGAATAGGTGAGGCTGGTTATTAAGTGGTGTGAATTTGCCGCCCAAATTAAAATTTATAATTAAGAGCAAACCCTCCAGGCAACCAAAATAATGACAAAAAAAGCAGTGCAAAATGCACTGCTTTTCAAAATCTATATGGAGAAAAACTACCTGATGGCGATTTTTTTCTCTCTTACCAACTGTGCGATAACAGCAGTACCGTTTTTAGCAATAGTCTTGATTGCATTGGCGGTAAGTTTCACGGTCACAAATCTATTAAGTTCCTGAACCCAGATTCTCTTTTTCTGGAGATTGGGAAGGAATCTTCTGTTGGGATGGTTGTGAGCGTGGGGAGTGCTGCTGCGGGAGTTTGGTTTTACTCCGGTAACTTGGCATGTTCTTGACATAAAAATAAACTCCTGGCTCTTGCTCATAAAAATTGGAAAACAGTCTTGTAATATACGGCAACAAATCGAAATAAAAAAAAATGAATTAATCGTTTACTACAAAGTTCTCGCGATAAAATCTTTATGATGTCATCATCTGAAGAGGCGAGTTCCTGGGGGGTGCCGGTGAAATAGATTCTTCCTTCGTGGGCGAGGGCTACTCTTGTGGCAACGATATTAACGCTTATCATATCGTGTGTAACAACTATTGAGGTTACTTTAAGTTTTTCACTCAGGTCTTTAACAAGATTGTCGATCGATTCACTCATTATTGGGTCAAGTCCCGTTGTAGGTTCATCGTATAGGATATATTCAGGGTCGGTGATGAGGGCTCTGGCAAGCCCAACTCTTTTACGCATTCCTCCGGAAAGTTCAGCAGGTTTTAATGCTTCGATACCGGGGAGTCCTACGAGTTCCAATTTTTCAGCTACCCGTTTGTCAATTTCAGTCGTGGTAAATTTAGAGTTGCTCTCGATTAAAGGGAGGGAGATATTGTCACCCACCGTCATAGAATCGAAGAGAGCAGCTCCCTGAAACAAAAACCCAAACTTCTTACGGAGTTCGTAGAGGTCTTTTTCGTTAATCTGATTGATGTTATACCCCTCAACCATTACTGTGCCGCTATCAGGTCTTAGAAGTCCAATTATATGCTTCAGAAGTACCGATTTCCCACAACCTGATCTTCCAATCACCGCGAGAGTTTCACCCTGATTGATATCGAGGCTTAAACCACGAAGCACCTTGTTGTCACCAAAACTTTTGTAAAGATCTTTTACTTCTATCATAATGTGGTTCTATATTCTCACAAAGTTTTTGCCGGGTTGTTGGCGAACCAGTCCCTTAAACTCGAGTTGCAAAAGGTTAATAAGACATTCGGAGATATTTAGTCCCGTAATACCGGATATCTGGTCGATATGTAACGGTTCAAAGCCAATAGTGGTATAAATTTTCTCTTCAAACATTGAGAGTTCGGAGAGTTGTATAACCGGTGTGGGTTCAGGAGTTGATTTAGGGACAATCTTAAACTCTATCAGAATATCGGCGACATTCAGAACAAGTTTTGCATTTCCATCCTGGATCAGCCTGTTTGTCCCACCAGATTTTAGTGAGTTGATATTTCCGGGGATTGCAAAAACTTCTCTCCCCTGATCAATTGCAAAGGCGGCAGTGTGGAGGGCACCTCCTTTTTCTGCAGTTTCAACGATAAGTGAACCGAGAGAAAGACCACTGATAATTCTGTTTCTTGCAGGGAAATTTATTGCATCGGGTTTTGTGTCTGGGGCAAATTCAGTGATAACTGCACCTGAGGTACTGATATCTTTTGCAAGTTTTTTGTTTTCGGAGGGATAAATGTTTTTAAATCCACTGCCGAGAACGGCAATTGTTCTTCCACCGGCTGAAAGTGCAGCTTTGTGGGCGGTTGTGTCGATCCCTCTGGCAAGTCCACTTATAACAGTAAAACCTTCATTAACAAGATCACGACTAAAATCGGAAGCGGTTTTTGTGCCATAAGGTGATGGTGTTCTGGACCCGACAATTGCAAGTGCCTTTTTATCCTGTTCAATCAAATCACCAACCACATAAAGCAGAATGGGTGGATCGTAGATATTTGAAAGGGAAGAGGGGTAACCCGGCTGTCCATAGGCAAGAATTGAACCCGTAATTGAAGTTACATATTCATATTCTTTTTGTAATCGGCATCGTTGTCACCATTTTTTGCTCCCTCAATAAAACCTTTGATTACAAGATCAGTCATTTTTTCGATATGAAGGAGGTTTTTGGGTGGTGTGTCGATCAGTTGAGTTCCGGAACCGATGGCATCAATCATTGAGCGAAGACGCACAATTCCGATATGTTTGCAGTTTAATAATCGACGGAGAGCAACATATTCTTCGAGGGGAATCGACTGCATATAACTTTTATGCGGTTACGGATATTTTGTCCACGATACCAACAATAATCGTGTGGACTGGGGATTTTTTGTTTTGAATAATTTGCTGAACGGCATCACCTTCTTGTGTTACCATTACGATGTCACCGGGACCTGCAGACGAAAAATCGATGGCAATAATGTCTTTTTCATCCATATATGAGCCATCGAGGTCGATCTTCCTGACGAGCAGGAGTTTCTGTCCGTTTAATTCCTTGTTTTTTACAGAGGAAACTACATTCCCATGCACTCTGGCAAGGAACATATCACTGCTGCTCTTTGGTTTCTACGGGGTGTTTTGGTTTTGATCTAAAGAGAATTGCAGCGGGTAAAATTACGATGTAAGCTGCGATCAGCACTAACGGTGCGGTTACAAGTGCCGAGGGTGAATCCCATGGTTTTTGAGAAAGGAGCACAAAACCGATTATTAGGGCAACCAATCCGGCAGCGAGAAGGATATAGTTAGTTGAGTCAAAATAGATTTTAAATGGGGAAGGGTTCTTCCACAAGGGAGGTTGCTTAGGGGCTGTTCTTCCTTGTACTTTTTTTGCCATGTTCAGATTCCTGATAATTATAAAAAGCCCGGCAATGGGAATTACCGGGCAACTTAAGTGGTTCACCAGTCAGGGGAAGAACTGATGAACAAAACTATAACAAATAAATTTCAATCACCTGGGCAATATATACAAGACAGGGATATAAAACAAATGTTAAATTGAGTTTTACTTGCTTATCTGGTAAACAATCTTACGGATTGTATCAAACTGTAAGTAAGGATACTCCTCACGAATAGTATCGATAGCATCTCCGGCGGAAACCTTACCGGCTCTCAATTGTTTGAATTTCTTTCTGATCTGATAATCGCGAACAGCTTTCTCATCAATTAAACTGTGACTTGAAAGAAGTTCATAGATTTCGTCTGATATAAGATCAGATAATGGGTTTTCGATTTTTGCTAATACGCTTTTCATCGCTACTCCAACGAATTAGTGAATAAATATTAATAAACGCAAAATGTAACATTTGGTGCAACTATGGCAGTACCGTCGTTATTAATCAATTGTGTAGCTAAGAAATATAAAAGACTCCATTTTTTTCTTGAAAATTTACGGTTTTTTTTGATAATACCAAAATGAAAGTTAAAAAAAAGAGGTTATAACACATAAATGTTACCTCTATCACAAACTTTAGCCCATCCTAATGTATTAGACAAAATAAAACGGCAAAAAGTTCCACAAAAAATCAAGGAATTTAAAAGCCCTTCTGAAGGGTCAGGAATTTGTATGAAACTCTTGTTCAAAGAGTTCGTCGAGGGAGAGATTGGTTTTAGGGGAGAGGACACGGGTTGCGAGTTTATCAACATATTCGTTCCATTCAACCCCCGAATGGGCTTTTACCTTGTTCCAGGTGACGACAACTTTAACATTCTTGAGAGCATTTAGATAAAATTGTGACACGGGAGCTTTTGCATTATATCTGCCGGTGGCGATTTTACCTGCCAGATCAAGATCGTAATGGAGAGTAACAGACACAATATTCAGGCTGTCACACTTTTTTAACGCTTCAATAATTGCGGTGAATTCACCGATGATCTGATAAGATGATCGATGTTGGGGGTCTTCGATTACTCCGGATGCATTGGAAAGTTTTTTACCATCTTTCAGGATGACATAAGCCCAGGCTGCCCTTTTCCCGTTGAAGGAACCGTCGGTGAAGATGTGGTATCCTGAAAGGTCTGTTGTATGTGCAACTGCGATGGGAGAGGTGACTTCAAGGGATGAATAAATCTTTGAGAGAATTTCATCCTTTGTTTTGTCAGTTGTAATCTTAAAACTGTTTTTTTTAGGACTGAACCAGACATTTACAGCCCCAATTTTTTTACCTGCGGTTTCCACTGAAAGTATTGCGTGATAAATGTTTTTTTCATTAATGGCAGAACTTACGGTAAAGGGGACATCCAGTTTGTGGATTTCAGATGCCAAAAGTTGACCAATCTCATCACACTTGGCGAGGAGAATATCTTTATAGGGGTTTTCCAAATTAAAAAGAGAGTCCAATGTCAAGAATTATTTGTGATTTACCTTCTTCATTAAAAGCGATTTCAGCTCTGGCGATATTGTAGGGGAGAACGGCAAGGGTTATACCAAATCCATATCCTCTTTGCATGTCACGAAAATTGTAACCACTGCCTGATTGACGGGAGATTCCTGCATCCATAAAAAACTGAAAGCCAAAATTGATTTTATAACGGGTGAGGCTTCGTGGCACAATCGGAAGTTTAAATTCGAGCGGGAATTCGTCGAGGATGTTAAAATAGGTTTCAAAGAAAGTTGTAATCATCCCGTTACCTTCAAGTTTTGTGTTGTAGTGACCTCTTACCCTGTCGTCAACACCGAGGATTGAGATATCGTAGTAGGGGATACCTTTCCCAAAAGCCTCTCTGAGAGCGATTCTCCATTTGGCATGAACGATACCGGAAATTTTTCTGTATTCCCTGAAATCGAAGTTATAGATGCCATAATCAACTTCACTGTTCCCAAAACCTTTGTGGGTATATTCGGTTGAGAAAAATATTCCATCCGTCGGGGCGATGTTCAGGTTTCTTGTGTCGTAATTATATCTGATGCCTGCAAATCCGTATCGGTCGATATTGGAGGTTGTGGCGTTTACACCCCTGACATATCTTGGAGTTTCGATGTAGTTAAATCCACCAAAGACAGATATCCTGTGGAAGAGAGAGATCCTTTTTCCGACAGAGATAACCGCTCTAAAAACTTCCTGTTTAAAAGATTCACCATAGAGGATATCTGCGACATCACTTTTACTTTTTCGAGTTGAATAACTGAAATCTGTCTGGAGTGAAATTTTTTCATCTCTGAAGAGGTATGGAATATTGTAAAAGAGAGAATAGCCCGGGTCATAGCCAAGTTTTACTTTGGCGGAGAGGAGTTCATTTCGCCCGCGGAAATTAAATATTTTAAGATCGAGACCATAAGAAAGTTTGGTCCAGTCTTTGTCATTTCTGTCGATGAATGGGATCGGGTAGATATACCAGCTTTCCCTTACATCAATTACCAGATGGTTTAAGGAATCTTTTTGAAAGATTAACATTTCAACAGAGGTAAAGAGCTGGAGGCTATAAATCCTTTTTCTGTTGAATTCGAGTACAAGAGAATCGACGAGATCACCTCTATCGAATGTTAATTCAGCCAGAATTATATCACTATCAGTGATTGAATTTCCTCTAATACTTATTGAGTCAACAACAATCTCCGATGAAGGGAGATAAGATTGACCAAATAAAGGAACTGATATAAAAAATAAAACAACCAGGAAGCGGGAATATTTAATCAAGTAGTTGTTCCGGCATTATCATCAGTTTTATTGGAAGCAGCACAAAATCTGTATTCAATTGCTATACAAGTATCTGGAATTACGTTAATTCCGGCTTCAACACAAGGTGCCACTGCTTCATCATTCCTGATTCCGAGTTGGAGCCAAAGAGTTTTGGGATTTACAGCCAGCACATCGTCAATTATTTGTGGTATTCTGGAAGAGTTCATAAAAACATCAACGATATCGATATCTCCGGGAACATCGATCAGGGCTGGGTAAACCTTGATTCCCGCAAATTCAGTAAGTGTAGGGTGGATACCAGTGACATGATAACCCTCTTTTTGAGCATGAGGGCTATTCTTCCACTGTCTCTTCCCGGTTTATCGGAAATGCCGACAATACAGATATGTTTCGCAGATTTAAGAAGTGCGCAAATTTCCATGGCTTTGCTCCAAATTAAAATTCAAATATAATAATTAAGCAGGATTAAAATTGTGTTATAAAGGGGGAGATATAAAAAGGCTGCCCTTTTGAGACAGCCTTTTTGATTACAATAATTTGAAGATTACATATAATCTTCGATTGGGGTGCAGGTGCATATAAGATTTCTGTCACCGATTGCAGAGTTAACTCTTTTTACGGTGGGCCAGAATTTACCGGATCTCAGAGATGCAAGTGGATATCCCGCTTTTTCTCTGCTGTAAGGGTGGTTCCACTCATCTGCAATAAGTTCTTGCATGGTGTGAGGAGAATTTTTCAAGACATTATCGGTTCCGTCGGCATTTCCGTTTTCGATTTCGGCGATTTCTTCTCTGATTTTAATCATTGCTTCTATGAATCTGTCGAGTTCATATAGTGAGTCACTTTCGGTTGGTTCAACCATTAGTGTACCTGCAACAGGGAAAGAAACCGTCGGTGCATGGAAGCTGTAGTCCATTAACCTTTTAGCCATATCTTCCACTTCAACATGAGCCGAATGTTTAAATTCTCTCATATCGAGAATCATTTCATGAGCAACTCTTCCATTATTACCTGAATAGAGGGTTTTGTAGTGGTTGGCAAGTCTGGTTTTGATGTAATTTGCGTTGAGGATTGCAATTTTGGTCGCATTTGTTAATCCTTTTGAGCCGAGCATTTTAATGTAGCCAAGGGAAATTATCAAAACAAGTGCACTGCCAAATGGTGCTGCAGAGATCGCCGTAACTCCATTTTCGCCACCTGTTTTAACAACAGAGTGTGAGGGAAGGAACGGTTCAAGATGCTCTGCGCAGCAGATAGGACCTACACCCGGACCACCGCCACCATGAGGAATTGCAAAAGTTTTATGGAGATTCAGGTGACATACATCCGCTCCGATTGTAGCAGGGGAAGTGAGTCCAACCTGAGCATTCATGTTGGCACCATCCATATAAACCTGTCCACCAAACTTATGAATCACTTCACAAATTTCGATGATAGATTCTTCAAAAACGCCATGAGTTGATGGATAAGTTACCATCAGAGCTGCGAGATTGTCTTTATGTTCTTCTGCCTTCTTTTTGAGATCGTCAACATCGATGTTACCATTTTCATCACAGGCAACAACCACAACATTCATCCCTGCCATAACAGCACTCGCGGGGTTAGTTCCATGAGCGGAGGACGGAATCAAGACGATATCGCGTTGAGTTTCACCGCGGCTTAGGAGGTATTCTCTGATAACCATTAATCCTGCATATTCACCCTGGGCTCCCGAATTTGGTTGCAGAGAAACTCCGGGGAATCCGGTGATTTCTGCGAGGTGCCTCGAAAGGTCTTCGATAATCACTTTGTAACCTTCAACCTGATTTGCAGGTGCAAAAGGATGAATTGCCGTAAACTGTGGCATCGTAATTCCAATCATCTCGGAAGTTGCATTTAATTTCATGGTGCAAGAACCGAGGGGGATCATCGAATGAGCCAAAGAAAGGTCCTTGTTTTCAAGTTTTTTCACATAACGAAGAAATTCGGTTTCAGAATGATATTTTTTAAATACTGGGTGTGTCAAATAACTTGAACTTCTGAAAAAAGGAGCAGGAAATTCAGCGTGAACATTTTCCTTTAGTTCTGAAAGATTTACACTAAAATCATTCATCTCGAAAGCGGATGTAAATATCGAAATAATCTCAATCAGATCCATTATTTTGGTGGTCTGGTGGAGCGAGATTCCAATATTTCCGTTTTCAAAATAGCGGAAATTGATATTCAGACTTTCAGCTTCGTATCTCACTTGAGCGGCTTGTTCAGGAGCGAGTTGAATATTCAGAGTGTCAAAAAACTCTTTATTTGTTTGTTTAAATCCAAGATCCTGAAGCGCAAGATTCAACAATCCTGTGAAGCTGTGGATTCTTGAAGCGATTTGATAAATCCCTTCAGCACCGTGATAAACTGCATACATTGAAGCAGTGATCGCGAGGAGAACCTGGGCAGTACAGATATTACTTGTGGCTTTTTCTCTTCTGATATGTTGTTCACGGGTTTGGAGAGCCATTCTGTAAGCGAGGTTTCCGGCGGAGTCGGTAGATGCACCGATAATCCTGCCGGGGATGACGCGTTTATATTTATCTGTACAGGCAAAAAAGGCTGCATGTGGTCCGCCATATCCCATTGGGACGCCAAATCTTTGTGAAGAGCCCACTGCCACTTCGGCACCAAACTCACCGGGAGGTGTTAAAAGCGCAAGTGCCATTAAGTCGGTTGCAACTATTGTCGGGACATTTACAGCTTTGGCTTTTTCAATAAATTCTTTGTAATCTTTAACCTCACCATTACCCGAAGGGTATTGGAGAATGAGTCCAAAGTAGGAATCATCAATTTTTGTTTTAGTGTAGTCACCGGTTACAAGTTCAATTTTCTTGGGAATGGCTCTGGTTTTTAACACTTCAAAAGTTTGTGGGAAGATATCTTCATCAACAAAAAATTTGACGGCAGATTTATTGGTTTTGTTGGCAAAAACATCAACATCGCTTCAGATGCCGCAGTTCCTTCATCAAGAAGGGAAGCATTTGCAATTGGAAGTGAGGTGAGGTCGGAAACCATTGTCTGAAAATTCATCAACGCTTCAAGTCTGCCCTGGGCAATTTCTGCCTGATACGGGGTGTATTGGGTGTACCAACCCGGATTCTCGATAACATTTCTGAGAATCACAGCCGGAATTACGGTGGGGTAATATCCCATTCCGATGTAAGATTTTGTTATGTTATTTTTTTCACCGGTACTCCTCAGATACTCAATGAAACCATTTTCAGAGAGAGCATCAAATTCAGGGAGGGGTTCTTTTAAGCGGATATGTGGGGGAATTGTTTCATCGATTAGTTGATCTACTGAATCAACACCGATGGCATCGATCATCAATTTAATTTCGTTTTCGTTAGGTCCGATATGTCTTTTCTCAAACTTGTCGAAAATATCAAATGTCTTCATAGTGACTGTGCCTGTTTTAAGTAGGAATTTAGAAAATATCAACACTAAAAATAACTAAAAGCGAGGGAATAAACCACAGAGCCTGCAGAGCACAGAGAGGGGATTAATCAGGAGGGAGAAATTTGATATATTTGAAGTTGAGTTTGCCGATTTGCAGACATTTTAAAAAACAACATAACAGCAGCAATATGAAAACAGCGATATTTAGCCTTTTAATAGTGGCAATGATGTTTTTATCAAATTATGGACAAAAAAACACCGTGAACAATTCAAATAATCCATTTTTTAAGGAGTGGAAAACTCCATTTGGTACCCCGCCCTTCACAGAAATAAAACTCGAACATTACCTTCCGGGGTATGAAGAAGGGATAAGACAACACGATATTGAAATCGACAAAATAGTTGTCAACAGGGAGGTGCCCACTTTCAAAAATACCATTGAGGCTCTTGAACTTTCCGGTGGACTTTTATTTAAAGTTGACAGGACTTTCCAGAATCTCGTTTCGGTTATAACAAACAATGAAATGCAGGTACTTGCAGAGAAATTTGCACTTATGACGGCAAAACACAGAGATGACATATATCTGAATGAAAAACTCTTTAAAAGGATTAAAGCAGTTTACGATGGACGTGAGAGTGAAAAACTGAATGAAGAGCAGAGTCTGTTGTTGAAGGGTTATTATCTGGATTTTGTTCGTGGTGGAGCAAATCTGAACGAAGAACAAAAAAACAAACTCAGAGCAATTAATGAAGAGCTTTCAAAATTAAATGTTCTTTTTGGTGATAATGTTCGGAAAGAAAACGCAAAATTTTATTTAATTGTTGAAAACAAAGCCGATCTCGCCGGACTTTCAGAAGATATGATCTCTGCTGCAGCTGCTAAAGCATCAGAAAAGGGACTCTCAGGTAAATGGATCTTCACGATTGACAAACCAACACTTCTGCCATTTTTGCAGTTTTCAGAAAAAAGGGAACTGCGTGAAAAGCTGTATAAAGCGTATGTGAATCGTGGGAACAATAATGACGAACTCGACAATAAAAAAGTTTTGTCAAGGATGGTTTCTCTCAGGGTTCAGAAAGCAAATTTGTTGGGTTACAAAAACTATGCTGATTTTATACTTGAAAAGAAGATGGCGAAAACCCCCGAAAATGCTTATAAATTTTTATATGATGTCTGGAAACCGACAGTAAAAAGGGCTCAGAGTGAAGTTGATGAGATGCAAAAGATCATTGATTTGGAAGGTGGAAAATTTAAACTTGAACCTTGGGATTGGTGGTTTTACGCTGAAAAGGTGAAAAAAGCCAAATATGACATGGATGAAGAGATGCTGAGACCCTACTTCAAACTTGAAAATGTTCTTGACGGGGTTTTTGCTGTATCCACAAAATTGTTTGGAGTACAGTTTGTCCCAAGACCTGACATCGAGGTATATCATCCCGATGTTCGTGTATTTGAAGTTCGTGAAGCGGACGGCAAACATATTGGAATATTGTATACCGACTATTATCCGAGAGAAAGCAAAACGAATGGTGCATGGTGCGAAAATTTCCGGTTACAAGGTGAATATATTTCAGCTTCAATTCTTGATCTCGACTGGCATACATTGACAGATGCGACTGAGAGAGATGTCACCCAATTTCAGAATGAATCGCTGAAAAAGATGGGAATTCTCCCTGAGTTTTTGCCAAGATATATGAGTACCAACTTCCTTCACATTGCAACATGGGGTTATGAGGCAGGATATTACAGTTACCTTTGGGCAGCTGTCCTGGATGCCGATGGTTTTGAAGCTTTTGAAGAGAAGGGAATATTTGATCAAAAAACAGCTTCGGATTACAGGAAATATATCCTTGAACCTCTCGGAAGTGTTGATCTCATGGAAAACTATAAAAAATTCCGCGGCAGAGAACCAAAAGTTGATGCGCTGCTGAAATCAAGAGGGCTGGATTAGACCCGGGACTCCCTGATTATATCTTTGATTCCGGAGCAAAGCTTTAATTCAAAGAAGTTTTTGCGGTGTTGATCTCTTGTAATAATTTCTGAAAAATTTCGTGAACGGGCAGAATCTCCTTTATAAGGCCAGAACTCTGCCCGGCTTCGAACTGTCCCTCTTCATAATTACCTTCGAAGATGCCCATCATTTCTCGTTTTCTTCCCAATGCCTCAATTATTTCTTCTTTGGTTGCGCCTCTTTTTTCAAGGTCCATAACTTTTATTGAAAAAGGATTTTTAATCATTCTTGCAAGTCCCGCATTGCGAAGTCCAAGTATTGTCCCGTTGTCAGTTGACTCAACCACCAACTTTTTATAAAGTTCATGCGCTGAGGATTCTATTGAGGTGGCAAATCGGGTACCAATTTGAACACCTGAGGCACCCAAAGCCAGGCAGGCAACAATTTGTCGTCCGTCAGCGATTCCACCGGCAGCAATTACCGGAATTTTGAGTGAATCCACTAATTGGGGGATAAGGCATAAGGTTGTAATTTCGTCCGGACCATTGTGACCCCCGGCTTCCACACCTTCTCCAACAACCGCATCACAGCCAACCTCCTGGGATTTTAGACCCTGTTTGACATTGGAAACCACATGAACAACAGTAACCCCACCAGATTTTAGTCGCTCAATATGTTTTCCCGGGTGTCCGGCAGAGGTAAAAACGATTTTAATATTCTCTTCAATCACAACCTCAATAAGATCTGAAATATCCTCTCTCAATTGAGGCAAATTAACACCAAACGGTTTTGAAGTGGCGACTTTACATTTTTTTATATGCTCTCTCAGCAGATCAGGTTTCATTGATCCGGCACCGATGAGGCCCAAGCCTCCACTCTCTGAGACCGCAGAAGCAAGTCGCCAGCCGGAAACCCAAACCATCCCACCCGAGATGATTGGATATTGAATGTTAAAAAGATTTGAGATTTTTGTGGACTTCATTAGAATTATTCATTGATTTTTGCGAAATTGGACAACTAAAATAACACTTCTTTTAGATTTCCAAACAGTGAGAAAAGGTGAAGACTCATCTCCAGCCATTAATGACAAAATCTGCAAACTCTTTTCGGAATAAAAACAACTACATTTATATAATTCTTGTAGTTGCATTTTTGTTACGGTTAGGAGCTTTCATATCCTTTAGTCCTTGGGATGAAAGTGTTGTAAGTAGTAAACTTCTCCTCTCAGATGGTGCTTCGTATCAAAATTTGGCCTTAGGCATGTTGGAAGGTTACGATAATGGTGAGACATTTTGGGCACCCGGTTTTCCTGCCTTTCTGGCGGCAGTTTATTCTATCGTTGGAGTAAAACCTTGGGTGATTCTTTTCCTAAACTGCTTCATTTCAACTTTTTCGGTTTTTCTACTCTATCTGATTGGAAAAAAGCTATTCACTGAAAAAATCGCTCTCTTTTCAGCTATACTATTGGCCATTGAGCCTCACCAAATTGTTTACACACAAACATTTTTTAGTGAAAATTTATTCATCCCACTGATACTTCTCTTTTTTCTTTTTTTCATTAATTATTTAGCTGAACATAAACGGCTTTTATTAGTTGTGGCTGCAGTATTTCTGGGTCTGTCGATGTATTTCAGACCTGCAGCAAATTTTCTTTTTATCCCCGTGATAATTTCTTTATACATCTTTTAAAGGAAACATGGATTGAAAAGACAAAGAGTGCCCTGCTATTTTTGTGTTTCCTTTTAATCACATTATCCCCATGGTTGATTCGAAATTATAAGTTGTATGACCATTTTGGTTTGTCAACTAATGGTGGATATAATTTACTCTACGTTTTTGTCGGTTCGATCTATAACAATCAATATCAAATGCATCCTGACTCAACACACAAGATGCTTCAAGATAAGGTAAAAGAGGCTGGTGGATCAAAGATCAATAACCCATTTATACTGGACCAAACCGAAAAAAGTGTTGCTTTTGAGCTGATTCAACAGGAACCGGTAAAATTTATTCAAAATTACTTATCAGGTTGTGCGAACATCTATACTTCTTTGTCATCTTATCAGATATCCTCAATTCTGGGGTTGGAGGGGAGTTATGTCCTTGGTAAACACTTTTATGGAGTATCACAATTATCGCAAATAGATTATTTTTTGAAAGAAAGAAAAATTGGAACAATAATTGCAAGCGGTTCGGTCATGATCTTTCTAATAATATCATATTTATTGGTAGTTGTTGGTTTATGGAAGCTCTATAAAAATGGCAGGATCAAGGAAATGTTAATGCTCCTGGGGATGATAATTTATTTTACCCTGGTAGTAGGGACGCTGGGGAGCAGTGCCCGATTTAAACTGCCAATAACTCCATTCTATTTGGTTTTAGCAGCATACGGTATCAACTACCTAATCGAAAAATGGAAACAAAAGAAAGAGTTACTGAATTAAAGGCGACATGACATAATCCAAACACAGCGAATCGGTAATCCCGCCTAATCTACATTGATATTTAACCATGTTCAAAAGAATAATACCGGTCGCTGGAATTGGCAGTCGATTAAAACCACATACTAATACCATTCCTAAAGTTCTGCTTACTGTTGGTGATAAACCGATTCTTGGGCATATCTTGCAAAAACTTCTTGATTCAGGGATCAAAGAGGCAACTTTTGTTACCGGGCACCTTGGTGGAATGATAAAACAGTATGTTGAAAAGAATTTCCCGGAGATGGAATCTATTTTTGTTGAACAAAAAAAACAGGAGGGATTGGGTCATGCCATTTACCAGGCAGCCCATACTTTTGGCAACGATGAGATATTCATTATTTTGGGGGACACAATTTTTGATGTTGATTTGGATGCAGTAATAGAACTTGGTGCGAATGCTCTCGGCTTAAAACATGTTGATGACCCCAAGAGATTTGGTGTAGCCATCGTAGAGAATGGCAAAATCACACAACTTGTTGAAAAACCTGAAGTTCCCCCATCTAACATGGCAATTGTAGGACTTTATTACATCAAAAACTCTCAGAAACTTGCTGAATGTCTTAGATTTAATATTGAGAACAACAGGCGTACGCGGGGTGAATTTCAACTGACCGATGCATTACAAATGATGCTTGATCAGGGGGAAGTGATGGTACCCTTTACAGTTGATGGCTGGTA
Organism: Ignavibacteriales bacterium; assembly: GCA_016714125.1. GTDB lineage: Bacteria > Bacteroidota > Ignavibacteria > Ignavibacteriales > Ignavibacteriaceae > UTCHB3. The sequence continues at coordinate 671,065 of JADJNX010000001.1, read as the reverse complement.
CGATTGTGGTAAACCGGAAACTTTATTGGAAACAAACAGGTTCTTATTATCGAAGCACCATGATTCAAATGAAAGTGGAAAAGTTGTTATCAATCCTCCGTGTTACATCCATTCAACAGCTTTGATAGAAAATTCTGTTGTAGGTCCATTTGTGACCGTCTCTGAAGGGGTAAAAATCACTGACTCAGTGGTAAAAAATTCGATAATAGGTCCAAATGCAGAGGTGGTGCGCTGCATATTTGAGGATTCACTTATTGGCGCCAATTCATTTTTACGCGGAAAATTCACAAGGGTTAATACCGGTGATTCTTCCGAAATTGATTTTAACTAATTAGAATAACAAGGAAACCATAGATGTCATTTTATTTCACATCTGAATCTGTGTCCGAAGGGCACCCCGATAAATTGTGTGATGCTATTTCTGATGCGGTTCTTGACGCGATTTACGCTCAGGATCCAAACTCAAGAGTAGCCTGCGAAACTTATGCTACTACAGGCTTGGTAGTTGTTGGTGGCGAGATCACCACAAATGCGTATATCGATCTTAACAAAGTTGTAAGACAAACAATTGAAGAAATTGGATATACCAAATCTGAATACAAATTCGCCGCTGAGAGCGTTGGAATTGTAAATGTAATGCACGAACAATCACGTGATATCGCGATGGGTGTTGATACCGGTGGAGCTGGTGATCAGGGTATCATGTTCGGATTTGCATGTGATCAGACAGAAGAATTAATGCCATTGCCGATAGTTCTTTCTCATAAACTTGTTGCAAAACTTGCCGAGATTAGAAAAGCCAATAACGGATTGATGAGCTGGTTGAGACCTGATTCAAAATCCCAGGTGACAGTAGAATATTCTGACGACAAAGACCACTTCGTGTTGATGCTGTTGTAATATCAACACAGCATGACAGTGATGTCAGCCAGGAGACAATCAAAAAAGAAGTAATGGAAAATGTAATTAAAACTGTAATTCCCGCAAATCTTCTCGATGAAAATACAAAATTTCATATCAACCCAACAGGTAGATTTGAAATTGGTGGACCCCATGGTGATACAGGGCTTACAGGAAGAAAGATCATCGTTGACACCTATGGAGGATGGGCTCCTCATGGTGGCGGCGCCTTTTCCGGAAAAGATCCTTCGAAAGTGGACAGAAGTGCAACTTATGCAGCCCGTCACATCGCTAAAAATGTTGTTGCTGCCGGACTTGCCAGAGAGTGCCTTATTCAGGTCGCTTATGCAATTGGTGTTGCTGAGCCGGTTTCAATTTTTGTTGATACCTTTGGTACCGGAAAAATTGCTGACAAGGCTATTGCCGATATGATAGCAAAAGAAGTTGATCTTACACCAGCAGGGGATTATCGAAAGACTTCAGTTGAGAAGACCTGTTTATAGAGCAACCGCTGCTTATGGTCATTTTGGAAGAAGTGGAGACGGTTTCACATGGGAGAAACTTGATCTCGTAGATACCTTTAAAAAATACAATAAATAATCGTAAACAAGAATTTAGAATTCAGGAGTTATATTTAATGGACCATAAACAAGGACATTACAAAGTAAGAGACATTTCTCTTGCTGAGCAGGGAAGAATGAAAATCGAATGGGCAGAGTCAAGAATGCCTGTTATGATGCAGATTAGAAAAGAAGTAGCAGTTACAAAACCACTTGCAGGCTATAAAATTGCCGGCTGTCTTCATGTAACAAAAGAAACCGCAGTACTCATTGAAACTCTCTCCGCTGCAGGAGCACAGGTTTCATGGAGCGGTTGTAACCCACTTTCAACTCAGGATGACATTGCAGCAGCTCTCGCAGCAGCCGGTCAAGAGATTTACGCATGGCATGGAATGAATGTTGAAGAGTTCTACTGGTGTATCGAGAGAACCCTTGACATGAAACCAAACCTGACACTTGATGATGGTGCTGATCTTATCTTCACCGTTCACAACAAATTCCCGGAACTTATCCCAACCATTATCGGCGGTACTGAAGAAACAACCACCGGTGTACACAGACTTAGAGCAATGGCAGATGCAGGTGCACTCAAATATCCTGTTATCGCTGTTAATGACGCTGAAACAAAATGGGATTTTGATAACGTTTACGGAACCGGACAGTCATCACTTGATGGTATTCTCAGAGCAACCTCAATCCTTCTCGCAGGTAAAAATTTCGTTGTAGCCGGTTACGGTCACTGCGGAAGTGGTGTTGCCAGAAGAGCTCAGGGCATGGGATGTAATGTCATCGCAACCGAAGTTAAAGCAACCGCAGCTCTTAAAGCTACCCTCGAAGGTATGAGAGTAATGAAAATGGATGATGCTGCTGCAGTCGGTGATGTATTCATTACCGCTACCGGTATCAAAGACATTATCGTTAAAAAACATTTCGAAGTGATGAAAGATGGAGCAATTATCTGCAACACCGGTCATTATGATTGCGAAATTAACATTGACGATCTTGAAGCTCTCGCTGTTTCAAAAAGAACAGTTCGTCCAAACAACGAAGAATATACTCTTGCTGATGGCAGAAAAATATATCTTCTTGCTCAGGGCAGGCTTGTAAATCTTGCAGCTGCTGAAGGTCACCCCTCTGAAGTAATGGATATGTCATTTGCCAATCAGTTCATGTCACAGGTACGCCTCGCTAATGAGCACAAAGCAGGTAATAAACTTGAAAACAAAGTGTTTGACATTCCAGTTGAACAGGATCAGGAAATCGCCGGTATTAAACTTGCCACACAAGGTTATGCTATTGATGAATTGACCCCTGAACAAGTTGAATACATGGATGATTATTCCGCAGGAACCTGATTTAGTTAGGTATTAAGTATCAGGTCTTAAGTATTATGGTTTTTCAATCTGAATGATTTAATACTGAAGTATGATGCTTAAATAATTTATAAGGCTGTTCTTTTTAGGGCAGCCTTTTTTATTTTGGGGATGTATGCTGGGATTAGACAATTGTTGAATTATGGATGGAATTGATGAAATATTGTATTTTACTTTGATATATTTTTCGATTTTCTGAATTGACATTGATGGACCTTTACGAACTTCACCCGATAACACCACAAAAGCGGTTCATCACCAAGGCTGCTGAAGCATTAGAAGCCGGTGAACTGGTTATCTTTCCTACCGACACATATTACGGTATCGGGTGCAGCATCTATGCCAAAGGAGCACTGGAAAAACTCTGGATGGTAAAAAATGAGTCGAGAGATAAGCTGTTTAGTTTTATTGTACCGGATCTCAAAGATATCTCTACTTATGCCCGAGTATCAGATTACGCTTATAAGAATATGAAAAAATTACTTCCGGGTCCATATACATTTATTCTTCCAGCCGCACGTGAAGTTCCAAAGAGACTTTGGTCGAAAAGAAAAACAGTAGGTATCAGAGTTCCTGACCATGCGATCGCAATTGAACTTGCAAGAGAATTGGGGCATCCAATCGTTAGTACTTCCACCACCAACAGAAAAGGTGAAATTCTCTCAAAACCGGATGAAATTGAAGCAGTCCTTGGATTTGCAGTGGATGTAATGCTTTCAGCCGGATATGTTCCAAATAAACCTTCCAGTGTCATTGATCTCAGCACCGATGAACCAATTATTGTTAGAAGAGGTGCCGGGGATGTCTCAATTTTTGAGGATTAGGGGTTAATCCAATAATCCAATAACGCAGTAATCCAATAATTTTTATGTTTTAGATTAGTGCAATCAGGAATTTTGAAGCAGAGAACACTCTCATATAATCTTACCTACAAACACACGAAAAATTTTGCTTTAAAGCAAAAACCTTCGAATTAAATCATACCGTTAGCAGTCAGCCAATCGTCGTTATAAACAGTGCTTAAATATTTATAGCCTGAATCGCAGATTACGGTACAGATTACAGATGGTTCTTTTAGTCGTTTGGCGAGGTTCAGAACCCCATAGATGTTTGCACCCGATGAACCACCTGAAAGTATGCCTTCCTGAGCTACAAGGAGAAAGGTGTTTTCAATTGCTTGTTTGTCGTTTACTTGAATCATGTCATCGAGAACTTCAAGTTGTGCGGTTTTAATTAGAAATTCATCTCCCAAACCTTCGATTAGATATCTTGAAGACTCAACAATCTTTCCCGTTTTGAAATAATCGTAAAAAATTGATCCAACGGGATCAACACCAATAATCTGAACATCAGGATTTTTCTCTTTCAGATATCTACCCGCGCCTGTGCAAGTTCCCCCTGTTCCAACTCCTGCGACAAAATAGTCAATTCTTCCATTCATTTGTTGCCAGATTTCCGGTCCGGTTGACATGTAATGAGCTTCGTTGTTATCGAGATTATTGTGTTGATCGATGTAGAAAACATGTGGGTCGTTTGAAGCGAGTTTTGAAGCAAAATTATTGTAGGAATCGGGATGATCGGGGGGAAGCGAAGCATCCACTTTAATAACATCCACACCCATTATTTCAAGCATCTTAATTTTTTCTTTTGAGGTGGTGTTTCTGATTATGATCTTTAATTTGTAACCTTTTTGTCGGCAGACAATCGCAAGTCCCATTGCAGTATTGCCTGAAGAATTTTCAATAATTGTGTCCCCGGGTTTAAGTTTACCCTCTTTTTCAGCCTTTTCGATCATATACATGGCTATGCGATCTTTGATACTTCCACCGGGATTCATAAACTCAAGTTTTGCCCAAACTTCATGATTGGTGAGTTTCGAAAGGTTCTCGAGTTTTACGCAGGGGGTATTTCCGATTGCTTTTAGAAGGTTCAGGTTTGAATTAAAGATCATATCCAATATCCGGTTAAGTTATTGATTACAGTCGGTAGCAAGATCAAAAGCGGAGATATACCACTTCCCATTTTCAAAAGCGAAATCGATCTCAAAACCTTGAGTGTTAATTGTTCGAATAATTATTTTGCTTTCAGCTTCTCTTAGTTTCTGAACAGAGTTGTCATCCCAATCGTCATATTCCATCAGTGAATATTCCCATCTGCTTATCCTGCTAAAAGAGCGAACGCCCTGGACAAAACATCCTTCTTTTGTCCATTCACCTGTTTCGCAGTTATAATCGGGGAGTTCACCAAAATTCAGATTACCGGCTTCAAATTTTGTTTGTTCGTCAAAATAAATGAAAATTCCTGTTGCAAAGATGTCTTCAAGATTGAGCGGGATTGAATCGAGATAAACGGGTAGAAATGAAGAGCCGGGATTGATCATGACATAAAACCCCGATGCGGGATTGATATAACGGTTTAACCCACGATAATCCTGGCTGTTGATCATCAGAGCAATGTCGTTATAAACGCGCGTAAATTCCTCACGATCAATTTCAGGCATTTTTGTCATCAAAGTTGCAGGGACGGGGAGCACCCAGACATCTTTATATTTTTCTTTTTGTCTGAGCTCATCCCAAAGGTTAACCGCAGAATTAATATCATCAAAAAAACCTGTGCAAAGCCTGTAAACAATCCCCTTTTTCAGCTTTATATCAAGAATTTCAGGATTTAATTTGTCTTGTTGCGCTTGAGTGAGCAGTTCTTGAAGAGCCGATTTGTTATAGTCAGAGCCCAATACTACAACAAATCCCTGGCCATAGTTGGTGACAGGAATAAAAAACAGGATCGATAAAAGAGCAGTATGTAAATATTTCAAATTCGAAAAAATTGTAAAATTAAAGTAACAATTTACGAAAGACTGAAGTTTTTGAGTGATTTGATTTTTGTTGTGCTTTTACCAAGGCAAACCAATCCCGTCAAGGGTTTAAATCAGGTTAATAAAATTCTTTAAGTTTCACTTACGAATTATTTTTTTCCGAATTTCAAGGAATCTTTTCAAATGCACAAAATAATTACATTTTTCACCCGATTTCTTACTCTTGCGGTTGTTTTCTTTTTCTCCGCTTGCACATCAAACGAAAATCCGGTTGGTCCACAAGATGGCTACAAAACCATAACACTGGGGAAATGGATCAATACACATGTCAACGACTATGAAGTAGAGACAGACATGGGTTTCTTCATGGAATTTCAGCGCGACAGCGTTCAGATCTACGCCACTGGAATTACTGTCGATGAGAACAATAAAAGTTGGATCGAGAACAATAACTACACTTTCCAAATTGAGGGCGATCTCATTATTCTGAAAGGATGGGATACATTCGGGAAGAGATTTGATATGAAGTTCAAGATCCTGCAACTCGATGCTTTCACACTGCGCTATATTAATGCCGAATTCCTGATTGACAGTGTTTCATACCCTGATCAGTCGATATACACTTGCAAACGGATTACGGAGGACATCTCGCAGAATTTTGTGGGTATCTGGTACGGGAAAAGCACCGATCCCGGAAATCCTGACACCGACTACCACTACTGGGAATACTTCCCCGACGGCAGATATAACTACTACTACAGAAATACTCAAGGCCAATGGATCAGGAAATCGGATAACGAGGGAAGGTATTTCCTTTATGGAAACTACATGGCAACGAACTACACCAATGACCTGATTTCCGGTGGTACAGGAAAAGCTTACGAATGCTGGAACATCTTTATCTCCGGCAACACTATGAAGTGGTCAGGCCTCCGCCCCGGTAGAAAAGTTGCCTCCTACGAAATGAGAAAGGTGGATGCCCCGCCAATACCCTAAGCAGTTTGCATCGTAAATCGATGTTGATGATGCGAACTTGAAATTTACAACCTGGATTTGGTAATCTCACTCCCTACATTACTATAATTAATGGGCTGCATTCTTTCTTTTTACATGGCACTTATTCATGAATTAAACGAAAGAGTGCAGTCCCATATCACAAAGACCTGATTACTCTCACTTCGAGGAAATCAGTATATTTAAAGTTTATTTATTAAGAATTTCGAAGAATTATATGCCGAAACCATTTACCGTGATAATAATGCTCAATTATAAAGGAGCAAAAGACACGGTAGAATGTCTTGAGTCACTTAAGAAGACAGATTACGACAATTTTAAGATACTGATTATTGATAATGCTTCACCGGATAATTCGGCTGAGGTGTTTCGGGAGAAGTTTCCGGAAATCGAACTTGTAGTAACGGAAAAAAATCTTGGTTATACAGGTGGTATAAACAGGGGTTTTCGAGAGGCATCAAAGCATAATCCAAAATATATGCTCGTTTTGAACAACGATACCATTGTTGAGCCCGGTTTTCTTACCGCGTTGGTTGATGCGATGGAATCTGACCCGGGAGCTGCCGCCGCTGGTGGACTAATACTCGCCGAACATGACCGTAATACCATCTGGTTTGGAAATGGAAAAATGATAAACTGGCGTGGATTGGCAATTCATGTTGATAAGGGAAAACATTTTGAGGAGAGAAGCCACAGGGAAGTTACCGAAACTGATTTCCTCACCGGCTGTATGATACTGTTTAGAACAAGTCATCTTATAAAAACAGGTTTCGAAGATGAAGATTTTTTTATGTATCTGGATGATATCGAATTATCTGCAAGAATAAAAAAGTATGGCTTCAAACTTCTTTACCAACCCGCTTCAATAATATATCACAAGGTTTTGGGTGAAAAAGAGAGTCCACTAAAATTGTATTATTCAGTTAGGAACAGATTCCTTTTGAATAACAAAATGAATAATGGTATTATCAGGTTTGTCTCAGCCTTCTATTTTTTTAGTGTCATCAGCCTGAAGATTTTCGTTTGGGCGTTTATCAATAAAACATTTTCAAGAGTTGCCCGTGCTGCATTGAGTGATTATTTTAATCACAACCTTGGAGTTGGCAGGGGCACAAGTTTAAATGAGATAATCGGGAACTGATGATTTGAAAAGAGTTTTTGTAGTCATTCTGAATTATAATGGATTTGAAGAGACAAAAAATTGTCTCGAGAGTTTAATGAAAGAGGATTACGGAGCAATTGTCCCGGTTATTGTGGATAATGATTCCCCAGATGGAAGTGGGACAAGGCTGCAGGAGAAATTCCCTGAAGTACAGGTGATTTTGAATGAGTTTAATTGGGGATATGCGGGAGGAATGAACACAGGGGCGCGTTATGCTCTTGCACAAGGTGCCGATTATGTTGTTTATGTAAACAATGACGCTGAATTTTGTGGGGATGCAATCTCACAAATGGTTCTGACAGCAGAAAAGGATGTTAAAACAGGGATCGTGTCTCCAAAAGTGTTATATCTTGACGAGAAAGATAAGATTTACTGCGCCGGGAGCAGTTATAATTTCTGGCGATGCGGGAATGTTTCATTGGGGAAGGGAAGATCGGCTTCAGAAAACTGTAATGAAGAATTATATATCTCACATGCCGAGGGTGCCTGTCTGTTGATAAAGCGAGAAGTTTTTGAGCAGTGTGGTTTTATGAGCGAGTTTTATTTTATGTATTTTGAAGATCTCGATTTTTCGTTGAGAGTTTCGAAACACTTTAGAATAAAATATAATCCAAAAGCGCTGGTGTATCACCAGTCGGGTGCGGGGAAAACATTTGAGCAATATTCAAAACTGTATCATTACTACTTTACCAGAAACCGATTCATTATTTTCAGGAATCATTCGGTATTTGAGAAGATTTATGTAATCTTGTATTCTGCAGCGATTACAATACTTAAATCGTTTGCGATAATAAAAGGAGCCTCTGATAAAATGGCTACACTAAAAGCGATTTGGGGAGGATATATTACGGGACTTGGATACATTACGGGATTCACCAAAATTGAATCAGATAAACCAATAGTTAAAGAAGACATCAGAACAAAAATTGAATAAAAAACAGGAAAAATTCCTTTTAATTGCAACCGATTTTATTACGATTAATTTCGCATGGGTGATATATTTCTTCATTCGAAATGAATCGGGAATGTTTGCACAGTTTACGGAACCCGGTTTTATCATTCCGATGCTTGTGATCTTTTTTTACTGGTTTCTCCTGTTTATCTTCTTCGGGATGTATAGAACCTGGTTTGCTCTATCCCGGTTTGATGAGATATTTACACTTGTAAAAACGACATTCTGGGGGACTTTTATCCTCTTTTTTGCCATTTTTATAGATGATTCCGGGACAGGGGAAAGTAAGGGAAACAGATTCCTTATCTTCATTTACTGGGGATTGATGGTCTCCTTTACTGTCGTTGGCAGACTCTTGCTTAGATCAATTCAAAGAAAGTTGATTATAAGTGGTATTGGACGGAAAAAAGCACTGATTGTCGGGTATAATGATCGAGCCAGGGATATCCACGATCAGATCATTTCGCACCCTGCACTTGGGCTTGATGTTATTGCCTATGTAGCCATAAAAGATGAAAATCTTGGTAAACAATACAATGATATTGAAGTGGTTGGTAAGGTAAGTGAGATTGAAGAAATAATTGACCGTCTTGAAATAAAGGAAGTGATCCTCTCTGTGAGTCGACAGAATGATGATCTGCTAATTGAGATTATTTCCAGGTGTGAGACAAAAGATGTGAGGTTGAAGATCATTCCTGATCTTTATGAGATTCTCAGCGGTCAGGCGCGAACGGTGCAATTGTATGGCTTCCCGTTGATCGATATCAATCCACAACTTATGACCGATTGGGAAAGGGCTGCAAAAAGAATTATCGATATAGTGGTCTCCTTTTTGATGCTTTTAGCTTCAATACCCGTTACAATAGCAACAGCAATCGCGATTAAATTCGAGAGTGATGGTCCTGTTATTTACAAACAGGAGCGAAGTGGATTAAACGGGAAAGTATTCAAAGTTTATAAGTTTCGTTCAATGTATCAGGATGCTGAGAAAAGAACCGGGCCGGTCTGGTCGCAAAAAGACGACCCCCGGATAACAAAAGTTGGAAGATTTATCAGGAGGGTCAGAATTGATGAACTTCCCCAGATTTGGAATGTATTTAAGGGTGAAATGAGTCTGGTTGGACCCAGACCGGAGCGACCTTTTTTTGTTGAACAGCTTGCTAAGGAGATACCTTACTATAAAAGAAGGCTTCGTGTTCGTCCCGGTATTACAGGTTGGGCACAAGTAAAACACAAATATGATGAAAGTGTTGAAGATGTAAAGACCAAACTCCAGTTTGATCTATTTTACATTGAAAACATGTCGTTAAAAACTGATATTAAGATTTTATTCAGAACTGTTTTCGTCGTTTTGTTTGGAAAAGGACATTACGATTAAACCCGAAACACGGAAAAGTGGTATGGAAAAAAAGACATTAATTATAGTGCCTACGTATAATGAGATGGATAACATAAAAAATCTATTACCTGTTCTTTTCGAACTGGGAATAGAAGGATTGAATATCCTCGTTGTTGATGACAATTCACCTGATGGCACAGGGAACTATGTTGAAGAGCAGACGAAGTTAAATGATCGCATACACATCCTGAAAAGACCCGGAAAAATGGGACTTGGAACTGCATACTGTGACGGATTTAAATATGCAATCGACAATGGGTATGATTACGTATTTGAAATGGATGCTGATTTTTCACATGACCCGAAGATTGTACCAAAATTTCTTGAAAAAATAAAAGAAGCCGATCTTGTTATTGGAAGTCGCTACCTCACCGGAGTAAATGTCATTAATTGGCCTATGAAAAGGTTACTTCTGAGCTATTTTGCAAGTTTCTATACAAGAGTTATCACCGGACTTCCAATAAAAGATGCAACCGGTGGATACAAATGTTTCAGGATTGAAGTGCTCAAATCGATTGACCTTACAAGAATTCAGTCCAATGGTTATGCTTTCCAGATAGAGATGAACTTTAAAACCTGGAAGAAGGGATTTAAAGTGGTTGAGATTCCTATCATATTTTACGACCGTTTTCAAGGATCATCAAAGATGTCGAAGAAGATTGTAAAAGAGGCAGTCTTCATGGTCTGGAAGCTCAGGTTCAAAAGTATTTTTGGCACACTGTAGGGCATTGTCAGAGTGGATTTATCGATAATAATTGTCAATTACAATGTTAAAGAGTTCATTCAGAACCTTTTGGAATCGATAAAAAGTGCATCCTTAAATCTTAAAACAGAAATAATAGTTGTTGATAATGCTTCCGATGACGGGAGTATTGAGTTAATAAAACAAAAATACCCCTATGTCCACCTCATAGAAAACCACAGGAACGAGGGGTTTAGCAAAGCCAACAATCTGGGGTTAAAGGTTGCAAAGGGGAAATATCTCCTGTTGCTCAATCCTGACACCCTCGTCAAGGAGGATACATTTGAGAAAATGATCTCCTTTTTTGAAGCGACCCCCGAAGCAGGCATGGCGGGGTGTAAACTGCTTAACACAGATGGAACTCTTCAGTTGGCATGCCGGCGTGGCTTCCCGGGACCCTGGGCATCATTTACCAAGGTGACCGGGCTATCAACCCTTTTCCCCAAAAGTCCCCTCTTCGCCCGATATAACCTCACTTATCTTGATGAAAATAATACCTATGCAGTTGATGCAATTTCGGGCGCTTTTATGATGATCAGGAGAGAGGTTTACGAAAAAATTGGGGGCTTGATGAAACATTTTTTATGTATGGGGAAGATCTTGATCTTTGTTACAGAGTTAACAAAGCAGGATACAAGGTTTATTATGTTCACTCGACAGAGATAATCCACTATAAAGGGGAGAGTACAAAGCGGAGTAACCTCAATGAAGTAAAGGTATTTTATGAGGCGATGCACATCTTTGTAAAAAAATATTATTCAGGATCATTTTTTCTGTTGTTGTTCCTTCGGCTTGCAATCTCCATTCGTGAGATGTTTGCGTTTTTTGGTAAACGAAAACTTGTGATACTCTCGGTTTTAACCGATATAGTGTTTTACAACCTTACTATGTTTCTGGCTGTTAAGATATACTCAGGCTATACCGACTGGGAGACAGGAATCCCCGATTATGGAATTCCGGTGATCTACACTATTCCAGTGATGGTACATATTTTAACATCTGCTGTTTTAAGCGTTTACAGAAGAGACAGGCTTTCGGTACTCAGAACGATGGGTGCAGTAGTTGCAGGTTTTTTTGTGATAACATCACTTACTTTCTTTTTTAAGGATTACGCATTCTCCAGAGGAGTTGTGTTAATTCTCTATTTTACCCTTCCTTTCACCCTGGGGGGGTGGCGCATTTTTTCAAAACTTTGGTTTAAAGCCGGAGTTTCGGGAGCAATGTCATTCAGGAAAAGAGCGATAATAGTTGGCACGGGCGAAGAGGCACTTAAACTTGCAACGAAGCTCCGGAAGAAAAAGGGGGGCTACTCACAGATTGTGGGATTAATCGGTTCAAAGCGGGTGCAGGTTGGTGAAAAACTTGAAGGATTTGAAGTGGTTGGAAGCCTTGAAACGATTGTAAGAGTGATTAGAGAGCGGGGAATTCAGGAGGTCATTTTCACGACAGGTGAACTTAGTTACAATTCCATCATAGGAATAGTTGCTTCATGCAGGAAAGAAAATGTGGAATTTCAGATCACAGGTGGGGAAAGCGATTTTATGGTCAGTAAATCGGAAGTATCCATACTTAATGAAATTCAGCTTTTTGAGGTAAATTATAACATTGTATTGCCTCTCCACAAGATAATAAAGAAATCCTTTGATATTCTCTTTTCCCTGTTTATCTTATTATTTCTTTTTCCAATTCTTTTCATCGGAAAGCTTATCAGGGGAAGGGAAAACAAATTTTACAGTTTTATCAAAAAGGTGCCGAAGGTGCTAGGTGGGGACTACAGTTTTGTAGGACCTCGCAAAGAAGCCACACCCGGTGAACCGTGGATTGGGAAAAAGGGGTTAACCGGATTTTGGCTAACCGATATTGATGAAGATGAAGATTCTACCAAATCGGACATTTTTTATGCAAAAAACCAGAATATTTGGCTGGATCTTGAAATAATTGGCAAGACTTTTAACAAACTAATAAACGAACAGTGATATGGCAAAGACAATTTTGGATTTTGAAAAACCAATAATAGAGCTTGAAGAACGTCTCGATGAGATGAAAAAAGCCTCCGACGGTTTACAAATTGACGGTGAAATAGCGAAGATAGAAGAAAAGGTGAAACACCTTAAAGAGAATATCTATCGTAGCTTAACCCGTTGGCAGAGAGTGCAGCTTGCCAGACACCCTGACAGACCTTACACTCTCGACTACATCTATGACATGACGGAAAATTTTGTTGAACTTCATGGCGACCGTGTTTTTGGCGACGACAAGGCGGTTGTTGGTGGTTTTGCAAAAATCGGTAATTTTAAAGTGATGATAATCGGGCAGCAAAAGGGACGAGACACCAAAAGCAATGTTTACAGAAATTTTGGAATGCCCAGGCCTGAAGGTTACCGGAAGGCACTTCGCTTGATGAAACTCGCTGAAAAATTTAATCTTCCTGTTATCACTCTGCTTGACACCCAGGGTGCATTTCCTGGTCTTGAAGCTGAGGAGAGAGGGCAGGCGGAAGCGATTGCAAGAAATCTTCTTGAAATGGCACGGCTAAAAGTGCCGATTATTTGTGTTATCATTGGTGAAGGTGCAAGTGGCGGCGCTCTCGGAATGGGAGTAGGCGACCGGATATTGATGCTCGAAAATGCCTGGTATTCTGTGATAAGTCCCGAATCTTGTTCAAGTATCTTATGGAGAAGTTGGGAATACAAGGAGCAGGCAGCAGAGGCACTTAAGTTGACAGCTCAAGATCTTTTGCCGCTCAAGGTGATTGATAGAATTATCCCCGAACCAATGGGGGGTGCTCATAAGGATCATCAAGAGATGTCAAACACACTAAAAGCAGTTCTTCTCGAGGAACTTACCAATCTTGTTAAGATCAAACCTGACAGATTAGTGGAAAACCGGATAGAGAAATTTGCCTCAATAGGTGCATACCAGGATTAGCAGGTGGTAAAGAATACTACAACCGTCAGGATTCGATATGCTGACACTGATCAGATGCGATTTGTTTACAACGGCAAGTATCTTGAGTTTTTTGAAGTTGGCAGAACAGAACTGATTAGAGAATTAGGGATGTCCTACAAGCAATTTGAAGAGTCCGGGTTTTTGCTTCCTGTATATGATGCATATATCCGTTATCATTCTCCGGCGTTTTATGATGAGGTGCTTGAGATCGAAAGCATCTTAACTACAAAACCGATGGCGAAATTAAAAATTGAATATAACATCCGTGTTGGCGAAAGGTTGATTGCATCGGGATATACCCAGCACGCCTTTGTCAGTACAAAAACAGGCAGACCTGTAAGGTCGCCTGAGTTGTTTAACAAACTGTTTGATGAACATTTTAAGGAATAAAGCCTGAAACAGATTGACAGGATTATTGAGTCGGCTCTGGAAGAAGACATAAAAAGTGGTGATATAACCACCGAAGCCATAATTGCAGATAAACGACCCGCCACGGGAATATTCCGCGCGAAAGCTGATGGAATTTTGTCGGGTGTTGAAGTAGCACAGACCGTTTTTGAGCTGGTTGATGAAGAAGTTGTCTTCAACCTTTTTTTTGAAGAGGGTTCCAGGATCAAAAAGGGGGATATAATAGCCGAGGTTGAGGGAAGTGCATCTTCAATACTTGTAGCAGAGCGAACAGCCTTAAATTTTCTACAGAGGATGTCCGGAATAGCAACAGCAGCATCAGAGTATGCAAAGGCAGTTGCAGGCACCAAAGCCAAAATACTTGACACCAGAAAAACGGCTCCCGGATTAAGGATCACCGACAAACTGGCTGTAAAAACCGGAGGTTGTCTTAATCACAGAACCGGACTTTACGATATGTACTTGATAAAAGACAATCACATAGAAGCTGCGGGTTCAATTACCAAAGCAGTGAAATTGGTGAAAGAACATCAGCAGGAGAACGAAACTTCTTATAAAATTGAAGTGGAGGTAAAAAATATTGATGAACTTAATGAAGCACTTGAAAGTGGAGTTGATGTAATAATGCTCGACAATTTTTGTGTTGAGGATATGACCAAAGCTGTTGCCATAACAAATAATAGCTGTTTACTTGAAGCTTCGGGTGGAATAACTCTTGAAAATGTCAGGGAAGTGGCTGAAACGGGAGTTGACTATATTTCCATAGGTGCCCTTACTCATACAGTTACCGCAATTGATATTTCCCTCGATTTGAAGCTTAAACCCAAAGAATGATCGACAAACTCAAACAACTTTCCAAGGAGACGGTTGTTTACGGTATCTCAACCGTTGTAGGCCGTTTCCTCAACTTTGTATTGGTCCCCTTTTACAGCAATATCTTTAATCCTGCCGATATGGGGGTAATGGCGAATCTTTATGCTTACATGGCAATCTTCAATATTGTATTTATATATGGGATGGATTCAGCCTATCTAAAAATGGGTTCTTTGAAGGAGAGCAAGGGTTCCACCAGGGTATTCACCACATCGTATATGACTATCCTTCTTTCAACTGCCGTCTTTTCGATTTTGCTTTTTTTAAGTAAACCATGGCTGGGTATGTCAGTCAGTGCAGATCCTGCTGTGGTTGCAAAATATGAACATCTGATTTCTTATTCAATTAATATCCTTGCCCTGGATGCTCTGACTGTTCTGCCTTTTATCTGGCTGCGACTTCAGAACAAGGCAATGATTTTTTCGAAGATCAGGGTTATAAATATCCTGATCAACATTGGGATGAATTTTATTCTGGTGCTTGGTTTTAAAATGGGAGTGGAAGCTGTTTTTATTTCTAATTTGATCGCTTCAGGATATTCCTTCCTTGCCCTGACTCCTTACGTGTATGGAAATTTATCAACCGATTATGATTTTTCGCTTCTAAAAAGAATTTTGAAGTTTGGCCTCCCGTTTCTTCCGGCAGGGATGGCAGCCATGTTGATGCAAGTGATTGATAAACCGATTGTGGAAAGATTAACAAATCTTGATACACTTGGTATCTATAATGCCAATTACAAACTGGGAATATTTATGATGCTTTTTGTGAGCATGTTTCAGTTTGCGTGGCAGCCTTTTTTCCTTAAACATGCCTCGGATGATAATGCCGGACAACTGTTTGCCAGGGTATTTACATATTTCACAATCGCCGGTAGCATAATTGTAGTCTTCTTATCGTTATTCATTGAAGATATAACTGCTATAGGATTTGGTGGGGTTCATTTCCTTGGTGAGGCATACTGGAGTGGAAGGAATATCATCCCGGTAATTCTGTTAGGATATCTGTTTTACGGTTTTTATGTTAACTTTAACGCCTCTTTTTATATCAAGGAAAAAAGCATCCCAATCCCTGTCCTTTTGGGTGCAGGGGCTGTAGTTAATGTGGGATTAAATTTTCTTTTGATACCTATGATGGGGATTATGGGGGCAGCTTTGGCTACACTTGGAAGTTATGTTGTAATTTCGGGATTTTTCTTCTGGTATGGGAGGAAGTTATTTGAGATAGACTATGAATTCCGAAAAATATTTTCGATTTTGGGTTTGATTACTGTGATATTTATAATTTATTATTCATTTATCTCGGGGCAGGAGGTTTCTTTTTTTATTAAACTTCTTATAGCACTCGGTTTTGTTGGTTCAATTATCCTTACGGGAGCTTTGAGTCTAAGAGAAATTAAAGTAATGAAAGAAATGATAAACGGATTTACCGGAAGATTCAGGAGTAAATAGTTGGAAGATTGTTGTTTGTTAAAGTTTAAAAGAATAGATGAATTGATGTCAGATATCCCGTTACCTTCCTACCAAAGTGAGGGAGCAGCAGGGATGGATATACGAGCTGCATTGACAGAAGATTTTGTTGTTCCAAAAGGAGGATTTGCTGCAATACCAACAAATCTGCAAGTGGAAATTCCAACAGGATTTGAAATTCAGGTTAGACCGCGAAGTGGCCTGGCTTTTAAAAACGGAATTGGGATATTAAATGCCCCCGGAACAATTGATGAGGATTACAGAGGAGAAATTAAGGTGATCCTCTTCAACTTTGGAAATGAAGATTTTGTGATTAAAAGGGGGAGACCGGATCGCCCAACTGATTCTCGGTAAGGTTTACAGAGCTATAATCGAAGAATCAGAGTCCCTTTCAGACACAACCAGAGGTGCCGGCGGTTTCGGCTCAACAGGAAAGGTTTAAGAGTTGGGTAAATTTGTACATTTGCACAATCATACACATTATAGTTTACAGGATGCAGCATGCACCGTAAAGACTTTGGTGAAGGCGGCTGTTGATCAGAAGATGCATGCCGTTGCACTCACTGACCATGGGGTTCTCTATGGGATTCCTGAGTTTTATAAAGCTGCCAAGGGTGCGGGATTAAAACCGATTCTTGGGATGGAAGCTTACATCACAATTGAAAATAAAAGCAGATTCGACAAAGTCGCGGAGATCGATCCCACTACTGGTAACCGTAAAAAAGTTTATCACCACCTTATCCTTTTAGCTAAAGACAATCAAGGTTTTAAGAATCTGATAAAACTCTCCTCAAAGGGATTTCTTGAAGGATATTATTACAAACCCCGAATTGATTTGGAATTGTTGCGTGAGTATTCGGAAGGTTTAATTTGTACATCGGCGTGCATCGGCGGGGTGGTCTCAGTTTATCTAAGACAAAGAAATTATGCAAAAGCCAGAGAAGTGGCAATGCAATATCAGGAGATTTTTGGAGACGATTTTTATCTTGAGATCCAGGATCATAAAATGGCAGATGACAGGTTTATTCTTGAAGGGATGCCAAAACTGTCAAAGGAACTGGGGATAAAACTTGTTGCGACAAACGACTGCCACTACATTAAACAAGAAGATGCAATTGCCCATAATGTATTGTTGAAACTCTCTGAAAAAGGGGGGGATGGTGACTATCGAAATCTAAGATATGGAACCGATCAAATCTATTTTAAATCGCAGGAGGAGATGCTTGAATTATTTAAGGATCATCCCGATTCGGTAACAAATACACTTGAGATCGCCGATAAATGTAATGTCTCGCTTGACAGCAAGGAATATTATTTCCCCAATTTCCCCATTCCTGAAGAATCACCCGATCAAACTCTGGACGGATATTTTGAATTTTTGTCTAGGCAAAAATTTGATGAGATATTTCCCGGTGAAAAAACTGTTGAATTAAAAGAGCGTTTTGAATATGAACTCAAGACAATAAAATCGATGGGGTTCTCAGGATATTTTCTCATCGTCCAGGATTTCATCAGAGCAGCAAAACAGATGGGGGTAGCTGTTGGACCGGGAAGAGGTTCTGCGGCAGGGTCCCTGATTGCTTTTGTGCTTGGGATTACCAAAATTAATCCACTCGACTACGATCTTCTTTTTGAACGATTTTTGAATCCTGCAAGAAAATCAATGCCCGATATAGACGTTGATTTTGCAGACGAAAAAAGAGGGGCGGTAATCGATTATGTAAAGAGAAAATATGGATCAGAGTCGGTCTCTCAGATAATCACCTTTTCGACACTTGCTTCAAAAGCTGCCATCAAGGATGTGGGCAGAGTTGTTGGGGTGCCCCTGCAGGAAGTGAACAAGATTACAAAGTTCATCCCATCGATTTTTGGTAAAGTTTACAGTATCGAGAAAGCACTTGAGGAAGTGCCGGAATTGCGTGAATATCAGAAGCCTTCAGACCCAAGAGTTGCGGAGATGTTTAAGTACGCAAAAACTCTTGAAGGGATGAACCGTAACTCATCAAAACATGCCGCCGGAGTAGTGATTGCACCGGGAGATGTGAGTGATTATGTCCCACTTGCTGTGGTTGACACCACAACAATGGAAGTTGTGTCACAATATAATATGAAAGAGCTTGAAGCTGCAGGTCTGTTAAAGATGGACTTCCTTGGTCTAAGGACTCTTTCAATTATCGAAGATACATTGGCGATGGTTAAAGTAACAAGGCCTAAAGAAGAATGGGTAGAAGATATTGATGCCATTCCGTTTGATGATCCATTAACTTATGATATTTTTTCGGATGGTAACACAACGGGAATATTTCAGTTCGAGTCTGTCCCCATGCGGAAGCACCTTAAAAGGTTGAAACCACATTCGGTAAAAGATCTTGCAGCCATGAATGCTCTTTACCGCCCTGGACCGATGGAATTCATTGATGACTTCATAGACAGAAAGTATGGCCGCCAGCAGGTTACATACCTGCATCCCAAACTTGAACCGATTCTAAAAGAGACATACGGAATTATTGTTTATCAAGAGCAGGTAATCCGGATTGCCAATCAGTTGGCGGGTTTATCTCTTGCTGATGCCGATTTACTTCGCAGAGCGATGGGGAAAAAAGATGTTGAGGGGATGAAAAAACAACGAGAGATATTTGTAAACGCAGCGTTGGCTCACGATATCCCTGAAAAGACAGGAGGAGACATTTTTGATCTCATCGATAAATTTGCCAATTATGGTTTTAATAAAAGCCATGCCGTTGCCTACTCATACCTTGCATATCAAACGGCATATCTGAAAGCACATTTTACGGAGGAGTTTCTTGCTGCGAACATGACCCACGAGTTTGGGAGGCAGGAAAAAGTGACTCTATTCCTCGAAAATTGTAGGAAGCTTGGCATTGAAGTATTATCACCTGATGTTAACATGCCGGGCAAGTTTTTTACAGTAAAAGCTAAAAAAATTAGATTTGGACTAACAGCGATCAAAAATGTGGGTGAAACGGCTGTTGACAGTATTATTGAAGCAAGGACAAAACTCGGAAGAGATTTTAAAAGTGTATTCGAGTTTGCTTCCCTTGTTGATTTGCGTTTGGTGAACAAGCGAGCAATGGAAGGACTTGTAATGGCAGGGGCATTTGATTCAATCAACTCAAACAGGCGAGCAATTTTTGAAACAATTCCCGACATTATTTCATTTGGACAGAATGTAAGAGAACTTAATGATGACGACTCTGCAAGTCTGTTTGGAGCTGAGGTTCTTCAAGAGACTATAATTGAACCATCTCTTCAACAAATTGATGACTGGAGTGACGATGAGAGGTTCAGGAATGAATTGGTAGTCACCGGTTTTTATATCTCAAATCATCCTATGGCTGCTTACGAACTCGAAGAGAGAGCCTTCTCCTTCACTTCTTCGGTGGACAATTATGAAACAATTGACAATAAGCTTGTTGGTGTGTGTGGTGTAATCAATGAACTGGAGACGAAGATTGGTGGGAATGGTCATGTATTTGCAACATTCACCGTAAACGGATTTAACGGAATGTTCGAGTGTACGATGTGGGCAAAAGCTTATGAGAGACATATCAACATGATCACAGATGGGGCAGTATTATATTTGACGGGGAAAGCCGAACTAAATGGTGATTCTGTAAAAATACTTGTTGAATCTGCCATGCCGATTGATCAAATTGCTGAAAAATTTACTAAAAGAGTAAAGATAACACTTGATCCTCGAAAATTGTCACTCGACGATTTGGTAAAAATTTATGAGCTTGCTGATAAAAATCCGGGAAATGTTGAAATATTTTTTGAATATCTGCAAAATACAGACGGGGGAATTAAACCCAGGATCTTCAGAAGCACCATGATAAAAATGAAAATTAACAGAGAGTTACTCGGCAAAATCGGTGAAATAACGGGTGAAGACAATATTGCGATTGACAGATAAACGGTGACATCCATTAATAGCTTTAAGATATAAAACAAATTTTGTATTATTGCAACTCGACTTTTAACAAAATCTACAATAAAGGTTACATCTATGAGTAATGGTTCCAAAGCAAAGTATTATGCGCTGATTCTTGGAGCTTCATCAGGATTTGGTGCAGCTACAGCCATTAAACTTGCTGAAGACGGATATAATATAATCGGAGTTCATCTTGACAGGGCGGTCAATATGCCTCTGGTAAATGAAATAATTGAGAAAATCCAGGGGTTTGGGGTAGAAGCTAAATTCTTCAATATGAACGCAGCAGATGAAAAAAAACGGAAAGAGATCATAGATAGTCTGCTAAGCGAGGAATCTCAACCAAAAATTAAAGTAGTGATGCACTCCCTTGCATTTGGAACCCTGCTTCCTTTTATCCCAATCGCAGATGATAAATGTATGAGCAAAGCGCAAATGGAGATGACTCTTGATGTAATGGCACATTCTATTGTCTATTGGGTTCAGGATCTGTTCCAGTCAGGATTGTTGGCAAAGGGTGGCAGGATATTTGGAATGACAAGTTCCGGCGGTCACTCAATAATTCCATCATACGGAGCCGTTTCAGCTGCAAAAGCAGCTCTTGAATCACACATTCGCCAACTCGCAAGTGAGCTTGGAAAATTTGGAATAACTGCCAATGCGATTATGGCCGGTGTTACTGATACACCCGCTTTACGCAAAATTCCGGGAAGTGTCCCGATGCTTGAAGTAGCGAGAAGAAAAAACCCCGGATTCAGACTTACCATTCCTGAGGACGTTGCAAAAGTGATTGCACTTCTATGCAAAGAAGAAGCCGGATGGGTCAGTGGTGGAGTCATTAATGTTGATGGTGGAGAAGATGTCGTAAGCTATGTAGGACAAAACAGCGAAACTATTTAAACCAAAAGGAATAAAATGAAACCTGTAACTATAACAGATCAAAATTTTACAGAAGAAGTAACAAATTCCAATTTACCCGTGCTGATCGATTTTTGGGCAGTATGGTGTGGTCCGTGTCGTGCAATAGCTCCCGTTGTTGAGCAGCTTGCAGGCGAATATGAAGGAAAAGTTAAAATTGGTAAACTTGATGTTGATGAAAATCCTGAGACAGCGGTGAAATTTGGAGTAAGAAGTATTCCAACACTGCTTCTCTTCAAAAACGGACAGGTAGTTGATACAATTATCGGCGCAGTTCAGAAAAATGTGATAGTACAAAAAATAACCCCGTACATATAATTACCTTTCAAAAAGTGTAAAATATTCGTATTTCGTAGATGAACAAGAAGAAAAAACAGAAAATTGTTAAATTTTTGTTAAGTTTTTGAATTTAGTTGTTGTTTGAAAAAGAATAATTAAATAATTTCCCTGTCTCTAAAATTAGTTTTTTGCTGTTTTAGTGCGGAACCAACAAGGATAAATACACAGGTTATTAAAAAATGGCCATGAATGGCGGAAAACAGTGATGATTTGTACAAAAAAAAAGTGCTTTTCATTAAATTTTCTTGACATTGTGGTAAAAAGTGAGTAATATAGAGTTAATATTTTATGTTTTTCGCTTAGTTTTCTAAATAACAATCCAAAACCAATCAATAAATAGGAGTATCCTATGCTTAAAAGAACACTCTTTTTGCTTGCCAGCGTTACCTTGGTAATGTCTCTTCAAGCCCAAGATAAGAGAGAATTAGGTAAAAAAGCTCCGGTTAAAATCGAACCTGTAACTGAATCAACAGTTGCACTTCCATTAACCGGTGGCGTACCTACATATGGTCCATCTGCACTTTCATGGGTTGCAGTTGACACAATGGGCAACACCTTTGGTCCTGCCATCGGCGCGTTAAACCCAATGGCTTTCGATCCATGGACAAATGCTATAATGTTATTCCACAGAGGTAAAGCAAGTTACGGAACAACCGGTCAGGTTTTCTATAACTATTCAACCGACAATGGATCCACATGGGCAAGAGTAACACCTCCAGTAAACGGTAGTGTTGCACAGGCTGCAAGATATCCTTCGATGACTTTCAACAACCCAACCAAAGGCAGTGCTCTTACTGCAAGTTTGCTTGGATTCTCATGGCCAGAACTCGTAGCCGGTGCATTCGGTGGAGTTGGTGGCGGTGCTGATGAATCAATTGGTGCTGGCAGCACAGTAGCTGTTATTGATGCCGGTGTTGCTCCTCGTCTCTATTCTTCACAGGTTCCAACATTTGCCAGTGACAATACCAATTTGATATTGTGGGCATCTGACAACACTGGAGATGCTTCACTTAAACTTTGGAAAACAGTTGATTTTCAAGCAATTGACAGTTTAACCCCTCCAACATGGGAAAGTGCTGCATTTGAAGATGGTGGAAGTGTTACCATGGGCGGAGCTGCTCAGAATGGTGCACTTTATTATGGCGTATTGGGAACATTCCCAATCCAGACCCCAATCCAATCAGGTTGGACACCAGGTTATTCGAAATCAACCGACAACGGTGCTACATGGTCAACTTTCAAAGCAGTAGATTTCAGAAGCATCCCTGCTCTTAGCAGATTTGACAGACTTTATGATTACGTAAAGCTTGACGGATTTGTTTCCTATCAGGGTGACATGAATGTTGATGGTGCAGGTTATGTACATTTCCTCGTTCAGGTTACTGATACTACCATTGATAACAACAGCGGTACTAATGCTGTAGTTGAAATCTTTGAAACCGCTAACGGATGGGACGGAAAAGTTGTGTTTGAAGGAATTGGCGACAGCTCCTATACAAAACTTGATGGTCCTGGTTTAGGTCAGATGGGTCCTAACTCCTATCTCGCATTTGACAAAGATAAAAGCATTATGGTTGCTACATGGAATGCGCCACGTTCACTTACCGACAGCTTGGTTGATGTTTATGCATCATACAGAAGTGTAGCCGGCGGCGAATGGTCAGCTCCTGTAAATCTTACAGACACTGAAGGTATGAATGAAAATTCACACCACATGGCTCCTTATGTTCGTACCAATCTTAATGGTTCATACACTGCTTATGTATTCTACAACTACCCAGCTGGATACACAGGCCACTTCCCTAACGGTGAAGGATATGATACACAGCCATCAGTAATCTATGCTGCTGGTTATACATTCACTGCAACAGGTGTTGAAGATGAAGTTGCTCCGACTGGATTTGCTCTTTCACAGAACTATCCAAATCCTTTCAACCCAACAACTTCAATCAACTTCACAGTTGCTCAGAGAGCAAATGTAACTCTTAAAGTGTATGACATGCTCGGAAGAGAAGTTGCATCATTGGTTAACGAAGTAAAAGATCAGGGTTCATACAATGTGAACTTTGACGCTGCAAAACTTGCTTCCGGAACCTATGTATACAAACTTACTGCCGGTAATTTTGTTGAAACCAAGAAAATGGTTTTTCTCAAGTAATTACCGACCGAGGTCATTCAGGTAATGAAGTATTAGGTGAATCCTGCTGAGAAGTGGGGTTCGCCGTTTAAATAAACAACAAAGCTGCACAATTTTTTGCAAATCACATCATCCATAATCTTTGGAGGAGTAGGGATGAAGATTTTGAGAGAGCTCTTAACCGGACTTCTATTCGTAACAATCTTAACGGTTTCCGGCTCGGCACAGTCCGGTGTCGGTAAACTTACCGGTAAGGTTGTAGATTCGAAATCAAGAGAAGCCATAATCGGAGCAAACGTTAAAATTATTGGTACCAAACTCGGTGCTGCCTCAGACGCTAATGGTATGTATTTTGTACTTAACATTAACCCCGGCACATACGATGTCGAAGTATCTTATGTAGGATACGGCACAAAAACATTCCAAGGAATAAGAATTGTTGCCGGTATTACTGAAGAACTTAATGTCGAACTTTCATCAGGTGTTACACTCGATGAAGTTGTAATTGTTGATAAAAAATTCTTTGAAGAGAAGTCAACAAACACAACAAAAGTTTACGACGCTGAAGAAATTCAGAAGCTCCCTGTAAAGGGTGTTGAGAACATAGCCGGATTAAACGCCGGTGTTGTAGTGACCGAAGGCTCCGGCGGAGCATCAGGTAATGCTACACTTAACGTCAGAGGTGGTAGAGGCGGAGAAGTTCTCTATATCGTTGACGGTGTTCCTCAAAACGACCTTTACTCAGGTGCGAACTATTCACAAGTAAGTAACGCGGCTATCGAACAGATTTCCTTCCAGATAGGCGGCTATGAAGCCAAATATGGACAGGCTCAGTCCGGTATCGTGAATGTTACAACAAAGTCAGGTAATCCATTTTACACATTTTTTGCTGATGTTCTTACATCATCATTTACTGATAAATACGGATATAACCTGTACACAGCCACCCTTGGTGGACCTTACCTCCCGGGTAATGGCGACCACACATTCTTCCTCTCTGGCGAGAGGGGCTGGTTCCTCGACCAGGATCCAAGTGCAATCACTCTTGAGGTTCCATCTGTTGGTTTAGATTCAGATACCCGTCCTAATTCGGCGGCGAGTGTTTGGAGATTCACCGGTAGATCAACTCACAGACTGGGTGAGAGCTGGGTTTTCCGTGTTGGCGCAAACATTAACTTCAGAGAGTTTAATGCTTATACACATTCCTATATTAAAGGGAATGCGATACACAACCCGCTTGTTAAGAGAGAAAATTACTCCCTTTCAGCCCGTTTATCGCAGAATGTAAGCAAAAACGCTTTCTGGAATCTTAATGTTGGTTACAAGCTTTATAACAATGAACAAGGCGATGGTGTCTGGTTCAATAATCTTGAAGCTTACGGCGACAGTGCTGCAAACGCTGCACTCGGAGTTACACTTCCATTTAATGGTGGAAGAGTCAACTTTGATGAGTATGGTATTTTCTCTAAATATGGTAGAGTAAACAACGGTTATTTCTTGAATAATACTACTGCATTAACCGCTGATTTCGATTTTACCGCACAGATGGGAAATCACCTTCTCGAAGCTGGTGGTGGATTTAACTATTCCACTATTCGCCTCTATTCTATCGCACCAGTTGGTTTGTCGTCAGATAACTTGAGAAATCTTACCGCAGAGGAAAGATACAAGAGACTTCAGCCCACAGCAATTGGTTACGATTATACAGGCAAAACAAAAACCAGCAAAGGCGATGTAAACGAACCAAAACTTCCAATGTTGGCTTATGCTTACATTCAGGATAGATTTGAGCTCTCAGACATGGTGCTTAATATTGGTGTAAGATTTGACTATTTTGATACCAAAGCAGACATTCTTAGAGATCCTCTTTATCCTTACATTTTTGGTGATCCAAATGCATTTGATGCTCCTGACTTTACAAAGAAAGAAGCAGAAATCTACATTTCACCAAGAATAGGTTTAGGTTTCCCTGTAACTGCCAATACAGTTTTCCACGCTCAGTATGGAAGATTTATTCAGCAACCTTCACTTGATCAGATTTATACAACCATGATTGATCTTAGTTCACTTGTAACTGATAACAACCTTGGTGTAAACAATGGTCATGTTGAAAGCGAAATTACAACACAGTATGAAATTGGTTTCCGTCATGTAGTTAGCGATATGGCAGCAGTAAATCTTACTGCATTCTACAAAAACACTGAAGGACTTGTTAACTCAGCTACAGTATTTTTCAGAAGATCTGAAGGTGGCGAGCTTTTAAAATATATTACACCAACAAATACAGACTTTGGTACAATCAAAGGTCTTGCATTATCGTTGGATATATCGAGAATCAGCTACTTCTCATTTTCAATGAATTATACCTACTCAATTGCTGAAGGAACAGGATCCTCAACAGGTTCATCGTTTACCGCTGCATTCAGAAACGTTAATGGTGAAATTCCCAAGGTAATTGCTCCGCTCGATTTCGATCAGAGACATACCGGTGTTATCAATGTCGATTTCTTTGTACCACAAGGACAACTTGGTTTCCTCGAGAATCTCGCGGCTAACCTTCTTCTTAGATTCAACAGTGGCAGACCTTATACTCCACTCGAATCACAGAACCTTTTAGTTGGTACTTCAAACTATGGAAACACGAAAGGTTATGTTAACTCAGCTTACGGACCCGGAAATTTCAGAATAGATTTCAGACTTGAAAAAGCATTCAGGATCAGCAATTTCATCCTTACTCCATACCTTTGGGTAGAGAATTTGCTGGATTCAGACAATCCTGTAACAGTTTATCAGTCATCAGGCGATCCTTACACAACAGGATGGATCACAACACTTGAAGGACAGAGAACTGCTGCATCGACACCAAACCCGGAGATCTACAAATCAGATTACCGTGCTTTTGAAAGAAATCCTGGAAACTTTGGAATACCAAGACTAATAAAACTTGGTTTCAAGGTTAACTTTACAAGTCAATCCGGTAAATAAGATTGGGAACTTGGAATATGAATAAAAAAATATACTTTAAAGAATTAGTCATCCTTTTTGTCCTTTCAGTGGGATTGCTCTCATTTGGATTTAGAGGGAATGACAAAGGAGGCAAAGGCGGAGGAAAGGGCGGAAGTAATAATTCGGTCCAACTGAAAGCCGGCGACTCCTACAGAATGTTTATTAACAATCTTAACATCCCTATGAACCGTACCGGTGTAATGGGTGATGTTGGGGTTTTGATCCTGAAACAGGTGGAGTTACATCCGGTGGTAAATTTGCCAACGTAGTGTTCCTCTTTTCAGGTGGTTTTTTCCTTAGCGGCGTGACCAACGGTACACTTTGGTCGAATGCGGTGGCTTCGGCTTCCCGTATTCAGGATTATGTACCTGGTACAGTTGCAGGCGGTAGAAACGACTCAAAAGCTCAGCTTTATGTATTAAGAGCATCGGAAGGTGATTTTGCTGCATCATGGGATGAGTGGAGAGACGCTGTAAAACTCGGCGCTTATTTCTATGATGGCGATGGTGATGGTATCTACGATCCTATCGACAAAAATGGAAACGGCAAATGGGATAATACAGAAGACAGACCTGACCTTATCGGTGACGAAACAGCATGGTGTGTTTATAATGATGGTACTGACCCTGCTTTGAGAAGATTCAATGATGTTTCTCCTCAGGGAATCGAGATCAGACAAACAGTTTTTGCTTTTAATACCAAAAGCTTTGTTGGTAACATGATGTTCCTCCGTTATTCGATTATGAATACCGGAACCGTAGCAGATGTTATCGATTCAGTTTACTTTGGTGTTTGGGCAGATCCTGATCTTGGCGATGCCAATGATGATCTTGTAGGTTCTGATACCACTTTAAATGCCGGTTATGTATACAATGATGGTGATGATCCACTGTATGGCGCTGCACCTCCGACATTCCTTATTGACTTTTTCCAGGGACCAAAATCTTATATTCCCGGTGTAACATTTACGGATGTTAACGCTAACGGAGTATGGGATGATGGTATTGATATCGCAATTGACACTGCCCACTATGTAGGTGGTCAGGTTCGTGGTATCGAATCCTATCCTGGTGCAACAAACTTAGGATTGTCGTCATTTATACACTACATGCAGAGTCACCCAACACACGGTGATCCAAATACCAGACAGGAAGCAAGAAATTACATGCTCGGACTAAACCGGGTTGGCGACATTCTTGATCCTTGTACATGGGCGTTTGGTGAAGTTCGTGGTGGCGTAGATTGTGCAACAGTTGATCCAAGATTCTCATACTCAGGTAATGCAGTTACCAACGTTGGATGGATCAATAATACAGCTGTAGATCAGAGACAGATGTCGAATACAGGTCCATTTAAACTTGTTAAAAATGTTCCTGTAGATATCGTTGCTGCTTATGTACTCGGAAAAGGAACTGATGCAAAGAACTCAATTACTGTTGCAAGACAGTATTCAGAGATTGCTCAGTTACTATTTGATTCAAATTTCCCTTCACCTCCACCACCACCTCCTGTAAGGCCTACCTTGCAGACAGGTACTTCCACTTCGGGTACTGGATACATTGATATCAATTTCGATACTTACGAACAATTAAAATATCGTGCAGTTGATACGGTTCTTAACATTGACAGAAGAGTAAAAGGCTTCTACATCACTGCTTACAGAACCAACTCAAAAGAGTCTATCATCTCAGGTGTTGAAAATTCAAAAGTGATTGCGAATTACACACTTAACGATTCAATTAAAAATATTTTCACTCTGTTTGGAAACGGAAATCAGGAACTTCAAATTGCGGATCCGCTTGGCGAATTCCGTATCGATTCCGCTCTTTATGCTGATCCTTCAACAGGAAGACTCCGCATAAAAATTTCCGCAAATCCATTTAACCAGGATCCTCTGGTTAAGGGTCAAACATATTATTTTACGATAACAACATATGCATTGAACCATGCAGCAATTTTCCTCAAGGCTCCATACGATCAGAATAAATCTATCGTTTACGGTCCTGGTGGTGATTATATTGCCCGTGTTGGTTCACTTGAAGAATATGAGACTGCACTCTTCCCAATACTTTATGGTGAGAATATGTATGTCCCAGCCTCTGAAGGCTCAACTGCGCAAATGGCTCAGGGACCTTCATCAGGTAAAGTTCAGTATGTTGTTGTAGATAATAAAAAGTTAACAGGCGAAACATACAATGTTGAGTTCTTCAAAAATACGGCTGTAAAAAATCCATATTCTGTATTTTACAGATTGACGAACAAAACTAAGAATGTTGTGCTTGTCGACTCACTGACTCAATTTGACACAACATTGTCGATAGTTGCAGGCAAAGTAACCGATGGTTTCTTGTTAAAAGTTTCGCCAACAGTGGCATCACTTGGAACACCAACCTATTCGGGAACAAGATGGTACCGTCCATTTGCCAAGACAACATCATTCACAGGTGTATGGTACACCGGTGGTGATATACCAACAGCCGAACAAATCACATTACCTAAGAATACTGCAAGGCCATATTCGACCTTCATGAGTTCTGACAAAATGCGTAATGTTCAGTTAAGGTTTGCTCCTAATTCCGGAAAAGCTTACAGATATCTGCAAGGGTTTACCGGATCGGCATTCCAAAGAAACGGTAATTTCACATATGCTGCGGGCGTAACCGATACCACTGGTAGAGGTCCCGTTGGCAAACTTGGAGAAGGCTTCGTAGATGTACCATTTACTGCTTGGGTGGTTGATCCAAAATATGGTGAGTCAAGACAGCTTGCTGTTGGATTCATTGAAATTGGCACCAGAATAGCAGGCGATGCAGCCAATACATTTTTGAAAGGAAATCCTGATGGTCAATGGGATCCGGGAGATTCAATCAAATTAAGCGGCGAATACATAGTGGTATTTGATATGCCATACGACCCAACTGGAAGCCAAAAACAGCTTACAGGTGGTGATTTTGGTACAGGTGTCAATGTTTGGGCTGATGTTGTAAAGGGCTTCACGGTTCCTGCTGCAGCAGATCCAACCATCTATGATGCAGCATTTAAAAGCATCTCCAGTTCACCATGGCTGGCGGCTATGTATGTAGTTGGTCTTCAAAAGATGGATCCGAATGTATTTTATGCAGCCGGTGATACTTTGAAACTGCCACTTGGTACATATCCGTATGTAAACGACATATTCACCTTTAACACCCAAAAGGGTGGAGATCTGACAACAGATCAAAAGAGAGCACTCTTTGATAAAGTGAATGTTTATCCAAACCCGTTGTTTGCATACAACCCACAGTCAAGCTACAGTGGTAACACACCTGACAATCCGTATGTTACCTTCACCAATCTTCCAAATGATGTAACGGTGAAGATATTCTCATTATCAGGTATGCTGGTTCGTACATTGGGCATCGAAGACAAAGCCTCGCCAACCTCCCCATTTTTAAGATGGGATTTGGAAAACGGGGAAGGACTCAGAGTTGCATCAGGTATGTACCTTGCCATCGTAAAATCACCCGAATTTGGTGAGAAAATACTGAAATTCGCAATAATTATGCCGCAAAAGCAGATACAAAGGTTCTAAATCAAAGCCGGCGGTGGTGAGAGCTGCCGCCGGACTTGGAATCAGAAATTAGGAGTTACTTTATATGAAAAGATACTTATCATTGCTGCTAATACTCGCCTTCGTACTGCCAAGTTATGCAGGTGATATCTCCCGTAAGGGTACGACTGGTGCAGACCAGTTGTTAATCCCTGTGGGTGCGCGCGGCATAGCTACCGGAGGTGCGTTTGTTTCGAATGTTACCGGTATGGAATCAATATTTTACAATCCTGCTGGATTGGATGTTGACAGAAAAACCGAAGCGATGTTCAGCTTTATGTCGTATATAGCTGATATCAATATATCATACTTTGCTGCGGGAACCAGCTTGGGAGATTTCGGATCTGTCGCTTTGTCATTCAAATCGATGAACTTTGGTGATATTCCTATCACTACCACTACAAACCCTGATGGAGATGGTACAACCTATTCACCCGGATTTTTGGTAGCAGGAATCACCTATTCGAAGATAATTACAGACAGAGTTTCCATTGGTTTCAACGCCAAAGTTATCTCTGAAACCATCATGAATACCAATGCTACAGGGTTCGCTCTCGACTTTGGTGTTCAGTACAGGTTTGATCAAAACTTGACAATTGGTGCTGCAGTTAAGAACATTGGTACTAACATGCAGTATTCAGGACAAGATTTACAATTCAAAACAAACGTTCCGGTGCAGTTCCTGGTTCAACTACCGGTAATTACCAGGCAGTTACAGAACCATTCCAGATTCCGAGCTATTTTGAGTTAAGTCTTGCATACAAGTTTGATTTCGACAAACAGAATAGACTGCTCTTGGGTGGTACATTCACAAATAACAACGCTTTTGAAGATCAGTTCAAATTTGGTGTTGAGTATGGATTCCAGAATATGTTCTTTGTAAGAGGCGGATACGCATTACAGAGTGCAAACAATCAAGATAACATCTTTGGTGTTAATCTGGGAGCCGGCATCAACTACCATCTAACTGATGAGATTGGTGTTGTTGTTGATTATGCTTTCCGTCAGGTTAAGGAGTTCCCAAACCCGAACCATATAGTTACGGTAAAGCTTTCGTTTAAGTAATCGATTTACTTTTCCATTAGGCGTCCGTTAATGCGGACGCCTTTTTTTTGTTGTTATATCATGGAGTGATACCGGTGAGAAGAATAGCAGTTGTTGTTTTGTTTTTAAGTGTATTTGCAGTAGCCCAGAAAAATCCATTGTTCGATCTCGACTATGCACGTTTTGCTGGAGATGACACCTCAGGAATAGTGGAAATCTATTATAGTTTCTATCAGAATGCATTCTCTCCCGTTGAAAATGGGGGAACTAAAATGATTTTAGGTGCGATAGGTATTCATATAGAAAATATAACGGATGGCACCATTCAGTTTAAGAGGGACTATAATTTTAATGCACCTCTTGTGGACTCTATAAAAAATAATTTAACAGGTGTATTACGATTCAGGTTAAAATTTGGTGACTACAAATTTGCTTTTTCTGTAAAAGACATGGTCACCGACGACAGGAATGACACAGCAAAATTCAGTATTCAATTAAAACAACCTGTTAAAGAGAAATTTCATATCAGTGATATTGAAGTTGCAACAAAAATTGAAAAATCAGATAATGATTCTTCCACATTTTTTAAGAACACCTACGAAGTGGTTCCAAATGTTGCTACAGTGTTTGGTGAAAATCTCCCCGTCGTTTTCTATTATGTTGAATTGTATAATTTAAACAAGGAAAATGATCCTGAACTTTTGATTCTTGAGAGGGTTCTTACCAACGACAAGAATGAGGAGGTAAGCAGAAAGAGAAGATATGTTCCGAGGAAAAACTCTTCAATTGTTGAAGCGAACACAATTAACATATCAAAATTGCCCACTGGAACTTACAATATCACAGTAGCGCTTTTTGATTCTCTTTCAAATGACATCGCAATGTCAACCAAGAAGATATTTGTCTTTAACTCAAACGTTGTTGATAGTGTTGCCACGAAGTATTCTGACAATGAATTTCTTTCTTCCGAGTTTGCCACAATGAGCGAAGAGGAGATTGAAGAGGCTTTTGAGCAGGCAAAATATATCATCACAAAAGGTGAAGAAAAACAGTGGGATCAGTTGAAAGAAATAGAAGGTAAAAGAAATTTTATATTCAATTTCTGGAGAAACCGTGATGCAGAGCCAAACACAGCAGTTAACGAGTTTAAGCGGGAGTATTACAAAAGAATTGAATATGCAAATCAGGCTTATTCATCTTTTCAGCGGAAAGGTTGGAGAACTGACAGAGGGCGTGTCCACATAGTTTATGGGCGTCCAAGCGAAGTTGACAGATATCCTTCACAACTTGATTCAAAACCGTATGAAATTTGGCGATTTGATGATATTGAAGGTGGAGTTGAATTTGTCTTTGGTGACATCTCAGGATTTGGTGATTACAAACTGCTTCATTCAACAAAGCGTGGTGAGTTGAGAGATGATGCATGGAAAAACCGGGTACAGACTCTGTAATATTCGTTATATTTAGTATCGGAAATCACAGGTTTTTGTGTCTTGAAAAATATTGTTGAATATATTCTTTTCTCATTTTTTAGCCATTTATTTTGTTTATTTGGTTTTAAGAGGGCGCACATGTTTGCGCCCTTTCTTGCATATATATTCTATGATTTGTTAAAAATCCGCAGAAAAATTGTCCAAAAAAACCTTTCCATTGCCTTTCCCGAACTTGGTATTGAAGCGAGAGAAAACCTCGCAAAAGAGTGTTACCTTGGCAGTGCTAAAACATTCATTGAGATTATGGCATTGCCATCAATGAAATTTGAAGAGATAGAGCATTATTTTGATCAAAGTTCTCTCGACATGACAACAAATGCATATAAAAAGGGGAATGGAGTCGTTTTGATGACGGCACATTTTGGGAACTGGGAAGTTGCGGCTCTTGGGTATTCAAGGAAACTCAGGATACCTTTTTCAACCATTGCCCAACCACAGAGGAATCCTTTTGTAACCCGCTGGATGGAGAGGGAAAGGACAAAGTGGGGTAACAAGGTATATCCAACCGGGCATGCAGCAATGACTTTGTACAAAGCTCTTAAAAAGGGGGAAATAATAGCCGTTGTTGCGGATCAAAGAGGAGCCGAGGATGGCTTGAGAGTCCCTTTCTTTGGTGTGATGTCTGCAGTAAATGAGGGAACTGCAGCGCTTGCTCTAAAAACCGGGGCACCAATCATTTTTTGTATTATGATCAGGCAACCTGACAATACATATAAAATGGAGTCCCGAGAAGTTTCGTTTGATGATTTGCCTGAATCGAAAGAAGGTAAAATTGCTGAAATTAGCAGGCGCCATACAGCAATATTGGAGGAGTATATCAGAACTTATCCTGAAATGTGGTTCTGGATGCACAACCGGTGGAAATATTGAACAACGAAGGAAAGATATTAGTAATACAAACAGCTTTTCCGGGTGATTCAGTCCTTTCCCTTCCTTTTATTCAAGAGCTTAAAAAGAGATATGCATCCAGGGAGATTGATGTAGTTTCGACACCTGTGTCTGCATCAGTTTTTAATTCCTCGCCGTCGGTTTCCAAAGTTTTTCCTTTTCAGAAAAGGGGAGAACATAGAGGAATTAGAGGGATGCTAAAATTTGCAACCCTTCTAAGGGCTAAGAACTATTCCTACATATACTCACTCCACCGTTCCGCCAGAACTGCTCTTCTTGTAAATTTGATTTATTCCGAGTATTCGATTGGGTTTTCCAATTCTTCACTAAAATTTATTTACGATAAATTGGTGGATTACAAGTATGATGAACATGAAGTGAAAAGATCCCTAAGGTTTTTAGGTGAATATCCCGGCGAAGAATGGAAAATATTCCCGGAGATAAAAGCAACTCAGGAAGAAAAAAACAGGGTATCGCGTTTTAAAGAGGAGACGGGTCTCGATGGGGATTATGTGATTTTGGCACCCGGTAGTGTGTGGGGTACAAAAAGATATCCCATTAAATATTTTGCTGAGGTGGCGGCATCACTGATTTCAAAGAGATTAAAAGTTGTAGTTACAGGAAGCGAAAATGAGAGGGGACTTGGGGAGGAAATTGTTGGAATTGAGGGAAAAGAGGTCATAAACAGTTGCGGGCAATTTTCAATTGTTGAAACGGTGGAACTGATGAGGGGTGCAAAACTTGTAATTACAAACGACAGTGCGCCAACCCATTTTGCTATGGCAGCCGATGTTTCGGTGTTGACAATTTACTGTTCAACTGTTCCTGAATTTGGATTTTATGGTTATTCCCCCAAAAGTTATTATATATCGAAGGCGGTTTCCTGCAAACCTTGTGGAATCCACGGACACAAAAAATGTCCGAATGGAAGTTTTGAGTGTGGAACCTCAATCTATCCTTTTGAAGTGTTAAAGAAAGTAGAGGAAATATTGCATGTCGGCTGAAAAACAGACCCTGATCTCCAATATTGAAGATAATTTTAACGAAGCAATTCACGCTGCCACCCACATCTATTTTGAAGGTGGTGTATTTGTATATCCCACCGATACTATATATGGTTTTGGTGCAAATCCATTTAATAAAGATGCTTTAGCAAAAATTACATTTGTTAAAAGGAGAAGTATCGAGAAGAAGTATATCCTTCTCGCTGCCGACATATCGATGGTTTTGAAACATGTAGATCTTCAGCATGAATCGCATGCCGATTTTTTAATTTCACTCTGGCCCAATCCAATTTCTATTGTTTTGAAATTAAATGGTTATTTCAGGGACATAATGGAGTCGGAAACCATGGCATTCAGAATTCCGAACCATAAATTTTGCAGAAAATTGTTAAATGACATTAATATGCCGCTCGTCTCCACAAGTGTGAACAGAAGTGATGAACCTGAGATGAACGATTTTACACAGATATCTCAGGAATTTAGCCATGAGATAGATGCAATTTTTTACAGTGAAAAACCCCCGCTAAATATCGCGTCAACAGTAATTGACCTGACGGGACAAGTTCCTACTCTATTAAGAGAAGGAATGATCTCTTTTCAGGAGGTTATGGCAAAATATGACGAAAAGTGTCATGGATAGACTGAAGCAAAAACTCGCAAAGTTAAAATTCCGGCTTTTGATGTTACCTGCGGATAATCATTCCGAAATTCCGGTCAGGGTTGTTGGATTCAGACTTGCTGTCATTTATGGTGGTGCAACTTTTCTGTTTATGATGTTACTGGCATTAGTTTTATTCCGATTTACACCTCTCAATTTATTGGTAAATGTAAATACCAAATTATCGGATGAAGACAAGGCAATGATAAATAAATTAAATGGTAAAGTGGTAGTTCTTGCGACGGAACTTCAAAAAATCAAAAATGACAACGAGAGACTTAAATATATTTTAACTTTTCAGGATACAACCATAAAATTGGACACTCTTAAATCAAAATTGGAAGAGAAGAAAAAAACACCTGTTAAAACTCCAAAAGTGAAAGCTCCTGTTAAAAAAAATAATATTCAAAGTGGTGTTCAAAAATGAAATTTAACAATAAAAAGAAGATGTATATGCCAATTTCAGTCATCTCATCAGATGTTGTTATCAGAGGTGAGATCGAGGGAGCATGTGATATGAGATTTGACGGCAAACTTAAGGGGCACATAAGAATTGATGGTTTACTCTTGATTGGAAAAGGAGCAGAAATAGACGGGAATCTGGTAGCTGATAGCATAGCAATTGCAGGGAGAGTAAATGGAAATGCCTATGCAACCGGAAAAGTTGAGATAAATCCCACCGGAATTCTGACCGGAGACATAAAAAGTAAAAGTTTAGTCATAGAAGAAGGTGGAGTATATAAGGGAACCGTTGAAGATGGTGCGGCAGTGATAAAAGAAGAGGAACCTTCCGTCAAATCTGAGGATTCGATAGATACTGATGCTTAAAAATGAAGACAGTGTTGCCGAAAGTTTGAGGGGTGTTGCTCCATATATGGGGTTAGGGATTCAACTTGCAGTAACAATCACAGGAATGGTGTTGCTTGGTAACTGGCTGGACAAAGAATATGATACAAAACATTGGGTTTGGATATTCTCGATAGTTGGTATGGGTGCAGGACTCTACAATTTTATTAAAACAGTACTTGATCTTGAAAAAAAACAAAAGAAAAAAGATGGGATCTGAAAAGAAAATATTATACACGGCAATACTGTTGATAACCATATTTGTATTGACGGGGTTAACCGGACTGATGATCGCACCTGCTGAATTGTTCCCTGTAAGAGAGTTCTTCTGGGGTCAACTCCCGGGAATAATCAATTTTGCAGTGGGTGTTTGGGCAATTAACCTGGGACGGAAAAAAAATCCGGACCATTTCATGTTGTTTGTGTTGGGTTCCATGACCCTTTCGATGGTAATTTTGGCAGTATTTATATTATTTTTACTCTACTTCTTGAATTTGAACCAAAATTATTATATAATTACAGTCTTTATTTTTTATTTTTTGTACCTGATATTTCAACTGATCTATTTAGTAAAAACAGAGAAGAAGACACACTCGAATAATGTACACTGATAGCACGAAAGCAATTGCAGATACACTGACCACGCCTCACGGACAAGGTGCGAGCCAGGGAAGCGACTGGATATTACACCATATAATGGATGGTAATTACCTCGACTTCTCGCCAATTGGCAAGATTTATCTGCCTGAGATCGAAGTGATGGGCTTCAATATATCGATAACCCGTCATGTGGTTTTTTTGTGGCTGGCTGCAATATTGCTCGCCTTTATGTTGATTAAAACCGCTCGAAGGTACAAAAAAACGAATATTCCAAACCGGTTTACCGGTATGATAGAGGTTTTGGTCTATTTCGTTAAAGACGAGATTGCCAGGCCGAGCATCGGAGGGGGTTATGAGAAATTTGTTCCATATCTACTTACCGCATTTTTCTTCATACTGTTTGCCAATTTTCTTGGGCTTGTTCCCTTCTCAGCAACTGTTACAAGTAATATATCAGTTACAGCAACTCTTGCAATCGCCACTTTTTCTGTAACCCAATGGGGAGGTATGCGGAAAAACGGTGTATTTGGATATTTTAAAGGTTTAATACCTCATGGAATCCCTGTTTTTCTTCTCCCGATTATGATTGTGGTGGAGATATTGGGATTATTCACAAAGCCATTCGCTCTTGCGATGAGGCTTTTTGCTAATATGACAGCAGGTCACATTGTGATCTACGCGCTTATTGGTTTGATATTTACAATGAATACAATTGCTGTGGCACCGGTATCGGTTGGCATGGCACTTGCAATTTATATGCTTGAAATCCTGGTTGCAATGCTCCAGGCTTATATTTTTACTATGTTGTCAGCCGTCTTTATTGGGATGGCAGTTCATCAAGATCACTAAAGAAAACCAAAAAATTCTATTACGGAGGAATGAAATGGAATTAGCACATTTAGCAGCCGGAATCGGTTCAGCTTTAATTATCATCGGCGGTGGATTCGGTATCGGAAAATTGGCAGCCGCAGCAATGGAAGCAACAGGCCGTCAGCCTGAAGCAGCGGGTGGAATCAGAACCACAATGATCATTGCAGCAGCTCTTATCGAAGGTATCTCACTCTTCGCTTTGGTAATCTGCTTCATCCTGGCCGGAAAATAAGGCTATTAACTAAAAGGTAATAAAATGATCTTTAGTACATTTGTCTTTCTGAGAGCTTCAGAAGCAGGCGAAAAAGCGAGTTTGCTCGATGTAAATGGCGGTTTGGCATTCTGGACCGCGGTTACATTTATAGTATTGCTTATCGTTCTTGCAAAATTTGCCTGGAAACCGATAATCGGTGCCCTCGATTCGAGGGAGCAAGGGATAAAAGACGCACTTGAAGCTGCAAAAAAGGCAAAAGAGGAAGCTGATCAACTGATTGCACAAACAGAAAAGGTGCGTCAGGAAAACGAAGAAGCGGCAAGAAAACAGATTGAAGAGAGTCGCAAGTTCATCGAGGAGCAGAAGTTAAAGATGTCGCATGACTTGAAAGAGGAGTTCGACAAGAAAAGAAAAGACTTTGAAGCAGAACTCGATAACCGTGAGAGAGAAATGGTTGACCGCGTAATCAAGGAAGTGGCTGATGTGACAATTGCAGCCGCTGAGAAGGTGGTTAAAGCCAGTCTCGATCATGAGAAGAACAAAGTGTTGGTTAATAAGTTTATTGAAGAAATAAGGAATAACTGACAATGTCTCTCAATAAGGTAGCCGTTAAATATGCTTCTACCCTTTTTGCCGAACTTGCGGATAAAAAAACCTGCAGAGTGTTTATTCTGATGTTGAGGGCATGATTGCCGTTTTCGATCAGAATGAGAATCTCAAACGGGTGATTGGCAATCCCGTCTTCAGTGATGCTGACAAGCTTGCCATAATGAAGAAGATATTTTCCGGTAAAGTGGATGATTCATTGATTAATTTCATTGAATTCCTCGCACAAAAAGAGAGGATTGTTTATACATACGACACTTTACACTGTTTTATTGATGTAGCTGACAAAGGAACCGGATTCAAGAAGGTGGAGATTTCATCCGCTTTTGATCTTGAACCTGCAGAGACCGACAAAATTCGGAAAGAACTTGAGGAGTTGTGGAAGTGTAAACTAAAAGTTACTTCAACAACCGATCCCGGATTACTCGGTGGTTTTATTGCCAAAACGGATGAAATAATAGTAGATGCATCTGTTAAGAATCAGTTGGAAAAACTGAGAAAAACATTCAGCCGTGCCGGCGTATCACTAAATTAATTTTAAGAATGGGACTTCAGATATGATAAAAATCAGACCGGATGAGATCACCTCCATATTGCGAGAGCAGTTATCCGGACAGAGCTCGGAAGCAGATATCTATGAAGTGGGTACTGTGCTTTCGGTTGGTGATGGAATTGCGAGAGTTTACGGTCTTTCGAAAGTAATGGCGAGTGAATTGGTTGAGTTCCCTAACGATGTATTCGGTATGGTACTTAATCTGGAGGAAGACTCTGTAGGTTGCGCTCTATTTGGTGAATCATCTTTGGTAAAAGAAGGTGATCAAGTAAAGAGAACCGGAAGAGTTGCCTCAATGCCTGTTGGTGAAGCGATGCTTGGACGAGTTATAACACCTCTCGGCATTCCAATTGACGGTAAAGGCACCATTGCATGCGACAAGTATTTGGAGATCGAGAGAAAAGCTCTTGGTGTAATGCAAAGGCAGCCGGTAAAAGAACCACTTCAGACCGGTATTACGGCAATCGATGCGATGATTCCTATAGGAAGAGGGCAGAGAGAGCTTATAATTGGTGACAGGCAGACAGGAAAAACAGCTATTGCTGTTGATGCAATAATCAATCAGAAATTTACCCACACCCCTGAAGCTGCAGAGAATGGTGTGAAACCTGTTTATTGCATTTATGTGTCGATTGGTCAAAAAAGATCAACTGTTGCGCAGGTAGTAGCGAAACTCCATGAAACCGGAGCGATGGCTTATACCACGGTTATTTCAGCTTCAGCTTCTGATCCTGCTCCAATGCAATTTATTGCACCTTATTCAGGAGCATGCCTCGGTGAATTTTTCAGAGACAGCGGAAGACACGCACTTGTAATTTATGATGATCTTTCGAAACAGGCAGCAGCCTACAGAGAACTTTCACTTCTTTTGAGAAGACCTCCGGGTCGTGAAGCATATCCCGGTGATGTGTTTTATCTCCACTCGAGACTTCTCGAGAGAGCCTCAAAGCTTAGCGATGAGCTGGGTGGTGGTAGTCTTACTGCTTTGCCAATCATTGAAACACAGCAAGGTGATGTGTCGGCATATATTCCAACAAATGTTATCTCTATTACTGATGGTCAGATATATCTCGAACCCAACCTGTTTAACGCAGGTGTCCGTCCCGCAATCAATGTGGGTATTTCAGTATCTCGTGTGGGTGGAAACGCTCAGATCAAAGCGATGAAAAAAGTATCGGGAAGTTTGAAACTTGATTTGGCACAATATAGAGAGCTTGAAGCTTTTGCTAAATTTGGTAGTGATCTTGATGTATCGACCTTGAGAACCCTCACAAGAGGCTCGAGGCTGGTCGAACTCCTTAAACAGGGTATCTATCACCCAATTCCTATCGAAAGACAGGTAGTGAGCGTTTATCTTGGAACAAAAGGATTTCTTGACACGATTCCCGTGAATAGAGTTAAAGATTTTGAGAGGGAATATCTCGCTTATATCGACAGGCAATATCCTGCTATCTTAAAAGGTATTAGTTCAGCAAAAGAAATTAAAGCTGATGTAGAAGAATTGATAAAGAAATCTGTTGCTGAGTTCACAGCAACATTTCCAAAATAGGCACAATTAGAGCATGGCAACTCTTAGAGATCTAAGAAACAGAATCAAAGGTGTTAAAAGCACCCAGCAGATAACAAAAGCGATGAAAATGGTTGCAGCCGCAAAGTTGCGCCGTGCCACCGATGCTATCGTTAGTGCCAGACCATATACCCAAAAGTTGAATGGGCTGGTCAGTAATCTCTTTACTGAGGAAGATAAAACCACGAACCCTTTTGTTACCAACAGGGATGTAAAGAAGGAACTGATTGTTGTTATCACTGCTGACAGAGGATTGTGTGGAGCTTTTAATACCAATGTGATTAAAGAAACAACTCAATATGTTGATTCTTTGAAAAAACAGGGCATTGATTCGCTTCTGTTTTGTGTTGGGAAAAAGGGATTTGATCATTTCAAAAAACGCAACTACGAAGTGGTTGGAAGTGTTGTTGGATTGTTCAATTCGCTCAATTTTTCCTATGTTGGACAGATTCTCCCTTATGCCATTCAAGGATATCTTGACGGGAAGTTTGACAAAGTCACATTTATCTACAATGAATTTAAGTCAGTTGTTTCTCAGAAGTTGGTAAATACCACGTTTTTGCCGGTACCACTTGAAGTAGAAGAGGGTTCCTCGGCTGAATTGTTTATATTTGAGGTCTCGCAAAAAGATATTTTGAATGCATTGTTGCCGCAGTATCTCGAAACCCGGTTGTGGAAATCACTTCTGGATTCAAATGCTGCCGAGCATGGTGCCAGAATGACGGCTATGGAGAATGCAACGACCAATGCTTCAGAGTTAATTTCTTCGCTTAAGTTGACATATAACAAGGCGAGACAGGCTGCAATCACCAAAGAACTGCTTGAAGTGGTTTCCGGTGCAAATGCACTTAGAGGTTAGTTCACAGAATGTTTGAAGATCTTAGCGGTAAATTAGAGTTAGCCCTCAAAAAAATCAGGGGTCAGGGAAAACTTACAGAATCGAATGTTAGCGATACCGTAAGAGAGATCAGAAGAATTCTGCTTGATGCAGATGTCAACTATAAAGTTGCAAAAGATTTTATTGAGCGGATAAGAGTAAAAGCCATGGGACAGGAAGTAATCACTTCCATCACCCCCGGGCAACTTATCACCAAAATAATATATGATGAACTGGTAGATCTTTTAGGTGGTTCTTCTCAAGAATTGAGTTTGAATCCATCAGGGAAGACTATTCTTCTTATCGTAGGTTTACAGGGATCGGGTAAAACAACATTTGCCGGAAAACTTGCACGAAGGTTGAAAAGCATGGGCAAAAGACCTCTTTTGGTTGCTTGCGACATCTATAGACCGGCGGCAATCGACCAACTCAAGACACTTGGGGGGCAAATTGATGTTCCGGTCTTTAGTCTCGATGTGAAGGATGCCCGTAAGATAGCCGGTGACTCATTAAAATATGCAGATGAAAACCGTAATGATGTAATAATCATCGATACGGCAGGTCGTTTGCATGTTGATGAAGAACTTATGACGGAAGTTGCCGACATTAAAGAGTTGGTGAAACCGACAGAGGTTCTTTTTGTTGTTGATTCGATGACAGGGCAGGACGCAGTAAATTCTGCAAAAGCCTTCAACGACAAAGTAAATTTTGACGGGATCGTGCTCACAAAGCTTGATGGCGACTCCCGCGGTGGCTGTGCCCTTTCGATTAGAGAAGTGGTTGGCAAACCGATCAAATTTATCAGTACGGGTGAAAAACTCGATGCCATCGACAATTTTTATCCTGACCGTCTTGCATCAAGAATTTTGGGCAAGGGGGATGTTATTAGTCTCGTTGAGAAAGCTCAAGAAGCTTACGACGAGAAAGATGCTGAGGATCTTGAAGAGAAACTGAGAAAAAACCGTTTCGACTTCGATGATTTTTTGAAGCAGATCAAAATGATCAAAAAAATGGGTTCTTTGTCTTCACTGATATCGATGATACCGGGGATACCCGCTCAGATGAAAAATGCACAGGTTGATGACAATGCACTGGTTAAAGTTGAAGCAATTATCAGCTCGATGACCAAAAAGGAAAGAGGGAACCCGAAGATACTTAATGGTAGCCGTCGCCGAAGAATAGCAAAAGGAAGCGGCACAACCATACAGGATGTCAATCGTCTAATCAAACAGTTTACAGAGATGCAAACCATGATAGGAAGATTGAATAAATCCAATTTTTTTAGAAAACAGAAATAATAATTTGAATCCCGGAGGAAACAAAATTTGGTCAAATTAAGACTCAAAAGAATGGGCAAGAAGAGACAGCCCGTTTATAAAATTGTTGCCGTTGATGCGAGAGCACCAAGAGACGGTAAATACCTGGAAGCAGTTGGTCAATACGATCCAATGACCAATCCGCATACCGTGGTAATAGATGAAGAAAAAGCATTAAAATGGTTGGGATTTGGCGCACAGCCAACTGATACTGTTAAGAGTTTACTTCGTCAGACAGGCATTCTCTACAAGAGACAGATGATCAAGAAAAACTTTGCAGTTGAAGCTATTGAAACCAACATGGCAAAATGGAGAGAAGGACGTAAAGTTGAAGAGCCTGTTAAGGTTAAAAAAACTGTAGCAGCTCCAGCTCCTGTTGTCGCGGCACCTGTTGTTGAAGCTCCCGTAGTGGCAGCTCCTGCACCTGTTGTTGAGGCTCCCGTAGTTGTAGCTCCTGCACCTGTTGTTGAAGCTCCTGTAGTAGCAGCTCCTGCCTGTTGTTGAAGCTCCTGTAGTAGCAGCTCCTGCACCTGAAGTTGAGGCTCCTGTTGTAGAAGCTACTCCACCGGTTGAAGTTGCTTCGGTACCCGTAATTGAAGAGATTCAGAGTTCTGAAAGTACAGCAGAAGTAAAGGGTGCTTCTTCTGAAGAGAACGTTTAGTTCTTACCTGTACATAGTACTATCTTAAAGCCCCTTGCTTAATGGAGGACTCCATATATGCAGGAATTTGTTGAATTCATCTCCAAACATCTTGTTGATTACCCTGACAAGGTAGTGGTTGAAATCAAATCGGAGGAGGAGAAGAGAGTGGTATTCGCATTGAAGGTTGACGCTAATGATATCGGAAAAGTGATAGGAAAACAAGGCAAAACCGCACAAGCGATGAGAACTCTACTTACTGCAGTAGCTGCTAAAGAAGGCAAGCGCGCAATACTGGAAATCGTAGATTAGGTGAAGCACAAATCGTGATCGGCTACATTCTTGTTGCCAGGATTCAGGCGATTTACGGTAAAGCTGGCTTTCTCAGACTACAGTCGTTCTCTGACTTTCCTGACCGTTTTTTTAAATTAAAAACGGTCTTTGTGGAATTCTATGGCTCTTTTAAGCAATTAAAGGTCGAAAAGGTGAAGTATGATGGTGATACCATCCTTCTCAAGTTCGAAAAGTTTGAAGATGAAAAAGGGCTGGAAATGCTTGTTGGAAAGGACATCTACATCGAAGAAAAAGATGCAGTAAAGCTCCCCGACAACACTTATTTTGTGCATGATCTGATTGAGAGCAGCGTTTTTCTCAATGAAAAGTTTTTAGGAGTGATCAAGGATGTAATGCTTCTCCCTGCCAATGATGTTTATGTCGTTGAAAACGAAGGGAAAGAGACGCTTATTCCGGCCTCAAACAATTTATTGAGT
This sequence comes from Ignavibacteriales bacterium, assembly GCA_016714125.1. Classification (GTDB taxonomy): domain Bacteria; phylum Bacteroidota; class Ignavibacteria; order Ignavibacteriales; family Ignavibacteriaceae; genus UTCHB3. The sequence continues at coordinate 626,565 of JADJNX010000001.1, read as the reverse complement.
CATTTGATGCCGACAAAAAGATTTTAATACTGAGGAAAGTTATCCGGGTTACGATGAAGATGAGGATTGATATAATATCTGCGGTACCGGATTTTTTTGAAGGTCCGTTAACCTCAAGTATCATTCAAAGGGGTCAAAATAAAGAAAAAGTTGAGATACATATCCACAACCTGCGGGAGCATGCATACGATAAACATCGTATGATCGATGACAAACAGTTTGGAGGTGGAGCAGGGATGGTTCTTAAAGTGGAGCCATTTTTTGATTGTATTAAAAAACTTTTAGCTGAACGAGATTATGATGCGATAATTTTTACCGCCCCACACGGTAAGATATATGATCAACAGGATGCCAACAGGTATTCGTTGATGAAGAACATAATGATTATATGTGGACATTATAAAGGGATAGACGACAGAGTACGCGAAGCATTTGCCACAGAAATTGTTTCTATTGGTAATTTTGTATTGACAGGAGGCGAGTTGCTCGCCGCTGTAGTAGTTGACTCGGTTGTTCGTCTTATACCCGGAGTATTAAATGACAGTGAATCGGCACTCGACGATTCGTTTATGGATGGTGACATAATAGGTGCACCATGTTTTACGAGACCGGCCGAATATGAAGGAATGAAAGTTCCGGGAGTGTTGCTTCAGGGCGACCACGGCAAGGTAAAAGAGTGGCGGGAAGAACAGTCAAAGATTTTAACAGACTATTGGAAAAAGATAAATAAGATTGGAGCACAGGTATGACAAGCCTCTATGAATTTATCCCTGCAGAAGAGAGATCAGAGCTCGCCAAATTTAACATTGGTGACAGGATCAGAGTTCATGTAAGGGTTATTGAGGGAGATAAAGAGAGAATACAGCCTTTTGAAGGTGATGTAATCAGCATTAAAGGAAGTCTTGAAAACAGATCATTCACAGTTCGTAAAATTTCGAGCGGTGTTGGTGTTGAAAGAATATTTCCTTTTATTTCCCACAAAATTGCAAAAATTGATCTCATCAGAGAAGGTAAAATTCGCAGAGCGAAACTTTATTATCTCAGAGAGCTTTCGGGTAAAGCTGCGAAGATCAAAGACAAAAACTATCGTTAGTTTTTATTCTCCAAGGAGATTTGAGGCTGTAACAAAAGTTTTTGCGACAGCCTCTTTTTTTATCATATGAAAATAGGCATTTCCCCAAATCTCATGACAAGCATGTTTGCTACAATTTTGAAAAGCAAACTTGGGTGTGAAGTTGTGTTTTATCCCGTCTCGAAGCTTCCCGAAGCTGTTAAGAACAGGGATATCGATATTGCCCTTATTCCTCCTCTCGATCTGCATACAGCAGGTGACCTTGTAGTCTCCTCATACTACGGTGTGGTAGCTGATTCACTTTTTTCAAACAGTTTTCTCTACTTTAAGCCCGGTGAGAAAGAAGTGAGTGACATCACCATGAAAGGTGACATCTCATACCACGACATAACGCTACTCAAAATAATTTTTAAAGAGCTTTATAATACCTCTCCTGAATTGGTTGCTTACGATGGTGAAATAAAAAAGATTACCAATTTGTATATTGCCGGTGATGAAAATTATTTGACAGGGAGGTATGAAACGGGTATGAATATCACTGAGGAAGCAGTGGAATGTCTGCAAAATCCTTTCATTTCTTATATCCTTGTCTCCTCACAGGAGGAAATTCTTGAATCGGTTCATTCAAAAATTAAGCAGATGAATGACGACCTCTATGAGTTTGGTGAAGACTATTTGGCGCTTACGGGTATTCCTGAAGAGACATTAATAGTACTTCAGTATGGATTGCGGAACATTTCGTTTGAACTTAGTGATGAACTTCTCGAATCATTAAAAAATCTGATGGCACTTCCTTACTATTATACATTCGCCGAGGATATTCCGGAATACACTCTTGTTTAGAACTTGAGAACTTGAGAACTTCAGAACTTGAGTGACCTGAGAGACTTGAGAACTTGAGGGAAAGTTACCCCGAAAAACGGATTTTGGGCGTTAGAGTGAGGAGAGGTAATCGTCCCGATGGCAATCGTTACATTAAAATTGCGAATGCCTTCTGATAATATTTAACCCCGCAAACGGGGTATTTTTTTGTTTTGGGGCCGATATGTGCTACGAATATTTAATCCCCTTTGGGGATAAGACCTACCCACGGAGTGGGTTTCATATTCGTAGCTAATGTTGAAAAATAAATTAGTTTACCCATGGAATGGGTTAAATATTCGTAGTAACAGTGAACCAAGAAATTAAACTACCCACGGAGTGGGTTTCATATTCGTAGCTATTGTTGAAAAAATAGTGGCCTACCCATGGAATGGGTTGAATATTTAAAACAAAAAAGGCCGAAAATTGAAATAAATTTCAACTGTCGGCCAAAAAAATTATCCGATATTACTAATTAAAAACGGTTAAAGCTCAACATGTGCGAGGTTAATGATCTCGGGGATGTTACGAATATCTTCAAGGACACCATCAGTTAGAGGTTGTTTCAATTTAATTGTACATTTAGCAACCATTCCACCCGCAAATATCTCATTTTCAACTTCTTCAATATTCACATCATCTTTTTTCATAACATTAAGGATATTGGCAATAACTCCCGGTTTGTCGTAATGTTTAACGACGAGTTGGTAGTGTGACTCTTCCCAACGGGCTTTATTAACCCAATGTGCAATCACGCCGCTATTGATATAACCTTTGATGATATTTACTGTTTCTTCAGCCACAGCTTCTTGGGCCTGTTCGGTTGAGGCACCGATGTGATGGGTGATATAGATATTTTTATTGTTCATCAATTTGGATGAAACTTCTCCGGCTTTTCCTTCCGGTTCTCCAACAAACACATCAAATCCACAGAAGATATTTTTCTCTTCAATTGCTTCAAGGAGATCATCTTCATCAATAACTTCAGCTCGCGAAGTGTTGATAAGAATTGTATTGGGTTTCATCAATTTGAACATTTCACGGTTGAAAAGTTTTTTTGTGCCATCCGTTAATGGAAGGTGAACAGTGATGATATCGAGAATTGGCAGAATTTTATCCATTTCAGAGAATTCTTTTACTCCATAACCTTCAACTCTTGTAATGTCTTTTGCATAAACATTCATACCAAAAGCAACAGCGCGGGCGGCAACTTCCTTGCCGATATTCCCAAATCCAATGATTCCAAGATTTTTACCGTAGATTCCCTGTGCTTTTGAGAAAAGTCCTTTGTTCCATACTCCATTTCTGAAATCGATAACATTGTCAGGAATTTTTCTGTCGATGGCAACCATCAAACCCAGTGCAAGTTCTGCAACCGCAATCGAGTTTTTACCCGGACAGTTGGTTACATAGATACCTTTTTTATTTGCGGCGGGGATATTGATGTTGTTAACACCTGCGCCGGCGCGTACGATCAAGTTCAGTTTTTCAGAGGCGTTTATTGTAGCTTCATTCACTTTAGTGGAGCGAACTACAATGATATCCACATCTTTGGCTACTTCGGGCATCTCATTTTCGCCAAGTTTTGGTTGGTACAAAACATCAAGATCTTTTGCTTTTAAGATATTGATGTATTTTTCCGGAAATTGGTCAGCGATTAATACTTTAAGTGTCATGATCTACTCCATTTTTGTTATTTCACGAAGGGGATATTAACCGACTTCGTCTTTGCGTTATCAATAGCGCGTTTATATCCTGCGTCGGCATGTCGGGCTATACCCATGCCGGGATCGGAGGTGAGCACCCGCTCAATTCTTTTTGCAGCTTCGGGTGTTCCGTCGGCAACAATCACCATTCCTGCATGGATTGAATTTCCAATACCGACACCTCCACCATGATGCACTGAGACCCATGAAGCACCATTAACAGAATTAATAAGTGCATTCAAAATTGGCCAGTCAGCAATTGCATCACTACCATCTTTCATAGCTTCAGTTTCCCTGTAGGGGGAAGCAACTGAACCACAATCGAGGTGGTCTCTCCCTATTACAATAGGGGCTTTAACTTTTTTATCGGCAACGAGTTGATTAAAAATCAAACCCATTTTGGCTCTGTCTCCATAACCAAGCCAGCAAATTCTTGCCGGGAGACCCTGGAAATGTACTTTTTCTCGTGCAAGTTCGAGCCAGTTGATCAATGATTTATTTTCTGGGAAAGCAGCTTTTACCGCTTCGTCCGTAACATAAATATCTTCGGGATCCCCTGAGAGGGCAGCCCATCTAAAAGGTCCGTTTCCGTCACAAAAAAGTGGTCTGATATATTCCGGAACAAATCCCGGGATATCAAAAGCATTTTCAACACCGTTGGTTTTTGCCTCACCCCTGATATTGTTCCCATAATCGAAGGTAACAGCGCCTCTTTTGAGGAACTCAAGCATTGCTTTAAGGTGAACTGTGATTGTTTCTTTAGAGAGAGAAATATATTTATCGGGGTCGGATTTACGTAGTTGGAGAGCTGCTTCGAATGTCATACCCATCGGAACATATCCATTAAGTGTATCGTGAGCAGAAGTTTGATCTGTAACGATGTCGGGTAGAATATTCCTTTTCAACAATTCAGGCAGTACATCTGCTGCATTTCCAACCAATCCAACGGAAATATTTTCGCCTTTGGCTTTGGCATCGAGTACAATTTTTAGAGCTTCGTCGAGGTCTTCACTGATAATATCGATATATCCGGTTTCGATTCTTTTTAAGATTCGCGATTTATCGACATCAATTCCGAGAAAAGTTGCGCCGTTCATTGTTGCAGCGAGTGGTTGAGCTCCGCCCATTCCACCCAGACCTGCGGTAAGCAGGAGCCTGCCTTTAAGAGAACCGCCAAATTTTTGTCGGGCACACTCTGCAAAAGTTTCATAGGTTCCTTGAAGGATACCTTGTGAACCGATGTAAATCCAGCTTCCTGCAGTCATTTGACCATACATGGTCAAACCAAGTGCTTCAAGTCTTCTGAACTCGTCCCATGTGCCCCAGCGGGGGACCAGCATCGAATTGGAGATCAATACTCTGGGAGCATTTTCGTGACTTTTGAATATGGCAACAGGTTTACCTGACTGAACCAGAAGTGTCTCATCATTTTCGAGAGATTTCAGAGATTCAATAATTGCATTATAAGATTCCCAGTTACGGGCAGCTTTTCCGCTTCCGCCATAAACAATCAGCTCGGCAGGGTTTTCTGCAACATCAGGATCGAGGTTGTTCATCAACATTCGCATTGCAGCTTCTTGAACCCATCCTTTGCAGGAGAGTTCAGTACCATGTGGTGCTCTTATAATTTTGGCTTCATCTACCATACTATTTTTCCAAAAAATATTTGTTCAATATTTTCGTGTATTGCTTTTCGAGCGAAGACAGGAGATATTTTTTAATAAATCCTGCAGTTACAATCTGTTTTTTCATTGTTGTAAGTTGCAATGAAAGGAGATTTTTCAACGAAAAATATTCATCCTTCGTAAATTTTGGTGCTTCTGATTCATTCAGTTTATCAAGAATTGAAGTAAAAAGACGGTTTTGTTTCACCATATTTACGTCCTGACTGCCTTCAGTCTGCTGTGCGGCTTTTTTCAGGAACTGTGTGACTATTTTCTTGTCATTTTTTTCAAATTCGAGAGTATAATTTCTAATGCTGATCTTCATAAAATCCTATAGTTGAAGAGATGTCAGTTTGTTTCGCATATTAAAGAAACCAGGTTTAATCACATCATAGATGAGTCTTATTCTATCCGTATGGTGGCAAAAGGCAGATTTCATTGCGTTAATAGTTATTTTTTCCACGTCATCAAGGTTCAAATCAAATGTCTGAACAGCGGTAACAAATTCTTTTGTCATCGAAGTGTCGCTCATCAAACAATTATCTGTATTGATGGTAACTCTGAATTTATTTTTATAAAGAATTTTAAATGGGTGTTTTTCAAGAGATTCTACAGCTCCTGTGTGAACATTACTAAGGAGGCAACATTCAATCGGAATTCTTTTGTCGAGAACATACTGAGCGAGATCGCCAAGTCCCGTAACTGTTTCGCCATCTGGACCAATTGTCATATCTTCGATAAGTCGCGTGCCGTGACCGATTCTGTGAGCACCACACCATTGGATCGCCTGCCAGATTGATTCTTTTCCAAAAGCTTCTCCGGCATGGATTGTAATATTAAAATTTTCTCTCTGGATATATTCAAAAGCGTCGATATGTTTTTTGGGAGGGTATCCACCTTCTTCACCTGCAAGATCAAAGCCTACGACGCTTTTTTTCTGTAATTAACAGCAAGTTCTGCAATATCGAGTGTATCCTGCATGTTTCTCATACCGCAGAGGAGCAAGCCAAATTCTACTTTAAAATCCTGTTTTCCTTCTTCAAGACCCTCAAGCACGGCTGATACCACATCATCCATATAAAGCCCTTTTAAGGTATGGAAGATTGGGGCAAATCTGATCTCAATGTAGCAGACACCATCTTTATACATGTCTTCCATCATTTCGTAGGCGACACGCTTGAGTGCTTCCCTTGTTTGCATAACTGCACAGGTATGTTCAAATCCCTGAAGGTATTCAACAAGATTTCCTTTATTGGCGCCACGATGAAACCAGCTTTTAATTCAGCAGGGTCTTCGGTAGGGAGTTTATCATAATTTATCTCCCGGGCGAGTTCTATTATGGTTTCAGGACGGAGAGTTCCGTCGAGATGTTCGTGCAAAAGCACTTTAGGTACAGTGTTAATAATTTCTTCGATTGTCAAGAAAAACCTCTTTTTAAAGATTAAATTTATCATTAATCTGCAAGAAAATCAATTAAGTTTCGCTAAACCTGACCGAAATAATAGAAAGTAGTTTATAAATCTTGGATAAACAATCAATAATGAGTAATTTAGTGCACCATAATTTTTGAAACTTTGGAGAAACAATGAAACAAATAAACATCCTTTTGTCAGGTTTAATACTTTTGGGCTTGATGTTTTCCGGATATCAGTGTTCTTCAGCTGAATTATCAAGTGCAAAACTTTATATACAGCAGAAGAATTGGGACAAAGCTATTGAATCATTAAATAAAGAAGTAGCTAAAAACCCAAAAAGTGACGAAGGTTACTATCTGTTGGGTCTTGTAAGTAAAGAAAAAGACGAAATAAAGGCAATGGTAGAGAATTTTGACAAATCTACACAGATTAGCTCAAAATTTAAAAAAAGAAATTGATTTGATTAAACAGGCGACCTGGGCTGAATCATTTAATGCCGGTGTAAACAACTATAACAAGGCAGCTCAGTCAAAATCGAAAGATACAACTGCAATCTTCCTCGAAAAATCGCTTGAGAAATTTAACACAGCCATTTTCCTTGAGCCTGATTCAATCGAATCTTACAAAATTGTTTCCATGATCTACCTTAACAAAGGTGAATATGACAATGCAATTCCTGTCTTACAGAAGATAATTGACAAACAGAGTGCAGATTTTGCATACGCGCAGCTTGCTGAGATCTATGTGAAAAAAGGCGAGACCAAACAAACAATGTATAAAACCAGCAAAAACAGTGCTGACAGTGTTGCCTACATGCAGAGTTTTAACACCGCACTGACAATTGCAAAAGAAGGTCTAAACAAACACCCGGGTAATGAAATGCTTCTTCAGACACTCGCAAGTGTTTATGGTTATTTAAACAAAGCAGAAGAAGGTGCCGCACTTTTTGAAGCTGAAGTTAAGAAAAATCCAAAGAATAAGCTCAGCAGGCTTTATTATGGTATTTTCCTCACAAACATCTTGAACTACACAGCCGCTGTACAAGAGTTTGCTGAAGTTACCAAGCTTGATCCAAACTACTTTGAAGCTTACTATTTTGAGGCTTTTGCTTACTACAACTGGGGTCTTACAATACTGAAGAAAGCTGATCAGATGAAAGAAGACGGCAGACCTGAAGCAAAACCAAGATTTGAATCATGTGTTGCAAATGCAAAAATTTATGTTGAAAAAATGCCCAACGAGAAAAAAGGTTACGATCTTCTCTTTAAGGCTTACTCAAGATTAAGCATGACCAAAGAAGCTGAAGAAATTCAGAAAAAATTATCAGAAATGAAGTAATAGAATGAGTCAGAATCCAAAAGATCCAATCCAGCCTCAGCAACAACAGTTAAATGTTGAACTGGGTGAAAAGGAAGCAGAAGGCATTTATTCGAATCTAGCGTTTATCACCCATTCTCCTGCAGAATTCGTGATAGATTTCACCCGGATATTACCGGGATTGCAGAAAGCCAAGGTAATGTCGAGGATAATAACTACTCCTCAACACGCCAAGATGCTGCTTCGAGCACTTGCAGATAATATCGACAAATATGAAGCCCGTTTTGGTGAAATTAATGTCGATTTCCCTCAAGAACAAACTTTTGGTTTTCCACCTCCTCGAACTGAAAAGTTCAACTAACACTCCTTTAGAGAGAAGGCTGCCCATCGGGCAGCCTTTTTTTGATCTTACAACTTTGTTTAATGTTAAATTTTTCTTTGCTATTATCCCCGGAGGGGATTAAATATTCGTAGCACAAGAGCATTACCCCAACCCCTAAAATATCCCCCGGAGGGATAAATTCTCAGAACATGATTCGCCCCTCCCAACCCAAAATTATCCCCGGAGGGGATTGAATATTCGTAGCACTTGAATCACCCCCAACCTCAAAATATCCCCGGAGTGGATTAAATATTCGTAGCACATGATTCACCTCACCTTGCCCAAATATCCCCGGAGGGGATTAAATATTCGTAGCACGTCAGGAGACTTTGGTAAAAAATATTTCATTCACTAGTACATAATAGATCATGCAATTATTATTTTTAATATGCATTTATCAATTATTAGGTGAGTATCTGGATGGGAAATACATACACACAATTGTACATCCACATCGTTTTCGCACTTAAAAATCGCGAAAGATTGATTGGCAGTTCATGGAAGGACGAACTTTACAAATACATCACAGGTATAGTAAAGAAAAAAGGACAGAAATTGTATAATATCAACGGTGACATGGATCATATCCATATACTGGTAGGAATTTATCCTGACATTTCGATATCTGATCTTGTCAAAGAGATAAAGAGAAGTTCTTCTTTATTTATCAATCAGCAAAGATTATCGTTAGGTAAATTTAGTTGGCAAGAGGGCTATAGTGCGTTTTCGATAGGAAAATCAGAGTTGGAACGGCTTATTAATTATATTAATGGTCAAGAGGAACATCATCACCGAAATAGTTTTACGGAAGAATATGAGAAGTTTCTGAAATCTTACGGTGTTGAATATAAGAAAGAATTTTTATGGAAAGATTGAACTTGTGATGTAAAAATATTCAACCCCGCAAGCGGGGTAGATATGAGTGAGATTATTGCAATGCTACGAATATGAAATCCTCTTCGAGGATAAGGCGATCTGTCGGGTGACTTGGATGCAACGAATATGAAATCCCCTTCGGGGATAGATTGGGTTTGTGAGTGGATGCAAGGTCTACGAATATGAAATCCTCTTCGAGGATAAGGCTATCTCTCGGGTGACTTGGATGCTATAAATATATTTCCTCCGGGGGGGGGGGGGTTTGGGGGGGGGGGGGGGGGCTCCGAATATGAAATCCTCTTCGAGGATAAGGCTATCTCTCGGGTGACTTGGATGCTACGAATATAAAATCCCCTTCGGGGATAGATTGGGTTTTGGGAGTGGATTCAAGAGCTACGAATATGAAATCCTCTTCGAGGATAAGTTTATCTGGGGGGTGACTTAGATGCTACGAATATGAAATCCCCTCCGGGGATAGATTGGGGTTTTGGGGGTGAAATCAGGGCTACGAATATGAAATCCTCTTCGAGGATAATCATCTTAAATGAGAGTCAATAATTACAACTAATCAGTTCCTTTAGGGAAAAGGAAGTATTTTTTTGATCTGTATCACTAATTTCAGAAATAACGAAAAAATAATTGCATAACAGGTTGCAATTGTCGGAAATCTTAGTAAATTTCGGTATTAATCTCAGGAACATTGCATTCGGGCCATTGATTGCAATTTTGTTGAATCTAATAATATTTATCAGAACAATCATCATCAATCTTAGGAGTGTTCTCTATGAGAAGAATATTACTTTTCGTCTCATTTGTAATGCTTACTGGTATGCTTTTTGCACAACCCGGGCAGAACAAAATTAATGTGCTCGTCTCAATAAAATGTACAAACGCGCCACAATTTTCTATTTGGAACGACACAATCCGTGAAGGAGAAATGTACTCGATGCGAGCTACAAATCTTCCTTCGCCGTACAATGTAGCCCAATCGCTCTACAATTCAATGGTTGGGTCATATTTCATGTTTGAAGACGGGTGTATCGACACCAACATTCAAGTGAGGATAACATTTTTCAATGTGAATTGCAGTAATGGTTTGTTTGTTCCCGCAAACGCACTGAGCCTGTTTTTCAGTTGGAGGATAGAAGTCTTTACTTTCGATGGTATTGATCCATTGCCAAGTCCATTCACTTTCACTTCACCAAACAAATTTAAACTTGTGATCAAAAAATCGGGTTTGTTTAATGCATTTGTGCAACAATCAGGGCTTAATCCTGCTGCATTGCTTGCTTTTGCATACCTTCAAGGAACAGGCACTTTTGATCTGACAGGAATCACTACAGAAAATTTTAATGATTCCATTAGAGTAAGAGTTTCCCATTTTTCTGATGTTGTAGGAAGTACACAGCAAGGATTAACAGGAGTTGAGGAAGTCCTTTCGGGAATTCCGGAGAACTTTGCGCTAGAGCAGAACTATCCAAACCCCTTTAATCCATCAACCAGGATCCGTTATTCAGTTCCTGAAAGATCTGAAGTTTCTCTGACAGTTTATGATATAATGGGAGTTGAAGTTGCAAGTCTGGTTAACGAGATAAAAGAAGCCGGTAACTATGAAACAGGCTTTGATGCTTCCGGATTACCATCTGGAATGTACCTCTACAAACTGCGTGCAGGTGGAGTAGTATTAAACAAAAAGATGCTTCTCGTGAAATAAGCGGCATCACAATCATCACATTTCTTATGAGGGAGTGCGATAAGAGGAAGGCTTAATTGAGAAAAATAAGCCTTTTTCCCTTGTGGCACTTCCTTTTTTAGTGTAAAGAAGAAAAATCTTTACAAATAATTTGCAAACGAGTGAAAATATACCTAATTTCACTTATAATCGAAAAATAATTACAAAAAAGAGACCTCAATGAAGAATTTCTACAAGAGCTTGGCAAGTAAGACGGGGGTCTTCTCCGGGCTGCTTCTATTACTGTTTGCCGGATGTGAGGTGAAAGAGCCGATAGCCCCAGTGTGGGATGTTGAGTTAAATCTTCCGTTCGTGAATCGCACCTACACAATGAAGGAAATTGTTGAGAGAGACACTTCCAGCCTGAAATTACGAAGTGATACAGCGATAATCGTGTATGAGCAGAAACAAGAGTTAAGTTCTGTAAGAATTGAAAACAGAATGACACTGGATGCTGAGCCCAAAAGCATAAAAACAACTGTTGGAGCAATTAAGGTTAATACTGTAGCATCAATCAATCAGGAGATCAAAATGACTCAGTGGTTGAATGTTACACCCGGTCAACAACAGGTTGTTCCCCCTGTGACAAACACTCTGCTTGTTCAAGATTTGGCCAAGGTGAGTTCATTTGAGGTAGCTGAATTTGATGCAGGGACAATGTCGTTGAAAATCAGGAATGAAAACGGTCCTATTGCAATGACCATTAGCCGGGTAATCATTAGAGCAGCAAAAAATTATACATACCGCGGTGCAACAATAACTGAAAACACCCGACTCCTTACTGATAATACAAGCTTTACCTTGACTCAGAATCAGGAAAAAATACTTGTCTTCGCCCTGACTGGTCAAAAACTTGTTGATTCGCTGAGAGTTGAAGTGCTTTTGTCATCACCGGGAAGTGGTGGCGGAACAGTTTTGATTCCTGCAAATCCTGTTACAAAGATTACCACAGATTTTGCAAATCTGGGAATTAGCGGAGTTAAAGCAGTTATTCCACAGCAGAATCCGATAGTTAAGAGTGATGTAATTAAAATTGATGATTCAACTCAATACTCACAAATAAAATTTGACTCAGGAAAGTTAGATATCAGCGTAAAAAATTCTGTCGATATGCCATTGCAGGTTACAATATCGGTGAACGAGTTGAAAAAACCTGATGGTACAAATTTTTCGCAGGTTGTAAACATCCCTGCAAAAGGAACGGGAACATTCTCAATTGCTGACATGAAAAATTACGTGTTGAATTCCGGTGGAGTACTTAAAAACACTATCACTTATCAGGCAAGTGCAGTTAACAATGTGCAACCCGGAGTGACAAGTACAATTCTGAGTAGTGACAGTCTCGTTTCAACAATATCGCTGAATAATCTGGTAATTTCCTCTATCACCGGTAAAGTTAAACCAGTTCAGCTTCGGGTAGTGGAATCAAATATCGGAATTAATCTGAAAGATTTACAAGGCAAATTCAAGTTTGGCAAGATTGATCTTGCAGATTCAGATATTAGACTCATGGTTCAGAAAGCTACAAGTTTTGAGGTAAGATTTACCGGTAAACTTCGAGGTACAAACGGGATAAACACCGCCGAATTGGATCTTCCCATCACAGTGATGGGCGCCGGACTTACTACTATGAAGCTTGACCCTGTAAAAGTGGAGACATTCATTGCATCATTCCAAAACGAACTTCAAAGCACAATGACAGTTGTGGGAGTAACAACCCTCAATCCTAATTTTAAGGAAGGAACTGCCAACATGGTGGATTCAGTTTATGGTATGGCACAATTGGACTTCCCGCTTCATGTGGGAATTACAAATGGAGCATTTACTGACACCGTGGCTGTTGAATTCAGTTCAGATGATTCTTCGAAAATAGCGAATTCCAATACTGCCGACATCACAATGAAAATAGAGAACGGGATGGCAGCAGGAGTAACTTTAGGTGGCAAGTTTGTAGATAAAGATTATAAATATGTCATGAATCTGATCCCTAAAAACACAGGGAATGATTCACTCGTAGTTATTCTCGGTGCAACCGTTGGTGCAGATAACAAAGTCGTTACGGCTACTAACAAGGAAATCAAAATCAAATTAGTGAACAATGATTTCAAAAATTTCACAAAGGTTAAATATCTTATATTTGACATTAAAGTAAATACCTCAAAGCCAAATGCATCTCCTGTGAAGTTTTATCCACTGGATAAAATTAAAATGCGAGCGTTTGGTAAATTCTCTTATAAAGTTGACACGGGAAAGTAGAGGTATTACAATGAAAATGTTAAACTATGCACTGTTCGTAATTGTACTGTTTTCTACTTTGGTTTTCACTCAGAATGGTGGCGGAATTTCAGGTAGTACTGATCCGGTCTCAACTGCGATGGGTAAAACATCCAATGTCACAGCCCGTGGTGTGTATGCACTTGGTGCAAACCCTGCATTAATTACATGGAGTAATCCTAAATCATTCGAATTCTCTGTGATCGGTCCTTTGAATATAAGAGCTGGATTCGATTTCATGACCCTCGATGACTACAACTACTTCTTTGGTGGTACAACAGATCCTGCTACAGGAAAAACGACGGGTAGATATCTGACAGCAGATGATAAACTGCGATTCAGAGGATTGTTTGCAGACGAAAGTCAATTTATTTTTAGCGCATCTTTCAACATGTTCTCGGCTGTTTATAACGCGGGCGCCAACGTTGGAACTTTTGGATTCAATATCACTGACATGGCTTATTCCAGAGCCGTAATTCCCGAAACTTTTGCAAAACTTGCATTAGAAGGGAATCTTCAAAATGAGCTGTATGATTTTGGTGGAACCAAATTTGGAGCAAGCTGGACGAGGAAATATGCATTGACTTACGCCAGAGACTTCAAACTGTTCAACTGGAAACAAGTCTCTGCAGGTATTTCTTTAAGCCTCATGCATGGTTACGGGTATGCAGCAATAGACTATATTCGCACCAGTTTCACTTTTGATGACAACAGTCAACTGCATGGAACAGGTGACTATCGTGCAATTTCATCTTTTTCTCCCGATTTTGGAGTAAAGTATGATTTTGATACCGTCGATATTAAAAAAGGCAGTGCAGCTTTTCCATTCCCGACACCTGCCGGTACCGGTTTTGGTATTGACCTGGGATTTGCAGCTCAGATAAACGATAAGTGGTCAATAGGTCTTGCATTAACCGATCTTGGTTCGTTGACCTGGACTCAAAAGCCTGCAGAGTTTAAAGCTGAAGGAGCCATTTTCCTTGATGACCTGTTAAATCAGGAACAGCGAGATTCACTTGTAAATGTATTAAAAGGTAAAGCCAAACAAACTGCCGAGTTTAAAACCTCATTACCCGGCGCATTGCGTTTTGGAACTGCTTTTCAGACATCAGGATCGAGTGGAGCGTGGATGTTTGCAACTGACTTAAATTTTGGTTTCAACAATGAACCCGGCAACAGCACTGCTGCTCGTTGGTCGATGGGTATGGAATGGAACCCAAAAGCGAGCTGGTTACCCTGGTTCCGTACCGGATTCTCGGTTGGCGGTGGTTCTATCGCAAGCTGGTCGTTTGGTGGTGGATTTAAGATATGGAAGATCTATTTTGATGGAGCGACTTACGATTTTCAATACCTCTTTAGTCCTTCAAAAGCCAAAAGAGTTTCAGTCTCTCTGGGTGCCAGATGGAGATTTGATTAGACTAACAATTCTTTAAATAAAGCTAAAGGCTGTCCGCAAAAGGACAGCCTTTTTTTTGATTTTGCTAATTTGAAGTGATATAGTTATATTTGTAGTCTAATTGTGAAATTATTGCCCTGTGGTGTAATTGGCAACACGCCTGACTCTGGATCAGGAGAGCCCAGGTTCGACCCCTGGCGGGGCAGCAAAAAAAAGCTCTGAATGAAAATTCAGGGCTTTTTTGTTTTAAAGTCCGGTTTGCTTTTATTCAGATTGTTTGACAGATTTGAAGCGATATTTCTTTTTGAAACCCGGGGAGAAAATTCTGTTCATGTCGTTTGAGACCACAAGGAATTCTTCATCGTCTTTTCCTGTCCAACCGGTTCGACCTTGAGTTATAAAAACAGTTGTAGCCAGAACATCAGCTCTTTCAGCAGTTTCAGCGATAATCGAAACACTCACAGAATTGGAGGATGGAAAACCTGTCATGGGATTGAGGATATGGTGATATCTTTTACCGTCAATTTCAAAATATCTTTCATAATCACCACTTGTTGCGATTGATTTGTCGGTAAGTTCAACGCTTCCTATTAATTTCTCCTCATTTCGAGGATCTTTTATGCCAACAATCCAGTTTTGGTCTGTTGCCTTATGTCCCGAAACACGAACATCACCGCCTGCATTAAAAAGAAATGAAGTTATCCCATTCTTTTTTAGAACATCCGATGCCCTGTCGATTGCATAACCTTTCCCAATTCCTCCAAGATCGATTGACATACCCGCTCGTTTCAGGAAAGCTGAAGTGTCGCCACTGTTCAAAATCAAGTCTTTATATCCTACAAGCAACAAGCAAGAGTCGATAGACCTTTTATTGGGAATAGTAGTTTGTTCATCATCTCCATTAAAGCCCCAGAGTTGGGTTAGCGGACCCACAGTTACATCAAAGACCCCGTTGGAGTTTGTTGCGTAAGATAGTGATCGTTCAAGAATTGAAAAAGTCTCATAAGAGATTTTTACAGGGGATTTTCCTGCGGCAGAATTGATTTTTGAGATTTCAGAAGTGGGTATTTGCCAGGCGAGCAACGAATCAATCCTCTCTATCTCCTTAAAAGCATGATAAAGTGTTTTTTTCGAGGAATTGATATCTTTGGTGATAATTTTCGCTTCAATCAGAGTACCTATGAGGTTTTTAGAAACATAAACCTCATAGGAATCAGAGGAGTCCTGGCTGAAGCTGGTGATTACAACGGCCAGCCAGAGTAAACTAAAACGAAATAGCATCCAGAAGGCCACCACCATTGCCGTAAACAACGGCTCTAAGTTTGTTAGGGATGCAGACAAGACTGTCGCCCACGATGGAGGCAGTGCCAAGCTTCAGGCAGGTTTTATGTCCACAAGGAGCGGATATGGCTTTTATGCCGTTTTGAGAAATCTGAAATTCGGAAGTGCCCTGAACACCTTCGACTGAAAAATTCACCAATTCTTTTTTTAATTTGATTTCTTTAACAAGCGAATTGTTACTGAAAATTTTGATCGTTTTATCAGAATTATCGGCTTCACCCACTGCAATAAACTTAACAAGTTTTGGATTTTTTAAATTGGAGGGAAGTTGAAGTTTTGTTGCAATTTCCTTTAATAAGCCGGCACCTGAATCTTCAGAATTTCTAAAATCAAATAAATTGCCTTCCCTAACAAAAACAATATCACCTGTATGGTTTCCGATGAGGTCATACTCTTCATATTTCAAGCGACTTTTAATATTCATTTTTGAGAAAAAGTCTGCCCCAATGAGGCAGCTTTATCAACATCATTTGTGATAATAGTAAGACTGGTTCCCGTGACAAGATTTTTGGAAAGGAACGGTTTCGCAAGTCCGGGTAATGAAACTGCACCTGCAATAAGGAGTCCGTTTTTAAGAAAATCTCTTCTTTTCATATTTAATTATTCTCCATTTTAAAACTTGTATCTGTAACCAATGGTGGCAATGTATGCATATAACATTCTGAATCGGCTGTGCCAGTCAGGCGTTACGGTATTTCTCATGTAAAAATTTACTCCAACTGAAAGTTCAGTTGTTTCCATCATGATGGACTTCAAAATTGGGGTGGATTTAAAAATTTCACTGTTAAATTTTAGACTTACTTCAAATTCATTGGTTACTGACTCATTTAATTTTGAATCAACAGCCATCAGTTCAAGCGGGGCGGTATATTCAGGAAGGAAGAAATATGCCTTCGACTGGTTATAAATTCTCCATCCAAATACTCCTCTTATGTTTTCAGTCAGGTATCTTTGATAGAGGATATTGGCGGTGTTCGATTTAATATCCCAGGTATCCCAATAGTATCTGTAACCCAACTGAATGGAAGAAATATCATCGAGTGCAAAAACGGTCCTTATCCCAACAGCTCTTCTATCTCTGTTGTCAGGATATGCAGGGGAATAAAATCTAACTCTACCCAGAGTATTGATGCCGATTACCTGATAAGCATCGCTCAGAAAACCGGTGTTGTTTGAATACCAAAGATTAAGCTGAACGAGCCAGCTTTTATTAATATTCTGAGTCAGTCCCGCATTCAGAGTTAAAACACTTTTGTCTTTTTCCCATAAACGGTTATCAGGTGCGACAATATCCCAACTCTTAACCACTCCAAGACTCAAAATCGTATTTTTCAAAGCAAAAGGGATTGAAATATCTGCCGCCAATGTGCGAGAATAGTAGTCGTTTTCTGTGGAGTAAATCGCATTTACAGAGGCTCTGACATCACCAATCGCCTGGGTAATCCCACCGGTGAACTCGTGCCTGACTTCGTTGGGAAATGCATCACCACCTTCTGTCTTTTTTGATGCGGAAGTAACACCGTCCACTCTAAAAAGGCTTCTCATAGAGGCTGCTGAGATCACATCAACAAGATATCTCCCGGAAACTGAAGTGTTGGGAGCTATCTGTTTGGTTACCGAAACGGCAGGATAAGCAATAACAACACCAAAATTATCAAAATAGGTGTTTAAGTTAACCTGTAGTTCATCCTCAGGGAGAGTTTGCGCATAGAGAGTGAGCCCCATCATTAAAAAGCAGAAAAGGAATTTAGCCACAGCCACAACCTCCGCTTTGAGCACCTGTGCCGCCAACTGATCCTTCACGATAGTCGAGATGGTGTTCAATTAACCCTTTTTCAAGTGGGTTTGAGTCGATTAACATAATGGGATCGCCGAGAAGTCCCTTCTCCCATGGTTGAACAGTTGCACATCCGGTCAGGAAAACGGCGGTTAAAATAGTAAAAGCAAGTAACAATCGTTTAGTCATCATTCCATTTCTCTCCGTGACATTGATAACAGGATGGTGCAATTCTGTCTTTACCTTCAATAAATGCCGGTCCCCCTTTAAGGTTCGACTGGTGGCATAGCCCGCTACTGCATCCTGAAGTTGCGGAAAAAGGGTCGTCAAATCCGGGTTTGTGAAAGGCAGAGCCTTTCTTTTCTGTATGTGCATCAAGCCCTTTTGGAAGTTGTGGTTTATCCTGTTTAGGGAATGGGAAATCACAACTGGCGACAAATAGCAAAAGGACGATAAATGAAAATCGCCAAAAGGTGGTCATACTTATTATTTCGATAATTGATGAGAGTTTCTGTTAAATAGCACTTTAATTTACAAAAATACTGAGAATATTTTCAATTGGTTCAGTATAAACTTTTGTGTAATATTTGTTGCCCTTATTGCGACTCGATTTATGATCTTTTCATCCTAAAATGATTATATTTTGCACATCAATAAATTAAAATATACCCTTCATGAACGAACTCTTTACATTTGCAGTATTAAGTTTTGTAGCATTTTTCACATTAATTAATCCTGTTGCCACGATGCCTGTTTTTATGACCATGACAGCATCTCTTGATAATAAAAACAGGGCTCGCACCGCTAAAAAGGCTTCAATTGCTGCACTCATCACCCTCCTTTTATTTGCATTTTCAGGACAATTGCTATTCAAATTTTTTGGAATTTCTGTCAACAGTTTTAGAATAGTTGGTGGTGTAATCTTTTTTATGATGGGGATGGATATGTTGCAGGCACGACTTGTAACGGTGAAGATAAAAGAATCGGAAATCAGGAGTTATGTAAACGACATCTCAATTACGCCACTTGCAATTCCAATGATCACTGGACCCGGGGCGATAACCACATCCATCGTCTTAATGGAGCAGGCAGTAACTGTGGAGATGAAAGTTGTTTTGGTGTTGGTGATCGTATTAGTACTTCTTCTCACATATATAATACTGTTAAGTTCAACAACCATTATTAAACTTCTTGGTGAGACAGGAAACAATGTATTAATGCGATTGATGGGATTGATTGTGATGGTGATTGCTGTTGAGTTTTTCTTTTCAGGATTAAAGCCTATAGTTCTTGATATTATGGGTTCAAAACAATGAGAAAATTCATATCATCAAGTATGATTCATTTATTTTATTGATTATATTGCAGACATTAACGCTTAAATTCTAAGCAAGATTTCACCAAAACCCCAGTATTTGGCATATGCCTCAGCCGGAAACTGAACAGGACTAATGGGAAAATCGATTTTTCTCGGTTTAGTGCTGAATACAGCACTTTTGATAGCCTTAGGTTTAATTTACAATCTCATTCGCGGTCTTACCCGGATAACCAACAGATATGTAAAAGAGACACTAATCGGTTTGTCAACGGGAGCAATTGGTATTGCCATAATGGGGACTCCCTGGGTCTTGATGGAAGGTGTTGTCTTTGATACGCGTTCTGTATTAATTTCAATTTCCGGGATGTTTTTTGGAACAATTCCCACCATTATAGGAATGGTGATGATGTCACTTTTCAGGCTTAGCAGTGGTGGATCCGGGATGGAAATGGGAATCGCAACTGTTGTTGTCTGCGGATCGATAGGTATTATTTGGCGTAACGTCAGGCAGGGAAAAGTTAAAAAAATTTCATTGTCCGAACTCTATCTCTTTGGTATAGTTGTACATCTGGGGATGATGCTCTGCACCCTCTTTCTTCCCGAAGCCTCAAGGGAATTTGTTTTTAAAGCAATCAGTCTCCCTGTTCTTGTTATTTATCCAGTTGCAGAGTTATTATTGGGATGGATGTTGTTAAATGGGGAGGAAACGTTGAAAACCCGTGTAGCCCTTGTTGAGAGTGAGAGTAAATTCCGGCGTTTATTTGACACGGTTGATGAGGCAATATTTTTACTGGACCGTGAAGGGAGAGTTCTTGATTCAAACAAGGGTGCCGAGAGAATGTTTGGGTATTCAAGTCACGACCTCCTTAACCAGGGAGCAGATTTTTTTGCTGCACCGGGGAAAAATGATGTTTCTCAAGTTAATCAATTTACTCAGAGAGCATTTGATGGGGAATCAAAATCTTTTGAATTCTGGGTTATAAGGAAAAACGGTGAAGTATTCCTCTCTTTGGTGAAGTTATATCCCGCTACTTTTAAAGATGAAAACGCAGTGATAGCATTGGCTATTGATCTCAGTGAAAGAATTAAACATGAATTGGAGCTAAAAGAAGCCAAAGATAGAGCAGAGTCGGCGAATAAACTAAAATCCAATTTTCTCGCCAATATGAGTCATGAACTCCGAACACCTATGATAGGCATAATGGGTTACTCTGAGATGATTATGGAAACGGAGGAGAGTCCTGAAATAAAAAGATCGGGAGAGAAGATTTTTGAATCTGCACAAAGATTGATGCAAACCTTAAATCTGATACTTGATCTTTCGAAAATTGAATCAGGATATACCGAGATTAACTCGAGCCGTTTTGATGTTATATCCGTAATAAAAGATATGACTTCAAAACTGCAAGTTTCCGCAGCAAAAAAAAATCTAACTTTTGTCTTCAAAAGCACTTTAAATGAGTTGTTTGTAGTTACAGATCCCAGATTGCTGCATCATGTTTTTGCAAACTTATTCGATAATGCATTAAAATTCACTCACGAAGGAGGAGTTGAAATTTCCCTGGAGTTGGAAGTTATCAAGCGGAGCAAATGGCTTGTTTTGGTTGTGAAAGACACAGGAATAGGGATATCAGAGCAGGACCAGTCAATAATTTGGGATGAGTTCAGGCAAGTAAGCGAAGGGTGGGGCAGAGGATACGAAGGGACCGGGTTGGGGCTTTCGTTAACCAAACGGTTCATAAAAAAAATGGGTGGTGAAATAAGGGTTGAGAGTAGATTGGGAGAGGGCTCAACTTTCATTGTGAAGCTGCCATATAACGAAGATACACGTGTAACGGGATCGGAGGAAGAAGTTATGGAAATGATTGAATCAGTGGATAAATTGGAAACAACCATGGATACAGAATTTTCAACAATCCTTATAGTGGATGATGATGATATAAGCCTTGATGTCACTGTTGCATTTTTGAAGCATCATTATACGGTCCACACAGCTAAAAATGTTGTGGAAGCATTTGAGCTGATAAATAAAAATCGTTATTCAATTATACTGTTGGACATAAATCTTGGGAAAGGTGTGACAGGCTTTCAAATACTTGAAGAGCTTAAAAAGCGACCTGATTATGCCGGTGTGCCGGTTATTGCGGTTACAGCTTATGCCATGGCTGGTGACAAGGCTGTATTCCTGAGAGCCGGCTGCACAGATTATGTCTCAAAACCATTTACCAGAAGTACACTTCTCAAAGTTTGCGAAAAGGTTACCTCCGGTAAATAAAGATTAATTTATTTTAATAATACCATTTTTTTAATGGAATTAAATCGGCCTGCTGAGAGCGAATAGATATAAACGCCACTCGGCAGGTCGGCTCCGTTAAAAAGAAACTCATACCCTCCTGCTTCATACTCGCCATTTGCCAAAATGCGTATTTCATTCCCAAGAATATCAAACACTTTTAATTTTATCTCACTTCTTTCAGGAAGAGTAACAATTATTTTAGTTACAGAATTAAAAGGATTTGGGAAATTTTGACTCAAACTGTAGTCAGAAGGAAGATCAGAAATTTGTTTAATGCCGGTGTAAACATCATTTATCTCAGAAGGGGTGCCGAGCCTTTTACCTACAGCCCACGATTCAACCCTTGAATTATCAATATCGGGGTTAATTAATGAAAGTGTATAACCATTCCCGTTGGGTTGTGAACTCCATGGTGTGGTTGAGCTAAAATAAACACTGTCGAGGACAGTTCCTGCAGGGTCTGCTATATAAACTGTTTCACCGCTGCTTGAAAGTCCAAAATCAAAATTACCCGCATAAAATTTGGCTTCCGGATGGAAGAATTTAAATTTTGAACTGTCTTCACAAATCGCAAGATAACCAAGAGGATTTATCTTTGTTCCCCCGGTGAAAGTAAAGAGGTTCCCTTCACCGGCATCATAAAACCTGTAACCGGTCAAATCGAGGGTATCATTTGAAGGGTTATAGATTTCTATCCAGTCACCAGTGTCATAGATCGAGTTGCTTTTGTAATTTATTTCATTTATAACAAGATTTACATTTGCAGGGACATAAGGCTCAAAAATAGCTTTTAAGGCGATATTTGCAGAGGGCAACAATTCAAGTTTTTCACCACCCCCGTTAACATAACCTTCCCATCTTACAAATCTGTATCCGGGATTTGGAAGAGCTCTAATTTTCAGAGGGATGGTCTTGAAGAATACCGGTTTGGTATTCCAGGGGAAAGTTTTTGTATGGGCAACAATTTTACCAGCCGTGGAATCATTGGTCGTAAGGTTAACGGAATAGGAACCCGTTATGTTGAACATCGAATAAAAAAACGACCTCATATTCGATGGACGCTGTTGAGCAAATTCTCTGATAAGTTCTACCTGTGCATCCCAAGTGGCACCAAAGGAGATAGAATTTGGCCAGCGCGCTTTGTGTTTGGGTATCTCATTTGCAATCAATGCTTTTACACTGTCAATTATCCTGAGTGAATGGTTTACTTCAAAAGTTGTGCTTATATGTGCAGCCATTCTTTGGATAAATTCATTCCTGAACTCAAGATTGGTCATCATTCTTCTGAAGATCATTGTTGCCCAAGGGGGATTGGTTGAAATGGTGTTAACCGAATCAAGAGCATGTTTTAGGGTATTAGTAGTGTAGAGACCCTGAGAGTTTCCACCATAACCATAATCGAGGTCGTACAGCATCCACCGCCATTTTGCTCCGGGTTTTCGTTCTCTCCACATTTTTACATTATTGGCGGGCCAATCACCATTTGCAGCAAAAATTTCGGCTACATTGTAATCAATAAATGAATCGATATCAATAATACTTTTTGCGTGTTCATAGTTGGCTTCCTGAGAAATATCATTATACTTGAGGAAGTTATACATTTCGTAATATGCGACAGAATCTCCGGTACTGACATCCGGGCTTTTCGAATATTCTATCAGGTCAAGATCTTCTTCCGCAACATTATAGTGATATTCTACATAATGTTCGTTAAGTTTCTCCCGCAGGTTGTGGATACCCCAATATCTTCCGTTGATAAAAACAACCGCCGGTCTATAGTCCTGTAAGTCAACGTTCATGTGTGGTTTTACAAGTCCAACAATTACACCCTCTCTTATCATCGTTCGGTACCAGTCTTGTCCCGCATTTCTGAGAACAACATTGTTGAATTCGTAGAGGTAAGAGTCTTTAAAGATTTTATAATATATTTTTGAGTCGCCATATTTATCGCGCATATAAAGTGCGAGTGATTTTTCAGCGTAGAGTCTGGTACATCCACCAAAGATTTTTACCCTGAATTAACACTAAAAGCCTTTGTCTTATCCTCTTCATAAAATTCCACAGTTATTGGTCTTTCCCAATCCTGATTCCAGTTCCTTGGGGCTGAGGAGCAATAGGCGGTAATACCGTTTGTGCCGATCACATAGATACCACTTGTATCACTGAAGAAATTGGCAGGGTCAGTGGAAAGTGAAACCACGGGAAGTTCTGTGGTTACATTTATAAAGTAGGTGTTAGAAACGGGTTTGGACGGAAGATTTTGCAATTTAAATGTTGCAGCTCTTAAAACCGTAGTGGAATCAATTTGGATAGGTGAAGTGTAAAGCGGGGTGTTGGGACCCGGGTCTTTACCATCAAGTGTGTATCTTATTTCACTTCCGGTCATTGTTGATGATAGTGAAACGGTGACACTTCCTGTGTAAAACCCGCCTTGGATAGAAAAATCGGGTATTGGGCATTTCCCTGAGATATTGGATTCATAATTTTGTGTGCCCGGAGTTGCAGGGAAGAAAGTGTACCAGTTATTTACCCCGTCGGGAAATCTGCCGTAAGATATATCACTTGCCTGTTGGCCAAATGACATTGTATCTACCATGACGCCTGTTGCAGAATACAGACCTACCATTTCACCATTCGTTGTGAGTTTAAAATTGGCGTGTAAACCGGTATTATGATCATCGCACCAGACTATCAGGTAGCCGTTTGCAGGGATTATCACACCGGAGAGAGGAAAACGCCATTTTTGTGGTTGGCTAAATATATCTGTCAGATAAAAACCTGAGATATCAACAGCAACAGAATCAGGATTATAAAGTTCGATCCAATCGCCATATTCATTAAAATCAGGATCGGCGATTGTATTTGTATTTGATGCCATTACCTCGTTAACTTTAACATGAACGGTGGTTTGTGGTAATAAGGATGTGGAGGCTAAAGCGATTAAAAAGAGAAAAGCAACTATTTGCCTCATGTCTGCTCCAAAGGGGGAAATTTGTAAATTCACAAGAATAAATATAACCTTTTCACAAATGCAGTAATACAATAATGCAGGAATGCAATAATCCAATAATGCAATAATTTTTAATAGAGAGAGGATTCGGCGGATTTATTGGCAGGATGTTATGGAAGAAGTTTGTTTAAAGAGGCAAGATTTAAAATGATATTTGTATATTGAGGTGGAATAAAAATTGATATTTAACCATTAAAACCGTTAAGATTATGACAAAAGATGAAGTACTAAAGGAGCTGGAATCACTTGGAAGTGAAGAAGTAAGAGAAGGAAGAGCCCGATATGGAATAAGAGCTGAATCTTCTTACGGAGTACCTATTCCAAATATTAAAGCCCTCGCAAAGAAGATTGGAAAATACCACGAATTATCGTTACAGTTGTGGAAAAGTGGGAACCATGATGCCAGAATTCTTTCGTTTATGGTAGCTGATCCCCAAAAGTTTACCGCCGAGTTGGCTGAGGAGTGGATGAAGGAAATGACTTCCTGGGACCTCACAGACGGTGCCGCAGTTTATCTATTCAGGCATTGTGCCTGGGTGTTTGATAAGATGAAAGAGTGGATTTCGAGTGATCGGGAATTTAGAAGGAGACATGGATTTGTTTTGATGGCGGTAATGGCGGTTCACGGTAAAAAACTTCCAAATGCAAAATTTATTGAGTGGCTGGATGACCTTTATGAAGGTGCATCGGATAAGCGGAATTTTGTTAAAAAAGCAGTTAATTTGGCGATCAGGCAGATTGGGAAAAAGAATACAACCCTTAGGCATCAGGCTCTTTTTACATGCGAGAGGATTCTTGATGATAAACATAAGGTCAGTTGGATTGCAACTGATGCCAAGAGGGAATTAAATGATCCCAAAATTGTTGCGAGGATTAAGAAGGGATAGCATCTACGAACATGCCCCCAGCCCAGGCTGGTTGAGAATTGTAGTCAAAATTTTACAAAAAAAATGTCACCTCGATTTCTCGGGGTGACATTCGAAAATTAATCCGCGTTAATCCGTTTTCCCCCCGCAAATTTTAATTCTAAAACCCCCCCCCCACCCCCCCCCCGGGCAACCCCCCCCCACCTCCCCCCCCCCCTAATTTTTCCCCGGGGGCTTCCGGATCCGCATCATCCGTCGTTCTATAAGGACTCTATTTCAAGAAAAGCATCTTGAGTTTTTTTGAGAAATTGGGAGTAACCAGTTCATAAAAATAGATGCCTGAGGGCAATTCACCCGGTTTAAATGATACCTGGTGGCTACCGGCTTTTTGAGCCTCATTAACCAGAGTTGTAATCTTTGTTCCGAGGATGTCATAGATGTTTAAGGTTACCATACCATCTGAAGCCAGACTGTATTTAATTACAGTTTCGGGATTAAATGGATTTGGATAATTCTGATACAAGTCATAAACCATCTCAGAATATCCCTTCACCTCAACAGCACCATAAAATTTGAAAGAACCATCAAAATCAGTTTGTTTTAATCTGTAATAAACTGGTTCACCGGATGGAAATCTATCGGTATAAGTGTATTCGGTTGTTCCGGTTTTTGTGCCTGCTCCAACAACAGAGCCTGACAAACTCCAATTGGAACCATCAAGCGAACGCTGAACATCAAAACCTTTATTGTTTAATTCGGAAGCTGTAACCCATTTAAGAGTTACCAGATCATTATTTCTTTCTGCGGTAAAGGAAGTAAGCTCTACAGGCACTGCTGCATAAACATAGATTCCGATATCATCAATATACCATCCATCGGCCTGTTCTGAGCCGTCTGTTCTTAATTCAAATTTCAACTTGATAGTCTTGTTTGCATAAGCAGAAAGGCTGATCTCTTCTCTTTTCCATGTAAGGGAGGTTCCCTCATAAACCGGCATTCCGGCTGGCACTTGTTTCCCAACCCCTGCTGCGGGCTTGGTCAGTGAACCTGCGAGAGCTGTCCAGGAAGTACCGTTATTAGTGGATATCAAAAGCACGCCACAATCGTAACGGGACTCGGTTGCCCATTTTGACCAAAAGGATAATTTAGGATTATTGTAACCTACAAGGCTGATTTGATTAGTAGTTGTAATTGTTACGGTGGCGTTTGCCAAATAATTACCCGTTTTTGAGTCGGTGTATGAAGTTGGTGCCGAATGGAAATCAGTGGTTGAAGCTTCCCATTTGGGATTTGCAGGAGTTGCTGTAACAGTCCAGAGATTAACCGGATTATTGGTAGTATCTGCGAACATAAATTGGGGCACACCTGTTGTGAAACTTATGGTATCAACGGCCATAGTAACGCCATCTTTTGAAGTGGTGATCTTCAATTTACAAGTGGTATCAATTGGAGCCGTTGGCGAAACCGAAAACAGCAGAGGTGAAGTGGTTGTGAAAGTGCCACGGGAAGGGACACTGGCAATATTGACAGTTCCTGAAGTAACATTGACATAACTTGAAAGTGATTCGAGGGTAACTACGAGGTTTGCTGCAGCAGAAAGGCCTTTGTTTTTCATCGTAAGGTTCATCTGGATATTATCACCTGAGGTGATGTACTGCTGATTAAATTGATAATTTGTAAGACTTACATAATCACCGGCTACTCCAGGTATAATAGATATTTGGATTCAGGTTCTCCTGTGCAATTGGAAAAATTCGAGACTGTGGAGGCCAGAAACCATCGGCGTCTCCACCACATTCAGGCGTCATTGCAAAGATTTTCCCGTTTGCTTCGGGTTCACCATCGTAATAATAATCATCAAAACCACCTCTTACAGGGTAGAGAAGTTGTGATGCAGTTCCCGGGCTGTAACCATTCATTGCAGTCATATCACCGGCAAACTCCAAAAATGTTGTTGAATCGGGGGTAAGGTATGGTAAACAGCCATAAGGAAAGATTAACAGATTACTATATGTATGATAGTTTAAAGCTGTCTTAAAGTTTTTCCCAGCAAGGAAATTTTTAACTACAATAGCTTCTGGTTCAGAAAAAGGAGCAGTACCTCTATAGTCGAGGTCCGAAGGTGTAGTGCTTGAACCA
This sequence comes from Ignavibacteriales bacterium, assembly GCA_016714125.1. Lineage (GTDB taxonomy): Bacteria > Bacteroidota > Ignavibacteria > Ignavibacteriales > Ignavibacteriaceae > UTCHB3. Next base: position 599,123 of record JADJNX010000001.1, on the reverse strand, counting down.
CCGCCAGCGGCATTCCAATAAGCCATCGGTCCAAAATTTCTGTTAAGATCAACGCCATAAGATGATCCATTATTTCTTCTGTTTTTGCGGAACTGCCCACCACCATTTGGATTGGTAGTTCTGTTATATTCGTAACCATCAGGATTAACACACGGTATAAAATAAATTTCACGGTTATCAACCAGATATTTTACAGCAGGATTAGAGTTATAATTTTCGAGCAGATAAAACATGTAATACATTACAGTCATCATACCGCCGGGTTCTCGTGCGTGTGTCAGGGAGGTGTATAAAGCACGAGCTTCGTTCTCTGTGGCATCGGGGTTATCAGATATCTTCACTGCATAAATTACCCTGCCTTCGATGCTTGTACCGATGTTCATTTTTGAAGTTATAAGGTTTGGAAACCTTGCTTTCATGCTGTCTAATTGAGCATTAATTTCGGCATAGGTGTAATAACCACCCATTAAACCATAGGTAAGTCCTTCAACACCAAAATTAGTTTTGCTGTCAATGATAGTGGCTCGTTTTTCTGAATCAGAAAGAAGAGGGGAGGTTTTTGTAATAACTATCCCAGTCATCAATCACGACCTCATATCTTACACCTGATTGTTGCAGGCGGGAGAATTCCGAAGCAGAGAGGAAAACAGAGATCGATTTCCCTTTTTCGATGAAACCTTCATCTACGGTAACACCATATGATCTTAGAAGTTCGATGTCACTTCTAAGGTCATCGGAGATAATTTTGATTTTTTTGTAATTCTTCTGTGAGTAAGTCAGGGAGGAAAAGAGGAAAAGCAAACAAAAGAGAGAGAGAAGTTTTTTCATATTGAGTTAAACCAAAAAAAATTAATAATCAGATAAAATTAAAATAAGGAGTAACGGGGAGATAAATCAGACAATAAACAACTCAGAGGTTTTTTTTCAGAGCAATTATACTTACATCATCTTCGTATTTCATTGATGTGAATTCATTCATACGGTTTTTTATAAACTCGATCGGATCCAGATGGGGGGGAGTGAGTTCGATCATTTTCAGAAGGTAATCTTTACCAAGTTGATTACCAAGGGGGTCGCGAGCCTCAATTATACCATCTGTATAGAGATAAATTGAATCACCCGGATCCATTTTAACTGTGGACTCCTCGTAATCGCCATTTTCGGCAAAACCGAGCAAGAGTCCGTTTGACATAATAAAATCTGCTTTTCTTTCCGATGTATCAAAAAATATCATTGGAAGATCGCCGGCTCCTGCATATTTGACAATACCGGTTTTATTGTTTATCAGGGCGATTGAAAGGGTTGCGAAGACTTCAGCGATTCTGTTGTCGTGGTAGATTGAAAGATTTACTTCGGTCATTATGGTTTTGGCTGAGAGTTCTTTTGCATTTTGGAGGATAACCCTTACGGCACTCCTTATATAGCCTGCATAAGCTACAGCAAAATACCAGGCTCCCATTTTTTACCCATCACATCACCGAGAATAACCACTGTGGTATCGGGATCGATGTTAAAATAATCGATAAAATCTCCACCGGGCACTCCGCCAAACGGCAGATGCCAGTGGGACAGAAGGAAACCATCCACATCAGGAGGATGGTCGGGAACCACCTTCATGCTAATGTTATCGGCTGCCTTGTGTATCTCAGAAACGGCTTTTTCTCTCTCTTGTTCAAGATTTTTCAGGAGAGCAGTCACCTTGGCAACGAGTACTTTTGGTCCGGAAGTTTTGACCACATAATCAGAAATGCCCAGGTCGTAACCCTCGAGTATATCATCCTCCGCTGATTTGGCAGTGAGGAAGATAAACGGGATTTTTTGAATTTCATTATCTTCGAGAACTATCCTTCTGAACTCAAACCCGTTCATGTGGGGCATCATGATATCAGAAATTATAAGATCGGGAAGAAACTGTTTCGCTTTTTGAAAGCCTTCCTGACCGCTTGATGCTGTGATACACTCAAATCCTTCCTTTGTTAAACTGTATTGGAACAGTCTAGCCAGGGAAGGATCGTCATCAACCAGCAAAATTTTGGCTTTAAAGGATTTCTCTTGATCAGGCATCAGGTTTATTTAAAGCTGCTGATTGCTTCGTTTTTATTTTTAAAGGCTTCAAAAATTCTGTACATCCTTGTCAATTCAAACATTGACTGAACTGCCGGCTGGAAGCCAACAAGTTTCAGATCGCCACTTTGCTGTGTGATTTTTTTGAGAGTGACAACAAGTGCACCGAGAAAAGTTGAATCGATAAACTCACATTGACTAAGATCAACAATTAATTTTTTTATACCACCTTCAATCTGTGTCAAGAGGATTTTTTTAAATTCTTCCGACTCATTGAGCGTTGCTCTGTGGAGTGAGACAGCTACAAGGGCGATGTCACCATGTTTTTCAACTTTAAAGTTCATATATTCTCCGTGGATTATGGTTAATAGCTATGGTTGTTCAGGATTAATTTTATATTTACTCATCAGGCGATATATAGTCGCCCTACCCAGTTTTAATTTTTTTGCAGCTTCAAAAATATTCCCTTTAGTGATTTTAAGGGAATTTCTGATCGCTTCCTCTTTAATTTTTTCAAAGGGGATAATTACAGTATTATCAAAAAATTGTTCAACATTCGACGATTCCACCGAAGGGGAAGATGACCTGATGTGGAGAGGAAGATCATCATAGTCGATTTTATCGTTCTCCGAAAGGATGAGGCATCTTTCGATAGTGTTTTCCATTTCGCGGACATTCCCGGGCCAATCGTAATCGAACAGGAGTTTGAGGGCTTTTGGAGTAAATCCGAGGCACTTTTTATCAAGTTTTTTCGACAAGAGGTCGAGAAAATGTTCCGCCAAAACAATTACATCACCTTTACGAGCTCTTAGTGGTGGAAGGTTGATTGGAAAAGAGTTTAACCTGTAGAACAGATCTTCCCTGAATTCCTTTTCTTCAACGGCAATTTTAAGATCGCGGTTTGTGGCGGAGATAATTCTTACATCACATTTAATTGTTTCAGTTCCACCAACTCTTTCAAATTCTCTCTGCTGAATAACTCGAAGCAACTTGGCTTGAAGAGAGATATCCATCTCACCAACTTCATCGAGGAAAATAGTACCCCGGTTTGCGAGTTCAAATTTTCCCATTTTTCTTTGGTATGCACCTGTAAAGGAGCCTTTTTCGTGTCCAAACAATTCACTCTCCATCAAATCTCTGGGAATTGACGCGCAGTTCACCACGATAAAAGGGAAAGATTTTCTTATACCGTTAAAGTGGATTGCTTTTGCAATCAGTTCTTTTCCCGTGCCGCTTTCGCCATGGATGAGAACAGTAATATCGTTATTAAGAACCTTGGATACGTATTTAAACACATCCTGCATTTTCCCGTCGGCGGAGACAATATTGCTAAAGCTGTATGTTTGGGTAACATTTTCTCTGACCTTCTCAAGCTCTTTTTCGAGGTCATAGTTTTTCATTGCGTTTCTTATCGCAGGTTCCAGCCTCTGAGTATCGATTGGTTTTGGAAAATAATCATAAGCGCCAAGTTTAAGAGCTTCAAGGGCAACATCCACTCTTCCCTGTGCGGAAAGTATGATAACGGGGAGAGCCGGGTCAGTTTTTTTAATCTCTTTCACGGCATCAATACCGCTGATTCCAGGGAGCATAATATCGAGCAGGATAAGGTCCGGTTTCAGCGAAAGGGCGGCAAGCATTTCTTCGGCATTATCAAAAGTTTTCACTCTATAATTCCATTTCTCATTCACCCAATAGGTGAGCAGTCTGAGAATTGGTGCCTGGTCATCAACAACAAATATCAATTTATCCATGGTTGGTGTACCTCTTTGGAATTAGCTGAAGTTTCATGATCACGGTTGTTCCGTTGTTTTCTTCACTTTTTAATGTGATAAACCCTTTGTGAAGGTCGATAATTTGTTTAACAAGTGCAAGGCCAAGCCCGGAGCCGGGGATCGAATTGTCAGATCTTGAGACTCTATAAAATTTCTGGAATATGTGAGGCAGATCTTTTTTAGGAATTCCGATGCCAGTGTCACTGATAATAACTTCGAGTTCGTTTTTCCTTAAACGGGCGAAGATGGTAATTCTGCCACCGGGTCCTGTAAATTTTACTGCGTTACTTAAGATATTCTCAAAAACCTGAAGAGTTCGGTCTTTATCTGCATTGATAATGACATTAGTGTCAGGATATTCTTCGATAATAGTAATCGATTTCTCTTCGGCGTATTTTCTGATATTCCCGACAGCTTCATTGAGAACATCTATAGGGTCAAAGTCTGACCTGTTGAGGATCACTTTTCCGCCTTCAAGTTTAGAAATATCCAACACATCATTAATCAACTCTGCGAGCCTTTTAGCTTCGGTAAGGATAATTTTGTTAAAATCTTTTCTGACACTTTCAGGCATGTCACTGTCGGAGTCGATAGTTTCCGAGAAGCCAATAATTGATGCAAGCGGGGTTCTAAGTTCATGTGAAATATTTGCGACGAATTCACTTTTAAGGTGGTTAAGCTCTTCAAGTACAGAAATTCTTTGTTTTACCCTGTCCCGCTCGATTGAGATTATCCGATTTGCTTCAATAAGTTTATTATTGAGGTCGCTCATCATTTCCTGATCATGGATTCTCGAAGTGACATTTCTGCCGATTCCAACGATACCATCGAACCGGTTTTTTTGTGTATAAACTGGACGGGCATTGATCTCAAAAGTAAGCTTTTTACCAAATTTTGTAATAAAAGCCGCTTCGAAAGTAACGAGTTTAGATATTTTCAGCAGTTCTTTAAATGAGACGGCAATTATACTTCTTTGATCATCTTCGATGAAAGAGATAAAATGTTTACCTGTCATCTCTTCGGGGAGATATTCCAAAGAGAGGGCACCGAGTGCGTTAACGGAAGAGAAATTTCCTCTTTGGTCGAGTACAAAGATCAGATCATCGGCGGTCTCAAAAAGTATTCTGAGTTTTTCCTCCGATCGCCTCAGTCGTTGGACAAGTTCCTTGTCGTCAGTTACATCAATAATCAGATTTTGTAATGATACCAGTTTATCATCGGTGAAAACAGGCTGAACAAAATGGCGGATATACTTTAATTGTTGATCATCTGTATAAATTCTATAGTTGAATTCAACCTGAGAACCGGCAAGGGCTTCCCTGTATCTCCCGTTGAACAATCTGATGTCTGCGGGGTGAATCCGTTTTAATAAAGGAATAATTCTCATATCGGGTTCAATTCCCAATCCCGAAAAGAGAGCAGTCAGATCCCCCGACCTGGTGGTTATTTTCCCGGCTATCAAATCAAGTACAAAGTAAACGGTATTCGAGAAGTTGATTTGTGGGGCAGCAGGCAAGGGTGTTGAAACAATAACTGATTCAGTCTTTGGTTCCTGTTTTCCCTTTTTCACTTGACCCGAGCCAATCAAAGTGAATTCAACCTCATAAAACGCTGCTCCTGGAGTTTGAAGATCTTCAACAGGATTAATAGAAGCGGTGGAATATTTAAGTTCGGTTTTTATCTTTTCGGCGAGCGCTTCGAGTGCTTGATAAGTTTTGACGGTATCCCCCATCACAAGGATGATTTTTTCGGCATCCCGGGCAGTCTTCCCTTCGGAATAGACTATTTTGGTTCCCTTTTCCTCATTCACTTCAAGCATCACGAGGAGTGCCGGTTTAGGGTTTATGGGATTCAGAGATTTCTCGGGTTCAACAGACATAGTGGACTGATTTTTTAAAAATGGTAATTAATCAACTGTCTTAATATAAGACATTATTTAGTCAAAATGAATATTAGTGTTAAAAAAAGATTGAAAAATTTTATCAAAACGGTACAATGGTGTCCATTAGAATATATTTTAAATATCAAGATTTTTTTTTTTATGGAGCTCATATGGAATACAGAATTGAAACAGATACAATGGGTGAGGTAAAGGTACCCGTTGATAAATATTATGGAGCACAAACAGGTCGCTCTTTAATGAATTTTAAGATAGGTGGGGAAAAATGCCACCTGAATTGATTAAGGCATTTGGGATCCTGAAAAAAGCTGCTGCCTTAACCAATATGGAACTTGGTTTGCTTGATTCCGTAAAAGCATCTCTTATAACAGAAGCGGCACAAGAAGTGATTGACGGCAAACTCGAGGGAAATTTCCCGCTGGTAGTCTGGCAGACGGGTAGTGGAACCCAGTCGAATATGAATCTGAATGAAGTGATAGCCAACCGTGCAATTGAAATTGCCGGGGGAGTGATCGGAAGTAAAAAACCAATCCATCCAAACGATGATGTGAATAAGGCTCAATCTTCAAACGATACATTCCCAACTGCGATGCATATTGCAGCAGCAATGGCTGTAAATGAGAGGCTTATCCCGATGGTAACAAAGCTCAGGGATGCCCTTGCCGAAAAATCAAAAGAATTTGAAGATGTGATTAAGATCGGCAGAACCCATCTTATGGATGCCACTCCACTTACACTTGGACAAGAGTTCAGCGGTTATGTTCAGCAGTTGACAAATGGATTAAAGCGAATTGAAAACTCACTTCCATTTGTTTATGAACTTGCGTTGGGCGGAACAGCTGTAGGTACAGGGTTAAATACCCATCCTGAATTTGCAGTTAAATCTGCAGCAAAAATTGCGCTTATTACCGGTTTACCGTTTGTAACTGCACCAAATAAATTTGAAGCTCTCGCAGCTCATGATGCCATGGTTGAACTACACGGAGTATTAAAAACGCTTGCTGCATCTTTGATGAAGATAGCAAATGATATCAGATGGCTGGGGTCGGGTCCCCGCTCAGGAATTGGTGAACTAAGCCTTCCAGAAAATGAACCGGGCAGTTCGATAATGCCGGGAAAAGTGAACCCGACACAATCAGAGGCGATGACTATGGTTTGTGCCCAGGTATTTGGAAATGATGTAGCTGTTAATTTTGGCGGAGCGATGGGTAACTTTGAACTCAATGTTTTTAAGCCTGTAATTATCTACAATGTCTTGCAGTCAACAAGATTGATCGCCGATGCTTGTGAGAGTTTCACCGATCATTGTGTAGTAGGAATTGAAGCCAACAGAAAAAATATCAAAAATCATGTTGACAATTCCCTTATGCTGGTAACTTCGCTTAATCCACACATCGGTTATGATAATGCCGCGAAGATAGCGAAAAAGGCACATAAAGAGCATAAAACTCTTAAAGAAACAACGCTGGAACTTGGACTTCTTACAGAGGAGCAGTTTGATACAATTGTTCGTCCTGAAGAGATGATCTCAGCAAAGATGTAAATAATTAAAAAAAGGAACTTAGTTAAACAGAACCAGAAGTTGCCCAAAAGGCACCACACGCTGTTGAAGTTGAGCCGGGTACATATTGGTGGTGTGCTTGCGGAAAGTCTGCGAAGCAGCCATTCTGTGACGGAACTCATAAGGGAAGCGGTTTTACACCGGTGAAAACAGAGATAACTGAAGCCAAAAAGGTTTATTTCTGCGGTTGTAAACACACGGCCAATGCACCTTTCTGCGACGGGAAACATAAATCACTTTAATGGATTTAAAGGCTGCTTTCGGGCAGCCTTTTTTTTTGAACTATGAAGTGTGATATTTATTGCGGAAATGATACCTGTGAGGTATTTAGTGTGGAATCATGTTACATTAATTTTAGCTAAAAAAGTTGTAACTTGCCAAATTAAATATTTTAGATTTATAAAGTCCCATCGATGAAGACAAAATATGACATTGCCCGAAACTGGTTGCCTCGATATACAGGCACACCATTGGAGAAATTTGGCAATTATATTCTCCTCACAAATTTTTATAACTACGTAGAGTCGTTTGCCGAGAGATTTAATTGTGATATTGAAGGGCTGGGCAGACCGATGCAAACGGCAACCAACTCTGACGGTCTTACCATCATAAATTTTGAATGGGTTCGGCAAATGCCGCGACAATTATGGACCTCTTAACCGCTGTTGAGCCAAGTGGTGTTTTGTTTTTGGGGAAATGTGGGGGATTAAAAAAATCAACAGAACTTGGGCATTTTATCCTCCCAATCGCTGCCATCAGAGGGGATGGAACCAGCAACGATTATATTCCGCCTGAAGTGCCGGCACTTCCATCGTTTAAGCTTCATAAATTTGTTTCGCAGAAAATTGTTGATAGAAACCTCGACTACAGAACCGGTGTTGTTTATACAACCAACAGGCGACTTTGGGAGTGGGACGAAGATTTTAAAAAATATCTTCAAAAAATAAATGCCATTGGTATTGATATGGAGACTGCCACGATTTTTACAGTAGGATTTGTCAACCATATACCCAGGGGTGCGCTTCTTCTTGTATCAGATATTCCTATGATCCCCGAGGGGGTAAAAACGGAGATATCCGACAAACATGTAACCCAAAAATACGCCTCACTACATCTCGAACTTGGAATAGAAGCAATGACCGAATTGGGCCAAAAAGGGGAGCAGATAAAACATTTTACTTATGAATAATCGGGATTCTGAATGATACAACTCCTTCAGGATAACAGGCAAAAATTTTATTGGCTTGCTCAACTTGGTGGATGGGGTGCTTATGCATTGCTTAATCAATTGATAATGCTTTCCGTGAGCAGCGAGAATGTTCAAGAGGGGATATCTGATTCTTTATTTTATGTTGTTTCCCCATCCCTTATGATTACCGGAATTTTATTGACTCATCTATACAGGGGAGTGATTAAGCGGTATAAATGGCAAAATTTGGGTTTAAAAGAAGTAGTGCCAAGAATTCTTCTGGCTTCTGCCACTGTGGGCATTTTGATTTATCTGGTTATCTCAATCTTCTTCATTGTAATGGGGACCCCAAGCGAAGTGCTTTTTGCGACTCCCCAAATTTTGATTAACTGGACCAACCTGACAATTATTGTCAGTTCATGGTCGATTATCTATTTCGCTTTGCATTATTTTGAAAATTATCAAAAGGTGGAAATCGAGCGATTTATATGGGAAGCAGCAGTTAAAGATTTTGAGTTAAAAACTCTGAAATCCCAGTTAAATCCACACTTTATGTTTAATGCCATGAACGGAATAAGGTCGTTGATTGAGGAGGACCCCGAGAAGGCAAAAAGTTCGATAACCCGTCTTTCAAATATTTTTAGATATTCATTAAATATCGAACGAAGTGAAACTGTTCCTTTTGAGGATGAAATTAAAACGGTAAACGATTACCTTGCCCTGGAGCAGATCAGATACGAAGAGCGCCTCAACTATAAAGTTGAGGTTGAAAGTGGTCTTAGCTTTATTGAGATTCCCCCTATGATGATCCAGACTCTTGTTGAGAATGGCATTAAACATGGCGTTTCAAGACTGCCAAAAGGGGGCGAAATCGGACTGAAGGCTTACAGAGAAAATGACAACCTTTATATAATAATAACAAATTCCGGAGTTCTGGACGATAAACTGATGCATGACTCAAAAGGGTATGGACTGGCGAATACAAGACAACGCTTGTCGATACTTTATGGGGGTAAAGCATCATTTGATATAATGAACAGTGATGGAATGGTTAAAGTAGTAATAAAAATCCCAACCGGAGGTATAGAAAATGAAAGCTATTATCGTTGATGACGAGCGTTTAGCCAGGAATGAACTCAGACGACTTCTTGCTGCACATCCAGAAGTCGAAATACTTGATGAAGCTGCCAATGTTGATGAGGCCTTGAGAAAATAAGACATCACGACCCTGATGTAGTTTTTCTGGATATTCAGATGCCGGGGAAAACCGGTTTTGATCTTCTTGAGGAGCTCGACAGGTCGCCAAGAATTATTTTTACGACAGCCTACGATGAATATGCGATAAAAGCATTTGAGTATAATGCTCTCGACTATCTTCTGAAACCCATTGATCCTGCCCGCCTCTCCGAAGCAATCAAAAAGATTGTAATTGAGAAAAAAGAAGACGAAGAGATTGAAGTAAATCTAAAAGGTAAAACACTTAAAGCAGGGAACTATGTAAGATTGTTTTTCCGCGATCAAAAACCTTTGATCCTTAAAACACTTAACTATCTGGACGAGAGACTCGACCCCAGAACATTTTTCCGCGCTAACAGAAAACATATCATTAATCTTAAATATATAGAAAACATTGAACCGTGGTTGAATGGTGGTCTTTTGGTTAAGATGAAAGATGGTAAAAAAGTAGAAGTCTCCAGAAGGCAGTCAATCAAATTTAAAGAGATGCTTTCACTTTAGTAATCTTATGTAAATAAAAATAACCTGCAGGGGTAACCCTGCAGGCTGTTGATGTCCGGTCTATAGTCTAATAATAAAAGCAGTCAGGTAACGAGTTACCTCTGAGATAACTAAATACAACAAGTCAAAATCTTACTCAACTTCTCTGTCTTGATGCCTGTAATATTCCATCATAAATTTTGCTCCAATCCAACGGAATGGTTCAGGTGGAATATATCCGGATTGATAATTGTAGTACGGAGTTTTTTCCCAACCGGAAGATTTGTTACAAAGCATACCAGCTATCACATTACCATATAGAAACGACATATTGACCCCCTGACCATTATATCCAAGGGCATAATAAATGTTTTTGTAATCTCCGGTTACGCCTGCCAATGGGATTTCGTCGGCAGTCATACATAGAATCCCATTCCATACATTCTCAAATTTAATACCTTTTAAAGAGGGAAAAATTTTCAATAAATCAGTCATCAAAAGATTGTTAACCTTATTGATATCTCCTTGATAATGTAAATCACCTCTAAAATAATACTCTGCATCCCCCCCTCCAACAACAATCCGGTTATCATCTCTTAGAACTAAATGGTAGAGGTAATTTTTTGAATCATAAAATGGAAGCCTGCTTTCCCATCCGATATTTTCCAATTGTTCGGGGGAGAGGGGAACCGTAACCGCAGATTGTGCATGCACCGGTAAAATTCTACTATTGAAGTATCCAAGTTTTGAAGTATAGCCATTAGTTGCGAGAACTATATTCCTGGTCTTTACGATTGAGGCCTGCTTGCCAACAATTAATTGAATAATTTTGCCTTCTATAATTTCTGTTACCTCACTATTTTCATAGATAACCACCCCAAGTGACTCTGCAATAAGCTTCAAGGCATTGATAAACTTAACCGCATGGAGACTTCCACCATTGGGATCATAGACAGAAGCAGCATAATGGTTTGTCCCTAATTTCTCTTGAGTCTTAACAGCATCCCATAGTTCAATTGGAATTCCTGCATCGTTTGCTTTTGCAACATAGTTCTGATAGTATTTAATATCCTCTTCGTCAATAATGGAATGGCAAAACCCGTCAAGTTTTAAGTCACAGTCAATTCTGTGTTCTTCCAATAAGTTTTTGATCCCTTTTATATTCATTGTGGTCAAACCATAAGTGGTTTTGTGGATATCAATATCGAAGGCAATCTCAAAGGATTCAGTCGGGGGTTGAGGCAAAATCATTCCTCCGTGTCTGCCTGAAGCTCCATGCCCAAGGTGCATCGCTTCCAAAATAATAACATTCAAAGAGGGATTATACTTCTTTAGATGATAAGCTGTCGACAATCCGGAATATCCACCACCAATTATAGCGATATCAGCAGAGATATTTTTTTCAAGTGGCTTATTCGCTTGTAGTATTTCCTTTGCCCAGAAACTGTCATTTTGATCGAAGATAATTTTTTTTCTGGCACGACCAATGTAGAAGCGGAACTTACGACAACCGTTCCCCCAATTATAATTCCGGTATTTTTCAAGAACTTTCTACGATCCATTTATTGTCCATCAATTAATAGGTAATTGCATTGAAGTTAACAATATTAAATAAATTTATGACGAAAAATAAAACAACCTGCGGGGTTTCCCCGCAGGTTATAAATAATATTTAATCGTTGGTTACTCTATAGAGGGTTCGGTTTCCCATAACCTCTTATTTCGGGATAATACATGAGACCGGCATAAACGGGAGCTGAAGAATAGAGCCCGGGAGCCTGTGCCCTGATTATGTAACTGAATTCCATTTCCTGCGGCGCATAAGTCACGAAGAATGTGATCTTAGAGTCACGTATCTCCTTGTCAGCATAAAAATAGTTCCAGTAGCCCGGCCAGTAACCTGTGTGTGAAGACTCGCCTTCTATATTATAAAGGTGGTCGTCTTTCACGAGTTCAAATCCTGCCGGAAGCATATCTTCCACCATCATATATTGATCATCAGTTCTGTTCGTTTTAACTTTAAGCTTGATGAGCAACATTTCGCCCGATTTTGCTTTGTCAAACTGAGTTTTTCTGTAAACAATGGTGTTACCCGATACCACTTCTTTGAGTTTATAAACTTCCTTTGAGACATTAAAACTGTTTTCCTTCACAAATGAAAGATCGGGATAATAAAGCTCAACATCAGACCCGGCATAGAGGGTGCCTTTCCCTTTTTTAACTAATTTAATGGTATTCTTTCCATGTATAAAGTTAAAATTGGAAGAATTTAATGAAATTAATGCATCAGGACTTGTGAGTTTATCCTTCTCGAAACTAACCTTTTTGAAAGACTTTCCGTTAATTATCACTTCGACCGTAAATTCAGGATCGAGTTCGTTTGTCAATTCAAGATAATCTGTAAGAGCAAAAATTGCAGTTGCAGTTTGTTGAGTTGAGTGCCAGCCTTTTCCTTTTTGTTCTCTGATGAGAGTTTTTACTGCTTTTACGAGAACCGGAGAATTTGGGTCAACAGCAATCAAAAATTTGAGGGCAAATGCTGTTGTCTGCACTTTATCCTGCTGCCATGTGTAATATTTATCCCTTCCCCACGAGATGAAATTTTGATCCTCATTTGCCATGGCCATAAGTCTGTTCAGGATTACAGTCTCGGTTTTTTTGTCGCCCAGTTTGTGATTCACAAGTCCAAGAAGCGAAGTTGCATAGGCATTTAGCGAGTCAGCCATCAATTCATCGGTGAGTTTAACAAAAGCAGGGTTTTTTACTGCGTTTGAATCTGCCAGTGAGTAAACATAAGCTATATATGCGGCAGTAACACGATCGATGTTCTTTTCGTTAAGAAGAGTGGATAGTGCTTTGAAGCCTTGATTATAAACATTATTATCCACATTGTATCCAAGATCGTTAGCCATTTTTAACCCGTACATAACATAAGCTGTCATATAAGGATTAAGGGCGTCGTTTTTCCACCAGCCCCAGCCACCATTTTTATTTTGGAAATCATAGAGCCGTTCGAGTCCCTTTGCGATAACATCAGGAAGTTTTTCGAGTGTGGCTGAATTTAATTTGACATCCAATTTTTTCATTGTACTGGCAGCAATCAAAGCAGGGAGGAATCGACTCATTGTTTGTTCAACGCATCCATAAGGGTAGTCAACGAGTCCATCCAGTGAATTCAGAAGTGTTGTTGCTATCGTGGGACTGAGTGCCAGGGACAGATTAACAGTTTTGAGGTTGACACCTTGTGGAATGTTAAAATCGATGGTTTTTTCAGTCTCAGTGGCTTGAATAACAGCGTTAAGATAGTTGACTGATTTAACTCCAATCGGGATAACTGGCAGGTTAATTTTTACTGCATCCGATTCCCTATCAGATATCGCCTCGAAATAGAGTTCCGACGAGTAAGAATTAAAAGGAACCGAGGTCTTAATCTCGATCGTTGCTACACCCTTTGGAGGAATCACTGTCTCGAAAGTATTGGCAGTTTTTTTCGAAATTTGAACACCTTTAACTTCAAATGAAGTGATATTCAGGTTCGTAAAGTTGAATTTCACTTTTGTTTTTGCATCAGAGTCGAGATAATTATGAATATTGGCAATAACCATAGTTGAATCCCCTCTTTAAAGAAGCGGGTAGTCTCGGTGCGAATCAAGAGGTCTTTGGTTGCAAAAACATTATTGATCGATTCGCCTGCAAAAGTTTCTTTGGTTATAACCTTAACAGTTGATCTCCATGAGGTCAGGTTATCGGGAAGAAGAAAAGATATTTCGGCTTCACCACTACCATCAGTGACAATGGCGGGATTCCAGTAGGGAGCATCCACAAAATTTTCTCTTACATCAACTTCCTGATCTTTTTTGTCTTCTACTCTGCTGTTTGGAACAGGGGTGACCTTCTCTTCAATTGAAAGATTATCTACTGAACTTTTAGTCATTCCATCCATAACACCGGCGAGATTTCCGCTGAAATAAAATTCAATGTCATCGATAAATGGTTCAAGAGAGATCTCCTCGGCAACAGTTTTACCTTTTTCTACATAAATTCGTTTAAGAGGATAAACAGCGTTATATAGTGCCAGGCAGATATCATACTCTCCTTCGGGAAGATTCGAAAATGAAGTGAAAGTTTTTACTGACGCCTTATCTCTTTTGAGGACAGATCCATTGGTAGTCAGAATTTCAAGTTCTTCGATTTTTTCATCGTCTTCTTTCAATTTGAATTTGATTTCAATTTTTGATGTGCCCGTGGTGGCAGAAGACTTATCAGATGGATCATATTTTTGATCAAAAAGTGTTATGGGGCGGCTGATTGCCTGTCCATACTTACCATCGAGTGATGTGTTGTTTTGGGTGTAATAATATTCATCCTTGTAGAAACTTTCATAAACCGGTGTTGAATTATCAGCTTTGATGGCATAGATACTTTCATCAACAGAACCAAAAGAAAGTTGGGCATTTTTAACCGGTTTACCATTATTATCTGTTACTTTTACTACATACTCGGCCTCTTCACCCGGCTTATATTTATCCTTGGATGGAGATATCTTGACATTGAGTCGTGCATCTTCATTGATGACACCAACTTTTTTGGCAGCATAAATAAAAGTGGAGTTTAGAGTTCCGGAAAAAGTGATGTTAAAACTTGGATAAAAGTTTTTACCGGTTACAAAAGAATATTCGGCGAAACCATCCTTGAGAGCGATTTTTGAAGCAGAAATAATTGAATTCTGTTCAATTGTAACAACGCCCTGATTGAGTTTACTCGGGAGATAAATTAAAGCTTTAACGGTATCTCCTGCAATGTAAGCCTCCTTATCAGTGATAATTTGGGCTTCTCTGCTCTCACCTGAACCATACCATGAACCTCCCGTAAAGCAATAAAAAGAGGTCTGGTCAACTGCAAGTCTGCCATTTGAGCCCCTTCCCATGATGGTTACATTGTACCAGCCTTCGCTTGAAGGTTTAAAACTATAGAAACCGAGTCCTTTTTCGTTGGTTTTAAACTCGTCTTTAAGGACAGTCTCGGAAATTTGCATTCCATTAATATAGGTTGATTTATTGATGAGTATTGAAACATCTTTTCCCACCGGTACAAGGGCGTTATCGTAAGTTTTGGCGGTGATAGAGATCTCTTCTCCGGGGTTCACATAATATTTATCACAACTTGCAGTGACGATAAAATCGGTGACTGAAGAGTTAACGGATGTAGATCCTTTTATCTCGCGCAATGCTGCATCCGTAACATTAGCCTCGAACATATATGTGTATCCGGATGTGGAATCGTCCGGAGCGTTAAAAGTGAAAGCCCATGAGCCTTCAGAATTCAGGGTCCCTTTCAATTCTTTAATATATTCATAGTTGCCATAATCGAATGAATACCATGATCTGTAATACCAGGCATAATCGCTCCCAAACCACCATGGAATGCGGTAGGGTTTACGGAGCACTCTAACTTTAACGGATGCACCGGCAACGGGTTGTCCAAAATAATAGTCAGACTGAACCACTCCTTTAATCTCTTCACCGTTAAAGTATGCTTCCTTGGCTGTTGATACAACAACTTTGTATTCAGGCTTTTTATATTCTTCGAGAGTGAAAGTTGAATAAAAGTAGTTGCCATTGCAAGTTGCATGAATGTAGTAGCTGCCCGGCTTAAATCCTTTGTTGGTACTAAAGGATGAATAAAAAGAGCCAAATTCATCAATTTTTAAATTTTCTTTATAAACTTCATTTCCCGACATATCATTGATCTTAATCTCAACCAAAGAACCTGTGGGAATTCCCATCTCGCCATCTTCTCTGAATCTGATAATTCCCTTGTAACTTACAGTAGCACCGGGACGGTAAACCGGCTGATTTGTATATATTGACGAGATATATCTTTTCCCCTCATCTTCTCCAAAAAAGATATAAGGATCACTATACACAAGTTCACCTGCGACGATTGAAGTGATCAGGCTGGACTTGTTTCCAAGATTCCCAACAGCACTCAGATCCATCAAAGTTAAACCCTCAGAATTGGGGGATTTTGATGAAACGGTTTTACCATCCGCATAGAGAGTGGTTACCTCAGGCATCAAAATTTCACCCGTTTTTGCATTTGTCACAAAACTAAGGAGGTTTTTATCTCCTTTTTTCATGATCATCATCTTTTCTGAGATGTAGATTGGGAGGTAGGCAACTTTTCCGGCACTGATAGCTTTTATAATATATATGCCGGGTTTGTCAAATGTACCCGCGGAGAGGATTGTTGGTTCATAATAGTAACTTCCGCTGGGAGTTACTATTTTGCTGAATTCCTTCACCTTTTCACAAAACTGGAGATAGGTGCCATCTTTTTTCCAGATATCAAACCTCCCATAGGTACGGGCGGCGAGGTATTCGGTTATAAATTCCTGTTCTTTGGCAACTCGATATATCGTAAACTGAAAGTTTTCATCTTCTGTGTTATTTACAATCGAGAAGTTTACTGTATCGCCGGGTTTAACCTGACCATTTGCCGCCATACGAAAAATGGTCGGATTAGCATTATTAAGGCTGACAGTGAAGCCGGCAAAAGCTGAGATAGCAATGGCTCCGGCGAGTAAAAACGAAAAAAATCTTTTATTTAACATTTGAACATTCCAGTATTTTAGAATTTATACTCTGATAGTTACAAATTTGTGCCCAAATAATAAAAAAAATATGCAAATTTTTTTTAACCCCATTAGACCAGAGGAGAGACTCATTTATTAGCTGCTAAGACCTAACTTGTTAAAAATAAAGGAGATAGAGGTTATTAAGGAGTGACAGGGAAAACACCCGACTTCAGAACCAAAAAAGTCGATTATTCGGGAGTGGCGGATTTGGGCAGAAAAAGGTGTTTTTTTTTCTTTCAGAGGGAAAAGCGAAAAGATACATTTGGAACACAAAAATAAATTGTTCATTAAAATAATGAGGTTAATATTGAGCAAAGCACTAAGAATGTTCTTATTTATGCTACTCCTTGTATTAACCGGTTTCAGTGTTGAAAATCCGAAAGCAAAGTCGATGAATCTTCCTCGCCGGGAAAACTGCAAAAATGCAGAGATGGTAAGGAAATATTCATCAATTCTTGAATTCTCAAACCCTAGAAAAGGTAAAGTAACCTGGTATGGTCCGGCTTCCATGGAAGAAAGACCGCGAGTGGTGCGATATTCGATCAAGAGCAGTTCACAGCTGCTCACAGAACGCTACCATTTGGTACAATTTTAAGAGTTACCAACATATCAAACGGAAAATCTGTAATAGTAACGGTTACAGATAGAGGTCCGGGCCATTACAGCCTCGAACTTGACCTCTCAAAGGCAGCCGCCAGATCAATAGATATGATCAATGCAGGCACTGCTAATGTTTCTATAGAAACAGTTACAGTTAATGGATTCAACACGCCGGTATTATCTGCATATTAATAAGTGAATAGCAGAAACAGCCCGTCCCGAAATGGACGGGCTTTTTTTTTATCTTTGAGTTATTAATTCAAAAAATTTGGTGACTTTATGAGACGGATTCTCTATTTAACAATATTTGTGGCACTTTTGATTTTTACAGGATGTAACAAAAATCTGAACCGGCTACTGACAAAAGAAAAGGAATCGACAAAACCGATTCACTTTCTGAAAAGGATACATTATCGATTAATGATTTTGTGGATACTGCAAAGTTTAATAAATCTGTGAAGGACGTGAAGACAAAAATAGATGAGAAGCAAAAAGATCTTAACAAAGAGATGGATGAAGTTAAGAAAAGCTTGACGAACTGGAGAAATAACTACGGTATATTCTTCCTGAAAAAAATGATTAGTTACCTGCCATCAATAGTGCAATTGCGGAGGTATTAACGATATCTTCAACACTACAGCCACGACTGAGATCAAAGAATGGGAGTTTAAGGCCCTGAACAACCGGTCCCACAGCTTCGGCACCACCAAGTCTTTGAGCAATTTTATAACCGATGTTACCTGCTTGCAGATCAGGGAAGATCAAAACATTTGCTCTGCCCGCCACCTCACTTCCGGGTGATTTTTTCTTTCCGATACTTTCAACTATTGCTGCATCAAACTGAAGTTCGCCGTCAACCTTAAGGTCGGGTCTTTTCTGTTTTACTATTGCAGTTGCTTCAAGTACTTTATCGATAAGTTTATGTTTTGCACTTCCTTTTGTTGAGAATGAGAGCATTGCAATGTATGGCTCTTCACCGGTAAGAATTTTATGGTTATCGGCGGTTGAAATTGCTATGTCAGCGAGCTGTATTGCATCGGGATCGGGAACCACAGCACAGTCGCCAAATGAATAGGTTACATCAGGATAAACCATCAGGAAGAAGCTTGATACTATCGAAATACCTTCTTTTGTGCCAATGCAGAGAATACCGGCGCGCATAACATCTCCCGTTGAGGCTGTTGAGCCTGCAACGGAAGCATGTGCCATTCCTTCTTTGAGCATCATCGCTCCAAAGAAAATATCTCTTTTCATTGTTTCACGGGCCTCTTCTATAGTAACACCTTTGTGTTTCCGTTGGTTGTAGAAGATGTTTGAGAAATCGCTCAGTTTTTCAGATTTTTCCGGATCGATTATTCTAACACCTTTAAGATCAACACCAATTGCTTTTGCAGCAGCTCTAACGGTTTCCTCGTTCCCGAGAGTAATAACACTTCCAATTCCCTCACGGGTAATTATTTCAGCAGCTCTGAGAACTCTTTCATCATGAGACTCGGGCAGAAGGAGGGTACGCTTTTTACGGGCAGCGTTTTCCCTTATTTTAACTAATAAATCAAGTTCACTCATTATCAATCCAAATTATAAATAATTGTCAATCAAAATTAGCGAATTGAGGGGGATTGGCAATAATGCAATAATGCAAAAATCCAATAATGCAGTAATGTTTAAGTTAAGATTTGGTAATGTAAAATATTCTTCAGAAATTTAAAACTGTGTTTAAAAACATTTTGGATGGTAAAATGAGGGGGTTAAGTGGCTCAAATGTCGCTTAAAGTCAGTGAATTGTAAAAAGATGTCACAGCTATTGCGCAATGAATTTAGATGACTTACCTTTCCCTTGTTCTTTTTTGGAATTATGAAAAAGACAGAAATTAAAATTAAAAACCAACAATTAACCCTTAACAAAACTCATTAGGAGTACATAAATGAAAATCGTGAAATTAGGATTCGTTCTTCTGTTACCTGCAATCTTCGTATTAAGTGGCTGTGGAAAAAAAGTTGAAGCTCCAGTAGCTGACACAACTAAAGTTGAAGCTCCAGTAGTTGACACAACTGTAACAACTACCGTTGACACAACTGTTGTAAAAACTGACACAACCAAGAAAACAACTGATACCAAAACAGAAAAGAAGTAATCCAACTTCATTCTTACTTGCAAAAGTATATTCTTGAGAACAAAAGCGGGCTTGCCCGCTTTTGTCATTTTAAACCTCTCCGTTGCGATACATATTCCTCCGAACCCCCTATCAAAAAAAAATTGATTAATTCCTAAGAAAACTCTAATTTAGCGTTCCTGTTTATTATGATTAGAAAAAAATTGATCAGAAAAAATTTACTCCATTTAAAAGAGCTGATAGCAGCCAAATGCCTTTCAACGGGCAGGGAAGCAGATTCGGTTACACTGATTGCAGTTAGCAAACTCTTCGAAATTGACCGGATTCGTGAGGCGATTTCAGCAGGTCAGGTCCATTTTGGAGAGAACTATGCTCAGGAATTCAGGGATAAATATGCCATTCTCAGCGACCAGGATCTGAAGTGGCATTACATTGGGACACTTCAAACAAACAAAGTAAAATATGTAACAGGAAGTGCCGACTATATACATTCGGTTGACTCAGTTAAAATTCTCGCGGAGATCCAAAAACAAGCAGAGAAAAAGGGGAAAATTCAAAAAGTGTTTCTCGAGTTTAAATCTTCTTTTGAGACTTCAAAATCAGGTGCCGAGGTTGAGGATGTATTTAATCTTGCCGGGGGAATCAACCGGGATGAATAATATTGAAGTTGTCGGTGTTATGACCATGGCTCCCTTTGTGGATGATATAACTATAATAAGAGACTCATTCAGGAGGACAAGACTTTTGGTTGAGGAACTACACCGGGCGGGTTATAGCGGCATAAAAGAACTCTCGATGGGGATGACCGGAGATTACCTCATTGCCATTGAGGAAGGTGCAACATTTTTACGAATTGGCACAGCAATTTTTGGTGAAAGGAATTAAGGAAACGATATGAAATTATCACCTGTAAATATCAAACGACAGGAATTTAGCAAAGCGGTGAGAGGTTACAGCATTGGTGAAGTTAATGATTTCCTTGAAAAGGTTGCCGAAGAGGTTGAATCGGCACTTAAAGAAAATGAAACTCTCCGCCGGACTGTTGATCATTTAAATCTCGATATCGAAAGATATAAAACGATTGAAGACAGTTTACAAAAAGCGTTGATAGCTGCCCAGGAATCATCGGGGCTGGCACTTCAAAAAGCTAATGACGAAGCAGCCAGAATTGTTGAAGAAGCAGGAAATGAGGCAACGGTTATACTTGGAGACTCTCAGGATAAAGCGATAAAACTTCAAACTCATATTGCTGAACTGGAAGAAAGAATGGCATGGCTGATAGCACGGTTATCTGCAATGGTGGATACACAAGAAAATTTGCTGGGACTAAAGACAAAGAGTATCGACAAAATGCCTGAAGTAAAATTGGTGGAGGAAATTTCTGAAGCTAAGGTGGAGCCAACAGATTCTGTTATAGCAGCTGTGGATGCATCTTCAGAAATGATAAATTCAAATGTGCCGGAAAGAGAAACAGTGATCACAAAGATCGAAATGCCTGAGCCACCGGAAGTGGTGGAGTATAAAGTCGATACTGAAAAACCTGAAGAAATTAAAAAGAAAGTTCCTTTGAGCGACGAAGAGCAGAAGCGTAAAAAGCTTGCTGAGATGTTTTTCGCCGGGGGATCGGAAAAAATTGATTTAAACAATATTGTGGATGACTAAAATGAATAATATGCTTGAAAAAATTAAAGAGACACTTGAATTTTTAAGGACTAAAACCTCTAAAGATTATAAATACGGAATAATCCTGGGAACGGGATTAGGTGCATTAGTGAAAGAGATCGATATTGAATTGACCATAGAATATGAGGATATTCCAAATTTTCCGGTTTCAACCGTTGAATCGCATAAAGGGCGGTTGATATTTGGTACCATCCATGGCGAGAAGGTTGTTGCTATGCAGGGTCGGTTCCACTATTACGAAGGTTATACACGATGCAGCAGATTACTTTTCCTGTAAGAGTAATGAAATATCTTGGAGTGGAAACTCTTTTTGTTTCGAATGCCTGCGGCGGGATGAATCCTTTTTACAGAAGAGGGGACATCATGATAATGATAGATCACATCAATCTTTTAGGAGACAATCCCCTGATTGGTAAAAACTATGACGAACTTGGACCAAGATTCCCAGATATGAGCGAACCGTATTCACTTGAACTTATTGCTTTGGCGGAAGAAGCTGCATTGGATAACAGAATAAAACTTCACAAGGAGTATATGTTGCAGTTTCAGGTTCCAGTCTTGAGACAAGAGCCGAATATCGATTTCTTAGAGCAATTGAGCTGATGTAGTTGGGATGTCAACAATTCCTGCGAATATAGTCGCGAATCATATGGGAATGAGAGTCTTGGGTATGAGTATCGTAACAGATGAATGTTTTCCGGATTCACTTAAACCCGTTACACTACAAGAGACGTTGGATGCTGCCGGAATTGCAGAACCCAAAATGACAAAAGTATTTACAGAAGTAATCAGAAGATTAAAATGACATTTAAGAAGTTTATCGGAATAATTGGCTTCCTTCTTTCGATTGCAGTTGCAGGAAGTTCTTCCTGGTTTCTTGACGGTGTAACCTCGGTTGGCTCCGTTTTTTACTCCAGGCTTTTTGTTCTTATGATCGTGTCGTTTGTTTCCGGCTGGTTGATCGGTGAAGGATTTGACAGAGGTGTATCTTTTAAGTTTGCGCTTTGGGCAATGATTCTTGGAACAGCCGGTGCGTTGAGTCATGAACTCTTTTTTGTCGTCAGAAAAACAAGTGACACCTCGGCATTCAAATTCCTTGTGAATGCGGCAATAAACGGGACACTTGTCTCTTCTTTTGTTTTATTTGGCCGGAATAGCTGTGTCCTAAGATTCAATGAAAGTGAAGAAGACCTTGATGATTTTCGTGAGGGAAAACAAAGAGAGCGGTGAGGAAATATCAGATAATGTGAGTGATGATGAGGTCGTAAGTGCTGAGTATGATGGGATGAGTGATGATGATGAACAAAACAGAGAGTATGAATCTGATAGTAGAGAGAATTTCCTTAAGAGTGAAGTAGTTGATTTTTCAGCAGTTAAAGAGAGTGCAAAGGAAATATCACATACAGATTCAGAAAAAGAACCTATATTTGAAGCTACATTTTTTGAAAAAAATGGAGAATTGATCGTCGAAAAAGCGAGGCTTGAAGCTCAAAAAATAATATTTGAGGCACAGCAGGAGCTTCAAAAGATGAAAAATGAAAAAGAAAAATTGGAAAATGAATGAAAAATGCTGGTGAATACTGAGAAACAATTACTCGAGCAGTATAAAAATCAGATGAAATAATCAGAGAGATTTAAGTAAAAATGTACAAGCCATATCCTGAAAACTTCAAATACCCTGAAATTGAGAGTGAAGTTTTAAAATTCTGGAAAGAGAAAAATATTTTTGAAAAGTCGGTTGAATCAAGGCCGGCTGATAAAAGTTTTACATTCTATGAGGGACCACCAACCGCCAACGGCAAGCCGGGTATTCATCATGTAATGGCAAGAACTTTAAAAGATTTGATTTGCAGATATAAAACACTTCAGGGATATCAGGTTCAACGCAGAGCGGGTTGGGATACACACGGACTGCCTGTTGAAATTGAAGTTGAAAAACAACTTGGCATAAAAAGTAAGGCTGACATTCCAATATTTGGAGTCGAAAAATACAACGAAGCATGCAGGCTTTCAGTATTTACCTATAAAGACCTGTGGGAAAAGATGACCGACAGGATGGGATACTGGATTGATCTTGAGTCGGCTTATATTACTTGTACAAATAATTATATCGAATCAGTCTGGTGGTCACTTAAAACCTTGTTTGACAAGGGATTAATATTTAAAGATTATAAGATTGTACCCCAGGATCCCAAAGCAGAAACTGTGCTTTCAAGTCACGAACTTGCTTTGGGTTACAGAATGACAAAGGATCCTTCTGTTTATGTTCTATTTAAAGCGAAAGATGCTGATTACCATTTTCTGGTTTGGACAACCACACCCTGGACTTTAATCTCCAATGTGGCTTTGGCACTGGGACCCGATGTTGAGTATGTAAAGGTTTTGCATAAAGAGATCAAAATGGTACTCGCCAAAGAACGACTTTCAGTTCTGGGTGAGGATTATGAGATACTCGAGTCGTTTAAGGGAAGTGAGCTTGAGTATGTTGAATACGAACAGCTTATGGACTATGTTCAACCGGACAAAAAGCTTTTTACACACTGAATGCTGATTTTGTAAGCACAGGAGATGGTTCAGGAATTGTTCATATTGCACCTGCATTTGGTCAGGATGATTATGATATCTCCAAAAAATATGGACTTCCAATGCTTCAGCCTGTTACAAGAGGTGGAAGGTTTACAGCGGAAATTACCGATTTTGCAGATCAGTTTGTGAAAGATGCCGATGCCGGCATTATTCAGAAATTGAGAGCCGAAGGGAAACTTTACAAAAAAGAGACCATTGAACACTCCTACCCTTTCAGTTGGAGATTTGATGATGTGCCTATTATATATTACGCTCGCGAATCATGGTTTATAAAAACCACTTCGGTTGCAGACAGAATGGTTGAACTTAATAAGACAATCAATTGGGCACCCCCCGAAATTGGGACCGGACGATTTGGGAACTGGCTTGAGGATAACAAAGACTGGGCGCTTTCGCGTGATCGCTTTTGGGCAACACCACTTCCAATCTGGGTAACGGATGACGGTAAAGATATGTTTGCTGTTGGAAGCATTGAAGATCTAAAACAGGGAATCTACGAGCAGGATGGAAAACGGACACCCGTTTCTGAACTTGAAGATATTGATCTTCACAAACCGTTTGTTGACAGAATAATTTTTGAAAAAGACGGCAAGGTTTACAGGAGAACACCTGAACTGATAGATGTATGGTACGATTCAGGAGCTATGCCTTTCGCTCAGTATCATTATCCATTTGAGAACAAGGAATTGTTTGAAGCGAACTTCCCGGCAGATTTTATTTCTGAAGGAATTGATCAGACCAGAGGATGGTTTTATACATTACATGCAATTTCCACGATGCTTTTGATTCACCGGCTTATAAAAACATTCTGGTGAACGATTTGATCCTCGATAAAGAGGGGAAAAAGATGTCGAAAAGCCGCGGTAACTCGGTTGATCCGTTTCTGTTATTTGATAAATATGGAGCGGATGCCACAAGATGGTATTTGGTTGCGAACAATCCCCCATGGAAGCCGACGCTTTTTAATGAGGATGATCTTGGTGAAATTCAGAGGAAGTTTTTTGGTACATTAACCAATACTTATTCCTTTTTTTCGCTTTATGCCAACATCGACCGTTTTGTGAACGATAAAGAATTGGTTGAATATGCGAAAAGACCTGAGATTGACAGATGGATAATCTCGAAACTTAATGGTCTTGTTGAGGAATATGAAACCTCTATGGATGTTTATGATGTTACCAGAGCGGCGAGAGCTGTGATGAGCTTTACAATAGATGAACTTTCAAACTGGTATGTTAGAAGGAGCAGGAGAAGGTTTTGGAAATCGGATTTGACTGAGGCAAAACTTTCGGCTTATCAAACACTGCATGAATGTTTATTAACAGTTTCGAAACTTATTTCACCGTTTGCACCGTTTATAGCAGAAGATCTTTACAAACGATTGACAAGCGACACAGCGGGAGCAGAAGAATCTGTTCATCTTTGCAAATTTCCTGTAGTAACTTACAGGGAAACAGAGCTTGAAGAGAAGATGGATGCCGTTCAGAGAGTTGTGTATATCACCAGATCGATGCGCGCAAAACACAATTTGAAAGTGAGACAACCTCTTAAAAAGATAATGGTTGCCGTTGCCGGCAGGTTAAAAGAACCACTCGAGACGATGAAGGAAGTGATTCTTGAGGAAGTTAACATCAAAGAACTTATAATCCTTACTGATGATTCCGGAATTGTAAAAAAGAGTGCCAAACCAAATTTTAGGACATTGGGTACCAAACATGGTAAATCTGTTCAACCCGTTGCATCAGCAATCAGGGAATTTGGTGCAGAGGAAATAGGCATATTATTAAGAGGTGAAAAGGTTATTTTGAACATTAACGGCAGCCAAATTGAGGTTGATCCCGTTGATGTTGAAATAATAAGCTCTGAGATAGAAGGCTGGCTTGTTGAATCTGAGGGTGCCTTTACTGTTGCTCTTGACACTGAAATTACACCTGAATTGAGAGATGAAGGCTTTGCACGAGAGTTTGTAAACCGCGTTCAGAACATGAGAAAAGATGCCGGATTTGAAGTAATTGATAAAATAAATATCGTTTACTCCGGGGATGAAGAGATTAAAAATGCCGTTAACATTTTTCAGTATTATATCAAAGGTGAAACCCTTGCTGAAAATTTACAGGAACAGGAATTTGGATCAGGATATACACAGGAGTGGAAGATTGGCGACCACAATTGTAAAATTGAGATCAATAAAATTTAGAAGTACAATAGGAGATACCGATGGAAGAAAACAAAATCTTGGGTGAGGAAAATGCTTCACCAAGAAAAACGAGATACACTGCCGATGAGTTGGAATACTTTCGTGCTGTGATTCTTGAAAAAGAGAGGAGATCATTCAGCAGTTGCAAAATTTGCGCGACAGAATGATGGACCCCACCACAGGTGAGTATATTAACGAAAATTCTCCATACTCATTGCACATGGCTGAACAGGGAACTGACGCCATGGAACGCGAAAAAACATTTCTTTATGCCCAGAGAGAAGGAAAATTCCTTGGATATCTCGATGAAGCACTTAAAAGAATTGATGCCGGTACCTACGGTTTGTGCATCGAATGTATCGATGAACCACAAAACCTTTGTGATACCTGTCCGCTAATACCAAGAGAGCGACTTCTTGCTGTACCTCACAGTCAGCATTGTTTGCCCGTAAAATTGAAGCAAGAAAAGAAGAAAAAGACTTATTAACACAGTTGCATCAGACAGACTTTATGTAAAGCTGCTCTACTTCTCAGGAATACTTGTTTTGCTCGACCAGTTGTTCAAACTTGCCGTTAAGGGGTTTACCATACCTTTTTTGGGAATTGATTATGACGGTATGTACCTCGGTGAGTCAAAACCTGTTCTTGGAAGTTTTTTCAGACTTACTTTTGTTGAAAACAAGGGAATAGCATTTGGGATCGAGTTAAATCCGATCGTAAAAGTGGGAGTTTCCCTTATTTCAGTAGTTGCCAGTGTTTTCATCGTTTATTACATGAAACAAATTGTAGAGAAGAACAAAGGCGCAGCTTTTGGACTCGCTCTTATCCTTGCCGGGGCAGTTGGAAACATGATCGATAGAGTCTTTTACGGGGCTCTTTTTGGATATGCACCTCTGTTCTACGGGCATGTTGTTGATTTTTTTCATGTAGTTTTTGATGTTAACATTTTTGGATATTACATCGACAGTTTTCCGATCTTTAACATTGCAGATGTTGCTGTTTCTCTCGGTGTTGCTGTTTTGTTTATCTTTTACGGCAAAGAAGAGCATGAAGTTGTGGGAGAAGAAATTCCTGCCGGTGAGGTAACAGAATCGACCAAATCAGATCTTGATAATGTTACAGATGTTGAAACTGATATTGAAGGGAATACTGAACGCCCTGTAAGGAAGATATCACTTCCGTCAGAGACGGAGAGTGAAATTTCAGAGGAACCGACAGATGGCAAAGATAATAACCGAAAAGATCTTTAGATATGAAATCTCCGATTGTAAGAGGAAAGAGCGGGTTGATACTTTTCTTGCCAATTCGGTAGAAAACGCCACTCGTACAAGAATCCAAAAACATATTGAAGCCGGACTTGTAACCGCAAACGGTAAGGTTATCAAATCGAATTATAAGGTTACTCCGGGGATGAAATTGTGTTTACACTCCCATGTGCACCCAGACCTGAAACCGCAGAAGCTGAAGATATCCCCATTGATGTAGTTTTTGAAGATGAATATTTAATGATCATCAACAAACCACCCGGTCTTGTTGTACACCCCTCGATAGGTCACTACACCGGCACCCTCGTAAATGCTCTCCTGTTTCACAAACAAAAATTAAGCGATATTAACGATCCGACCACCCGTCCCGGGATTGTTCACAGAATTGACAAAGATACAAGTGGACTTCTGTTAATTGCGAAGGATAATATTACACATTCGCGGCTTGCAGCCCAGTTTTCTGCTCATACTATCGAAAGAGAATATCAAGCAGTTGCATGGGGTTTGTTTAAGGAGAAAAAAGGGGAAGTTCAATCTTATATTACTCGGAGTAAAAGAGACAGAAAACTTTTTACGATGAGTAAGGATGAAGGGAAGTTTGCTCATACATATTATGAAGTGATTGAAGAGTTTGAGTTTGCATCACTCGTCAGTTTAAAATTAAAAACAGGCAGGACACATCAGATTAGAGTTCATCTTTCAGGAACCGGGCATCCAATTTTTGGGGATGAAGTTTATGGAGGGAATGTTATCAGATGTGGTGACCAACTGCCAAAAATAAGGTCCAGAGTCGATAACTTATTAGAGATTATGCCAAGACAGGCGCTTCATGCCAAAACACTGGGATTCTTTCATCCCCATACCAAAGAGTTTTTAAGGTTTGATTCAGATTTACCCAAAGATATTAAACTTTTGGTTGAAAAACTGAAAATTTAGGTATTAAGTATTAGATATTAAGTATTAGGTATCAGGTATTAATTTTTGTTTAAATAAAATTACAGATTGTTATGTTAAAGATTTACAACACACTTACACGCAAAAAAGAAGATTTTATTCCATTAAATCCGGCAGAAGTTACGATGTACTCCTGTGGACCAACGGTATATGATTATTTCCATATTGGGAATGCAAGATCTTTTGTGATGTCGGATATTGTTCGCCGCTACCTCATCTACTCCGGTTATAAAGTTAAATTTGCTATGAATCTTACAGATATCGATGATAAGATTATTAATAAGGCAAATGCGATGGGAATTGATTCAAAGGAAGTTGCAAAGAAATTTTCCGATGCTTTTTTTGAAGATATTGATAAACTGGGATTGCTTCGCGCCGATATAAACCCCAAGGCAACTGAACATATTCCTGAGATTATCGCAATGATTGAGGCATTAATTAAAAATGGTAAAGCTTACGAAGTAAATGGTGATGTGTTTTACGAGATTCGTAAGTTTGAAGGATACGGAAAACTTTCCGGGAAGAATATCGACAATCTGGAGTCGGGGTCACGAGTAGAAGTGAACGAGATCAAAAGAGACCCTCTTGATTTTGCCTTATGGAAATCAGCCAAACCGGGAGAACCATTTTGGGAGAGTCCATGGGGAAAAGGAAGACCCGGCTGGCATATTGAGTGCTCGGCAATGTCTTGCAAACATCTTGGAGACACTTTTGATATCCACTGCGGTGGAAGTGATCTTATTTTTCCACACCATGAAAATGAAATTGCTCAAAGTGAAGGAGCGACCGGGAAACCTTTCGCTCGAATCTGGATGCATTTTGGATTTTTGAATATCGATAATGAAAAAATGTCGAAATCGCTTGGGAATGTTTTTAATCTTAGAGACATGGTGAAGAAATATAAACCGGAGACACTCCGCTTCTTCTACGAACAGACACATTATGCTTCATCTTTAAATTTTACAGCCGAAGCTCTTGAAAGTGCAGATCGTGGACTTGAGAAATTGAATAACCTTTTTGATACGGTTAAATCGACTCTTGCCGGTAAACCGGCACCGGGAGCCCATTCTTTCGATTTCGAAAAAAGTTATTTGGCATTTAAAGAAGCAATGGATGATGATTTTAATTCACCGAAGGCAATAGCTGTTGTGTTTGATTTTATCAAGGAAGTGAATACTTATATCGCTGCCGGGGAGAATCTAACCCGTGAGTTTTATGAAGGGGTACTCGATTTTCTTAAGAAAACTGCTGATGGGGTGCTTGGAATTCTTCGCACCGAAAAGGTGGAGAGTTTTGATTCCGGGCTCGAGGATGAACTTATTCAACTTCTTCTCAAATTGAGAGTTGATGCCAAACTGGAGAAAAATTATGCTCTCTCCGACAAGATACGAAATGAGCTTCTCACTCTGGGCATAACAATTCAGGATACAAAAGAGGGTTCAACCTATAAAAAGAGTCGATGAAGCCGGCTGCTGATCAGCTTGAAGTAATGATTGCCGGGCATAAACTCCTCTGTTCAGTAAGAAGGAGCAGGAGAGCAAAGATTGTGGCTATCAGAATCAACCAGACCGGACTTTTTGAATTGGTGATTCCCGAAAGGGGATCATTTGAAGAAGCGAGGAATTTTCTTGAAAGTAAAAGGAAATTCCTCGAGAGGCACATTCATCTTTTAGTACACAAAAAAGAGGAATCACCTTATAAGCTGTTTGGGGAGGATATAAAGGTTGAACATCATTACAACCTTTTTCTTCGTAAACATGTCATCAATTTCAACAAAGAAACCTCAGAGTTAACAATAGAGAGCCCGCAGGGAGCCAAAGAGACGACCCAGGAGCTCTACCGAGGTTATCTTAATGGCACAGCAGCTAAATATCTTATACCCCGCACACAACACCTCGCAGCCCGACACGGATTTAACCCCTCCGTAGTCAGAGTCAAAAAAATGAGAGGGAAGTGGGGCTTCTGCACAATCAAAAAAAGAGATTTTCCTCTCGCCTCTCCTCATGTCACTTGAACCAGAACTGATAGATTATGTAATCATCCACGAACTCTGTCACCTCAAACAAATGAATCACTCAGAACATTTTTATGCCGAACTCAGGAAAATCCTCCCAAATTATGCGGAGCTAAGGAAAAGGATCCAGGGGAAGAAGGTTTAATCAATGTTTTCTGACCATCCTGAGCATCTTGATATTGATGGTTAAGAACCTGAGGAACTGCCAAAACAGGTTTGTTCGCATTCTTTTTGTGAAGTTTGTTGGAACCGGTGTATAATAATTTTGTCCGTATGGATCTCTTTTTGTCATTTTAGTTCTCCTATTCGGGAATGATGCGCCAAAGAGGATTTGCTTTGGCTTTATAAATGAATGCAAAGTGGAGGAAATGTTTTATCCAATGTCCCGCCAATCCTATTTCACCGGATGTGTAACGAAGTTCTCTTCCTGTTTCGGGATATTTGTTGAAATCGGGGATGATTGGGTACATTGTCATTGAAACAGCAGTTCCGTTAAAGAAACCGGTTCCGGCTGAAGCGATACAAGCAGCTCCCATATTAGCCAGTGATGCTTCCCTGGTTGGGTGATCACTCTTTCCATTTATCATGTCAACAATATTATATGTAACTTGTCTTGCCATAACACCTGAAGGCATTCCTGTTCTTGGAGGTGTGGGGAAGATTGGAGTTCCATTTGGACTTGAAACCGGTTGAGATATCGGATGTGGAGGCGCAAATGCGATCCCCACGGCAAAAATATTTTTGTATTTTGGGGATTGATAGGTTTTGGGCCAATCTTCAGGGCTCCAATCCTCGTAACTCTTTTTACCATAGTCGCCATCAACCAACATAAAACCATTCGCAGCAAAAAGATCACTTGTAATATCTGTTCCGGCTTTGTTAAAAGCTTTTATTCCAACTCCGGAAAAGGGGGGAAGAAGCATCGCAAAGTCGAAAGTTTCATCAAAATATTTGCCATCAAGAGTTTCATAATGTATTTGGTCTTTTTCAACCTCGTTGACATGAGCTCTGGTGATCCATTTAATTCCTCTTTCAGAGTAAAGAGACTCGGTAAAAACTTTCGAGTGGGTGATATATCCACCTTTTTTCAGGTGCATTCCACCGATTCCAAAATCTCCAAGCTCTTGTTCATTTGAAATCCATGTGATTTCCGCCTTATCGCGTACACCTCTTCTTCTTAATTCATACTCTATATTAAACAAATATTCAAAAGCTGCACCTTGACAGGTACAGTTGCCATGCCCGGTGCCGATAAGAAATTTCTTTTTTTCACCCTTTTTCATTGCTTTAACAATTTCATCAAGTGCCGAAGAAGTTTGAGCTGCATGACCTGCAGTGCATACAGAAAGACTATTATTTTCGGGACCCAGTCCCTTGGTAGCTTCAAATTTGAGTTTTGGACCTGTGGCATTTATCAAATAATCGTAGGTTAACTTCTCAGTTGTCCCCTCAATTCCGGATTTTGTATATTCGATTGTTACAAAAGGGGAGGAAGAATTTGCATCCCCTTCGGGGTGAATACTCATTGCTTTTGCCTGATGATAAACTATTCCTTCTTTTTTATATATCTCTTCCAGGTGGAAAGTAACCTGGTCAACAGACATGACACCAACTCCAACCCAGATGTTTGAGGGTATCCAGTTCCACTTTGAGTTAGGGGTAACAACAACAACTTCATGATTATTGGCGAGTTTTCGTCGTGCGTGGAGGGCAGCAGTCTGTCCGGCAATGCCACCACCAAGAATTAAAAGACGGGACATAATTAGCTCTGATAAATTGTTAGATAGTGAGTATAACATACATAAATAACATGAAATTAGAAAGAGAAGCGGAAAGAAAAAAGCGAATAAAAACAGATATAAAAAGAACTATTTGAAGTGTTAATGAAAATAAAGAAAAAAATAATAAAGAAATAATTTGGAAATGTTGTTCGAAACCCTTTTATTAGAGGCTCAAATTTTTTGAATTATTTAAGTTCATTACATACTGTAAGCGCAAGACAAACGGAAAAGCGAAATAAAGTTGAAAAAAACTTTAAATATTCTTCTTTTTCACTTGCACAGAATTAAAAATAGTCGTAAGTTTGAAGACTGTTTGTTTTTAAGTTCTTAAACTTATTGAATGACGCCGTACGAGGTGTAACTGACGAGAAAATTTTTCTCAAAAAAGTTAAAATTATTTTTAATTTAACTTGACTTGAATAGAAACTTTTTCGTAAGTTAGAAGCCCGTTTCGGAAAAATTCTTCAAACGGAAAAAACGTTCTTTTTTTTAGTGGATGCATCTGGTAGAGACCAGATGATAAGATGACAAAAACTGTTATAAAGGCTTACAATCAATTTACAACGGAGAGTTTGATCCTGGCTCAGGACGAACGCTGGCGGCGTGCCTAACACATGCAAGTCAACTTGACGGAAGGAGCAATCTGACCGTAGAGTGGCGCAAGGGTGCGTAACGCGTAAGTAACTTGCCCCAAGGTAAGGAATAACGTCGAGAAATCGGCGCTAATACCTCATAATGCAGCGGATCCGCATGGATATGTTGTTAAAGGTTTACCGCCTTGGGATAGGCTTGCGTCTGATTAGCTAGTTGGTGTGGTAACGGCACACCAAGGCTACGATCAGTAACTGGTCTGAGAGGATGATCAGTCACACTGGAACTGAGACACGGTCCAGACTCCTACGGGAGGCAGCAGTGAGGAATATTGGGCAATGCTCGAAAGAGTGACCCAGCAACGCCGCGTGGAGGATGAAGGTATTCTATATCGTAAACTCCTGTGAGAGCAGACGAAAGACAGATTATTAATCTGGATGACTGTATGCTCAGAGGAAGCCCCGGCTAACTACGTGCCAGCAGCCGCGGTAATACGTAGGGGGCAAGCGTTGTCCGGATTCACTGGGTGTAAAGGGCGCGTAGGCGGGATAGCAAGTCAGTGGTGAAATCTTGCAGCTCAACTGCAAAACTGCCATTGATACTGCTGTTCTTGAATGTGGAAGAGAGAGGCGGAATTCCAGGTGTAGTAGTGAAATACGTAGATATCTGGAAGAACACCAATTGCGAAGGCTGCTTCTTGGTCCATTATTGACGCTGAGGCGCGAAAGCGTGGGGAGCAAACAGGATTAGATACCCTGGTAGTCCACGCTGTAAACGATGTGTGCTAGATGCCGGATTTTTCGGTGTCGCAGCTAACGCATTAAGCACTCCACCTGGGAAGTACGATCGCAAGGTTGAAACTCAAAGGAATTGACAGGGCCCGCACAAGCAGTGGAGCATGTGGTTTAATTCGATGCAACGCGAAGAGCCTTACCTATGCTTGAAAAGCTTATGACCGGCTGTGAAAGCAGGTTTCCCGCAAGGGCATAAGTACAGGTGCTGCATGGCTGTCGTCAGCTCGTGCCGTGAGGTGTTGGGTTAAGTCCCGCAACGAGCGCAACCCTTACCATTAGTTGCCACCGGAGCAATCCGAGCACTCTAATGGAACTGCCTACGCAAGTAGTGAGGAAGGTGAGGATGACGTCAAGTCCGCATGGCCCTTACGCCTAGGGCTACACACGTGCTACAATGGCCGCCACAACGGGCAGCAAAATCGCGAGATGGAGCGAATCCCTAAAAAGCGGCCTCAGTTCGGATTGGAGTCTGCAACTCGACTCCATGAAGTTGGAATTGCTAGTAATCGCGTATCAGCATGACGCGGTGAATACGTTCCCGGGCCTTGTACACACCGCCCGTCAAGCCATGGAAGCCGGGGGTACCCGAAGATAGTGACTCAACCGCAAGGAGAGAGCTATTTAAGGTAAAACTGGTAACTGGGGCTAAGTCGTAACAAGGTAGCCGTACCGGAAGGTGCGGCTGGATCACCTCCTTTCTAAGAGTAACAGGTTGTCTTATCATTTATATCTCCGATGTATCCACATTTTTTTTGTTCTTTTTATACTGTATGAGTTCAGGACCGAAAGGTCTTTTGATTTGGGCCTGTAGCTCAGATGGTTAGAGCGCACGCCTGATAAGCGTGAGGTCAGTGGTTCAACTCCTCTCAGGCCCACTATTAGGGAAAGTGCTCTAAACACACAACGGATATTCCCTTAATTAAACAATTAAGGGGCTATAGCTCAATTGGGAGAGCGCCGCCCTTGCAAGGCGGAGGTTAACGGTTCGATCCCGTTTAGCTCCACAAGGTTGTTCTTTGACATATTGAAAGAGTAAAATTGATTTTTATAAATCGATTTACTAGGATACAAATATTTTGTCCATAGAAATTTAACAATTTCATTATAAATGCGAACAAAAAGCATAACATTAGAATAAAGTTTTTTGGTTAAGTTACTAAGGGCACATGGTGGATGCCTTGGCACCAAGAAGGCGAAGAAGGACGCGGCTACCTGCGAAAAGCTACGGTGAGACGGAAGCAGTCTCCGACCCGTAGATCTCCGAATGGGGCAACCCAAATGAGGTAATACTCATTTATCTCTACCTGAACACATAGGGTAGTTGAGGCTAACCCAGGGAACTGAAATATCTAAGTACCTGGAGGAATATAAAACAATAGTGATTTCCTGAGTAGTGACGAGCGGAAGGGAAAAAGTCTAAACCGATCAATCTGTTAATGGTGGCAACCTTAGGATTGACGGGGTCGTGGACACATTTAGAGTCTATTGCCAATGACTCGAAGAGTAAAAAATCGTAATATTAGTTGAATGACCTGGGAAGGTCAACCACAGAAAGTGACAGTCTTGTAAGCGAAAATATTACGACTCTGTGAAATATGTTCCCAAGTACCACGAAATAAGTGGAAGTTTGTGGGAATCCGGGAGAACCATCTCCTAAGACTAAATACTCTCTTGTGACCGATAGTGAACCAGTACCGTGAGGGAAAGGTGAAAAGAACCCTTATTAAGGGAGTGAAATAGTACCTGAAACCATGTGCTTACAAACGGTTGGAGCTCCAATTTATTGGAGTGACAGCGTGCCTTTTGGATAATGAGCCTACGAGTTACTCGTCTGTTGTTGGTTAAGTTCTTCAGGAACGTAGCCTTAGCGAAAGCAAGTCCTAACAGGGCGTATAAAATAACAGGCGGTAGACGCGAAACCGGGTGATCTACCCTTGGTCAGGATGAAGTGAGGGTAAAACCTCATGGAGGTCCGAACTAGTGTGGGTTGAAAACCGCTTGGATGAACTGAGGGTAGGGGTGAAAGGCTAATCAAACTCGGAAATAGCTCGTTTTCCTCGAAATAGCTTTAGGGCTAGCCTCGGACTATAGTCTTATGGAGGTAGAGCACTGATTGGGCTAGGGCTGTCACAACGGTACCAAACCCAGACAAACTCCGAATTCCATTAATATGTTCTCCGGGAGTCAGGCTGCGAGGGATAAGCTCCGCGGCCAAGAGGGGAACAACCCAGACCATCAACTAAGGCCCCCAAGTCACAGTTAACAGATAAAGGATGTTGAGTTGCTTAGACAACTAGGATGTTGGCTTAGAAGCAGCCATTCATTTAAAGAGTGCGTAATAGCTCACTAGTCAAGCGACTCGGCGTCGACAATAAACGGGACTTAAACTGTGCGCCGAAGTTATGGAATAGAATTAATTTTTTATTGGTAGAGGAACATTGTAACAGCAGTGAAGGTGTACCGTGAGGTATGTTGGAGCGGTTACAAAAGAAAATGTAGGCATAAGTAACGATAAAACAGATGAGAAATCTGTTCACCGCAAGTCTAAGGTTTCCTGAGCTACGTTAATCGACTCAGGGTTAGTCGGGTCCTAAGTTGAGGCCGAAAGGCGTAGGCGATGGGTAACGGGTTAATATTCCCGTACCGGGTAAAGACTGTTTGACTGTAAGGAGTGACGCAAAAGCGTAAGGTCAGCCAACTGGTGGATCAGTTGGTTTAAGGTGGTAGGCTGAGAGGTAGGCAAATCCGCCTCTCATTAAGGCCGAGAGCCGAATACGGGAGCATATAGCTCGAAGTGGCCCCAAGCATGTTGCCGAGAAAAACTTCGTACAGGAGGTCTTTGTCCGTCCGTACCGCAAACCGACACAGGTAGATGAGGATGAGGATCCTAAGACGAGCGGGAGAAGCATTGTTAAGGAACTCGGCAAATTAACCCCGTAACTTCGGGATAAGGGGTGCCCCTTTTGGTGAATTATTCACTAAGTAAACTAAGGGGGGCCGCAGAGAAATGGCCCAAGCGACTGTTTAACAAAAACACATGACTCTGCGAAGTCAATCAAGACGAAGTATATGGTCTGACACCTGCCCGGTGCCGGAAGGTTAAGAGGAGAGGTCAGCGCAAGCGAAGCTTTGAATCGAAGCCCCGGTAAACGGCGGCCGTAACTATAACGGTCCTAAGGTAGCGAAATTCCTTGTCGGGTAAGTTCCGACCTGCACGAATGGTGTAACGACTTGGGCGCTGTCTCAGCTACGGGCTCGGTGAAACTGTGGTACCGGTGAAGACGCCGGTTACCCGCATATGGACGGAAAGACCCCGTGCACCTTTACTGCACCCTAATATTGGGTTCGGTTAAAGCATGTGTAGGATAGGTGGGAGACTATGAAGCTGGTACGCTAGTATCGGTGGAGTCAACGGTGAAATACCACCCTTGTTTTAATTGGATTCTAACCTCGATCCGTGAATCCGGGTCAGGGACAGTGTTAGGCGGGTAGTTTGACTGGGGCGGTCGCCTCCTAAAATGTAACGGAGGCTCTCAATGGTTCCCTCAGCATGGTCGGTAATCATGCGAAGAGCGTAAACGTATAAGGGAGCTTGACTGCGAGACATACAGGTCGAGCAGGAGCGAAAGCTGGAGTTAGTGATCCGACGGCTGCGCGTGGAAGTGCCGTCGCTCAAAGGATAAAAGGTACGCCGGGGATAACAGGCTGATCTTACCCAAGAGTTCATATCGACGGTAAGGTTTGGCACCTCGATGTCGGCTCATCGCATCCTGGGGCTGGAGAAGGTCCCAAGGGTTTGGCTGTTCGCCAATTAAAGCGGTACGTGAGCTGGGTTCAGAACGTCGTGAGACAGTTCGGTCCCTATCCTATGCGGGCGCAGGATATTTGAGAAGAGCTCGCTCCTAGTACGAGAGGACCGGAGTGAACGTACCTCCAGTACGCCAATTGTCACGCCAGTGGCATCGTTGGGTAGCTGCGTACGGTCGTGATAAGCGCTGAAAGCATCTAAGCACGAAACACGCTTCAAGATGAGATATCCCTCCTTCGGGACTGAAGGCTCCTCGGAGATGACGAGGTTGATAGGCTGCAGGTGTAAGTGTAGTAATACATTCAGCTGAGCAGTACTAATAAGCCGTGAGACTTGCCATTAATTTTATTTTAATTTTATGCAATTATTTGTATCCTACTCTTTCAATTATTATTGAACAACCCCAATTTTTTTCCGGTGGTTATAGCTGTAAGGAAACACCTCTTCCCATTTCGAACAGAGAAGTTAAGCTTACATACGCCGATGGTACTACATGCGCAGGTGTGGGGGAGAGTAGGTAGCTGCCGGTTTTATTTTTTAAGCCCCATTTTTTGGGGCTTTTTTATTTTAAAGCTTTCCATAAATTGTCCTCTTCTGAACTTTATCTCTTCTTTCCTTTGTTACTATTATAATCTCTCATTCATTACAAAAGGTTTCCCATGTATAAATTTATAACATTGCTTACCCTGGCATTGGTTTTCACAGCTTGTACCAAACACGAAGCTGTAGCTACAGAAAAACAGGCTTCAACTACACTTGACACTGTTATAACCAATTTTTCACTTCCCGATATAAACGGGAAAACACACTCGTTAACAGATTATAAATCGTCGAAGGCGATTGTGTTGATGTTCATTTCAACAGAGTGTCCTGTTTCAAATGCATACAATTCCCGTATGGCAGCTATTGCCAAAGATTATGCAGCAAAGGGAATAACTTTCCTGGGGATCAATTCTAATAAAGCAGAAGATGTTGCTGCAATCAAAAAGCATGCTGCAGATAATGGACTGGGTTTTACCATTTTGAAGGATAAAGGAAATGTTGTTGCGGATCAACTGTCAGCTTCATTTACTCCGGAGATTTATGTCCTTAACGGTGACTTAAAACTTCTGTATCATGGCAGAATTGATGATAAAAGAAGAGTGGAAGAAGTTACATCCAATGATCTTCAAAAAGCACTCGATGAAATAGTGGCGGGTAAGCCTGTTTCTGTATCAAGCACGAAAGCTTTTGGCTGTACAATTAAACGAGTTGATTAGTCAGGTCTTAATCCAGATATTAACTATTAGGTATGATTTTGGATTTGCATGAGTAGATTGTTATCGCTGATTGGCTTGTTTTTGCTTGTGATAACTTTCAATACCCAGTCACAGGAAGTAAAGACAATTGATGAAAAAGGGCTTTCTAATCTGTTAAAGAACAGGGATGGAAGTATTTTATTCATTAATTTCTGGGCTACCTGGTGTGTGCCATGTCGTGAAGAGTTTCCTGATATTGTAAAACTTGCCAAAAACTTCCCAAAGGTTGAATATGTTGCTGTGAGTTTGGATCATCCTGATGAAATAAAAAGCAAAATTGAGCCCTTTTTGAAAAAGATGAAAGCACCATTTAATAATTACGTTGCCAAGTTCAAAGATGATCAGGTATTGATTGAGATGATAAATAAAGATTGGAATGGTGCCATTCCCGCTACTGCCATTTATAGCAGTAACGGGAAAGAGGTTGGTTTTTATCCGAAAAAGATGTCTTATACAGAACTAGAAAAAGAACTCAAAAAAGTGATCAAATAGAACCTATTTATTTGGTTCAGTCGCTGACTTTTTACAGGCAATACACTTTGAGTTTTTGTAATTAAATTTTTCGAAGTGTTTGCACCAGACAGCAAGTTCTTTTCTGCAATCACCGATTACTTCTTTACCTGCAAAACCCGCAAATTTGCAACTATAATCACAGAATTGTGGGAATAAGATATCTTTGTTTTTAATTTCCATGCCAATTCGCTAAATTTTAATAGAATAATATGAAAATTACGCAAAACAACAATAAAACGAATATTTAATGAGCCTATTTTCCTCCCTTTTGTCAAAATTATCAGAACAACGCGCGCTCTATTTTATACTTCTTGATCCGGACCGGTTTCACGACACAGATCTGGAAGAGTTTGCCAATAAATGTTCCTCCGCAGGAGTGGATGGATTTTTAGTTGGGGGCAGTTTAATGGTCTCGGGAGATTTTGACAGTGCGATAAAAACTTTAAAAAATTTGACACATCTGCCGGTGATAATATTTCCCGGAGCATTGAGTCAAATTTCCCCTTTCGCGGATGCCATTCTGTTTCTATCGATTATAAGTGGAAGGAACCCTGAACATCTTATCGGAAAACATGTGATTGCAGCACCTGTGATCAAAAAACACAACCTGGAAGCTATTTCAACGGGATATATGTTAATTGAATCAGGCAGGCGAACCACCGCTGAGTATATGAGTGGAAGCGCACCAATTCCCAGACATAAACCGGAGATAGCAGTAGCCACTGCACTTGCCGCCGAATTTCTCGGGATGAAAGTTGTTTATCTTGAAGGGGGATCTGGCGCAGACAATCCGGTACCTTTTGAGATGGTTAAGGCAGTGTCAGATAATATTTCAATTCCTGTAATTGTTGGCGGGGGTATTCGTACACCCGAAACAGCAGGGAAGATGGTTGACTCAGGAGCAAAAATAGTCGTCACCGGAAATTACTTTGAAGATAAGACAAATTGGGGTAAACTTGTTGAATTTGCAGATGCTGTAAAGGGGCGGGTTTAAAGAGAAGTGGCGAATGGTGCATAACAACGCCAATTCCAACAAACGCCTGAAACTTATCGATGGAGTTGTTTTGGCTCTATCTGTCTTCACCGGGATTATTCTCTTTCTAATCGGTACATCCAAATATGGAATTGGATTAACAGGGGATACAATGAACTATATCGCTCTTTCAACAAATCTGTTGGAGGGGGAGGGATTTGTTGGATTGGGAGGTACTCCATTTGTCCTTTGGCCTCCCGGCTATTCCTTGATTATTTTATTTGTTAAAGTTTTGACCGGTCTGGATTATTACTTAATCCTATCTTCCTTAAATATCTTATCTCTTTCCTTAACATTTATTCTCTCATATCTCATTTTCAAACAAAAATTTGAATCTTCCGTCCTACGATATTATGGATTGGGATTGTTAATAATTGCTCCGGGCGTCTATCTGGTGTGGGTTTTTGCTTTTTCAGAGATTGTTTTTATCCCAATTATGTTGTTATTTTTATTTCTATGTGAGAAGTGGAGAGATGATTTATCAACAAAAAGGGTCATCTTATTATCAGTGTTGATAGTTCTACTGTTTTTTGTAAAATATATCGGTATTGTAGTTTTTCCATTGGTTATATATTTGATTTATCGTGGGGACAAAAAGAGTTGGTTTTTCAAAAGTATTGTCGCCTCGGTTGTTACACTGATACCTGTTCTTTTGTGGATTTTAAGGAATTATTATTTGGCCGGGTCCCCGTTTGGAGAGAGGGGAGAATCGATCTACAGTATCCTCGAAGTAAAAATGATCTCAATGGAGACTTTTTTGTACTGGGTTTTCCCTGTGTTAATGCTGGTTCCTATTTTAATCTTATTCGCCGCAAGGAGCCTGAAAATTATCGATGTTCCTTTTTCTCAGGTTTTTGGTAGAATTGATATTCCCTTAATCTTTATAACATTGTTTTTGATCGGAACATTTATCTCAACTGCAGTTTCAGCATTTGACCGACTAAATAACAGATTGTTATTCCCCGCATTTATTCCATTATTGATCGTGTTTTTGATAGTGCTGGGTATATTACAGGACAATCTTTCAAAATGGGAAAACAGAAAATTTTTAGTAGTTGCCGGTCTGATTCTGATGTTGATTCCGGTCGGTGTGTATCTTCGCACAGATTTAAGATCGTTTAGTACCCGAATTCAAAAAGGAGCAGGTGGTATTTCCACAGATGAATTTCAGGCAAGACTTCCGAATTTGAAAGGGGAAATGGTCAAAAAACTGAAGTCAGAGAATAATATATATTCCAACAATCCCGAATTACTCTTTTATGCCACTTATGTTCAGACGAAGAAATCGCCAAGAAAGTTTTTTACAATTCTGATGAAATTGAAGTAAAAAGAGAAAATCTATCAAGGTATTTTGGCGAAGGGAAGAACTATCTGGTTTGGATTGGTGGAAATGAAAATGAATTGAGTTATTCTCCTGAAGAATTGAAGAAGTATGTAAAAATTAGATTGATCTCATCCGGGTCTAATTACCAAATTTTTGAGATTATTGGACAAAATGAACAAAATTAAAGAGTTCTTTTTGAGCTTGCTCCCCTCCGGTTTGAGTTCTTTAATCTTGAACAGTGGATACTTTTTTGCTACCTCTGTTGTTGGGATATTAATTTCCTTTGTGTCGTTTCCGCTGTTTGTTGTTCTTCTCTCAAAGGAGGATTTTGGGATCCTGGCATTTTTCACGGCGTTAAATAATATAGTTGCTCAATTTTCGATACTCTCGTTGACGAATTATTATATTGTCAGAAGTCGTGAACTTGCAGCGTCTGAAAAACGGCAACTTCTTCTTAATCTGGTGATATTCAATTTTTTCTGGAATCTTCTGCTAATGGCAGTTGGGATGGTAATAGTATATTTGTACTTTTTAATATCTGGTACTACAATCTCCTATTTCCCTAATGTACCAATTATGTTTTTAATTCTTATCAGTAGCAGGCATGATCTCGTTCAGACTTGTTGAATTCAGGATAGAGGGGAGAGGGAAATATTTCTTTTTTACTGAAGTATCTCAGGTGGTGGGAAATGTCTTTTTTGCATTGATGATTGTCTGGTTTTTAATTTGGGTGCAACCGGAAAACTACTCGGCATCGCAGTTTCAAATGCTATTATCGCATTAACACTTTGGTTTAGCATGGATCGCGCAGGAACGATGAGATTCAGCATGTTTGAGGTAAAAAGGGGATTAAGAGACATGATGCCTCTAACATTAGCTTCCTTTCTACATAGCACAGCCCCTTCAGCTGATGTATTAATCCTGGAAAGGTTAAACAATCTTTCCGGTTTGGGTGTGTATAATGTTGGTAAACAGGTGGCAACATTTGTGATTACCGCTTGTACCTCGGTATTTCAAGCATTTGAACCAAAATTTTATGAAGATTTTCGTGATAAACCAATCAGGAAATCGAAAAATTTTCGGGTGTTTGTTGTCATTATTCTAATTATAGTTTCACTGTATTTCATTTTTTCTGATCTTATAATCCAGGTGTTGACACTTGGAAAATTTAAGGATTCTTTAGAGTATTCCAATATTCTAGTGATTCAGGCGATGATATTGCCGGTAATTCAGGCAATTCAGGTGAAGTTTTATATAAATCGAAAAGTTAAACTAATTGCGTTTATAAACTTGTTTGGCAGTTTAGTGTTGTTAGGATTGGTTTTTGTTTTAACTTCAAGCATGATTTATGTTGGTGCCGCAATAGC
Source organism: Ignavibacteriales bacterium (assembly GCA_016714125.1). GTDB lineage: Bacteria > Bacteroidota > Ignavibacteria > Ignavibacteriales > Ignavibacteriaceae > UTCHB3. The sequence goes on along the minus strand of JADJNX010000001.1, from coordinate 556,362 downwards.
TTTTGTTGTTTCAGCTTTGATTCAGTTAATTCTTTTATTAGTTGCACTTATGAGACAAAAGAATGGTTAATACTCCTGTTCTTTTAATTGCTTTCAATCGCCCTGAGATGCTTCAACGGGTTGTCGATGCATTGTCGGTTCACAGACTTTCAAAGTTGTATGCTTTTGTTGACATTGCAAGGGAAGGTAATGTCGAGGATATTAACAAAATTCAGATGTGTAAGGAGATTATCAACAAGATTGATTTTTGTGACGAAGTTATAACGATTTATCCTGAGCAGAATCTTGGTTGTGGGGGAGGGCCTTTTTACGCAATTACAACAGCCTTTGAAAAGGAAACAAAGTTGATTATTCTCGAAGACGATTGTGTTCCATCTGCGGCATTCCCTGCTTTTTGTGAGGAGTTACTAAATAAATACAATGACGAGAATAGAGTCCAAATGATTAGCGGGCATAATTTCAGTTGGAACTTTGATAAAATTAAATCCAGCTACATTTTTTCTCACTATGCACATTTTGGTGGTTGGGCGACATGGAAACGTAGTTGGGATAAAGTTGTTTTTTCAATTGAATATTATAAACCTAAATTGGAAGTTATACTTAAAAAGGGGTTCCCTGATCAGACCGAAAGGAAATTCTTTACAATGAAATTAGTTTAAATTTTAACAAAGTTGAGTATGAAGGCTGGGATTACCAGGCCGCGCTCACATTTTGGGAAAATGAAGGATTGAGTATTATCCCACGCAAAAATCTTGTTTCAAACATTGGTACGTCCGGAACTCATTTTTCAGGGGAGAAAGACCTTTTTTAACCTCCCGTTGATGAATATTATAACATTACGACTCATCCGTTAAGAATAGAGAGGGATACTGAATACGATGATTTCCATTTCATCAATCATTGGATTAAAGCGAACAGAAGACCATTGGGGAAAAGAATATTCAGTTTTCTGAAAAAAAGAATCAAACGCTAAACGGATAATTGTCTGTTTTGATTTCACAAAATATTTTATATTGTATTTCAAGTTTTATCTAAAAATCGGGCTCAATTTTGAATTTATTATTACCTCAGATTTCCATGTACAGATATTTATTGATAATCTCGTTTCTCATCGTTTCACTCCATTCTCAGGATAAAATATCGGGATATCAGGAGAGCGATCAAAAACTAAAATTTACTTTTCAACCGGCAGAATTTAATCTTGCCCGGCTTACAGATGACATAAATCTAAAGAAGCTGAGTTACTACGACGAATCACGTCCCGGTGAATTGGCACTTCCGTCAAAATCTCTTTTCGTCGCCATCCCTCCTGGCGCTGAAGTCACTGTTGATTTCCGTATTATCGAAAAAAGAATAGAAGATTTTAATCCTTCGCTGAACCCTGAAGCAAGTTTAACAAGAGATACTACAATCAAACTCAATTTTGAGCCAACAGCGGTCATGAGTAATAGAAAGAGTAATGTAATCGAAATATTGGGGTATTTTGAGATGAAGGGTGTGAGGGTAGTGCATCTAAAATTCAATCAATATGATTATAATTTTAGTTCGGCAAAACTTGAGATAATAAGTAAAATCGAATTTAACCTCACCTCAAACAAACCTGTTATAAACTATAACAGCGGAATTGTGTTTTCAGATGAGTCAAGAAAATTGTTTTCCGGGATGCTTGTAAATCCTGAAGCCATTAATAAATTTTCTTCCGTAGTCGCTGCCAGTGATACAACGGGTAACTGGATTGACTACTCAGCTTCTTATATCAAGATTGGTGTGGCAAAAGATGGAATTTACAGGGTTTTTGGGTCTGATTTACATGGTATGGGCGTTAATTTAACTGAAATTCAACCCACCACTCTTCAATTGTTTAAGAAGGGGTCACAACAGGATATCTTTGTTTTTGATGGTTCTGACAGCCGATTTGATGCGAACGACTACATAGAATTCCTTGGTGAAAGAAATATGGGCAGTGCTGATTATAGAACACCGAACGCTTATGGGGTGCCGTATAACGAATATTATGACAGGTTTACCGATACAACAGTCTATTGGATTTCCTGGAATCGTTCTTCAGGTAAGAGAGTTACCACTGCACCACAAACACTTGGAATCTCTGCAGATACGCTTAAAACGTACACAGAACTGGTACATCAGGAGCAGGACAGATCTTATTTAAATTTTGATGGTAATCTTGTTAGAAAAGAGCTGCCATATTTTTACGAGAATAAAACATTTTACTGGCAGAATATCAATGCCCCCACCGCTCTTGCTTCCAGTTCTTATACTTTTAGTTTAAGTGAATTGGACAATAGTGACAGCGTAAGATTTTATTCCAGAATCGCAAGTGGTGCGTCAAGTAATGCGACCGGATCACACAGTCTTGTTTTGCAAGTAGGCAACAACTTCCCAACATACGATTCTTCATCTCTCGACAGATATGGAAGAATTGTACTTTCAGGAGCCGCAGCGGGTAGTCTTTTTTGCAAACGGGAATAATACAATAAAAGTAGTTTCATATCCCAATGGCTCATCGATAAATACCGTTTGGATTGACTGGGTCGAAATGGAGTACTTTAGAAAACTTAAAGCAACAAACGATTCACTCACATTCAAATTTAATTATTCGGCAAACTCAACCGTTAAAAATATTGAGATTACAAATGTGACTTCAGACAGTCTGATTCTGTGGAAGAAGGGGGATCGACAAAAAAATATTCGTCAATAGAAACGGTAGTTCACTTGTGGTCCAAGACACTGTTTTAGAATCGGATAAATATTTTCTCGTGAAAAATACCTCAGTATTGAAACCAACATTTTACTACAAAAAAAACTGGAAAAATCTTAGAAATACCTCTAACAGGGCCGACTATCTTGCGGTGACTGTCCAGAACTTTTTACAACCTCTCCGTACACACCTGGGGTTCATTAAGAATACAAAAAGTTTGGACACATTTGTAGTTGATATTGATGATGTTTATGATGAGTTTTCTTATGGCTACTTTTCAACAGAAGCTTTGAGAGATTTTTTGAAGATAACTCAAACTCAATGGCAAGCACCATACCCTGACTATCTGTTGTTGGCGGGTAGTTCTGCTTGGGATTATAGGTTGAGTCACTCAATCGCATTAGGGATAAAGTTTAAGAAGAACCTGGTTCCTTCATATGGATCGCCTTTAAGTGATAATCTTCTTTCGGTTTTTGATTCCACAAATTCTTATATCCCTCAGTTGATTACCGGTCGAATTCCCGCTAAGACTATCGATGACCTAAACAGATATCTTTCACGAATATCGACATATTACTCTGATAGATATGATCTTTTTAATAAACGGGCTTTGTTGTTGTCCGGTGGAGGGGAAGCTGCGCAAATGAATCAGTTCAGGCTACAGCACGAAAATGTTGCAACCTCCTTACTTGGAAGGCCCTACAGTCAAAATTACAACCTCTATTACAAAACCGAAACTCCGCCCAGTTTCTACGGCCCTTACCCGATAGCTGAAGTGGATGCAAATATTAAATTGGGTGGTGTATTTATCTCTTATGTGGGTCATTCAGGAACATTTTTCTGGGATAATGGTGTGACCACTCCAAGTCAATTACAAAATACCAAAGGCAAAGGAACATTAATAACAGATTTTGGTTGCTCAACAGGACGATTTGGTGAGCCTGATGTTGATTGTTTTGGTGAACAATTTACGCTTTACCCAACCGGAACTGCAATCGGATATATTAGTAATTCCAGCTATGGTTTCACCAGCACCGCCTCTCTTGCACCACAACTCTTCTATGAATCAATATTTAAAGATAGCATCTGGAACGGTTCGGCGGCATTGCGATATAGTAAAGTCAAGTTGATTCAACAGTATGGTAACAACTCAACTAATCAGCTTTTTGCAATGACTAACACTTACTTTGGGGATCCTGCTTTAGAGATAAAACTTCCTCCAAAAGCTAATTTTTTTGCAGATAGAGATGCGATTAAAATTAATTCAACTTCCTTAAATGATAATACTGATTCTGTCAGTGTTTTTATTACCTATTACAATTATGGCTCAGTGCCAAACGACACTTTATCATTGAGCATAATGAATGTTGTTCATGGGGTAGTGGTTAAAGATTCAATAGTTAAAAGAGTTGTTCCGCAATTTCGAGATTCTTTAGAATTAAAATTGCCGATTAAAGGGCTTTCCGGGGATCATCGAATCAGGTTGAGACTTAACTCAGATAATCGGATCCAGGAGTTGTATTCAGACGACAACGAGGCTGAGATTGGATTTTTGGTAGCAGCATCAACAACTCGTGATTATCTTAAATACACGACTGAGAATGTGGTAGGGGAATTTATATATTTCCTTAATCCCGGAACCATTGGAGAGCAGCAATCATTAACTGTTCAGTTTGCAGATTCACCAACATTCGATTATCCCCTACTTAGGACAGTACCATTTGATACATTTTATACCAAGATTCCGATTGACTTCTTGCAACAAGCAAAGCGATACTACTTCAGGGTAAAAGATAATGGTAGCGGAAACTATGGCACTATTCGTACTTTTTATAAAAGTAATCAGTCAGGATTTGGGCTTTATGACAGTCTGGCATTTTATGGTAGTAGCTTGGAAAACCTGGAATTTACCAACAATGGTCTAAAACTGGCTGAGCAAAATGTTGAATTAGCTGTTGGATCGGCTGGTTATTACGATGGAAATTCCGCCTATATAAACTACAAGGGGAACAATATTTTTGTTGGAGGGACAGCGCTTAGTCATAATGTTGCAGTCTTTAAAGCAGAAAATATGGAGTTACTTTTTTACAAGCCCATAAACCTGACTTTTGGAAATTACACAGCAGAGTTGACAGCATATAAAAACATGCTTGATACACTTGATGAGTCAGAAATTATAGTGATTACGACAGCTTATGATCCTCTCGTTGTGGATGCAGCCCTCCGTACCAAACTTAAGGAATTTGGAAGTGTTTATATCGATTCTGTTCAGTCACGTGACTCCTGGTTTATGATTGGTAGAAAAAATGCTCCTGCAGGATCGATTCCTGAACAGTGGAAAAAGAAAAACAGTGGTAGTGTGGCTTATGATACAACTTTTGTGTTCTTTAAAGAATCAGGGCGATTTATTTCAAATCTGATTGGTCCGGTAACAAAGTGGAATAAGATAAAATTAAGTATGCAACCTCAAGACTCTGCTGAATTATTTGTAAAAGTTATTGGATTAAGTGATAGTGGAGGGGTTGATACAACAGGGGTGCTTCCAATCGTTAACGGTGAAATTGACTTAACAAATATTAATAATAGTTCGATGTTTACCAGAACAAAGGTAATGTTTGATTTCCAATCAAACGATAAAAAATCTTCCGAGATATTGCGTGATTTTATTGTTACTTTTGATGATCTTACCGAGGTTGGGACAAACCGGCAATCAGTTCAGCTCAGTAAAGACACTCTGAAACCGAACGAATTGATGAGTGGGACAGTCAAAATATTTAACGCAAGTACCTCAGATGCCCAAAACTTCAAAGTAAAAATCTACATTGAAGGTGTTGGAAACACACCAATTACAGTAATGGAAAAAGAGATTTCGCAACTCAAGTCTTTTTCGAGTCAGTCTTTTCCTGTGGAGTTTAGTACTCCGTATGATATTGGAAATAAACAGTTTATCGTTGCTATCGATCCTGAGAGAAAACTGAAAGAATATTTCACTGATAATAATGTCTACATAAAACCATTTTACATTACGGGAGACACCAGTAAACCGGTTTTAACAATGAAAATTGATGGTGAAGAAAAGCTGGACGGAGAGTATGTTAGTTCAAATCCAAGGATTAGTGTCGAATTCTTTGATTTCTCGTCCGCAACAGCACAGGATACTACTCTCATGCAGATTTTTCTGAACGGATCGCGTGTATTCTTTTCATCAGCTGATATTGAATATACAATTCAGAGCACCAATCCAAAAATGTTGGTAACATATCAACCAACTTTAAAAGACGGTGCTTATGATATTCAAGTGATTGCAAGAGGTGCAAACTCTGGGATTGCCGACACAGTGAGTATTACCAAAAATTTTGCTATCATTAATGAACCAAAACTGTTGGATGTTTATAATTATCCAAATCCTTTCATAAATGATACATATTTCACTTTTAAACTGACGCAGATTCCTGAGGAATTGAAAGTAATGGTCTTCACTGTTGCTGGTCGTAAAATTAAGGAAATGTTTGTTCCAACAAGTGCATTACGATATGATCTAAACAAAATATACTGGGATGGCAGAGATCAGGATGGTGACTTGATTGCCAACGGTGTATATTTCTATCGAATAGTAATGAAGAAATCCGGGAAAACTGAAATCTATACAGAGAAACTGGCGATAATAAAATAAAAAATCCCGGAAAAGTTATGGATAGGAATTCCTTTGTCCCGAACATATTTCAACATTCCGGGGTGCTTCATAATTTAATCATAGTTGCCTTTATATCCTTTTTAACATTATTAAGAGTTGATTTCAGTGCAGTTCCTTTTGAAGATGCCGCGATTTTAATGCGATATGCTGAAAATTTTGCTGACGGATTTGGGATTGTCTGGAACCGTGGTTCCTTACCGGTTGATGGAGCAACAGATTTTTTATTTGTTGTTCTGATCGGTGGACTAAAAATTATTACAGGGATCGGTGTAGAATCACTAATTTTTGCGGTAAATGTGTTATCACAGATTCTTTCTGTTTATATCGCGTACTACACTCTTCGGAGTATTTTAAACGCTCCATTCTACATTGCATTCATTTCAATAGTTTACTTACTTCTTGGGCCGGGATCACTTCTAATCTCTGCACAATTTGCCACTCCTTTTTTTGTTCTGCTTGTCTCGATGCTGTGGATGTTGACACTGAAGATTATCACATTAAATCAGACCAACAGGCTGACTTCTTTACTATTTGGTAGTATATCACTTTTCGTTGGACTCACTCGTCCTGAAGGTGTTTTTCTCACATTCTTTATTTTATTGACGATTATTTACATGATCGGAATTAAAAAATCTAATCGATTGATTTTAAATTATCTCCTTATAATGCTTATCCTTGGGGGTGGCTATTTTATATGGAGGTGGATTTATTTCGGATATCCTTTACCAAATCCCTACTACAGAAAGATGGGGAGTGGGTTAAATATTGATTCGTTGATACAATCTTTAACCTTTATGTTAAGATTTGTTATTCCATTTATACCCTTCCTTTTAATTTCATTTATTGAAAAAGTCCGCATAAAATTATTGATTGTTATTTTATTCCCCGTAGCGGCATTTGCCATTCTGTTTGTTATGATCGATTCCACCATGAATTTTGCAGGAAGATTTCAGTATGTAGGGATGTTTCTTGTTGGAATGGGATGGTGGCTCCCTCTTCGTGGGCTAGGTGTCAGCGAATTATTCGGTGAGAAACTAAAGTCCTACCCTGGTTTTGGACTTACTTCAAAACTGATTTTAGCATTTTTGGTAGTGACAATACTTGCCTTCCAGTTTAAATACAGCTCCTCAAATGTTTATGGGGATGGAAGATATGATGTTGGTATCATATTGAGTGAGTATCAGAATAAGGGTTATAAAATTGCATGTTCTGAAGCAGGATTAATTCCATTTTATTCAAAATTAACTACCTTGGATACTTGGGGGTTAAATGATCAGGAAATCGCACATTCAGGCTTAATATCAAATTCGATTCTCTCCAAATTTAATCCCGATTTGATTATGTTTCATGCAGCATTTTCACCACTGACTGCTCCGGAAGAAAACTCCGAACATGAGAAAATGGGTAAAATTTTAAAACATTATGCAGAAAATAATGAATATTCTCTGATAGCATGTTTCGGTGTAAGCCCATTTATAACTCACTATTATTATCTAAAAAAAGTATTGCAGATTTTCATTCTATCAAGAATGAAATAAAAGCCATTAAATACATCTGGCACGAAAATGGTAGTTATTGCATCGATTTCTCTGAGTTCAGAAAAAATGATTAAAAATAAACCCCTGATAACAGGCATCTCCTCATCATTTCTCTGAACAATCTTACTTTCTGAGGGTGTTGGAATTTTTGGTGTCAACTATTGAATCCCCCTTTATTTACATAAACTTCATTTTCGAATTGAAGGTTGCTACAACTTTCTCACTTTTTTGAGTAAGGTATATGACGAATCGGAATAGATGATTTGTAACTCGGGATATGCTTCCTGCAATTTAAGGGAAGGTTTCTCTTTGGGAATTAGGACATAATCGAAAGTGATATTTTGGGTTTTTAGAATTGTCGGGTCACAGTCCCGGGCATAAAATTGTTCGTTAACAAGATTTCTTTCTTGGAATTTTTGATGGTCAACAAAGGGATCTGAGTGTTTTATCGCAAGCACTTTTGCTCCGGTAAGTGAAGGCAATATCCATGATTCGTCTATCGGAGCGACTAAAATGCTGTTTTGTTGAATTTTTGAAGTTAGAGGTTCTAGTCGCCTAACATGTTTGAAATTCGAATAATACCCCAAAGATTTTGAATTTTCTATGTCCCTCATGAAAGACATGGATTTGTATGACATGTAAAGTTGAGGCAGGGCAAGGATGCAGAGGCTTAAATAGAACAGTTTCTTAAATGTTTGTCTTTTTGCTCCCTCATGACTACCAATCCCGATAACAACTAATATTTGAAGAGTGAAAGCAATATAGACGATAACTCTCCCAGCGCTGCCGATTCAGTTACGATAAAATTGAATAAATAGATAAATAAGAAAATGAACATGGCAATGCCAATAGATTTTATTCTTTGGTCAACACGAAAATATTTTACCAAAAAATAAAGCCCGGGGATGGCTGGGACAATGCAGTACAGGAATTGTCCCTGATAAAATTCTCTAAATTGCCCTGTGAAAGATACCTTTGAGAAGGATGCGATGCCCAAAATCGTTGAGAATACAGGGTAAAACGGCCAAAATGTTGCCAGGATTAAGGATAAAACAGAAGCGGTCACTAAAATTATTCGTCCGGTTTTTGATAATTCTTTGCAATACCACATCTTTACAGTTAAGGTAATTATAAGAAAAAGTCCTGAGAGAGGATGGATCAGGAAAATCAACGGGATTAATAACAGTAGAGGAACATTTCTTTTGAGTGAAGTTACGATCGGGTAAAATGCCAAAGTTAATAATGACAGAGAAAATGCCAATCTGTAGGGATAGATAGCAGTTTTCATCAAATGACTAAATTGATAATAACCGCTAAAGCCCGGGGCTAAAAACCACAGGAACATTAAAGTTAATAAAAGTATACTCGCCAAATTTGAATCTTTTAGAAACTTGCTTGCGAAAATCTGGACTGAGATGATAAAGATCAAGACATTGATTAAACCAATGAATGGGGACAAAAAGAATGGTGAAATATTTAATATTCTTGAAACGAGCCCCCAAAAAAAGTGATAGGGTGTGAACAGATGTGAGTATTCAGTATCAAATGAGTATGGATGTGTGGGATGTAGTGGTGCCTCTGCAAATGATTTCATTGCTGCAAGATGTTCCCAATCATCATTCGCTCTTTCAAAATTGGACATAAAATATAGTCCAACAAAAGTATATAAGCACAACAGGATAGAGAGTGAAAGAAATCCCCTTCGACTTTCGAGACTCATAAGTGTTTGTTTTAAAATTTTCTTGACGGAATTAAGCATAGAATTTTTTGGAAAAGGAAAAGTTAGCATATTGAAAACTCAATTTATAAAAATGATGAATAATTCCATTAGTCGAAGAATATGAAAACCCTTTTTATTGCCAACCGAATAGGACCTGCAACCAAAGAATTCACAGGACAGTGTGTAAAGGACGAATCATGGATAGCAACTTTTTTGAGTGAACTTAATGCACGGTTTCCTGATTTTGAAATTGTCCACTGTTTTCCTTTGGAAGGGGATTGGGAGAAGGAAATCAGGATAGGAGGAATCAGGTATTATCCTGTCCGGAAGTTTGATGGAAGGTTTAGAAGGTGGTTTCGAAGAATATTTTTGCGAATTGAAAATAAATCGTTACTTCAATCAATTGAATCGGTTATTGACGAGGTCAAACCCGATATTATCCATATTTTTGGTTCTGAAAGAGAATTTGGACTTTTGCGGGAACGGAGCAAAATTCCGGTAATAATTCAGATTCAAGGATTGTTGGGGAAAATCATCCCTGTTTATTCGGGTGGAGTGGGTATTCCTAAATTATTTGTTTTAGCAGGGATTGGGGATTTTCTACGCGGAGGGATGTATTTTGATTATAAAGGTATGACAAAGGCAGCAAAAAGAGAAGAACGGATATTAAGGAATGTAGATCAGGTGATTGGAACATCTAAATTTGATGAGGATGAATTCAGGAGAGTGAATAAAAAAGCTAATTATCATCACCTTGACCTGATTCTTCGAAAGGAATTTTATGATTGGAATTGGATTCCATCCGAATCCCTAAGTCTGATCACAATCTCAAACGAATATAGTTATAAAGGTTTTGATCTCATCCTTAAGACGGTTGAAGAGTTAATTAGTAAAGGGATTGTGATCAAATGGACAGTAATTGGAATATCAGCATCCGGGAACTTTGTTAAACTATATAAAAAAACTCATCAATGATCCTCAACTTTGGGAGCATATTTCCCTTCCGGGTTCTCTATCTGTTCCTGAAATTTTGAGTCAATTTAACGAAAGTTTTTTATATGTGAACCCTTCCTACATAGAAACCGGACCCCTCTCGCTCTGTGAAGCAATGATGGTGGGAATGCCCGTCATTACATCTGATGCCGGGGGAGCAAAATATCTGGTTAATGACGAGGTTGATGGGTTGATTTTTAAAGCCGGGGATCACGATGCCTTGGCCTCGATTATTATCAAAATTTATAATGACAGGGAACTCGCGGTTCGATTGGGAAGGAAAGCAAGGGAAACTGCATTGGTTCGACACGATCCTGTCGAAATAATTAGGCGATATAAAGAGTTAATAAATAAAATTATCGAAATTTAGCTAGAGTTCTATTGAATATTTTACTATTTTAAATTGTTGTAATCTGCATAATTTTGCAGAAAGAACATAGATGAATAATGGGTGGTTATTTTTAGGATTTACACAGATTACTTCAATTGATTAAATAGCATTTTCTCACTACGGAATTTGAATGAATATATTGGTTACGGGGGGGCTCGGCGCAGTTGGAAGCGTTCTCGTCCCTGAATTGGAAAAAAGAGGTCATAATGTTTTTGTGATTGACCTGGACACCCATCACCATGCTGAAAATTATGCAAGGGTTGATGTGGGTGAATTTAGGCAATTGGAAAAATTGTGGACCGGCAGCGGCTGGGATCGAGGATATCTAAGTTCTCCCAGGAAGTTTGACATGGTTTTTCACCTTGCTGCAGAATTTGGCAGATGGAATGGTGAAGACTATTATGAAACTTTGTGGAAAACCAATGCAGTTGGTACGAAAAATATTTTAAAAATGCAGGAAAAAGAGGGTTTTCAAACAGTTTATTTTAGTACTTCCGAAGTATATGGTGATTTTCGTGATATCATGGTGGAAAATGTCATGGAGACCACGGAAGTAAAACAATTAAATGACTATGCACTTTCAAAGTGGGTTAATGAACAGCAGGTGTTGAATTCAGCTTCGATGTATGGCACCGAGAGCGTTCGTGTTCGCTTATTTAATTCTTATGGTCCCGGTGAATATTACAGTCCCTACCGCTCGGTAATTTGTTTGTTCGCGTACAGGGCCTTAAAAAACCTTCCTTATATAGTTTACAAAAATCATTCCAGAACCAGTATCTTTATTACTGACGTTGTAAATACACTGGCAAATATCGCAAACAATTTTAAATCCGGTGAAGTTTACAATATTGGTGGTACAGATTATCATGATATAGAACAGATTTCAAGCATGATATTAAATTATCTTGGAAAGGATGACAGTTTAGTGTCATATCAAGAATCTGAGAAGTTAACTACCAAGGATAAAAAGGTTGATTCATCCAAAGCAATTGCAGATCTCAATCACAGTGTTACTGTGAATCTTGAAGAGGGAATAGCAAAAACAATTGAGTGGATGAAAAAGGTTTACAATTTATAGTTTGAGATATTGCCGCCAAAAGATCTTTTTGGTGCAATTTTCAATATGGGCGAGGTCAGGTAGGTAAAACGAGGTTTCTTTATAATTTCATCTTAATCAGGGCGCGACCAAGAATCGAGCAATAAACATCCCCCCAAGAATAAATCCATATTTTTAAGAATATTCATATCCAATTTGGTAGAAACATAAAAATTGTTTTTATACTTTAAATATATTATATTTGTAAGCTTTGATAAAACTAAACTTGTAGTTGGAGGATTAGCGTTGAAACAAGAAAAAATGACCCCATGGTACAGTACTGCTGATATAGATAAGAAGTGGTATGTCGTGGATGCTTCGGGTAAAGTGTTAGGCAGATTAGCCACCGAAGTAGCCAGTATCATACGGGGCAAGAACAAACCGGTTTACAGCCCAAATGCTGACACCGGAGATTTTGTCGTGGTAATCAATGCCGATAAAATAGTCGTCACCGGTAAAAGAGCCGAGTTGAAGGTCTATAAACATCACAGTGGTTATCCGGGTGGATTAAAGACAAAAATGTATAACGATATGATCAAGGTTAAGCCTGAGTTTGTGATCGAACATGCCGTTCGCGGAATGTTACCAAAAACCAGACTTGGCAAGAAGATCTTTCATCATCTAAAGGTATACCGTGGTGCCGATCACCCGCACGCAGCACAGAAACCTGAAGTAATAAGTATATAACGGAGAATTAATGTCAGACACATTGTTTGTTGGAAGAAGAAAAACCGCAGTTGCCCGTGTCGCTCTAAGACCCGGTCAAGGCAAGGTTACCATCAATGGAAGGGAATTGAAGGTTTACTTTGCTCAGAAGACACAGCAGGACGATGTAATCGCCCCATTTGAAAAATTGGAGCTTGAAGGTCGTTATGATGTTTTTGCAAATGTTAATGGTGGTGGTTCTGCAGGACAGGCTGAGGCAATTCGTCTCGCTATATCCAGAGCACTAACATCAGAAAACGAAGATTACAGATCACCTCTAAAACAAGAGGGATATCTGAAAAGAGACCCGAGAATGGTTGAAAGAAAAAAATACGGCAGACCAAAAGCCCGTAAAAGATTCCAGTTCTCAAAGAGATAATTTTTTTCATCAATTAACATTCTTTCTGATTTACCGCCTGTGCCTAACGGCTTAAGGTAAAGTGGATGAAAGAAAAAGTTTAACAGGAGTGTAGATGTACGATATAGAATTGACACAATTGATCGAGGCGGGAGCGCATTTCGGTCACTTAACACGCCGTTGGAATCCAAAGATGAAACCCTACATCTTTATGGAGAAAAACGGAATTCATATAATTGATTTAAACAAAACCAAAAAGATGATAACCGAAGCAGCGGTTGCTCTCGGTGAAGTCGTTAATCAGGGAAATAGAGTTCTTTTTATTGGCACAAAGAAGCAGGCTAAGAACATTATTGAAACTGAAGCCAGAAGCTGCGGCATGAACTGGGTTACCGAAAGGTGGCTTGGCGGTATGCTCACAAACTTCTCTACAATAAGAAGAAGTGTAAAGAGACTCCAACAAATAGAGAGACAAGAGACTGATGGTACATTTGAAAAAATTACCAAAAAAGAAAGACTCTTTCTTACTCGTGAAAAAGACAAACTAAGAAAAATCCTTGAAGGCGTTGAAACGATGAATAAACTCCCCGGAGCAGTTTTCATTGTTGATGTCAAGAAAGAATCGATTGCAGTTAAAGAAGCCAAAAGACTGGATATTCCTGTTTTTGCAATGGTTGATACTAACTGTGATCCTGATCTTATCGACTATATAATCCCTGCAAATGATGATGCTGTAAAGACTATTGAACTTGTAATCAAGACGATGGTTGAATCAGTGAAGGAAGGGAATGCCAGAGCAAAAGAACAAAAAGCTGAGGCAAATGCAGAGACTGAAAGAGTAAGAAAAGAGCTGGACAGAACCGAACAGGAAACAAAAGCATAAAAATAAGGATTGGATAGATAATGAATATTACCGCTGCACAGGTAAATGAATTAAGAAATAGAACTGGTGCCGGAATTCTTGATTGCAAAAAAGCCCTCGTTGAATCAGAGGGTGACATGGATCAGGCGATTGACTACCTTAGAAAAAAAGGTGCTGCAATGGCCGCCAAGCGTGCTGACAGAGCCGCTAATGAAGGAAGAGTTTCAGCAAAAATTTCTGGTAACAAAAAATTTGGTGTTTTGGTCGAAGTAAACTGTGAGACAGATTTTGTGGCTAAATCGGAAGCTTTTGTAGAGTTTTCGAAAAAAGTTACAGATCTCGCTTTCGAAAAGAAAGTTAAATCATCGCAGGAATTGATTGATACCACACCTGAGATCAGCAATATGCTTAATGATCTCACAGCCAAAATTGGTGAAAAGCTTGAAATATCAAGAATTTCATCACTTGAAACTGCAAATGGCGTTATCGACTATTACATTCATTACGGAGACAGACTTGGATCACTTGTAAGGTTTGACAACATTGACGGAGAGAAAATCCCCGCAGTTGCTCAGGCTGTTCAGGATGTTGCCAAACAGGTTGCTGCAATGAGTCCAATTTCTATTAGTAGAGAAAAAGTACCCGCAGAACTCATAGAGAAAGAGCTCGAAATTTATAAAGAGCAGTTCAGAAAAGAAGGCAAGCCGGAAGACAAAATCGAGTTTATTGCAAAAAATAAACTTGGCAAGTATTTCGAAGAAGTTGCACTTTATGAGCAGTCTTTCTTTCGTGAAGACAAAAAAACAGTAGGTGCTTACCTCGAAGAAGTTAACAAAGCGAATGGAACCAAATTTGTAGTTGAATCATTTGTTAGATTCAATTTAGGTGAAGGCTCCAAGTAGTTAATGTTCTATAATTGTAAAAGGTCTTAAGTTTCTTAAGGCCTTTTTTTATATCGATTTAGGAGATAGTTAGGATGTCATCAGCAAAATTTCGCAAGGTTCTTTTGAAACTTAGTGGTGAATCGCTTATGGGAGAAAAAGGTTTTGGTATCGATCCCGAGATGCTTAAATTTTTTGCAGAAGAAATTAAAAAAATACATAATATTGGTGTTCAGATTGGAATTGTTATCGGTGGAGGCAACATTTTTCGGGGTCTGGCTGCCGAGGGGCAGGGAATCGACCGTGTTACCGGTGATCTAATGGGAATGCTTGCTACTACCATAAACTCGCTGGCACTTCAAAATGCGATTGAAAAAGCCGGGGTATTTTCCAGATTAATGTCTGCTATCAAAATGGATGAAATAGCTGAACCTTACATCAGACGGCGTGCAATCCGCCACCTTGAAAAGGGTCGTGTTGTTATCTTTTCGGCGGGTACCGGTCATCCATATTTCAGCACAGATACAGCCGCAGCACTAAGAGCTGTAGAAATTGGCGCTGATGTGATAATGAAAGGAACACGCGTTGATGGTGTTTACGATTCAGACCCTGAAACAAATCCCGATGCAGTTAAGTTTGATGGGGTAAGCTACCTCGATGTCATGAATAAAAATCTTCGTGTGATGGATATGACAGCAATAAGTCTGTGCCAGGAGAACAGTTTACCACTTTATGTATTCAATATGAATGTTCCGGGCAATCTTTTACGGGTTGTTATGGGAGAAAATATCGGAACATTTGTAAATCATACAGGTAAAAAGTAAATTTCGGATTCAGAATCAATAAATTTTTGATGGGCTTGAAATGGAACCAATTATAAAAGAAGCTATTGCCAAAATGAACAAATCCATTGAGGCATTTCGACATGAACTGGCGAAGGTCCGTACCGGAAAAGCAACCACAGCAATTTTGGATGGAATTAAGGTTGATTATTATGGCACACCCACGCCATTAAAACAGATGGCTAATGTGAGCGTCCTTGATTCACACACACTCTCCATCTCACCATGGGATAGAACTTCTATCAATGCAATTGATAAAGCCATCTTGCAAGCGGATCTTGGGTTAAATCCTCAGAACGACGGCACAAACATTAAAGTACCAATTCCTCCTCTTACAGAAGAAAGAAGGAAAGAGTTCGTTAAACTTGTCAAGAAGTTTGGTGAGGAAGCAAAAATCGCCATTCGGAATATCCGTCGTGATGCAAACGACCATCTGAAGAGAAAACAGAAAGATGAAAAAATTTCCGAAGATCTGTTGAAAGAAGCGGAGGCAAAAGTTCAGAAGGCTACTAATGAACATATCACCGAGATCGATCTGATACTGGTTCACAAAGAAAAAGAAATAATGGAAGTTTAGCCCAGGCAAAATCTTCCCCGGAGATTTATTGAAATTACTGATAAGATCGGTATTCTTTCTGATTATCGTAATTACCTCTTTGAATGCACAGGAGGAGATGAGGTTTGAACTGTCGAGTATTAATTTCGACGGGAATAACAGCATCCCCGACCAAGCAATATTAGGAGTATTACGATCGAAAGAGACTCCCAACGGGTTTTATCAGTTTATAAATAAATACACATCTTTAGGTGCTCCTCCCGAATATATCGATTTTCTACTTGTTCAGACGGATCTTGAAAGTATCCAGGCTATTTATAATGCCAATGGATTTTTTAAGGCAACGGTTGAATATTACTATTCACTCGACTCCCTCGACAAAGTCGCCGATCTTACTTATCTAATAAATGAAGGTCCCCAAGCGATATTCGGAAAAATAAAATTAAACGGACTTGAAAAATTTCCCGCGTACAATTATTGGGAGATTAATGAGCGAGTAACCATCAGAGAGGGTCAGGCATATTCTCAGGCGAAAGTTCTCAGTTCGATAAACGATGTACTCTTCTATTTAAAATCGCAGGGCTATCTGCTTTCCAATTACGACAGTACTCTCGTCGTCAAGGATACTTTGATAGACCGGGCACTTGTTGACATCTATTTTTCACTTGGAAAGAAATATTATATCGATTCAGTGGAGGTCACCATGGGGGGGCCCGGTAAAGATGATGTGAGTGAAGTTATGCTCCGTGATCTTACTGGTATAAATGATGGAGATATTTTTGATATCTCAAAGCTGACACAGGCACAGGTGAGGTTATACCGGACCGGATTGTTCAGTTATGTCAGAATATATCCGGGAATTGAAGGATTAAGAGATTCTTTGGTTCCTGTGAACCTTGAGGGAAACATCTCAATGATGAATGATCTCAACCCCGAGTTGATAATGAACAACATTCAGAACGCTTTCAATTTTGGTGTGGGACTTGAGTATAACAGGAAAAATTTCTTGGGAGGGGCAAGGAGATTCACGTCTAAAGCTCAAATATATTATCAGGATGTACTTTCGTTAAATTTTAAGCGAATGTTGAGTCTTGTTACAAATACGGATACAGTTACGAGCGGGACAATTGAATTAAAGGCAAGAGTTGAACAGCCTTATTTTTTAGGACAGCCTATATTTGCCAGTCTTGAACTTTCTGCTTTACTGGCAAAAATTAAGTTTCTACAGGTTACAAGTTACAAAAGTAAGATCAACTTTGAGTTTGAGTTGCCTAAGTATACCTTTTTTAATAGTATGAACCTTTTTATGCGCTTGAGTATAACACTCTTACTCTCTTGAATCAAGGACAAGACAAGTTTTCTATCAGCCTTGTCTCTGCCGGATTTGGAGGATCATTGGTTTCGACTCATGTAGATGATGTGATATTTCCAACCGAAGGGAGTAGTTATAGTCTCTATCTTGAGGAAGGGAATCTTTTACCTTATCTTTTTTCAAAAGCGTTCACCGGAGAATATTTGTCACTGTTGTTTCTCAAAACTCAGGCAACCGCGAGTTACTATTTCCCTCTGAATTCTGTTAATGATTTTGTGTTCGCAATGAAATATTCAGGCGGTTATCTCCCAACATTGTCGGGGGACAAAACCACCGTACCTTACATCAAAGAGTTTTTTGTCGGCGGGAGTAATTCTGTGAGAGGGTGGCCATCTCGAGCTTTTCCTCCTCAAAAAGTATCAGCAGAAATCCTCGGAGAAAACAACCTTCCCGGGGGTCGAATAGTGGTTGAAGGTTCTTTCGAAATTAGAAAAAGATTTGGTGATCTTCTCGGTGCCGCTGCTTTTGTTGACTGGGGAAACACCTGGAAAGAAATTTCGAATATGAAAATCAGTGAAGTGGCAGTGGCAGCCGGTTTTGGTTTTCGATTCTACACCCAAATTGCAGCTTTCAGACTTGATTTTGGATTTAAGATTTATGATCCATACGACAGAACACCTATCCCTCAGAGGAGGTTTTTTGATCTGATGCAGTTTCACTTTGGAATTGGCGAAGCGTTCTGATTTATTTATGGATTGATTAGCTCGCTCTATTTCCGTATATTTAGAAATTTAAAATTCGGATTTTATGATACTCAGCATGACAGGCTTTGGCAAGTCGCTTTCCACATTTAGGGGTTATGCCTTTGAATCCGAGGTAAAGAGCTTAAACAGCCGCTATTTAGAAATAACCATCAAACTCCCATCCTCACTACAGAACAAAGAATACGAGATCAGGGAAGCCCTCAAGAACCTGATAAGACGTGGTAAAATTTTTATCAGTCTGTCTGTTAGACCTGAAGAGAACGAAAACGAAACATTTTTCCTCAATGAGTCAAAACTCAATGAGTTGCTTGGAATCTTTGCAAAAATAAAGACCAATTATGGGATTACCGGTGAACCAAGGCTCGAACATATCATAAATTTCAGGGATATTTTTACCCCTGAACTGGATGAGTTGGACAGCGAGCACTTCGACCACTTAAAACAAGTGATTGTTGAAGCGGTAAAACAACTAAATCAGATGCGTGAAGCCGAAGGTGGTGAACTTGCAAATGATCTAAGCCAAAGGGTTCATTTGATCGAGGATGCATTATCGGGGATAGAGGAAGATTACAGCGGCCGTGTGAAGGAATATTATGAAGAACTTAAGAAGAGGGTAATCGAAATAACGGGGAATAATAATATTAATCCCGAGAGGATCGAATATGAAATTGCGATGCTTGCAGATAAATCTGACATCACAGAAGAATGTGTAAGATTAAGAAGTCATCTCAAATTTTTTCTTGAGACGATCGAAAAAGAAAATGAAGCCGGGAAGAAATTGAACTTTATCTGTCAGGAGATGCACAGAGAGGCAAACACACTTGCTTCAAAGTCACTATCTACAGAGGCAATCCACAGATCTGTATTGATCCGTGATGAGATTGAACGGATCAGGGAGCAGGTTCAAAACATTGAATAATGTGGCTCCTGAAGGGAAAATTTATGTGGTTTCTGCTCCGAGCGGAACGGGTAAAACCACAGTAATCAAAAAGATTAAAGAGATTCATCCGGAGATCCGGTTTTCAATTTCTGCCGCAACCCGTAACCCGAGAGGGGCAGAGATTAGCGGAAAAGATTATCATTTCATGAGCAAAACTGAATTCATGAAAAAGTTGATGACGAGGAATTTGTTGAGTGGGAAGAAGTGTTTGGTAATTTATACGGGACACTCAAGTCAGAACTCGTTGATACAATTGTTAAAGGGGAAGATGTGATTTTGGAGATTGATGTAAAAGGAGCCCTTAACATCAAAAAACAGTTTCCACAATCAGTATTAATTTTTTTACAACCGCCCAGTATTGAAGAATTGATCGCGAGGCTAACGGGGCGGAATACGGAAAAGCCGGAAGAATTGAAAAGAAGGATCGCTCGAGCAGAACTTGAGTTTTCCTTTAGTGACAAATTTGATCACTGCGTCATTAACAATGATCTTGACGCATGTGTTAATGAAGTATTATTGTTAATAAGCAAACCCAAAACCTTTGGAGGCAACCTATAATGGGAATAACCCCTGTAGATCTGAGAGAGATCGATAAAAACGCTGCTAATGTATATGAAGCGATTGTGATAGCTGCAAGACGTGCACGAATAATAAACGATGCACAGAGAATAGAATTTAGAGGGATGCTCGACAGTCTTCCTGAGAATACCTCGGACGATGGTGAAGATCTGGATAATCCTGATCAGAGCAGAATATCTCTTGAATTCGAAAAAAGAGACAAACCACATCTTCAGGCGTTGGCACAACTCCTTGATGGAAAAATAAAATCTGAGTACAGAGACAGGGACTAAAATGCCATGTCCCAATCCGGTTTCCTTTCAGGTAAAAAAATTATTCTTGGTGTTACCGGATGTATAGCAGCTTATAAATCGTGTAATTTAGTTCGCGACATTATTAAACTTGGAGCCGAAGTGCGTGTAGTAATCACACCTTCGGCTTCTGCGTTTGTATCCCCACTTACACTATCCACACTCTCTAAAAACCGTGTTATCAGAAATATATTTCCCGATGATCTCGATGGCAATGTGGAAGTTGATCCGTGGCATATCGAGTACGGCATCTGGGCTGATTTAATGATTGTGGCACCCTGTTCCGTAAATACACTTGCAAAAATCAATGCAGGATTTGCAGATAATGCTTTAACAACCCTGATTACAGCCCGTAGATCCCCGTTAATACTCTGTCCCGCTGCAGACCATGATATGTATGAGTATGAAATTACACAGTCCAATATCAAGGCTCTGGAAGCAAGAGGTGTCTTTATTGTTGAAGCTGAGCATGGCGAACTGGCGAGTGGTTTAACAGGTATTGGCAGGTTCCCTGAGAATCAAAAAATTATCGATGCTATCTATACAGTAGTCAGTGGCAGGAAAAAAGATTTAACCGGCAAAAAACTTGTTGTTACTGCCGGTCCAACTTATGAGGATATCGATCCTGTGCGGTTTTTTAGGAAACCGTTCATCAGGAAAAATGGGTTACCAGATAGCAAATGCAGCTTTTCAGAGGGGTGCAGATGTTACACTCATTTCAGGACCCTCTCATGAATATATCTATCCCGAGATCAAAAAAATAAGTATACGAAGTGCCGCTGAAATGGCTAAGGCTGTTCAGGGATTGGTTTCAAAAGAAAATACTCTCATTATGTCGGCTGCTGTTGCAGACTTTACTCCTTCTACCATTTCGGATAAAAAGATTAAAAAAGAGACCGGTGGAATCAGTTCAATTGAGTTAAAAGAGACAGAAGACATCCTTGCGTCAATAAGCGGAAAATTTGGTTATGTAGTGGGTTTTGCTCTCGAAACAGATAACGAGATGGTTAATGCCTTCTCAAAGCTTGAACGAAAAGGATTGGATGTTATTGTGCTTAACTCGTTAAAAGACGAGGGAAGCGGGTTTGAGTTTGATACAAATTCTGTTACAATTCTCAAGCAGGACGGCTCATCAAACCGATATCCTCTTCAATCAAAAAAAGAGATCGCACACCTCATTCTTGATGCTATTGCGGGAGAGATTTGAAGGTTAAAGAAGAAGTTCTAAAAGCACTTGAACTTCAAAAAGAGATGTTTGGGGACGAACTCTACGCTGAACTTCAAATTCCAAAATTTGAAGATCAAAGTGTAAAAAAACAGGCCGGTTTGGGTAGTTTGCCAACGGCTGCTCCCACTGCCCCACATCGTAATGTCGCCTCAATTTCATCATCTCCAACAAAAGCAGTTATCGATTCAGCCGTATCTATTCCCGATCTGCGTGAAAAAATCAGTAATTGTCTAAAATGTCCTTTGGGTCCCACAAGGAAAAATTTTGTATTTGGAGAGGGAAATCCTGAAGCCAGACTAATGGTGATTGGGGAAGGACCGGGAGCCGATGAGGATATTCATGGTAAACCATTTGTTGGCAGAGCGGGACAACTTTTAACCGATATACTAAAAGCGATAAAATTCTCAAGAGATGAAGTATTTATTGCAAATATTGTAAAATGCCGTCCTCCTGCAAATCGAACCCCGTTTGAAAATGAGATAGAATCGTGCAGACCCTATCTGATAAGGCAAATTGAACTCATTAAACCGTCATTCATCCTCTGTTTGGGTTCCACTGCTGTCCAGGCATTACTTGAGAAAAAAGGAACTCTGGGAAGTTTCAGAAAAAATGTATATGACCTTTATGGTGCAAAAGTGATGGCTACATTCCACCCTGCAGCACTTCTGCGCAATCCCAACTGGAAAAGAGATACCTGGGAAGATGTTCAGGCACTTCGAAAACTCTACGATGAGAAGTTTCCCACCTGATATTTTGGTATTAGCACGATAGAAGTGTCCCCCGCCTGATATTTTAAATTTATTGTTTTCTTTTATCCATTCAATTTAGTAACTTTCAATAGTCAAAAATGGATAATACAATGTTTTCACCTTTTGAGAGAGCCGGCTTAGCGGTAACATTCTCACCCACCGGGAAAATGCTTCTTAGTGAAGCTGCCCGCCTTCAATCAATGTTTGGATTCAAGATATTTTTTCTTCATGTTGGGGAAAGAGATGAATCGACCGAGCAGCGGTTAAATCTTTTGATATTCGAAAATTTCTCTTCAAACAATTATGAGATTGTCTGGTTAACGGGTGAGCCTTCAAAAGCGATACTTAAAAAAAGTAAAGAACTTGGGCTTGATCTTTTAATAATTGGTGCTTTGGAGAGGGAACAAGGAATAAAAAACTTTATCGGGTCCGTTGCAAGAAATATAATGAGAAATTGTCATTGTCCAATTCTTGTATTCACAAAGCCGGTTTCAGAGAGATTTGGCTTTAAGAATATGATAGTTTCAGTTTGCTACGATGGTAAAGGGGAAGAAGCAGCTAAAGTTGCAATTCAGATAGCCCGCCACGATCATCCCGAGAAACTGTCGCTGGTAAAGGAGATAAACATCCCCGGGCTTCCAAGTGTTGTTTTTGATTCCGGTTCAACCGATGAGACGGGCAGTATGCGAAGAGAACTAATTGAACTTGAAAAACAGAAAATCAAGTTTTTTGCCCATGAGTTGGGTCTTCATGACTCGGAATTTGTAAACGAAGTCCTTTATGGAGTGGAAGGTTGGGAATGTCTGAATTATGCAGATGAAGAAAAAGCCGATCTGCTTGTAGTAACCATGGGAGAAAAAAAATTAAGTTTTATCGACAGAATATTCATGCATGACCTTGAATTTCTGTTTGAACGAATCCCCACAAACACCCTCCTCTATAAATGAAACACGAAGAAGTAGTAATATTCCTGGTTGCGATCAGCATAATGCTGTTTTTTGCCCGTTTTCTCGGCGAAGTGTTTAATAAATTTAAACAACCGGCGATTATAGGCGAGATCATAGCGGGAATATTGCTTGGACCCACCATTTTGGGGAATTTATTACCGGAAATCCAGGGCACACTTTTTCCTCAAACCGGAAATGTTTCACTCGTCCTTAACGGGATTACACAACTTGCTGTAATTATGCTGTTAATAGTTTCAGGGCTTGAGGTTAATTTGGCGTTAATAGCCAAGCAGGGTAAAACTGCCTTGTACACAAGTACACTCGGAATGGCTCTGCCATTTGCACTGGGATTTCTTCCATTCTATTTCTTTTCAGATCTGTTTGGTGCAGCCCCGGGAGACAAGCTAATTTTTGCTTTATTCATGGGGACAGCAATGTCAATTTCCGCCCTCCCCGTTATTGCAAGAACGCTGATGGATATGAACCTGTTAAAGACAGAGCTTGGAGTTATAATAATTGCCTCAGCAATCGTTAACGACCTTTTTGGCTGGATCTTTTTTTCAGTGATAATAGGAATGATTTCCAGTGGTGGTGGTTCAAATTTTCTCACTCAAATTGGGGGATTTTACTATTTCTGGCGTTCATGTTTATTGTCGCAAAACCATTGAGTGACAGGGTTATCCCAAGGATTCAGACACGATATTCCTTCCCTGGGAGTATCCTTAGTTTTATATTTATATCCGGGCTTGTGGCTGCCGCGATAACAGAAGCAGCAGGTATTCACGCAATCTTTGGTGCATTCATAGTGGGAGTTGTTATTGGCGATAGCAGTCACCTTAAGGAATCAACTCGCGAAATAATTCACCAGTTTGTAACCAACATATTTGCCCCACTCTTTTTTATATCGATCGGATTAAAAGTCGATTTCTTTGCGCATTTTGATCTAATTATGGTTTTAATCGTTTTGGGATTGGCCATTGTTGGTAAAGTAGTCGGTTGTGGTATTGGTGCGAGGATGGGTGGAATGAGTTTCTCCGAATCTATGGCAATTGGATTTGGGATGAATTCCCGCGGTGCGATGGAGATAATATTGGGAATTTTGGCATTGGAAGCAGGGGTGATTAATGAGACGGTATTTGTTGCCCTGGTAGTAATGGCACTTGTAACCTCTTTGATCAGTGCACCAATGATGGGATATTTCCTTAATAAGGTCAAAAAATTCGAAACATTATTACAGATACTTACTTCTAAGAATATTTTCATATCTTCACTTAAGAGCAAAGATGAAATACTTGAAATGCTGATAAACAGAGTGGCTGAAGAGGGGCAAGTGAATAGGCTGAAACTTAAGGAAGACTTGCTGATACGGGAAGCCACTTTCCCCGCTGTAATTCTACCCGGATTGGCGCTTCCACATGCTAAACTTGATGTCAAAAGAGCTTATATGGCGATAGCAATAAATCGTAAAGGTTATAAGTACACTGAAGAAGACGATCCCGTTTTTGTGACCATTCTGATGGTATCACCAGCCGACAAGCCCGAATTACATCTGAATCTGCTGGCAGAAACCGTATCGGTTTTTAAAGAAGAGGATGCGATCTCAGATTTGGTTTCATGTCCAAATCCCGAAGAGATGTTACAATTCTTTCAAAATCGGGTATAAAAAAAGACCGCTTTATTAGGGCGGTCTTAAATTTCTTTCCAAAAGTCTCTGTTATTTAACGTGGCCAAACTCGATGTAAATCTCTGCATTATCTTCCATTTCGAGAGCCACCTGTTGTGTGCCTGATTCGGTAACAATTTGCCAGGATTTGTCAGTAAGTTTGGTACCTTGTTTAATTATTTCCTCAAGCAGTGCATCAAGCATTGCTTCATTAACGGGGTATAAAGCGAGAGTATTACAAATATCGTATCCGTCAAAAAACAAGAATAACTGACCGATATCGGGTACTTCCGAGAAGAGGAATTTTACGCCTTCATCGGTTGTAAGTTCTTGAAGTGAATACTCGGCTGTGTTGTTTAAAATATAAGATTTCGATTTGCCGAGTAGATTATTTTGTGCATTTGCTGCTCCGAACAATGCAACTATAAAAAACAGAAGAAATACCTTCTTCATTTTGTGCCTTCCTGTATAGATTTCTGTTGATTGATTTAAATTCTAAGGGTTTAACTCACGGAACAGTGGAAAGTTCCGGATTGGTTGAAATGCAGAAAATTGAACTGCAATTTAGAAAAATTATTTGTTTTAATAGTAGTTTTAATTATTCTATTTAAAGAATCCAAATCTGATGTGATAGACATCCACCTCTTGCCACTTTTAAGACTGATTTATTAAAACAAATAGTTATTTTAGCAGTGATATACGGATAATATTTAGAATATATGACAGAACTTCAAAAAATCCTTTTTTCTCTCGTGGAGAAAAATGGAATTGTATATTTTTTGCTGGACACAGACCACACAATAGTGTCGTGTTCTGAGAATATGGTCTCTGTGTTTGGATATCATCCCCCCTCTATTATTGGCAGTAAACTTGAGAAGTTCTGTTTTGGCAAAGACAGAGATCACCTTTCAAAGTTGCTTGATTCAACATTTCTTTCCAATAAAGAAAATGAAATTGAATTCAGATTACTCCTATCCGACCGAAGTTTAAGGATTGTCTCCGCGACGATTCTTGCTTTATCAACTGATAATGAAGATCAAAAAATTGCGGTTTTCATGCGTGATATAACCGATCAACTTAATTCCAAACTTTTTAAGGACAGTTTTTTTAATCTTTCACTCGACCTGTTTGCAATACTTGATTTCACCGGAAAAGTGATTGAAATAAATGAGATGTGGTATGAGAAATTTGGTTATACCAAAGAGGAATTAATTAAGTTCGGTATTGCAAAAGTATTCAAATCGGATGAACGATTGGCAGCCGGAAGAATGTATGACTGGTTGAAAGTTTCAAATGAGTCGATGCATGACTATGAGATGGAGTGCTGTTCAAAAACCGGAGAAACAAAATTCATCAGTTGGTCGGCAAGATCGGATGCACTTCCCGGATTGGTTTTCCTTGTTGGGAGGGACTTTACAGAAAAAGAGAAACCGAACAAAAACTGATTGAAAGTGAATCGAAGCTCTCTGCGATATTGGAAAACACAAATGATATTATTTTTTCGATTGATTCCAATTACAAAATATTAAAATTCAACACGGCTTTTGTCCGAATAATCGAAGGGAGTTACGGATTTACGCCTAAAGCAGGATTTTCTGTTATCGATCCCAAAGTGAACAACCTTACAACGATGAGATGGAAGCGATTATATGATCTTGCATTAAGTGGTCACGATGTTGACGAATTGATGGATGCAGACCCACCAAATGAGAATTTGAAATATGAGGTGTCGATGAGTCCAATCAAAAACGAGTTTAAGGATGTAACCGGGGTCGCAGTCTTTATGCGTGATGTAACTGAAAGATTTAAGGCGCAGGAAGCTCAACTCGAGATGAGCAAGTTACTCGAAGAGAAGAATAAAGACCTGTTGGATTTTTCATTTATCATTACTCACAATCTTAGAGCTCCAACATCAAATTTGATCAGTTTACTGAGTCTTTACGACAAAGACAACCCTTCAACTGATGAAAATCTTGAGATTATGGAGAATTTTGAGGCATCGATACATCAGTTGAACGAGACACTGCACGACCTCACAATGGCAGTAAAGTTAAGGGAAGAAATTGGCAAAAAATTTGAACTGTTAAACCTGGATGAAATATTTACCAATGTAAAAGCAAGGCTCGCTGAGCTTAATAATATGGGAAAAATTGCAATTAACAGCGATTTTTCTGCCACACCTGAATTGGTGTATCCCAGGGTGGAACTTGACAGTATATTTTACACTCTGTTGGATAATTCGATTAAGTTTGCCCATCCCGGGCGTAATTGTGTTATCAAAGTTTCTTCGGCTATAATCGAGAATCAAGTTCACTTGACATTTGAGGACAATGGCGTGGGAATTGACCTTGAGAGATACGGAGACAGGCTTTTGGATTATACCAAAGATTTCATCGCAGGGATTCAGGAAAGGGGCTTGGCTTGTATTTACTGAATACAGCAGTAAAGTCATTGGGTGGCACGATCTCGGTTGAAAGTAAACCGGGAGAGTGTTCAAAATTTACCGTGAAATTAGTTAACAGGGAAACCTGATGATAAAAGTTCTGGCGGTTGATGATGATGCCACGCTGATTTTTTTATTGAGAAGGCTTCTGCAAAAAACCGAGCGAGTTTCGGAAGTGAGAGTGGCTTCAGATGGAAAAGAGGCCTTGGATGTTTTATCTGAGGGGGAATGGGCTCCAGACCTTATATTCCTTGATATTAATATGCCAGTTATGAGTGGTTGGGATTTTCTGGAGGAATTTACAAGATCATTCGCTGATAAAATGGAATGTGAGATTGTGATGTTATCATCCTCAACGCGGGAGATGGAGAAAGATCAAGCAGCAAAACATCCTGAAGTATCCAAGTATTTAAGTAAACCGGCTTTTTATCCAACAATTCTTGAGGTTGTAACTGAAACTGATCTTAGGAGATCAACCGGGGATAGTTAACGCTTCCTTTACCAGGCTTAGAAGGTCATTTTTCTTAAAGGGTTTTGAGATATAGTGAGAGCAACCTGAAGCAAGAATCCGTTCCTTGTCACCGGTCATGGCAAGAGCAGTTACAGCAATTAGCGGGGTATTTTTATAGTCATCCCTTTCGCGCAGCATTTTAGCGATGTTAATTCCAATCTTATCTCTTCCAAGCATGATATCCAGAAGTACGGCATCAAATTTTTCGTTTTCGAGTGTTTCCATTGCAGAGTCGTAACTAAAAGCCTCTTCGAGGTCATAATCTTTCGAAAGGATGAGTTTCATTACATCTCTTGCAATACTGTCATCATCAACAATGAGGAGCCGTGGTTTATTATAAGTTTTGCTGGATGTCACCTGATCATGAGAAAGGGATTTGGTTTCTGTTTGTAGAGGAAGGGTAACATAAAAAGTTGAAAGACCTGAACCCTCAAAACCTCTTGAGAACCCTTCACTAACCTGTCTGAAAGAATCAAATACAAAAGAAACACTTGCAGCAGGGATTCCTATGCCGCTATCATTAACAGAAATTAGAGCAAAATTTTCATGAGCACTTTTCTGAATTTCAAGTTTTACAGACACGGTACCCCTGGATGTGTATTTTATTGCATTATCAACAAGGTTACGAATTGTTTTGTAGAGAATTGTCTTATCAAACATTCCTTGAACATCTGTGGCGGGGAGGTGGAGTCTGAAAATGATGGCTTTTTCAGAAGCCCGGAATTGAAACTCATCAAACACCCGTTTAATCGATTTATTTAAAGAGATTAATTGGAACTGGTGTTCAATTCTGTTGGATTCCAGCATTGAAAGGTCAAAAATTGACTCAAAAGTGTCGAGGAGCCTAAGCGAACTTTTCATAATTTTGGAGAGCATCTCCTGATCTTCCGACTCACTAAGTTTCTCTTGAAGCATCTCGGTGAACCCCATAATCCCAATAAGGGGGGTTCTGAGCTCATGGCTCATATTCGTTAAAAAAGCGGATTTAATTTGGTTTGCTTCTTCAGCATTTTCTTTTGCGGCTATAAGGTCAACCTCACTTTTTTTTCTGTCAGTGACTTCGCGAAAAATGCTTAGAAGAAGGAGTCCTTCTTCAACTTCTATAAAAGAATTGGAGACCTCCATCCATTTCTTTTTTCCATTCCAAAGAGTGAATTCCCCCTCGAAACGGTATTTTTGCTCCCTTTTTGCCATAGTGAGACGGAAATTATTCAGAATGGTTTCATAACTTGCATCATCAAACGGTTGAAGCGTAGTGAATTCCTTGTTAATCAGTTCTGATTCTGATTTCTCAAAAAGTTCGCAAAATGAATGGTTCACATAAATCATAGTCCCCTGAGAATTACATAAACGCATACCATCGATGGAAGATTCCCATACGGCTTCAAATATCCGAAGGGTTCTCATCACAATTTTTCCTTCGGGTTTTGTACCGTCCTGGGTCAAATTGTTAAAATCATCTTTTTGCATAAAATCTCTGTGAACTTTTCGCTATTAAACTATTTTGCTTTTGTATAAATAGATCTCATCATCAGGAATTCCTTCCCTTGAGGATCATAACCATACATTTCATTGCCAACTTCGCCACTTTTAGGTTCCATCATAATTATTTTATATTTCCAATCGGAGCCTGAAGATGGATCGATCATATTACCGAATAATATGACGGTGTTTGTGGCTTTGTCATAATCGCCTGTTGCGATAGTATAACCTGTCCCAAGATTATCGATCCAAAATGAAAAGAACTTTTTGAGTGTATTGTCATATCCAATCAGGTTAACACCTTGAAACACTTGTCCAAAAGCAGCCCCTTCGTGAATCATTTGAAGATATCTTCCGCCGAGGATCATCGAATTTTTAGAAATACCGGAATCAACCATAGCGGGAGTTCCGGGCATCATCCATGTTTCCTGAACAAAGTTCCAATCACCTTCCGATTTAGCGAGCCATTGGTGCATCTCACCGGGGTTCATGTATGCAGTGGATGTTTTCGAAGATTCATCCTGAGCCATCAATGGAATGGAAATGAAGCAGATTAAAAGTAAAATGAATTTTTTCATGGAGAGTCCATTCTTTATTAAAATGTATGTGCAATATATCGAAAAAGTAATAAAAAAAAGAGGAGTGAGTTGCCGTCTATCACATAATAGATTCGTTTAAGGGGGTTAATTTGCGGCTGTGTATCTTGAACAATTCCTGTGGTTTTGTTGTTTTAGATTAGCAACAAGAAAAACAAAAATTCTTACAAAAAAGATTTCGAATAGCTCTCAAAATTCAAATCGAAAAAACCTCCACAGGAGGAGCTATGCAGCAGCTCCTCCTGTTACTTTTTTAAAGTGATCAGTTCTCGTCAGTAACAAACTGGGTAAGTACAGCCGCCACAAGAAGCGATATACCGCCAAGGACAAGAGCGTAGATTGGATCTCCACCAAAAAAGTTTTTAACAGCAAACCCGATTAAAGTAGCCGCAACAATTTGCGGAATAACTATAAAAAAGTTAAAAATCCCCATATAAACTCCCATTTTCTCCTGTGGTAAGGCACCTGAGAGAATAGCGTAAGGCATTGAGAGAATTGAAGCCCAACCGAGACCAATAAAAATCATTGGAATTATCAACAGTTCAGGAGTTGGGATAAAGAGGAAAGAAATAAATGCAAGCCCGGTCAGAGTAAGTGAAAATGAATGTGCAAACTTCCTCGAAAACTTTTTCGCCAAAACCGGTAGGAGAAATGCCGTAACAGCGGCGACTCCGTTATAAACTGCAAAAGTACTCCAACCCAGTCAGCCCCCTCATTAAAAGCCAGCGACTTTGTATCTTCGGTATGATATAAATGTTTTGTCACAGCGGGAGTAGTATAAATCCACATACAAAAGAGAGCAAACCAGCTAAAAAACTGAACAAAGGCGAGTTGAATCATGGTTTTTGGCATTGCAATAAAAGATTTACCAATCTCTACAATACCATTTAAAAATCCCGATTTCTCTTCTTTATATAAAATAAACTCTTCCATATTCTCGGGGGATACTCTTTTGTTCTGAAGACAGTCCACACAACGGCGCCAAAAAAAGCTGCAGCACCCAAATAGAAAGAATAAATCACTGAATCGGGTATTTCCCCTTCAGGGGCAGTATTATTAACGCCAAGCCAGTTAGTTAAAATATATGGCAACAGAGATGCGATAACGGCACCGGTACCGATGAAAAAACTTTGTACCGCAAAACCCGTGGTTCGTTGTTCTGAAGGGAGCAGATCAGCAACCAGAGCTCTGAAAGGTTCCATGCTGATATTAATTGAAGCGTCCATGATCCAAAGCATTCCGGCAGCCACCCAAAGAGCAGGTGAATTTGGCATCACAACGAGGGCAAGAGAAGCGAGAATTGCGCCGATGAGGAAATACGGTTTTCTTCTACCCAGTTTTCCCCAGGTTCTGTCGCTGAGATAGCCAACAATCGGTTGTACAATCAAGCCGGTGACGGGGGCTGCGATCCAAAGAATCGGTATTTGATCAATTTCAGCACCCAGTGTTTGGAAAATTCTGCTGGTGTTTGCGTTCTGCAGGGCAAAGCCGAATTGGATTCCCAGGAAGCCGAAACTCATATTCCATATCTGCCAGAAGTTTAACTTTTGTCTCATCTGATTATCTTTCAAAAAAAAGAGGTTTTTTACACAAATTTTCGTTATTTTTTTTATTTAAAAGTATTAATTTAAGAGTTTGTTGTAAATAAGTTATTAAAAAAATAAAGTTCTTAATCCGGAGAAAATAATGCTTCAAATGCAAAAGAAACTGAGCAATCTGTTTTATACAATTTTACCTCTTCCGGCAACAGCAATGGGATTTGCGTTGTCGATTCAAATAGCTGCACTCAGTTGGATAATGAATACAAAATATCATCTGAATCTCGAAGAAATCGGGTTCGTTTGGGCAGCAGGTCCGGCAGCCGGTATCATAGGTCAGGTGGTAGTGGGGATGATTAGCGACAATGTCTGGTTTTGGGGTGGAAGGCGTCGGCCTTTTGTCTTAATAGGCGGAATAACAGCAGCAGTAATGCTTATTGCGCTGCCAAACATTGATGTTGTAAGCAATTTTCTTGGGATAGGTGAAATTATAATTGTTGCCACCGGAATTGCATTAACACTTGATCTTGCAATAAACATCAGTTTTAATCCAACCCGCTCGATAATTGCGGATGTAACACCTGAGGGTGAACCTCGTACAAAGGGTTACACCTGGATGCAAACCATTTCAGGTTTCTTTGGAGTGGTTGCTTATGTTATCAGCGTTGTATTCAACAATTATGTATTGATCTATTTTGGTGTATTCTTCGTTTTTGTCTTTTCCGTAATTCCGATGTTTTTTATTGAAGAACCGAAGAAATTGAGTGAAGTTTCTGAGGATGCTCCTGAAATTACACACAACACCAATCTGGTGGAGTTGATAAAAATTTATGCTGCACATGCCTTTACTTGGCTCGCAGTTCAAACGATGTTCGTTTATATATTTGGCTTCTTAAAATCTGTTTTTTATAACTTTGAGATAACAGAAAAGATTTCAGAGGAATCCAATAAATTGATCGGTGATAATATTTCGATCTCATTTGCAATCTTAAACACAGTCGGATTCTTGGTTCCTGTACTTCTTCTGGCAAATGTTGCCAAGGTATTGGGAAGAGTTAAAACACATGTACTTGCTCTTGCATTGATGAGTGGTTCCTACTTTTTTATCGCATTCTTTGTTAAGGATTCCACAATGCTTTATATAGCAATGGCTGTGGCTGGAATTGGCTGGGGTTCTCTCGTAAGCCTTCCTTTTGCAATCATGTCAGAGAATGTTAAAAAAGACAAAATGGGACTTCACATGGGGATATTTAACCTGTCAGTTGTGATTCCACAATTGCTTGTCTCAATCCTGATTGGTGGTATTGTTGAGGGAAGTTCAAACAAAAATCTGATTTTCATCATAAGTGGTGGAGCAATGGCAATTTCAGCGTTTTTATGGCTGTTTGTTAAAGAGTCAAAACCGGCAGGTCGAATGGTTTCTGGTGGTGGAGGCGGAGGACACTGATTGGAAAGCGCGAAAGAATTGGATAAACTTGAAATTAAAAAGTGGAAGAGGGGGATTTACCTCTTCTGCTTTGGTTTATAAATAGAATAGCAGAATATGAAAAATTACCCCATGAGGTAACCGCAACAGTTGAAACATTAAAGGAGTCTTTTTTCGGAAAGAAATCAAATGTTGAAGCGTATATCGGTTATGAAGATGGCGAACCAATAGCTTATGCAATTTATTTTTACAATTTCTCATCGTTTCTTGGAAAAAAAGGAATGTATCTTGAAGATCTGTTTGTCCTCCCTGAATTAAGAGGGAGGGGGATCGGCAAGAAAATACTTACATTTTTGGCAAACCGGGCAGTAGAAGAAGGTTGTGGGAGATTTGAATGGGCAGTCCTGGACTGGAACAAACCAGCAATCGATTTCTACAAGTCAGTCGGTGCAGTTTCAATGGATGAATGGACTATCTTCCGTTTATCCGGTGAGGCTCTAAACAAGTTCGCGAACAAAACCTAAGAAGTTGGAAGTTGGGAAATATATATTTGTATTTAGCTGATCCCGGGAGTGATCCGGCTATAAAGATGCATACCATTTGTAAAAGCTCACCTGAGATTGCAGGAATTCTTCAACCCGTAATTGATGGCAAAAGGTGTTTACACGACATAGTGACTGGCGAGATACTTCAACTTGAAGCAGACATATTTGATTTTGAGATTGTGAATTCACAGAATATAATTAAATCAGGTAAATATTTGCTTTATGAAGAGTCGTATAACTGGGCCACCAAAAGAGCAGAAGAAGCACTCGCTTCAGAATTTAAACTTTTTATTATCGATGGCATCTCCTCAACCGAGTTAAAGGGGAGTGGTATGATTACGGCGATTCATAAAGTTCTCTGGACGGCATCTGTCAGTCATTTAAAAAAATTCCTTTTTGTTGTGAGACCAAAACATCTGAATGAGTTTAGCAGGCTTTTTTTAGGTACTGTTGAATATAAGATTGTGAATTGCATTACGGAAATTGAGTGAATCCTTCTTTAGGGGGCCTGGCGAAGCCTGATTCATTAACCTCATTACTTCAGTCGGTTGAGGAAGAGGCATACACTGCAATTCTTATCAATCCTCCAAATATCTCTAATAAACCGACTGTGGTTTTAAGAGAACCCGAAGATATATTCTATCTGACAAAAGAGAATGTAAAAGAATTTTTTGATAAGGTTGAGAGATTAAAAAAAGCGGGTTATCATCTTCTTACCATGATCGACTATGAGGCAGGCTACCTCTTCTCAAAAAAACTTGATGATATTTTGGAGCAAACGGAATTGGAAGAATTTGGGGTTGCCATTGTTTATCCTGAAAACCAGGCCGAATATTATGATTTGAGAGGGGTAAACCGGGGGATTCCACAAGAAAAAAAGAACAATATCTCTATTCCCAAATTTAAGGACTCTGAATCGGAGTATCTTAAAAAAGTTGAAGAGGTAAAAGAAAAGATCAGGTCAGGAGACACGTACCAGATAAATTTGACGATGGATTCTGCCTTTCATTTATTTGGCAGTCCTGCTTCATTATTTGCCACTCTTCTATTTAATCAGTCAACACAATATTCTGCTTTCATCAATCTCCCAACCAAATATATTTTGTCTCTCTCCCCTGAACTTTTTTTTAAGGTTGAGGGTGATATCATAAGTGTTGCTCCAATGAAAGGGACGGCAAAATTACCAGCAAACCCTGCCGAAATAGATAAAATCAAAAGAAAATTTATTAATGATCCCAAAGAGAGGGCAGAAAACCTGATGATTGTTGATCTTCTTAGGAATGATCTACACAAGTTGGGTGTCGAGAGTCCTCTGAGGATGATTTCAAAATGTAAAGCCGAGAGATATGAGACGGTTTTCCAGATGATTTCTGAGATAGAAGGGGATTTGCCAAAAGATACAACCCTTTTTCAAATGTTTGATGCACTTTACCCCTGTGGATCAATTACCGGAGCACCCAAAATGAGCTCAATGGAGATAATCAGATCGCTGGAAAATCGGAACAGAGGAATCTATACCGGAAGTTTAGGTTATCTTCACGGGGATGAAATGACCTTCAATATTGCTATCAGAACTCTTGAGATCAGCAAAGATAACAACAAGGGAAGTGCCGGACTGGGAAGTGGAATTGTATGGGATTCAGTTCCGGAGAAAGAATATGCTGAATGTGTCTTAAAAGGGAAGTTTTTTGCCACCCCGTTTAGTGAATTTCAGCTTTTTGAAACGATGCTTCTTAGAAATTCTGTAATACCAAATCTGAAACATCACTTGTCCCGTCTAAAAAAATCTGCGAAACTAAATTTATTCCACTATGATGAAAAAGAGATACTCAAAGAATTAAAAAAGGCCATTTCGAGTGATTTTAGTTCGGGTGAATATCGTGTAAAACTGTTGCTTTGGAAATATGGCAAAGTCGAAGTACGGATTGGGAAATTGGCTCCATTACCGGATAAAATAGATGTAGCTATCTCAAATTCGAGGATATCCAGCGACGACAGGTACCTTTATTTCAAATCAACTCACAGACAGCTATATGATTCCGAGCGGGCTTTAACTGTCAAAGGTGGATTATTTGATTTGTTATATTTGAATGAGCGGGGTGAAGTGTGTGAGGGAGGGATCACCAATCTATTTATCCGTCAGAGGAACGAATACCTGACTCCACCCGTGAAGTGTGGCTTGTTAGCGGGAGTTGGCAGAAAACTCTTTATGGAAACAAACAGATGTTTTGAGGTGGAGCTCTACCCCGATGATTTGGTAGGTGCTGATGAAATAATACTGACCAACAGCCTCAGAGGTCCCTTGAAGGTTGATAACTTTATGAATCAGATTTAACAGGTTTCTCAAAATGGAAATAATTGATTATATCATAGTAGTTGTTTATTTGGTCGGGATTCTCATCATTGGCATGTGGTTTGAGAAGAAAGCCTCAAAGAGTATTGATGCTTTTTTCCTCGGTGATCGAAGTATAAAATGGTGGGCACTTGGGGCATCGGGCATGGCTTCAAACATCGATGTGAGTGGAACAATGATAAATGTTGCACTGATTTATGCTTTGGGGGCACAAGGATATTTTGTTGAGATCAGGGGTGGAATTGTTCTCATAATGGCTTTTATGATGGTTTTTATGGGGAAATGGAACCGCAGAGCACAGGTAATGACACTGGCAGAGTGGATGGTTTTCAGATTTGGAAACAGCAGACAAGGAAAAGTCGCGAGGCTCGTTTGTGCTGTCGCCGTTTTAATGAGTACAATCGCCATTACGGGTTATTTTGCGATCGGTTCCGGAAAGTTTATTGGAGAATTTTTACAGTTGCCTGAGATTTGGGGTGTAAAACCTGATTTTATTGCTTCTGTTATCATGGTGTCAATTGCACTTGTATATACAGCCGCCAGCGGATTATACGGGGTGGTTTGGACAGATGTTATCCAAGGGGGGATAATTCTTTTATCGATTTTTGTTGTCATCTATATTTCCATGACACAATATTTTTTGCCTGAGACTTTCACAATTTCAACTCCAACTTTCGACGGGGGATTTATCAGTCAGACTGTTGCGAGGGAAGATTGGATTAATATTTTTCCGAAGTGGGAGCTAAATTTCCCCGCAGAATCGCGATATTCCATCTATAACCTTTTTGGCATCTCGATCTTCTTTTACCTGGCAAAAACCGTAATTGAGGGGAGTGGTGGAACGGGGGGATATATGATGCAAAGATATAATGCAGCAAGAAGTGATCGCGACGCAGGTCTTCTTTCCCCTTTTTGGACGGTTTTACTTACTTTCCGCTGGCCATTCACAGCAGCAATAGCCATTATGGCGATTGTTTACGGAAACAGCACGGGAAATATCGTTAAAGACCCTGAACTGGCACTCCCGTTCGTGGTGGATAAGCTTATCCCAACAGGTTTTAAGGGATTATTGATTGCCGGGTTAATGTCGGCTGCAATGTCAACCTTTGTTTCCATTGTCAATGCGGGAGCTTCGTATTGGGTGAATGATATCTACAGAAGTTTTATTAAACCCGATGCATCCCAGAAGAGTCTTGTGAATCAAAGTCGATTGGCATCGGTTGCCGTGGTTGTTGGTGGATTAATCCTGACCCTTTTTATCGGCAGCATAAATGAGATTTGGGGATGGCTTACCATGAGTATGGGAGCGGGTTTGATAGTTCCTCTCATAATAAGGTGGTATTGGTGGAGATTAAACGGCTACGGGTTCACTGCAGGAGTTTTTGCAGGGATGACCACCGCAATTGTTCAAGGACTTTTATTCCCTGAGTCTCCCGAATATATTTCGTTTCTTGCGGTGAGTATCCTCTCTTTCACGGGTACTGTAATTGTCACTCTGTTAACAGAACCCACGGAAGACGAAGTATTGTCAAAATTTTATTTAAAGACGAGACCTTTTGGATTTTGGGGTAAAATCGCGGAGCAAGTCGATCCCGAGTCGAGAGCTTCGATAAAAAAGGAGAACAAAAGGGACATTATTTCAGGTTTTATATCGGTACCCTGGCAGTTGACACTTTTTGCAACTGCGATGGTTGTTGTTTTGCGTGACTGGACCACTTTCACTATTTTGTTTTTTATACTGACTGTTTTGAGCTATTTGCTTTATACGGTATGGTATAAAAATCTTGATACAAACGGAGAAAAAAGATGAAAAACCATCTAAAAAGTTATTTAACATCAGTTTTATTAGTGATAATATTAATTTCAGGAGTTGTTATGGCTCAGAGCCCCTCCGATCTAAATTTAATGCCCGTGCCAAGGGAAGTTAAATTACAGGATGGAAAATTTAAACTTGATCCATCGCTGAAGATGAAAATTGAGGGGAAAATCACTCCTCGACTTGCCATATATGCAACGGGTGTTTTAAGAAGACTCTCCGGAAGGACAGGTCTCTTTTTCCTTCAGGATAATGTTTCAGGGGCCGATTCACTTGTGAATCCGGCTGTTCGAATCAGTTTTGAGAGAGAAGGAAAACTTAAAGTTGGTGAGGATGAAAGTTACAAACTGACAGTTACAGGCTCGGGAGTAAAACTGACTTCCGTAACTGACATCGGAGCGATGAGAGGGCTTGAGACACTTCTTCAACTTGTAACAAATGATAACGAAGGATTTTATTTACCATTTGTAACCATAAATGATTTACCATTTTACAAATGGCGTGGACTAATGATCGATGTCTGTCGTCACTGGATGCCGCTTGAAATGGTACTCCGTAACATCGATGGAATGGCTGCCGTAAAGATGAATGTTTTGCACCTGCATCTTTCTGAAGATCAGGGTTTCAGGATCGAAAGCAAGGTGTTCCCAAAATTGCATGAAATGGGCTCCGATGGCAACTATTTCACACAGGAACAAATTAAACATATTATAGCCTATGCCGGTGACAGAGGGATTAGAGTATATCCCGAATTTGATGTACCGGGACATGCAACTGCATGGTTTGTGGGACATCCCGAACTTGCCAGTAAACCGGGACAATATAAAATTGAAAGAAACTGGGGGATATTTGGTCCCGTCATGGATCCAACAAAAGAATCCACTTATGAATTTTTGGACAAACTGTTTACCGAGATGGCAGGACTTTTCCCTGATGAATACTTTCACATTGGTGGTGATGAAGTAAAGCCCGATCACTGGAAAGAAAGTGTCGAAATTCAAGAGTTTATGAAGGTTAACAACATTAAGGATGAACATCAACTTCAAGCATATTTCAACACCAAAATTCTTAAGATACTTCAAAAAAACAACAAAAAGATGGTTGGCTGGGATGAAATTCTTCAGCCTGAAATGCCTAAAAATATCGTGATACACTCATGGCGTGGAAAAAAAGCTTTGCTTCAGGCATCAAAGGATGGTTATCAAGTGATACTTTCAAATGGTTATTACATCGATTTGATTCAGTCAACTGCGTTGCACTATCTTAATCATCCAATTTCACCTGATACAATTTTGCCCCAATCACAAGCTGACAATATCCTTGGTGGTGAAGCTACAATGTGGGCGGAACTTGTTACAAATGAAAATGTAGATTCAAGAATTTGGCCCAGAACGGCTGCAATTGCGGAGAGATTATGGTCGCATAATTCAGTGAATAATGTTCAGGATATGTATAGAAGGATTGGAAAGATAAACCTGCAACTTGAAGAAGTTGGCTTGCTCCACGAAAAAAACTATTTGATGATGTTGAGGAGACTTACGGGTGGGGAAGATGTTAACCCGTTAAAAATGTTGGTTGATGTTCTGGAACCTGTTAAAGAATATAAACGGCACCGTCTTGGAGTTAAATATACACAATATTCACCCTACACCAGGGTTGTTGATGCTGCCCGTCCCGATGCACAGACTGCTCGAAATTTTAATGAAATGATTGAACAGTTGATTAAAACACGGGATAAATCAACTTATGATGCTCTGCTTCAGCAGCTTAACACCTGGCAGACAGGTTCAAAAGAATTACTTTCATTGATCGACAGAAAACCCATTTTAAAAGAGATCAGACCTCACGCAGAAGTTTTGGAAGCCATTAGTAAACTTACACCCAAACTATTAGAGGCTGTTTATTCGGCAAACAAACCTGATGCGGCAACTCTTGCTGAGGTTCAAGCACTCTTAAAAGCCCACACTACTCCTTACGGTCAGGCAGAACTTATGATTCTCAAAGGCCTTGAGACGCTTGTGAAGTATTATAATCCTTAAGGAGAAACTTGGAGTAGCGAAGAATCGAAGTAGCAGAGTATCGAAGTATCGCGGATTTTGGTCTTTAGTGTGAGGAGTGGTAATCGTCCCGATTGCCCTATGCAAAACGAAAACCGTTGTTGAGAGAGAAATTTGCCTGGGCGAATGGCATGTTCGTGGAAAATGTGAATGCCCAATCGCAAAACCCGCTTGGGCGGTGTGACATGTTCACAGGTAATATCAAAGATTTCATGGTTTTTCCTTAAGTTGAAAAACCAATAAAATAAAAATAAAGCTGCCCGTGGGCAGCTTTATAAATTTGTATAATATTTATTCAGAACAAGAGATTTCTCAGAAATCCTGAAATTCAGTTACCTTGAACATGGCGATTCTCAAGTACTCAGCTACTTACTTTCCGACCACCATCTTGATAGCCGAGGAGTAATTGCCTGATTCGAGTCTGAAAAAATATACTCCCGACGAGAGATCAATTGCATTAAATTTGATTTCATGATTCCCGGCTGACATATCACCATTTAACAGAGTTGTCACTTCCTTACCCAAAACATCATAGACAACACCCTTTGTGTATCCTGCAACGGGTAAAGCAAAACGGATAACAGTTTCAGGGTTAAATGGATTGGGGTAGTTTTGTGAAACATTGAACCCATTATTTCCGGGATTTTGAGCCCCTTTTAGAGATGTGACAACTACGGAATCTTTATTGTAAAAAACAACCCCGCGGTAACCGGATGAGATACTCATATCTCTTAGTGAATAAATAATGTTGTTTTTGTCGTCAACACTTCCCCTCCAGAAACCGTTAGCCGGTAATCCTGGTACTGATGAAGTATCAAACCAGTTCCACTGGTCGTTGATCCTGAATAGCAGTCCTTTGTCTGTCCCAATATAAGTATTGTCATAGTTATCAGTCACAACTGAAAAATACATTGATCTGAAACTCTTTCCCGTAATGGTACTGTCGTAGTAAGTAACAATTCCCTCGTTAACCGAGGCAACCGTCCCTTTATTTCCGTTTTTATTGATTGCGACCCAAAGAGTGTTTCTATTATCCAACATTCCACCAGTCACATGTACCATGTCACTTGGGATGGTTCCACCAGGGATGATCACTTTCCAGCGAGTCTTGTCATAATAATACAATCCGTAGTAATCAACTCCGGCAAACACATTGTTGGAATCGTCAACAGCTAAAAAATTGATGTCACCAATTCCGGGGAAACCATTAAACTGATCAAAGATGGTAAAGGGATTGCCGGAACCAACAGCTATCCCTGTATTTAGCACCCCAAGCCAAAATCTCCCTGATTTGTCGATCTCTATCTTTGTAATCATATTGTCTGGAAGATTTGAGTTGGAGGTATTTATAACACTCCAATTCTGCCCGTTTTTTATGAGTAGTCCTGCATTCGTAGCTAAAACAATTCGATCATCAGGTGTAACAATCATATCGTAGATGTTAACATTCACAAGGGGGGAGTTTGAAGCATCGTATCGTACCCACACTCCGTTTCTGTAGCTATAAATAGCATCATTTCCGATATCCGCTCCCTCCGCGAACCAGTATGTTCCAGAGTTGTCC
Organism: Ignavibacteriales bacterium; assembly: GCA_016714125.1. Classification (GTDB taxonomy): domain Bacteria; phylum Bacteroidota; class Ignavibacteria; order Ignavibacteriales; family Ignavibacteriaceae; genus UTCHB3. Next base: position 515,204 of record JADJNX010000001.1, on the reverse strand, counting down.
TGAACAACTTTGATCACTTCATCCGTCTGAAGTTGTGAATTGCCATCGTTGAAAAGGAGGAAGTGCTGATTGATCGAACTTTGTGGCAGTGTGGTTATAGATAAAAAAAGTAATAATAAAAAAAACTTTTTCATTACCTGATACCTCTAATCAACAACAGGTAAAAATCTTCTTTTCCGTAGTTAAAAGCCCAATAGGCTGTGGGATTATTTAAACTCATTTCGACCTCTGTGATAAATTAAAATAATGTTTGTTGCTAACAATATAAAAGCTCTGAATATTTTTTTAATCCCAAAAAAATCCACCTTAAAAGCGTATTTAAGTGATGGCTGTTTTTCCGCACATAAGAAAAATTAATGGCATAAAGAGAATACATATTATTCTCAAAAAAAATAATACTGTTTGAGTAGTAATTTTTATCGAAAGGCACTTGTTTTCGATAACTTTAAAAGGCTGCCAATTTCTGGCAGCCTTTTTTTCAATTAAGAAATTTCAGAAGAGAAAATTTTCACTGAAATCCCTGTCGGTTTTCAGATCGAATCAAGGGGCACTTACTTTCCCACCACCATCTTGATAGCCGAGGAGAAGTTGCCTGATTCGAGTCTGAAAAAATACACACCGGATGAGAGATCAATTGCATTAAATTTGATTTCATGATTCCCGACTGACATGTCACCATTTAACAGAGTAGTCACTTCCTTACCCAAAACATCATAAACAATTCCCTTTGTATATCCTGCAACGGGTAAAGCAAAACGGATAACAGTTTCAGGGTTGAAGGGGTTGGGGTAGTTTTGGGACAGGGAGAAATGTTCAGGGAGAATTTCGGTTTCATCTTCGACCGACACTGTACCGTAGGTTACACCGTTTATTATCGCACCATAACAACTTGAAAAAAACCTTCAGTACTATCAGGTGGAAGATTTAACCAAATTTCACCTTTTTGCGCATTAAGGTTCAACCACTCATATTCCTTATCCAACCCCGAAATGTACCTGACAACAAAGCCATCTTGTCGTTTTCGAAGATACCAGGGATAATCAGCCGGGATATTAGGATCAGTCCGATATTCACGAATAAAATATCGATTGCCATTCGGCATTATTGTATCACCTGATATTAAAATAATATAACCGTCTGTTCCAACAAAGGAATATTGCCACTTGTCACCTACATGCATCGGGAAGTAATCATTGGTATCAAGTTGCGCAAATGTGCAACTCGAAAATAGAAACAAATAAACTATTCCACTTAAGATTTTCATTGTTATTTTCCTTAATTAAGATTGGTTAAGTCCATAATATTGGATTAAATTTTCTAATTTACTTTCCCACCACCATCTTGATAGCCGAGGAGTAATTGCCTGACTCGAGTCTGAAAAAATATACTCCGGACGAGAGATCATTTGCATTAAACCTGACTTCATGATTCCCGGCTGACATATCACCATTTAACAGAGTTGTCACTTCCTTGCCCAAAATATCATAGACAACACCCTTTGTGTATCCTGCAACGGGCAAAGCAAAACGGATAACAGTTTCAGGATTGAACGGATTTGGATATACCTGAAGTTTTATATCCTGAGGCAGTAGTGTGTTTTGCCCATCCTCAACACCTAAAATGATTCCATATTGCACACCATCTATAATGCAACCGGATAATCTTACTTCCCCAATTTCATATTCCGTCATATACTCCCCAATGCCATTGGCCATAACTGTCATTGTTCCATACAATGAGGAGGTGTCTCCCACAGGAGCATTATGGAAAGTTAAATAATGCCTGACTTCCCTTTCCTGCCCCCAGACAGGAAAAGTGTCTTCATTATAAAAGTAAGTCCAATAATTCCTAAGAGAATCTTGCATCCAATATGATTTCAGAGGAGAAGCCAACTTGTAACTTGTAATCCATAAATCTTCTCCGATATTCCGGTAAATAATACTGCTATCCAAATCCACTTTTGTAAACGGCACCTCACTATTGTTTATATAAATAAGATGGATACCGGCTGAAACAGTATCAATTCTGGTAATCCTCATGGTTGAATATACCCAACTCGGAGTATCTACATATTGCCAAACATCACCTACATGATATGGATAAAAATCCATTGGATCAGGTGAGCTATCAGTATTCACCTGCGATTGTCCAAATGAAAGACTACAAATAACTGTTAGTAAAATAAATAACTTCATTGATTTATCTCTTTTAAAAAGTTAAATAATTCCCAATTGAAATTTTAATCATGTAATCAATGATCATGATCTGTAATTTATACCTAAAAATCGTCTTTAAAACTTAAATAATTCTAAATTAAATTCCAAATTTCTAAAAGTTCATCTGCGAAAATCTGCATTATCGTCCCATCAGCGAGACTATAAAAGCTGCCCCAAACAGGGCAGCTTTATGAAATAATATAGAATTAATTCAGGACAAGCTAATTTTCAGAAAACATGGAATTCTGTTTCCTTCGGTAAGATGGAACAAAATAACTATGTACTTACTTTCCCACCACCATCTTAATAGCCGAGGAGTAATTGCCTGACTCGAGTCTGAAAAAATACACGCCGGATGAGAGATCAATTGCATTGAACCTGACTTCATGATTCCCGGCTGACATATCACCATTTAAAAGAGTTGTCACTTCCTTGCCCAAAACATCATAGACAACTCCCTTTGTGTATCCTGCAACGGGTAAAGTGAAACGGATAACAGTTTCAGGGTTAAAAGGATTGGGGTAGTTCTGGGAAAGGGAAAAATGTGATGGAACCGGGCCTGAGAATTCTTCAATTCCAAGTGGAACATCTGTCGTACCAAGTTGAACGCGATTTAAAATCGTGTCATAAGCAGCCTGTGTCACCGTAATCGAATTAAACTGGTCAGTTCCTCTTCCGATGATTATACCTGTATGAAAAGTAGCTGTGTTTCCTGCGGGAAGATCAAATTTACCCGAAGAAACGATGGTTCTCTTGTCAGCAAGATGGTTATCTATCCAGCCGGTATTTGTTACCGGATCACCTGAATAAATCAAACTGTTATCAATTGTTGCACAAGGGATGCCTCCTCTTACTTCACCCCATTGCCAGTTACAAGGATCCATTGGAACACCCGAGGTTTTTTTACCTTCCATGTAGTTGCGGAGCTGGCCGGAAGTAAGAAAATCTCCCTGGGTTGGGTGTGAACTAATAAACATGATGCTGCCAGTAACTCCTGTGTTTTTAGCACCCGGAACATATTGTTTTATGAATGGTTTACCAAAATGAAGCACAGCACTATCGAGCGGAATATCTGTACCCGGGTCGTAGATTCCATTATTATTGTTATCAGTGAAGGTTTCACCCGGTATGAAGACAGGAGTTCCAAGAAGGAATGAATGGAAAACAGCAGGAGGATTATTTCCGAACCTGAAATCCGCTGTCCGGTTATAGTAGTACGCTGAATTCCTCACTACATCGGTTCCAACCAAATCATCTTCAGGATCACCGAGATCGGTATCCGAATACATTCCAAAAATTATGTCTTGAAGGTTTTGTGAGATACCACCAGTGTTTTTCACCTCATATCTGAAGAAAACAGCGTCTTTAATCTCAGGGATATCAGAGTGAGGAAAAGCATAAACAGTCTGCATAACTTCAATACCGAGCGGTAATACATTCTTGAATTTTCTAACCGAAGTATCTACTGCGTCGTTGTAGATGCACCAGACTGAAACTTCACCCATTATCTCCGGCATATCTTCTGTTAAATCCCAGGAACCGTTGCTGTTCAAATCGACAGGATTATAAAAACCGTCGTTATCACCGTCCCAAAACCGGGCACCTGATGAGACTGCGTCCCGCCAGTTCTGCCAACTGTCACCAAATGGGGGATCGTTAAGAGAAACGACAAAAAGTCTGTTTTTTGGATCATCAGGAGCAGAGCCGGCCTTTCCTGGTTGGAAATCCAACATTCTTGCTGCTGACATCACCCCGTTCGCCCAAGGATTTGAACCATTAAAACCTGAAAGTGCAAAGCCATTTGAATAAATTGTGGGAATGCCATCGAACTTTAGACCTGAACTGTTATTCACCGTGACATCTGAAATTACACCCCTGTTGTCAAATGGAACTTTTATCCTGCCCGTATTAATTTCCCAGACAGTTTGAGCAATGAGAAGAGTACTCATTATCATGGATGAAATCATTAAAAATAGAAACATCTTTTCATATCTTACCTCAAATAAATAAAAGAGAATGACTATAATGAAATCGTTTTTTTTTTTTTTGAAAAAGGCAATAAACCATACCCTTTAAATAGTTCCTTATTATGATTATAATAGTTCGACAGATGCCCCATGCCAAAGGCATCCTATTGGGAGATTTAACACAGGTTACCATGGATGATTTTTAACCGTCAGGGTGAGGAGTGGTAATCGTCCCGATTGCCGTCTGTAAATTAAATTACCGTGTTTTTTTATTTTTTGGTACCGCATAAGTAAGTATTTTGACACTACTTCTTTGATTATTTTGGAAACAATTAGTTTAAATAAACAAGTGACTCAAATGAAAATAAAACATTTACTTTTGGCAGGATTAATATTTACCGGCAGCCTGTTTTCGCAGGGAGTTGAAAGAATCGATTGGGGTTATTATTTTTCGAATGCTTTGTATACAAAGTGGTCACCTGTTGGTACTTCTGTCCCCGGCACTCCCTCCTCAGTTGGATTAAAAAAACAGTTTGGTGAATTTGTTGGTACAACAACCTCAACCGGTATCGATACTACCCACACCGGCTCAGTTTTTATCAATGGTCCAAACTATTCACAATATCAAAAATATGTTTACTCAACTAAATATAGTCAGAACGAAAGGATAACATATAAAGTAAATTTCAGGTTAAAAAAAGGGCAAGTTATTGGCGCAGGAGACGATATATGCTATTTACAAATAGTTAAAAAAACACCCTTCGATTCCGTGTTACTTAACAGTAAACTCTTGACACAACAGATGCTTACGGAAGCTTTCAAAGATTATATATTAGTATATGATTACGATTTCCCTCCACTTGCTACACTCGGTGGAGGTGACTTGATTCACAGCAGGCGGCTATTTCCCCCGGGGATAATATTTATGACATTAATACAAAGATAGAATTCAGGATCGTCTGGCTTGGAAATACAGAACTTATTCTGGATTACATCGAGGTTTATGATGATGAGATTTATGAAACATATTTTATTGAAAATATTACCCATCGCGATCGGTTGTTAAAAGACTATGTGGCAGAGTTAAATTCCTCACGGCCTGACCAAACTTTTTTTCTAACAATGTTTCAACCTCATACGGTTGACAGTTATCAACCCATCAGAACCGTTCAAAATCTTCTTGATTCTCTCAATTCACCCGTAAAATTTCTTTCAAGAAAATGATATAATTGAAATGAGGGAGTAGATAATGAGGAAGAGGATAACGATAATATTAATTTTTCTGCTTGTTTTTGGTGCACAAACCTTTGCAGAGAAGCGTTATGTGAGCAAAACCGGCACAAGTACTCCACCCTACACAAGTTGGGAGACGGCAGCAGACAGTATAATGAAGGCTATGAGTCTGTCGATACAAGGAGACACAATCATTGTTGGAAAAGGAGTATTTACAGAAGTAGTTATTTTTAACCGAGGGGTTACTTTAGTTGGAATGGGATGGGAAAGTACCGTAATTAAATTACCGGAAGGTATTAGTAATAGTGGAGCAGTTTTTCTGAGCGACTGGACAGAAATATCAAATCTTAAAATTGAAGGAGTTGGAACAGAAGGTTATAATAGAGGTATTCGAGGTTTCAGGTCTGATGGTCAGAATTTAAATTTTACGATTAAGTATTTGAAAATCACAAATTTTTTTGGCGGAATGTCGTTAGCAGGTTTCTACCTACCAATAGGAGATACTTTGTATGTGCATGATAATGTAATTGATTCGTGTAATGAGGGAATATCAACAATTGTTAATAATGTTATAATCTACAACAATTTCATTTCTGCTTCAGAATCAGCGCTCCATATGAGAATTGCGAGTGCATGTATTGTACACGATAATGTATTGGTATCTGCTCCTTATATAAGTACCTATTTTCGCACTATTGACGGACATGATAATTATCCGGCAAGGATTTACAATAATATCGTAATGAGTCTGTATAAGACCAATATAAACATAAGTACTTATGGAATTGAACTGGGTCCTGATACAATTAAAAATAATCTGTTAACGGGAAACTTTGGAGTTGCCATCAGAACCAACGGAACATCAACCTACCGTGATGTATTTAATAATCATATCTCAGGTGGGGGCTATTATGGTTTTTACGGAAACGCCCCTTTAAGGTTTAACAACTTTTGGAATAACGGCAGACACTATAAGACTGATAATGGCAGTGTCGTAGATACAATATCCAATAAAATCCGTTTTCCGATGTTTGTGAATGAAGAGAAGGACTACCATCTTCAGGCATATTCACCTCTGATAGATGCCGGAGACACTCTTGTAAAAGATAAAGATGGCACAAGGAGCGATATTGGATTATATGGAGGTCCTTTTGGGACAATTTATCCATATCTTGATCTTGCACCTTTGGAACCAAGGGGCATAACTGCAACTGTAACAGGAGACACCACACAACTGAACTGGAAAAGGAACCATGAAAGTGACTTTAAACATTATTTGGTTTATGGTGATACAACTCAGGGATTTAATGCCGACTTGACACATTTGATTGGAACAACAACTGATACAATATTCACAAAGATAATACCCGGATTCAGCGGAAGTTATTATATATCATTCAAGTCAGAAGACAACCAGGGAAACATATCAGATGCAAGTGAAGAGATCAGGGTAGTTCCTGTGGGTGTAAAAGGAGAGGGTCATGAAGTTGCAATGGACTACAGACTATTTCAGAATTATCCCAATCCATTTAATCCCGGAACAGTAATTGGCTTCAGACTGAAAGAAGAGGGTCGTGTACAATTGACCGTATATACCCTTACAGGAGAAAAGATAAAAGAATTAAGAGACGAGTCCCTTTCAGCAGGATATTATGAATCCCTTTTCACAGGAGAGGGATTATCGAGCGGAATCTATCTGTATAAATTGAATGTAATCTCTCCTCAAGGCCTGCCGGTTTATACGGATATTAAAAAATGATTCTGGTGAAATAAATTTGCCCATTCTCATGGGGTTGAAACCCCATGCTATTGGTTTCAAATTACTGGTGAAAATCTATCAATAGTCCCTATCCTCTCGGGAAATCCATTCGGAGGAAAAGAACTCCAAGGTAACCCAACCCAACACTATATTCTCAACCGTTATAATCCTTAACGCGGCAGAGGGCGTCGAGGTTACACCAGGTGCATGGTGATTTTGTTGTTGAAATATCTTTGGACAGCGGAAACTCACCATGCAACATGGATAATACATATTGCTGAATAAATTCTTCTGAAACGGTTAAAAGGTCATCCCATGTGGATTTGGCAGTTCCGTGGTTATCAACGCCACCTCTTGTGCAGATCAGATTCTTTTTCCCAAATTTATCTTCCTGATATTTTAAGGAGAAGATGGCCGGGTGCAGATAAAGGTGATGTTTGGGCAGGTCAGTCACTTTATTTTTAACGGTTGCCATCAGATATATTGGTATTTGAAGTTTATGTCCATTTAATATTTCAGGTTCGGGATAATCTGAGCCTCCTGATTTATAATCAATCACTTTATAACACTCATCCTCTTCACTGATATCGATCCTGTCGATGATGCCGCGGATTTTTATTTCATAAGGAATTTTACGGGTTTCAGAGTTTAGCCCTTTGATTTTTAAACCGCTGAATTTATTCTCAAAAAGAGAAGGCAGAAGATTTGCGGGTTCCCGTCGTGCCTCGTCGAGATATTTATAAAGGATGGAAAATACATTGTTACCTGCGATACCGAGGATTTTTTCTGCTGCGAGGAATGATTCTGTATCCATCAATCCGGGAGATCCACTATTGAGTTGTCCAACGCAATGGAAATTATTTCATCCAGAAACTCCTTCAAATCCTCATCAGAACAATTTGCCAATGATTTACCTTCGTTTTTAAGGTTCAGGTGGAAGGTCTTTAAAATCTCATGGAGAAGAGTTCCAAATTCCCTCGCTTCAAGTCCTTCAGAGATATCTTCTGCCGGAGATGCCTTTAAAATGTGTCGTACAAAAAATTGATAGGGACAAGCTGCATAACTTTCAAGAGAGGTAGCTGAAAATTCTTCATTTACCCTGTGAAGAATCGGGATCGAGATTGGAGTTTCATCGTTTTCATCAAATGAAATATAACCCGACCAGGCGTTTTTCGCTCCATCACCATCGATGTTGTTTTGGCTCCGGTAGATTTCACGTCTCTTTTCGATCTCTTCAAAACCGGGCAGATAAGAATTTTCGGTTGATGGGAAAACCTCAAGTTTTACTGAACGGGGAATCGATTCAAAAGCAGCATTCAGGTCACTCCAGGAGTAGAGATAATCGGGCATTGCAGAAACATCAACCTGTGAAACGGTGAAAATGTCTTTCATCTCTCTTTTAAAGAATGATTCCACATTTTCTTTTCCTGAAGTTCTTTTACTTCCCGTTAAAAAAGTTTTCCATCATTTTTCCCTTTCCATGATGAGAGAGCCTGATAAAATAAAATCCTCTCTTCCGCCGAGTGTTTTCTGATCTGTTCTGATGCACCATCATATTTAAAGATACCGGGACGATAGCGGGTGGGGAAATCGCCGTCGTTTAATGCGCAGATAAAAACATGTTTAAATTTCAGACCTCGAACCTCATTTGGTGAGGTGATCATAACTCCTGTTTCAGGTTGTTCTATGAGATTAAATCTGGTCTCTTGTGAAAGATTGGTCATTATCTCAAAGTACTCTTCAAAAGAACGGGATTTTTTATCGTGCAATTGTAAAACATTAAAGAGGTAACCCGCTGAATTCAAAAATTGGGTAAGGGCTCTGATATTAAAGAGACCTGAATTGTCACCTTGTGCAATAAACTCCGCGAGGTAGTTAATATTTCTCATTAATTTTTCGAACGAGCGGTAAAATTCAGCGGGTTCCTGGGTTTTTGTTAAGTCGTCTAAATCGTTTTTTAGTGTCTCGAGGGTTTTTAGAGCTGAGGCTAAAATTGTAGCGGGGTTTGTTTCATCAATATCATCTTCATCATCATCCAAAACTTCAACGGGATTATATGAATGGAGCTGCTCTGTCATATATTTGTACATTCGGTCGTATCGGGAAGTGACCCCTGTGAGGGCGCACGCTTTTTTGAAATTGCCCGCACTTCCGTATCTTTTTGCAAAACCGGATAAGATAAAGCTCTAAAACCGATTTCAGACTAAAATTGGCATTTATAATACTCAGCAGGTCTATGATTCCACTTACAGAACTAAAATCGCCGGCTTTGTAACGGTCGGTGATATTCACGGGGATGCCGTAGGAATTAAATATGGACCTTACCCATGGGGTATAATTACCAATCCGGTGGAAAAGCACACAAACATCTGACGGAACTGTCTGTTTATCATCAAGAAGAAGTTTTTTTATGGTCTTTGCAACCAATGTAACTTCATCATGCAGAGTGGCGCCTTCTAATTCAAAAATGTTTTTAAGGTCGGTTTTTTGTTTTTTGCCCGACTTAAAGAGATTTTCTCTAACGAGAGAAAAAAATTGTGGGGAAAGGTCTTCCCGTGGGTCGGTGTATTCCCTGAATCCGGCTGTTTCGAGTCGGGAAAAACAGTTTTCAATTTTTTCAAACAGATTACTGTTATATTTTGAATAGTCGACCTCGATATAAATTTTGTTGGAAACCGCGGTGGTTATACCCTCAACAAGGTCAATTTCAGGGGAAACAAGTTCGATAAAGTTTTGCATATAAACCTGTTGAACGGCAGGGAATAGACTCTTAAAAGCTTCGGGGATTCTCCATTTATTTGCCTGAAGGAGGAGATAAACATCTCCCATCTCCTTCATTTTGCTCTCTTTAAGTTTGATGTCGAGTTCAGTCCAAATTCTGGCAAGTAGTAACGCTTTTTCAACATTTACAGGGTTTAGCTCTTTTAAGTCGAGCATAAGAGAATTGAGGTTGGTGCCATTTTCTTTAAATTCGGAGATAGTGTTTTTGATCAATTCCACCGAACCACGGGCGAAATTCCTAACAAGATCATTATCTTTCATTTCGGCGACAATTTCACCAAGATAGATATCCAGAATCTCCTCAGGGATTATTTGAAAATGTGGATCGATCTTTTTTGCGATTTTTAGGGCAAGGCTTCTGATGGTTTCAGTTGGGAGTGATAGTTTGCCTTCAAAATTGGTGGCGAGATACTTTTTGAATTCTCTTTGCTTTCTGTTTGTTGGTAGAATAACAAGCAAGTTGGGTGAAGTTCTTTGGGCAAGAATATCCAAAAGATGGTTATCGAGATCAAATCCCTTAAAATTATTGAGAGGTGTAAGTATCATATCGAACTGGTTTCAAAATTCATGGGTAAAATTATTTCAGGTAACGGCGGATAACCTTGATTATTATCTGAATTTATCATTAACTTATGCCGGGAAAACTAAAATTTTAAATTTTCACACTTTGTAATAAAAGATAATAAAAAATGAGAAAATTAGCATTGATACTTTTGCTCTCTCCGATGTTTTTATTTGCACAAAAACTTGGAGATGTGGCACCACCAATAGAACCGATGACATTTCCTGCCAATACGCTTGGACTGGATATCATGATAGGTGAAGGCGGGTTTGGATTGGGTGGATTTTATAGAAGAGAACTCTCGGATGAACTTACCGGGTTTGTTGATTTCTCAATCAGCGAAGTTAAAGATGAACGTGAGTTTGAATATATCGATTATTGGGGTCGAATAATTGTAGTCGGGAAACAAAACAGGATATTTCAGATTCCATTTTCTATTGGACTACATTACAGATTATTTAAAGAGAGTCTGACTGAAAATCTGCGTCCATACATTGCTGTGGGTGTAGGACCAAATCTTGTTGTGACCACTCCATTTGAAAAAGAATTTTTTAGTTCATTTGGTTCGGCAAAGGCTCAGGTAGCTCTGGGTGGATATGCCGGAATAGGCGCAAACTTTGGGATAAACAAACGAAATCTGTTGGGACTTAATGTCCGTTATTACTATTCTCATCTTTTTAATGGTGGTGTTGAGGGGATGAAGGGAGTCTTCAGGGAAAATCTCTCGGGAGTTTACCTTACAATCACACTCGGAACGATGTATTGAGAGGTGTCATTTAAATGGCAGGTAAATTCTAATGCCGTTGTTACTGACCTCCGGTCTTACTACACTTATATATTCAGTTCTCCTCACAGTGGCATCCATAACCCCCGTTGGGAATGAGGTAAATCAGAAGAATATAATGCTAAAAAAATATTTACAAAGATTATCAGAGTTACAAAGAAAAGTCGTTAATCGACCGATATTACTCACATAAAGACATTGTAAAACTTGTCGATTCTCTCCGAACCAATCCACTTTTTGAAGTAACAACCGCAGGGAAATCTGCACAGGGAAGGGATATCTTCCTTGTAAAGACGGGTACAGGTAAAAAGAAGATATTTATGTGGGCGCAGATGCATGGAGATGAACCCACGGCAAATGCGGCACTTTTTGACCTCTTCAACTTCATAAAAAATCCGGGATATTACAAAGAATTCAGGGATTCGATTTTGGCAAACACAACAATCTGGTTTATGCCACTTGTTAATCCTGATGGTGCAGAACGGTTTACCCGCACAAATTCACAAGGAATCGACCTTAATCGTGACGCAAAAAACCTTGCCACTCCTGAAGCAAAACTCCTGATGTCCACCTTCAAAACAATAAAACCCCACTTTGCATTTAATCTTCATGATCAGGGGAGAGTACATGCAGTTGGAACAACGGGCAGACCCGCAACCATTTCATTTCTTGCGCCTCCCTCTGATGGACAAAGAAGCATTCCAAAAAACCGGCTTGATGCAATGAAATTAATCTCACAATTGGTGGATCTTGCAGGGGATACAATTCCCGGTCACATTGGAAGATATGATGATGAATTTGAACCAAAAGCATTTGGAGATACTTTCCAGGGTTTGGGTGCTGCAACCATTTTGATAGAAAGTGGCGGTTGGCAATATGATTTTGAGAGGAGTTTCCAGAGAAGTATAAATTTTCTCCTCTTCCTTGGTGCGATAAAGTCGATTACATTTAATGAATTTGCCTCGTTTGGGACAACTCAATATGAGTCCCTCCCTGAAAATAAAAAACTATTGTATGATTTACTTCTCAGAAATGTTGAGTTAAACGGAGTGGTTACAAATATCGGAATAAACTATTCTGAAGTTGTTATTCGTGATAAGGTACCCGTCTATTTTGAGGGAGAGATCAAACAAATTGGAAAACTTGAGAGGCAATCGGGTTATAAAGAGTATGATCTGACAGGATCAAAAGTGGTTAGAGGAAAAACTCTAAAACCGGGTATGCCCGATCATCCGGGAAAAGGGGAAAAACTCACAGAAGAAGCCCTTGAAAATCTTGTTACTGTCGAGAACTATTACAGTCTCGTCGCAAAAGGATTTACAAATATTATCCCCGGCGGGGAGTTAAAATCCAGCCCTTATTCAGCACTCCCACTAAATATTATCACCCCAAAAGGAAGACGATCATCAGAAGTCGCCATTGCATCGGGAAATGTTGCCAATCTTCTCTTTTATCGGGGTGAAAAGGTAGAATCTGCCCTCATCAACGGCTTTTTTTATCGATGTTGTAGATCGAATTGGAAAACCTTTGAATACTCTAAAGCTGAGGTAAGCCCAAAACTTTCCTTCTTTCACCCTGCAAATTTTTCCGCTTAACAAAAATATAACACTCTTTTTTTGTGTTTTAACATTTATTTGTTATAATTATGAATCGAGATTCTATACTTTTTAACAAGACTTTATGACTAAAAACTATAACGGCGATCTATACGCTGATTTTGAACGGGAAGCCGTTCCCCACATGGATGCTCTATTCAATTTTGCATTGAGGATGACGGGCGACTCTGACGAGGCGAACGACCTGGTGCAAGATACATATATGCGTGCATTCAGGTTTTTTGACAAGTTCGAGAAAGGAACCAATTGTAAGGCATGGTTGTTTAGGATCATGAAGAACACTTACATAAATTCCTATCGAAAAAAGACAAAAGAGCCTGAGAGATTTGATTATGAAGATGTTGAAAACTACTACGAAAATGTAAAACCTTCTTCAACTGAAGATGCCCACCTTGAAAGAGAGATTTTTGATAATCTGCTTGATGATCAGGTGGCATCCGCCATCTCCTCGCTTCCCGAAGATTTCAGAACAGTAGTGATACTTGCTGATATTGAAGGATTCACCTACGAAGAGATTGCTGAATTTATAGATTGCCCCGTTGGTACCGTCAGATCGCGTTTGCACAGAGCACGAAAAATGCTTTATGCAAAACTGTATGACTATGCGGGTTCAAAAGGTTACGTTAAGAATTAGTTGAGATGATGCACGATAAAGATAAACACGAATACGCCGAGTTAGTTACAGCTTTAGTTGATAATGAAATTAATGACTCCCAATTGCAGGCAAAGATCAGGACACTTTCTGAGTCTGATCCCGACCTGAAGTTTGAATATCATGTTCAAACCACAATTAAGAGGACAGTAAAAAACAAATGCCGTTTTGCCGGTTGTCCTTCATCCCTTAAAAACAGAATAATGTTGGATCTCAGGACAGGAAAATTTCCTGAAGAGACCCCTGCATCATCAAAACCTGTTTTTAGCCTCAGACCCTGGGCTTATGCCGCCGCAGTCGCAGTGATATTCCTTACACTTTTTATATTTCGAGTTACTGACGGGGAGATTGATCCCAAGCTTGAGGTACTCGAATCGAAATTTAGTCTCGACAAAATGGCGATGAACAATTTTAAAGCCATTCTCGATTCAAAACTCTCCTGTGAAATTGCATCAAGCGACTCAAACACAATAAAGTCTTTTTTTCATGATAAAGGGCTTCGTTATGCATTAAGAATGGTTTGTCCAAAGGGGTGGGAGTATGTTGGTGCTGTGGTTTCCCAGGATAACGGTGAAAAATTTGGTCATGTTGTGTTGAAAGATGCAAAGGGAAATTTGCTTTACATATTTGAAGTGGACCAAAAGTATCTTACATCGGAGAAAAAATTAAATCTGGACAATGAAATTATGTCCACTGTAATGGCGGGTTCCTGTTACACACAGGATGCTGAGAGCATGGGAATCGTGATAAACAAATGTGGTTCCAATGTGAGGGCTGTGGTTTCGAAGGAAAAATCTGAAAAATTAAAATCCCTTTTTTGTGGATTGAATTAGAGAAATGTTATGACACCTATCAAAAATATTTTATTTCCAACCGATTTCAGTACCTACTCGATGGCAGCAGCAGAATACGCTGTTGAAAGAGCTTTGAAGTATGATGCAACCATTCATCTGCTAAATGTGATCGAAGATTTTAAACCAATTCTGGCAATAAGAACTTTTGATTTGACTCAGGAGAGGATCGAAAACGAACTTCGTGAGCAGGCAAATCGGGAAATGGATGAATGTATTGCCCAGATGAAAGAAAAGTTTGGGGATGTAAAGATTGAGAAGGTTTTCAGATTTGGCGTCAGTCATGCAGAGATTGTAAAATATGCTGCTGAAACAAAGATGGATTTGATTGTTATTGCCACACAAGGTAAAACAGGACTTCTTCATACTCTTCTTGGCAGTGTTGCAGAAAAGGTAATCAGGCACTCTGATTGTCCTGTGCTGGTGATTACACCGAAAAGAGATAATTGACGGATATTCATAAATATTCGTATATTTAAAGCTGGAAATTAAAAATTTCCGTAAACGGCCTGTAAGAGTGGCGATTGGTATATAAAACTTCCAAAAAATAGAGATTCTTGCTTACCTCAGACTTAGAGAAAAAGTTTCTAACCGGTTTTATGTTCAACTTATTTACTTCTGGCTCAGAAGTAACTGCCCCAGTATCTACTTTTAACAAAAATGAACAGGCTTCATTTTTTTAGCATTTGATCAGTTGAAAAGCGATTAATAAAGACAAACGAGTGACAAAAAGTTGACTTTGTGTCTCGAGACTTTGTGATGTCGTAACATTATGGCTGATCCCCAAAACATACAAGGAAAATATGTTTAAAGAATTAGGAATCGAAGAGAGCATTATTAAAGCCATCACCGAGTTGGGTTTTGAAACCCCGATGCCGGTACAGGAACAGGTGATACCTCTTCTCCTCGCAGATAACAGTAAAGATGTTATTGCTTTAGCACAAACCGGAACCGGAAAAACAGCCGCATTTGGCATACCGATACTTCAAAATTTAGATGTAAACAAAAAACAGGTTCAGGTGCTAATACTTAGCCCAACCCGTGAACTTTGTCTTCAAATAGCTGATGATCTCGCAAACTACTCCAAATACAAAGAGGGCGTTAAAGTCGCCGCAGTTTTTGGCGGAGCAAGTATCGAAAGACAGATTAAACTCGTTAAGAATGGTGCACAGATTATTTCTGCAACACCGGGCAGATTGCTCGATCTTATCAACAGAAAAGAGATCAATATCTCTGAAGTTGAAACTGTTGTTCTTGATGAAGCAGATGAAATGTTGAACATGGGATTCAGAGATGAACTCGAAGCGATATTATCTGAGACACCGGAAGACAAAAACATGCTTCTTTTCTCGGCTACAATGCCATCAGAGATTACAGGCATCATTAAAAGATATATGGAAAATCCGGTTGAAATAACAATCGGCAAAAAAAATTCAGGTGCGGAGAATGTTAATCATGTTTGTTTTATGGTTTATGCCAAAGACAGATACCTCGCACTAAAAAGAATAGTTGATTTTAATCCTGAGATTTACGGAATAGTATTTTGCAGAACCCGTAAAGAAACCCAGGAAGTTGCTGACCTTTTAATGCGTGACGGTTATAATGCCGATGCATTACATGGAGACCTCAGCCAGGCTCAGCGTGATTCGGTAATGAACAAATTCAGAATTAAACACCTCCAGATACTCGTAGCAACCGATGTGGCGGCAAGAGGACTTGACGTTGACAATCTGACACACATTATCAATTACAGCCTTCCTGAAGAGATTGACCTCTATACCCACAGAAGTGGCAGAACAGGCAGAGCCGGGAAAAAAGGAACATCAATTGTGATCTCCAATCAAAAAGAGAAACATTTGATTACCAGAATTGAAAAACAGATCAACAAAAAATTCACTTACGAAGAAATTCCAAACGGTAAAGTGATCTGTGAAAAACAACTTTTCCACCTTATCGACAGAATGGAAAAAGTGGAAGTTGATCACACCCAAATTGAATCATTCCTCCCTGAGATTTACAGAAAACTTGAATGGCTTGACCGTGAAGAACTTATAATGAAATTTGTTTCGGTTGAATTTAACCGTTTCCTCGATTATTATAAAAACAGCACCGAGTTGAATGCCCCTAAAGAAGGAAAATCTACCGGAAAAACCTCAAGATCTGATGTTAACTTTGCCCGCTTTTTCATTAATATTGGAAAAACAGACAACGTAAAACCCGGAACACTCATGGGTTTGATCAATGATTATACCGGATTTGCTGACATTCAGATTGGTGACATCGAACTTCAGAGAAACTTCTCATTTTTCGAAGCTGATGCAGAGTTCACAGATGTGATTCTGAAAGCCTTTGAAGATAAAGAGATGAGAGGAAGAAAAATTTCTGTTGAAGTTTCTGAGAAGAAACCGGGTGATCCTGATCGTCCAAGAAGATCTTACAGCAGTGATCGTCCCAGAAGTTTTGGTGGCGGTGACAGAGGTGGATTTAGCAGAGGCCGTTCAGGCGGCGGTTCATCCTCAGGCGGTGGCTACAAAGGCAAAAAAAGTTATGAAGGTTCATCTTCAGGCGGTGGATACCGTGGTGGCAGCTCTGAAGGTTCATCTTCAGGCGGCGGATACCGTGGTGGCAACTCTGAAGGTTCATCTTCAGGCGGCGGATACCGTGGTGGCAACTCTGAAGGTTCGTCCTCAGGCGGTGGCTATCGTGGCAGAAGCTCAGAAGGCGGTTCATCCTCAGGTGGTGGCTATCGTGGCAGAAGCTCAGAAGGCGGTTCATCCTCAGGTGGCGGCTATCGTGGTAGAAGCTCAGAAGGTGGTTCATCCTCCGGTGGCGGCTATCGTGGCAGAAGCTCAGAAGGTGGTTCATCCTCCGGTGGCGGCTATCGTGGCAGAAGCTCAGAAGGCGGTTCATCCTCCGGTGGCGGCAGCTCAGAAGGCTCTTCCGGTGGTTACAAAGGTAAAAAGAGTGCCGACGGGGCGCCTGGGGGAGACTCCACAAGACGCTTTAAGGAGTTCAATTCCCGTGAAAAAAAGTCTGACAGGCCTTCTTTCGGAGATAAAAACCGTAAAAGAGAGAAAAAACATTTTTAACACCGACGATTTTCCCCTTTCCTGTTTGAAAAGGGGAAAATCTTACGTATATTTTAAATCTAAAATTTAAATTATATGGCACGACTAACAAAGAACATAGAAGCATTCTGTAGAACATGCGCAGCTGTAACCAAAATGGAAATCGCCACACCCGCTGGCGAGGCTTTTGGCGAAGAAGCGTATTGGGCTAAATGTAAAAAGTGCAAGAATAAACTTGTCATTACTCTCGATGATATCATCAGAGACGACAGGATTTCTGTAAAGAACATTGATATGGGTGAAGCAGTTGACTACTCACCCGATAAAGATTATGAAATCGGCAGTGTTTTGTTTCATAAAGGCTGGGAAGATTTTGGCGTTGTCAAATCGAAGTCCCATCTTTCATCAACAAAGATATCGTTAACTGTCGAATTTCAGAGTAAAGGTATAAAAAAATTATTGGCTTCCACCAACTAAGAAAGGTATTAGCTTGATAGGCATTACTGTACAAGAAAATGAATCGATTGATAAAGCGCTGAAGCGTTTCAAAAAGAAATATGAACGCTCAGGGATACTCAAAGAATATAAGAAGAGAACTTTCTTCGTTAAACCTTCCATCAAAAAAAGGATGGAGAGGATTAAAGCGGAGAGAAGAGCTCACAGAACAGACAATAAAGATTAGTTATACCCTCTAACTCTTAGTAGATTTTGATTTGGTTTGTGCCTTGATATCGAGGGATAGAAGGCACAAACCTTTTTTTAACTTACTACTGAGATGATGTGACCCGCCATCCGGCGAGTCTCTCACCTAAAGGAAGCAGAACTATCTTGGCAGTCTCGCTTCCATATACTTCTTCAGAGATTTAAATGCATCTTCAGGAGTGTTGTGAATTTCAAACAGATTTACATCATCCGGAGAGATTGTGCCTAAATCGATCAGTTTGTCGAAGTTTATCAAATCATTCCAAAAATCGGAACCATAAAGGATAATTTTCATTTCCTTGGTCATTTTTTTAGTTTGTACGAGTGTAAGAATTTCGAACATTTCATCCATCGTTCCAAATCCGCCCGGAAAGATAATCACCGCTTTTGCTAAATATGCAAACCAGAATTTACGCATAAAGAAGTAGTGAAATTCAAATCCCAGTTCATCAACAACATAATCGTTCATGCTCTCTTCATTTGGAAGACTTATGGTTAAACCAACCGATTTACACCCTGCGAGTGTTGCTCCTTTATTGGCAGCTTCCATTATACCGGGTCCACCACCTGTTACAATTGCGTAACCTTCATCGTGAGTGGTCTTTAAATTTAAATATTCACCGGTAAGTCTTGCAAGTTCAACAGCTTCGTCATAATACTTGGAAGCTTCAAGAGCTCTGTGCAGTTGTCTGATTTCTTCTTCTCCGCCAGTCTCACTCTTTTTAAATTCCGCAATTTCCTGCAGGACTTTATGTCTTGGTTTTATCCTGGCTGATCCAAAAAACACTATAGTGTCGGTAATTTGATTCCTTTTAAATTTTACATCAGGATCGAGGTATTCAGAAAGTATCCTGACGGTTCTGGCTTCACTCGAATTTATAAATTCCTCTTTTTTGTAAGATTTTACAGGTCTTCTTTTTACTTCCATTAGTTCCTCTTTTTTAGGTTTCGGGTAAAATTGATAATTCATATCTTTAAATTAAACAAAGCAAGCTTTATAAATAATTCCTTTGGCAACAAACTTCTCAGGTTGTGGTGAAAATATATTTACAATTTTTAATTCTGATGTTATTTGTAACGGTCTCCTACGGTCAATATTCAGAGGTAAGGGGAGGGATAAATGAAATAATTGCTCAGGTTCCGGCGGGAACAAATTATTCCATTTTGATCATAGATGCCGAGACGATGGACACGGTTTACACCCGGGGTCACAGACTGCCAATGATTCCTGCATCCAACACAAAGGTGGTTACAAGTGCCGCAGCGCTTCATCTTCTTGGAGGAGATTACCAGTTGGCGACAGAGTTAAGATATTCGGGAAGGGTTGACAATTCAGGTACTCTTAACGGCAGCATCTATCTTCGAGCCCGGGGAAATCCATTTTTCACTTCAAAAGATCTTGAAAACTTTGCCGGAAAGGTTAAGCAGCAGGGAATCAGGGTAATTGAGGGGGATGTTATTGGAGATGATACTTTTTTTGATGAACTGTATGACAGATCACAATATGTTGGAAGTGGTGAGGGGGATTATGAAACTTACCCGCTATCGGCACTGGTTGTTGATAAAAATACCTTCCTGAGCGGCCAAAAGTTTACCAGTCCTCCTGTTGCTATAGCTCGACGATTTAAGCAGCTCCTGGTGACTGCAGGGATTGTTGTGAAGGGTGAGGCAGTGGTGGGGGAGACCCCGGTGAATAACACACTTATTACAACGGTAGAAACTAAACTGTCAGATCTTTTGAAGACAGTTAATAAACGAAGTGATAATTTCCTGGCTGAATATGCCATGAAACTTATCAGTGCTGCTGTAAATGGGGAGAGGGGAAACACAAAAAACGGAATTAAGCTTTGTATGGCTTTTTTGAATGATTGTGGAGCTTATCTTAAAGGGACAACCCTTGCGGATGGTAGTGGATTGTCACGCAGGAATTATATACCAACCGGAGTTATTGTAAGCATTTATCAATATATCTATTCCAACATCGTATTCAGAAGTCAGTTTTATTCAACGCTTAGTATTTCAGGTGTTGACGGAACACTCAGAGGCAGGATGCAGGATGCCAATGGTGAGAACAATTTACACGGAAAAACCGGAACCCTAAGCGGAGTGATAACTTTGAGCGGATATTTTAAGACAAAAAAGGGGAGAGATTTAATCGGGGCGGTATTTTTTAACTATTCGGTTGGGTATCCTGATTTTTATCGTGGTTTGCAGGATCAAATATTCGAATATCTTATCAACACACTATAACAAAAAAAAAGCTGTTATCCCAA
Organism: Ignavibacteriales bacterium; assembly: GCA_016714125.1. Lineage (GTDB taxonomy): Bacteria > Bacteroidota > Ignavibacteria > Ignavibacteriales > Ignavibacteriaceae > UTCHB3. The sequence continues at coordinate 494,740 of JADJNX010000001.1, read as the reverse complement.
AAGGACAACAGCTTCAAAAAGAAAAAATTCTGTTTTATTTTGCCGGTTGGCTTCCACCCGGATTTGCAGGAGCGGTCTGAGTTGGTGTTCCTTGTTGGATCACGCTTTCAGCGTCTGAGCTTTTGGGAAGAAAAAATCCGTTAGCCAAAATGGTTAATATTGCAATTGCTGCTGCCATACTCCAGGTAGCTTTTGCAAGGAAATCAGCAGTACGACGGGTACCAAACATGCTACCCATACTCCCACCACCAAAAGTTGCGGTAAGACCACTTCCTTTTGACTGTTGCGTCAAAACGGTGATAATTAACAAAACTGCCAATGTGATAATAACTATACTAAAAAAAGTAAACATCTATTCTCCAAAAAAACTATTGGTAGCGGGGAAGGGACTCGAACCCCCGAAACGTGGATTATGATTCCACTGCTCTAACCTGCTGAGCTACCCCGCCGGGAAAATGAAAAAAATCAAGATATCAATTTATGAAGAAATGAAAAAATAAGCAAGAGATATCTTTATATTTCTTCTTCCTCCGTCGGATTTTCATTAATTTTTTTAATAAGGTCCTTTAATTCATCGGCATTTGGGGGTGATTGCAACTTCATTTCTGGTAATTCCAAATCCTGAGCGTCATCCTGAAGTGTTGCCGTCAGGTTTTCAAGTTCCTTTTTTATCGACTCACTTCCAAAATCTTCCAATTCTGATGAGAGGTAACTTAACAGTTCTTTATCAATTCCACTATAGCCATAGGGAGGAATAATCCGGTCGAGCTCTTTAGGTGGTTGTTGATCCTGTTTGGTTACTGTTTCAACAACCGGTTCTTCCACGGGTTCTGAAACAATCTCATCCTCTATTGAAGTGGATGATTCAAGTTTTGATTTTAGCTCAATCAGTTTTGATATTTCATGAGTGAGTGCATCCCGGTCGGCAAGAAGCTGGTCGTTTTCAAGTACGGTACCTGAAAAATTTCTTTCCGATTTGAGAGCATCATTTCTAAGCATCTGCAATCTTTCTTCCATCAGAGTATATTCATTTTGAGCGGCATCTCTGGCGAGTTTTAATGACTCGATCTCATCTCTGAAGTTTTGTAATACTTTAACAAAACTTTCTTCCGTCTCACTGGATTTTTCTCCGGCTTTTTCAAGTTCCAGAAGGAGCCCGTCTCTTGAATTCTCAAGTTTAATTTTTTCGCCTGAGAGTTGGAGTATCTCTTCCTGAAGTTTTAATTTTCTTGCAGCATGAGAGAGAACTTCTTCAGTTGCCACTTTTATTCTGTATTCAACTGCTCTAAACTCAATTTCAAGACCTGTGATGAGTTTTTCTTTTCTGACAATCTCTTCAGTTTTTTTGAACAGAGTCAGTTCTTTATCGATCAGTTTTTTTGAGATTTCACGGTGTTTAATTTTGACCGCGTTAATCTCTTCCTTAAAAGTTGCAGCCATCGAAATAAAATTCTCTTCGGCTTTTAGAAGATTTGACTCAATTTCAAACCGATTTGATTCAAGTGTATCAAGGTGTTTTTCGAGCCGGGCGATTTTTTCTTTAAGGGAATTTTCCTTTAAAATCGAATTTTTGATATTTCTGAAGATTTCGTTTTTAAGTCCGTCATATTTTGCAACCTTTTCTTCCAACTCAGTCAGTAGATTTTGGGTATTCAAGAGGGAGGACTCGTATGAGTCAAGCTGCAGTTTTTTGATCTCAAACTCACGATTAACATGTTCAAGTCTTTTGAGTATATGCGAGAGCTTTTCATCGTTCAAATCGATTTCACGAAGAATTCTGTTAAATTCCCTCTCTTTCTCATGCATGGAAGAATCCAGTTGCGGGAGATATGCGTCGAGAGAAGCAATAAGTTTGGTTTTTGCAGAGAGATCAGAAAGCAAATGAAGAAGTTTAGATTCGTTCTCAGCAACACTTGAAGTGAGTTCGGTGTTTTTCTCTTCGAGTTCAACTTTCTCGCTTTTCAGATTCTCCACATCATTGAGAAGCAATTCTTTCTCTTTAGCATAAAGAGATTTAAAACTGCTTAGTCGTGAAGTCTCTTTTGTCTCGAGATCAATAAGGTTCTGTTGAAGGGACCTTATTCGTGTTGTGAGCCGATCTTCCTCAACTTTAACCTTTTCGAGTTCCATCTTTTTGAGATTCAGCTCATTGTCAAAATCGGGAGTCAAAGCGCCACTATCGATATTTTCATTCATGAAATGTCACCGTACTTTAAAATTCAGTATTTGATTCGTGGGCTTCATTCTCTATCTTTTTAAGTCTTTCAAGGCTGCTTACCAGATCATTTTTCTGATTTTCAAGGTTTTGGATCTCGGTTTTAAGTCTGCTAAGCGAGATGTTTGCAGTTTCCGATTTTTCTTCCAATTCGCGCAATTCGCTCAGTTTAATTTTGATATTCTCTTCGATTGAATTTCGTCTTTCTTCAAGTTCAGCATGTCTCTTTGAGAAACTGTTAAACATCGAATTCAATTTTCTTTCGAGTTCGGTATTTTCTTCTTTAAGACCTTCACGGTTCTTTTTGAGTTCCTGAACGATCATGTTCAGCCGTTTTTCGGTATCTTTTAGTTCAAAGAGGTTTTTGTTAAGAGAGTCTTTTTCATCTTTAAGACTGTTTATATGCTGTTTGATATTTACGAGATCTTTTTCAGCGATTTTAATTTCTGACTTAAGATCGCCCAATTCCATATCTCTTCTTTCGATCTCACTTTCCTTCTGCGATTTTTCTCTCTCTTTATCAAGGATGTCGGAGCGGAGTTTTGTTTGTTGTTCGCGAAGAGAGACAACTTCCTGGTTAAACGATTTAAGAGCCTCAAGCACAAGTTCTTCAGTTTTGAGTTGTTTTTCCTCGAGTACTTTTGAAGTTGACTCAAGGTTGTTGATATTAGAGCTAAGTGATTCAACATCTGAGGTCAACGATTGTCTCGATTCTTCGAGAGAAACGAGGTCTTTATTGATCATTGCTTTCTTTTCTTCAAACTGTTGAAGTTGGGTCATGGCTTCAGATTTTTTATCATTGAGTCCTTCGAGCTCTTCTTTTACGGAGTTGAGTTCTTCACTTTGAGCTTTGGTGAGCGAGGCCAACCTGTCGGCTTCACTCTTTAATGAGGAAATCTCGGCACTAAGTTTTTCGCGCTTGCTGAGATAGTCAGAAAGGATCTTTTCTTTTTCATCAAAAGAAACTGAAGCACTTACAGGTTCAGCTTGAAGAGGCAGATCAGATTTGAGAGTATCAAGTTCTTCGAGCAATTTATCAACTTCCGAATTTAATCTTTCATTATCTTCTTCAACCTCTTTCAAATTCCTGTTTACTTCAACAAGATGAGATTCACTTTCTGAAAGCCGTGCAGTGAGATTTGCATTTTCGATTTGGAGGTTTTCATGTTCTTGTGTCAGAAGTTTTACCTGCTCCATCTCCTCATTAAACTGAGCCATGAATTCCTCGGCTTCTGCCGGGTCAATTCCTTCAGGGAATTCAGGCATAACAGGTTCTTCTGTTGCGGCAAACGGTTCATGATCAAAATCTTCATTAACCGATTCATCTTCCAAATCTGTGACAAGTTCGGGTCTAATTATAGTTGGTTCAATCGCATGATCCATTATTTCATGCTCATGAGATTCCTGAACAGGAGCGGATGTCTGCTGTTCAATTTCTGCTTGAAGTGTTTCAATTTCAAGGTGGAGTGAAGCAATTGTCTCCTGCAAATTTTCAATTTGAAGGTCTCTCTGGGAGATCAGATCGTTAAGCTCAGATTCATCTGCAGCTCTGGTCGTCTGTGTTTCAACAACAGTTTCTTTCTCACCTGTGAGATAAGCCGGAAGTTCGGGCTCCGAAGTGTCCCCAAAACTTATACCATCAAGACCCATCGAAGAGATTTTTTTGTCTTTTTCTTCAATTTGTGACTTAAGGGCATTTATTTCGAGATTTTTATCGGCAAGTTCTTCGAGTACACGGTTTTCAAGTTCTATAACCTGATGTTCTTTTTCTTCGAGTGCAAGTTTCAGAGTGATAAGTTCATCGTTGTCAGTCTGAGGAATGATTGATTCAAAAGTTTGGGCTGACATTCCATATTTACTTCCCGAAAGGTCACTTTTCGCACTTTGAAGAGTGGCAATTTCATCCTCGAGTTCCATTTTAGCTCTTCTAAGGTCGAGGATAATTTCCTGAAGTGACTCTTGTTCGGAGTTCAACTCAGCAAGGTCAAGACCACTGTCAGGTGCAGGTTCAGGAGTCAACATGGTAGCTTTTTCAAGCATATCAAATTGTAGATTTAATTTTTCGAGATAGGCTTCTTTGGTGGTAATTTCTCTATCAAGAACATTCTTCCGGGACTGAAGCTCTTCAATTTCAAATCTAAGGGCAGGGGCAATTTCATCAAGAGAGATACCGGGGGGGACGGAAATTTGGGTAGCTGCCTCCAGCCCGACGATCTCATTTTTGAGTTCTTCGGCCCTTCTTTCCAGCTCTTCAACATCAACATACTTTTCCATAAAGGTATTCAACTGCGACCTGAGAGTTTCGATATCGATCAGCAGATTTCCCTTTTCGAGCCTCAGTTCACCATTTTCCCGGGAGAGCTTGTCGTGAAGTTGTTTAAGCTTGGCAACTTCTTTGGTAAGTTTTTCGTTGTCTTGTGTTAGTTTGTCAAGTTTTTTGCCACCTGTAAAAAGTGCCATCTCTTCTGCTCCTAATTAAATGTTTTATTGCACGGTTCGGAAATATACTAAAAAATCAAGAATTAATTTACTGATATTATGAAAAAAGAGGACAAAATGTTAATTATTTGAGTTGTTTGTCACAGATTGGAAAGAATCGAGTCACAGAGTTACGAAGGCACGGAGTAGCGAAGTATCGGAGTATAGAGGAGAAGAGTCATACAGACAAAAAAGGCTGCCCCTTCTCAGGACAACCTATTATTCTACTTGCTATTCACCGGTAAGCCCGAGAAAATTTAACCCCTGCCCGTGTTATTGGGTTAAAGCAGATAATCAAGTTGCTCCAAAACAATACTATATTTCGGCAAATAAATTAGTTTATTGCCGTTATATAGTTATTTATTTTGTATATTTGTTATGCAAATATTTGAGGTTCTAAAATGAATTCGGCTGTGAATAAACTACAATCCACACTTAGACATGATAAAATCATGAGCAATATAGAGATTGCTGCATTGTTTCGAGAATTTGAGCCAAATTTGAATCAAACAACCATTAATTGGCGAATATACTCTTTGGTGCAATCCGGAATTATTGATAGAGTTGGAAGAGGTAAGTTTTCAATTAGTACACGAGATAAATTTACGCCGATAATTTCGAGTAAGATAAATGATCTCAATTTAGCAGTGAAAAAGGAGTTCCCCTATTTGACTACCTGTTTGTGGGAAACATCCATCTTAAACGAGTTTATGATTCATCAACCAGGCATTTTTTATACAATGGTGGAAGTTGAGAAGGATGCAACCGAATCAGTTTTTTATTTTTTGAAGGATCAAAAACACACAGTTTTTATTAATCCATCGAGCCAGTTGCTTGAAAGATATGTTCAATTTGATCAACATACAATTATAGTCAAGAATCTTATCACTGAGGCACCAACTCAGTTAATCGAGGATGTAAATACAGTTACTCTTGAAAAAGCATTGGTAGATATTTTCTGTGATACCACCCTTTTCTCAGCTCAGCAGGGAGTTGAAATGCGTACAATCTTTCAAGAGGCTTTTGGAAAATATTCCTTAAATACGGATAAAATGTTTCGCTATTCAGCCAGGCGCGGCAATAAGAAAAAATTTAGTGAGTTTTTTTCGTCGATATTAAATAAACAATAGATAAGATGTTTTAACCATACATACTGAACATGATAGATCAAAATAGTATATCCATTCATTGGATAAATGAAGTATCATTAAAAAACCGAAATGCGGATAAAATCCTTGTTGAAAAAGTAATTCGTGCACTCTTGTTATTGGAAGGACTTATACAGGAACACCTGAACTTTGTCTTTAAAGGTGGAACAGCATTGATGCTTCATTTCAACTCTACCAGAAGACTATCTATCGATATTGACATTTTACTACCTAGGATGCCTGAAAAACTGAATGACACTTTGGGTAATATTGCCATTCAACAAGGATTTACACGATATGAATTAACTCCAAGGGTTACTCATTCAAAAATTAATAAGGCCCATTACAAGTTTTTCTATAATTCTTTATACTCGACAGGTAAGGCTGAAGATTACATCATGTTGGACATACTGATTGAGACAATAAATTATGAAAATATTCTTCAGTTACCCATACAGTCGGTTTTTGTTCCATCAAAAGAAGAACCGGTATTTGTGCAGATGCCAAGTATGGAAGACATCCTGGCAGACAAATTAACCGCATTTGCCCCAAACTCAACCGGAATTCCATATTTCAAAAATAGTGATAGTATGGGAATGGAAATCATAAAACAGTTGTATGATATTGGAAATCTATTTGATGTAACTGAAAATCTGGAAGTTATAAAATCAACATTTTATCGTTTTGCGAAAACGGAATTGGAGTACAAGACTTCTACATTATCGGTGATGGATGTTTTAGAAGATATTTTCCAAACATCGCTTTGTATTGTGAGCAGAGGAACGGATGGTATAGGTGACTTTGAGCAGTTAAGAATGGGACTAAAGAGAGTAACAAGTTTTGTTTTTTCAGAGAATTATCACATTGAGAAAGCAATCACTCATGCCACAAAAGCTGCATATCTTTCAGTTTTAATAAAACATGATGCAGAAAATTTAGTTAAATTTAGTCCATCGTACAAAATGGATAAATGGAAAATTGATTTACCCTACAATACAAAACTTAATAAGCTCAAAAAATCCAACCCTGAAGCATTCTTTTATTGGTACAAAATGTTCGAATTAGAGATAGCAAAACAGAGTTAATCAATAATATAATGTATCTTTTCAAAAAAATTCTCCATTTAATTGTTTTTTTAAATCATTTTATTAATATAATTTTCACACTCTTTTTCTTTCCGGTTAAGTTCATATTATCTCTTTCTGTTGTTTCTGATTCTGTTGACTTAAATAACATATCTACTATATAAACCCCTGATGATATGTTCAATTCTCTGAAATCAATCTTCTCGGTCGTTATACCGGCTGTAACTTCAACTCTTTTTTTTATCAGTTCCTTTCCTGTTGTGTTATATAACCTTAATTCTGCAAACCCGCTGTAATTTCCTGTTATTTCAACTGTTAATTCACCTGTTGTTGGATTTGGATAGGCTTTTAATGTAATTTCTTCTTTTTCTTCAGTTTCTGTTTCACCATCTTCAATAGCCATGGCAACTCTTTCTCCAGCCATGATGTAGAATGTCCCGGAGCTGCTCCGGGTTCCCCGTGTGTCCCAATTCCAATATCGTCAAGTCCATCACCGTTTACATCGCCTACGCGCTCAATTATATTTGTCGGGCCTGCATAATACTTTATCGGGGTGTCATCAGGTCTATGTTTTCCCCCAAGAAAAGCCTCCCTCCATAATAATTCAAAGATGTTAGGAAATCACCGTATCCATCACCATTAACATCCCCAACCGAGCGCGAATATAACCATCCTTCATTCTGTGCGTTAAAACCCTCTTCGGGTATATAATCGATTATTCTTGATCCATAGCTTACTGCTAAGCGATACCAATATGGATATTTAAATTTGGTGTCATAAATAGCTAAGTCTGCTTTGCCGTCTTTGTTTATATCTTGTAAAATTCTATTTGTTCTTACAATATCAACAGAATCCAAGAAATTTACAGTATCCTGAAACGAAAAATCCGCTCTTCCAAACACAAATCTTCTATAATCAGCCCATACAGGAATTGCTGGATTTGTGATTATAAAGGTCAAATCAGTTCTACCATCTCCATCCAAGTCTCCAAAAGTTATATTGGCAGGAGAAATTTGTTCTTCCGGTGTATATGAAATTATTCTATCAGGGATTGAGTCAATTTCCACAGCAGAATTGTAGATTAAAAACGCACCTTTTTGACCATACATTTGGTAACTATGGGTGATCAACTCTTCAAAACCATCACCATTGAAGTCAATTGGCCAGTCTGATCCGAATAATTGAAGATCTCCAATGGAATTATCTGTCACATTAAATATGAAATCAGGGATTGTGTCCATATTTGGTCCGCCCAAATAAACCTTAAATTTCAGTGGCTTAATAATATGAGTTGTTATGATCAAATCGCGATAGCCATCTCTGTTATAATCGCAGGCTGTAATTCCATATCCTGCCGATGAATAGATATCAAAAGACATTGCAGGAACAGGATTTATGGGGTTTCCTCCGTAAAACAACAGCGCCCTCCCAGTATAACCATTGATTGAATAGAAAGTGCATAAAACAAAATCATCACAACCATCATTATTCTGGTCACCTAAGTAGACAACACTTTCTGGACGGTAGATGTCATTCCTTGCAAATATAATCGAATCGAATTGGGCATTAACTTCTGTTGACATTGTTAACAAAAGAAGAAGCAATCCAGATAATGGGACAATTCGAAACGAGTTTAGTTTTAATTTAAACATAAAATTTCCTCACACAAGATTTGTGTTTGTAGATCAAGAAATAAATATTTAGTAAGGAGAGTTGCTGAAAGGCACAGAAAAGTTGGGGATCCCAAATTTTTGTTATTTGGAACATGAAGTGATGACAGGAAAGAGACCCCAAATGAAATTAAGGATTTTTTCCTGCGCTGAGATATAAATGATTTCTCGGTACTAATATCAAGTCCGGACAATACAACACAAAACAAAGCACCCATGATCTAATTTCCTCCCAAAAACCGACACAATTTCTGAATCAGAACAAAGATTCAAAATTCTGCCAAAATCTAAAAATAATATTTGGATTAATTAAGGTAAAAAGTAATACACCATTTTTTAGCAATAGCAGAATCTATAAATGAGTTTTATGTTTATCTGTTTCCGAGAAAGATAGCGAATATGTATAGGGAAGAGTAGCGGAGTAGCAAGAAGCGTAGTAGCATGTGTAAATAAAAAAAGCTGCCAACTTTAAGGTTGACAGCTTTGAAAATGTAATTAACTGATTAAAGATTAATCAAGTTTGCCATTTTTTAACTCGTTAGCGAGTCTTGTCGCTTTGTAAAGATTTTTGATTGCTTCATACATTCCGGAGGAATGGACAGAAACAGTTCTGTTTGCAGTTTCATCAAAGATGAATTGTCCCGGCAGGCTTTCGATGTTACCATCAAATGCGAGTCCAACAACTTCAGCTTTTTGATTGATTACGGGTGAACCTGAGTTCCCACCAATGATATCATTGGTTGATACAAAATTGAAAGGAACACTCATATCAAATTCTGCCGGTGGATTTTCCCATTTCTCAGGAAGATTCCAGGGGAATTTTTTACCGTGACTGAAGTATCTGTCATACAAACCATAAAAGGTTGTAAATGCAGGGGCAGTGGTTCCATTATAATCGTAACCTTTAACCACACCATCAGAAATTCTAAGGGAGAAGGTTGCATCAGGTGGAATGGAAGTACCATAAACTTCAAATACTGCTCTACCCAATTTGTCGAGCAAAAGCACTTCTTCAGTCTGAACCTGTTTTACGATATCGCTGTAAGGTTTAACTTTTTCCTGAGCAAGAACCGAATATTTAATAAACGGATCGTCAAGTTCCAGGAGTTGTGCCGGCTCCATAGCAAGCAGTTCAGCAACTTTTTCTTTGGATGTTACCTTGCTTTTTGAGAGGAGGTATTCAACTGCGGCATCACCTTCTTTACCACCTGTCAGGGCGATGTATGCAGGATGATTGGCTCCAAGAAGACCCTTAATATATGTAAGGTTTTCCTTTAAGAGGAGGTCTGACATCTGTTTGTCAAAGTCATCAGGGAAAATAGTAAGCTCTGATTTGACCCCTTTTTTAGCACTACCAACCAGCGCGGAAGCGGTGAGGAAGTACTGAGAAAAAATCATTGGTCTTACTCTGAACGCATTAAGTTCATTAAAGACTGCATTCATTTTTTTTCTACCGGCGGCAATTTTATCCCAAAGTTCACCATATTCAGAAGCGAGTTTTGGATTTGCCATTACAGCAGCTTTAAATTTGTCTTCCCAATCCTGTTTTTTCTTCATAAAAACGGGGTTTCTAAGTCCGCTAAGGATTCCACCAAAAGCTTTTTGCGAATTTGCAAAACTGAAAAGCTGATCGTTCAACTCAAAAGCCTTGTCAGGATTCAACTCGATATATTTGGTGTAAACATTTACGAGACTGCCCAAAAATGCTGTGGTTACAGGAGCTGTGTAATCTCTCTGTGATTCGAGCATTGAAATAGTGTGGAGTCTATTGGTTGTTCCGGGGTTACCCACAACAAAAACAGGTTCTCCAACCATGGCTCCGTTTGTACTCCATTTGAAGTAGTTATCAGATTGTAATGGTTTACCGTTTTCATCATAAACACGGAAGAAAGTACAATCGAGGTTATATCTTGGGTAGGTAAAGTTGTCGGGGTCGCCGCCAAAAAAGCCAAGTTGATCTTCAGGGGCAAACACAAGTCTTACATCATCATATCTTTTGAATCCGTAGAGTGAATATTTTCCGCCGTTGAAAAAAGTAATAACCTGTCCTTTAAGACCTTTACTGCTTAATGAAGCTGTAAGTTCTTTTTTCTTGGCATCTCTGTTTTTAATTTTTTCTTCGTCAGTTGAGCCTGCATCAATTGCCGCTCTGATCTGTGAAGTTACATCTTCGATGTAAATAAGTTGTTCAACAAAGAGACCGGGTACTTTTCTTTCATCCTGAAGGGTGGTTGCCCAGAATCCGGATTTATGCAGGTCTTCACCTTCACCCGAAACTTCAGTGATGCTTTGGCGTCCACAGTGGTGATTGGTCATTACGAGACCATCTCCTGAGACGAAAGAAGCGGAACAATAGTCGGCGAATCTAAGTGATGACATTCTGACGTTGTTATACCAATCTTCGTCAGGTGTGAAATTATAGGTTGCACCAAGGTGTTCGGTAGGTGGGAAATCAAAAGTCCACATCCTGCCTGTATCAAATTTACCGGCTTTAACGGTATCAAGATTCACTCCGGCATACTGTGCTGAAAGAGTGAAAGTTAGGGTTAAGACGAGCAAAGCTGTTGAAAGAACAACGCGACTTAACTGCCTGAAAGAATTAGAGACCATACAACTCCTTTTGGGATAATTAATCATTTATAAAACGAAATTTTAAAGTTACATATTTTTTGTGGACGATTCAAGATTGAAATGGATGCAACAAAAAGGAAACTGAACCCAATAAATTGCCATTTACCCTTACATCAACAATATGTTCGCCGGGATAATAGACCCTTGTGGTTATGGGGACAACCGATATTTTTTTAGAAAATTTGATTGTTTCACCTGGTTTTATGCTCTTTTTTGAAAGCTTAAATACTTTTAACTGGTTTGAGCCATTAGCCTTTTTGAAGTGAATACCAAAATCCACCATCAACGGAGCATCGGAATTGCCGTTATTTGTCAAGTTAAATGAAAGATTCAAAGATTCACCAAAATTCAATTCATTTTTCGAAAGAGATAATTCTTCGATTGAAAGATTGATATCAGGCGGGAAACCTTGTAGTTCAAGTGAGGCTTTGTGTCCCTTTTTGAACAGAGTTCTAAGAGAATGATTAATAACCCATTCTCTTTCCGGAGTTGCATCAACTTTCCATCTCTTCAAGGTTTCCAAAACGAGATCGGGATTATCTTTTGAGATATCATTAAGATTATTTGCGACCGACCTTCTGACATCGAGAGAGGGGTCATCTTTTAAAATTTCAAGAATCCGGAGCACCGGTGTTGGATCAATGACAAATTGTTGTAGTCTCATTCCCAGGGAAGTCTTGGTCTTGAGCCTTCTGTTGCAAGCCGTCTGGCAGCAGGGTCAGGATGGAGAGCCAATTCTTCAAGTTTTTTCATTGTTGCTTCGGGGTATCTGGCAATAAAGAGTCTGATATCAAACTCGGCAGAAAAACGAAGTGTCATTTCAAAAAGGGCGTTGATAGATGTATCAAAACTATCCAGTCCCTTTCGTGCGATGAACTTGCTCTTTGGCAAAAGCATAAAGCCGCCGAGCTCTTTTAATTCCCTACTGCGAGGTTCGGGAAGCGAATTTACCAGTATTTGGCTCGTGGATTCAAAATCACCCGGAAGGAATTTTTCAATTGCTTCTGAGATGAGGGCGATTCTTTCATTAAAACTCAGTTCACCGAGTTGCGATTCAATGAATTGCGAAAAACCGACATCATCAAACGGGGGATAAACTCTTTTCAGGCGTTTTGAAAGGACCAAAACACCATTCATATTAAACAGATTTCTTATCAGGAATTTTTCTTCCACAATCAACCGGAATATTCAAAATTTAAAGTTATGTGACGAAGCAACTTCTTGCAAGGGATATTGGATGATATGTTTAATCGAAGGATAAGTGGTATTAAAATTGTATTAAATCGATTTTATGTCAGATCAGACAGCACAGGAATTACAATATTTAGTATTCAACAAATGGGCTGTGATCAGAGTGAGACCACCTATTATAACAAGGATAAGATGCATGTTTAGTTCAAATCCACCATGATCACCTTCATGGGCGTGGCCCAAAAGAAGTGATGATGAAACAATCAGGATGGTACCGATTGCAAGTAACGAGATGATAAAGGGGTTACGATGCGAATTCCAGGCTTTGTAAATCGCATATCCTGAGACCGGAACAACAAGAAAAGCAAGCAGATCGTGCAAGATACCACCGGCGTTGTTAAGCGCAAGTGCGGTGAGGATTACAGGTCTGAGTGTGCACTCGATAAGGCAAAGAGTGGAAACGGTTATACCTGTTTTATCGACATTGTGAATTTTGTTGTGTTCGATCTTGTTGAATTTCAATTTGTTTTCCGGAATGCGAATTAATTTGAGTGTGAATATATGAATAATATTTTGTTTTTGCAACAATGTTGCAAGAATAAACAAATTATTGTAGTTTTGATATATGAAAAGAGAAAATTTGCCAAAATGAGACAAGCCATAGAAGTGTTAAGACAACATGGAATAAGAGTGACCGAAATCAGGAAAGAGATAGTTGAAACTCTTTTGTCGCGTGACTCTGCTCTGAGTTGCAAAGAAATCAAAGAATTGATTCCGGGTGAATTCGATCGAGTAACACTTTATCGAACCCTGAACACATTTGTTGAAGAGGGAATCATTCATCAGATAGCCGGAAGTGAAGGAACAGTAAGATATGCTCTCTGTTCTTCCGGCGAGTGCGCAACTCATCATCACGAAGACCGGCACATCCACTTCAGTTGCACAGGTTGTGGACAAACATTTTGTCTTGAATACCATGATCTCCCCAAAATTGAAATGCCCACAGGTTATAAACTGGGTTCCTTCGAGATATCCGCCACAGGACTTTGCAAAAGCGCGCTTAAATATGATGTATGTTTTTAGCCCGCGGACACGCAGTAGCGAGTGCAGAGGACGGAACACGGATGCCACGGATTTAATACGGACTTCCACGGATATTGAGTAAATTACAGTTCGATTTTAATTAATTTTTCAAGAAGAAGTATATGTCAGACGAGTTGGAAAACAAGAATATAAGTGAATCAGCAGCCCCCAGAGATTTTATCAGACAGATAATTGATGAAGACCTGAGTACTTGGAAAAACGGTACAAAGGTGCTAACAAGGTTTCCACCGGAGCCAAACGGTTATCTACACATCGGTCACGCAAAATCGATATGCCTGAATTTTGGTATTGGGATTGAGTATAATGGAAAGACAAATCTACGGTTTGATGATACAAACCCCAGCAAAGAAGAAACAGAGTATGTCGATTCGATCATGGAAGATATTCGCTGGCTCGGGTTTGACTGGGGAACAGGTTTGTTTTATGCTTCCGATTATTTTGACAAATTATATGAATTTGCTGAGACATTGATCCTGAAAGGGAAAGCATTTGTTTGTGAACTCTCTGCCGATGACATGCGTCATTACCGCGGAACGCTTACAGAACCGGGGAAAGAGAGTCCTTACCGTGGAAGAGGGATTGATGAAAACCTTGATCTTTTCCGCAGGATGAAAGCCGGAGAGTTTCCTGACGGGAGCAAAACACTCAGGGCAAAAATTGACATGAATTCACCAAATATAAATCTTCGTGATCCTGTTATCTATAGAATCATGAGAGCGCATCACCACCGCACAGGTGACAACTGGTGTATTTATCCGATGTACGATTATGCACATGCACTTTCTGATATGCTCGAAGGGATTACCCACTCAATTTGTACACTTGAATTTGAAGATCACAGACCATTATATGATTGGATTCTGGATACTCTCGAAACACCATGTCATCCACAGCAGATTGAATTTGCCCGTTTAAATCTGAACTATACGATTATGAGTAAACGAAAGCTGAATGAGTTGGTTACCAAAGGTTATGTTAACGGTTGGGATGACCCCCGCATGCCTACCATCGCAGGTTTAAGACGCAGAGGATATACTCCTGAAGCGATAAGAAATCTTGCTGAACGGGTGGGAGTTGCCAAAAGAGAATCGATCATAGATGTTGCACTGCTTGAATTTTCAATTCGTGAGGATTTGAACAAACATGCTGAAAGAGTTACGGCGGTTATTAATCCTCTTAAAGTATTGATTACAAATTACCCTGATGATCAGGAAGAATTTATGGATTTTACCATAAATCCTGAAGAACCCGAGAAGGGAAGTCGTAAAGTTCCTTTTTCAAGAGAGCTATATATTGAGAGGGAAGATTTTATGGAAGAGCCCGTTAAAGGTTATTTCAGATTATTCCCCGGAAATGAGGTAAGACTCCGTTGGGCATATTTTTGCCAAATGTACCGGTTTTAAAAAAAGATGAATTGACCGGTGATGTGACGGAAGTCTATTGTGAGTATGATCCTGCAAGTAAAGGCGGGAACTCTCCCGATGGTCGTAAAGTTAAAGGGACAATACACTGGGTTTCAGCAAAACATTCATTTGATGCTGAGGTCAGGTTATATGACAGACTTTTTGATCATGTTGATCCAAACAGACCCGACGAAGGTAAGGATTGGCTTGACAATTTGAATCCAAACTCCCTGACAGTTTTATCAAATTGTAAAATGGAGCCTTATCTAAAGGAAGTAGAACCCGGATTCAAGTGTCAGTTTGAAAGACTTGGATATTTTTGTGCTGATATTAAAGAATCAACACCGGGTAAACCGGTATTTAACAGAACTGTAACACTTCGTGATAACTGGGCAAAAACAAATAAGTGACAAAGATTGTTTATTTGAAAGAATTGAGATGAACACTAATAGACTTTTTTACATAATTTTTCTGATCCTTCCTCTATGGATTGTGCTGGGTGGTTCTACTCTTGCACAAAACAAAGAGGAAGAGAAAAAAAAGGAAGAAGAAGAGGAAGTGATGCCTGCTCCTGTGGAGGTGCCTGAAGAATCGGGTGCCTTTGACAAGGGATTTGCAAAAGAGATGCCAGATGAAGGTGGACTCGTATATGCTCCCGAACTTTTGTTGGCATCTTTCACAGCCAAGTCTGAAAAAAAGGATGAAGCGATGAAGTTGGCAAAAGAAGGCGCGATAAAAGGTTTGTCTCAGCAAATCGATCAAAAACTTGATGATTATAAAAATCGATAAAAAAAGAGAAACTTAAAAACGAGAAAGAGATCACTGCACTTTTTTCATCTGCGGGTGAACTTTCAAAAAAAGAACTTCTTCAAAAACCGGCTGTAATTGACAGTACTTTGGAAAAAAAATCCGACGGGTGGGAAGCCAGCATCATGCTTGAACTAAAAGTGGTGGACTTGAGTAAAAAACTGCTCGAGGGCACCAAAACAGATCCTGAATTTAAGAAAACAAAGCTCTATAAAGAGTTGGATCAGATATCAAAAGTGGTTGAATAATCAACAATTAAACATAACCTCCCTTCAAATATTTATATAAAAAAAGCCCGTCAGGAATTCCCAACGGGCTTTTTTAATGATTTATATCGAAAAAAAATAATACCTAATACTTAATAATTAATACTTATTTCGTATCATTTTCTTCGAGTCATACGGTGCTTTTTCACCACCGAGGTATTTGTGAAACCACTCGAGATGTGCATTGTAATAAAGTGGCATTGATTTGGTGTGTGAAGGCCAGTGACCATCGTTGTCGAAAACTATAATCCTTGAATCAATTCCCATTTTCTGAAGAGCTGTGAAATATTCGAGGCTTTGATTATAAGAAACTCTGTAGTCTCTTTCACCGGTAACAATCAGGGTAGGAGTGGCGAATTTTTTCACATGCTCTGAGGGACTATCAACTGTGTAAAGAGCAGAATTCCAGGGGAGTTCCTTTAAGGTCCCATTCGGGAAACCAAAGCTCTTCGGTTGTTCCATAAAAAGATTTTAGGTTATAAAGTCCCATCATTGAGGCAAAACATTTGTATCTGGTCGTGGTAGCTTGCAGCCAGTTTACCATATAACCGCCAAATGACCATCCCATTGCACCAACTCTCTCTTCGTCGATATATGGAAGTGATTCGAGATAATCGGTGACTTTATGGATATCTTCAACCACTTTGCCGGTATAATCGCCTGAAATTGCTGCTGTATATTCCTGTCCATAACCTGTGGAACCATGTGGATTTGGCATCGCAAAAACATATCCATAGCCGGCATAAATCTGGTTGTCACCCCTGAAGGCATCAGCCCATTGACTTTGTGGTCCACCATGAATATTAACGATGAGGGATATTTTTTATTTGGATCGAAGCCATGAGGCTTAACAAGGAGTACATCAACTTTTTTCCCATTTGCACCGTCAACCCAATGATGTTCAACCGGTCTAAAATCCACCTCTTCGGTGATTTGTTTGTTTTCAAAAGTCAGTTGTTTATGAGTTCCTGAAGCAAGATCAAGACTGTAGATTTCTGCGGGAAGGTGGTTGAGTCTGTAGTTGTAAAAAACAGTTTTACCATCCGGGGAGAGGGTAAATCCACCTACATATTTTTTAGATATGATCTCCTCGATTTTAAGGGTGTTGATATCAATTCTATAAAGTGGATTAACCGACTGCACTTCACCTGTGAAGTAGATTGATTTTGAGTCCGGAGCCCAGATAATGTCAGTTACCCAGTTATCAAATGCATCGGAGATTACTTTAATGATGCCGGATGAAAGTTCAAAAAGAGCAATTCTGAATTTATCTGATTCATAACCGGGAACAGTTTGCATTCTGTAAGCGAGATATTTCCCATCGGGTGAAAATATTGGATGTCCATCCCAGGCTTTGTTTGGTTGGGTAAGGTTTTTAAGGTTTTTCCCTTCCAGATCGATCATCCAGAGATCGGAATTAGTGGTTGAGACCTGATCTTTCTCTCTGTTTGAAGCAAAAACGAGATTTTTTGAATCTAAGGAAAAGTTAAAACCAACCCCTCCACCAAGCATAAATATTGGAGAGTGAAACTCGCCGGGGGTTATGTCAGTGATTTTTCCATCGCTTACATCGATAAGAAAGATATGGGAGTATAGATCATCCTCATATTCAGTCCAGTGTCTAAAAAACAGTTTATCGGACATATGGGCATGAACCGGTCCATCACCAAATGACTCATAATTCTCTTTGTTGCAATCGTCAATTTCGCCACACTCGGGATATACTTTTGAGGTAAAAGCGATTTTTTTACCATCAGGTGAGATAACAGGGTCATTAACTCCCATAAAAAAAGAAGTTATTGTTTCGGTGGTTTTTGAAGTAAACTCGTACCGATTCAGCAGGGAGTTTCCGTTAACATAAGTGACATAATAAAGATTTTTTCCATCAGGTGAGAAAACAGGAGAATACCATGGTTCACCCTCGGGATTAAGCTTTGTTTTGTTGTTTCCCTCTGAGTCCATAATAAACATGGAAGTTTGTGAACTTCCTTTTTTCATATCAAATTGAGTGACCGAATAGATAATTTGATTTCCATCCGGGAGAGGAGAGGAGAACCAACAGACTTAACCCTTGTATATATCGTCGAGGGTAAAAGCTTTTTTGAGAATATACGGGTGAAATGAGTATAAGGAAAAGGAGTAATGAAATCATTTTTTTCATTTAAATTGAATCCTGTTTTCTGAAAAATTTAATAGAATCTTCACACAAAAAATAACCATTTTATCTTAAATTAGGAAAATCCATGGAAAGCGTAAAAATTACTATTGAAGGAATGACCTGTCAGCACTGTGTAAAGGCTGTAGAAGTAGAACTTTCTGAGCTTGATGTTAATGTACTCGGAGTAACCATCGGTAGTGCAGAGGTTCGTTACGATCCTTTAAAAGTAAAGGCCAAAGAGTTGGATGAGGCAATAGAGAATGCCGGATACAAAGTGGTATCGATCGAAAGTCTTGGTAAATAGCGAAAATTGAAACAATTTTGGTCAAATCAGGTATAATTAGAAAAAGAGCGGACAAAAGAATAATGAAATTAACCATTCGCATCGCAATATTTATTTTATTTACATTTACGATGTTATCGGCCCAGCCGACAAGGGAACAGTTTGTTAACGGTTTTATGAAAAAACTTGTTGAAGATCCCGCGGCTCTGGTTCATTATGCAGACGAATCATCACGGCAAAAAGCCGGAAGATTCAATATTTCTTATACTGATGCGACTTCGAAGATTGTGGCAGGGGATGAAATCCCTCTAAAATTGAGGAATCTCATCATGAGAGGTGAGATTGAATTATTGCACAATATCGAAAATCTCGCGCATGATTTTTATCGCGTTCAAGTCACTATTCCGGGTCATAATTACAAAAAATATTTTTACTTCAAAGACTTTAAACTTGTAGCTCCCTCCAAATATCTTACTCTCTATTGGACCAAGTATAAAACAGAGTACTTCGATTTTTATGTAAGAGAAAAGAAAAACTTCAACTCTTATTCCGGTTTTCAATTGGGTCGAACATTGGGTGGCATCATGAAAATGCTCGGTTTCACCGAGGAAGAGAAGGAGATGCTGCGAAAAAACAAACTGGTTTATATAGTTGCGTTAAATGAAAAAAACGTTGGAGACTTCTCCGGCCTCAATGGTAAGGGTGCTTTCCTGCCGGCGTGGGATGAGATAATAACTTCGACTCCATATAATCTCGCAGGACTTGCCGAACAGTTGATCAGGATTAAGCTGGGGAAGCTAAAACTAACAGGTCCTGAGTTATTTGAGAAGGGTTTCGCCGGGGCAGTTGGAGTGATTACCCCACGGTCATCGGCACTTGTTAGCAAACTTGTACTCTTTCTGCAAAAATCAGGAATGTTGGATGTTGGATCACTATCGGCGGACAGTTCTTTTGCCCATAATGACCCTTCGCTTTCTTATCCCCTTGCAGCAGCTTACAATAAATTTTTGATTGACAAGCTTGGCACCCTGGAATATCTCAGACTTTATATGCAGAAAAATTCACCAAATGACAAGTCCATGACAGGAAATTCGGTTGAGGCTGTAGTTCCATTCCTCGACGAATTCAGAAAACATGCTGAAGAAACTGAACCTGAGAGGAATATTCTGGTTGGAGATATTAAAGATACACTTCCTCTTCTGTTTGATGGAGAGATGGTGAGGATTTTTGATGGAGGTGACTACTACTGGTTTCATACAAAGGGTTCATTCTCAATGACCGAAACACCAGGAATTAACGACTATACCAGTAAACTCTTTAAAGAAGTAACCCCAACAAGGAGTTATGAAGGGGAGAAATATCTGATCTATGTGACAAGGGAGGATGTAATAATCTACAATCTCTACAACGACACAGTGATTGATGCTCATTACAAGTTTGTTGACAAACAACCGATTGCAGGTGTTAGCAATTTATATCGTTTCCGGGTAAAAAAGAGTCTGTTTGAAGAACCACTCACCGAATTAAAAGTGGTGCAGTTTTATTGAGATTTGTTAAATAGTCTAAACCCGTTTAATATCGTTTAAGATAATTTTAAACTCGGCAAAATCGTTAACCAGTCTTAACAGGTCTTCCATTTCATCAGTTTCATCGTTTTGTTGAAGGTATTTATTGATGAAATAGAGCTGAATTTCTTCTTCCGCCTCGCCTAAAATCTCCTTTAGACATTGAAGAAATTTTAAGATCGTTTTATTCAAATCATCCCTCATCGTTCCATAACCCGTAATTTCGGGATTCTCTTCCGCCTTAGCGATGGAACTGCCGAGCCCAATCATATACTTTGCGTCGAAGCAAAGATTTACAAAATCCTTTTCGAGATTACTTTCCAGCGCGAGCTCAAGCAAAGTATAAACATCTTTTGCTTCTTCAAGTCTTCCATCTGTAATGGCGTTAAAGTTTTTATAACAGAATTGCAATCCGGTCATATTATCCTCCCCGATTTCGGTAAGTTTGATCCCTATCCCAAGTCCGTCCCCAATAGGAATGAGGGATGTTCTCAGTGATTTAAGATTAAAAAAATGTTGTTGAATTCTCTGATTTGCACAGTTGACCGGGCATACTTTACAGGAGGTTCTTCAACGGAAGAGGTATATCCTTGCCAAAGAAGATTATCAGTTATATAAAGTCCTCCCTTTTTGAGAAGATGCAATGAAAACTCTAAAAGCCTGAGATAGTCCTGTTTATCTGCATCCAGAAAAATAATATCGAAGGTGATGTTTAGCCGCAACAGTTTTCTGATTGCGTCACCCTTCAAAAGAATAATCTTTTTGGAATATCCTGAAGAATCAAAATTTCGTTCTGCGAGGGGGATCATATCGGTAGATTTTTCAATAGTATAAATTTTCCCATCATCAGGCAAAACTGAAGCAATCCTGATGGTTGAGTAACCAATGGCGGTTCCTATCTCGAGGACAGTTTTGGCTTTTGATGTAGCCACGAGTATTTCAAGAAGGGTTGCAGAGTTTCGGTCAAGAATGGGTATGTAGTTCTCCCTCGCATAGTCTTCCATCTCAAGGAGCAATGGATTTTCCTCTCGGGGGAGAGAGTTTAGATAGTTCAGTGTTTCTGTGGACAATATATCGGGCATAGACTCAAATATCAGTTTATTGTATCTGCGAATAAAACTAAAAAGAAAGGAAAAACAAAAGAAAATATTTTTGAGAAAGTGATGGGAATAAAAATGTTGTGTTAATGCAGGGTATTTTCATATTTCAGATGAACACTCAGAAGGGATTGTCCTTTTAAAAATAACAAGGCTGCTTTTTTGAAGCAGCCTTGTTAAAACTATTAGTAATTTTCAGGATTAAGAAATCTTTTCTTGCCTGTTTACTATTTGTTAAGAATCATTTTCTTTGTGGATTTGAAGTTTGAACCGTCAACACCTGTGGCGTCGATGGAATAAACATAGATACCTGAGGTAAGAGCGGAAGCATCAAAGCTCAAGTTATGTGTACCAGCTGCATAAGTAGCGTTTGTGAGTACACTTATTTCCTGTCCAAGTGTATTGTAAACTCTAAGTGTTACCTTTGAGTCAACTGCAAGATTAAAGCTGATCGTAGTTGCAGGGTTAAATGGATTAGGGAAGTTCTGAGCAAGACCAAACTGAGCAGGAGCTGTAACATCAATTTCAACTACTGAAGAGAAAGCATAACTTCCGTCGAAGTCAATCTGACGCAAGCGATATGAATGTTGTCCTGATGGAACATTTTTCTCAATAAATGAATAGTTACGAGGGGATGTCGAAGTTCCATTACCACCGATGTAACCAACTGCAGTAAATTCACCATTTCCGGTTTTTCTTAAAACTTCAAAGCCCTGATTGTTCTTTTCTGTTGCTGTTGACCAGTTCAAAAGAACATCATTGCCATTTGCAGAGGCGCTAAATGAGCTAAACTCTACAGGTACTACATCATTAGGAAGTTGATAACCTGCGAGAGCAAAGTTCTGATAGCTAACAAGAAGAAGTCTTTGACCATTTACGGTGGAAATATCGGCACCACCGGCAATTCCGATGCTTGCTCCGGTAAGAGTAAATGTATAAGCAGCTTCTTCGAGACCTGTAGCAATGTTGTATTTGTGGAGGGTATTTGTTAAACTTCCGGTTCCTTGATTCCATACCCACAGATAAGCAGGTTGTCCCGGGATACTGTCAAAACCCATTCCATATTTACCGGCAAGGGTACTGGTAATTGTTTGTTTCAGTGCACCGGTTGTGTCGTGCAAGAAAATATTTCCACCAAATGCTGAATTCCAGAAACCTTTTCTTGTTGCATCCCATGCGATTGCTCTGGTAGCACCACCGGTAAGGGTGAAGGTTTTAACTGTTGCACCTGTGTTTGGATCCAATTCCAAAACGCCTGTAGCTGCATTACCACCAAACAGTCTTGTGCCATCTGAAGTAAGATCGCGGATTGCGCCGGCATAAGTAAGTGAATCGAATAAAGTACCAGGTCCGTTTCCCGGTCCATCAGGATTGTAGCGATAGATAGAAGTACCATTCCAACGGTTGAAGTAGTATTTGCCGTTGATAAACATGGCACCAACAGTACCAGCGTTCATTCCGGGAACTGTGGAATAATTGAAGTTAAACTGTGTTGGGTGTGGAAATGCCGGCGGTGGGATAGTGTCCATTTGAACTCCACCAACGACTGGTTTTATGGGTGCAAGATCACTCTGACCAAAGGTAAGAGACGCTGCAAAAAGGAAGACGAGGAAAATTGACGCAATTTTCATATAGGGATCTTTCTTGGATGATGATTAATACTGAGAGATTATTAAATGAATTATACGCAATTTAAATATATTTATTTTAACTACAAAGCTATTTTTTTATTCTCTCTAAAAATTTTTTTAAGGGAGTTTAGTTGGTCATTCCACAACCAGGTTTATGTCTTCCCGGGTGAAGATTACACCAATCATGATCAATAAAAAAAGGCTGCCTGTTATGGGGCAGCCTTATGCTAATTATTTAGTCCATTGATTTATACTTGAACCACCAGTCGGGTCCTTCGTATTGTTTGCGGTCTTCAACGCCAGCCATGTCTTTTGGTGGAGGGATGATGACTTTATCCTTCAATATTTCATTGTTGGGCCAGTTTTCGGGCATTGCAACTTTGTTTGCATCTGCGTATTGAAGTGCTTTAAGTGCTCTGAGAACCTCATCTACTTGTCTTCCGATTTCTTGAGGGTAATAGATCATCAGTCTGATTAATCCGTTCGGGTCAATTATAAAGACCGCGCGAACGGTGTTAGTCCCTTTACCGGGGTGAATCATGCCGAGTTTTTCGGCAACTCTTCCCATATCGTCGGCAATGATTGGGAAGGGGATATTCACTTTAAGATTATCCTGAATCCATTCAACCCATTTAATATGCGAAAAAACCTGATCGATCGACAGACCAATAAGTTCGGTGTTAAGTTTTTTAAATTGTTCATTTCTATTTGCAAAAGCGACAAATTCAGTGGTGCATACAGGTGTAAAGTCGCCCGGGTGACTAAAGAGTACAATCCATTTTCCGGTATAATCACCGGGGATGTTTTTTACTCCATGAGTGGTCTGGATAGTTATATCCGGCATTTTTTCGCCAAGAAGCGGAATTCTATTCTGGACAGTTTCCATATTTATTCCTTTGTTTTATTTTGATAAAGATCTGTGAAAATCTTTAAACAGACTTCATAAGATCGACAATTATTTGATGAATAAAAAGGGGGAAGGATTCGTGGATCGTTGAAGCCTAACGATGTGGAGAATCCCAATTGTGCAGTAATTTGCATATTTGCTAACATCTCTCGTGTCTTGTGAATCAAAATTACCGAATTATGCAAGATAATGCACAATGTAAAATGAACAAAATTGAAATTGGCAAAAGATTAGAGATATTCGAAAACATCTGGGAATAACCCAGAAAGACCTGGCAGATATAAGTGAAGTTAGTCTGAGGAATCTGATTGACATAGAATCCGGAAGTGCAAATCCGGGATTTGATCAATTACATAAAATCACTACTACACTTGGGATGGAAATTGTAATAAAGGTTAAGAGACATGAGTGAAACAGGATATGTTTACTATTTGGAAAGACTCGCTGGCAAGGTTGAGAGACGGAATGGGAGGTATTATTTTGAGTATTTGGATGATTACATTAACGATCCTTCGATGCCTTCAATCAGTGTGACATTTCCGAAACAGGAGAAAATATTTGAGTCTGATGTTTTGTTCCCTTTTTTCTTTGGTCTGCTTGCTGAGGGTGAGTTAATGGAGATGCAGTGTCGGTTGTTGAGAATTGATGAAAAAGACCATTTCACACGCCTCCGGGAAACGGCAGGATGGGAAACCATAGGAGCAATAACCGTGAGGAAACATGAAGATTAAAAACTGCCCCGGGTGTTTAAAGCCAAACTATTCGAGTTTTTGTCCCCGATGTGTCAGAGTAATTTTTAACGATGAGAAAATTGAACCAATTGTTAACATTGATCCTGAGCTTGCTGCCAGGACATTTGCAGTAAAAGAGACCAGGCTTTCAATTTCCGGTGTACAGCGCAAACATTCAGTGGTATTCAGAGAAGGAGCGGTTAAAATTGTAATTTCCGGCGGGAGGTATATTCTTAAGCCAATACCCGGTGGAAGACTGGAGTATATTGACTTTGTTCCCGCAAATGAACATTTAACTATGCAGATGGCAAAACAGGTATTCAAATTGAAAACCGCTGAATGTGGGATGTTGTTCTCCAAAAGTGGCGAACCATATTATTTTACAAAACGATTTGATCGAGATATTTCATCCGGGAAAAAACTGATAATGGAAGATTTTGCTCAGATAGCGGGGAAAACAGAAGAAACAGGGGGAGGGGACTATAAATATTCATTTTCCTATGAAAAAATGGCTTCCCTGATAATGGAATTCACCACGGCACCAAAAATAGAAATTGAGATTTTTTTTTCATTGATTATTTTTAATTATTTGTTCTCAAACGGGGATGCTCACATTAAAAATTTCTCAATCATTGAAGATAATGTAACAGGCGGAAGAATATTGTCGCCCGCTTACGATTTATTGAGTACAGGAATCCATATCCCGGGAGAGTCAGATATGGCACTTGACCTTTTTGAGGGAGATTTTGTGACGACTGCATTTAAGGCAGGCAGTAAATACACAAAGGAAGATTTTATTGTTTTTGCACAAAAAATCGGTATAAACAATAAAAGATTCACATCGATCTATGAACAATTTCTTGATCGAACTGACAAAGTTTACGAAATGACAGATCGCTCTTTTTTAAGAGACGATATTAAAGATATCTACTTTAAAAGATACCTCGAAAGGTTGGAGAGATTGAAATATTAACTTCTTATTATCACTCTTCGCCGATATCTTCGTTCCACACTTCGGGATTTTTGGTAATGTAGTCTTTAAGCATATTGATACATTCTTGTGAATTCATATCGATTACTTCGATGCCTGATTCTCTCAGCCATTTTACACCACCATCAAAATTGACGGATTCGCCTACAACTACTTTTTTAAAGTTAAATTGTTTTGCCAATCCGGAGCAATACCAGCATGGAGCGAGGGTGGTAACAAGAATTTTGTCGCGGTAGGTTTTTTGTCTGCCGGCTTTTCTAAAAGCATCGGTTTCGCCATGAATTGAAGGGTCATCCTCTTGAATTCGGCGATTATGTCCTCTTCCTACAAGATTTCCCTCCAGATCAAATATCGCACCACCGATTGGAATACCGCCTTCGGCGAGTCCTGTTTTTGCT
This sequence comes from Ignavibacteriales bacterium, assembly GCA_016714125.1. GTDB lineage: Bacteria > Bacteroidota > Ignavibacteria > Ignavibacteriales > Ignavibacteriaceae > UTCHB3. The sequence continues at coordinate 468,981 of JADJNX010000001.1, read as the reverse complement.
TCCTCAATTGCGATTTTCAACATTTCTTCGTAATTATTGGCTTTCATTTCACTGATCTTCCGGTAATTGAAATATAGAATGATAATAAGATGCAAAATACAAAAAAAATGCTTAAAACCGAATAACAGGTGAATTTAACGAGTTTTTTTACAGATGGAAAATTGTTAAGTTAGATCACACAAATAGGGAAATTTATGGACTTAAAAGAAACGATAGAGAGACGCAGAAGTGTCAGGCATTTTAAACCTGAAGGTTTGCCTCTCGATGATATAAAAGAAATGGTTAGACTTGCCGGACTTGCACCGAGTATCAATAATGCTCAGTTGTGGAAGTTTACAGCAGTGACGAATAAAGACATAATAAATAATATGTCGAATATCGTCAATGGCAAAATTTCCGGAATGCTTAACGCAAAAGAGGATAAAAAAGGTGAAAAGGTAAAAACCACCGTGTCCCATTTTTCGACTGTTTTCACAGATGCACCGGTTGTTATAGCTGTTCAGATGAAACCTTACGATGCTGTTGTTGACACGATTCTTGCTGCATCAGGGTTATCACACGATGAGATGAACAAGATGCGTAATTATCCAGATATTCAGAGCATAGGTGCAGCTATTGAAAACATAATGCTTGCAGCCACATCGATGGGTTATGGTTGCTGTTGGCTTACCGGGCTTTTGGTGGCACGCGAGGAACTTGAACCAATACTTGGAGTTCAGGAGCCTTATAAACTTGCTGCCTGCATTGCTGTTGGTAAACCATTGGAATCACTACCTGCCAGAGAGAAACTCCCGTTGGAGTCGATCTTCGAAGTTATAGAATAAAGAGAAGTTTAACTGTAAAGTTTAACCGCGAAGAACGCGAAGTGCGCAAAGGAAATAACTAAAAATTTCCCGGCTTGCTTTGCGTTTTTTGTGTTTTAAGACTTTTTGAGGAAGGGTAATTCTGTTATTTCAATTTTTCGAGAGTAATTTTGGCAAGACGTAAGGTAGCATTATCTATCATTCTACCATCAAGTTCAGCTGCTCCTTTCCCTTCCGCAACTGCAATTTTATAGACATCCATTACTCTTTGAGCCCTTTCAATTTCTTCAATTGAAGGGGAGAACACACTATTTATTATATCAATTTGTGTGGGGTGAATTGCCCACTTTCCGTCAACTCCCAATGCAGCCGCCAACTCAGCCGACCTTTGTAATCCAACTGAATCCTTAAAATTGCCGTAAGGTGCATCAATAACAGATAATCCTCTTGCTTTTCCTGCGATTACCATTCTTGAAAGGACATAGTGCCAGCGGTGTCCGGGGTAGAAGTCCTCATTTTCTCCGTGACCATAAATTGAGATAAATTTTGCACCGATTGAAGATGAAAAATCAGCGATTCCAAAAACGAGAGTAATGTTCCTTGAGGAGGCAGCGGCGATTTCAGAAACATTTTCGAGCCCAAGGGGGTCTTCAATTGAGGGTTCAAGAGCAATTTTATTTGCAAGGTTAAACTCTGCCTCAAGTCCTTCAAGAAGTTTATCAATAAAATGTACATCAGCCGGTGTTGAAACTTTTGGAATCACAATGGAATTTAACTTACCACCACACTTGGGAATAATTTCAAGAATATCCCTGTGTGCAAATTGTCCTCCCGGTTGATTTATTCTTATCGAAAGATTTTTATTTCCCCAGTCGAGTGAGTTAATGGATGTTACCACTTGCTGCCGGGCTTCCTCTTTAAGAGCAAGAGGAACACTGTCTTCGAGATCGAGCATGATCACATCGGCAGACGACCCGGCAGCTTTTTGGTGCATCCCGGCCAAATGGCCGGGAACTGATAAAATTGATCTTCTCAATTTTATTTTCTCATTCTTGCTTTTAACTCAAAAGTACGAAGTTTATCTTTATAGTAGTTATGAGCATTTACCTGTGGAATGCTGAGAGCTGAATCAGAATTTCCTTCCCATCTGCGGCAGAGGTAAACAGGATGATAAATTCTTCCAATTCTGTATTGTCTTGAGATTGCAAGCCCGACACCATAATCTTCTCCATAGGAGACATTTGGAATCTTGATTTCTCTTAACACAGGTGTATAAAATGCTCTTGGAGCGCCAAGACCATTTATTCTGAGAGCGTTATTTGGTCCATTGTCATCAGTCCACTCTTTATGATCGATAATTCCCGGGGGTATCTCTTCGAGTTTAAAGTTTGTCATCTGATATGTACCTATTACCATCGCACATTTCTCTTTTCTGAATGTCTCAACAACGGTTTGTATTGTGTTTTCGTCGTTATAAAGATCGTCGCTATCAAGTTGAATGGCAAAAAGGCCACATTTTTCATGATGAACTCCGAGGTTCCAACAGCCGCCGATTCCAAGATCATGTCTTTCCGGAATCAGGTGGATGAGTCGTGGATCTGAAGCAAATTCCTTGATTTTTTCGGAAGTACCATCAGTTGAATGATTGTCAATAATTATCAGGTTGAAAGGGAAATCGGTTTTTTGTCTTAAAACTGATTGAATTGCATCAGTCACGGTGGTAACTCTGTTTCTGACAGGGATGATTACCGAAGCAGTAAATTCAAACTGATTTTCGTCATATTCAATGCTTTGAAATTTATCAGTTGTGAGGAATGCACCAATTTTTTTCAGATAGTTGGTACAAGCTTTTTCCATTTCAATTTGAACTGCACGATTCCGGGGATCAACATAATCAAACAACTTTTCACCCGATCTCCTTGTGTCCTGTTCAATTGAAGAATAGAGGTATTCACCAATTCTAACCAAATCGCCATAGCGTGAAACTTCAAGACGCAGGCTATATATACCGGCGAATGAAAATGATTCATCTGATGTATCATTAACTGCTTTTTTTGCTTTTTCAGTATCAAAAAGCATCAGATATCCAAAATTGAAATCATCTCTTAGACTTCCAGCCTGGTAATCAATTACAGGATGTGGTGTTGTTACGTCGTCCTTTATTTCATAATAGTCGGAATAGATCATCCCTGCATCGGTAGCGGAAGCTACATTCAACATTCTTTCAAAAGCGAATTGCCCCGGAGCAATAATCGTGTCCTGTTTTATATATGCAAAAAACGGGGTGGTGGTTTTACCGACCATTGTTCTCACAACATCGGATGACTGGATGGAATCCACTCTCAGTTGAATGCTGTTTTTTATCTCCGGTAGATTATCCTGAAGTGCGAGCAGATAAACAGCTTCAACTGCACCGGATAAGTTCAGGTCATTTACAGTTCTTTTGGTGTGTTCACCGCCATTATATGGCAGAAAAACGGTGATTGGTTTACTCATTAAGTTCTCTCCGTATCTAAATAAAAAATCCATTTGGTTTGCGGAAGTACCTTTTGAAATGCGGGTATAGCTTAAAACCAACAGACAAAAAGACTCCTGAATCAATGATACAAATGTAATAAATTTTGATTGATGCTTAAGCGGCGAAGTTACGAGACTAAAAGTTTAGGGGAGAAAATTTTGACTTTATTGCAGAATCAAAAAAAATTTGTATGTTTAGGGGTAACTTGTAACAGAGTTTCCAACACGGAGAAGGAGTAATATCATGAAGCGGGGTACATTGCTGTGTATAATAATAATAACAGCAATCACAAATATATTCTCAATTAATGATTTGAGTGTGAGAGTTCCAAATAATCCTGTGCAAAAAAAGGGTTATATGGAACAAATAACACTTGTTGTGGAGCCTCACGGAGCATACAGTGAGCAGTCGATGTATATCAACTATACCGACCGCAATCAGTTTCCGGGTAGCCAAAATGTTGAGGTGATCCACAGGTTTGAACTTCCCGACGGTGCCATCGTAAATGATCTTTGGCTCTGGATCGGAGATTCCGTCATGCAGGCCATCCACCTGGATACATGGACTGCGCGCACTATCTACGACAGTATAGTTGCGATGAAAAGAGATCCCGCCTTCCTTTCGAAAAAGGGGAATCAATATGAACTTCATGTCTATCCGCTTGTATCCGGTTCAATGCGGAAGATAAAAATCAATTATCTCGTACCTGTCAATTTTATTAACAACAGGTCGTTAACACAAATCCCCATCAAATTTTTTGCAATCCAACAATAACACCCTTAAACCCCTAAAAATCCTGTTCAGGAGTAAAGGCAATATATGGGGCGAACCCAATGTGTATGAGTTGCCCGGGGAAGTTTTTAGTTTTATTTCGGATACAATGGGGTACAATTACAGATACCTGGAAGTAGCTGATATAACTCCCTATCAGTCGTTTAAGATTGGGTTTGATTTGGGCATGACAGCCGGCAAATTCTTTAAGTCCAGCAGGATGAATGAATATAAGGCCTTTTTTGAATTGGGATTAAATCTTAAGGATATTTTTGTTTTTGACACAACAGTTTCCAACAAAAAATATGTTTTTGCTTTCGATTTGAGCAGCGATTTTTCAAAGAATTTTGAAGATGGAATGGCAAATCTTAGAGCCCTTTTAATCAACACTATGAGAACGGGGGATCTGTTCAGGCTCTTGATAGCCGGTGCGGGACAAATAACCGAAGTAACAACAGGCTGGGCACTAAATAATGGAAACAAGGTGAATGAAACATTTGACCTGTTCCAAACCATGCCAGTCTATGAGCAGATTAAAAATTCATTCAAGAAGAAAAAACTGGTTTTTGCTGATGGTCGAGCAACATCCGGTTGGACATTCCCGGGATTGTCCGATTTGGCTACCATCCAAAATTTCCAAAGTGTTGTGAGCAGTGTCGGCAGTTTTTCTTCCTCGGCAATTGTTTTGGCGTATGAACACGGGTACGAGGCCGCCCTCTCACAATCGCAAATGTTAATGGTTGCTGATTCGCTTCAACACCTTTTTACCAATGGTGGTTCTTTCCTCACATATTATGATTTCAACAGGGATAGAAAAGACCTGTTAAGCAAACATTTTATCCCCGGTATCTACACCATTGTAAGACAAACAACCAACACAACACTTCGCAGGGTTACATCAGGTCACATCGGTTGGAGATACCCTGTAGAGTTCGAAAGAGCGGGACAATATTATCTCGGTTGGAATCCTGATCCCTCCACAAAGGCTAATTTAATAGAAGCCTCCACTGAACGAGTTACAACCCTTAGCAGGAAAATCCAAAACGGTTATTACATAGTTACGGGTATGTGGCCATTTAATGATGATGGAGCATTCCGCAAGATGGTTTATCCTGCTTTTATGGGGTTAAATGTGTCTGCAATCCCACCGATGGCTGATACCTTGCTGAAGTATGTGAAGAACCTGCATAACAGTGATCCATATCAAAAATTGATTTTTGCGAGCAATTCTGATGCACCTTTTGATTCAACTATAGCATATGAGAAGGCAGAGGAATTAGCCGGGATGTTTAACGCTCCCAAACCGGCTCTTGGATCGATAAATCTGTTGGACGGTGCACTTGTTGATCCACCTGTTGTTGTTTTTGATCTTCAGACATTTTATGGTTCAGGTGGATTTTTATATGCACTGGCTAACAAAATGGGTGGAATTCATTTTGAGAGAAGTATCCGCGACTGGGATTACATATATGAAAATCTTTCAGCGATTCAATATCCTGCAGTGGATTCCTTGAGCATTGAGGTGGTTGCGGATGGCGGGATTAGTCCTGTTTATGAAGTTCGCAGATTAAAGTCATCATCTGACAATAAATATATGCCACAATTTTTTGCCGGCAGGCATAACGGAGTGAACAAGCTTGATATCACTTTAAAAGTTAAATTTGGAGGTGATGATACAATTTCAACACGTTCATTCGGTTTTGCCGTGGAAAATGACACTCTAAAAAGAGATTTTATTGTGCCGGGAATACTTGCTACAGAGAAGATAAACGAGTTGCTTGTTTATGCATCTTATGATACCGCGCAGATCGTTTCACTTTCTCTTGACAATAGAGTTTTATCAAATTATACATCGATGCTGTGTCTTGAGCCAAATGACACGATACATTTTATGATCAATCCGTGGGATGAGACAGTGTTAACAGGGGTTGAAGATGAAAATGCTGCCTCAGACACACTTTTTATTGAAATTTATCCAAATCCTTTTAATTCAATGTCGTTAATTAGACTAAACATCCCTGAAGAGTCAAAACTTGAGTTGAATATCTTTGATATTACCGGACAACTCGTTAAGACAATTGCTGCCGAAGATGGTGTAACCGGAATCAGGCAGTATAACTGGGATGGAACCGATAATTTTAATACAACACTTGCAAGCGGGGTTTACCTGGTGCATGTAAAGATTCGAAGCAATTCGACCGGTAAAGTTGACTATTTATCTAAGAAAGTGATCTACCTGCGGTAGGTCAGATTTATCACAATCAGAGTGGAGACAATCAAAACATAAGGGGTTATTTTATTATGTTTTGTGAATCTCCGGGAGAAAAATGTAGATGAAGAAGATATATCTTTTTCTGTTAGTGGGACTTTTGTTTGCAGACATTTCTGCGATCAATACACTCATTGCCAGAATACCGTTGCAGCCCTGGGTCCCAGAGCGGGCTGCGTATATGAAAAACATCACACTTGTGGTTGAACCACGGGGAGCTTTTACTGAGCAATCACTATATATCTATTACACAGATAACGCGCAGTTTGGGACAAATAATGTCGAAATTGTCCATAGATTTGAGTTACCGCAAGGTGCGATAATGAAAGATTTTTGGATGTGGATGGGTAACAATGTGATGCAGGCGAGGCACATTGATACCTGGACTGCGAGGCGACTCTATGACAGCATTATCCATATCCCCACCAATCCTGACCCCGGTTATTTAACCAAGATCGGTGAGCAGTATGAACTGCATATTTTCCCCCTAAGGTCGGGGACTACCAGAAAAGTCAAGATCACATTCCTGGTTCCGCTTCAATATTCGCAGAACAAAACAGTGGTTGAGCTCCCTTATGGATTGTTGCGAGCCAATACCCTTGTTAATGTCCCTTTGCATGTAATGTTCAAGAGGATAACGGATGAATATGGTACTCCGAGTTTAATGGAGGTGCCGGCGGCTACCTTTGTTCCGAAGGCGGATACGATGGGGTTCAATTACTTCTATACCTATTTATCGAATATCGCAGCGTATCAATCTCTTAAAATGACCTATCAGTTCCCGTTAAATTTTGGCACTTATTTTAGTTCTGAAAAAAAGAAGTTAGGCGAAAATTTCTTTGAACTCGGGGTAGGGTTGGGTCAGATGTTTAATATTGACACGGGCCGAACGCGGCAGAAGATTTTATATGCATTTGATGTGAGTGGTGATTTTAGTAAAAATCTGACTACTTCCGCGGCTAATTTGCGAACCCTTATAACCGGAAGCATTAAAAACGGTGATTCCGCAAGGATTGTGATTGCAGGAGGGGGTGAGTTTATTGAGTTAACAAACGGATGGACTCCCTATGAAGTAATCGCAGGGTGGTCGCTTTCAAACCTGTTTACAAATTATCTAAACTCTCCAATTGGAATTGCTGCAAGGGCAGTTAAAAAACGAAAAATCTTGTGGCTTGATCACGATGCCAGGTGGACGATGGATTTTCATGGTATAAGCACACTTTGCAATTTTAAGGAAGTTACCGAGTTTGGACTGGGGCTGTCGGATATATCTACAAGTGACCTTGTGATGTCATATAACCCGATGGGAAAAAACAAACACAGGGATACAGTTGCCAGATATAAGGATACTTTAAATCTACTACTCGAAAGAGGTGGCAGATTTTTAGCATATACTACAAAAGCCACTGTAAAAGCCGACTCAATCCTGAAATACTACTTCAACAATCTTAGGGTTGATACCACGATCACCAAGTTTAACACCTGGTTCAGAAATGAAAACGGGAATCTTGGAATCGGTTTTCCACCTTCGATTGAGAGAAAAACCACCCATGTGCTAAATCATAACGATGGAGCCGTTAAGGTAGAGTTAAAAAACAATCTTGACAAGATTGCAGTTTTGTCAAAGCGGGTGCTCAACGGGTTGTTTGTGGTGTCCGGGATTTATGGATACGACGATGATCTCAGTTTAAAATCGCTTGTTAATCCACCTTTGATGGGGATGAATGTAACAAATGGTCCCCTTTTGTTGCCTGATTTTCTCGATTATATTGCAAATTTTAGTAATATGAATCGTCCCGACAAGGTAATCATTGCCAGCAATTCGGATAAATATTACACTGCTGAAGAAATTGACACCAAGGTCAATCAGTTTATGGCTCAACTTGGTGAATATAAACCGAAAATTAATACTGTAAACCTGCTTGATGGTGAACCGTTTGTAATTCCTCCGGTTACATATAATGATCTGAAGAGCTATTATGGCAGTGGATTACTTCTTGCAAAAATTTCAGCGAAGAGAGGCGGGCTTCACTTCGAAAAAGCGATTTACGATTGGAATTTTATCGCTGATGGAATAAGTACATCAATGCCCGGAATCGATTCACTTGTGGTTTCTGTAATGCCCCAAACGGGCGGTGTTATTTCTGAGTTCAGAGAAATCAGGAAAAATCTTAAAGATTATTGGGCTCCGATGTTTTTTGTTGGTAAGTATGACAATACAAACACCATTACACTTGGTGTTACGGCAAAATTCGCCGGAAATGATACGATATTTTCGAAGAGTTTTCCTTTCAGCGTTCAATTTGATACTATCAACCTAAGAACAGTTATACCGAGTGCATTAACAAATGAGAAGATCAATGAGATGCTCGTAAATGCAGCTTATGATACTTCACTTATTGTGAGCATGGCTTTTGATGACAGAGTATTGTGTGATTATACAGCATTTCTTGTGCTTGAACCTAATGATACAATTCACTATTTAATTAATCCATGGGATGAAAGTATTCTGACAAAAATTGAGGATGAAAACAGTAAAGTTGACAGTCTTATGTTGGATATCTATCCCAATCCTTTTAATTCAATGTCCTTAATTAAGTTAAGTCTGCCTGAGGATTCCAGGGTTTCTGTAAATATCTTTGATATTACGGGACAACTTGTAAAAGAAATTGCAGATGAGGACGGGATAAAAGGAGTAAAAAATATAACTGGAACGGAACAGACAACTTTAATACCACTCTTGCAAGTGGAGTATATCTCGTTCATGTGAAGATTAAAGGAAATGAAACGGGAAAAGTTGACTACCTTTCGAAAAAAATAATCTATCTAAGGTAGCTGTTTTTTTTCTTCTAATTCTAAAAGGCTGTCTCAAACGGGGCAGCCTTTTTTTTATTCCCATAAAAGAGTGTAATCTCCCTCCCGTGTAAACCATCACACTTGAAGCGCAATTCTTTTTGAGGCAAATTTGCATCAAAAAAAAAGTGAAAAATGGGAAACTACTACACACACAAAGAGATAACAGAACTTCATCACGAATCCCTCGGATCATTTGACAAAACATGGAGCAGGGGGAGGAGGAATGAGAGATATAAACAGGGAATCCACTGGACTGACGAAGAGTTGCGTTCAATTAAGGCGGCGAACCGTCACCCTTACTCCATATCACTGATGAACCACAAACTTAATAATATCATTTCAACTCAGAGGCAAACAAGAACATCTTTGAAGGTGACAACTTCTGACGAATATGAAATCGAGTCTGCGATCGCCACAGAAGTGCTTAAACGGAAGGAGAGAACCGAGGACTTACAACAAGTGGAGAGTGACCTTTTTGATGCAGGACTTTCAGTCTGTTTTGGTTGTGCTGAGGTAATTCCTTCAGTCAGGAATGGTGAGATAAAGGTGATGGTCAAAAAACGGGATTATCTGGATGTTTTTTGGGACTCAAGTGCGAAGGATTATAATCTTGAGGACGCTCTTTTTATAGCTGTTGGTGAAAACTTCCGCAGGGAGGATGTGGAAAGGAAATACGGGAGGATATCAAGTTCTTATGATCCTGTGTTTAATCACTCATTCTATCGTGAGGATAATGGTGGTGGATTCAGGGCGGGGAGCGATGTAGTCCGACTGATTAATCACTTCACTAAGAGGGAAGTGCCCGAATATCTTCTTCTTTTTAATGATTACCAAAACCACTTTCACCTCAGATCAGGGGTGTATGGCGGAAAGTTTGAGACAAGAGCGGCTGCAGAGAAAGAGATAAGACGGTTTCATTTACCATATCTTGAGAATAACATCGAAGTTCCGGTTCACGAAATTATCCCCGTCACTTCAGAGAGAGTTACAAAATATCTTCTTACCGGCGGTGAGATTATCGATATAATCGATTTACCTCTTTCATCCATTCCTTTAACTGTTTACCGACCCTTTCACTTCGAAAACAAGTTTTGGTCACTTGCAGATCTTCTTGCTGAACCTCAGATTTTCCTTGACCGCGTATTTATGCAAATCGATTACAGTTTTGGAAGAGATGTTAAGAATGTATATCAGGGAAATGTTCACGCTTTGGCAGAATCAGAAACGCCGGAGACTGCCTTGAGGAAGGCGGAAAAAACGGGAGGGATTATCTGGACGAGGACAGGGGAAGAGGTTTTCAGACCACTCAAAGTTTCAGGGGTGAATCCACAATATTTTCAGATTGCCTCGATTATGCAGGGTTTTATTGAAGATCTTGCCGGAGGCAGGAGTTTCCATGGTCTTGCTGATTACAGTAACGAAAGTGGAAAAGCGATCCTCGCAAAACAAAAACAAGGATTGCTTGCCGCGGGGCTTGTGCTCGACAATCTTAAAAGGTGGAAATGTAGTATGGGGAAAAACTGCTGGAAGCAGTGCTTATCTATGAGGGGGACGATGCTGTGAAAGCAGCATCAAGGCAGGTCACGGGTGAGGTTGTTTTGGGGGACAACCTCCCTTCTGCAGAATCGATAATGATGTTGGATCACGAAATTGTTGTAACTGATGCACCCCTTAGCAGTGACGAAAAAAGTGAAAAACTTGAACAACTTATCTCACTAAATAACATCTATCCGGGGTCGGTCCCAATTGATGTGGTTTTGAATTATATGAACCTTGAGACAGGTGACAAAGATAAAATTATTAAAAATTTCAATAATACAAATCAAACAACCGGAGGAAATAATGGAACAGAATGAAAAAATTGACGATGTGCAGACAGAAACAATGGGAACGAATGATGTGCCTGAGGTGTCTTTGCAAAAAGAAGCAGAGACGGAGAAAGTTGAAGTGAAAACGGAAACCGCTGAAATAGATGAAAAGGAGAATTCGGGGAAAGTTACTCCGGAATCTGTTGAAGATTCACCAACCGAATCTCTGAGTGCATCAAAAGAGGAGGAAATTTACCAAAAGCTAAAAACCGAACTTATGGAAGAAATCAGGAAATATTTTGATCCAATTTTGAAAGAGGGAAGACCTGTTCCTGAGGTATTGCAACAGGATGAAACACTCCCTGTGGAAAGGGAAGACAATCTGATAAACAGAATAATTGATGAATCAGGCTGGTAAGATGGCAAATGATTTTTATTCAAAGATGATATCAGGTTTTGCACAGGGGCTTGGACTGGGTGGACAAAATCATCGAATCAGTGCATTAAAGCGAGGGGAAAATGAACGGGAGAAGGATGCTCTTGCTTTGTTTGGTGAACTCATCGGGCAGGATAAATCTACCGGGGGAAATGGTGAGGGGAATTTAATTCCTCTCCCCCACAAGGAGGCAATTCTTGCATCCCTTGCACCTGCAATTTTTTCACTTTACAAGTCGCACAGGAAGAAAAAGAGAAAAACCGGGCTATGACGAACCATTTCTCTACTATACAGATGCGGATGGAAACAGAACATGGCTTGATAACGGGAAGGGAGAGAAAATAAAAAATTCATTTTATAAGCCGAAAATTGTTCAGAGGTTCACAGAGATAAAAGACGGAAAAAAACAGCGGGTTCGTCTTTATGAGGATGGGAGCAAGATTTATAATGATGCCGGAGAGGGGAGTGGAAAACTCCCCAAAAATGAAATTTATCATGATCCGGTTGAATTCCAAAAGAAGCTTCTCGAAAGTTATCGCGATGGCAAAATTTCACTTTACGAATATAATCTCATGAAAGAAAGAGGCGTTAAAGGGTTGAGAAGTAAATAACTTTGTTCAGAGGGTGAAATATGGGTAACTTTAGAGTTGAAAAAACAAAAAATTCGAGGAGAATAATGAGAACTAAAGTTATTGCCGGCAACTGGAAGATGAACAACGATATTAATGCTACAATTGAACTTATTTCAGGGATAAAGTCGATTCTTGCAGGGAAAAAGATTGATGCAAAATTGATAATATGTCCCCCTTTTACTTCACTTGAGACAGTGAAAGAATTGTTGAAGGGAAGCGATGTTGGACTTGGAGCACAGAACATGCATTTTGAAGAAAATGGTGCGTTCACAGGCGAAATATCAGCTCCAATGCTGAAATCAGTCGGGTGTGAATATGTTATTCTTGGGCACTCCGAAAGAAGAACGATTTTTGGTGAAACAGATGAGCTGATTAACAAAAAGGTAAAAAAAGCTCTTTATTCCGGGTTAAAACCAATCTTCTGTATTGGTGAAACTCTCGAGGAGAGAGAAAACGGAACTACCTTTGATGTCATAAAAAGACAGATTAATGCCGGACTTTCAGGTTTATCAGATTCTGACATGGAAACGGTGATTATCGCTTATGAGCCAGTTTGGGCAATTGGTACAGGGAAGGTTGCTTCTCCTGCACAAGCGCAGGAAGTTCATGCTTTTATCAGAGCTGAACTTGTAAAACTTTTTGGTGCTGCTTCTGCTGAAAATACCATTATCCAGTATGGTGGGAGTGTAAAACCTGATAATGCCCGGGAGCTTCTTGGACAGCCTGATATTGATGGTGCACTTGTTGGTGGAGCTTGTTTAAAAGCTAATTCTTTTGTAGGAATAGCCGAATAATCTTTATTGTTATTACGGAACTTCTCAGATAATAACTGTTGAAGTTCCGTTTTTTTATGCAGAAAGGTTAATAGTTTAAATTAATCTGAAATACTACATGGACTTATTAAAAGCAATACGCAATTCAATAACTCATTTGTCTTAGAGTAAAATAAGAGGTGGTTTTTAAGAGGGTCTTAGAGCTTTTCTAAAATACGATTTATGCACTTCTCCTTTGTTTCATCAATGGCATTTGATTTCACAAGGCTTGTGTAGAACTCTTTCAATTTAAACGCTGGAAATCCAAACATGAAACTTATTTTACTGATAATTGCCACTTCTTCTATGGTAACTACTCCATCTATGAGCATGATTTGGAAAAGATCGTAGATTAAAGAAAATTTTTCTCTTTTTTCCTCAGGTATAACAACCCTTAAATCTCTATTAAACTCGACTATCTCAGTGGCAATTTCATCGTCACTAAAACCCATTTTTGCCCCAATATCGCGAATCAGGTCAGATTCGGATTGATGGATTTCACTGTCACCTGCCGCCAGAAAAATCAAAATTTGAAGTTTGTTCCTGTTGGCAAGGGTTTTGTCAGGAACATCTGCCGATTTATTTAAATGTATCAATAACTTAGCTCGTTAAACTGCCGCAGGCAGAGATTATAAGTGAAGGATTAACTTACCCAAAGAGTTAAAAAAAGAGAAAGAGAAAGAGAAAATGCAATCATTCCAAAGGTGATAATTTTTGCGCGGAGGGGCATTTTGCCACCTGCGTAGTAATAGTGAATATATTTACCAACATACTTGTTGTGCAAAATCATATTATGAAATTTCTCTGAACTTCTTGCAAAAAGTAAGGTTGCTATTATTAAAAAAATTGTTCCCGGCATAAACGGGAGAATAAATCCGACAACACCGAGTACCATAAACATAATACCCAAACCAAAAAAGAGATGTCTTTTCAGTTTGTTGTCTTCTATCTTAATTCTACTCATTAATTCTCATTAAATCTATAAATATCGGTCAAATGGAAACAGTCTTATCTGTTATTGAGAATCTCTCTCGATTTCCCACTGTTTGATTGAATCAGACAATCCGGAAATATCGAGAATTTGTTGGACCTGTGGAGAAATATTGGTTAAAGTAACCATATCCATAAAATGGATACCGATCACGGGGCTTTTTGCCATTGCTGCTCTATAGAGGAGGAGGAACGCTCTGATTCCTGCTGACGACACATAATCGACCTTTTCCAAATCAATCACTATGGGTGCCCGGTATTCCAATATAAAAGGTTCGATTGTATTTCTAAACTCTTCAACAGTAACCGCATTCAGAGAACCGTCGCACTTGATGAAAAATTTATTATCATCTGCCAAAATTGTGAAGTACATTAATCACTCCGGAATTTTTTCAATTAAAAAAATAAATATAGGAAAAAGTTTAGCTAGAACTTGAGAACAAGAGAACTTTAGAACGAGAGAACTCAAGAACTCACTTACTAAGTACCTGCGATTCGAAGTTCCAAAGATTCTAAGGTCTAAAGTTCTCAAGTACTCATCTACTCAAGTACTCGAGTTCTCATATCACACATAACCAATAATTTAATTAGTAAGTTGCATATGTGAAACATACTGAATGTTGAATCAGTATAAATGTAAACAAATTAATAAAATGAGAAGAAAAATGAAATATTCAAAAATAATTATATCCTTTGTTGTCATGGCATTCTTTATATCAGGATGCGCGGCAGTGACAAATACTTTTAAAGATAGTGTTCAGTTGTATGGAACCCCATGGAAGCTTGTGCAGATGAATGGCAGTCAGGTTACTATTCCTGCGAATCTTGACAACGCAACACTCGCAATTTCTGCTGCAGATAGCAAATTTGGGGGAACAGGGAGTTGTAACTCGTTTTTTGGTAATTATGTTGTAAATGGTTCACAAATATCTTTTCAGAATCTTGGATCCACTAAAATGAACTGCGACAATATGTCAATTGAGATCGATTACTTCCAGGCGCTTAAGTCTGTTACCAGTTATAAGATCGTTGACAAGTCACTTTATCTCTATTCCGGAAGTAATGCTGTGCTTGTATTTGAAGCCTATGTAAAATATTAATTCAGCAAAATAAATACCTTTATTTTGGGTCTAAAATAGGTTACATTGCGTATTAGTTTTTTTTATTTCTTGGAAAATTATACATACATGGCAGAACCTTTTATTATTCGCACCGAAAATCTTGATCTTATGAACTCTTCGGCCCGTCACATCGAGCTTCTTAAAGAAGACGAATCGATGTTCGAGAAGGAGTTTGGTTTCAAAGTAGCTAAAGGGTACCTTGAATTTCCTGAGGCACTCGAATTCATTTACAGCCTTTTGGCTCATGGGCCGGGATTTGGTGAATGGGGATTTTATCTTTTCATTCACAGAAAAGATAAAGCACTTGTTGGCGCTGGTGGTTTTAAAGGCAAACCCAATAATGGTGTTGTAGAGATTGGTTACGGAACCGCTGTTGACTACCGAAACAAAGGATTGGCAACTGAGGCTGCAACGGCATTTATGAATTATTCTTTTAGAGATACTTCGATCATTAAAGTGATCGCACACACTCGTCCCGAAGAAAACGCATCAAATCATATTCTTAACAAATTAAAATTTGTGAGGACAGATGATTATGTGGATCCTGTTGACGGACTGGTATGGCGTTTCGAAATGACCCGTAGTATGTATTTTAAGAAAAAAAGAGCGGGCGAGATTTAAGCCTGTTTCAAAATGATTTTAAAGGCTGCTTATTCAGGCAGCCTTTTTAGTTTTGACTAATATTATGGACCTGTTAAACTACTACGAACTCGAAAAAAATATAAGAAGGCACAGGAGTGTTATAACCAAAACCGATTAGGTGAAGCTTATAACATAGCGGGCGAGATTCGTCAAGAAATAATGAAGGGTCTTGATAAGGTTAAACTTTCCCGTAATATTGCCAAAGGAGCCGGTTGGCTTGCTGCTTTCCTTACGGGTGGGTTTGGTGCCGAAGATATTTTGATAGTTCCCGCCATTAACAAAGTGGTACTCTCACTATTTGGTGTGAACCTCGAGGGACTGATGGACCTTCTTGGCAGATCAACTTATATGAAGCTTATCTGCAGTACATTAGAGCCACGAATTATGGCAAGAGTGCCAAAAGAAGAGATGCTGCGTGATTTTTTAATTCTCTATAAACTCAGCAATTCGAGACAGGATGAATCCTGGCTAAAAAGTGTTTTCCGGCTTATAAATCCATTTGCTGATGAGGGACTAATTGGGAATGAACACCAATACAGCGTTCCAAAACTTTTAAATGAACTTTATATTGAGGCGAGTAAACTTACACTCGACACCGAACCCTACGGTGATTTGCTTGTAATCTATTTGCATGCCTTTGGTTACCGCACAAACAATCTTTATCATTTCCTTTCTATCGGGAGAGAACATCTCATCAGAGATTATGATAACTCCCAGGCTTCGGGTTCAAGGCGTTATTATTCAAATCAAAGCAGTTCAACATCAGGTTCAGGCACAAGGCAGACGGTAGATCCGCTCGATAAATATTATGGTGATATTCTTGGTTTGGAAAATGATTATTCGGTAGCCAACATCAGGAAAAAGTACCGTAATAAAATGAAGGAAAATCACCCCGATTCAAATGCATCACAGAGTGAGACCGATAGAAAAAGGGCAGAGGAGGCAGCCAAGAGGATAAATGCCGCTTACGCTTACTTCAAAAAGCGTTTTAAATTTAATTAAAATAGTTTTCCTTGTAATACTTTTTCACACCATCTTGGTCATCTTCTTCCTCCCAGGAATACTTTTTTGGAGGGTCTTCTTTTCTGAAGATGAGAGCCATTACCACTCCTGCAATTCCACCCGAGAGATGACCTTCCCATGAAACTCCCGTATCTGCAGGAATTAATCCCATCGAAAGTGAACCACCATAAAGAAACACTACCAGAAGAGCGAGTCCAATTGATCTGATATCTCTTCTTACAACACCACTGGCAAAAAGAAATGCTGCGAGTGCATAAACTATGGTTGAAGCTCCGATGTGAATGGCGGGTCTGCCAATTGTCCACAATAAAATTCCACTCATGACATACATCAAGGGAATAGCCTTTCGGGAGGCAGCGGGATAAAAGAAGAGCACAAGAAATCCAAGCACAAACAAAGGGGGAGTGTTGGACATAAGATGCCCAAAATCGCCATGAATAAGGGGGGACATCAGGATTCCGATGAGATGATCAGTATCTCTTGGGATTATTCCCAGCCAACTCAGCGAAAAACCTGTGATCCATTCAATGAGTTTGATGACCCACAGGATCATGATAAAAAGTGTGGGGATGGTAATCGCATAGTTGATTCGATCCCAGATAACTTGAAGGTTCAGAGAACTTCCTTTACGGAAAAATTTCAGAAATATCCGGAGCAAAAAACCGTTAGAACTACATCAACGGGCTTCCGGAAAATTTTGGTACAATTTTGCAATATAAAATATTTTCCGTAATTTTGTGGTGCACCCTTAGCTCAGTTGGTAGAGCATATGACTCTTAATCATCAGGTCGCGGGTTCGAGTCCCGCAGGGTGCACCAAAGAGCCTCCAGATTTGGAGGCTTTGTCGTTTTAAATATTGAGGGGAAACAACCGTACGAAAATGGTATTTACACAACCTGATTTAGACTTTTCACCAGATTTAAATGCCACATTATTGGATTACTGCATTTTTGGATTATTGCATTAAGTTTGTTTTTCAGCAAACTCCTTAAATCTTATCAAATATTTCATTGATTCTTTTCTGAAAGTACCAGGCATAATGAAACCGATTATCTTCATGAATCCTGAAAAGCGGAATTCGTTTTCTGTTTTGTAAATCGTTTTATTCCCACCAACAGGGGTGAAAAAGTTTTTCACTTCGTTGTAAACACCTTTAGCTTCATAGGTTCCGCTGAATTCGCGAGGCAGGTTTCTTACAGTTATTGTTTCGATCATTTCGATCTCTCTTTTCCCCATCTGAAATTTAAGACGCGATTTTGCTCCCGGGTGTCCGGGTGTTCCGCTTATATGCTCAAAACTAAGAAGTCCCGGTTGCCAGTGTTTCAGGTTTTCGGGGTTATCAAACAGTTCGACTACCCTTGCCACGGGGAGATTAATTTCTATTTCACAATCAAATTTCATGCTGTGCCTCATTATTGGTGAATGGATTAAAAAGGAGATTAAGTACGAAAATACAATAAATGAATTTATATGCCAAATTTTCAGACAAATAACTGTATTATTGGAATAAAAAATTTCCCTCTTAAACAATTTATACACCACTCAAATAATCTTGAAACAATTTCCACTGTTTTATAATTAAGTTAGGTTTGAATCTTTTCTATTTGATTTTTTATTCATCATTTGGAAAAGTTGATCCCCACAAAACTATCCACTTAATTGGAATTTAATGATGCGAGCAGTAGAATATAATAATTACGGGGGACCCGAAGTTCTCCAACTTACCGAAGTAACAAAACCCGTACCTAAAGAAAATCAAATTCTAATAAAAATTATTGCCTCAACTGTGACAATCGCTGATGTTCGATTGAGGAAAGCCGATCCTTATTTAGTGAAATTTGTGATGGGTTTTTGGCATCCAAAAAAGAAAACCCTTGGGATAGAATTTTCGGGAATAGTTGAGGCGGTGGGTAAAGATGTAAAAAATTACAAAGTTAACGATGAGGTTTTTGGATCTGCCGGCTTTTCTTTTGGTACTTATGCCGAGTATATTTGCCTTCCTGAAGATGGAGTGATCGGACTAAAACCGGAGAATATCAGCTTTCAACTGGCTGCCGCAGTAACATTTGGAGGGTTGACGGCACTTCATTTCCTTCGATTGGGACAAACTGGCAAAGGGAAAAAGATTCTTATTTATGGTGCCTCGGGGAATTGTGGAACTGCAGCGGTTCAACTGGCAAAATATTTTGGTGCTGAGGTCACAGGACTCTGTTCAACAAACAATGTTAAGCTTGTAAAATCGATCGGAGCAGACAAGATAGTTGATTACACCAAAGACGACATTGGTAACTATCCCAACTCATTTGACATTGTTTTTGATACAGTGGGAAAAAGTCCATTTGGAAAGAGTGTAACTGCGCTAAAGGAGAAGGGATATTATCTTCGATTGGTGCACATGAACCCGAGTGTGGTTTTAGCCGGTTTTTTCACAGGGTTAACAAAGGGGAAAAAAGTTATCGGTGGCACAGCAAAAGAGAGAAAAGAAGACCTCGAATTTCTTAGAGGTCTGTTGATTAGTGGTGATTTTATTCCGGTCATCGACCGTGAATTTCCACTTGAAAAGATATCAGAGGCACATACTTATGCTGAAACGGGAAGAAAAAAGGGAAGTGTTGTCATCAATGTTGCCCAGGCAGGAAAATAAGAGAAATGAAAATTGAATCTGTTGTGTTGGAAAATGAAAAGATTATCCTTGAACCTTTAACAATTGATCATGTTAATGATTTGCTCGAAGTAGCGATTGATCCCGACCTGTGGAGATTAACACCCGGGGCGGTAAGAAACCGGGAAGACCTTGTTTCTTATACCACCAAGGCACTTGAGGAGAAAGAGAAGGGAACGGCATTACCATTTGTGATAAAGATAAAAGGGACAGGTGAATATGTTGGAAGCAGTCGCTTTGGAAATATCGAAACATCGCATAAAAGGGTTGAAATTGGATGGACCTGGATAGGAGCGAAATGGCAGCGAAGTTTTGTGAACACAGCGATGAAATTTTTAATGTTGCAACACGCCTTTGAGGTATGGGGTTGCAATCGGGTTGAACTTAAAACTGATGCACTTAATACCCGTTCAAGAGACGCAATCTTACGAATTGGAGCCAAGGAGGAGGGGACATTCCGCAGCCACATGGTTCTGGATAGTGGCAGGATTCGTGACACTGTTTATTTCAGTATAATCGTAAACGAATGGAATTCAGTGAAAGAGAATCTACAAAAGCGACTTAGTAGCAAAAATTGATTCCTTATCTGGTTTGTCTGCCTGAAAGTGTTATGACGGCATCCCCATAGCCACCTGATCCATTTTTAAATATCAACCAGGTTTTTGTTTGATCGGTTATATAAGCAAATTCATTAGGTTTTGAATTGGTTGGGTCTAAAGTATAAGATTCACCAATCTTTAAACTCAACGGGTTAATGTCTTCTTTTAGAATTTGGGGAACGACGATCGAGATACTTCGAAGTTTTCCAATACTATTGAAAAAATAAGAAATTGAAAGTTTTTTATCTTCAACTAACTCCGTTTTAATGGGGAAGTCAATTGTGGAATTGTATAACTCTGCAACAATTACGCCCGCCGGATCATCACTATTTGAGTATTGAATTTTTTGAGAATTTAATCGTTGTATCACATCCCCCCGTTTTATATCCCATTCAAAAATGACATCATGATTTAAACCGGAAACAGCATGTGTTGGATCAGAAGCATCATAAAAAAAATAGAACCCTGCTATAATTCCGGCTAAAATTAGAAGGGTAATTAAAAAATGTTTTTTCGGTTTAAACGGATTGACCTTTTTGAAAAAATTGCCCCGAATCTTCCATTTTCGCCTTTCTGTGGTGTTTGACGCCGGGATTAATGGAGGTGGCATAGGGCCGCTATTCGAGAGTTGGGGGTTCGACAGGGCATCTTCTGTAACTCTCGATGTTCGAGTGTAATTAGTTGATTCATTACCAAAACCCCTTGCGCTGGGAGAAAGGTAACCGTCGCTGTTGGAAGATGAAATATTTGGCTGGGGGTAGCCGGATTCAGACGTATTCCGGTAAGACGGAGGTGGTGGAACATCCATCGGATTTGCGTTTCTGTAGGGTTGTGCTGCCGATACTGGTGGAACTTCCACATGAGGTGATGGCATCGGTGGATTAAAATCCAGGGTTAACTTGTCACCACATTTGTAGCAGAACAACATTTCATCTGTTACGCGTGTACCACACTTTGGACAAAAATTCATTTAATCTCCAATTTTAATCCACTTTTACAGATTCTATTAAAATCATATTTACGAAGAGTACTTTCAGAGACTTTTTAGTAAGTCCCTGATGACATCAGCATTTTCCGCAATTATTGTTTTGGTTAGAAAGCGTAACTTATCCAAATTTTTTAAAGAAAGCAAGAGGTATTTTTAGGAAGAGGGATTTTGAGGAGGAGTTTTGAGTGTTTCTGTTTACAGAAAATCGATTTTTGGAAGGTGGAAATTCAGACAGGAAAGATACAAAATTTGCTTTTTACCCATTTATAATTTAACTTTGAATACTGTTAATTAATAAACGATTTAATGAGAAATTATGATTGAGATTGTAGTTGGAAGTTAATACCCACAATATTGAACCCATTGACTTTTGCCGGGTAAAAAAGATAGATGAAAAAGGTTATGGTTTTCTCAAAAGTCAGCATTACAAAGCGGATGTATTTTTCCATTTTTCGCAGATAAAAAGAGAAGAGCTTCTGCTTAAACTGGAAAAGTTGAAGCGGGGCGATTTTTTCCTCTTTTTCACCTCAAAAGGAAGACCTGACGGAAAAAGGAAAGTTGACAGGCTTTGGTATGAAGTTTCTGAGATCCCCGTTGAGATGATTCCCTCTTTGGTGGAGTCACTTTTACATGAATTTCAGGAGGGGATTACAAATCTGTATGATCTGTTGTTTGTTTTTAGTGAATTAAAAAAGTCAGGTTATATATTTCCTCATCAGGTTGCCGAAGTGTTGGGTTCCACAAAAATTTTAAATCTTCCAACAACAATTGTCCCATATCTTAATTCTGAAGAACTTCAACTCCTCCATCAAAATTTGAAGATGGAAGAGCTGAAGGAAAATCCTGTTAAACCGTTCTGGTATGAAGAGATGGTAAAAGCAGGATTAAAATAGAGAATCAGTCGAGTAAATATTCAAGATAGTTCTCCGAATTAATCACCTTTATGGGCAAAACCTCGTGATTGTTATCTGTGAACGAGGTCTTCTTGATTTTTGCTTTAGGATTATATTTGATTTCATACGGTTGTATGTAACCATCCTTGATCAACAACAGATCGATTTCCTGTTTGTCATAGTTCCGCCAGAAATATAACTCTCCATACGCACGATCATTTGCCTGCTTCTTGAAAAATTCCATAACTATAAAATTTTCAAAAAGTGGACCAATGTCATTACGATTCTCGATGCCATTAAACTGGGAGATTGTACCATTTCGAATACCATTATCGATAAAATAGTATTTATTTTTTGATGTAATCTCCCGCCGTCTGTTGGGTGAATATGGAGTTAATCTTTTTATGATAAAAGATTTTTCCAACAGCTCGATATACCTGCCGACCGTTTTAATATCGATCCCAACCTTGTCGGAGAGTTCGTTCAGCGAAACTTCACTTCCCATCTGGAATGCCAATAATTTTAAAAGATTAAATATTGGCAACGCTCCTCTCAGGTTGGCGAAGGCAAGAATATCTTTCATCAGGTAAGAGTTTACAATTCCGGTTATGGTTTCAATCTTTTCACTAATTGTTTCCGCCAAAATGGCTTCGGGATATGAACCAAAAACAAGATAGTTTACCAGATTTTCTCGTAACTCGTAGGCATTGGTATATAAACTCAATACCTCCTGTTGAGCAAACGGGTAGAGATGGACAACAGTCTTCCTTCCGACCAATGGTTCACCCGTCGCCTGTTCGATATTAAAAGAAGAGGAACCGGTAATCACCACTGTAATCTCTTCAATATTATCAACAATCAGTTTTAGGGCTTTCCCAATCTCCTTAATTTCATGAGCTTCGTCGATGGCGAGCAGATTCACACCTGAAAGCCAGGGTTCCAGAACCTCTAGCTGACGGGAAGAGATTGTTGTCTGAACGGAAATGTCGTCGCCCGTAACCCGCTTGATATAACCGTCGGCATCACCAATTAATGAATCCATTATCGTTGTTTTTCCAACTCTTCGGGGTCCATAAATCACCAGTACCTTGTTTTTCCTGAGCAGGGACGGATTGTCCAGTTTCCTTTTTATATAGTTTTTCATGTTGTTAATCACTTGGGATTTTATGTATTTTGTCGCTTTTTCATAATATATGGAATGTAACTCCACAAATTTAGTAAAATTTATGGAATATAACTCCACAAATTAAGCTGAATCTATGGATTATAAGTCCACAAATTACGGTAAATCATTGGAATTCATCTCTTACAATCATGTCGATTTTGGAGTTTAGGGGGTAGAGGTCGGAATTCTTTGCCTCATGCGGGGATTATCGTTAAATTTGCATTGTAAAACGAAAATAATGATGCAAAAGAAAATAGACGAAATTGTAAACAAGATAAAATCCTCAAAGAAGTATAAGATTATACTTGAGGAAACGATCCGCGATGTTCTGACAATTGAATATGGTCGCCATAAAAGCATAAAAATTGCTGAAGAGATGGCAAAAAAGAAACTCCACAGAATAAGAGCTGAATACCTTGGTGAGCCGAACTACAAAAAAGTTAAGGACAGCCTTGCAGCCGCATTTCAAAGTGGAAATGATGAGGAGATAAAGGAAGTCTGTTGGACAATCTTTTCGAAACATTCCTCCACCCGAGAACGAAACCAGTTACTTGACGAATATTATAAAAAATTATTTGAAGTGACCGGGATGCCAAATTCAGTAGCCGACCTTGCATGTGCGCTTAATCCATTGTCATTCAGATGGATGGGACTTCCCCAAAGTGTAAAATTTTACTCCTACGATGTGAATGAGCAGTTTATCGATCTCATAAACTACTATTTTGAGTTGGAAGGACTTGAACCTCTTGGAATTCAGAGGGATGTATTTTCAAGTCCCCCTGAAATTCCGGTGGATGTCGCATTTCTTTTTAAGATGTATTATTGTTTGGAACACAGACAGACAGGAGCCGGGCTTGAGGTGGTTAAAAATGTTCCGGCAAAAAAAGTGTTAATTTCCTTTCCTACAATTAATCTTGTCGCAAAAAAGACTGATATTCTTTGAAACCATGATTCAGAATTAAAAAAAGGGGCGGAAGAACATGGTTGGAAGCTGGGATATATAGAGTTTGAAAACGAAGTTGTAGTTGTTGTGGAGAAAAAACAATGAACAATTATAAATTATTAAATATTAATTATAAATTAGGGATTGGGTGGGGATCATGAGTGGGATACTTTATGTGATTGCTACTCCGATTGGGAACCTGGAGGATATTACTCTGAGGAGTTTAAGGCTGTTAAAAACTTTAAAACATCTGGCGTGTGAGGATACAAGGACAACACGATTTTTGTTGGGCAGACTTTCCATTGAGGTGGATCACCACTTGTTTGCTTATCATGAACATAATGAAAAAAAGGCGACTGAGAAGGTAATTGAATTGCTGGAAATGGGGACGGATGTTGGACTGGTATCAGATGCGGGAATGCCCGGTGTTAGTGATCCGGGATACCGGGTTGTATCGAGGGCAGTTGAAGAGGGATATAGGGTTGAAGTTTGTCCCGGTGCCTCAGCAGTTCAAACGGCATTAATTGCATCGGGATTGCCATTTTCGAGTTATACTTTTAAGGGATTCCCCCCCAGAAAAGAGGGTAAAAGGAGGAAGTTTTTTGAAGAAGAGAAAGATTTACCTCATACACTGATATTTTTTGAATCAAAACACCGGATAATCAAAACGATGGAATCGGCTTTTGCCGTTTTTGGAAACCGGATGGCCGTGGTATGTTTTGAACTCACAAAACTGCATGAAACGATCGTAAGGGCTCCTCTTGGTGAAATGGCATCAACTCTTGAAGTGACCGATCTTCGTGGTGAGATTACCGCTTTAATAGCAGGTGTTAATCCAAAATTTAATGATGAAGATGATGAAGATGAACAGGACGATGAAAAATCATCGGAGGCGAGACTATCTAAATACAAATTAAAACAGATGGAAAGAGAGGAGGAAGAGAATGAAGGTGCTTAAAACCCGATCGGGAGTGATGAAGTTTCCTGTGTTTCTTCCCGATGGTACACGAGGAATCGTGCGAAGTGTTGACTCAATGGATCTTGAGATGTGTGGAATAGAATCGATAGTGGTTAATACACTTCATCTCTCAACAAAACCGGGACTTACAACCGTTAACGGAGCCGGTGGAATTCATAATTATATGAATTTTCATCACCCTGTAATTTCCGATTCGGGTGGCTTTCAGGTTTATTCTCTCATAACCGAATCGAAAGCCGGAACCATTCATAAGGATGGTTTTACCTACAAACTTGAACAAGACACAGATAAAAAAATACTCACACCTGAGAAGTGTATTCAGTATCAGTTCAAAATCGGGGCTGATATTATTTATTGTCTCGATTATTGTACTCATCCATCCGCGCCCGACAATATTCAGGAGGAGAGTGTTGATCTTACGATTAAATGGGCAAGAAGGTGTAAAAAAGAATTTGAGACTCAGCTTAAGCTCAGAAAAGTAAAAGAAGAAAACCGGCCACTACTTTTTGCAGTGGTTCAAGGAGGGAACAATCCCGATCTCCGCAAAAAATGTGCATTGGAACTTTTAAGGATCGGTTTTGACGGTTACGGATTTGGTGGATGGCCCATTGATGATGACGGAAAATTGCTTGATATGGTGGGATATGTTGCTGAACTGATTGGTACCGATTATCCAAAACACGCACTTGGTATCGGGAAGCCTGAAAATCTGGTAAAAGCTTTTATCGCCGGTTATGAAATTTTTGATTGTGTTATTCCCACACGGGATGCCCGCCACAAAAGGTTATATACATTCAGGGATTTTGAACGGATTCAATGTATTGAAGACTTTGAAGAAGGTTTTTATAAATATCTCTATTTGCAGGACGATATTCACATCAAAGCCCTGAAACCAATTGAAGAGGGTTGCGACTGTCACACCTGTAAACACTTCACAAGAAGTTATTTACACCATCTTTTTAGAATCGGTGATACCCTTGCCTACAGACTGGCAACAATTCACAATTTAAGGTTTTATACCAGGTTGATCGACAAGTTGAGAAGTTTTGATGAGTGATCCTGTTTTGGAAGAGAGAATTCTTCAGCGGTTGATGGACTCGGGGAAGTACTCCAATGTATATGAAGGAACCCTCAGAAAAATAATTTCCACAATGACTCTGCGTTTTAAAAAAGAAAAAGAGATTGAGAAAAATGTAAGGAAAAAGCTTCATCAGATATATGGAGCCTATCAGGTATTAAGTATTAAGTATCAAGTATTAGGTATTGACGATATCTTAAAAAGTCATGTATCGACGGCGGAGAGGATGGGGTTTTATGAGGAGTTTTACGGGAAAATATTTGCTGTATTGGGGGAACCGGGGAAGAAGTATAAAATTTATGATGCAGCGTGTGGGTTAAATCCATTTTCTGCTTTTTATTTTAAGGAGAGAGTTGAGTTATATCATTGTTCCGATATTGATGTTGAGGCGAACAAAGAAATAAACAGGTTTTTTACTGAAAATGGACTCTCAAATTTTTCCTCTTCCAACCGGGATTTGATGGTGGATGAAATTCCGTTTTCAGATTATGATGTTGTATTCCTTTTTAAGACATTATCATGTATCGAAAGACAGGAAAAGGGAAGTGCAAAAAAGATTTTACATAACGCACTCGTGGCTCCGGTTGTTGTTGTGAGTTTTCCCTCAAAATCGATCGGTGGAAAGGAAAAGGGAATGGTGGAAAACTATTCCAATTTCCTTGAAGAATTGTTGGTGGATATATCTCATACAAAAACTGTTCTTCATTTTCCGACGGAGGCGGTGTATGTTATTTTTAAAAGTAGCGGAGAATCGAAGTAGCAGAGTAGCCAAATAGCGGAGAATCGAAGTATCCTTTTAGGGATTATCGCGAAGGATATTAAAGAAAGTTTATGTAGGTATCTTTTTCGGATTCTTTTAGTTTAAAGAGGGAGGTATATCGTTTTTGTTCGGAGTTGTTGGTAACTGCACGATTAACAGCATTTTTGCTGCCGATAATGATCAAAAGGTTTGCTGCACGGGTGATTGCGGTATAAACAAGATTTCGTTTTTAACATAAAATATTGTTCAGAAGTTAAAACCACAATTACACAGGGGTATTCGGAACCCTGGCTTTTATGGATGGTACATGCATAAGCGAGGGTAAGGTCATCGAGTGAAGAATTATTAAAATTTACCTCTCTGTCACCAAAATTAAAAACAAGTTCTTCCTCTTCGTCATCCACTGCCTTCAAAAAACCGATATCTCCGTTGTAAATATCTCTTTCATAATCATTCACAAGTTGCATAAACTTGTCATTTTTTTTGAAAACAACATCACCTTTGGTAAAAAGAGCCGGATTTTTGTTAAGCCCCTCTTGCAGGCATTTGTTGATTGCATCCACACCCGCATCACCTTTATACATCGGAGCCAGCACCTGAATATCGGTAAAGGGATTAAAATTGTATTTGCCGGGAAGACGGTCACGAATCAGTTCGAGAATAGTCTCCGGAATTAAAGCACTGTTTTCCTCTTCCATGAAGAAAAAATCACCATCTTTATCATTTGAAAGATCGGGCATAATTCCACGGTTTATTTTGTGGGAATTAGTGATAATCCGACTTTTTTCTGCCTGCCTGAAAATTTTGTTTAATCTTATTATCGGTACCTGGTTGAACTCAAGGATGTCATGCAGTATGTTTCCGGGACCAATTGCCGGAAGCTGATCTTTATCACCCACAAAGATTACTGTGGTTTCCCTGTTGACAGCATAAAGAAGTGATGCCATCAAAAAAGTGTTGATCATCGAAACTTCATCGATAACAAGGAGATGAGCTTTTATCGGGTTGGTTCTGTTATGAACAAATTTTCCTGTTGTTGAATCATATTCAAGCAGGCGGTGAATCGTTTTTGCTTCAAGACCAATAACTTCCGCCATTCTTTTAGCAGCTCTTCCTGTGGGAGCGGCGAGAGCAATTTTCAATTTACATTTTTTATATAGATCGATAATCCCTTTAAGGGTGGTTGTTTTTCCGGTACCGGGACCTCCTGTGAGAACAAGAAAACCATTTTCAGTACTTAACCTTACAGCTTCAAGTTGTTCCTCGGAGAAATGGGTGAGAGTATGTGCAAAATTTTTGAAAAAATCGGTTGAATCATCATGTTTTTCACGGGAGAGTTCAACTATTTTGGATTCGATTATTCTTTCTGAGTCGTAAATTTCCTGAAGATAAACATTGTTATTGATCACTACAATTCTTCGTTCGGTGATCAATTCCTGAAATTGAACATCATACTGGTTGAGATCAACATTCAAATTTTTAAGGCAGAGAGTTAAAAGTTCATCATAAGGAAGAAACACATGCCCATCGCTGTTGGCAGAATTTTCGAGAACATAGAGCACACCACTTTTGATCCTTGGTGGAAAGTCGGGACTTAAACCCACTTTTGATGCAATAACATCTGCTGTTTTGAATCCCACACCTCGAATATCAAAAATCATTTGATACGGGTTTGAGAGGATGACAGTTTCAGCCTGATCTCCATATCTTTGTAGTATCTTTTGCGAATGGGTAAGCGGGATATCGTAGTTCTGCAGAAAAATTACAAGTTTATGGAGATTTTTTTGTTCATTCCAACTTTGCAGGATTTTTTGAAGTTTCTTTTGTGAAACACCCGGAACATTCAGCAGTTTTTGGGGGTCTTTATCAAGAATCTCGAGTGCTTTTTCGCCGTAATAATCAACCAGGAATTTTGCTGAATTTTTAGGGAGTCCTTTGAGAACCCCCGAGGAGAGGTATTTCAGGATGGCAATTTTCCCCTCGGGTTTCAAAATGATAATTTTAGATACCTTAAACTGAGAACCATATTTGGGGTGGGTCATCCACTCACCCTCGGCTTCAAGTCTGTCGCCTTCTGAAAGTTTGGGGAGGGTGCCTGTGACAATCCTTCCTGAACGGAGTCTTACTACGCCAAAACCACTGTCTTCGCTGTAGAAAGTAATCCTTTCGATTTCACCTTTCAGTTTTTCGGGCATTTTATGATCTTTTTACCGTAGTTGTGTTTGCCTGATCTGATGGATAAATTACCACTTCAGAGATATTCACATGAGCGGGTCGGGTTGCACAGAATATAATCGTATCGGCAATATCTGCGGGGGAGAGGGGAGTCATCCCTTTGTAAACATTTTTTGCCCGTTCTTCATCTCCCTCAAATCTGATAAGACTAAATTCGGTTTCTACCATTCCGGGATCAACAGTGGTAACTCTGATATTTTTATCATAGAGTTCAACTCTCATGGCTTTTGTAAGGGCATTCACCGCAAATTTTGTTGCGCAATAGACATTTCCGTTTGGATATACTTCTCTGCCGGCAACGGAGCCAACATTGATAATATGTCCACTGCCATTTTTTATCATCAAATTGGCGACTGATTTTGTGACAAATAGAAGACCTTTAACATTTGTGTCGATCATTTCATCCCAGCCTTCGGGATCACTCTCATGGAGTGGAGAAAGTCCCTTGCCAACACCTGCATTATTTAACAGGATATCAATTTTTTTCCAATCTTGGGGCAGTTTCTCAAACAGAGTGAAAACATCTTCTTTTTTCTAACATCGAGGGGGAGAGTCAGCGATTCAGTTCCAAATTCTTTTAACAATTTTTCGGCAAGAATTTTGATTCTATCAATCCTTCTGGCGGTTAAAATCAGCTTGCAGCCTTCTCTTGCAAAGGCTTTTGCAGATTCCATTCCAATGCCGGATGAAGCACCTGTTATAAAAACAATTTTTCCTTTGATGTTCATGATTTTTA
Source organism: Ignavibacteriales bacterium (assembly GCA_016714125.1). Taxonomy (GTDB): domain Bacteria; phylum Bacteroidota; class Ignavibacteria; order Ignavibacteriales; family Ignavibacteriaceae; genus UTCHB3. Next base: position 439,262 of record JADJNX010000001.1, on the reverse strand, counting down.
CCGTATTTTGTAACCAAATTTAAATTAAGAATGCAATTTACCAATAATATAAGAGTTAAACTATGGTACTGAGTTTGCGTGAGTCATGGGAACTCACAAACGGAGTTACTTTAAAATTACTTGAAAAGATACCTGAACATCATCTTAGTGTAAAAGCCTCATCGGGAGGCAGGAGTATTGGTGCAAAATTTGCCCATATAAATAATGTAAGAGTGCAGTGGCTCAATGCAATCGGGGGGGTGCATTCGATTGGTTTAATCCGGCTGGGGAAAGATGATTATACTTACAAAACGAAGATTCTGGAAGCACTAAAAATATCATCTGACCGAATTGGTGGACTTGTTGAAACGAGTGTCAGAACCGATATGAAAGTTAAAGGATATCCAAAAGGGATCAATTCATTTTTGTTCTATTTGGTGTCACATGAAGCCCACCACAGAGGAGAGATAATTCTTTCGTTAAAATCGGTAAATCTAAATTTAGAGAGTGAATTCCTTTTCAGCTTATGGGATTTTTAATGGTATCATCTGTTTAAGAGCCTGTTATCAGTTCAAAATCGAAGGATTGTTATTCAGGGTTTGATTAGAAGGGAAAAATGATTTAAATTTACGAGTTAAGGTTTTATAATATTTAATAATTGCTTTTAACAAGTTAAGACTTTCATTATCTATGGATAATTAATCAAACAAGATTAACTTCGTTTTCCCATCAACCAGGATGAATGGGATTAGCATAATCAGGTAACAATTTAAGAGAGAAGATGCAACAGAGAAGAGTAGTAGTAACCGGAATGGCGGCACTAACACCGATAGGCCTTGGAGTTGATGAATTTTGGCAAGGGATGATGGAAGGCAAAAGTGGAGCTGCGTTAATTACTAAATTCGACACTTCCCGGGTGACAACAAAGTTTGCTTGTGAACTTAAAGGTTTTGATCCGTTGAATTACATCGAAAAAAAAGCTGCCAGGCGGATGGATTTATTCTGTCAATACGCAATGGCTGTGGCTAAGATGGTTCTTGAAGATGCAGGGATCGATCCTGAAAAAATGTCAGTTGAAGACAAGGACGATACGGGTGTGATGATAGGTTCCGGAATTGGCGGAATGAATGTTTTCCAGGAACAAGCAAGAATAAATGCAGAACAGGGTCCCAACAGGGTTTCCCCGTTTTTTATTCCAATGCTCATTCCGGATATTGCAGCCGGTCAGGTATCAATCGAATATGGATTTAGAGGACCAAACTACTGTGCAGTCTCTGCATGTGCAACTTCGAACCACAACTTTATCGACTCATTTATGTTGATCAAAGAGGGTCAGGCAACAATGATGTTAGCCGGTGGAACAGAAGGACCAATTTGTGAACTGGGTGTTGCAGGATTTAATTCTGCTCAGGCATTGTCAAAAAGAAACGATTCTCCTGAAACCGCAAGTCGCCCTTTCGACAGCACCAGAGATGGATTTGTGATGGGTGAAGGAGCAGGAGCTCTTGTTCTTGAAGAACTTGAACACGCTAAAAAACGTGGAGCCAGGATATATGCTGAAGTTGTCGGTTATGGACTTACAGGCGACGCTTATCATATCACAGCCCCTGATCCTTCGGGACATGGAGCCAGGCTTGCGATGCTTCGTGCTTTAAAATACGGAAATGTTGACCCTTCCGAGGTAGATTATATTAATATGCACGGAACTTCCACGGGTCTGGGAGATATAGCTGAGACTCAATCAATAAAAGCTGTTTTTGGAGATCAGGCATACAAAATGAATGTCTCATCCACCAAAAGCATGACGGGACATTTGCTTGGTGCAGCGGGAGCTGTTGAAGCAATTGCTACCATTAAATCAATTTTGCACGGTGTAATACCACCAACAATCAATTTTGAATTCCCCGATCCCGATTGCGATCTAAATTACACATTTAATACACCACAAAAAAAGGAAGTGGTTTATGCTATGAGTAACGCATTTGGTTTTGGAGGTCACAACACGTCAGTTATATTTAAGAAGTATGAAGAAAATCAATAACATTGAGGAATGAATTTATGAGAAGTATTAAAACACTATTACTATTTATGGTTGTTCTTGTTTTTACAGGAATGGCTCAAAACGAAACATGGAACTATACAGGTAAAATGCACTTCCCGGCTTCAGATACAGCCTTTGCTCGTCCATACCTGATGACCATCGACTCTGCCGGAGTTGTTTATGTTGCTTCCTCAAAAGCAACCACCCTCCAGGCACACAACGCTATTTATTATCTTCTTCCGGGAGATACAGTTTTCAAAAAAATGATCGATTTTGATAATAATGGCGATTCCGATACACTTACCGGAAACATAGGAGCGATCAGAGGTATATCTGCACTTAACGGAGATGTTTACATAAATGCAAATATCCCTTATCAGAGAACAGCTCCAAACACAGTTGCTTCACAGTATGTTTATCCAAACCGCGATACAAATCTTGTTCAAAAATTTGGATTCAACATCAATGGTGCAGGTTACGGTACTTACATCCATGGTTCAGCAATCACGAGAGATTCAATTGTTTTCACCGGAGTATCGTTTAATACCACGATAAGGTTTTATAATTTCTCTTATGCACTTACAACACCCGCAAGAGGATCGTGGATATCGATGGCAACATTTCCACCTGTTCCCGGTGGTCCACACTTTAACGGGTTTGATGTTGTAAGAGATGTTGCTGTAAAGAAAGACGGTGATTACAACAATCCTGAAACTCCATGGTACACATCCAGAAATTCCAAGTCATCCACTGAAATCACAGGCGGAATCGCTATGTGGTCGGGTGGAAGTCAAACAAATCCATCAGCATATTCGGGTACAAAAATCACTGATCTTGCAAGAGATCTGGATTTTTCCAGTGCTATTCCTTATGGAATTGATGTTGATGCAAATGGTGTTCTTTGGGTAGCAGGTACCGATTCAACAAGAAGATGGGTAAAGGGATATAATGTAATCGTAAACTTTGCAGATCCACTTTATGAACTTCCCGGACAGTTTAGCAGCTCAACTCCAAATCCTGATGGTGCCCCAATGACAGCACCAAGTGATGTTGTTTTAACCAAAGACACAAAAAGAGCATTTGTATCAGATGGCGGCAGCCGTTCTATTTACAGATTCGATTATTTTGATCCAACAGGTGTTGAAGATGGTATAACAGCAAATCCAGTGAATTTTTCACTTGATCAAAATTATCCAAATCCATTTAATCCTTCAACCTTGATTAAATTTTCACTTCCTGAAGCCGGTAATGTAAAACTTTTTGTTACCGACATGATGGGACAGCAGGTTGCCGGAATTTATGACGGTTACAAAGCATCAGGAAGCCACTCAGTTGCTTTTGATGGTTCAGGATTAACCAGTGGTGTTTATTTCTATACATTGGAAACAATGAGCGGAAGAATCACCAAAAAAATGATGTTAATGAAATAATTTGAGTCAGAGGTTTTAAATGGAATTTACAAGAGCAGCTGGAATCCTTCTCCATCCAACATCCCTGCCCGGGAAATTTGGAATCGGGGATTTGGGTCCTGAAGCATATAACTTTATCGATTTTTTAACTGCCGCAGGTCAAACCCTGTGGCAGGTGTTTCCTTTGGGTCCAACAGGATACGGGGATTCACCTTATCAGTGTTTTTCTGCATTTGCAGGAAACCCGCTGCTCTTGTCACCTCAAGCGCTTGCTGAACAGGGATTTTTATCGGAAGATGATCTGGTTGATGTTCCCGATTTTAATCCTGAGTACATCGATTTTGGCTGGGTAATTGATTATAAAAGATCGCTCTTGCTCAAAGCCTTTGAAGGCTTCAAAGTTAATACCCAAAAAAGCATTAAAGATTCCTACAACAAATTTTGCAAAAACAACGCAGAGTGGCTTGAAGATTATTCCCTTTTTATGGCAGCAAAAGAGTATCATGGGGGTGCCTTGTGGACGACCTGGGAACACTCTATTGCAGTAAGGGAACCTAAAGAGTTACCAAAATGGAAGAAAAAACTTGCAGAGGGAATCAACTATCAAAAATTCCTACAGTTTTGTTTCTTTGAACAATGGACAAAACTTAAGACTTACGCCAATAAAAACGGAATCAAAGTAATCGGCGATTTACCGATATTTGTTGCTTATGACAGTGCCGATGTGTGGGCAAACAAAGAACTTTTTACGGTGGATGAAGCGGGCAAACTGATTTGGGTTGCCGGTGTTCCACCCGATTATTTTTCTGCAACCGGTCAGCTTTGGGGTAATCCACTCTATCGTTGGGAGCAGATGGAAAAAGACGATTTTAAATGGTGGAGAGACAGAATCTCGTCACTGCTTAAAATTGTTGACATAGCCAGAATTGATCACTTCAGAGGGTTTGAAGCCTACTGGCGCATTCCGGGTGATGCACCCACTGCAGTAACGGGCAAGTGGATAAAAGCACCGGGGATGAAGTTTTTTAGGACAGTTAAAAAATACCTCGGCGATCTTCCAATAATCGCTGAAGACCTTGGTGTGATCACACCTCCTGTTGAAAAACTCCGTGATACATTGAACTTCCCCGGCATTAAAATCATGCAATTTGCATTTGGAACTGGAATGGAATCAAAGTTCCTTCCTCACAATTACATCAAAAATTGTGTGGTTCATACCGGTTCACATGATAACGATACCACCCGTGGATATTTCGACTCTGCAAGACATCAGGATAACGATATCTACAGATTTGCTCAGGAATATCTTAATTGTTACAAACATGACAAGATGGTTGCCGCTGCGATAAAATCTGCTTATGCATCTGTGGCAAACACAGTTGTGATCCCGATGCAAGACATTTTAAATCTTGAAACGGGCGCAAGGATGAATTTCCCGGGCAAACTGGGAGGTGGCAATTGGGCATGGCGCGTAAAACGAGAATCGTTTCAGAGTGATTTGGCAGCATATTTTAACTATATGACAAAAATTTACGAGCGGCCAAAACCCGCTATTTAATAGAAAAAAGGAAACTCAAATGGGTATGTTTGATAAAATTTTCAAGAAAAAATTTGAAAATAAAGAACGAACTCTGGACAGGAATGATCCTGTTTATAAGAATAATCTTAAAATTGCCACAGCTGCACTTTTTAGTTCTCATGGCACATGCAGATGACCAGTTCACAGACCTTGAGCATACAAAAATTAATTTTCTTTTGAAAAAGAGATTTGGTATCCAGGATGATGAGGTTGAATCTTTACTTGTTGAATGTAAGGATCAGATAATTCCCGAAACACAGGTTCAGGAAACCCTTAAATTCATCGATAAAAATTTCTATTTTGATGAGAAATACGATTTGATGAAATATCTCTATATGCTGATGCTGGCAGATATGGATCTCAGTGTACATGAAGTAAAATTGTTTACTAAAATTTCAGTTGCACTGGGCATCAACAAGATAGCCCTTGAGACTATCAGGAAAGATGTCGAGAGAGAAGGTTTACAAGGTTAATCTTCCGAGATATTCAATTCTTTGATTTTATTGAATAGAACTCTCCTGTTAATGCCAAGAATATGAGCAGCTTTTGTACGATTGCCATCGGTACGATGAAGCGCAGCGACGATAAGGTCACGTTCCAATTTAGATATAATCTCTTTCATTGGAATAACTTCATCCGGGTTTTTTATGTCGATAAAGTCACTGACTGAAGGTTGCATAAACAAGAGAGCCTCCTGGGTTATGAAATTGCCATCTGACAATACCAAAGACCTTTGAATTACATTCTCCAGTTCTCTAACGTTTCCGTTCCAGTTATAACTCATTAATTTTTGAAGCGCAGCATCAGTAATTGCTGCGCTTTTTGTTTTTTCATTTGAGTATTTTGAAAGAAAATATTCGATGAGTGCCGGGATATCCTCGGGGTGTTCCCTAAGGGGCGGAACCTTAATATTGATGACATTAAGTCTGTAATACAAATCCTCCCTGAATCTTCCCTCCTTGATTGCTTTTGCAGGTCTCTATTGGTAGAGGCAATTATTCTCACATCACAACTTAGTGTCTCTTTGCCTCCCACTCTTTCAAAAGTTTTTTGTTGGATAATCCTGAGCAGTTTACCCTGAATTTCAAGCCCTATTTCACCAATCTCGTCGAGCAGAATAGTACCTTTGTCAGCAAGTTCAAATCTCCCTTTTTGCATCGAGATCGCATCAGTATATGCCCCTTTTTCATGACCAAACAGTTCACTTTCGAGAAGAGGAAGGGGAAGTGCGGCACAATTAATTTTTATAAAAGGTTGATTGTTTCTCAAAGAATGCCGGTGAATCGCATTAGCTATGAGTTCTTTCCCTGTCCCACTTTCACCTTCGATAAGTACTGTTGCATCGGAGGGGGCGGCTTTCCCAATCAGTTTAAAAATCTCCCTCATTTTGTGGCTGTTGCCCACAAGGTCCTGATCTACAATATTGCGACTTTTAACCTGCTCACGAAGATTTTGTAGCTCATCCACAATATCGTTATACTTTAATGCCCGCTGAACAACGATAAGAAACTCTTCAAGGTCGAATGGTTTTTCGATATAGTCAAATGCACCCAATTTCATTGCCTCAATGGTTCTTTCGCTTGAACCATAAGCGGTGAAAATTATCACAGGGGTCGGGATTCCTCTGCTCTTTAGATTTTTCAGAACACTAAAACCGTCAATTTTGGGTAAATTAACATCCAGAACGATACAATCAAACTGCTCGGTATCCAGTATTTCTATTGCATCCACACCATCCGGGGAAATTGAGACAGAAAAGCCTTCATCTGTAAGGAAATCCTTAAGGTTTTCAAGCATTGCCAATTGATCGTCAACGACTAAAATTCGTTTCATAACTTTTTTTCATTAATTTTTAAATCGATAACAAATTCGGTTCCATCTTTATACTCCTCATTCAACGATAATCTTCCGTTGGATGCAGAAACAACCTCGAAAGCTATGGAGAGTCCCAAGCCGGTACCCTGATCCCGGGTTGTAAAAAAAGGATCAAATATTAATTTAGCATTCTCCTCCGAGATTCCGAATCCGGTGTCCTTCACTGATATTTCTATGAAACCCTCTTTTGAAGGATTCACTTCAGCACTTACTATTATGCTCCCTCCATCCGGCATCGCTTCCATCGAGTTGGAGAAAAGATTAATAAAAACCTGTTCCAGACCTTGTGGATCTGATAATACTCTTGGCAAATATGATGGGATAACTTTTTGAAAACGTACATTGTTTTCCTCAAATTTATTCCCCATAAGTTGATAAACCTGATCAATAACAAGCCCAACATCAACTGATGTCAAATTTTTGTTTTTTGCCTTGGAAAAAACGAGCAGTTTTTTTACGAGATCAGAGAGTCGATCAATTTCGTTAACAATCAAATCCATCGATTCAGGTGTGATAACCTCTTTGATGTCTCCGGTACCCTTTAGTCTCCTTTGCCAGATTTGGATTCGAGTCTTCATTATTGCCAAAGGAGTTTTAATTTCGTGAGCGACACCCGCAAGCAGTTTCCCCAAGGCTGCAAGTTTTTCTTTTTGTATAAGCTCAAGTGCGAGCTTTTCTTTCTCTTTTTCGTTTAGTGCTCGAATATCGGCCGCTTCGTTTATTGAATCGACAATTGACCCCAAGATGCCACTTCGCCTTCTCAGGCGGTAGTCCTGATTCTTTTTCGACTCATTTAATCCCAGATGGATTTCCTCCACTCTGAGGCGAAGGATAAAAGAGACGATGATTGAGAATACAATTCCCCCCACAGAGATGAATGTAAGAACTGTCATCAAAAAATCCAGTTTACCCATCGGCAGCATCTGATCTATTCGAGCTGCACACCATACACTTCCCACAAAATTGTTTTTAAGTTTAACAGGAATAACCGTAAGATGGAACAAAGCGGAAATTTCATCATTCAGTTTATGAATCACAACCCCTTCTCTAACCGCTCTTGCATTATCCTCTAATATTGTAACTCTGTATTCGGATAAAAGGCTTGATTCGGATATTTTCCCACCTTTGTCAGAATTGCTCACCGCAAAAAGTCTATCACCCATTGTCAGATATAATCCGCCTTCAAGTTTTCCATACGCATGGAGTATTTTCCCGTAAATTGGTCCCACTTGACTCTCAAAATTAGCCAGTAGTGTTTCATCATCAAGTGAGTCATTCTGCGTACTCAGGCTGTCAAGCAACCTTTGAGTTTCAAAATACATCGCATTTGCAGCATCTTTTGGTAGCAATGTGCTCGCATCAGATACCTCATCCCTCATATGACCAAAAACATTAAGGGCGATAAAAACCAACAAACCGGATAAAAGGATAATAACTGCAATTGTGAAAACTGCGCGTTGTTTTATATTTCGATAAATTTTCATGAGACATTTTTTTATAAATATAGCAAATCTTGTACCAAGATAAATAATCCAAACAACTAATAACCCATGAGTTCAATTAATTTTGATTTGGGAATAAATTGGGCACAATCTGCCCACTTGGGTGGGCATAAATGACCCGAAAGTCCGGGCACTAAATTCTCATTTGTTGAAAAAATTATCACATATCAAAAAAACAGGGTCTTTTCCTGATGAAAATATAAACACTAAAAATTGGCACAGTTATTGCCGATATAGTGCATGATTTTTCTTAACTGGAGATAAAAATGAAAAAAACTTTAATACCCGCAGCGGTATTACTTACTATTTTTTTAGCCTTTACTTTTACACAAGGCTTGGATATTGAGACAGTTTCATCAAGAACTGTTACTATCGACAAATTACACAACCAGCCACTTGTAATTCCCGGAATTACTGTTGTTGGTGGAGATTCAATATATTTATCAAGTTTGGAGCTTAGAGGCACATGGCAGAAGACAACTGCACCTGCTACCCCATGGCCATGGCAGGCGTTCCAGTGGTACAGTAATGTTAGTGACGATAATCCATTGGCTCCATTAAACTGGACCGGTATCACATTAGATACTACCTGGGCAGTTGCAAGCATCACCGGCGGTGGAAAATACACCATCGACAAAAAGATTACACAATCATTCCAGAATGGTGTTTGGTCAAATGCAACAGCAACCGGCTGGTTGGCAAATACAAACACATGGGCTGTCGAAGTTTATACCAAAAGTGGTAGCAATCAGACACTCGTAAAAACACTTGGATTTAACCCGGCAACCGGCGATACTGCTTTTAGAAGAGCTACCTTTGAAGTTTCCTACAAAGCAGAAGGAAGAGGAGTTTATCCAGCCGGCACTCCTGCAGTTCCTGATTCTCTTATTTCTGCTCTTGCTCAGGCAAGAATATATTTTCAGACAGGAATGGCTGACAGAGCTTTTCAAGTTCCAACCGGTACAGACAGTCTGATTTTTGTATTTAAGAATGGCGCAACAAGTTTTGCTTCTTACTCCATTGGTGTTACAATTTCCACTGTTGCACAGTCAGGTGTTGTTCCTGAGATTCAAATTACCAATCCATTACCTCCTGCCGGATATTACTCAGCAGGTGATACAATTAAATTTAACGCCAATTTGTTCACGAATGGCGGAGACACCTTAAAATGGTGGATTAATCCTCAACAATATGGAATTAACAGACTCGAAGTTGTTGTAAGTGGTCCCAAAAATGATTACGCACAAGTATTCTCAAACAGATATATCATCAACAACTATGCATTTGCTTACGATTCAGTGAGTGGTGGACTATATTCCAATAATCCTATTAAAATTCCACTTCCGGCAGTTCTGCCCGGCGGACCAGGCACATATACAATTTATATTGCTGCGCGTAGAATTTTTGGTGAAACAGTTACCAAAGGTTTAACTAAAGATTTTCAGGTTGGAACCACAGTAGTGGGTCAACTTCCTGTATCGAGTTTGATACCCGGTCAATCATGTGCTTCCTGCCATGGAGTGAATGGACCAACAGGCCATCATGGTGCTGCAGGTGCTGAACAATGTCTTCCATGTCATGTTGACAACTTTAGAACAATTTATGGATTCTCGGAATTGGTTCATTCAGAGCATCAGAATTTGCCACAAGTCAACCTTACATTAGGCAACTGTAGCGATTGCCACTTAAATGGTACCGAAAATCAATTCACAAGTGATGCACAAGATGTTTGTACTGCATGCCACGGATATGTACCTTATATGGCAGAAGATCATCTTGTTGCTGTTCCTTTATATGCACCTTCAGGACTTTCCTGCGCCACTGCAAATTGTCACGCCGGCGGAGGTGTTGGTGTTTTCAAAAACATTACCGAAACACATCAAGGCTTAGCTACGAAGTATGCTAATGTTAATATTGCAGCCAAGAAGACTGTTAATGCCCCTGTAATTGATGGTGTTAAGGATCCTGTTTGGAGCCTTGCAGATTCAATCGTTTCCAAAACAGGTATCACAGCCAAATTCCTTTATGATGATACATATATTTACACCATGACAACCTGGAAAGATGGACATAAAAATTATGGTACCGATTCTGCATCCAGCAACAGTATCTATAGAAACCGTTGGAGTTATGATGGTACAGCATGGTCTAAAAAAGGCGACGAAGACAGAATCGCATTTACATGGAAAATGAACGATCCATGGGGCGGATCATGTGCAAGATCATGTCATGGTGGCGGAACCGCTCCATCACATAAAACAAGCACAGGAAAATATGATGTTTGGCATTGGAAAGCCCAAAGAACAAATCCAATAGCATTTGCTGATGATCAATATTGGGACAATGCAGGCAGAAAAAATGATGCTACAACACGCGGTACATTTGGAGTTGACAACCTTAGTGGTTTGCTTCCATTAAAGCAGGCATTAACATCCCCAGGTAATCTTGCTGACTTCCTTTTCTCGTCACAGGTTCAGCCATTCGCAAATTCAGGATGGGCAGCCGGCGACATGATTCCCGGATGGATAGTTAATGATACTATTAATCCGTCTCCAATTGCAGGCAGCAGATCTGACTTAAATTCAAAAGGTGTTTATAATCCTGCAACGGGTTATTGGACAGTTGAGATAAAGAGACTGTTGAATACCGGAAATACAGCTGATGACGTGGTCTTTGATCCAGCACAGATCTATGATTTCTCAGTAGCACAGTTTGATAATACCGGGTCCAAACATTCCACTCAAGGAATTGATGCGACACGTTATTTCCTTTCATTTTCTCAGGTAATTGTACCTGTAGAACTTGCATCACTTTCAGCCAGTGTATCTGACGCAAAAGTGGTTCTAAACTGGACCACAAGCAGCGAAAAGAACAGTTATGGTTTCGAAATTGAAAGAAAAACTGAATCAGTAGAATGGACTAAATTAGGATTTGTTAAGAGTAGCGGAACTTCAACAACAGTTCATGCTTATCAATTTGTTGACAGTAAACCCGGAGCAGCCGGAAAATACAGCTACAGATTAAAAATGATCGATCTTGATGGCAGTCACAAATACAGTTCAACAGTTGAAGTTGAATTTGGTACACCGTCGGAGTTTGCACTGTTCCAGAACTTCCCAAATCCATTTAATCCTGAAACAAAAATTAACTTTGCACTTAAAGAGAAATCCGAAGTGTCAATAGTAGTTTACAACAGTAGCGGCCAGCAGGTTGCCACTCTTGTTAGCGGGTCTATGGATGCCGGATATCATAGTGTGATGTTTAACGGAAATGAATTTGCTTCAGGTATCTATTTCTACAGAATCACCGCAGGGCGATTTGTTGAAACTAAAAAAATGGTATTGCTCAGGTAAAGTGCTTATTCTCAATATCGTTTTATAGCCTCGAATATGGGGACTGCTTTTGCAGTCCCCATTTTTTTTGTAATCAGGCAACCGGTTAAAATATATTTTCATGAAGTGAATAAGAAATGTTGAACACAGGGATCAAATCATTAAATTTCACTCCAATTTATTTCTAATTATTTAACAAAAAATAACTAAACCGGAACCTGATGAAAGTAGGAATAGGTCTTACAATTTTACTTTGTTCACTCATCCTCTCAGGATGTGAGAAGGTAAATGCTCCTGAGCTACCGGAACCAATTGTTGAGCCATTTTTCATCAGCGGTGCAGACCTTTCCTTGCTTCCGCAAATCGAAGCTGCGGGAACTGTCCTGTTTAATGCCGATTCCCTCTCAGAGCCGATGCTCACTACCCTCAAAGAAGCGGGGGTGAATACAGTGAGGCTTCGTTTATGGAAAGACCCTGCAAGCCCCGGACACGATTTTTCATCGGTTAAGTATTTTTCTCAAAGGTTAAAGAGTGAGGGTTTTAAGGTTTGGTTGACAGTTCATTACTCTGATACCTGGGCGGATCCCGGAAGTCAGCAGATGCCACAAAAATGGAAATCCCTGCCGGATATGAACAGTCTTCTCGATTCGGTTTATGCTTATTCATCAGCAATAGCAAAAGAGATGAAACCGGATTATATCCAGATTGGAAATGAGATTAATAATGGATTCCTTCACAATTTTGGAAATCGATATACCAATCCGGGCAATTTTCGACAACTTTTGGATACAGCAGCGAGCGCCATCAGAGAATTTTCTCCTGAGAGTAAAATTATACTCCACTATGCCGGGATTTTTACTGCCGCTGAATTTTATGAAGTTGTAAAAACTGTTGATTATGATATAATTGGGCTTTCCTATTACCCAATGTGGCACGGAAAACCTGTTGACACCCTCAGTACGATAATCTCATCGCTTAATGTCACATTTCAAAAACCTGTCGTTATTGCCGAAACTTCTTATCCATTCACACTGGGTTGGAACGACTACACTAACAATATTGTCGGTTTAGCCAACCAACTGCATGAGGGTTATCCCGCCACTCCGGATGGCCAATATCAATTCCTAAAAAAAGTGTTTTCAGAGGTCAGGGCATCCAACGGTGGAATTGGTGTCTGTTATTGGGGAGGTGAATGGGTTTCATTTAGAGGACCAACAGCTACGAATGGTTCTTCTTACGAAAATCAGGCATTTTACGATTTTGAATTTAAGGCACTTCCGGTGATTAAAGCTTTTGGTGAATAAAATATAGCTCCCTGATTCCACCTCTTTTGAATATATACTTCCTCAGTATTAAAATTGAACTTAATTCCACTACACTTGTGTTTATACCTATGGAGGTAAAAAATGAAAAAATATTTGTCAATAATTGTATCTGTTTTAATCGTAGTCACAGTTGTAGCATTTGCCACTATAAAAAATGGTGAAGCATCTGCAGAAAATCGTTCAGAAACCAAAGAAGTGAAAAACATGGCGAAGAAGATTGGAGATTTTAAGGTTAAGGATATCGACGGTAAAGAAGTTGATCTATCAATCTACGAGGGCAAAGTTGTTTTAATTGTAAATGTTGCGAGCAAATGTGGTTATACAAAACAGTATAACGGACTTGAAGCCATTTACAAAAAATACAAAGATCAGGGATTGGTAATTCTTGGTTTTCCTTGCAACGATTTTGGTGGACAGGAACCGGGAACCAACGATGAAATTAAAGAATTTTGTTCAACCAAATTTTCTGTAACTTTCCCAATGATGGATAAAGTCTCAGTGCTTGGCGAAAACAAAACCCCATTGTTTGCATTCCTGACAGATAACTCTGTTACCGGTACTAAAGATATAAAGTGGAACTTTGAGAAATTTCTCATCAACAAAAAAGGTGAGATAGTTGAAAGATTTGTCAGCAAAGACGAACCCGAGGGTGAAAAAGTTACTAAGGCAATAGAAGCGCTTCTGAAGTAACTCTGTCCACAGTGTTGGCGAAATCGTGTTGGGAGAGTGCCCAGATTTGGGCATTTTCCCCTTTTAATTTTGTTTCAGAGGGGTTATTAAGAAGAAAGCGTATAGCTTCGGCAATCGATAAAGATGATCCGGGGGTTACAAGCAGGCCCCTTTCATTATTTCCGATTTGTTCGGTTGTTCCACCCGCATTTGTCCCTATAACGGGGAGCCCCATCAACATTGCATCAATTACTGAGAGAGAATACATCTCATTGTGAGTTGGCAACACAAAAACATCCATTCCATTCAGATAAGAGATATAATCTTTTTGAAGGGGATAAGTTTAAACAGATCGCTGTTTTCTTTTGACAATTGGATCAGTTTCGAGTGTAATTTTTCTGCCTGTTCTTCATAGATTCGACTTCCATTCTCATCCAGACTTTTTACACTCGGTTCACCCATCATCCAAAATTCAACTCTCTCTTTTTCCCCAGGAGTGAGGTATTGGATTGAATCTGCAAAAATATCAACCCCTTTGCCTTTGTCTATCCTGCTCATGGCGGCGATAACAAGTTTTCCGTCAGGAGTATTCAACTCTTTTCGGATTTTCTGTCTGGTCTCTTCCGATCTAATGTAATTTGATATGTGTCTGCCATATCGGATCAATTTTACTGCTCCCTTTGGGACGGGGAGGTAGTTTTCACATTCTCTTTTACTGAACTCGGATGAAGTAAGTAAAACATCAACGCTGCCATAAACAAACCTGTGGATCAAATCTTTTTTTGGTCCGGTTCCCATATAAATACCATGTACATGCCTTATTCCTGAGAGCCATTTGATCAAAGAGCCCGTAAAAACATCGTTTCTTGAGTGGGAATAAAGAGTTGATATGTGATTTCTTTTCATAAACGAGGAGAGTCGTAACACTTCAGGGAATGAAAATTTGGTATTAGTAGAAGTATGAATAACAGGAATGTTCCATTTTTGGCAGGTGGTGTCGATTACTGAATGTTTCCTGCACAAAACGAAATTCTCGACTCCGGCTTTTGGAGTTCAACGATAAGATCACATACATAAAGCTCCCTGCCACCGCGTGCAGATGAGTTGAGGAGATGGAGCAGTCTGGTCATAGTGCCTAAACCGGCAAATATTTTTTCAGTTCTGTTAGTATAAGATCAGAGGAGAAAGGTTTATAAAGAATACTTGTAGCACCGGCTTCCATAGCAAGAGCCGAAAGTCTTTCATCGGGAGCTTCCAAAACTGCGAAGATGGGGATTGTTTTATAAACATTTGAAGAGCGCATTCTTTCGATTATCTCGAGGGGAGCCATTCCGGGAAGGTCCATATCAAAAAATGCCAGGTCGTATGGTTCAGATTTTAGGAAATCAAAAGCCTGGGTGCCACTTTCAACCGTGGTGAGTTCGATATTACTGTTAACAAAAATTTTAGTCATTTCGTCGATACCAAGTCGATCATTATCGGCATAAAGAGCTTTTATCAAATCATCTTTGGCGTCTGTCTCTTTTTTTACAAACACGGGAGTCGCCAATTCTTCCTGATAATCCTCTTCTTCCTCTTCTCTTACTTTTTCTCTTCGTGTTGATTCCTGCCGGGCTTTTCTGATCTTGATGATTTCACTGAATTTTTTCCTTATTGCACTAAGAGTATCCTGGAGAGCTTCCACATCTTCTTGAGAATTTGACAGATCGTTACTGAGTGAACGCTGGAGATCAAGAATCTGTTTCAGATCGGTCTCATATTCATCACGAAGAGCTTCGAGGGATGAAAGTTCACGATCAGTGTCTTTTAATTTTCGTGACCTGAGTTCGAGAAGACCTTTAAGGTTAACCGCTTCGATCTTTTTCCCCTGGATGTGCTCAACAAGTTGTTGGTATTCATCATAACTTGCAGTATATGCCTTGCTTTTTTCAGCAAGTTGTTGATTTAAACGGGTGATGTTCTCAATAATGGCTTCTTTTGATCCTGTGAGACCCTGAATAGAGCCTTTAATTTGTTCAAGCAGACCTGAAGTGATTTGCCTCTCATCGTTGAGGCGATCAACCTGTCTGTTAAGTGACTGCACTTCAATATCGAGTGAAGAGGCTTTTGATGAAAGGTTTTCAACTTTTCTGTTAAGAGCAGTTGCTTCATCAAGAAGATTGTCTCTCTCTACTTTCACCATTTCGAGTTTCTTTTCGTTGGTCTCGAGCTCTTGAATCACCTCGTCAACAGCTGCAGCGAGTTTGGTATATCTTATTTTTGATTCGTTGAGGTCTCTTTCAACAATGGAAAGTTGATTTTGTCGGGTTGTAATGGTTTCTTCAAGTTCCTGTTTCATTTTGATCAGATCGCGTTCAACAGCAATTCTTTCCTGGATAACATGTTGCTCAAAAGAAGCTCTTTGAGCGAGCATATCATTTCTCATTCTGTTGATATCTTCACTAAGTTTTTTCTTGATTTGTTCAAGGTCACGGAGTTCAAAATCGAGTTCGGCTCTTTCTTTCAAAATATCCTGAACTTTTTCATAAACTTCATCGTATCTAACCTTTAATACCTCAAGGTTACCATATTTTTCCTTGTTGTATTTCAACTCCTCAAGATCTTTTTGTAATCTGACAAGATTTTCTTTTTTTGCGGTTTCTTCTTCTCTTAAGCCTGTAATACCTTTGTCATACTCTTCATAATCAACTTTTATCAGATCGAGTTTTCTTACAAGCTCCGAAAGTTCAAGCGCTGTTGCCTCAATCAAAGCTTTTTTATTAACCAGCTCACCCTCATAATTTTCGACAAGTTCTGCCTTGTTTCGATAGTCATCGAGCAACTCGGTATGAGCTTCTTCAATTTTTTTAAGTTCACTTTGTTTTGAATAAACAAGGATGGAGAGGTCTGATTCTTCGTTTCTCAAATCGACAAGTTTTGTCGTCATCGAAGAGATTTCGCGGTTTTTTGAGTCTATTGCGTTAGCGAGTGAGGTATTATCGCCGCCGGCCGCAACAAGCTGGTTATAATTGCGATCAAGTTCCTCATACTTCGCGAGGAGTTCTTCAAATTCTTTTTTGTAATTTCTAAAGAGACTCAAACTGTTAAATATTTTTCGTTAATGTCTGAAAATGAAACTTTCCTGCCGGCGAAAATACGCAGTACTCATTTTTTATATTTGGCAACAAATTCCAGGAATTTCTCTTTTGAATAAGATTTACCATCCTCAAGGTCACCTGTATTTTGGGAGACGGTAAGACTACCGTCATTCTCCAGCACAAAAAAGTGGGGATAACCCTCAATTGTCGGGAATTTACCGAGGAATTCTTCGTTTTTATTCTCCTTGCTGTAATTCACCTTCAAAATCACAAAAGCAGAAGTGAGGGATGATTTTACATCCTCATTTGTTTCAATAAATTCATCAATTCTATGACACCAGATGCACCACTCACCCCCAACATCAAGGAGAATTCTTTTATTCTCAGCGGTGGCAGTTTTTACTGCAATTTTAAGGTCTTCTGAAGGGTTTTTTGTTGGATCAAATTTCTCTCTGTTTATATTACCACTCTGGGCAAAAACTGACATTCCCACAAAAACTGCGAGAAGCATTAAGTATTTGAAATAACAGATCCATTTCGATGTGCACATAGTTCACCAATTTTTTAATTCATCATACCAATTTATGAAAAAATACGCATAATTGAAACAAAATTAATACAAAAAAATACTACTACATTCCTTCAAAACTACTTGAGAAACATCATTTTTTCGGTTTTTACAAATAACGAAGTTAAATTTTTATCCCTGACCAACAAATTGTAAAAATATACTCCTGATGCAATATCCTTCAATATACCGATTGTTGCCGGGGAAAATTCTCTCTCATACTCTCCCGCAGGAAGCCATCCGTTTTGAAGTAAGGTTACTAATTCACCATTAACATTATATACACGAAGGATCACCTCCGCTTCTTCGGTCAAGGAGTATTTTATTTTGTTGAAGGGTTAAACGGGTTTGGGTAGTTTTGATGAAGATATATTCTTTCGGGGGTATGGATTTCTTCTTCAGAAATACCTGTTATAACAACCGTTACACTGTCAAGTTTACTGACATTTCCTTGATTGTCTTTTGCGGTCAGTTTATAACTGTAACTCCCGGTCGGGTCTGTGAGTGAATCTGTGAATAGTGTGTCAATTCCTTCATATATTTTGTTGTTGTCATCCGGGATAAACAGAGGGTCTCTGCTTCTGTACAGTGAAAAAGAATTAAAGTCAGCTTCTGTTCCCCCTCGCCAATTAAAATTAACTTTTCCATTTTGTTTAGATACGAGTGTAAACTTTGGTTTCTTTGGTGCAAGGTCTTGGTATGAGTAGCTTTGTCCGTAGGGCCCACCATACAAACCAACATCACTTCTTGAACCATCAACATCAAGGATGTTTGGGTCACCTGCATCAATTAAAGGTGAAAACATCTGGAGGAGAAAGTTGTTACTGTCTTTGTTCTCAAACATCGGGTCTGATGTGTAATATATTGTTGTGTCGGGGTCAAATGAGGTGGAATTTCCTGTTATCATTTGACAGTTGTAGAATAAGTTATAGTTGATATCTCCATTTAATGTGGGCCATTCTGATATACCAATTGCTGCTAACCTGCTGTTCATAATCACATTATTTTTAATTGTGCAATTACTCTTGGGTTCCATTCCATAATTGAATCCGGTTATTACATTATTTATAACCTCTCCAAGTTGATTTTCGCGGATGCCAAAACTACCAACCTCTAAAGCTGAAAGTAGATTGTTATAAACATCGTTTTTCGTTGTTAGAAAAAAAAAACTACCTAAATCCATCCCGGAATTTATAATTCTTAACAACCAATTGTTTCTAATGACTGCATAGTCAGAATTTAACCCATTCCGACAGCTCTGGAATATGTTGCTCTGAATTAGTACGGGCTCCAAATTATGGCGATCACTCACTTGAATTCCGAGGTACTTTCGTAAAAAAACAGTCTTGTACTATTCCAGTTAAACTAAATGATAATATTGCAACATCAAAGCCTCCACGAAATTTGATGCCTTTAATGTCACACTCTTGTAATGGCGAACCATTGATGTTTGTTAAAAATATTCCAATGTGTTCAGTTGTTCCACTTCGGGTTTTAAATGTTAAATTTCTTATCTTAAAATGGTCTTTTATTGTGAATGCACAAACGCTGGTTGAGGAAGGATAAACAGACAAATCAATGATACAACTATCAATATCAACACCCGCAATCGTCAGATATCTTCCTACTGAATTTGAAACCACAAGTGCGGTATAAACCCCTGTACCAAGAAGTATCGTATCACCACTTAAACATATATCGACTACCTTTTGTATTGAATCCGAGGCGGTTGCCCAAGTTGTATAAGGAGCGACAGGAGTTGGATTTCCAGCTTTAACAAAACGGATTGTGGAATAACCGGGGAATGCTCATTAAGAGAAAGAGAAGGAGTGAGAACAAAATGGGCTTTATTGTGATTCTCATTTCAGAATGATCAGTTTCATTTTTAAACATCATTTTTTTGTTGTTTAACTTAAGGAAAAATCGTGGGATTTTTGATATGGGTTGTTAATATATCATTCGTCCTCGTACCTCACCCCCGACCCCTCTCCTAAAAGGCGAGGGGAGGATGGATTTTAGAGATCCATGGGCTACGAATATGTAACTCCTCCGGAGTATGGGTCATCGTTAGGTAACGAATTCAGCTACGAATATAAAACCTCGCAAGCGGGGTATTTTAAGAGCCAATCCTGTAAATCCTAAAATCCTGTAAATATTGATTCAGACAATCATCCGTGAAAATCCTCCGCGTAACTCTGTCTAATCTGCGTGTACCTGTCCCAGTGGTGGATCTGCGTCCCATTCCCTCTCTTACGATTGGATCGCATTGCAGACGGCAATCGGGACCTACGAATATCAAACCCCGCAAACGGGGTATTTTTAAATTCCCATCCGCGATAATCCGCCTAATCCGCTTCATCCGCGTTCTATAAAAAATCCGCTACTCTGTGACTTTGTTAAAAACAGATTCCAGAGTTACAAGATTAGAAGTGTAAATATTTGATATTGAGAAGGGTTTGGTCATCGAGTAAGTTTGCAGTGTAAATTTTTGAGGGAGTTATGAACGAAGAGGAAATGAGATTATTTTTTAATGATCTGGTGAAAGCAGCAGCGCAACGGCAGGCAGAGGAGATGATGGAGACGGCTTCACAGGTGTTTGATGGTGAGGATGCCGGCGAGGTGATCGCACAATGGGATGAAGCAAATCCCGGATATTTTGAGGTGCTTGCAGATGATCCGGCTCTTTTTGCCCAGCAGCTTAAGAAGTTTAAATCGGCAAAGGAAGTGGCAGGCGAACTTGACCGGTTAAAAAAGGAAGGGGGAGAGGAGGTAATTAAAAGAGTAAAAGAGACTCTTAAAACGGTGGAGAGATTAAAAATTCCGATGGAAACGGGAAGCAGTTTCAGAAGAAAAGAAGGTAACAACAGCAGGTTGTTAAATAACATACTTAACACAATCAATAATCAGTGAGGGAAAAATGGCTTACGAGTCAATAAATTCAGGAGTAGTATCATCATCAAATATGAATTCGGCGAATTCTGTTCCTGATGTTGAAAAGATACTTTATCTGTTAAAACCATACCAGACACCACTTCTTCAATATCTTTGGTTTTCCGGAAGGAAATCGAAGGAAGTTAGGAGTCCATTCGCAAAATTCAGTTGGTTCGAAAATGAGTTATATCCTCATCAGACCACAAACAAAGCTGCAATCACAGCTTCAGGTACACCGGCGTCACTTACTCTGACCACAAGCAACTGTAACTCATTAACGATCTTTAATGTGGATGACATCGTCCTCATCGAGGAAACGGATCAGATGGCTTATGTCAGTTCACGCACCACTTCTCAGGTGGTACTTTCCCACATCGACGGTGCCACAAATCTCACAAGCATTCAGAATGAGGGAATTTATCTCAAGATCATTGGAAGTCGCAATACGGAATACTCCGGTGTAAGAACCGCAATGAGTGTAAAAGAGATTGAGAAGTTCAACTACCTCAACATCTTTTCCGAATCAGTTGCAACCACGGGAAGACATCAGGCCGGTGAAACCTACACCGATGGCGTTGATCATGCCGCACTGGTCGCAAAGAAGATTGAGGAAATGAAACTTCAAGCCGAAAGATATTTTCTCTTTGCACCCTCCCAGGGTTATGCCACTTCGGGCAACTATCGTACCACCTGGGGACATGGTTTTCTCGGCAGGATTCAATCAAATGTAAATTCCTACTCTCCAACACTGGACGAAGACACATTTGATGATCACCTGAAAGAAGTCTTCCAAAAAGGTTCCAACAGGAAAATTCACCTCTGTGGAAGTGGTCAGTTGATGGAGATCAACAAGTTCATCAAAACGAGATATGAGTTGAATCCAAATCCCACCGTTTCAGTCTATGGAGTTAATGTCAGGGAATATCTAACCCCATTTGGAAGCATCGACCTTATCTGGAATCCCGTAATGGATGGGAAGTTCACCAATTATGGCTTCACAATTGATGCCGACAAGGTGAGGCTCCGTCACATGGCAGAGGACAAAAAGGGATGCAGAAAGTTCCGGATTGAGGAGGGTGTTGAAACTCCCGGAGTTGACGGAACAACCACAAAGATTCTTATGGACCTTGGAATTGAGATTCACAATGAAGAGTGCCACGGAATCTTAAAAATGGAAGGGTAATATGGGGCTCCCGGCTGCCGGGGCAACTCAGAATGTCCAAAAGCAGCCGGGTTTTTTCTAAGGGTTTCAATAAACAAAAGGATAACAATGAAATTTATCAGTAAATATCGAAGGTACTCGATTACAATCCACGGGAAGAAGTATGCTTTTATCCCTGAGGAAGCAACGGGAACATTCACTACCAACAATGAGGATGAAATTGGTATGTTAACATCCAGTCCGGCTTTTGGAAGGGATTTTTACAAGTCGGAGGAACCGATTGGTGAGGGAACAGGGGAAGAGGCAAAACAAAAGGGGAAACGAAAATGACAACAGAGGAGATGATCACCCGGATAAGATCGATTCTCGATGAGAGGGAAGCCGGATTCTGGAGTGAAAACGAGGTGTTAAATGCCCTCAACGATGCCCAGGATGAGGTGGTCAACTATTGTCTGTTTGTCTTTACATCAGGGGGAGTCGATAGCAGGCTCCCTCTCCTCTTGACACCATTACAACAGGAAGTGGTTTATGAGGCCGTCACGGGGCTATGGGTGACTCTTCCGGTGGGGTTTATGTATCCCATTTCGGTTAAATGTGCCATATCAGAAGGGGATGTGGAAAAACCGTGTGTGTTTAAAAGTCCCGGTAAAAATCATTTTTTTGAAGAGGATAATCAATGGCTTAAACCGGGGGAGAAAAATCTCTATTGTTATATAACGGGTGGTAAACTCAATTTTGGCACTCCAATCAATAACGGGACAGTCAAGATGTTATATCTGAAAAAGGCCGACCGGATAGCAAAGGAAAATGACTGTTTACTCTCCGATAATGCCTCAGGGGCGATCATAGCCGCAGCGGCATCACAGCTTCTTGAAAAAGACAAACAATATGAAGAATCGGGAGCATTATATGCAATGTTCATAGCAAAAATTGAAAAACTGACATTACTTTAAAGGGAGGAATAAATGCCGGCAACATTAGCAGAGATGCGTGATCAGATTGTGATCGACGCAAGTATTCAAGGGAATCCACTCTTTCCCGTAAACAGATTAAATCGAATTATTAACCTTGCTCAACGCTCGATTCAAACCGAGTTAAACGGTCTTGGAATGAAAAAATGGGAGACAAGAACGGAGTTGTCAGATGGACTTCGTTCTTCCACTTTTGTGGGTAAAAATGTGGTGGAGATCGTGATTAACGAGGAGAATTTTCCTCAAATGCTCGAATCTCCAAGATCAATTATCTTCATAGAATGTTCTGATGGTGTGGTGTTTGGACTCGCTTATGAAGTGGATTTGGAGCGGTTCAGGGAGCAGATCGAAAATACATATCTTTCGCCATCGGTCAGTGCACCTGTATTTATCCGGCTTGCAAACAAAATATTGATTGCTCCTGATAGCATTAATTCACTTTCAGCTTACTATTATAAAGCTGTTTCTGATCTGGTGAATGACAGTGATGAAACAACAATTCCGTTTGAATTTGAAGAATATGTAATCAAAAAGTCGGTGGCGAAGATAGATGGAATTCTTGGTAATCTTGATGCCAAACAGCTTAAAACAAAACAGATTCAGGCGGAGATATCATCAGCTTATCAAAAATTTCTTGAAAAGCAGGTGGAGAGGGGAAGGGTCTCGAAGGAGACCACAAGGGGATTGCCTGAAAATCTAAAGTATAATTTGGGTTACTGATGACAAATGAGATAATACATTTCAGGAAAGTTTCAGGGGTTAATGAGACGACAGACCCTGTTTATCTTGAAAATGGTGAAGTTTGTGAGCTGATAAATTTTGTGTTGGATCAAACGGGAGCATTTGGAACTCCGGTAAGAAGGGGGAGCTGGAGCACACTCGGTGCTCCGCTTCCCTCCGGGAGCATTAAAGGAGTGTTGTCTGTAGTTTCCCCAAACAGAGATAATTACCTTGTTGCGATATCTGAAGGGAAATTGTGGCTCTCAAAAAACGGAACGGGGGAGTGGCAAATGGTGTATGAGGGAGAGTTGTCGGGTGAAACCTCCGGCACTCTTTCCACAAATGGTGGAGTGATAATTCATTCGGGATATAACAGTGTTTTTCTGTCAGGGGATGAACTGGAAAACTCACAAACACTCTCGATTAAACCGCCTGTAATAAATGGCGTGGTTCCCGTTACAGCAGTTCATTCTTCCACAGGTGGAGAGATTGGAGCCGGGTGGTATAATTATGTGATTGTTTATGAAGCCGTTTCGGGTGATCATTCATCAACTTCCCAACCCCTCACGGCTTATAGAGATTTTACAACAGGTTCAACGGGATTTTCAGGGAGCACCAACAAAGTGGAAATCTCCAATATTCCTGTTCCAACTGATAACAGGGTTGTGAAGAAAAAAATATACCGAACCCGGGGGATACTCACTTCCGATTTGTCAAATTCTCCTTTCCTCTATTATGAGCTGGCGATACTTGAGCCGGAGACCACAACTTATACAGATACTACATCCGATGATAATTTGTCTTCTTCATCATTTGCTCTTTTTGTGGTGGATCATGCCTGTCTAAGTTATTCATTCCATAAAGGGAGATTGTTTTGTGCCAATCTCAAATTGCCTGTGGTTAACTTTTTTTCACCCCCTTATTCAAATGATGGTTTGGGGAACAAAATGTTTTCAGGAACAGGGGTGATAACAGGAGGAGAAATTTCAAATGCTTCAAGTTATAAATATCGACTGGTTTATGTGGATGAAAACGGAATTGAGAGTGATTTTATCGAGACTCCTGAGATAATAACCCCGGTGAGGAGTGGGAAACCCTGGCTTTGATAAATCTTGAATATATCCCCTTTCTTCCTTCAATGGAGGCGAGAAGAGTGGTGGCAAAAAGACTCTACAGAACAAAAAAAGATGGGGACATTTTTTACCAACACCCCGAGGTTTTGAGGCTCAATCAGATTTCATTTACCGATACAATTGCAGATTCAGGACTGGATTTTACCAAAATTCACTCTGCTGTGACTGTGATAAAAGAATATAAATCATCAATTCTTTTTTCCGAACCTGGCAAACCATTCACATTTCTTCCAGAGAGTATCATCTCACTGCTCCCCGAAGGTGGAGATGAAATTATGAATCTATTTGATGATGTTGACGGAGTTTTAATTTTTAAAAGGAGGTCGATTCACAAACTTTTTACTTCGGGTGATCCCGTTACCTGGCGGGTTGTGACCATTGTTGAAGGGATAGGTCAGGCGCTTACCAACGGGATAATAAAAACCGACAAGGGAATCCATTTTTACTCAGGGGGCAGCATATACCTTTATTCAGGCGGCTCAATTTCCAATATCGGAAATCCCATAAGGCAGACGCTTGCACAGGTTCAAAAGTTTTTCAATGCTGTCTTGTTTTCACAAAAAGAATGGTGTTGTTTACCTGTTGAGTTGACAGATGGATCAATGTTTCTTCTTATACACGATTTAAAGGTTAACTGTTGGTACAAGTTCACCCATCCCGGTCTGAATGGTATTACCCTCCTGCAGGATGATTTGGAAACCCTTTTAAGTTTCTCAGGCGGAGTTGTGGTTAAATATGATGAAACAAATTTTGGACCTGATATTATTGGTGAACTTGACATTGAAGTTCAGGCATCCCTTGAAACGGGTAGATATTCAAATCACTCATTTTCCATGCTCAGGCTAAGAAAAATTTGGCTTTATCTGACAACCATTCCCGGTGAGGTTGAACTCTCTATTCTCACGGATGAGGGGGAGGCTGCAGTTGTATTTACATTTGATGTCGAGGCAGAGTTGATCAAGGTGCTCCCGACTTCGGGCATGGAAACTTCCGTTGACTTTTGCAGAGAGTTTTCATTTAAAGTATCAGGAACAGGAATTAAAAAATTAAATGGAATAAAACTTGAATCAAGGAGGGTGAGGGAGTGAAAGAGATAGAGGAGATTCGCAACTATTTTGCTCCCCTGATTTCATCGGGAAGTTCTCTTCCCGAAACAGACAGACTTCCTGACGGGTCACTTTTTTACTGAATAAAAAGGGGTTTAGTTTCCTTTATCTTTATCTATCGGGTGAAAAGAGGCTTTGTGTTACAATTCCGGCAGCGGTCTCAAAACTTCCATTAACGGAGGGGTTGCCTGAACTAACAAAAGTGATCAAGGAAGAGAATGGAATTTTAGAGGAGTATATTATAATTAAAAACAAATGGAAGAAAATAGAATAGGAGGCAAAAATGCCAAATACATTATCAGGTGGGACATATAACAATATAATGGAAGAGCTGCTCCGGTCGGCGTTTGGAAGTTTAATGCCCGGAATTAACATAAATGGAGACTTGGGAGCATTAACCGGGAGCAGGAGCATCGCAGGTGACTATGCCTCAGGGGTTTCAGGATATAAAGAACAACTTGAAGTCGAAAGGAAAAATGGCAGCAAGGTTCTGAACGATCAGAAAGTGGCGGGACTGAGGGAGATTGATAAATCCACAAGATCTGCCATGGAAAACATAAAAAACTCTTTGGCAGCATCGGGACTCTCTTATTCCGGTGCAGGTGCAAATACGGTAAACCGGCTTTATGAAAATGAAACGGATGCAAAAAACTCACTCCTTAATCAGATCGCTTCACTTGACGAAAAAAGCAGAAAAGCGACACTCGATACCCTTCTTGGAATTGAGACAAACAAGGCTTCCCTCGGTGCATCTGACAGGGAGAGTGAACGACAACTCCTTTCACTTCTTTCGGGAATGAAACTTTCAGGTGACAGGAACAGAATGCTCCAGGATGAATTAAATTTAAAAAAGCTTGCCTATGACGAAAGTAAAACGGGAGTTGGAGGAGTTCTCGGTTCAATTCTTGGCAGTCTTTTAGGCATTACAACAGGGGGACTTGCCCTCGGAGCAGGCGATGAATTAAACAATCTTATTTTTGGGAAATAAAAAAGGAGGGGAAAATGGAGACTTTATTTGGTCTGATGGGTGTGTGGTATCTTGCTGTTTTTGGGGCAATCACAAGTATAATTACAGAAGCTGTTTACCTGATTGTCAGGGGTTATATTAAAAAAAGATGGTTGTTGGTAACAACTGCCGGAGTAGTGACCATTCTTGGGAATGTTACAACGGGGAGGGTTGATACTTCAATTTTATCAGTTTTGCTTGTCACCTCATTCAGCATTTTGTTTTATACCTATATCGGTGAATATACGGTTAAAAAGATTTTTGACTATATAAAAGGGGAGAGGAAAATTGACATTTAACACTACAAGTGTGGCAGTTGCGGCTGTTATTCTGATTGGTCTTGGAGTGATTGGCGGTTATCTCCTTTGGGGAGGAGGGGACAACACAAAACCGGATTATTTGCCAGGTGAGATAATCGTTCAAAAAGACACAATCTATTCAGAAAAAACAATTCATCATAAAAAGATAGTCCCTGTTTTTACGAGGGAGATTGTTGAGGTGGAAAGAAAAGATTCTTCGGAATTAGAAGTATTGAAGAAAGTGGCGGCAGATACCATATATGTGGCTTCGTTGGATACACTGCTTTATGATTCGCTACTTAACTTAATGGTGAAATACAATTCGCAGGTTCCGCTCGATCAGGAAGCATATTTTTCGCTGGAGGCAAGGCTTAAAGAGAGGAGGGTTGTTCAAAAAGAGACAATATTTGTGGAAAAGGATGAAGGGATAATAGACAGGTGGCTCCACTTTGGAATTGTAGCGGCAGCAGGATATGGATTAATTAATCAAAAAAGTGATATTTATATCGGATTGGGGGTAATGATAGGATTATGAAAAGGAGAATTATACACCTGAAGGAGGGGGAATTTCTTAGAGAGGTTTTCCCCAAGATGCAGATTGTTCTTCACGGAACGGCTTCATCATCAGGAAAATATATTGGTGACTGGTGGAATCTTCAAAAAGGGGCGATCGCCACTGCATTTGCAGTTGAAAAAAACGGGGAGTTGATTGAACTTTTCCCTGCCTGTTATTGGGCATACCACACGGGAAACGGGTCGGCTTTTGATGCAAGAAACATCGGGATTGAGATAGTTAACGAGGGGTATCTCAGAGAGATTAGGGGGAAATATACCTGGAACAACGGCTCCTCGTGGGTTGAATATACCGGTGAAGTTTTCGACTATGGCAAAGAATGGAGGGGGTTTCGATATTTTGCTGCATTCACAATGGAGCAATATGAAACCACTGCAAAGTTGTGTGCCGATCTCTGCTGTTATTTTAACATCAAAAGTGAGGTGCTTGATGATTTTGAATATTCCACTTCGTATCTTTCGTTTAAGGGAATTGTAAAACATTGTAACCTCTACTCAGGTAAGTTGGATGTAACTCCCGCGTTTGATCATAAAATTTTCAGCACACTACTCAAGAAATATCTTTAATCATTGTCAGATCTTAAATCAAAACTTGAATATCATTATAAAATGTTCGGGAGGGAGCGACTCTCTCCCGATCCTTTGGAAATTCCTCACCGTTTAACAGATGCCCGGGATATTGAAATTGCAGCGTTTTTTGCAGCGAAATTTGCCTACGGTGCTGTTTCACAGATTATCAAAAATGTGAATGATCTTCTTTCCCGTCTCGACGATCAACCGTTTAAGGTGTTGTCACAAAACGAAGACCTTGAAGAGCGAATTTCAGGTTTTTATTACCGTTTTTATTCAACTGAAGATGTTATTTCGCTTTTATATGCCATCCGCCATTTCATCCATGAAAAAGGAAGTTTAAAGGCACTGTTTCTTGAGGGATTTAACATAAACCATTCTCTGAGGGAGGGAATCCAACACTTCAGTAGTTGTTTCATTCAATTTGCAGAGAGGGAAGGAAGACTGACAAGAGGATTTGCCCACTTTTTCCCCTTACCCGATAAAGGGAGCGCCTGCAAAAGGATGAATCTTTTTTTACGGTGGATGGTGCGTGAGGATGAACTGGATTTTGGATTTTGGAAAGAAATTGGGAAAGAGAATT
The DNA here is from genome assembly GCA_016714125.1 of Ignavibacteriales bacterium. GTDB lineage: Bacteria > Bacteroidota > Ignavibacteria > Ignavibacteriales > Ignavibacteriaceae > UTCHB3. The sequence continues at coordinate 410,852 of JADJNX010000001.1, read as the reverse complement.
TAATAATTCCTCTTGATCTTCACATCGCGAGGATCAGCAAGGAAATTGGACTTACCACACGAAATGACTCTTCCTGGAAAACCGCAGCGGAAATCACAACCAAATTAAAAGAATTTGATCCTGATGATCCTGTGAAATACGATTTTGCACTCTGTCACATCAGTATGCGGAAGATGGAGTTTTAGACTATTTGATCTCTTCCAGTCCACTTATGAACCATGTTCCATCAATGGGAGTGAGGAAAATTCTGAAATCTTTGAATACCAGTTGACGCTGAACTTTTTCAAGAGTCGAGGCAGCTTTGGTTGCCTGGTTCATGTCAAGTCCTTTTCCGGATTTAAGGTAATTCTCTATTTTGTTGATGTGTTGTTTGTCTGGTACAGAAATCAGCACAGGAACTTTTGATAGTGAATAATTTGCACCCGCTTTGAAAGAGAAGAAAAATCGTTTATACTGATTAAAACTTACAGGAAAATCGGTTGTAAGTGATGCAGATGTAACATTTCCGCTGTGATCAAGAATAGTGTGTACAAATGGTATTTTTTCGTTGATCAGACTTTTTAATCCATTGCTGTTTCCGTCGAGTCCATAAATAATAATGGAAGTACCGGTATTAAGAAGTGCAGTAAGGGCATCATTGTTGAGAGCAAACCGGCTGTATCCTCCATCGTACGCTTGCAAATCCTTCTTTTGATTCTGTTTTACAGATTTAAGAATAAGTTCGGACATTGCCACATCAATTTGTTTGACCCAAAGTTTTTTCGTTTTCATTTTTTTGATGAGAGTTCTTTTCATGAACTCAGCATCAAGTCTTTTTTTGAAGAATCCCGAAGTAACCTTATATTTTGTTTTTTTTACTGAAGGTTCCAGGAAAAGTTTAACGTCATATCCCTGGGAAGCAAGCACTTTAGCTCTGTTTCTTGAGTCTTGTTCGGTGGCAGATGAATATAACACAACAGTAAACAGATCACGGGTTTGTACCCGTTGGACAGGTATTTGCGGGATTAATTTAGCAGTGGAATCCTGAACAACATTTGGAGGAGGAGAACTATTCGCAGTAGTATCGCCATTCTGTGAGAAAGTCGAATTTAAGATGAGTGTTACGAAAAGAACGGTCAACTTTATTGTTCTATTCATTATCTGATACTCCGGAAAAAATTTTTCTTGGACATAATCTAAATCTGCATTTTAACTTATCTTGCAAATTTTTGTGATGTCACAGCTAAATTTAAGCTTTTCTTTCACAAATTTCAAAATTCTTTGATCACAAGTATATATGAGTTAAATTTTTTTTCATAATTTAAAGATCGAAAAGAGAAAACTTTAGATTTGCGAGAGATACAATAAAAACACCAATGTCAGAAAAACTAAACCGTTCAAGAATAGACATCCGGATAGAAACCGTTGCGATAAGTGATTCAGGGAAGGCGAGGCTAAAGAATGAGGATTCATTTGGTTATTTATCAGGTGAGTTTGGTTTTCTTTTTGTTGTATGCGATGGCATGGGAGGCTCAGCCGGTGGTGAACTCGCTTCAAAAACTTCTGTTGATACTATCCTTGGGCACTTCGACAGTGTTCCCGAATTTTATACTCCTTACAAGGAACTGCAATCGGCATTTGCCAGGGCAAACGCAAAAATAAGGCAGATCGCCACCGAGACATCGGGATTAGACGGTATGGGTTCCACTGCAGTAGACGCACTTATAATCGACGAACAACTCGTTATTGCCCATCTTGGCGACAGCAGGATATATCTTTACAGAAACAAACGGCTTCATCAACTCACCAAAGATCACTCTCTCGTTCAGACAATGGTTGAGAAAAAGCAGATAAAAGCTTCAAAAGCTGCCAATCACGAACAAAAACATATCATTACCAAAGCTCTGGGACCGCGTTCTTCAGCAACGGCAGAAGTATCCAATACCGTCCCTTTATACAATGGTGATATTTTGTTGTTGTGCACAGACGGACTTACCAATGAAGTAACTGAAAAAGAGATGAAATCGATTATCAGGAAAAACTCTTTGGAAAAGGCAGCTCAACTACTTGTTGATGCCGCAAATGCTGCAGGTGGTCACGACAATATCACTCTTCAACTTGTCTCTGTCTACGGAATTAAAGATATACCCCTTGGCTATATTGATAAAAACCCCATCCACAAAGAACACAATATGGGGAATTTTCTAATCTGGGGTATGTACCTTCTCGCAGTCGTTTTAGTAGGAGTGTTGGGATATATTTCTTATAAACTGCTTCTCTAATCAAATAATTTTTAGGGGACGCAGATACACGCAGATTAAACTGAGTTACGCGGAGAGGGGTTTTTAAAAATGGAACGCGGATATCACGGATTTTCACAGATTCCACGGATAATTTTTTTAACTATCTCCTGTGTGCTCTGTGAGCTCTGTGGTTCCCCCACCTTTGCGGTTTAACTTCCCCTCTTTGCGTCCTTTGCGCTCTTTGCAGTTTCACATCCCTTCGTGTCTTGTGCCACAATGATCGATTATTATCTTTTTTTTGAAATGTGAGGTGATTAGATTTATAAATGGATTATTTTTTAATATGTAGTAAAAACTTGAGAATAAAATGAAAAAATTATCGTTAATATCAACCTTGTTGATGGTATTGTTGCTTGCAGGATGTGGCAAGGATCCGAGGACGTATCTCTCAGAAGCGCAAAAGTTGATCGATACCAAAAAATATAAAGATGCTATAAAAGTTTACGAGACTATGATAGCTGAGATGCCTGAAAGTGACAGCCTTGTGGTTGCATATTATAATCTGGGAAATCTTTACAGGATGCCTGAAGTGGCTGAGACTTCAAAAGAGAAGTTGAAAGCCGTTGAATATTATAGAGTAGTGTTTGATAAATTCCCAAAATCAGAATATGCCCCCGTAGCGTTGTTTAATTCAGGTTTCATCTATGGAAATGAATTAAATGATGTTAAAAATGCCACCGAAAACTATAATCTGCTGATTAAAAATTTCCCTGATCATGAACTAACAGGAATAGCAAAACAGGATATGGAAATTCTTGGCAAAAGCCCTGAAGAGATATTGAATGAAAAGCTAAAAGAACAAGAGAAAAAGCAAGGCGAAAAACCTGCATCGAAAGAGTTTGTTCACCCCTAAATGGTTGTAAAAGGGAACGAGGATTACAGAAAATATCTTGATCCTTCGGTAGTTTCTAAACTCGCCTCTTTGGACATTAAAACCAGATTTGTGGTAGAGGGCTTCATGCTTGGTTTACACCGAAGCCCCTACCATGGATTCAGCATCGAATTTTCCCAACACCGCCCCTATATTCAAGGCGATTCTTTAAAGGATATCGACTGGAAGATTTATGGAAAAACCGACCGTTATTTCATCAAACAATATGAAGAAGAGACAAATCTAAAAGCACACATTCTTTTGGATGTCAGTGGCTCGATGAATTTTGCTTCAGGGAACAATGTTTCCAAACTTGAGTATGGAAAAGTGCTTGCTTCGGTCCTGGCTTTTATGTTGATTAAACAGAATGACGCAGCCGGTTTATATCTTTATGGTGACAAGATCAACAAGGTTTTGCCTCCGAAGGCATCAAGGATTTATCTTGATGAGATAATGAAGGCTCTCGCTGCCACCTCCGGGTCGGGTATTTCTGATACAGCAAGTTCAGTTGCAGGAATTGCAGATAAAATAACACGAAGGGGGATGATCATTGTGATCTCTGACTTTTTTGAAGACCCCGACAAAATTCTCGACGCTATCAGAAAACTGGCAATAACCAAAAGCCGGGTGGTGGTGTTTCAATTGATTGACCCGATGGAACGAAGTTTCGATTTTTCGAGGGATGCCATATTTAAAGATATGGAAACCGGTGCCGAGATGTCAACCCAGCCACAACAGATAGCCAAAGCATATAGAGAAGCGTTTGAAGAATTCCTGAGTAAAATAAAATCAGGCTGTCTTAACAGTGGGATAGATTATAATCTTGTTAAAACTTCACAGCCTTATGATGTGCCCATTTCGACTTTTTTAAGGAACAAAGGTTAACTCCTGAAAATTATTTAACGCCGAACCAAAAAAAAATGTTATTTTAGTGTAAAATATTCACCCCTTTTTTTGTTAGGCAATCAATTGATGGGCAAGGTTCTTTCTGAGGATCAAATAGAAAATTCTCGCACCAGTAAATTCAGTCTGGCTCTCTTCTTTGTTTTATACATTGCCACGGTGGCAGGTGCTCGCTATTTCAGTTTTGAAACTGAAAAAATATCTCCGTTTTGGCCGGCAAGTGGTGTATTGCTCGCTGCACTCTATTATTTCAAAAAAAGCGATCATCCGGCCGTTTACATTCTTGCCTTTATTGGACATGTTATTCCCCATCTCGTAGGCAATGTTCCACTCGAGACTACCGTGCTCTATGCCTTTGCCAATATTTTCACCTCATCTCTTCAGTTTATATTTTTATCAAAATATTGTCCAACCCTTATATATCTTGACAAACTTTCAGACATTCTGCTTTTTGTGATAAGCAGTTTGGTAAAAAGTGCCCTCGCCGCTATTCTTGGGGCTATAGCGATTTATCTATTGCTTGGCAAAGCGATCGATTCTTTTCAGGTAATCCAGTTGTGGACTCTCGCGGAATGGAGTGGCATCCTGCTTGCTACACCGGCAATCTATACTCTCTTAAACCGCGGCATCAAACTGAATATTGTTAATATTCCAACAGGCAAACTTATTGAGGGATTCCTGGTTGCTTTTTATTTGGTCGGCGTTACGATGACTGCTCAACTACAAGAAAGTGAACAGAGGGAGTTCCTTTTTAAATACCTCAGTCTGCCTGCTCTTGTATGGTCACTTTTTCGCTTTAAAGTGCATACAAATTTTTATCTCCTCATGGGATTGGCATTTTTGGTTAACGGAGTGTTGATTGAAAATCTTGGAATTTATGGATTCAGGGAGCATGAATATAAGACAGCAGTTATCGATTCCAACTTGTTCCTCTCCGTAATCGCAGCAATCTCATTATTTATTCTTTCCTCGCTGAATCTGCAGGCAAGGACACTAAAAATTATGTCGGGCGATAAACTCAAGCTGAAAAACATGTTCGAAAATGCCCCTGTTCCTTATGCAATTTTAGACAAAGATAGCCAGATTATAGAGTGTAATGATGAGTTTTGTGACCTTTTGGGTGGCGACAAAACTTTTTATCAAAACAAGAACATTCTAGATTTTATGGATAATGACGGGAAAATGACTTTTGAACTCTATTTTGAGCAGGAATCTGAACCCGAAACAGAAGTTAAATTCATAAAAAATAACAAAGAGATTGTTCAGATCCGGATAAGAGTAAAGAAGGGGATGACGGGGGAGAACCATTATTGTTCTTTTGAAAATATCACAGAAAAAAGGATGTTCGAAGCAGCTGCGAGGGAAGCTCAGCAACGCTACCGCTATCTTTTTGATCATTCCCCTGAGGGGATTTTGGTTGTTGATCCGGTCTCCAAAAAAATATTGGAAAGTAATCTTGCAGCAGATAAGATGTTGAATCTAAAGCAGAAAAGCAGCCAGGAATTAAATAAGATTATTAAAATTCCGAAGGATATTGAGACCAGGATGTTTCATGTTGTTGAGCGGGGAGATGTTTTTTCGCATTCCACCGAGGCACTTGTTAATGGAGTTTCACGACTCTTCTTCCAGATTTCAGTTAGCATGGTGTTACTTGACACAAAAAGTTTTATTGTTTATATATTCAGGGATATAACCGACCAAAAGAAGAGTGAACGGGTTAAAAGATTAAACAGGCTCCGTTTGGAATCGATGCTTAGGTTAAAAGAGAATACCTCAGGTAATAATCTCGAATTGCTCGGGGAGATAACGGGTGAAACGCTTCTTGTTACCGAGGCAGAGGAAGCGGGTGCAATTTGTTATGATGAAAAAGAGATTCTGGTTACTCATTGGAGAGATGAAGTTCTTTTAAGCGGCGCATTCAGGTACGATGAATTTAATTCAAATCATGTTAAGGCGGAATGGGCAGAACTATTTAGTGAATCAAAACCCTACCGTCTGTCAAAAGAATTCAAAAGAGGAGGCAGAACGGTAACAGGGCATTTTCTTGGATATCCTTACACTGTTCATTCTCATCCGGCGATAGCACTCGGAGTTTTATCTTTCTCAGATTATGAAGATAGTGATTTGGATCATTTTTCATTGTATGCTGAGTCGATAAAAAACCTTCTGAGTAAAAATGTAGCTGAGATGGAAAATCAATATCTCCTCCTTGCAGTGCAACAGAGTTCGGCATCGATTGTGATAACCGATCTTGAGGGGAAAATCAGGTATCTTAATCCCAAGTTTGAAGAAGTTTCGGGATACTCCTTTGCGGAACTAAGAAACCAGAATCCCAGAGTTTTAAAATCGGGAGAGACGAGTAGTATCGAATACAAACAGATGTGGGAGACACTGTCTGCGGGAGGTATGTGGAAGGGATATTCCATAATAAAAGAAAAAATGGCGAACTTTTCTGGGAGTCAGCCACGATATCGCCGATAAAAGATTCCCATGGAATAATCACCGGTTATCTTGGTGTCAAGGATGATATCACACTCGACAAACAGATGCAAAACGACATCATTCAGAGAGAAAAGAAGTTTTACACCTTATGGGAAAACTCGATGGATGCTATGCGTCTAACCGACTCAACCGGTGTAATTATGATGGTAAACGAAGCATACGGAAAATTGTTTGGAGTACCACCAGAAGACTTAATTGGCAAACACTTTACAACATTTCTAAAAGAAGAGATGCATACCGGGTCTCTTTCAAGATACCGGGAGAAATTTCAGCAGAGGCAAATACCTTTATACAAAGAATCCTTGCTACATTTAACCAATGGTGAGACGGTCTGGGTGAACATTTTAAGTCGTTTCATGGAAAATGATGAGGGCGAACCGATGGTTTTGAGTATTTTCCGCGACATCACAGAATTGAAAAGAAGAGAAGCTGAACTTCAAGAGGCAAAAGAAAAAGCTGAGGCGATGAACCATTTAAAATCGACTTTCCTTGCTAATATGAGTCATGAGTTAAGGACCCCTTTGATAAATATAATGGGGTATGCAGAGATATTGATTGATGATGCCGTTGATGATTCTTCAGCAGAAATGCTTAACTCAATTCTTAGAGGAGGAGAGAGGCTTAGAGATACACTTAATTCAATTTTAGATCTTTCGAATCTTGAATCGAGCAGAACGGACATGCTTTTGCTATTGGTGATCTTAATCAAATAGCAACTAAAGTTTACAATGAATACAAAGAGGCTGCTGAAGCCAGTGGTTTGCAGCTTGGACTCGAAATGTGCGAAACACCCGTTTCTGCGCTGATTGATGATAAACTATTGTTGCAAGTTGTAAAGAATTTGGTAAATAATGCGATTAAATACACAGATCGTGGTTTTGTAAAGATAGTGACCACTATCGACGGATCAGGCAAACAAAGGATGGCATCTATTAAGGTGATAGATTCAGGAATTGGCATACCCGAGAACAAACTCGATCAGGTTTTTGAACCTTTCCGGCAGGCTAGTGAAGGTGCCGGCAGGAAGTATGAGGGTGCGGGATTGGGACTGACGATAGCCAGGAAATTTGTTGAACTGATGGCAGGTGAAATTTCAGTTGAGAGCAGAGAGGGAATCGGTTCAGTATTCACCATCGATTTTATTTTCGATACAAAAGACCGTTTAGAGGCTGATGATCCGGAAGAATCAGGTAAAAAGAAGATTTTGATAGTTGAAGATGACCCGGTGGGTGCAAATTTAATGAAGATGTATCTGATCAGGAATTATTATGTTGTGATCTGCCATCAAGGCGAAGAAGCACTTGCCATTTTGGAATCCGAAAAATTTGATTTGATTATCATGGATATTAATCTACCCGGCGGGATGAATGGAGTTGAGGTTACTCAAAAACTCCGGGAATATGAAGCCTACAAGATAACTCCCGTTGTGGCTGTAACTGCCTATACTCTTCCCGGTGATGAACAACGATTTATTGAATCAGGCTTTGATGGTTTTATTGTAAAACCATTTAAGAGGGAGGAATTTATTCAATCAATTTCACAACATTTTGTTTAGCTAACAGAATGTGGAGAGTCGATTATTATCCTGAATGTTGTTCCTTCGCCGGGGATTGAATTACTTACAAATATTTTACCGGAGTGATATTCTTCAATAATTCTTTTCGAAAGGCTTAGTCCCAGACCCCAGCCTCGTTTTTTAGTGCTGTATCCAGGGCGGAAGACATCTTTTCTTCTTTTAAGATCGATACCTTTGCCGTTATCAGTGACCTCTATCTCAACTTTTGATTTTACTTGAGAGATTTTTATTGATATCTTTCCTGCGTCATGGTCGATTGCATCCAGGGCGTTTTTAACCAGATTTTCTATAACCCAACCAAAGAGTTCTCTGTTTATCATCCCTTCAGCATGTATGTCACCTTCGAGGGTGAGGTTAACCTTTTGCCAAGGCGCGGCAACCGCCGGGTAAAGTAATCGTAGATTTCCTGGAGGCTGTCATACAGGTTCTCTTTTTTTGAGTTCTGCTCTTGATCCGATTTTTGAGAACCGGTTGGTAATTCTGCTTAATTTTTGTACATCATTGTTAATTTCTTCGGCCGTGTCGAGAACTTTATCAGGATCGGCATAATTTATTTTAAGAAGTTCAATCCATCCCATCAGACTCGTTAATGGGGTTCCAAACTGGTGGGCAGTTTCTTTCGCCATTCCAACCCAGATATTACTTTGTTCACTCCTTTTTATTTGACTAAACCCGATGTATGCGGTAAGAACAAAAAGGAAAGCTATCAGCATCTGGACATAGGGGAAATATTTTAACTGAGTTACAAGTGTGGATTCACCAAAGTGAATTTTATTCAGTACAAGAGTATCGTTCCCCATCACATGTTTAACAAGGATAGGGGTATTGATTTCATCCATTCCCGTAAGTTTATCAGCAAAATAGCTCTTCAATTTTTCATTCGAAGCTGTGGAATCAAATTTGACATTTCTAAAATTTGAGGCACCGGTGAAATCAACTTCATCATTTGCATCGGAAAGAATCACTTCAAAATCGATCGGTTGAATGATATTTTCGAGGAGGAATGTAAGGTCGGTGTTATCTTCAGAATTGGCTATATACTCAAGAGTATTTGCATAGAGCTGAACGATTTGTCTTTCACGGTCTTGTAGTTTTTGGACAATCGTGTGGGTATAATACAAAGTGCTGCCGGCAATAAGGAGTGCTGCAAATATCAGGGCTATCTTAATATTTGCGGTCGCCGGTCCACCTGACATTTTCACTGGTTACTCCGATAAATTATGGAAATTCTGTAACCCAAACATAAGTGAAGCCGGGGTAGAAAGAAATGTAAATTTAATGCGACATTAATTCACAAAAAAAGTTTGTTCCCGATTGGGTCCAACAGAAACAATAGTGACATTCATTCCTGCTTTTTCGGAGATAAAACTGATATATTCTTTTGCCTTTTGCGGCAAATCGTCGTAGGATAAACACTTTGAAGTGTCGCACATCCATCCTTCAACCGTTTCATAGACAGGGATCGATTCATTAAGAATATCGCAGTCAACAGGGAAATTGTTTAATAATTTTCCATGGTGTTTATAACCAGTGCAGACTTTAATCTCAGGAAAAGTGTCGAGGACATCCATTTTTGTGAGAGCAACCGAAGTTGTCCCATTTATCATACACGAATATCTGACAAGAAAAGCATCAAACCAGCCGCATCTACGGGGTCGTCCTGTGGTTGCTCCAAACTCGAAACCTTTAGCTCTCAATTTTTCACCTGTTTCATCGAGAAGTTCGGTGGGGAAGGGTCCTTCGCCAACTCGAGTAGTGTAGGCTTTTATAATTGCGGTAACTTCAGTTATTTTAGTTGGAGGAATTCCGGTACCTGTGCAAGCGCCACCCGAAGTGGGATTAGAAGATGTAACATAGGGGTAAGTTCCATGGTCAACATCAAGCAAAGCACCCTGAGCTCCTTCGAGGAGAACTGAAGTACCATCTGCGATGGCTTTGTTCAGGTATGAGGGGACATCCTTAATGTATGGGTCAATCTCTCTATCAAAAGCCAGATAAGTGTCCACTATCTTTTCGACATCAAGTTTTTCACTCTTATAGAAGTCGGTAATGAGATTGTTTTTCTCTACAAGGTTTTCACGGATTTTTCGTTCGAGTTTTACCGGATCAAGGAGATCGATTATTCTGATTCCTTTTCGGGCATATTTATCGATGTAACAGGGACCTATCCCTTTGCCGGTGGTGCCGATCTTCGTTTTTCCACTCTCGTTAAGTGAGTCGATGATCTTGTGATAAGGCATAATAAGATGAGCGTTTTGGCTAATGAAAAGTCTTCCCTCAACGGAGAAACCATGTTCTTTGAGAAGTTTAATTTCATCGAGCAAAGCGGCCGGGTCGATAACCACACCATTCCCGATAACACATATTACATCATCTCTTAAAATACCTGAAGGGATGAGGTGAAGTACGTATTTTTTATCTTTAATCTGGATGGTATGTCCGGCGTTAGCGCCACCCTGGTAGCGCACCACAATCCGGTGCGATTCGCTCAAGATGTCAACAATTTTTCCTTTACCTTCATCGCCCCACTGCCCGCCAACAATAACTGTTACGCTCATAAATTTCTTTATTTAATTAAAAACTTGCCAGTGCTTCTTCAACAGAGGGATAACTTTCGAAAATAGTGACCAGCTTCGTAATAACGAGCAGGCTGTGGATCTTCTCTTCAACATTGGCGAGTTTTAGTTTGCCGTTCTCTTTGTTAACGGTTGTTAATCCGGAGATCAGCATACCAAGGCCCGATGAGTTCATGAACTTCACTTCGCCGAGGTCAATTACAATATTTTTCTTTCCTTCTGATAGAAACTTCTTAATTGTGTCGCTGTATTCATTTGCTTCGGGACCGCCAAGGACATTGCCTTTAAGTTCGATCACAATTGCTTCATACCGTTCGGTTACTTTCATCTTCATATAGAAACTCCTGTTTCTTATTGTTGGATTTTTTTATTCTAAAAAATTCTAAAATACATTTTTCAAGAGCTAAAATATAAAGAATAATTTTCAAAATTTTTAGAAAAGTTTTTCATTGCATACTTTCATTTGATCATAAATTTTCCTATTTTGTTAAAACAATAATTTATAATCATTTTTCATCAAATATCTGAAAGAACGATAATGAAAAGACTTTTCCTTTTTGCTATTTTGGTTCTCATCCTTGCCACCAGCGGTTTTGCGCAATGGACTCCTGACCCTAACCTAAATACAGTAATTGTCGATACAACGGGGGAGCAAGATCTTCCTAAAACAGTGGCATGTCCCGATGGCAGCACATATATTTCATGGTTTGATAACAGAGGCGGTAGTTATGCAGTATATATGCAAAGGCTAAATGCTGATGGTGTAAAACTTTGGGGTTCACAAGGTCTTTTAATCTCAAACAATCCACAAAGTTCATCTTTGGTTGATTATGATATCACCTGTGATGCTTCAAACAATGCAATAGTGGCCTTCACTGATACCCGTTCCGGCGATCTGGATGTTTTTGCTTACAAAATATCACCTTCAGGACAATTTCTCTGGGGAGCAAACGGCGTTACCCTTTCATCTGGAACAGGCTATGAAGCCAACCCAACTGTTGCCGTAACAACAGATGGAAATGTGGTTGTTGCCTGGATTTATGCTGTTAATCCATACAAAATTTATTTGCAAAAAATTGATCCCACGGGTGCCAAGTTATGGGGAGCTACTGCAATCAGTTATGGATCAACAACTGAAGGATATAATAACCCGATAGTTGTCCCATCTGACAATGGTTCGGTAATAGTTTCTCACAAAGTTACTATAGGAAATTTTCCTGCACAGACAGTAAAACTTGCCGCTCAAAAATTTAATTCTGCCGGAGCTCCTCAATGGGGTACAGGTGGAGTTTGGGTTCAAAATCTTGGAAAAGTTATGGCTTTCACTGCACAATATGCAGCTCCTGATGGGGTGAATGGTGTGGTTATTGCCTGGCATGACGACAGAAACTCAATAAATTTACAAAGTTCATGGGTTCAGCGTGTAAAATCTGACGGAACATTGGCTTTTCCTGCTAATGGAGCAGAGGTTGCCACAACTGGAAATATCCATAAATTTAACCCAAGAGCAGGTAAACTAACCGATTCAGAAGAAGTGATGGTTTTTTGGAGATTTACCAATTCCAATCAAAATCAGGATGGACTTGCGGTTCAAAAATTTAGTGCCACCGGAGTGAGACAATTCACCGATGACGGTATCATACTTCGTCCAATGACAGGATCAGCAAATATTCTCGGTTATGATCTGGCAACTCTTGCAAGTTCCTCTTACATTGTTTATAATGTCGGCGATGTCTCCGGACTAAATAATACTATTCAAGGCTTGATGATTAACTCCTCAGGTGCAAATGTTTGGGGAAGCACAATAGCTCTCTCATCCCTCGTTTCGAACAAAAGCAGACTTCAAATCATTTCGGATATCACCGGTGCGGGGCTTGCATTCTGGACTGATGAAAGAGTTGGTGACGGTGTTTACGGGCAAAAAATCAACACAAACGGAACTCTCGGAAATCAGATTGTACCTGTTGAGTTGAACAATTTTGGTGCTGCCGTAAATGGTAATTCTGTTTTACTCGAATGGTCAACAGCAACCGAAACAAACAATGCCGGTTTTTCGATCGAAAGAAAATCAGGTGATGGCAGTTGGGTAACGATCGGAGAAGTTGCCGGAGCCGGCACTTCAACAGCCGTGATTCATTATTCCTTCGCCGATAAAAGCCTCGGTTCAGGAAATTATTACTACAGATTGATCCAAAAAGATCTTGATGGTACTACCAAAATTTATGATTTGTTGAATGAAGTGTTGATCGGAGTTCCAGAAAAATTTGAATTGAATCAGAACTTTCCAAACCCGTTTAACCCAACAACTTCAATCAGCTTCTCCTTACCCGTTTCAGGCGTGGTTTCACTCAAAGTATATAACACAATGGGTGAAGAAGTGGCGACTTTGGTAAATGAGACAAGGGAAGCAGGAAGTTATGAAATTAAGTTTGATGCTACAAAAATCACCTCAGGAATCTATTTTTATACCCTTACCTCCGGTGAATTTAAGATGACAAAAAAGCTTGTTTTAATGAAGTAATATTATAACCAAAAATTGATAATGTCTATGCCTCCTCAGAAATGGGGAGGCTTTTTTTGGCATGGAAATTGATACATATAAGTGATATTTATTTAGATTATTTCTCTTCATGCATGACAATCGATGATTGTTCATTGCAGGTGATTCTTCATCATCTTGCTCACGAATCTTCACAGATTCAATTCAGGTAATGAAGAATGATAAACGAGTTTAATAGAATTTTATAAAAGAAGCAGAGAGCACAAATATGAATGTTGCAAGTTTAACCCTCTATATATCTCAGATAACCTTTGGGATGATATTTGTTTTTGCTTTGACCAGTTTTATCATTTATAAGGTCAAAGGAAAAAGTAGTGGAAATGTATCATTTGAGCCGGAAATTCGACAAAATAGTCAGAAAGAACCTGTCACACAGTTTGACAATTACCAAAACAATTCAAATGTGGTTTCTTATTCTATCGAAACAGTCCCTAATACAGAGACAGTTATTTCGACGGCAACAATTTCCAGAGGTTCATTTTCCGAAGTTAAAACTACATCCAGATCCACAATCAACCGCTCCAGGTTCACGGTTATGAACAATACATTTGAGCAGACGGTGGAAAAACCTCGCACTTTGAATAACTGGTCGTGATACCATTTTATTTATTTGCTCAAAGGCTGCTTAAGTAACAAGCAGCCTTTTTTTTTGTACCATTATGAGAATCAAGGTGGCTCCGGAGAAATGTATGTCTTTTAATGAGAAAAGTTAATTTTAGATGAAATTTAGAGATTTTTGATCTAAAAATGAACATCAATTCTCTTTTTCCTCGCAAAAAATAGCAAAAAGTGACTCATAATGAGAATAATGGCAATTTCACGGTATGAAACCAGATTATCTAAATCCTGTTCAGATTGCAATTATTGTGCTTCCTAAAATTAGAATTAATGCCTGTTAAAGAGGAATCAAAGATACTTTTCCAGTTATGGCACGATATTTGGAATATAGGGGGATATTTTCTAACCAATAACTTTAAAGTAATCTAATATGAAACATCCTCTAAATAATCCAATTTCGTTCTGCCCTGGAAGGGATAACCTATTGGGGAGCAGCAAAAAAAGCTTCTTAAGGTTATTCGCTCTTTTCAGTGTACTGTTGCCATTGGCGACAGCTATGATTGGGACAACTGTGCAAGCTCAGACTCCAAATCAGGTGCCTGTTCAGTTTTTTTATGTACCAATACCTGAAGATCAATTGCTCCTGACCTTACAGACAGTGCTTTCAGGACAGGGAACAGCGGTCACAAACCCCGTACAGACCTATATTTCAATTGCCGCAGTAGCGGGCAATACAGTGATCTATTATGATCAGGTGGGAAAACGGATTTGAGCCTGATATTTCAAATCCTACAAACTTATATAGTGGCGCTAACCCGGGTGGAACTCAAATCTGGGGTGATGGCAATCCGGCGAATGGTGCACCTCCGGGAGTTCCGGGTGATATTATCAATGCCGGAATGGTAATTGTTCTTAATAATCCTGTAACATCCACAAACCGATTAGCGATCGATTTTGATGGTGGGGACAAGATAGCCTCAACCAAAACCATCGCAATCACAAGAACAGGATGGGGAACAGGACCAAACACACTACTTGCTGCGGCAAATGAAACTTTTGACACCGATAACTGGGGAACATCTTTCGTTTCTCCTGTCGGCGAAGATATGCCATCCTCTTTTGATTTCCGTATTTATGATTATACAGGATTTTCAATTATGGCAGGAGTTGGTGGAGCAAATGTTCAGGTTGACGCCGATGCAAATGGTTCATACGAATTGAATTTCTCTCTTAATGAAGGCGAAGCCTATCTGGTTAATGGAGGTGTGAATGTTGGAGCAAAAATACTTTCCTCCAAACCCGTGCAGGTAGATCTACTCTCCGGCGATAGAGGGGAAACTTATGAGACTCGCTTCTTTGGATTAACTCCTACCCCGCTGTTAGCAAGCAGATATTATACTCCTGTTTCCACTCCCAACTCTGCCCAGTCAGTATCGGGTACAAATACAGTAGTGTTTTTATACAATCCCGGTTCGAGTTCAATCACAGTAAATTATACAACTCGTACAGGTTCAGGTGGAAATACATTAACAACCACCCCAATAACTGTAGCAGCAGGAGATTATGCAAAACAGGTAATCCCCGATGGATACGGTGCAAGTTTTATTTCAAGTAATGGTTCTCCTTTTCATGCTTTGTCAGCGACAGATGCCAATGGTTCCTCTACATCCACCGGTACCAATAGAACATGGGACTGGGGATTTACTCTCGTTGGTGAAGGAGCTCTAACACCTCAATTACTTGTTGGTCTTGGAATTGGCAGAGATCCTACATCTTCAACCAATCCTAATGAAAATGGAAATCCAATTTGGGTTACACCATTGGGAAATGGTAACAGCCCTGTAACAATTTATGCGGATTTTGATGCCGATCCAACTACAGGTTCAAATACTGATCCCAATGGAAACAAATATGATATAAGTTATTCCCTGCGAGAATTGGATCGTGCCAAGATTTATGATAACAACGACAGAAATCAGACAGGAACCCTCGTATATACACTTGCACCGGGCATCAAACTGGCAGCAGCATGGGGTCAGGATCCCTTAACTGCGAGTTCATCAGCTCCCGGACTTGATGTTGGAACGGGAATTCCACCAGTTCCTCTCTATGATGCAGGGAAAAATGGTACCCTTTATCAGGATAATGATGGTGATGGTTTTATCAGCCCCGGTGACGAACTTTTTATACAAGATTGTTGTCAACAACATTTCAAGAGCACCGGTACCCGATATAACTGTAATTGATAATCTGCCTGTTGAATTGAATTATGTTCCTAACACCACTACATTTAAGGATTATAATGGTTCAATAACTCAGATTTCGGATGATGGCTCCGGAACTGCTTTCCCACTCGATGGAAGTGGAAAAGTAATAAATCCTTCAACATCACTTCCGGTAGGTGGTTCATACGAGATAACCTTCAGGGCCACAATAAAAGCTTTTGAAGATCTTCCTTCGGGAACTGTGAACATTATAAATACCGGAACAGCAAATGCACTCCAGAGTTCGGTAAACTTTACTTCAATCACCCCCATTTTCGGCCGAATTGGCGATAAGATATGGGAAGATCAAAATAAAAACGGTCTTCAGGATGGTAGTGAGCCGGGTATTTCAGGTGTAACAGTAAATCTGTTGAACAGTACCGGAGATGTTGTGGCTACAGTTACAACAAATCCAAATGGTGAATATGTTTTCTATGGTGTGCTCCCTGGTGACTACAGCGTTGAATTTGTTCTACCTTCTGTTTATGATTTTACAGCAAAAAATGCTGATGGACAAAATATCAATGGTGCAGCAAACTCTGATGCCAACCCTAACAATGGCAGGACCGACCTCTTTACTCTTGCCGGTGGTGAAAGAAACCTTAATATTGATGCCGGAATGATCCCCAATGGATCGATTGGTGACAAGGTTTGGGATGATCTGAATATGAATGGTATTCAAGATGGTTCTGAGCCCGGGTTAGAGAATGTAGCGGTACAACTTTACACATGTAATGATGTGCTTGTGGCAAGTACTACAACCAATGCAAACGGGAATTATAATTTTGCACAATTGGCTCCCGGAAGTTACTATGTTAAGTTCGTAACCCCATCTGGTTATGTATTCTCAGCTTTGAATCAGGGCGGAGACGATAATGCCGATTCTGATGTAAATCCTTCAACCGGCAAAACAGATTGTGTAAATCTTGTTTTAGGTCAGGATATTACCAGTATTGATGCCGGAATGAATGTAGCACCAAGCGGTTCGATTGGTGATTATGTTTGGAATGATGAAAACGGCAACGGTGTTCAAGATAATGGCGAAGATGGACTGGAAGGCATTACCGTAAAGCTTTACGATTGCGATAATAACCTTATAACCTCCACTTCAACAGCATTTGATGGATCATTTTCTTTCAGTAGTGTAGCAGCAGGCAGTTACTATGTGAAATACATACTTCCTTCAGGTTATACCTTTACCACCAAGGATGCGGGTATTGATGATAGCAAAGATTCTGATGCTGACCCTGTGACAGGAAAAACATCATGTTTTACCGTTGCATCAGGACAAAACATTTCCACAATTGATGCAGGTATGTTACTCAATGAAACTGATATTGAGGTACTTAAAACTACAAGTGCTGCAACAATCACATGTGGACAGAACTATAGCTATACGATTACTGCAAAAAACAATGGTCCCGTTGACGCAAATAACATCATAGTGAATGATGTTCTCCCTGTTGGTCTTGTTTTTGTATCTGCAACTGCTTCACAAGGTTCATATTCATCCTTAACGGGTGACTGGACAGTAGGTTCACTAACAAACGGTGCATCAGCAACAATTACAATCAATGTTTCGGTTGATTGCTCTGCATTAAATCTTGTTAATATCGCTCTTTGTCCTGCAAAACCCTACACTGTTTTTATACTCAGGGATTTGAATCAGCCTTCTGCTGATACCGAAGGAAAACTTGCAGTAGGCGGAAATGCCACCCTTTCAAACTACAGTGTTGGTGATAAACTTCCAAACTCAAACGGAGCAGAAGATGTTCTGGTTGTAGGAGGAAATCTCCTTTACACAAGTGGTCGGGTATATAACGGAAATGTTGTATATGGCGGAACAACAAATCTTCCAATATCGGCTGTTTCGATCGAAGAAGGCACATTAAGACATGATAACACTGTAATTGATTTTGCAGATGCAAAAACGCACCTTGAAAATCTCAGTACACAGCTTGGTGGATATGCCTCAAATGGTACCACTACCTTCCAGTGGGGTACAATAAGCCTTATCAACAATGATCCTTATCTTAATGTCTTCACAGTAAATGGTAATGATCTGAATAATGCCAACTCGCTGGAAATCACTGTGCCAAACGGTTCTGCCGTGATAGTCAATATCCTTGGTACAAATCTTAACTGGCATGGTGGTTTACATGTTAACGGAACTGCGATCAATAATGTAATCTTCAACTTCCCGGAAGCAACATTATTGAGCATTTCAGGTATTGATGTGAAAGGTTCCTTACTCGCTCCTTTTGCTCATCTGAACTTCCCTGCAGGAATAATTACAGGTCAAACCATTGTTAAATCGATGACCGGTAGTGGACAATTTAACTTGTCACCATTCCTCGGAAACATCCCGGGAAATCTTACTATAGTTAACGTGGCTTCACTAACAGGCAGTGATCTTCCAGACTCAGATCATTCAAATAACTCTGCAACAGCAGTTTCCACTTATTCACCAACTTCAACAGGTGGTGGAACAGGATCAGGAAACTGGCAGCAGATTGGTAACTTCCCTGCAGGTCAGGTAGTTACATGCCTCGAATCTGATGGTCAGGGTAATATCTTTGCCGGTACAGCAAGTGGATATATCTATAAGAGGATAGGAAACAGTCCTGATTGGATCCATGTAAACCAGAATATTTATTCCGGTGCTATATGGGCGTTAAGAATGCATTCAAACGGGAATTTGTATGCTGCCACGGTTACCGGTGTCTATGTTGGAACCAACAATGGTACGGCCTGGGCTCTTGGATCACTACAGTACAAAGATGTCCGCACGATAAAGATGGATGCCTCCGGGAATCTGTATGCTGGAACTTGGGGATTCGGCGTTTATCGGTCACTTGATAATGGTATCACATGGACTCAGGTAAATTCCGGAATTGGTAATAACCTTATCATAACCGGCATATCCGTTAACAGTAACAACAGTCTCTTTGTTGGCACTTTTGGTGGCGGTGTATTTAAATCTGTTGATCAGGGCAACAACTGGGTACCTGTAAACATGGGATACAATTTTATCTGGGCAATTGCTTCCGATTCTGATGGTGATGTTTTCGCCGGAACCTATGGAGATGGACTTTATCGCTCCACCGACAACGGTTCAACCTGGTTCAAAACAACATTCCCGGGAACTTATGTTTACGAGATGCGTATCGATGGAAACGATAATATCTTCGCTACTTCCTACTCCGGTGGAGTCTTTGTATCAACTGATAAAGGTAATACATGGGCAAGTATTGGTCTGGGAGGTTTTGGTCTCAGTTCACTCCTGATCGTTCCAAACGGCAGCACACCTGACGCTGGTGGAGAGGGTGTGATTTACGGAGGTACTGCAAATGGAAATATCTATATGGCTGTTTCCAGTGTAATGAACATAAAATCGGGTAAGAATACAATTCCAACTGAGTTCTCACTTGATCAGAATTATCCTAATCCATTTAATCCTTCAACTGTTATAAGGTACTCAATTCCTTTTGATGCAGATGTAAATATAACCGTTTACAACACTGTTGGACAGGAAGTGACAGTACTTGCAAAAGAATCAGTAGTTGCAGGAATTTACTCAACCTCTTTTGATGCATCCAATCTTCCAAGTGGAGTGTATCTATACAGAATGACAGCAGTTTCATCCGATGGTAAACAGAAGTTTACTTCAACCAAAAAGATGATTCTGGTTAAATAGTAAATGGTGGATATTCAGAAAGAAATTTTGGAAATGCAATTATTAATGATTTAATGATCCAAAAGTAACTTTCAAATTTGAAGGCTGTTCATGAAAATGGACAGCCTTTTTTTTGTTCTAATTCAATCGATTCATTATATCAGAATGGTTCGGTTCCACCCATCCTGAAAATTTACACCCCATAAATAATTTCACCCGGTGAATTTATAATTGCATATTTTTGTTTTCTCGTTGAATAACAAAGTTCGTCAGTTTGTGGAACTTAAATCAAAAGGAGTCCGTCAAAAGCTATGAACGAAAAAGAAATTAATGAAGGTATGCAGCAAGCACAAAACATCTTCAATCTGAAAGACGATTTTTCCCTGATTAAAGCATTTAATGAGGGAGAGGAAACGGCTTTTAATGACCTCGTAAACCGCCACAAAGAGAAGGTAAGAAATCTTATCTATCTTAACCTTGGTGCGACCTCATCGATTGATGATATCAGTCAGGAAGTATTCCTTTCGGTTTACAGGAAACTCTCCCACTTCCGCTTCCAATCCCAGTTCACCACCTGGTTATACACAATCACAATCAACAAAATTCGTGACCACATCAGGAAGCAGAAGATAATGTCGGTTTTCTCGGCATTCAGCAGTGATGACACAGAGAACGTCGTTGAGCCGGGTAGTTTTAAGGAAAACTTTGATGTAAATGAAATGGTAAGAGATGCTGTTGCGAAGCTTCCCCGGAAGTTAAAGGAACCCTTGATACTCCGTGATTTTGAAGGCATGAGTTATCAGGAGATTTCTGATGCAACAGGCTGTGAGATAGGTACCATCAAATCAAGAATTTTTAGAGCCAGAGAATCGCTGAAGAAGATGCTTCAGCCCTGGCGCGAGGAGCTTTTATGAAAAAATTTGATAAAGATTTTGAGAATATTTCCGCTATGGCGGATGGAGAACTGCGGGAAGATCAAGAGGCGATATATAAAGAAAAGATACAAAATTCGCCCGCATTCAAAGAAAAATTTGACGAATATAAAAATCTCAAAAAAACGGTGGAGAGTCTTCCAAAACTTCCGGAAGACCACTATTTTGTCTCCAGACTGAATGAGTACATTAAAAAAGAGAATAAAAAGGCAAGAGGATTAAAAACGTTTTACAAACCTGCCTTTGGTCTTGTTGTCCTTACTGTAGTGTTAATGTCATTCTTTAAACTCAGTCCCGAATTTATGGATGATCTCTTTGAGACACAAAAAGGGAATATTATCGATTTTTATACAAAAAACCTTCGCCCCTACTTCCAGGAAGATGAACTTACAAGAGATGACATATTTAATTTTGCTTTCAGTCAGGTACTTCCAATTGACGGTGGGGGTAAAAATGTTATCAGTCTTGATGAATCGGCAAGCGGTGCTTCATTTGCTATAAGACAATCCTCCCTTGGGGACAGTATAATGAGTCTCAAAGAGTTTACTGAAAAACTCGATCTTGATCAGGCACAGCAAATTAAGCTGAACAATGTGTTAAAAAAATATGAAGATAAGATTCGGGGTTCCATCCTTGTAAACGACAACAACACCGTTGCCGTTAATGCAAACCTTTGGAATTATAATATTGCATTAAAAGCTGAAATACTTGCGATTGCTGCTGAAAACAAAACTTTTGCCAGAGCCATGCCTGCCGGATTAATGGAATCGATGCCCGCATTTGCATCGGTGGATTTTGCCGACACTGAAGAATCTTTGTATGCATAAATCCCGACACAGTATTTGTTACCTCAATCAGAGTGGACAGTCAGGATCCGTCTTATAATATCCCTGTTGTTAACAAAGTTAACATCCTTAAAAACACCCAGGTAAAACTTGCCCCGAAAAAACAGAAATATGGCGGATTCCACGGTAAACTTGGAGATTCATCAAAAACCAAAAAATTTAAAGTCTTTGTTGATACCAATTTTATAAAATTTGACATCCCCGACTTTGCCTTTGAAAATAAAATGCCAACCATGATCGAACTTGGGAGAATCGACTCCTTGGTAGAACTCAGCATGAAGAACTTTGAGTTTGAGATGCGGGAATTCCCAAATGGCAGGGGACTCAGTTTTGACATGAAATTTGACTCACTCGGTCATGACAAGTTTATCGAATTCAAGTTTGACACCACAGATGGTTTCAACTTCGACATGAACTTCCCTGGGAAAGACAGTGCCAATTTTAAGATAGTCGTTCCAAAAAATCTCGATGTTAAGGGACTTGACTCTCTCATGATATTTAAGTTCAATGGAAAAGACACACTCTTCAACTTCAACATGCCGTTTCAAAACTTCGATGGAGAATTTAAAGAATTCAACGAAGAGATGAAAAAGTTTCGCGAAGAGATGAAAAAATTCCGAGAAGAATTTAAACCAGTCAAACCGAAAAAAGATAAAAAACCTGTGGTTATCTAACCGCCACTATTCTTCACAATTTTTATCGAGCCAATCCAGTAATTCACTAAGACTGGCAGTAGCAAGACCGATACAGGTATCAGCCGCTCCATAGTAAATATTGAGAGTGTCGCCATCCTTTGCAAGAGTATAACCGCAAGGGAAAACAACATTACCAACATCACCATTAAGCTCATATGGCTCTTCAGGCGCGAATATCCATTCTCTCCCTCTTTTAAGGCAGATTTCAGGTTTCTCCAGGTCAAAAAGAGCCAATCCGAGTCTATAAATACAACCCCCGCACGAAAGTTTAACACCGTGGTATATAAGGAGCCATCCTTCAGGAGTCTCTATCGGCGGGGAGAGAGACCGATCTTGTTAGCATCCCACCATGCACCTTTCCGTGCATTCATCATCAGTGTATGCTCTCCCCAGTTTCTCAGATCGGGTGAATACGAAATCCACATATGTGCCCTCGGGGCACTAACGGGACGATGGATCATTGCCCAGGAGCCATTAATTCTCCTGGGTAACAGCGCAGCATCCTTATCATCAGGAGGCATGATAACACCAAACCTCTCAAATGTTATAAAGTCTTCGGTCTGCGCAAGCGCAACCCCCGGACCATCCCGGGTGTAAGCTGTATAAACAATAACATATTTTTTAAGTTCAGGCACATAAGTTATCCTTGGGTCTTCAATACCCCATAATTCTTCGGGAAACTTATCAGGATCGGGTCGAAGTGTCGGCTTTTTGTCAATTATCCAACCATCAACACCATTCGCCGACTTTGCAACACAAAAGTGAGAAATGCCTGATCTCTCCTCAACACGGCAAAGAAGTAGCGTAGTACCGTCTTTAAGCAGGGTTGCTCCCGCATTAAAAACAGAATTTATTGGATATGGCCAGTTATTGGCAGTTAAAATAGGATTAAGCTTGTTCCTGTGAAAAAGAACTGCATACTGATTATTCATGATGTTGTTGCTTCCAATAATAATTGTGACTGATTAAATAACCGCAGTTCCAATAAAGCCTGGAGATATGCCAGAGTTGATTCTGAACCTTGATTTTCATTTACCCGATCGGGATGTAATCCATCTCTGCAACCGCCCGTTATTGGGTCATAGATCATAAGATTTAAGTCATTATTACCTAAAAACCACTCAAATGCATTAAATGCTTCTTCTTTCCATTTTGGATCACCCGTGGCATCAAAGGCTGCTATTGATGCGGAGATCATTGCCTGAGCTTCAACCGGCTGTTGATCGAAGCGAGCACATTCACCTCCCCGTTTATAAAATCCATTCGATCCTATCGGAACAAAATATCCCTCTTTTGAATGTTGAAGATTTGCGAGCCAGGTAAGCGAGTCGATACCTGCTTTAAGCATTTTTTTGTCCTTCATCGAAACGCCGGAAAGAATCAGTGCCTGTGACAGAACAGGATTGCAATAAGAAAGTTCTTGTTCGAACCATCTCCATTTTTTGGATGAATTTTGTTTGTAGAGAGTAAAAATCCGTTGTGCAAGTTCATCTCTCACATTGTTGGCTCTTCTGTCACCTGCAAATTTTTGTAGATATTCATAAATCCCTATAAGAGAAAATGCCCAGGCCCTTGGGCTGGTAGTGGCAAGAATTGCAGGGAGAGTCTGTTCGTACAACCATCCTGCGGTATTGCTTTGCACTGCTGTATTTGAGTGCCTTAACCAGGTTCCCAAAGCTAAAAGGGAACGCCCCAGACTGTCTTCCGAACCCGTATCTTCCAACCATCGTCGTTGATAATCCATAAAATTCCGAAATCTGCCTGTTTGGTCGTTAAATGCATAACCAAGGAATGCAAGATACCTGTAGGTCAGGTCCTTCACTGTCTTGATCCCCAATTGTTCCAACAGATTTGCTACCAGTAATGCTCTGGCATTGTCATCGGTTGTATATCCATGGGCATAATTTGGAACTGTAAAAAGTGCGTGCTGGAATATGCCTGTGTCGTCAGTTAAAATGATAAAATGATCAAGTTTGATTGGCGGCAATTCCCTCAGGTGTTTGTCTTTATGTGTAAATTTTGATGCTGCCGGGATGAAGTGTCGTCGTTCCGATCTTGCTCTCTCGAAGCTTTCCATATATTTTTGAGCAACCTCTGACCAGATCATTTTCCGCCCAAAAAGATAAGCGCGTTTCCGCATGGCATGTCGTTCAGCTTCATTATCGAGAAGATTAATTACCTGTTTTGCCAGTGCATCAGAATCCTTGAAAGGAGTTATTACCCCTCTGCCCTCGGCGAGTAATTCCTCTGCATACCAATAAGGAGTTGAGATCACAGCCTTTCCGGCACCCATCGTATAAGCCAGTGTACCAGAAGTAATCTGAGCTTCGTTCAGGTAAGGGGTAATATAGATATCAGCAGCCCCAATAAATTCAATCAACTCGTCAATCGTCACAAAACGGTTATAGAAAATTACATTCTTTTCCACCCCTTTTTGTTTTGCCAGCCTCTGAAGTGAGAGACGGTAAGTTTCTCCTTCATTTTGAATTACATGAGGGTGAGTTGCTCCAACAACCATATAAACTGTCTCGGGGCGGTATTTTATAATTTCAGGCAGAGCCGAGATTACAGTCTCAATTCCTTTACTTGAAGAAAGGAGGCCAAAACTCAGAATTACAGTTTTACCTTCCACACCAAAAAGATCTTTGTTAAAACTTGGATCAACAAACGGGATGTCAGGAATCCCATGGTGGATCATATCAATTTTTTCGGGTGGGACCTTATAGATCTCCTCAAGGAATTGCCTTCCTTTTTCGCTCATCACAATCAGTCGTTCGGAAAGGGAGGCTATCTCCTGCAAAACACTTAGTTGATCAGGATCGGGATTTTTTAAGATTGTATGTAAAGTTGTTACAACCGGCATGCGTAATTCACGAAGAAGCGGGATGATATGTCGCCCAGCTTTTCCGCCAAAAATGCCATACTCAAATTGAAGACAAACAACATCAACATCATAGATATTTAAAAAATCGGCTGCTGTCAGATATGTGTCTATATCCTTTTCTTGAAGTTCGAATCGAACCCGTGAGGGGTAGTCATAACCTTCAACCACATCATTAACCGGAATGGCTATGCACGATGTTTCAGGATAATAGCTGGATATCGACTCACAAAGATCAGTCGTAAAAGTGGCAATACCACACTGTCGAGGCTCATAATTGCCGATGAAAGCAATATGGTTAATTGTTGAAGTTGATAATATTTTTACCACAATGTTAAATTCCTTTAATCGATGAAATAATTGTCAAAAAGATATTTCACGATTTTAAACTTTTTTTGGATCCTGAAAGTCTGTGCCGATCGTCTGGATTGGGTCGAATTCGGGACTGTTTTTTATCGTTTCTTTTGAGAGGTCAACATAAATATTTGATTCATCCCAATCAATATGATCAACCCATTTTGGTGAGAGCAACATCTTTTCTTCAGGAAGCCAATTGTGTTTGTTGACAACCAGGAAGTTTATTGTCCATGTATCATCATCGAGTAAAAAATCAGCCAAATGACCAATAGCACCTTCGTTTGTCTGAATATGGAAACCATCAACTATTTCAGAACTGCACAAGTGGGGATTCTTTTTTGGTGGAGGGATCACTTTTCCATCCTCATCCATTATCGGATCGGGTTGGAGGTTGATAATAGGTGCCGTTATTGCCAGATCACTCCAATAATAGGGGAGCGCGTAGTAGGAGAAGAGTTCCATTTCGTGCTGGCGTGAAACAGTCAGTTTTGTTTCAACGTCCGGACTGTCTGCAACCTGTTTGGTTGTAAGGTTAACATGAAATGTTTCCTTTTCCCAGTCAACTGACCCCAAAACTTTGTGGGGTAACAATACTTTTTTATTAAAAAACCAGTTTCCCGTTTCGACCACCAGATAGCGGACCAACCAATTTTTATCATCAAAATAGAACTCGGCAACTTTCCCAAGTTCTCCATCCTTTGCCATGATTGAATAACCAATCAGACCGTTCAAACTTCTTTCCATTATTGACTCCGGTTTTAATGCTCGTTAGTGATATATACCTTAAGGATTTCACTTTAATCACATGGCAATATATATCACAGGGGGTGGGAAGACAATCGACCAAGAGGATGAAAAGAGGATTAACCCATATCACCATTTTTCCACCTAAAAGGATTAACCCATCCCTCAATATTTCCTTTTATCAATGATTATTTTGTAGAGATTTCCTTTTTTGGTATTTTATTCACCAAATACAGTAAAATAATTATAGAGCAAATTTGCAAATCTCCACATTTATTAAAAACCGGTATTTAGCCCTTGGTGTTGCCGGGTTTATTGCATTAAGCATACTTAGAACAATCTTCATCTCCGGTAACGATACAGGTTCAATCCTGATACTCGAATCGTTTTCGGTGTTGATTCTTTTTCTATTGGTCTCCGAATCGATCAAGGTCACATCCAGCGTAAAAATGCTCCCAACCTGGTTGGTTACTTCGATGCTCGTGTTGGTCTTCTCCGGGATATTTCTCAAGTTGCTTTTTAACTCAATTGAGAGTCTTTTCCCGGTTTCAAACATCGATTATGGCAAAACCATTAGTCTTGAACTGCTTCCCCTGATCTTTATTTTTAATGCAGCAACGATAATTTTATCAGTAGCCTCCCTCGTAATTTTCAGACATCTCTTTTTCCTGAAACAAAGCAAAAATCTGAACATCTACTTTAACGCAATGCTCATCTTTATTGCATTAGCTTCCTTTACATCCTTTCTGGGGACAAAGGAATACGAATCGATGGAGTTTCTCACAATCACCTTTTATGTGGTGGCAACAATCCTGATTTTTATGAACAGCCTGAAAATATCCTGGATTGCTTTTCTTAAAAAGAAACAGAAAAGGCAATTGCTTTTAATTTCGGTTTTGTTGATTGGGATGCATATTTTTTATCTTGCGATGAATCCAAACGACTCGACCTATTACAATTTGCTAAGTGGTTTCTCACACTCATTTTACCGCTTCAATAATATTATGACCGTTTATGGAATAATCTATTTTAGCGTTTTATTTTTTACTACTTTGTTCCACCTTCCTACCGCGGAAGCATTTGACAGGCGGACAAAAGAGATTTCGTCTCTTCAATATTTCAGTAAACTGATTAATCAGGTATTTGATCCAAAAGAACTCTCTGATACTATCTCAGAGTTGGGTGCTGATGTTTCGGGGGCAGATGCTTCCTGGTTGATACTCTTCAGCGGGACGAACAGGGTGGAGGGGATAAAAGGGACGGGCTTTGTAACTTCGGAGAAGATCACCAATTTTATTCGTAAGAAGCAGGATCTTACGACCGTCAAAAAAATTGTAATGGGTGATTTAAAAGAGTTTTACAGAAGCGAAATAACTGATGAGCAGTATGCCATTGTTTATCTTGTTCCGATGGTATCCTACTCAAAATGTCACGGGATACTTGTTTTGTTGAAAAAAGATGCGGTGGAATATGATGATGAGGAAAAAAACATCATTCAGACATTTGCTGATTATGCTTCGGTTGCAATCGAGAACTCTTATCTGCTTAAAGAGTCGATAGAAAAAGAGCGTCTCGAAAAAGAATTTGATGTCGCCAGGGAGATGCAACAAAAGATTTTGCCGGAAAAACTTCCTGTATTTGAAAATTATGAAGTGGCAGCGGTTTTTATTCCGGCTTTTGAAGTTGGTGGCGATTATTACGATTTTTTCACACTTCCAAATGGGATCACAGGGTTTGTAATAGCGGATGTATCGGGGAAGGGTATATCAGCAGCTTTTGTGATGGCAGAGTTAAAAGGGATTTTGGAATCGTTCTCCACTGTTAAATGGAGTCCAAAAGAAATTTTGGTTGAGGCAAATTATGTCCTGAAAAGAATTCTCGACAGAAGAGTTTTCAGTACCGCTGTTTTTGGTACTTTTAATCCAAAAACGGGGGAAGTTATAATAGCACGGGCAGGACATTGTCCCGTACTTCACAAAACTGCTGAGGGGATCATCGAAAGAGTGCCTTCGGGGTTTGGTCTTGGGATGAATTATACGGAACTATTCGGCGAAAAATTAGTAGAAGAGAAGTTCATCCTTAAAGAAGATGAGAGTATTGTACTCTACACCGATGGTGTTAATGAGATGAAAAACGAACAAATGAAAGATTTTGGAACAGAGAGGTTAAAATCGCTTGTTTCAAGTAATGAAGATATCGGGATGAACGAACTGGCACTTAAGATTATAAGTGATCTGACAGAATTTGCCGGAACAAAACCCCAACATGACGATATCACCTTAATGATATTAAAAAGAAATAATCCGGAGAAAAAATAATGGCAGAATTTAAGACAAGTTTACGAGAGAGTGAGGAGTTCAGCATAGTAGAACTAAGTGGCTACCTTGATGCTCATACTGCTCCCGACCTTGAGTCGGCTTTTACAGGCTTGATTGACCAAAATAAATATAAGGTTGTGGTAAACTTTAAAGATCTTGAATATATATC
The DNA here is from genome assembly GCA_016714125.1 of Ignavibacteriales bacterium. Lineage (GTDB taxonomy): Bacteria > Bacteroidota > Ignavibacteria > Ignavibacteriales > Ignavibacteriaceae > UTCHB3. Next base: position 382,143 of record JADJNX010000001.1, on the reverse strand, counting down.
ATCAGCCGGTCTCGGCGTCTTTATGGCATACATAGAGACGATGAGAGAGAACAATGGCGATATAAAACTTGTGGAGATGAAGCCCGCAGTTTACGGGATATTCGATCTCCTCGGTTTTCCATTGCTCTATGACATCCTGGATGATGAGAAGGATGCATTGAACAAATTTAAACAACAAGGTGCTTAAACACAGTGAATAACAACAACTCTAACAACCTGGAATTAAGAGTTAAGAGCAGCACCGAAAATCTGTCGCTGATAAGGGAATTTGTGAGCACTTCGGCTCTCAGTTTTCTCATCAGGAAGGAAGTTATCGACAAGCTAATTCTTGCCGTTGATGAAGCAGCTTCAAACATAATTCGACATGCTTACAAAAACAGCCCTGAAGGTGTAATAATAGTCACTTTCATCTGTGATGATACGGAATGCACAATAATACTTACCGACTATGGAGCCGGATTTAATCCTACGCAAGTGAAATCTCCAGATATGGTTTCTTATCTGAAGGAGAAAAAAGAGGCGGATTGGGAATCCATCTAATGAAAATATTGATGGATGAGGTTGACTATCTTTCTGTCTCCGGTGAGTATAATAAACTTGTTTTGAAGAAAAAAATTGCTTAAAAATGGCTGATACGGAAACTCTTAAACTCCAAAGAAATTTATCTGCTCTGGTTGAGTTCAGCAGAATTGTGAACTCAAGCCTTGATCTGAATTTTACCCTGAACAACCTTTTGTTTAGTTGTCTTGGTAAATTTCTTACCACGAAGGGTTTTGTGGTTATCGAGGAACAGGGGGTTGCCTGTATCAAAACTGCAAAAGGGATCAATGCTGAAACAATATCTGCATTTAATTCCACCAAACATTCAGTTTCTAACCAAGAATCACTCTTGCAGGCATACAACCAGCTTGGTGCTTCAGTGGTTGAAAAGATATCTTCATCAAGAAAAGATCTGGGTTATATTGCTCTTGGTGAAAAGATTACAAAACAGCCCTATTCGCAGGAAGAGAAAGATTTTTTAAGAACAATCTTAAATATTGCAGGCACTGCCATAGAGAATGCTCTGAATATTACTGAACTTAAACAAGTGAACCGTGATCTCGATTCCAGGATTAACAGGCTCAGTTCACTTTTTGAACTAAGTAAGGAATTTGGACTTCTCACCGAAGAGAGTAGAATCAGCAGACTTCTTGCTTACTCACTACTTGGACATTTCCTTTCCTCAATTTATGCCATTATTATTTTGAGGATAAAAAAAGCAAAATACTCGAGACAACCATCCACAAAGGTAAATTAAAAGATATAGTTGACTGGTTGATGCTTAAAAACATCGACACTCATTATGCCGGCGAAGATCTTGAAAAGCTTAATCACGATCTGGTTGCTTTAAAAGTTGAGATTGTGGTGCCGATGAAGATGCAAAACGAGACAAAGGGGCTTATCCTTCTTGGTAAAAGAGTTAACACTCAATCTTATGGTAATAGTGACATCGAGTTTATCTATTCCATTGGAAGCCTTGCTATAATTTCTCTTGAAAACAAAAGACTTTTCAGAGAGGCACTCGAGAAACAAAAACTTGAAGAAGAGCTTGAACTGGCGAAAGACATCCAGCAGAATCTGCTTCCAAAAGAGATTCCGCAGATGCCATCATTTGAAATTGCAGCCACTTCGATATCATCCAAACAAGTGGGTGGGGATTATTACGACATCATTAAAAAAGACGATGAAAAATATTTTGTTGCCATTGGTGATGTTTCGGGGAAGGGTGTTCCTGCGGCACTATTAATGGCAAACCTTCAGGCATTTTTGAAATCGATTTGTACTCAAAATGTTTCGATCGATGATGCTACAGGTACCATCAACGATCTTGTATCTGAGAACACCTCAGACGGTAAGTTCATTACTTTCTTCTGGGGGATTATCGATAACGCCGCTAAAACCCTAAGTTATGTGAACGCTGGCCACAATCCACCCCTCCTTATCAGGAATGGCGAGATAATCTACCTTGACAAAGGAGGTATAATACTCGGTGTGATGAAAACATTTATGCCATATATCTCGGAGACCGTACAACTCGAAAGTGGTGACTTGATTATTCTCTTCACTGATGGAGTTACCGAAGCCAAGAGTCCTGAGGATGAGGAGTTCACGGATGAAAAGCTGGAAGCTGAAGTAAAAGATGTTGCAGGCCTTTGTTCCAATGAAATACTTGAAAAAATTAAACATTCGGTTTATGACCATGCAAACGGTGCATTTCAATCGGATGATATTACCATAATCGTAATAAAGGTGTTGTAAGAGTGGGAATAAACAGCATCTTCTTCGATCGAAAATTTATAATCAACAGTGTTACACTGTTGTTGGCACTTGTTGGTTTGCTCAGCATTTACCAGCTGATTTTCATAAACACCACCTCAAATGATGAGTGTTTGTGGTTTGCAGGTAAAAACAGAGCCGGCGAGTGGGGGATAATTATTCAGGATATCAAATCCGGGGGTGTTGTTGATAAAGCCGGAATTAAGAACGGCGATATTCTCCTCAAGATCAACGGTGAAACGATAAGAGAAACATATACTGCACAACAGATACTTAATAAACTCGATTATGGAGAATATGCTCAATATACGATCAAACGGGATGGACAAATACTTACCAAAAATGTATTTGTCAAGAAATTGATTCATTACCCCAATCTCTACTATGCAATCTTCTATTTTGTCTGGTTAATGGTGGGGTATCTGGTCATAATCTCAAACCCCTACGGCGTTTTGCAGACTCTGTTCTACTTGATAGGCGTGTTTGGAACCATCCAATCAACCAAAGGTGCGTTTCTTGATAGTTTAATGTTTATGAACCCAAAGTTTGATGTCCCGACACTTTACTATTATCCCATGTTATTATCAAGCTGTTTTGCGGCGGGTACTTTTGTACATTTTTTCCTCCTTTTCCCGCATAAGAGTAAGATTTTAAAATACAAGTATTCAACATATATTTTGTACTTGTTCTTTACAATTCCTGGGATATGGGCGATATACAGAACCAATGAGATGTTGAGTGATCCCTCAACTATGAGAACATTCCCAAATCCCGAGTTCCTTATCTCAATCATAAACATTTTTGCACTCCTCTTCGGATTTGTTTCTCTCGTGGCAGGTGTGATCAAATACCGAAAGAAACAGGAGGGAATACCTCTTAGGTGGCTGGCAGCTGTATATCTTTTGGGAATTGGCAGTGTTTTTGGTATAATTTTCCTGGCTCCTAACAATGCGTTGATATTCTATAACCACCCTGAGTTTTATATTGTTCTGTTAACTTTAACATTGATACCAATTGCTTTTGCAATTGCCATATTCAAGTATCAGTTGATGGATGTAAGCATTGTGGTAAAGAATACAATACTCTATGGAAGTGTCTCCTTGAGTATTGCAGTCATCTATTTCCTTTCCATCTATGGTTTTGGTCAGGGTGTGGGCACAATCTTTGGTGAAGAGTATAGAAACTTTGTTGCAGTTTTAAGCTTTGTGATTTTTGCTTTAGTGTTTCAAAAAACAAAAGACAAATTTCAGGATTTTATAACAAAACGGTTTTTCCCCGATCAATATTTTAATAATCAGATTTTGTTGAATTATGGTGAAGAACTTGTCAATATTGTCGGTTTGGAAAACATCCTCAAGTCAGTTAAGGATATGTTCAGGGATCTGATAATAGTCAGAAAAATGTCAATCTACCTTGCTAACGGTGATAGCTTTCACCTTGCCGAAGAATTTGGAAATGTAGAAAAACTTGATGCCCTCAATACCGACATAAAAGATTTTGAATTGAAATATAATGTTTATCTCGACGAAGGGAAAAAGAGGATAATTCATAAAGAATCCTTTGATGTTTTCGACAAGGAAGACAGGGCGTTTTTTAAGAATGAGGGTTACAACCTTATTCTTCCACTTAAAGTAAACAGAAGATTAATTGGCTTTCTTGCTCTGGGCGAAAAATACAACGGAAATCCATACGCTGACCGTGATCTTGAGTCATTAAGTTCAGTGACGTCCCAAATAGCAGTTTCGGTCGAAAATGCCCGACTCTACAAAGCTGAAACGAGAAAAGCCCAGCTTGAAAGAGATATCGATCTCGCAAAGCAGATCCAAGAGTCTCTTCTTCCCGGCTCATTTCCAATCAGGGATAATATTGAGATATTTGGGAAGATGATACCCGCTTCACATATTGGTGGTGATTATTTTGATATCATTAAAGTTTCAGAGTCAAGATTTTTTATCGTTATTGGCGATGTTAGCGGTAAAGGACTTCCTGCTTCACTTCACATGACAAGGGTTCAGGCGATGCTGCACATGCTTTGTTCACATGACAGAACTCCTTCGGAAATTCTTAAAGAACTCAACCGGAAGATTTACGAATCACTGGGTAAAAACTGGTTTATTACAATGACACTGATGGGTCTGGATACCGAATTAAACTGCCTGCGGGTGTGCAGGGCGGGCCATACGCCGGTTTTAATAGCCAAGGGCGGTAAAGCAGATTATCTACAGCCCAAGGGGCTTGCAGTGGGTCTGGACCGGGGTGATCTGTTTGATCTGCATCTGGAAGAGGTAAGACTTGATCTAATTCCGGGAACTTCGATACTTCTCTTCTCTGATGGTATCACCGAGATGATGAACTCAAAAAACGAACTGTTTGGTGATGACCGGCTTAAAGAACTTTTTGCTGCGAACAACCACCTGACATCTGAAGAACAGTATAATGTTATCACTGAAAAGCTTGTAGAATTCCGCGGTGATCGTGAACCGTATGATGACGAGACTGCGTTGATCCTAAAAGTGAAATAGCAGTGAGGGATTTACCCTCATTTCCTCTCAAGAACTTTCAGCTTAGTTTTGGCAATATTATAGCCGATATCAATCAGTTCAGGTGCACGATTAAAATCGAAAAGTGAAAAACCTTCTGTTTTTGGTTCAATTAATATGTCAGGCTTTGCCATTTTCATTGTGAGGTCGCCTATATGGTCCTGGACAATATCAAATGACTGATACAATACTTCCCAAATTTTCATTTCTGAGGGTCGTTCTTCAGTCACACTATTAAAATAATCGACGGGATGTTTTAAAAAGTACTGAACTTTCTCATTAATCGAGAGTCCGTTCAAAACCGAATCTTCGGTGATTGTCTGCAATTCCTCACTTGAAGGATTTTCGGAATAGTTTCGTCGAAGATTCACAGCGATAATTGTGTCCATTTTCTTTGCTTTCACCAGATCAACGGGGGTGGGGTTCACAAGTCCACCATCTACAAGTTTGCGGTTGGCAATGGATACAGGGGCGAAGAGAACAGGAATTGAGATACTGGCTCTGACAGCAGTAAGAAGGCTGCCATGATTTAGAATAACAGGCTCACCGGTCTTGATATCACTCGAGACAGCTTCAAACGGAATCTTCAGGTCTTCGAAGGTTGTTACCCCAAAAAATGTTTTGAGAAATTCATTCAGATATTTTGAATTGGCGATTGAGGACAAAGATAGTGACGGTGAAAAAATTTTAGCTACCAGTTTCCAATCTGTTTGAAGTGCCGCCTTTTCAATTTCAACCAGTGGTGTGCCTAAGGCATACGCCCCGCCTATAAACGCACCTATGCTGCTTCCGGCAATATAATCGATCTTGATCCCATATTCCTCGATTGCCTTTAAGACTCCAATATGTGCAAGCCCCCTGGCTGAACCACTACCTAGCGCGAGTCCAATTTTTTTATTTTTTCTAAAGTTAAAAAATTTCAATATGGCATCTTATATGGTTAATTTATTTTCCGAATTGTTAATAAATTGATTCTTCAACTGAGATAAGCACTTTATCCACCCGTCTTCCATCCATGTCAACGACTTCAAACCGAAAGCCGTTAAAACTGAATAATTCTCCGGCAATTGGGATATGCCCAAGTTTGGATGCAACAAATCCTCCGAGTGTGACAAATTCACTTTCGTGGGTGGGGAGGTGAAGTGGTATTTGTTCATTGAGAATATCAAGCAAGGACAGTACCGTCCACGAGCCATGAGTTATCTTTGCGTAATGTGATGGTAGGGGAATCATCAATTTCATCTTTTTCCGGAAGGTCACCCAGCAAATTTTCAATAATATCATGAAGAGTTATAATACCCTTAAATGAACCTGATTCGTTAACCACAATTCCAAAATGGCGTTTCGAATTTCTAAAACTCTCTACTACTTTGGTGGAAACAAGCGTTTCAGGAATATAGACGGGTTGAATCACTATTTCATTTAAATCAAATGCGCCTGAAACATTAAACCTTTTCAGAAATTCTTTTGCCTCGATAATTCCAATCAGATTATCAATGGTTCCTTTATATACAGGGAAAACCTTAAAATCATAGGAAAAGATTATTTTTGAATTCACATCAAACCCATCATCAAGGTCGAGAGCTATCACATCCCGTTTTGGGGTCATTACTGAGCGGGCCGTGCGATCGCCAAACCGGAAGACACTGTTAAGCATAGCACTCTCATAGCTGTCGAAAGTTCCAAATTGTGCTCCCTGTTTAATAAGAAGTTTTAATTCTTCTTCTGAAAGAGGTGATTCTTGTTTCGCTTTAATCCTCAAAATCTTTTGAAGAATTTTGGTTGAGATTGTAAGAGTTTTTACCAGTGGCATGGTTAAAATTGCGAGAGTATGCATAACGGGGGCAACAGCTATTGCAATTCCTTCAGGATCATTAAAGGCAATCGATTTAGGCAAGAGTTCACCGATGACAAGTGAAAGGTAAGTTATTATACCTACCACGATGAGATAGGCGATCTCTACTGAATTATTCTCCAGTAATGGAATGGACGCAATAATTGGTGTGACATCTTCAACAATAGCAACGCCTCCATACAACCCTGAGATGATGCCAACCATTGTAATACCTATTTGGACACTCGAAAGAAAATTTTCGGGATGAGCAAGAAGACTTAAGGCTGTTTTTGCCCCTTTTGAACCCTTCATTGCCATATCTTCAAGTTTGGATTTTCTTGAAGAGACAAGTGCAATCTCGGACATGGCAAAAAAGCCGTTTAGAAGGATAAGAATAGAAACTGTTATTATTTCTGTCATTTTTTTCTAAATAATGAATTGTAAATTTACAATACTCTATAAACAAATTGGAGGCTTAAACGATTCATTTTGGTAAATTTGAAATGTAACTTAATTTTAATTCTCACTCTGCAGAAAAATCTGCTGAAATGAATACTTTATTAATCGATAATCGAAAGCAGCAGTTTTTTATTCATGGATTTTTTAGGTCAAATCTGGGAGATTGTTAATCACCTCGATAACTATCTTTCTCTACTCACAACGGAATATGGAAATGTAACATATTTGTTCCTTTTCATCCTGATACTGCTTGAAACCAATTTTGTTTTGACCCCAATTCTTCCGGGGGTTACTGTTCTCTTTGCAGCAGGAACAATAGCTGCATATGGTCAACTGGATCCTTTTGCACTTTTTACCCTGTTTACAGCTGCTGTTTTTATCGGTGATATGATAAATTATGCAATAGGAAAAAGACTTGGAGACAGGGCTTATCAGATGAATAACAGGTTTATCAAACCCTCCTACATTAAAGCTACTGAAGATTTTTTCCATAAACATGGTAGCACTACAATGTTCCTTGCACGATATTTTCCGATTGTAAGGACCTTTGCTCCATTCGTGGCAGGAATAGTGAAGATGAAATTTTCAACATTTTTTCTGTCGAGTTTGCTATCTGCAATGATGTACATCTTGTTATATGTTGGGGCAGGCTACTTTTTTGGTCATATCCCTTTTGTGAAAAACAACCTCACTCTTACCCTGTTTATCGTGGCGTTTGCATCTGTGATTCCGGCGGGTTACAAAGGAATTCATAAATACATTAAACACCGACATATTACAAAAAAAGGCTGATCCGTTCCGAATCAGCCTTTTAAAGTTTTAATAACAACGGTTAGAAATCTACATCTATTTTCTTCTTGTTTACATATTCGAGAACAAATGCACTCGCAACGAAGATCGATGAGTAAGTACCCACGATAATACCAAAGAAGAGTGTAAATGCAAATGATCTGATTACTTCACCACCAAATATGAGAAGTATCACAACAGTTAAGAGGGTTGTACCTCCGGTAAGAATTGTTCTACTCATAGTTTTATTCACTGCCTCATTCATCAATTGTTCGAGGGGGGCGTTCTTGTGGATTTTCATTGTTTCCCTCACTCTGTCGAACACGATAACTGTATCGTTGATCGAATAACCGATAAGTGTAAGGAAAGCAGCGATAATCGTCAGATCTATTTCGAGGTTTAAACCGGGGATTAGATCGTAGAAAAGTGAAAAGACTCCGAGAGTCAGCAACACATCATGGAAAAGAGCAGTAACCGCACCGATAGCAAAGAAGAACTTAAATCGGAAAGCGAGATAGATTAAGATACCCAGTAGAGAAAGAACAACTGCGATAATCGCATCTCTTTTAAGTTCGTCACCGATCTTAGGACCAATTCTGTCTTCTCTAAGTACTTTAAATGCGTTGCCGGGGAGTTGTGCACGAAGGTTTTCTTTAATCCAGTCCGATACACCAATTCTCACAACCACTTCAGAGTTGTCAGCCTCAAGAGAAACTCTTGATGCCTGGAAACCATCCTGGAAGAGCTCTTTGCTCACCTTGGTTGCAGAATCAGGACCCGCAAATTTGTAAACTACAGAACCGGTATTTTTATTTTCGGTTCTTTCAATTTTAACACCTTTGTAAACCTCATCAATTCTCTTTTCAATAATTGAAAGAATTTTGGGTTTGTTTGCTTCAGGGATTTCCTGTGCTTCAGTTCTGATTAGAGCACCGGTTTCATCGCCAAAAGTTTTCACTTCAATATTTCCAAGCCCGATATCGGAAAGATACTGGCGGACTTTAGTAATTTCGATTGGCTTTTCAAACTCGAGCACAACTTCGGTACCACCTTTAAAATCGATACCAAACTGAAGTCCACGAACGAGGATACTTATAAGTCCGAGGACAAATATTGTAGTTGAGAGCATGTAGAAGAATTTTCTCTTTCCGAGAAAATCAACATTTAGATTATGAAAAATTCGCATTGTTTTTGTTAGCTCCTTAAAAACCTTTTAGATTAACCTAATGAAACGGGATGACCCTTATCGGTGAAATATTCGAAGATTACCTTCGCAATTACCAGTGCTCCAAATAATGAGGTAAGAATACCGATCATCAGGGTGAGCGCAAAACCTTGAATAGGACCGGTACCAAACTGATAGAGTATGATACTGGTTATAAGGGTTGTAATATTGGAATCCCAGATGGCAGAACCGGCTTTGGCGAATCCGCCTTCAACCGAAGCTTTCATTGTTTTTCCAAGAGCCATTTCTTCTCTAATTCTCTCATAGATTAGCACATTCGAATCTACCGCCATACCGATAGTAAGCACGATACCCGCGATACCCGGCAATGTAAGAGTAGCTCCAAAAGCTGCCAGAACACCAATGATCATTGTAATCACAAATACCAGTGCAAATGAGGCGATGCCTCCCGCGCCACGGTAGTAAACAATCATAAACCCGGCTACCAGAAGGAAACCAAACATAACTGACTGCAAACCTGCAGTGATTGAATCTTCACCGAGGGATGGTCCTACCGTTCTTTCTTCAATTATCTCAACCGGAGCAGCAAAGGCACCTGCATTTAAGATGTTAGCTAATAGCTTTGCTTCGTTCAGGTCTTTCATTCCATCAATCTGGCTTCTTCCACCTGTAATTTTATTTCTGATTACGGGAGCCGAGTAAACAACACCATCTAGAACAATTGCACATCTTTTGTCGATGTTTGCTCCTGTGATTCTTGCCCACTCAACTGAACCTTCAGAATTCATAGTCATGGAAACAACTGCACCAGCAGCACCTGATGGATCAGGGGTTCCCACGGCTTCAGTAATAACTCCACCTGTGAGTTCTGGATTTTTAGTTACACAGAAAAGTGTAAAAATCTTTTCTCCGGTTTCGGTGAGGAATGAATGATTCGAGAAAAGGAATTCATCGTTATCAGCAAGTATTGCTTGCGAGATTGGTTGATTAAGCAATCTTTGTAATTTCTCTCTATTTGAAGCCGGTACATAAATTTCACCGGTTTGTTCACTTGGTGAGATAAGCGAAAGAATTGGATTTTCCTTCGCAAGTTGTTCAGGTGATTTCTGAGCTGTGTCAGTCTTTTTGGCCTGAGCAGTATCATCTTTTTTACCGGAATCAGCTTTTGCAACAGTGGTTGAGTCAGTTTTTTTGTCTGCTTTAGCTACAGCTGTTGAGTCAGTGGTTTTTGTTGTATCAGTCGCAGGTTTTACTTCTTCCTCAATTTTGCCGCCGGCAAGGGAATTGTTAATCTTGACAATGAGATTAATTGCATACTGTGCATCTCTGACCATTTTAAACTCAAGCAGAGCGGTACTCTGAATAAGCTGTCTGGCCTCTTCCTCATTTGCGATACCCGGAAGTTCAACAACAATACGGTTATTACCCTGTTTTTGAATCACAGGTTCTGAAACTCCGTATTGATCAATTCTGTTTCTGAGAATCTGTTCTGCTCTTGTAACCGCATCTACAGTTTGATCTTTAAGGTTGGAGATGATTTTTGCGTCATCCTCATCAACATTTCCAAAATATCTGCTTATTCTAATATTAGCTTCGGTTAGCTTTCTGACCATAACATCTACCACAGGTTCATCGTTGGCTTCAGCTTCTTTAGTCGCCTGGTCTAACATTTTTACGAACACGGGATCAGGGTCATTGGCGAGTTTCTGCAAGAGCTGTGCTGTATTCACTTCGAGAACAACACGCATTCCACCTTGAAGATCGAGACCAAGTTTAAGTCTTTTCGCTCTTGTTTTGGCATAACTATCGTCAGCACTTTTTAAACTGTCTTCAAAATTAAGAAGCAGAATATCAATACTGTCCTTGCTCAGGTTGGGGTAACTCTTTTTCAAGAATTGCTCCTGTGAAGAAACTTTTTCCTTAATATCTGAGCTGTTCAGATAATCCTGGTATGTTGGATATAAGAAATATATCGACAGAGCCAGAACTGCCACAGTGATCAGAATCCTGTATAGGTACTTTTCCATAAATTTAACTTAACTCGATTATTTAATATGTAAAAAAATTCAGACAAGCAATTTACCGCTAAGTCCTTAAAAAATCAACTAATTTGGGAGTGACCTTGATATATAAATTAAAAAAAATGAAATAAATGTTAATTTTGAGACAAATTTCAGAAAAATTGTGTTAATTATTTAAAATAATCCGAGAAAATTTATGATCAACGAAGCGTTACTGTTAAAGTTAAGGAGTCAATCTGAGTCAGGTTCACTTGCAGAGCGGAGTGAGATTGACGAAAATTCGAAGTGGGATGTCACACATATTTACTGTGATGACACATCCTGGGAGGAGGAGTTCGCAAGAATTCAGGAGTCAATTGTCGGATATGACAGGTTCAGAGGGAAAATTTCCACTGATAAAAACATCCTTACAGAATGTATAAAATTTGATGAGGAAGTGTCGATCACTCTCGAGAAGTTATACCTGTATATTATGCTTAACAGAGACAGCGACTTGAGAGTTAACAAATATCAAGGGATGAGTGACAGGATAAAAAATCTTCACAGCACTGCTGCATCAAAATCATCATTCATTTTACCGGAACTGATTGTAACTCCGGATGAAATTATTCAAGAGGCTTTAACTTCCGGGTTAAATGGGTATGAACATTTCTTTGATGATATTAAAAGGAAGAAACAATTTACTCTCTCCGAAAAAGAGGAGATGATTATGGCTCTTTCATCTACCATAACCGGAGGTGCTTATGAGGTGTTTTCAATATTCTCCGATGCTGATATGAAATTTCCTGTTGTTCTTGATGAAGAGGGGAACGAGACGGAAATGTCGCATGGTAGATTTTATGCAGCTCTTTATTCAAAGGATAATGCTTTCAGGGAAAGAGCGTATAAATCCTTTTATGCTCCTTTTAAAATTTATGCCAATACTTTTTCAGCCATCTTTAACAATAACCTTAAAGGAAAAATATTTAATTCAAAGGTAAGGGGATTTGACAGTTCACTTGAAGCGGCTCTCCACAGCAACAATATCCCCGTTGAAGTTTATGACAACTTAATCGAAACCGTAAATAATAACCTGACCCCAATGCACAGATGGGCTGAAATAAAAAGGAAGCGACTTGGGAAGGATTTTATTCACCCTTACGATTCTTATGTAACCATTTTTGATAATATTGAGGTGAAAAAATACTCATGGGATGAGGCAAAAAAACTGGTAGTTGATTCACTGCAATTGATGGGAGATGAATATCTTAAGGCGCTCAACACAGCATTCGACAATCGATGGATTGATGTCCACGAAACAGCGGGGAAAAGATCAGGGGCTTATTCATCAGGGTGTACATATGGAACGCATCCTTATGTGCTTATGAATTTTACCGGGATGTTGAATGATGTATTTACACTTGCTCATGAGATGGGGCACAATATGCATTCATGGTTCACGGGTGAAAACCAGCCGCCTGTTTATGCAGATTATTCAATTTTTCTTGCTGAGGTTGCATCAACCTTCAATGAGTCTCTTTTGCTTGAACACTTGATAAGACTGAGTGAAAGCAAGGAAGAAAAATTGATGTTGATGGAAAAATTTCTGAATAATGTGACTGCCACATTTTATAGACAAACGATGTTCGCCGAATATGAAAAGATGGCTTATGAGTCTCTTGAGTCGGGCAAACCACTCACCGCAACCGAATTAAAAACCGCTTACAAGGATGTATATGCAAAATATTGGGGTCCTGCAATGTTTATTGATGAGGAAGAGGAATACACGTGGGCGAGAATACCACATTTTTATTATAACTTCTATGTTTATCAGTATGCAACAGGAATGGCAGCATCTGAAGCTTTAGTTAATTGCGTAAAAAACGAGGGCCAACCTGCAGTGGATCGTTATCTTCAATTCCTTAAATCGGGCAAGTCAAAATATTCCATTGAAATTTTGAAAAACGCCGGAGTGGATATGACAGCTCCTGATGCAATTACAGCCGTAATTAAAAAGATGGAGAGGGTGTTGAATGAGATGGAAAGTCTTCTGTGATTAACGGAAGTTAAAGTGAGTCTTTCCAGGAACTGATCTACCACCTTGGGGGGAGTTACCCTGTCCGGCAAAAAGGGTTTGGTTTCGCATTGATGCTTGTGTTGTAGACGGTTTATTCTGAGGTGAATAGTCAATATTTGCTATCCCAACGCCTCTATAGGAGGCTTGTTGTGCATTTACGACTTGAAAAACATTCCTTTTTGGAACGGTTTTCTGAACCATACTCATTGAAACCCGACTTTGAGTTCTTGAGCGTCTGGCTTCATCATTTCTGCGAACAGGGGGGTTAGCTTTTACTCTCTCCTGGTTCTCGACCATTGCCCTCGCCTCTGCGTAAGCGGATGTATCATTACCGGGTTTTTTCTCTTTGGAAGGGATTCTCGCTTTTTTGACTTGAGGCTGATTTGGATTTTTTTGCATAGCAAGTTGAGCAGCATACAGTTCCGGACCCGTTTTAGGGGGTTTTTTCCCGGTAACCAATGCTTTAAGTTTGGCGAAGCCGAAGGACATAACAATAAAAACAGTGATTACAATCGCAAAGATTATCACCACTCCTTTTACAAGAGGAATTAAGCCGGTATCCATCTATGTGCTACATTACTTTCTACAATCAACAACTTTGTGATATAAAACCAAAAAATGAGTCAGATTAATTGACAGACTTTTACCCACATGATAAAATTGTTTTCATAAGTAAAAAATCTCTGGATCAGAACATATATTCAGAAATAAAATCAAATTCGAACTTAAATGTAATAAAAAAATCATTTTTATTGTAGACGATTTCATGTTATTCTTAAATTAATAAATTAAAGGTGGCTGAGGGTGATGAATAGTTTGCATTTTAAGCTAAATGGTGATAAATTAGAGGTTCCATTTGAAAAATTTTATATCCGGAGAAGTGATTAAATGACAAAAGCCGATATTGTTGATATAGTAGCCGAAGGAACCGGTTTAACAAAACTTGAAACTGAAGCTGTCGTGGAAGGTTTTTTCAAGAGTGTTATTGAAGCCCTGAGCAGTGGAAAAGGGATTGAAATAAGAGGTTTTGGCACTTTTAAGGTTAAGAATAAAGCTGCCAGATATGCACGGAATCCTAAAAATGGTGAAAAGGTTTATGTGCCAGAACATTTTGTCCCAGTTTTTAAGTTTTCAAAGGATTTCAAAAATCAGGTCGATAACAGCTTAAAAAAAGTCAGTAATTAAAAAACAAAGTGAAGAGATAAATGGCTGAACAAAATAAAATAATCAGTTGCCCGATATGTGGTGCTGAAAATTCTGCAACCGCTGCTTATTGTAGCGACTGTGGTGCTTTGCTCAATCCTGAAATGAAGAAAAAAGCCGGCAAGCAGGCGAACGTCGGAACAGGTATTAAACAAAGTAAAAAGGGTGCAAAATCAGGAAGTAAACCTGAAAAAACAGCCATGATCACACTTATTGTCTTTACTGTTCTTGCAATTATCGCACTTATCTCATCAGGAGTATTTGATTCACCATCAGAGATTGATGCTCATGCCGGACATAATCACCCGCCAGGACAACACGACGCTCCACAAAACCAGATGGGTACCGGGACTCAGATTAACCCAGATATCATGAATATGGAGAAACAGATCTCAGAGAATCCCGATAATATCGAACTGAAACTCCAGTTGGCCCATGCATATTTTGATGCCGGAAATTTTGAAAAAGCCATTCCATTTTATAAAGATTATCTTGTGAAAAAGCCGGGAGTACCTGATGTACTGGTGGATCTTGGTGTATGCTTTTTCAACAAAAACGACCTTATTCAAGCAGAAGATTATTTTAAACAGGCTCTCACAGTTGATCCAAAACATCAAATCGCACATTTGAACATGGGCGTTGTGAACCTTACTAATAACAAAATGGACATAGCCAATGATTGGCTGACAAAAGCCATTGCAATTGACCCAAATTCAAACGCAGCAAAACAAGCTCAGAATTTAATTGAAAAAAACAAAAAATAACCCAATGGAGGTTTAGATGCCCTGTGGAAAAAAACGCAAAAGACATAAAATGTCAACGCACAAGCGCAAAAAAAGATTGAGAAAAAACAGACATAAAAAAAGAGTAAGATAGTCCTCTTTTCAATCTTATTGTAGAAGCCACCTTAGCTCAGCTGGTAGAGCAATTCATTCGTAATGAATAGGTCGCCGGTTCGATTCCGGCAGGTGGCTCCGTGTATTTTAAAATGTTAAGTGTTTCATTCAGAGTTTTATGACCTGTATTAATCACTTAACATTTTTCATTTTCTAAGTTTTAATCTTAAACTGTTACTAACCACACTGACACTGCTCATCGCCATCGCAGCTCCGGCAATCATGGGATCAAGCAGAAATCCGTTGAATGGATAAAGTATCCCCGCCGCAATTGGTATTCCAATAATATTGTAGATAAATGCCCAGAACAGATTTTGTTTGATTGTCAAGACAGTATCACGGGAGAGTTTTATTGCTTTTGGAATTCTGGACAAGTCGGATGCGATCAAAGTCATCTTTGCTACATCCATTGCTATATCACTTCCGGTACCCATTGCAATGCTTAAATCAGCCTGTGCAAGAGCATTGCTGTCGTTAATTCCATCTCCCACCATGGCTACTACTTTTCCATCAGTTTGAAGTGATTTAACAAAATCAGCCTTTTCTGCGGGAAGTACATCAGCTTTATAATGGTGAATTCCGGCTTGTTCAGCAATCGATTTTGCAGTGGTTGAATTGTCACCCGTAAGCATGTAAACTCCAATTCCCGATTCCTGAAGGGTTTTGACCGCTTCAATTGAGGATGGTTTAATTTTATCGGCGATGGCGATTGCAGCATGGACAAATTGACTTGAGGCAAAATAGATTACTGTGTTTGCATGTGATTGCCACTCCGGAATTTTTGATTGGATGTCATCAGGTACCAAAATGTTATTCTCTAAAATCAATTTTAGATTCCCAACAAACCATTCTTCACGATCAACTGTGGCCGTTACTCCTCTTCCTGTCAAACTTTGGAATTCCGTTACATTAATATCTTCTGTTGAATCGATATAAGCTGCCACGGCATCTGCCAGAGGGTGTTCCGATTTTAACTCTATCGCTCTCAAAATACCTGCGAAAGATTGATCATTGTCTTTCCAGACGGAATTTACAACTTCCGGTTTACCCTCAGTGATTGTCCCCGTTTTGTCAAGTACATTGCATTAACCTTCCGGGCGGTCTCCAGACTCTCTGCGTCCTTGATCAGGATTCCTGATTCAGCTCCTTTTCCAATACCAACCATTATAGCAGTTGGTGTAGCGAGTCCAAGAGCACACGGGCAGGCAATCACGAGTACTGTGACCATCGCCAAGAGTCCCTGGGTGAAACTGTTTTCGCCGCCAAAAATCACCCACACACCAAGGGTTATAAGTGCAATTAGAATGACGACGGGAACAAAAATTGAAGCGATTTTATCAACAAGTTGTTGAACGGGGGCTTTACTACCCTGGGCTTCCTGCACCATTTTAATGATGCGTGCCAGAACAGTATCCGCTCCCACTTTTTCCGCAATAAAATTGAAACTTCCTTTTTGATTTATTGTACCTGCAAAAACCTTTTCCCCGGCTGTCTTTTCAACCGGAATTGGTTCACCGTTAATCATACTTTCATCAACAAATGAGTTTCCTGAAGAGACAATTCCATCAACGGCTATTTTCTCACCCGGTTTCACAAGGATTTCATCTCCAACTCTTACATCGGAGATGGGGAGTTCTCTTTGTTCATTGTTAAAAACTATTGTTACAGTTTTGGGTTGCAGACCAATCAGTTTTTTTAGAGCTGATGAAGTATTGCCTTTGGCTTTATCTTCAAGCAGTTTTCCTAAAAGAATAAATGCAATTACAACAGCGGCAGCTTCAAAATAAACATGTCCGTGAAGTCCTCTGTCCTGCCAATAATCCGGGTAGAGAGTGTTAAAAACACTAAAAATATACGCAGTACCGGTGCTCAACGCCACCAAAGTATCCATATTTGCCGTGCCGTGTGATGTCTGTTTCCAGGCACCAATAAAAAAACGACTGCCAAAATAGAGCACCACCGGGGTAGAAAAAGCCCAGATGATATAGTTCGCGTAAGGCATTTCCATGAAAAACATCCCGATTATCACCACAGGTATTGAGAGAAGTATCGCACCAATTGTTTTGTATTTGAGGTTTTTTGAAGCTTTTCGATTTAAGTCATCAACTTCACCCTCACGCTCTTCGGTAACAAGATCATAACCAAATTTTTGAACTGATACCTTCAGTTGATCAGGTGTAATCTGTTTTTCATCATATTCCACCTGAACCGTAGCATTTGCATAATTAACAATTGCGGTTGTAATGCCGGGTTGTTTGCCGAGAGTTTTTTGAACCCTTGCTGCGCATGATGCACAGGTCATATTCAACACGGGATAAGTTTGCTTTTTCATTTAAAATTCTTTATTGAGTATTTAAATTTACAAAGAGAAGCCGGCTAAATCAGAATATCAAAAGATGAATTGATTTTACTTATTTTTACCCTCTTAATTTTCGATTTGATATTGATTTGGAAAAATGACAAAATGACACGTAAAAGATTATTCTTTTTCTTGCTTCTAAGCACTTTTTTATTTGTTTCCGGTTGCAAGACCGAAGAAAATCCGGTTATACCTGTCAACAATGGGAATGAAGTTACCCAATATGGAGTACCGTTTGCCGATATTCCGGAGACAAAAGGGATAATCATGTATGAAATCAACCTGCGGGCATTTAGCTCTCAGGGAAATTTTGCGGGAATTGAAGTCCGGCTTGATTCTATAAGAGCACTTGGTGTTAATGTTATCTGGCTGATGCCGATTCATCCTGTGGGCAAATTAAAATCGGTGGGGCAGCTTGGTTCCACCTATTCGGTACAGGATTATAACGCCGTTAACTCTGAATTTGGCAATCTTGAAGATCTAAGGAGATTGGTCGAAAAAGCACATCAAAAGGGGATGGCAGTAATTCTCGATTGGGTTGCAAATCACACCGCCTGGGATAATCCATGGATCGCCAATAAATCGTGGTTTACGCAGGATGGAAGCGGAAATATAATAATTCCGGCCGGTACCAACTGGCAAGATGTTGCAGATCTGAATTATAGCAGTCAGGAAATGCGCGCAACTATGATAAAAGCGATGAAATATTGGGTTCTTGCTGCCAATATTGATGGATTTAGATGTGATGCTGCTGATATGGTACCTCAAGATTTCTGGAAGCAGGCGCTGGATTCACTAAAAATATTCCAAACCGTAAGTTAATTCTCCTTGCTGAGGGTGCAAGACTTGACCATTACACAGCCGGATTTCAACTCACCTACGGCTGGGACTACTACAATAAAATTAAATCGGTCTTTAAAACAGGGGAGACGGCAGCCAATATAAGATTTACTAATGCCACAGAATATAACTTCCTGCCAACCGGAACACACAGACTTCGATTTACATCCAATCACGATGAATGTGCCTGGGATGACACCCCCCTTGGAAATTTTAAGGGTAAGGCGGGCTCGTTGGCTGCTTTTGTACTTGCTGTTTTTAATGGTGGGGTACCTCTGATTTATAACGGTCAGGAGGTGGGCTGCTCTGTAAAACTTCCATTCTTTTCCAAAAGTCCAATCGACTGGACAACCAATCCCGACATGATGATTGAGTATAAAAAAATTCTGGCTTTTAGACGGGATAATGCAACAGTTAAGGAATCAGTTACTGCCGTTGATGCACATCCGGATGTAGTGCTATTCAGTAAAAAACTTGGATCAGAAGAAGTGTTGGTTATGGTAAATGTTCGAAATACAACAGTTTCCTATCCAATTCCAACAGCTTGGGCAAACTCAATCTGGAGGGATGCTCTTAATTCAAATCTTATTACTCTTGGTTCTTCCATCAATCTCGAACCTTACAAATATTATATTCTGATTAAGTGATTTTGGGGAGTACTCCAAACACTTTTCAGATGGCAATCGGGACGCTACGAATATTTATTCCCCTTCGAGGAAAATTTAGCTCAATCATCAAAAAAAATCCGCGATAATCCGCCTCATCCGCGTCCTATTCCAATACTATATACAAAGTTGCTCCTTTCCAATTAATAAGACATATTTTTACCGATAATGAGAATCAACCCGTTGTTGAAATAACAGAAAATGGGATAGCGCATTGAATGGCAAGGGTATTGTTTGGCATTAAATATGCATGACTAAAATAGTTAATTGTGGAAAAGGATAATGTCCGGCGTTATTTTTACTGTTCCTGACAGATGTAAAAGGTGCTACTCTTGTATTAGAGAGTGCCCTGCTAAAGCTATTCGTGTTGTGAACGGTCAGGCACTTATCATTCAGGACCGCTGTATCTCATGCGGGAACTGTCTTGTTGTGTGTTCTCAGCACGCAAAGACCATCGTCAGTAATATCGAATATACTCGAAGCGATATACTCTCCGACCTTGAGTCTGAGCGAATTGCAATGGTTGCCCCATCATTTGCGGCATCCTTCCCTGATTCATACGATAAAGTTCCGGCTGCACTTAAAAGGCTGGGATTTGATACTGTTGTTGAGACTGCTTTTGGCGCCGATCTTATTAGTGGCGAGTATGTTGACGCTGTGATGAATGCTGATGTAAAACCGGTGATCAGTACCGCTTGTCCCGCCGTTTTTAACTATATAAAAAAATATTACAACCATTTAGTACCCAACCTTGCAAAGATCGTCTCTCCAATGATTGCTCTTGGCAGGTACTTAAAAAATGAAAAAGGGGAGAAAACAAAAATCGTTTTTGTGGGTCCCTGTGTTGCGAAGAAGGATGAATTTACTGACGACCCGGTTGAAGGGGTGATCGATTCAGTTATTACATTTGGTGAGTTAAAAGAGATGTTTTTTGAGGATAACATTGTTCTCGCTGAATTAGAGGCGATTCCTTTTGATCCTCCAAGAGCTTCTCTTGGAAAAGCATTTCCTTTAGCAGGGGGACTGTTAAAATCCACTGATCTTCCCGGGGATGTGCTTGATGACGAAATTGTGGTAGTTGAGGGCGAGAAAAAGTTCTTGAGATAATTGATGAGATATCGAACAAAAATATAAATGCAAGATTTATTGATATCCTTTTTTGCGAAGGGTGTATTTCCGGTCCCGTTGTTGATAGTGAACTAAATTTTTACTCAAAAAGAGAAAAAGTAATTGAGTTCATTAAAAAAGACTTAAAACAGGTGGATAAAAAAGTCTGGAAAAGTAATATATTTAACAGCAGGGATATGGATTTCAGCAGAACTTTCATCAAAACCAGTCAAAAGAAGCCTACCCCTGATGAGGCTGTGATTACTGAAATTCTTGGCACTTTTGGCATCCACAACAAAAATGATGAGTTAAATTGTGGCGCATGTGGTTATACAACTTGTAGGGAGTTTGCTATTGCCATTGCCAAAGGCCTGAGTGAAAAAGAGATGTGTTTACCTCATCTTCTTGATGAGATTCGAGAGGCATACGATAACCTGCACGAGACGGAAGCTGCCCTTCATTCTGCTGAGAAACTTGCTTCAATAGGGCAACTGGCAGCAGGGGTGGCTCATGAAATCAACAATCCCCTCGGCACGATTATGGTGTATGCCGGTTTGTTAAAAAAATTGTGTGATAAACACAAAATAGAGGCAGACATTGGTGGTGATTTAGAAATGATAATGGGAGCCGCCAACAGATGTAAAAATATTGTTGCAAATCTCCTTAATTTTGCAAGACAGGGAAAACTAAATGTTACCACCTTCGACATAATGGTCGAAATCAGGGCAATTATGAAAAAACTTTCGGTTACAGGCAAACTCGAGGGAATATCCGTTGAGATTGACCTGCCTGAAACCGCAGTTACAATACAGGGAGATAGAGACCAGATTGAACAGGTAATCGCTAATCTTGTCCTCAATGCAGTTGATGCAATGGCGGACAAGCAAACCAGGAAGATTCGTATAAGATATGAAGACCTGGGCGAAAATCTCAAAATCTATATCGCGGATTCGGGAGGTGGAATAAAGAAAGAACATTTTAGTAAGTTGTTCACACCTTTCTTCACTACAAAAGAAGCAGGCAAAGGAACAGGTTTAGGATTGGCAATCGCCTACGGCATCATGAAAATGCACAAAGGTGATATCAATTTTAGAAGTGAAGAAGGCAAAGGAACCGAGTTCTTTATTAATCTTCCGAAAAAACAGTTCTTAAACATATAGAGGAATAAAATGGATTACGAAAAAAAAATATTATTGGTTGATGACGATATTGATATTCTGGAACAAAACAAGATGCTCTTTGAAGCAGAAGGTTTTACTGTTGAAACAGCAGAAACCAGCAATGATGGTTATGAAAAATTTCTGACATTTAAACCGGCTTGTGCCGTTATCGATCTTATGATGGAAGAATATGATTCAGGATTTGTTCTGGCTCATAAATTAAAAAGGCATCCACTTGGCAAAAAAATGCCGGTATATATCGTAACCGCAGTCGCAAATCAGACGGGGTTACAGTTCGAGTCGATGACTCCTGAGGAACAGGAATGGATCAATGCTGATGATATTCTGAACAAACCTGTTGTAATAGAAGACATTTTAAGCAGAATATCAGACTTTTACGAAAAACAATCCGGTTAATAATGGAGCTCGAAAAGGGTGGAAGATTCTGATCATCCTGCCAGGATCCTTTTAGTAGATGATGAAGATTATCTAAGAAACGGAGTAAAACGAATCCTTCAGATAGAGGGATTCGAAGTTGAAACCGCTGAGAATGGTGCCGAAGGTATTAAAAAAGGTACGGAATTCGACTTTGATGTCGCGCTTCTTGACCTCAAAATGCCCGACATTAGCGGGATAGAAGTGCTCCGAATGATAAGGCAGGCTCGACCAAATACTATCTGTTTTATGGCGACTGCTTATGCAAGTTATGAAACAGCAGTAGAAGCCACAAAACTGGGTGCCGAAGGATATATACTCAAACCTTTCACCCCGGACGAACTTATCCACAATATTGAAAAAGGTTTACAGAAACGCCGGCTAATCCTTGAAGCGGAGAGGCTAAAGGCTGATCGTGAAGCCCGCCTCCTTGAGCTTGCTTTTGAAAGAAGCAGGCTAAATACAATAATAAACCTGTTGGCAGATGGTGTAATGGTAATAAACCAGTTTGGTGAAATGGTTTATTATAATCCTGCTGCATTAAGATATCTGGATCTTGATGAAATTCTTCTTGCAGAGGAGATACTTGAGATTCTTCCCCCTGAAGTAAAGGAAATTGCTCACAGAATGATTTCAAAAGAGATATTTGAAGTTAAGGGCGAATCTGTGCAGTTTAAACTTTCTACAAATCCTGATTTGTTTGTTGAGGTTACTTGTTCACCAATCCCTGATCACGATCGAAAAAGCTCGCAGGAATTGTGATAGTTTCCAAAAACATCACCCAGTTTAAAGAAATCGAACAACTCAAATCGCAGTTTGTTTCGATGGTCTCCCACGAATTAAAAGCTCCCGTCGCTGCAACCATCGGTTTTTTGGATATCCTCTTAAACCCCAAAATGAAAATAACTGATGAGCAGAGATCTGATTTTCTGACTCGCAGCACTTTAAGGTTAAGAAGTCTTCTTACAATGGTTAACGATCTGCTCGACATTTCCAGAATTGAATTAAACACTGTGAAAAGGGAGATTGTAAAGATCGACCTTGCAGCACTTGTTCAAGAGACTGTGGAGATGATGCAATTTGAAGCAGCGAAAAAAAATATCACCATAAAGTTCTCCGCAGAAGAGAACTCGTTTGTTATTGAAGCTGATCGCCTTGAGATCGAAAGAGTTATAACAAATCTGATGAGCAATGCAGTAAAATACAACAAAACTGACGGTGAGGTAGCTGTAACACTCGGGAGAAAGGGAGCTTATATTGTCCTTAAAATAAAGGATACAGGAATTGGGTTAAAACCTGAAGAAAAAAACCGGCTTTTCTCCGTTTTTTTCAGGGCTAAAAATGTATTTATAAAAGCATTCACGGCACCGGGCTTGGATTGTCGATAGTTAAAAAGACCATTGACTACTATTCCGGCAAGATTGAGACAGAAAGTGAATACGGGAAAGGAACCACATTTAAAGTGTTCCTTCCTGAAAAGATTTTAAATAAATAATTGTTCTTTGAAACCGGGCGTGCTTAAGCAGCACAGACATCATAACAGCGGAACTAATATTCCATTTTAGCAGAGAGTTCCATGCGGGAGAAGCCTCCCAGATTCAGCCGGAGAAATCCGGTTAATAATATATTCATTCAAAAGACCAAAAATTAATGCAAAGGAAGAGTATGTCTCTTATAGCAATAATTGACGACGACCCGGATATTATCGATGCCACATCTCTTGTACTTATGGCTAACGGATTCGAAGTTATAACAGCCAATAACCCCGGTGACGGGTTAAAAATTATTCAGGAACAAAAACCTGCTCTTGTCATTCTCGATGTAATGATGCAGGAACCTGATGATGGTTTTTTCCTCGCCCAAAAACTCCGCCGTGAAGGCGTGACCACACCAATTCTTATGTACACTTCCGTCTCTAAAGCATTGGGATTCCAATTCGGAAAAAGTGACATGGTACCGGTGGATGATTTTGTTGAGAAACCTGTTTCTGCAGATGTTCTCATTGCCAAAGTTAACAAACTCTTGAATAAAAGTTAAGAGGTGAAATAAATGTTAGCACTTGAAAAAAATAATCTTACCGAAGAGATCGAAATCTTTGCCAGTCAATACGACTTCCACAGAACGGCTCTAATGCCCTTACTTGAGTACATTCAGGAGAAATATCATCATATCCCGGATTTTGCTCAGCAGGAAGTGGCTCGTGTCCTTGATATTCATCCTGTTGAAGTTTATGGCGTGATTTCCTTTTATTCATTCCTTAATGATCAGCCAAAAGGAAGAAATATCGTCCGTTTGTGCAGAACAATAATCTGTGATATGGCAGGAAAATGCCAGATCGAAAAGGCTATTGAGCGAGAACTTGGGATGAAATTTGGTGAGACCAGCAAAGACCAAAAGATCACACTTGAATTTACCAACTGTTTGGGAATGTGCGATCAGGGACCTGCGATGATAGTAAATGACAGAGTTTACACAAAACTGGACCCAGAAAAAGCCTGTTCAATTCTTAAAGAGATCAAGTAAGGAGAAATGAAACATGTATAATGATATAAGCAATACAATACACGAATCGAGTCTCCTTTTCTCGAATTACGAAGCAGGTTCCAGCATTAAAAAAGCTCTGGAAATGGGAAGGGATGACATCCTTTTTGAACTGAAAGCTTCTAAACTTAAAGGGAGAGGCGGAGCCGGATTCCCAACCTCAACCAAATGGATGCTTGTGGCTGCAGCCACGGGAGCAGATAAATTTATTATCTGTAACGCAGATGAAGGCGAACCGGGCACATTTAAAGATCGCGTGCTCCTGATGAATGCTCCCTTCCTGATACTTGACGGAATGGTAGTTGGCGGATATACCGTGGGAGCAGCTCATGGCTACATCTATCTAAGAGGTGAATATGTTTATATGAGACAATTTCTAGAAGATTGTCTTAATGAAATGAGAGAGAAAAACCTCCTTGGTGAGAATATCTGCGGTAAAGAAGGTTTTCATTTTGATATCTCGATTGTCATGGGAGCAGGTGCATATGTGTGTGGTGAAGAGACTGCTCTAATTGAATCACTTGAAGGTCAAAGAGGTGAACCAAGAAACAGACCACCATATCCTGTTAACACAGGTTTGTGCGGTGCTCCCACTACAGTAAACAATGTTGAAACCCTGGCAGCAGTTCCACATATCATCCTTATGGGTGGAGAAAAATATGCTGAGAGAGGAACTTCTGCATCAAGCGGATCAAAACTCTTCTCCATCTCAGGAGATTGTGAAAACCGGGTGTTTATGAACTCAACTGGGGAATCACGATAAATGAGCTCTTGGCAAAGGTTGGAGCAAAAGATACAAAAGCTGTTCAGGTGGGTGGCGCATCGGGAGTTTGTATCCCGAGGTCAAAATTTGACCGAAAGCTTGCGTATGAAGATGTTGCAACCGGTGGTTCAATTATGATATTTAACGAATCACGGAAGATGCTCCATGTTCTTAAAAACTTTTATGGAATTTTTTGTTGAAGAGTCTTGCGGACAATGTACACCGTGTAGAATCGGAAATCAAAAACTGCTGGAAGGTGTTGAGATGATTGAAAAAAATCAATACACTTTTGCCCACATAAACAATCTTAAAGAACTGGGTGAGACAATGAAAATTGCTTCCAAGTGCGGATTGGGTCAGAGCAGTCCTAATCCATTCCTTTCGATTCTCGAAGACTTTAAAGAAGAAATATTTCATTCCAAAAGTGATGGAGTTTATAAATGAAGCATTTAAAAACATCACGTGCTCCCATCAGTCAGAAAGCTTTTGTTCCAACTGCTCCTGAGAATGTGGACACTATCGGTGGCACTGTGACAGTGCATATAAACAGTAAAACATTGAGTGTACCATTTGGTACCACGATACTCGAAGCATGCCGCATGTCAGATATCTATATCCCCACCCTTTGTGCCCATGAAGATCTGGGAATAGGAGGGCATTGCCGGCTTTGCCTCGTTGATGTTGAGGGGATGAGAACCCTGCAGGCATCGTGTGCATTCCCGATTACGGCGCCGATTAAAGTTAAAACTTCAACAATTTCTGTCAGAAAAGCAAGAAAACACATCATGGAGCTCCTTTTGAGTGAGCATGTTGGTGAGTGTTACGCTTGTGTGAAAAATGGCAATTGTGAGTTGCAAACACTTGCCAAGGAGATGGGTGTTGATGCCTATATGTTTG
The DNA here is from genome assembly GCA_016714125.1 of Ignavibacteriales bacterium. GTDB lineage: Bacteria > Bacteroidota > Ignavibacteria > Ignavibacteriales > Ignavibacteriaceae > UTCHB3. Next base: position 356,076 of record JADJNX010000001.1, on the reverse strand, counting down.
GTCACCCTAATGTCAGCAAATACCCTGTTGACAGATCGTCTTATTCTGTCATTCGTGACATGGATAAATGTATAAATTGTCGTAGATGTGTAAGAACTTGTATTGATCTTCAGGAAGTTGGTTGTCCTCGAAGCTATTGGCAGAGGAGCAGAAACTCATATCGATACATTTATGGCTAAACCACTTGCTGAAGTTGTTTGTATTAATTGTGGTCAATGTATCAACCGATGCCCAACAGGTGCACTTTACGCAAATGATCCATCGGATGAAATATGGAGAGCTATCGAAGACCCTACAAAACATGTGGTTATTCAGACAGCTCCATCTCCTCGTGCTGCAATTGGTGAAGAATTTGGGCTTGAGCCGGGTAATTCAGTCACAAGAGAATTGAACACGGCTATTAAAAGGATTGGTTTCGACAAGGTATTCGACACTAACTTCACTGCCGATCTTACGATCATGGAAGAGGGAACAGAACTTCTTACCAGGATTAAAAAGGCTGTTGTTGATGGCGACACTACCGTTAAACTGCCTCAGTTTACATCGTGTTCACCCGGGTGGGTTAAATATATCGAACATTTTTATCCTGAGTATCTTGATCATCTTTCATCTGCAAAATCACCACAGAAGATGTTTGGAAGCATTATCAAAACATTTTACGCCGAGCAGGCAGGAATTGATCCAAAAGACATCGTAAGTGTTGCTTTGATGCCATGCTCCGCAAAGAAATTTGAATGCAACCGTCCTGAAATGGATTCTTCCGGATACCGGGATGTTGATTATGGCCTCACAGCACGTGAAATGGCAATGATGATAAAGGAAGCCGGGATGAAACTTCCATCACTTCCTAAATCAGATTTTGATGATCCTTTTGGTCTCGGTTCGGGAGCAGGGCTTATCTTTGGTGCCACAGGTGGTGTTATGGAAGCTGCTTTGAGAACAGTTTACGAACTGGTCACAGGGCGTGAAGTTCCATTTGAAAAACTTCGGATAGAGGCCGTCAGAGGCTTTGAAGGAGTGAAGCAATCATCTGTAGTGCTTGAAAATTGTGTGCCCGACTGGTCATTCCTGGAAGGTGTGGAATTGAAGTTCATCGTGGCTCACGGAACGGCTAATGCAAAAAAGTTATGGAAATGCTAAAAGCCGGTGAACTTTATGATGTCCATTTCATTGAGATCATGGCATGCCCGGGTGGATGTCTTGGTGGTGGTGGTCAACCTGTTCCAACAAATGAAAAGATAAGAAAAGCAAGAGCAAAAGCTATATACGCTGAAGAAGAGACACTTCCAATCAGGAAATCTCATGAAAACACTCATGTAGCTGAGTTTTATGCCAAATTTATTCCGGAGGGTCCATGCAGTCACAAGTCTCACGAACTGCTGCATACTCACTATACTAAACGAGGCAAATTCATACTCTGATAATTTCATTATATTAATTAAGAGGTTGTTTTTTTAGTAAAAGCAACCTCTTTTGTTTTTAAAGCATCTAATTGATCAAAAAAGGAGTAAATATGGGAAGAATACTGATACTAGTGGTAACATCCGTTTTGATTCTCGCCGGTTGTGTTAAACAGGTGGAACCTAAAAAAGATGTAAAACTTGAGGAGGCAAAATTAACTGCAAGCAAAGCCGCCGGAGAATTCATGAAAGAATTGAAGACCATTTTGGTTGCAGAAATGAAGAAAGGTGGCCCCGAGAGCGCGTTAAATGTTTGTTCGGACACTGCTCAGGAGTTTGCAAAAACGTATTCTACGATGAAAGGAATGGAGCTTAGAAGAGTTTCTTTTATGAATAGAAATGAAGCAAATGTTCCCGATGATGCAGAATTGATGTGGCTTAAAGAATGTGAAAACATGATGAAAGCAGATAACTTCAACAAAGATACAGTTTTCTTCAGAGTTGAAAGATCGGCTAAGAGCAACACATTACATTTAGCCAAACCAATTCTTTTGGTCGAAGAATGTGTGGTCTGCCATGGAACTAATGAGCAAATCCCCGGGAATATCAAGAAATTAATAGCTGAAAAATACCCCAACGACAAGGCTGTAAATTTTAGTCCCGGTGATCTTAGGGGGTTGGTAAGTGTTAAAATGAAATTTTAATTATTTAAATATTAGTGGTTAAAACTTTTTAAAATATATTAAAGTAAAACATTTGATGATAATGTCTATCTCTTTTTCAAAGATAATAGATAGACTGCTTTACCTAAATAATCACTCAAATATAAAATTAAAAAGTTTTAACCTTAATTTTATCATTAAAAAAATGTTGGTAATCCTGGTAAGGTATCCAGTCACCGCCCCATTTCCAACCATTTTTAATGAAGAGTTTGTAGATTAATGCCTTCCTGTGAATAGTACCATTTTTGGTGATATCATATTTTGCCCCTTTTGGTGACACTCTTTTGCCGGATACAAACGGGTTCCAAAAAGGATTGATATCGAGAGCGAGACCATAGGCATGTTTGCTCATGCTCCGGGTGCCTGATACTAAACGATAGTTAAAACAAGATGTATTGTTGTAAACCATTGAACTGTCATCCGACCATTTATATTTACTCATCGGCTCGATTTTATCGATGACAAACCCCGAATCCGCGATTTCTTTGAATATAGATCTTACTTGAGAAGCAACTTCTTTATGAACTATTAAAAAGGCTTCTTTTCTGCTGCCTTCAGTATTGATAAATTCAACTTTTACAGCAGTAAGTATTACGGCAAGTTTGTCACTCTTTTTCTTATCAATGATTTTCAGATCTACCAGCGACTTTAATTCACCAAATAAAAAGTCTGTTGCTTCTTTTAAACTGTCTTTTTCTACAACATCTGATCCGATAATTGAGTCTTTCGAGGCAGTCTTTGATGTATGAACAGGTCTTTCAGTTGCAGGTGAGCAAGAGATCAGCAATAAAGAAAGAGAGAGTTTTATAATCCAACCGGTCATTTTTTCCTCATATATTTATAATACTCGAACAACAATCCAACCAAAAGAGAAATACCCATTATCGCAACTGCCACGGCAAAGCCATTCCCAACCTGTTTTGTAATAATCATAGAGAGGATTAATCCCACAGCAAGTGAGAGACCAAGATATCTTCCGGGTTTTTGCATAAATTCTACTTCTTGTTGTTATTCTTGTAAATTTACAGCCTAAATTTAATTTATTTTTGATTGTTAAGTGATAACATAAACCGCGGTAAAAACGACTAAAAGATGACAAGAATACATAACAACCTCTTAGAAGCAGTATTAAGAATAATAAAAAGCACGATACTTGAGAATCGTTATGCTGATTCTGTGATCAATTTTATCCTTAAAACCAATCCAAAATGGGGAGCGAGAGATCGGAAATTCATAGCAGAGACCTCCTACGAAATAATCCGGAACTTAAGGCTTATATCGTATGCAGCCTCTACAGGGACAACCAATGAAGAACAATTCCGGAAGATCATTACAGCATATCTTTTTATAGTGAGACTAAGTGATGAGTCGCAGCTTGGAGAAGTTGGTCTAAAAAAAGATAAACTTCTTCAGAGATATGAAGAGGGGAAACAGACACGCAAGATTAGAGAATCAGTGCCCGACTGGCTGGATGAATTTGGGGAGCAGCAATTGGGAGCACGCTGGGAGAAGGAACTGAGTGCACTCAACAAAGAGGCAGAAGTGGTGCTCCGGGTAAACACCGTAAAAACCACCAGGAAATTTCTTAAAGATAAATTCGCCGATCAAGAGATTAAAGCAATCGAAGTTCCCCACAATCCGGATGCTTTGGTTCTTGACGAAAGGAAAAATCTTTTCCTTCTCGAAGAGTTCAAAAAAGGCTTTTTTGAGATTCAGGATGCTTCATCTCAGCATGTTGCTTATTTTTCCGGTGTTGAACCCGGGATGCGTGTTATCGATGCATGTGCAGGTGCAGGTGGCAAATCGCTACACATGGCTGCATTGATGAAAAACAAAGGGAAAATCCTGTGCCTCGACACTGAAGAACGAAAACTTATCGAGTTAAAAAAGAGATCAAAAAGAAACGGTATCTCAATAATTGAAACCAAAGCTATCGACAGTACAAAAGTTATTAAACGGCTTGCCGAAAGTGCTGACCTGGTGTTACTTGATGTCCCATGTTCAGGTCTGGGTGTTCTCAGAAGAAATCCAGATGCCAAATGGAAATTAAAAAAGGAACGAATTGAAGAACTAATTAAAATTCAGGAAGAGATTCTTTCCTCTTACTCAAATATGGTTAAGAAGGGGGGAAAGCTGATTTATGTTACATGTAGCATTCTTCCTTCCGAGAATGAATTACAAGTCAAAAAATTCCTTGAATCCCATAAAGATCAATTTAAGCTCATCGAAGAGAAAAACATCTCACCGGCAGACTCCGGATTTGATGGATTCTACATGGCGAAACTGATTCGACTATAAAGAGTAAAGTGGTCAATAGCATAGAGTTTTTATCCCGCAGATACACGCGGATTAAACAGATTTCCGCAGAGGATTAGGGCGTCTTAATCCTCCCCTCTCACTTTAGGAGAGGGGTCGGGGGTGAGGTCCTAAATCTCTTCCTTTTCAGTTTACCCCCTCCACAACTATTCCAACAAATCGAATAAAACCATTCTAATTATAGATTTACCCCACTTGTATTACCAATTTTCTAACACAAAATACCCGCTTTAAAAATTTATTTTAAACTTTTTTTCAAATATGCTTGACTATTAGCGAAAAATTTAATAAGTTTTGGGGTGAAGTGTGGAAAAGTGGGTAAAATGCCCACAAAAAAACCCAAAAACAAATAAAAGGACCGCCCGCGTGTTCAAAGGACACTTTTTACACAATTTAGACTCCAAAAACCGTATCAGTATTCCTTCGAAACTGAAACGTTTTATCAGTCCGGCTGCTGAGAACACTCTGGTACTAACCAAGGGTGTGGGTCTCGATGAGGTAGGTCACTGTATAGATCTGTTCCCTAAGGATTTATTTGCAACGATCGAGGAAAATCTTTCGAAATTGAACCAGTATAACAAAAACCATGCAAGATTCATCAGAGTCTTTCTTCACAGTGCTGAAGAGCAAACCATGGATGGTCAATCTCGAGTGATAATTCCTCCACACCTTCTTGAATATGCGAAAATAGAGAAGGATGTGCTGATTCTCGGCTCATTAAACAAAATTGAGTTCTGGAATCCAGTGATTTATGAGCAATATGAAAAGGCTTCTTTGGACAGCTTTGAAGACATTGCCGAAAATGTGATGCAAATAAATGGACAAATTTCATAGCCCTGTATTATTAAAAGAATCTGTTGAATATCTGATAACAGACAAAGACGGAGCGTATTTTGATGGTACTTTTGGATTTGGCGGGCATTCGAGAAGATTTCTCGAGCAGCTTACTCCAAATGCTTTGTTGATCGGCACAGATCTCGATCAGATCGTTTTTAATCAATCACTCGAAAATTTTTCTCAAGACAGCCGTGTCAGACTTTACAATTTCAATTTTACAAAAATTGGAGTTGCAGCCAGACTTGAGTCTGTTGAGGGTTTTACAGGCATTTTTGCGGACCTTGGTGTATCATCCTATCAACTCGACAATGAGGAAGAGGGATTTTCCTACAGGATGACAGCACCTCTCGACCTTCGAATGAACAAGGCTGAGGGAATAGCTGCTCATGAAATCGTGAATAATGCCGAAGCACACGACCTTGCAAAGATATTCCGCGAATTTGGAGAAGAAATCCAAAGTGGATACATCGCAAGTCTTATTGTAAAACAGAGGAAAATTAAACCGTTTAAAACTACCACAGACCTTGCCAAACTGATTGAGGATGTTACTCCTCAACGTTTTCTATTTAAACGGTTATCCAGGGTTTTTCAAGCACTCAGAATTGCTGTGAACAAGGAACTCGACTCATTAAAAGAGTTTCTTGAAGAGTCGGTTACACTTCTTAAACCCGGTGGAAGAATAGTGGTACTTACTTATCACTCACTGGAAGACAGAATTGTAAAAGATTTTTTCAAAGAGGAAGAAAAAGGGTGTGTTTGTCCACCAAATTTTCCGGTGTGCATTTGCAGTAAGGAACAGACTCTGAAAATTATTACAAAAAAGCCTGTTTCTCCATCTATTGCTGAAATACACGAAAATCGCAGAGCAAGAAGTGGTAAACTTAGAGCAGCCGAAAGAATTTAATTAGTGAAAAAGTCTTATAAAAAAAATATAGCCTGGTTTCTGTTGTTCGCATCGTGCATTGCTGTACTGTTATATTATTATATAAGTATCAATCTTCAGAACACAAAACTTTCAAAACGGATTGATGATTTAAAAGCTGAAATTAAAATTGAGCAGTCGAATGTCAACTCAAACAAAGCTGTATTCGACAAACTGGTTTCTAAAGAACAGATAGTCCCTTTAGCAGAGTCGAAATTGGGGCTTGTCACAAGTTTTGATTCAACAGGAACCATTACACTCTCGCAAGAAGAAATTGAAGAATTTGAAAATAAGATTAACTATCTAAATGAATAGCAACAGACTTCTGGTTATCAATGGAATCATGGCAGTATTTTTTCTGATACTGCTTACCAGGATAATTGTTGTTCAGGTAGTGAAGGCAGAAGACTATTCTTATTTTGCCAAAAAACAGCAGACGGGTGTTGAACCACTTGCGGCGAGCCGTGGATCAATCTATGACAGGAACGGAACAATTCTCGTCTATAGCAAAGATCAGGTCTCTTTTTATGTGGATCCAAGATTAGCAAAAAAATTCAAAAAAGATTCACTGATTGCAAAAGTGTTATCTGACTCTATCGGTGGAACTTATGAATTTTACAAAGGGAAGATTGATTCAGCAAAGAAAATCTTTTGCATTATAAACAAGGTTGATGCAAAACTGGCTCACAAACTCAAAAATGTGGTTTATGACGGATTGATCTACACTGAAGACCCAACAAGAGTTTATGAATATGCAAGTCTGGCATCTCATGTAATCGGATTTGTCAATTATGAAAAAACCGGAACAGACGGAATAGAAGCAACATTTGAAAGCCAGCTTAAAGGTAAAGCAGGGAGCAGATTCGTTTTGAAGGACGGTACGGGGTCGGTTATGTCGGTTCTCAATGAGAACTACAAAGAAGCTCAACCCGGTGAAAACATTGTGTTAACCATTGACAGAGCACTCCAGAATGCTTTGGAGGTTGAGTTGGAAGCCGGAGTGAAAGTTGCAAAAGCAGAAAATGCCACCGGTATCATAATGGATCCAAACACAGGTGAAATTCTGGCTCTTGCAAATTATTCAGGTTATGAACCGGGAAATTATAAAAAATACAGTAATGAGATAAGAAGAAACAAAGCCATTTCTGATGTTTATGAGCCTGGCTCAACATTCAAGGGGATCGCAATGGCGGGAATTCTGGATAAAAAGCTTGTTTCAGCCTCCACTTCAATTAACACTGAAAACGGTGTTTACAATTTTATGGGGGGAACAATAAAAGATCACCACGGTGCTGCTTCTATGACTGTAAGGGAGATCCTTCGTTTCTCAAGCAACATTGGAATGGTGAAACTCTCTCAAAAAATGGATAAAGATGAGTTTTATACCTATATCAGAAGTTTTGGTTTTGGAAATTACACTTATCTCGGATTGCCGGGAGAAGTAAAAGGAAGACTTGGATTACCTTCCGAGTGGTCAGGTACAACAAAAGGGACAATGTCTTATGGTTATGGTATCTCTGTTACACCGATTCAACTAATAACAGCATATTCTGCTTTGATTAATGGTGGGTATCTTTACAAACCATACCTCGTAAAAGAGATCAGAGATGTGAAGGGAAATGTAACCGAATCAAATTCACCCGAGAGAATAAGACCTGTGATTACGGAAGAGACTTCAAAATTGATGAGAGACCTTCTTCTTGATGTGGTCGAAAAAGGGACAGGAAAAAGAGCCAAAATTGATGGAATTCAGATTGGCGGAAAAACAGGGACTTCACGAAAAATTGTGGATGGTAAATATTCAAAAGAGAGATATAACTCCTCTTTTGTGGGATTTTTCCCCGCTGATAATCCAAAATACATCTGCTTGATACTGGTGAATACACCAAAAAGTGTGGGAATAACAGGTGGTGAAGTTGCAGCCCCTGTTTTCAAAAATATTGTAAAAAGAGTAATTTCGATCGATCCTTCCATTGGAAAAAATGTAAATCTCGAAAAACTCAATAAAGAGAGTGACGAGGAAGTTATCAAACCTGAATATGAAGCAGAAGAAATTGATATCGGACCTGACACAGAAATAGAGATTAAAAAAGTGGACTACAAATCAATTGATCTTAATGAAATGCCAAATCTTAAAGGGGTCTCCTTAAAAGATGCAATTTCAATTATGAGAAAACTTGGTTTGGACTTCACATGTACCGGATCCGGAAGAGTGGTGGAACAGAGCATTAAACCGGGCAAAGAAATTAAAAAAGGTATGAAAATTCAATTGAAACTGCAGGAAAAAGCATTTTCAGGAGCTAATATTTATTAAATGAGACTTAACGAAATACTGGATCACTTAACTGTTATTCAACTCACAGGCGATTTTTTCGCTAATGAGATAACAGGGATCTATTACAACTCGGCTAAAGTTACAAAAGATTCCATTTTTGTTGCCGTTAAAGGTTACAAAACTGATGGTCATCGTTATGCGATGGATGCGTTCAGCAAAGGAGCGGCAGCTATAATTGTTGAAGACCTTCATTCAATTCCCGATGAGATTTTTAGGCGTAGTGGACAAGCTAAAATTGTTGTTGCTGACACGCGTAAAGCCCTTGCTCAACTTTCAGCAGCTTATTATGGATTTCCGTCAAAAAAACTTAGACTGTTTGGGGTAACGGGAACAAAGGGAAAAACCACAACCTCGTTTTTGATTAAAAATATTCTGGAAAAAGCAGGCCACAAAACAGGTTTGATTGGTACTATCGCAAATATGATCGGTGATGAAAAAGTGCCAACAGAACTTACAACCCCTGAATCTGTTGAATTAAACGCACTTTTTGCCCGGATGGTAAATGAAGGTTGTTCCGCCGCCGTTATGGAGGCATCCTCCCATTCCCTTTATCTTAAAAGGACATTTGGGCTCGATTTTGATGGAGCCGTTTTTACAAATCTTTCGAGTGAACATAGAGACTTCCATGAAACCATGGATGATTATGCCACTGCAAAAAAATTATTGTTTGACGACTTAAAAACCGGAGTACCTGCAGTCTACAACATGGATGATGAATATGGATGTTTCATCACCAAAGACACAAATGGCAGAAAAGTTGGTTTTGGTAAACTCGGTGGAAACTATCGACTTGAAGATATTTCATTTGATTTTAGTGGAACATCATTCACTCTCAATCACAATGGTATTAAAACTGATCTTAGAACTGCCTTGGTAGGCGAGTTTAACGCATATAACGCAGCTGCAGCATATGTATTGATGGTTGAAGCCGGTTTTGACAAAGACATTGTGGCCGAAGGAATTGCAGAAGCACCACAAGTGGATGGCAGATTTGAATTGATAAAATCCGGGGATAAAAAAGTGCTTGTTGATTATGCACACAGTCCCGGAGCACTTGAGCAAGTATTGATAAGCATTAACAAACTTGCAGGTGAATCTCCTGTTTACACCGTAATCGGATGTGGCGGAAACCGTGACAAAACAAAACGCCCTGTAATGGGAAAAATTGCTGCTGAAATGTCAACCGTTGCAGTGATCACGAGCGATAATCCCAGAGATGAAGATCCTGATGAGATCGTAAAAGAAGTGGTTGCAGGTATCTCAACTGATAATTTGATTGTTTGTGTTGATCGTGAAGAGGCTATCAAGAGAGCAATACTCGAAAGCCCCGAAAATGCAATAATACTTATAGCGGGGAAAAGGCCACGAAGACTATCAGATTATTAAGGGTGTGAAACATCACTTCTCCGACCGAGAAATGACAAACAAATATCTTTTTGGAAACGGGGAGCAATATTGATTAGTCTCCGGGAAATTATTGCAGCTTCAACCAAGCCGTTAAAAATTGTTAATTCTGATGAAAACGCAATTTTTAATTCAGTGGTTATAGATTCCAGGAAAGTTGTTCCCGGCTCATTGTTTATTGCGGTAAAAGGTGACAGGTTCGACGGACACGATTTTATTCCTGAAGCTCTGGCAAGAGGAGCAAGCGGAATAGTTGTTAAAAAATCACGAACCTCAGAATATTCTGATAACAAAGTTATAACCATTGGTGTCACCGATACAGTTATTGCACTTGGTTTTATTGCAGGGGAGTGGAGAAAACACCTAAAAGCAAAAGTTATTGGCATAACAGGCAGCAACGGTAAGACTACCACCAAAGATATGCTTGCTGCAATTTTGAAGGTTAGTCATAATGTGGTTGCAACCACTGCCAACAATAACAATCATATTGGTGTACCTCTTACAATACTTGAAGCTACTCAAGAGACAGATTTTTTGGTGTGTGAAATAGGTACAAATCATCCCGGAGAAATAAAATATTCATCATTGATTGCACAACCCGATCTTGCGTTGATTACAAATATTGGTGACTCTCATCTGGAATATCTGATAAACAGAAAAGGCGTCCGACTTGAAAAGGAAGCCATGTTCACAGTGACTATTGATAGAGGTGGAATTGTATTCTTCAATCTTGATGATCCGTTTCTGAGCCGTTTGTTCCCTAAATATCCTGATGCTGTAACTTTATCAATGAAGTCCCCGGCAGATGTTATGGGGAAGCTTCTCACCTTTACAGAAACAGGATTGCCGGTAATTCGCATCTCGTCTGGTGAAGAATCCGTGAAAGTTGAATTACAACTTTTTGGCAAAAAAAATGGAGAAAACGCTCTTGCAGCTGCTGCACTCGCGATAAAATCCGGGATATCACTTGCAGATATTAAAACAGGTCTCGAAAGTATAAAACCTCCCAAGGGGAGAATGAACAGATATACACTTGATGGATTTGACCTTATTGACGATACATATAACGCAAATCCTGCAAGTATGAAGAGTGCATTTGAAGCTATGGGTAAGGACCTGATTCATGATAAAAGAGTGGTTATCCTTGGAGATATGTTCGAGTTGGGAGCAAAAGCCAGAGAGAGACATGAATTTCTTGCCGCACAGCTAAAAACAACAAGAGTCACAAGGGCTTTCTTGATAGGAACCAATATGAGACACTTGTATAACATCCTTAAAGGCAGCAAGATAATTGCACACCACTTTAGAACAAAAGAAGATTTGATAGAAACACTTTCGAAGTATGATTTCAGAAATTCCCTTGTGCTCGTTAAAGGGTCAAGAGGAATGGAGATGGAGACTATAGTAAAATTTTTGAAAGAAAAGGCAACTAAATGCTCTATTATTTACTTGATTATTTGAATAAAACTTTTGATCCTCCCGGCCTCGATATGATAAAGTATCTTACTTTCAGATCAGCAATAGCGGCGATAACGGGACTTTTAATGGCGTTTTTCGCTCCGCGAATCATCAAAATGCTTCAAAAACATCAAATTGGTGAAAAGATCAAGGATTTTGGTCCGAAAACTCATTTTAGTAAAGCCGGTACACCAACCATGGGTGGCTTAATTATTCTCACCTGTGTTGTAATTCCTGTTTTGTTGTGGGGAGATATTAAGAGCACATATATCTGGCTGCTGCTGGTTGGTACATTGTTATTGGGTGGAGTGGGTTTCCTTGATGATTATTTAAAAGTAATCAAAAAGATGCCAAATGGATTGATTGCCCGTTATAAACTGATTGGCCAGGTTTCTGTTGGTTTACTCGTTGGAACCGTACTCTATTTTTCACCTGAATTTGCTGATGTGAAATCACTGACTACAATCCCGTTTTTTAAAGATTTGAATCTTGATCTCTCTTATCTATACATCCCTGCAGTGATATTTATAATAACCGCAACCTCTAATGCAGTAAATCTTACTGATGGACCTGACGGGCTTGCAATCGGGCTTACGATTATTGCGATGTTGGCACTTGGGATAATAAGTTACATCTCCGGAAACGCCATCTATTCTGATTATTTGAACATAATTTACCTCCCCGGTTCGGGGGAATTGTCAGTTTTCATCGCAGCACTTGTTGGTGCAGGGCTTGATTCCTCTGGTTTAATTTTTATCCCGCCCAGGTTTTTATGGGGGACACAGGAAGTCTTGCCCTTGGTGGAGCTCTCGGCATACTGGCGGTGATGGTCAGAAAGAGCTGTTGTTGCCGTTTCTTGCAGGAGTTTTCTTTTTTGAAACAATCTCAGTTATTATCCAGACCTCCTATTTTAAATATACCAAACGGAAATACGGGACAGGCAGAAGAGTTTTTAAAATGGCTCCAATTCACCACCACTTTGAAGAAAAGGGTGGGCAGAACCTAAAATTGTTGTGAGGTTCTATATAATTGGAATAATCCTCGCGATCATCAGCCTAACATCTTTTAAGATCAGGTAAAAAAGTGAAGAGTTATAAAAAATCAAAAATTTCGATTATCGGAGCTGCCAGAAGTGGTGAGGCTGCAGCATATCTTGCAGTTAAGTGTGGTGCCATTCCATTTGTGAGTGACAAATCACCTTATGAATCAATTTCAGAAGTTGTTGACAGATTAAAACTGGCGGGAATTGAAGTTGAAGCGGGTGAAAACAGCGAAAAAGTGTATAACTGTGATCTTATGATTGTCTCCCCGGGAGTACCAATGGAAGCTCCTGTTCTGGTTGAAGCCCAAAAGAGGGGCATCGGGATGATCAGCGAAGTTGAATTTGCATTCTCTTTATGTAAGGGCAGAATTTTTCTGATCATCTGAACAGGTATGACAACAAAATCGAAAATTACATCGCTTCAAAATATCGCATTTTTATGAATCAGACCGGAACAGATCTATCACTTTACAATGCTGACGATCCCGTTCTAAAAGCACACGGTTATAAAGGTGCCTTAATTGAATTCTTCTCAACCAAAGGTGAAGTGGACAACGGGACCTACCTCTCAGGACAAAGGCTTGTAACCCGAATGGCAGGGAAAGTGGTTTTCTCGTGTGACACTCACGATCTAAAGTTAAGAGGAGAGCATAATTATGCAAACGCTGCAGCGGCAATTACACTCGCTCTTAAGGCAGGCGTCCCGACCGGAATTATCAGAGAAGGGTTGTTCACTTTTGAGGCAGTTGAACACCGGCTTGAGGTGGTTCCTTCACAAGATGGAATAATTTATATCAATGACTCAAAAGCAACTAATGTTGATTCAGTTATTTATGCGTTAAAAAGTTTTGATGCCCCAATCTATTTGATTCTTGGGGGACTTGACAAGGGAAACGACTATAATCTGATTAAAGATCTTGTATTAAAGAATGTTAAAAAGATTTATGCGATTGGTGATTCGGCTCATAAAGTGATCGATTTTTTTGGGAAGTCACTCCCTGTGGAAAAAGTTACATCCCTCGAGGATTGTGTATTAAAGGGACACGAGGAAGCTGAACCGGGTGAAGTGGTTCTGTTATCTCCGGCATGTGCAAGTTTTGATATGTTCAGAAGTTATGAACATCGTGGAAAGGTATTTAAAGAAGCCGTCAGAGAGATTGCAAAGTGAAGCCATATTCCTTCATAATTTTTGTTACCGCAGTCCTGCTCGTTATTTTCGGGTCACTTCTGGTGCTTAGTGCCAGCAGCACCTTTGCGCAACTAAAATTTGATAACCCCCAGGCACTTTTTGCCGCCCATATCGGGAAAGCGATTGGCGGGGTAATTTTGATGGGTATTCTGGCGATGGTTGATTATCATCACTATAAAAAATACAGTAAAATTGTTCTTATCGGGGCAATAGTCCTTCTGGTGGTAACAGTATTTTTTGCACCTGAAGTGAAGGGATCACAGAGATCATTTACTATAGGAAGTGTCTCTTTTCAACCCGTTGAATTGGTAAAAATTGCACTTTTTATCCATCTTGCAGCAATGCTTGAAAGAGTTGGGGATGATATAAGTGATCTTAGACTCGGTGTAATCAACCCTATGATTTGGGTGCTTATTGTTGTGATTCTCGTTCTGCTGCAACCCAATGTAAGTAATGGAGTATTAATCCTTGCAACCGGGATTGCGATGTTATTTGTTGCGGGAATCAGGTTACAACACTTTTTCGCTTTTGCCGGTGGTGGTTTTGTTATGGCTTTGGCTTATGCACTTTATAAACCCCATTCATTTAAAAGAATTTCCTCCCACCTGGGAGCAATTTTTGGGGATGGTGATTTCCACCCACAGGTGATGCAATCACTCTACGGGCTCGGTAGCGGCGGAGTTTTGGGTGTAGGCCTGGGACACAGCGCTCAGAGGAATCTTTTCCTCCCTGAGGCTTATGGCGATTTTATTTTTGCAGTTGCCGGGGAAGAAGCAGGGATGATCGGAACAGTCGGAGTTCTCCTTGCCTACGGTGCAATACTCGTTTGTGGACTAATCATCGCCAAAAATGCAAAAGATAAATTTGGCAAACTTTTGGCTTTTGCAATAGCATTTTCCATTCCCCTTTATGGATTTGTGAATGCTGCTGTTGCCATTGGTGTCGTGCCCGTTACTGGTTTGCCACTGCCACTTATAAGTCATGGTGGAACTGCGATAATCATCGTTTGTTCTTCAATCGAATTTTATTGAATATCGGATTGTCAGCAAAACAGGATGAGGCAAAAAGCTACATCCACCAAAAAAGAAGCAAAGACATGGCAGGAACAGCCGGTATAAGAGTTATGTTCACCGGCGGTGGAACGGGTGGACACATTTTCCCTGCAATTGCTGTTGCTGAGCAAGTGAGAGCGATGGAACCCGACGCCAATATCCTCTTCATCGGAACAAAAAAGAAGATTGAGGAGAGAGTTGTTCCGGCAGCAGGTTTCAAATTTAGAAGTATCTGGATCTCGGGATTTTCCAGAAAAAGTATTAAAGAGAACCTTCTATTTCCTGTTAAGTTGATTGTAAGTCTCTTTCAGGCAATTGGAATTTCGATGGGGTTTAAACCGCAGGTGATAGTTGCAACGGGGGGATATGTGTCGGGTCCTACGGTAATTGCTGCAAGGATGATGGGAGCAAAGGTATTACTTATTGAACCAAACAGCTATCCCGGAATCACAACTCGTTTACTTGAAAGACGAGCTGAAGAAATTCACCTGATGTTTAAGGATGCGGTTCAATTTTTAAGGCAACCTGAAAAACTTTTTATCACCGGGAATCCGGTAAGAAAAAGTCTTGTATCAATTCACAGAGAAGATGCAAGGAAAAAACTTGGGTTGGCTCTTGATGCAAAAGTGGTTTTTGTTGTAGGAGGAAGTCTTGGTGCGAGAGCGATTAATAAAACAATTGCCGCATCAATAAAAAAGTTTGAAGAGGAAAAAATATCGCTTATCTGGCAAACAGGCGCGACATCATTTGAAGAGTTTAAATCATTTTCATCGGAAAATGTTAAAGTTCTCTCTTTTATTGAAAATATGAATGAAGTTTATGCAGCTTCAGACCTTGTGGTTGCAAGAGCCGGAGCAACAACGATAGCGGAACTCGTTTATTTAAACAAACCGGCGGTGTTAATTCCGTTTCCATTTGCTGCGGAGAATCACCAGTTGATGAATGCAAAATCGATGGTTGAGCTTGGAACAGCGGTTTTAATTGAAGAGAAAGAAATTAATGAAAAACTTTTTCCTGAGGTGATTTCACTCCTCAATGAGGCAAAAAGAATTGAAATAATGGTTGAGAATTTAGAAAAAGCAGGTGGTAAAGACGCAGCTTTTAAGATTGCAGGCAGAGTAATCAACGCCTGTAAATACGGAAATTTTAGTTAGAGGATTAGATGTTTTCAAAATTTACTAAAGTACATTTTGTTGGAATTGGTGGTATAGGAATGAGCAGTATTGCTGAAATTCTGATATCCAAAGGTTTTAAGGTTTCAGGTTCTGATAAAAACAGATCTGACACCACCGAAAGACTCGAATCGATTGGTGCTACCGTTTATGAGGGACACAGTGCAGAAAATATTAAAGATGTAGATGTTGTGGTTTATTCATCCGCAGTTATTGAATCAAATTCTGAGGTAATGGAAGCAATCTCCAGAAACATTCCTGTGATCAAAAGATCGGAAATGTTGGCTGAAACGATGAGAATGCAGAAATATGGGATTGGCATCGCAGGCACTCACGGCAAAACCACGACCACTTCGATGACGGGACTTGTTTTAACTGAGGCAGGAATCGACCCGACTATCATAGTGGGCGGGAAACTTTCAAGTCTTGGTGGCACAAACGCAAGACTTGGACACGGAGATTTTATTGTTGTTGAAGCTGATGAATTTGACAGAACTTTTTTGAAACTGATGCCGGCAATCGCCGCGATTACAACCCTTGAAAGGGAGCATCTCGACACCTACCGTGATCTTGATGACATAAAAGAAGCATTTATTGAGTTTGCCAACAAAGTACCATTCTACGGATTTGTTGTCCTCTGCATGGATGAGCCCGCTCTGCTTGATATTAGACCATTTATCAATAAGAGAATCATCACTTATGGAGTATCTCCACAAGCCGATTTAAGAGCTGTGAATATTGTTTATGACGGATATAAAACGAAATACTCAGTTGTTTATAACGGCAAGACTTTGGGTGATATTACCATCGGAGTTCCCGGACTTCATAATGTGAAAAATTCACTCGTGGCGGTTACAATCGCACTTGAGTTAAAGGTACCATTTGAAACAATTAAATTTGCTCTGGAACGCTTTAGTGGTGTTTACAGAAGATTTGAAGTAAAATATGACAAAGAAATTATGGTGGTTGACGACTATGGACATCACCCTACAGAAACAACAGCGACACTATCAGGAATTAGAGCAGGATGGCAGAGAAGACTGGTATCAGTTTTCCAACCGCACCTCTACTCCAGAACAAGAGATTTTTATCAGGAATTTGGACGGTCTTTCCTCAATTCGGATGTCTTCATCTGTACTGATATCTACCCTGCGAGAGAAGAACCAATTGAAGGAATCTCGGGTGCACTTGTTGCTGAAGCGGCACGAAAGATGGGACACAAAAATGTCATTTTCGTCCCAAACAAAGAGGATGTTCCGGCAACCCTTTTAAAGATCACTGAACCGGGTGATATCATTGTTACTCTTGGAGCCGGTGATATCTGGAAATATGGCGAAAAATTTGTTGAACTCTACACTTCAGAGAAAAAGTAAGTTATGAAAAAAAGCAGGATTATTCCCGCACTTATACTCCTCGTACTCCTTGCAGCCGGCACCACGGCTCTGCCCGGTTTCTTCTTTAAAGAAGAAATTCAGCAGAAGGTTACGGGATATGAGATTAAAGGGGCAAACCTGCTTACTGCTGAAGATTATATAAAATTTGTCCGTGCCGTCCCTGAAAAAGGGGAGTATCCTGAGATTAATGTCCTTTATGACAGGATGTTAAATCATCCTTATATCAAAAAGCTTGAGATGAGGTTTGGTGACGGTGGAGTTGTAAAAATTGAAATCATGGAAAAAGAGATTATTGCTTCAATTTTTTCAGGAGAAAAACTTTCGCTTCTGAGCAATCAACTTGAATTGTTGCCTGTTATGAAGGAGTTGAAAAATTTTGATTATCCAGTGATTAGAAATACACGATTAAACAGTGTTAAATATTTTAGAACATTTCAGGATTCAACTGTGCTCCCGGGCTACAAAATTGCGCGGGCATGCAAAATTTTAGGCGGCGAAATCGCTGCCAATCTCTCGGAAATCGATCTCCGTCAAGGTGGTGATATCATCCTCGTTTTCTCCGATATGAAACCTCCCGTCATTTGTTCAGGCAAAGGAATTGCCGAACAGATGCTTCTTCTCAGAGAAATCAGAGAGATGGGTAAACAACTGGAGTTAAACAACGATGTGGAATATATCGATCTGAGGTATTCCGGCAAAATCTATATGGGACACAAGAAATTGGAAAGAAAAGATGAAAAACGAGATAATAACCGGACTTGATATCGGCTCCACGAAGGTCTGCGCTGTTATAGCAGAAAAAACCGGCAAGAATAAGTTTAAGATTCTTGGAGTGGGGCAAGCTCCGAGCACAGGGCTCGTTCGTGGTGAAGTTAGTAATATCATTGACACAGCAAACTCGGTAAAAGCCGCACTTACAGAAGCTGAAGCACAAGCCGGAGTTAAGGTTACAGAAGTAATTGCAGGTGTTTCAGGCGAGAATATCAGCAGTATCAGGTCAAGAAATTACGTGACCATTACCAACGAAGAGCAGGAAGTTACGATGGCTGACCTTCGTAAACTTAAAGAGGATATGAGAAGTATCCAGTTTTCGAAGGACATGAAAATTCTGCACATTCTTCATGAAGAGTTTTTTGTTGACCGTCAGGGCGTTGTAACAAATCCTTTGGGAGTTGCCTGTTCAAGAATTGAAGCCTCAAATCATGTGGTTATGGCTTCGGGCACAGCAATTCAGAATATCCAAAAATCCGTTAAAAGGGGTGGATATGAAGTAGGGGATCTTAAACTTCAATCTCTTGCTTCGGCTGCCGCTGTCCTCGAAAATGCTGAAAAAGATCTTGGTGTTCTGTTACTTGATATTGGGGGTGGAACAACAGATGTGCTTATCTACCAGGGAAATGCCATAAGATACTCAAGAGTTTATGGAATAGCAGGCAACAGGATAACAAATGATATTAAAGAGACTTTAAATGTTATTACCGAGGATGCAGAACAACTTAAAACCAATTATGGGTATGCAACTGAAGCTGCAATCGTAAAAGATGATACTATCACAGTTAAAGGTGTTGGATCCCGTCCAAGTACAAGGATACCCATCAGTTTGTTAACTCAGATTATCCGCAGCCGGGTTGAAGAGCTCTTCGAGATCATCAACATAGAACTTGAAAAATCGGATGTGAAGAAAAAAGTTCGTGCAGGATTGGTAATCACAGGCGGTGGAGCACTTCTTAAAGGTATTACAGATCTGGCAGAAAAGGTTTTTGGAGTTCCGGCGAGAGTGGGTTTACCCGCAGAAGAACATTTTGAAGGAAGCATTGGCGAACTCTCAAAACCGGAATACGCAACTGCTTTGGGTTTACTATTACCACTCGAAGAAGATTATCTCGCTGATAACGAAGAGGAAGAAAAACCTAAAGGTACATTCTGGAGACGAGGAAAATCGACTGACAAAACAAAAAGTGAAAAGTCAGAAGGGAAAAAATCGAAGTCGAAGTCATCGCCTATAAAAGATTTTCTCCTTAAAATCAGGGCTCAATACGATGACTTATAAACATCCTGTATTGTTTGTTCTGGGAAATTCACTCTCTGTCTTAATCGAGAAGATGCCTTCATTGTTGGAAAAGGACACACAGATCGTCTTTGTTGGAACCGATGAAGAAGAATTGAAACAATATTCATCGGGGAAAAAGCTGATAGTTAACGAGGGGATCAGAGATTTTTACATCGATGAAACGATTCTTTATTTGAATCAAACGGAATTTGATAATTTGGAAAAAGCTATCACTTATCTGATAAGTGGCACAAAAAATCTTTTTGTCCTCTTCTCGCTGAGTGATCCATTATCGCTTGCAATTACACCCATACTTGCTCAATCAGCGGGAAGGTCCGATTGTGATCCGAGTTTTATCGCGGTTAATATGAATAATTATGACTCTCATGATGAGAAAATTGCAAATGAAAACATCAACTATTTTTTAAAAAACCGTTACAGGTTTTATTTAATCGAGAAAGAAATAAATAATTTCTCGCTGCAAGCAAACGAGGAAAAATCGAACAGTGAATTGTTGGATGAGATAATCAATTCATTAGTTAAAAATTTAAAACAGGCTGAATCAAATATTAAGTAATACTGGAGGTATTATGTCCTTTGCAACATTGGAACAACCAAAACAAATCTTACGCGCCAACCTTAAAGTTGTAGGTGTTGGTGGTGGAGGCTGTAACGCAGTAAACTCGATGATCACTCAAGGTCTTGATGGAGTTGAGTTTATTGCTATCAACACCGATGCCCAATGTCTCGATTCGAATCTTGCTTCAAAGAAGATTACAATCGGAACAAAAATAACAAAAGGTCTTGGAGCAGGAGCTAATCCAGAAATTGGAAAAGCTGCCGCGGAGGAAGATCGTGCCAGAATTGAAGAAGTGCTCACGGGTGCCGATATGGTATTTATCACCGTAGGCATGGGTGGAGGTACCGGAACGGGTGCCGCTCCAATCGTAGCACAGATCGCAAAACAAAACGGCTCTCTTGTAGTTGCAATTGTTACCAAACCCTTCAGATATGAAGGTCCAAACAGAATGAAAAATGCCGAGGCAGGAATTCAGGAAGTGAAGAAGTATGTTGACAGTTTAATTATCGTTCAAAACGCTAAACTTCACGATCTGCTCCACAAAGATGCTCCTGCATTTTCAGGTTTTGACAAACCAAATGAAATTCTTTATGAAGCAACAAAAGGTATCGCAGAAGTGATCACCTTTGAAGGAAAATCAACTGCGATTTTGCTGACGTAAGAACAGTTATGCAAGCAAGTGGACTGGCCCTGATGGGAACAGGAACCGCCACAGGCGAAAACAGAGCAATTGAAGCTGCACAAAAGGCAATATCAAGTCCTCTCCTTGAAGGTATGGATATCCGCGGTGCCAAGTCGATGTTGGTTAACATAACCGCTTCAACAAATCTTGCGATGCATGAAATTGAGGATGGAATGGCAACAATTCAGGAAGCAGCCGGAGAAGATGCCAATGTTATATTTGGATTGGTTCAAAAAGAAGAAATGAAAGATTATCTCTCTTTCACAGTTATTGCAACCGGATTTGACCATTCAAAAGCAACTGCCCGTCCAATTCCGACAGAGAAACCTGTGGAAAAACAGCAGCCAACTCAGTCAGTGGCAGGATCATATTCTCACAGCGCAGCTGCCGAAGCACAGGCTGTTACTCCACCATTCCCAATCAGAACTGACCTCAATCTACATGATACTGATACTCCAGCTTTTCTCAGAGAGCAATTAAGAGCAACCCATGGATCCGATTCACATGTATCGGAGCAAAAAGCGTTTGATTTCAAAGATTCAAAACAAGACAATGTTAATTCTTTGAAATTCAAGAGTAACC
The DNA here is from genome assembly GCA_016714125.1 of Ignavibacteriales bacterium. Classification (GTDB taxonomy): domain Bacteria; phylum Bacteroidota; class Ignavibacteria; order Ignavibacteriales; family Ignavibacteriaceae; genus UTCHB3. Next base: position 334,939 of record JADJNX010000001.1, on the reverse strand, counting down.
CCAACAGTGTAGCAAAGGAAGAAGATGATGATCAAAGTGCATCATTCCTAAGAATGATCATGGATTAATTCGGACCTTACACACTAAATACCTCCGTTTGGACGGTACGCATCAGCCGGCGTACCGTTCCAAACATTTTTAATTACTATTCACTGCCAAAAGAAAACCTTATCTCATCTACTGTTGTTGTTTTTTACTGCTCACTTTCACGTCTTTAACCTCCATCGATACACCGGCATAACTAATCCTGATAGTGTATGTGCCCGACGGGATCGGTGAAATTGAAGAAACCGTCATAATCAGTCTTGGTACCACCCATAATGATCCCACTGCTGCTAATAATTGTCACGGTTGCATATTCCAATGGAGCGTCGGTTTCGTTTTCTATCACTTTTCCCTTTATCTTCCCGGCATCTTGCCCAAAAGTTACTGAAGTCAGGGTGATTAACACCAAAAAGATTTGCACAAAATTCTTGATTGCATTTTTTTTCATGGCTTGTTCCTATATGATTAGTGATTGATTAAAACTGGAATACAATGAATTGCGAGATACAATATATTCTTAAATGAATATAACCGCAAATATATTAATTTTTATACAATGATAAAATTTTAAAAGTTCCTGATATTCGATAATGGAATAATCCAAAATGCAATAATCCAACAATTTAAGGGGACGCATATCCACCACGGCGGACAGGTACATGCAGATTAAACGGATTACTGGGGAGGGAATTTTAGCGTAAGTGTGAGGAGTGGTAATCGTCCCGATTGCCGTCTGCAATATGATAAACGTAAGAGGGGACGCAGATACACGCAGATTAAACGGAGTTACGCGGAAGAAATAGCGAACTCGCCTTGGCGAGTGGCATGTTCGTAGCAACGATCAATTTCCGCGATGCATTCCCCCTCTAATTTTAGGAGAGGGGGTTAGGGGGTGAGGTCTTAAAATCTCCCCTTTGCGTTCTTTGCGACCTTCGCGGTTCAACTCCAAAATCCCCACAAAAAACCGTTTGTTCAAATGGAGAAAATTTCCTAATTTTCACTCTCGATTAACAAAGAAACTAAAGAATTTTGAGTACAGGATATCACCGCCTGCTGAGTCGTCCATTGATGCTAAAAAGAACGATACGAGTAGTAGAACTCTTCACACAAACAGGAGATTGGGGTGAAGTACGGCGAGTTGTATTTGATCAAAATATTTTCCAGAGCAACAAGCCTGCTACCATTAATGCTGACTACTCCGAGATAAAACGCCGCCTTATCACTCTTTCACCCGCGGCACTTCATTTGATGACACATACCTCCTCCGACAGTGCAAAATACATAAACCTGATAGCCATTTACAACATCTACTCTGTCTTTCGTGAATTTATGTCTGAATATGTTTACCATCGAGTTCAAATGGGGAACAGGGAACTGGTAAAACAACACTTTCTAATATATATTGAGGAACTCAGATTTCAGCATGAGGAACTTCGCCACAAGCGAGAAGTGTCGGTTGTCAGAGCTGCTGAATTTATATTTCAGATACTGCGTGAAACCGGCATCTTGAATGGTGAGCTGGTCACCTCTCCACTTCTGTCTTATGAGATGGAAACGCTGCCCGAACTTCGGAATCCTGAAACAAGAAGGGCGCTGCTTCAATGAACTTTGAAGAACTGTTAAAACATGTAACAACCCGTGACCTCCTGAAATCAGCTTTTGGCTGCCGGTCACCTTCCCATCTATCTTTATGCTTATCCTGCAGAACAGGAAGAAAACATCTCCGTGCAAATTGCAGGTTTTGCTTCCAATCTCACAAAATCAGGTATTACGCTGCTCCACCGCGACCTCTTCGATGTTACTGTCGAAGTGTTAAAAGAGGATGGCAGTTTTGATAAACTAATTGAAGTGGAGCCAAAACGTGATAAGTATAAGATCGTAAAACATATCAGTAATGTTGCTGATGTTGAGAAAGTGATCATCCCAAGGTTGATTAATGAAATTAGCGGCAACTCCGCCTCACTCCTTCTTCTTTCGGGGTTTGGGAAGGTTACCCCTTCCTCAGAGCAAAGCAACTAATCGGCGCTTTGGAACAGAAAGTAAAGGATTTTCCCGTCATCCTCTTCTTCCCTGGTACTTACGACGGTTGGAGCCTGATGCTCTTTGGTGAACTGCCTGAGCATTCATACAGGGCAATAAATCTAAGTGGAAAAACCTTTAACCCATAATATTTAAAATGAAGGTGAATAAATGAAAATACATGAACTTTTTGCGCAAGATATTACCAGAAGAATAGAAGGTGTTGTTAAGGTTGCCGATGAGACAAATCTCCTGAATGAAATGAGGGAATTTGTTATTACGGAAGAGATACAAAAAGTTTTACTAAAGTTTTTTGGCAGATACACCGAAGACAAACCTGTAAATCCCGGTGTCTGGCTCTCCGGTTTTTTCGGTACAGGTAAATCTCACCTGCTTAAAATTCTCTCCCTGTTGCTGTCTAATAAAGAGGTTGAAGGGATCAGACTCGGCGACTATTTTAAGGAGAAAACCCTTAACGAAGTTAATGACTTCGAGCTCGAGGGTTACATCAATATGTCACTTCGTGTCCCCACTCAAACAATCCTTTTCAACATCGACAGTGTTGTCGATAATGCTTACCGCGAAGGTGACAAAAACATTCTTATGCCTTTTAAAAGATGTTTGACAGTGCCCTTGGTTACTCCGACGACCCATCTGTTGCAAAGCTTGAAAGAGACCTGAATTTTGCAGGTAAATTGGAAGTCTTCAAAGATATCTTCAAAAAGAATCTCCGGAAAAGAGTGGGAAGATAGCCGCGGACGACTTCTCGTTATGGGGGACGAGCTTGATGCCACATTTGCAGAAGCGCTCGGGCGTGACCCCGCTTCAACAACCGATATTGCAACAAAGTATGAAAATGAAACACCTCTCTCTCTTGACAGTTTTATAAACGATATCCGTGAATATCTCGCAACAAAACCAACAGGTTTTCGCCTGATCTTTCTCGTTGATGAGATTGGGCAATACATTTCACGAGACCCCCGAACAATGCTCAATCTTCAGACGCTCATCGAGGATCTCGCTGTAGCTTTTAATGGTAGAGTTTGGGTGATGGTTACGGCACAAGAAGAAGTTACCGATATGGTAAAATCGATGGGGAGTGTGCAAAAATCTGACTACTCAAAGATTCTCGGCAGGTTCGAAATCAAAGTGAAACTATCATCCCAGAATGCCCGTGATGTTATCGAGAAACGACTTTTAAGAAAAAAACCGGAAACTGATAAAATAATTCGTGACTATTTTGAACAGCAGGGAGAGGTAATAAAAACCCGGTTTACATTTCCTGGGGACACCAGCTTTAGTGATAAACTACTTGATGAAGACAGTTTTGCCCGTTTTTATCCTATACTGCCGTATCAGGTGGAACTGTTTCAGAACTGTCTTATATCTCTCTCGAATCATGGAGCGTTTGAGGGAAACTACGCCTCTCTTGGTGCCCGGTCAATGCTCAGTGTTTTCCAGAACGCACTTATTGAGATCAAGGATGGTGAATTTGGCAGCTTTGTCCCGTTTGATCTCTTCTTTGAGGGTACCAGACCTCTGATGAAAGCTCAGCCATTTCACACTATCATACTGCTTGAGAGCAAAGATGAAGACCCTTTTAGTATCCGGCTGTTGAAACTGCTTTATATTCTTAAATATGAGAGCGGGTTCAAGACAACTGTAAAAAACCTTGCAGTTTTGATTTCGAAAGACAGCGAAAGCGACAGAAGAGAAACTGAGCGATTGATTCAAAATTCGCTTGACAGACTCGCCAGATATAACTATGTTCAAGAAGTGAACGGAGTATTTGAGTTCCAGACCGATATTCAGCAGGAAATACTCAAACGGATTATTGCCACAGAGTTAAATCAAGGTGAAATTCGAAACCATATCGCTGAAATTTTCTTTGATGAAATGCTCGGGAGAAACAACTTCCTGAAACTTAAACATGACCGGACAGGACTCGATTTCCCATATACAAAAAAGATTGACGGACACGACTATAAAAAACCGTTTGGGGATATCAAACTGAATCTGGTTACGGGAGCCGAAGAAGACTACCCAACGGAAACGGAGCTGAGAACTCTTTCCATGGCTCACTACGAATTGGTGATTGCCCTGCCCAAAAACAGAAAACTGATAGAGGATGTGGCGCTTCTCCTCCGTACTCACCGTTTTTCATCTCAAGCCGGCACAGAGCAGATGAGTGATGAAAAACAGGCGGTTCTTGCCTCCAAAAAAGAGGGAGAATGATACCCGCCGGGTTGGAATTGTGAATCTGATCAAAACCCTCATCTCCGAAGCCCGTTTCTTTTTTAACGGAAGGGAAATAACAAATCAAACGGCTGATTTTCACTACCGTCTTAAGGAAGCCTCTCAAATTCTCATTGATGACTCCTACATCTACTTAAATAAACTTACAAAGGTGCCTAAAAAAGAGGATATTATTAACCTTCTTCGCAATCATGTCACAGAACAATTTATCGCTGAGTTTGGCGGGTTTGATGATGTTGAAAATGAACTCTTGATGCACATCGCCAAAGGAGGAAATTCTGGTGTTAAGGTGGATCTCAGAAGTACTATTGATTTTTTCAAGAGGATACCTTACGGCTACATGGATGATTTGATTATCCCACATGCTTTGGTGAATCTCTTCATCAATGGCAAGGTGACTATCTACTACAATGTAACCGAGATGACCGCAAACGATATTCAAAAGAGGATCGATAACAGTAAAGAATATGCCTCGATTGTGGTTAAAACCAACGAAGATATCTCCCGGTCCTCATCCAGGAAGCAAAACGCTTTCACTTCGAATGGTTTGGCAAACAAAGTTCAAGCAACCGACACCAAACTCGTTATTCAGGAGATGAAAGAGTCTCTTGGCAAGGAAAGTAAAGAACTCAAAAACCTCTCATTCCCTGGAAAAGATTATCCCTTCCTCCAACGGATTAAACACACCATCGAAAGAATGGAAAGGGCTCTCTTATTTGAGTCGAAAAAGTTTTATGAATATATAATTGAGATACTCCTTCCTGATGGAGGGGAAGGAGGAGCTCGACCGTATTCGCCATTTCATGAACGGACCCAACAGAAAGCTTTACGACAGTATAAAGGATTTTCCTCGGGTAAGTCTTGCCGATCTTGATCTGGTGGAATCACCAAATAAGGATGTGCTTGCCGACTACATTCAGTCACCGGGTCCATATATGGTTACCACCTTTAATACGATCAACAATGCCCTCATCGATCTAAAAGAGATGGTAAATGATCTTACCGATATGATGAGGCAGGATTTGAGGCTCATCCTTTCCAATACCCGGAAGGAATTGCCGCTTTTGGAGGGTTACACCAATATTCCACCGAACAAGCTGCATGAGCTCGATACAGTTTTAAAAAGCTTTGAGGCAAGAATTGACGGAGCCCCTGGACTGGCATCGCTCCATAATATCTCCCAATGGTTTGCTCCGGATCTGAACATGAAACTGCTTCAGAAACTGCATGATTTGCAACCTGTTATTCCACCTGTACCTCCGGTTGTGATTGGAGGAGGGGACGGGAAGATCCTCGGTTAGTGTAGTGACACCAAAGCCTGAAATAATTTATATTCAGTTAAGGAATCTAAAATCGGACTATGTCAAAAAACACATAGCATCACCTCAGGAAGTTGAAGAGTATCTCTCTTCGCTCAGGGAAAAAATGCTAAATGAGATCAGAAACGGAAAAAGAATTATACCCGGTTAAAGGAGAAAACTATGGACAAAGGGAAATTAAAGTTTTTTGCGGCTGAAGCACGCAGAAGGCTGATCAGTCATATCAGTGCAAGAATCGGTTTTATACTTACAAATGACACAGCCGAGTTTATTGAAAAAGCGGCACTGAAGGAAAAACTCCGCTCTGCCTGGGAGAAGTCTCCCGACCGTGAAGAGTTTATCGAAAGGCACGCCTACACCCTTTTTTAACCGACTGATTGCCCTCAGGTTTATGGATGTGCGGGGGTATAACTTTGTCCCTGTTGTTACTCCCAGAGTTGTTGGTGGTGATCCCGGAATCCTTGCAGATGCCAGAACGGGACTTTTTCAACCCGATCTCCCTGTTGATACTCAAAAAATTTCCGATCTGCTAACGGGTAAAATCCCAACCCACAACCCTTTTAACGAAGCTTACAAACTCCTCTTTATTGCTGCCTGTGGATGGTATAACAAACAACTCCCTTTTATGTTTGAACCTCTGAACTCATACACAGAACTTCTGCTCCCCGACGATTTGCTCATAAAAATTTATGAAGAAGTTGGTTATTTCAAAAAAGATATACCAACTCTGATCCTGAAAAATAATATTACGGGTCTTGAAATAGATAACCGTGCGGCAACTTTGGCATCATTTGCTTTAATGATGAAAGCAATGGAATATGACAGATCTGTTTTAACAAAAGGGTTTTTCCGAAGATATATTCTTTTGGGGATGAAAGAGTTATCAAGGATTGGGATATTGAAGGTGTCCACCTAAAGGAAAGGGACAGGATTAATGCTGAATACCTTGCGGCATTTTTTAAGGATGCAGATATTCTTGGGTCTTTGATCGATACAAAATTCTCCGGTAAAACTGTTCAGGTTGAGATGTTTATTAACCTTTCAAAAAAAGAGGAGATGGAAAAATATTTTGATGAAGAGACAACAGTTATTTCCTCCCTCCCGGAAAAACTTGACTACTCTGCTGCTTTATATGGAGTACTTGCAGAAAAGTATCATGTAGTTGTAACAAATCCTCCTTATCTCCCCGGTAATGCAAACCCTGTGCTAAAAAAGTATCTTGAAAAACATTATCCTGATTCAAAAAGTGATCTTTTTGCGGCATTTATTGAAAGGTGTTTGTCATTCAACGGTAAAAATTGTTTCACTGCCATGATCACTCAACACCATTGGATGTTCCTTTCGAGTTTTGAAAAACTTAGGGAAAAACTTATAAAGATGATTTGATTGATAGTCTTGTTCATCTCGGTGCGAGGGCATTTGAAGAGATTGGTGGGGAAGTTGTGCAATCGACAGCTTTTGTATGTTACTCAGCAAAGCCTGAAAAGGTGAAGAGGCTGTTTTTGTGAGACTCGTTGATTATAAAGATGCCAAACTCAAAGAAATGAAATTCCTTGAGGCAGGTGACAGGTTGTTGGCAGCACAATCCAACTTCTCAAAAATTCCCGGCTCGCCCATTGCGTATTGGGTGAGTGATAAGATTTCCAGAATCTTTAAACAATCCAAGCATCCAGATTATAATAGTTCTGATGGGCAAACAAAATTTGCTACAATGAAAAATTTCTGAGGTATGTCTAAACTAGGCAAAAGTAAAGTTGGTGTAAACAAAATAATGGTATCCTACAAAAAAGGTGGTGAATATCGTAAGTGGTATGGAAATTATGATTATGTTATTAACTGGTCGATAGAAGGAAAGAGATCATTATAGATCTTATATAGTGGTCAAGGATTTTCCAGATTACGAGTAGGTATAAGCTTGGATTTCTTGGTCATTAATTGCTACTGATAAAGTTGCTTTTAGAATTCTCCAAAGGATGCAACTTTTGATGTCGCTGGTTCTACACTCTTTTTAACGATGATGATCAGTAGATTATTTTATTTAGTTGTTAAATTCCAAACTTGTGGAAAACTTCAACTTAATATTGTTAATCCAACTATGAACTGCATCCGTGAAGATATTAGAGAGTTCCCATTCATCCAGATATATGAAAATCCCCATTAAAGGATGAGCTGAAAAGGGCTTTAATTCTCCATCTCCATCTCCCGACTTGACTGGGACAGCCGCGAAACAAGTTGGGATTTTAAGACACCGCCATTGCTGCTGGATTATAATGCAGAAACCACAGACCCCGAACAGGGACCTCCATCACGGAAACCCGGTGTTGACCTTTTGATTTCACAACAATATGAACAATACAAAACCTTTTGGACAGAAAAGTTTTCCAACTCCACCGTAATGAGGAGGAGCTTAACAGGATATTTATAAAAATCTACGGACTTGAGGAGGAACTGACTCCCGATGTGGAATTAAAAGATGTTACAATACTTCAACCCGAAAAGATCATCACCACTGAGGGGGGACTTGAATTTAAGCAGGCAGAGGTTATTAAACAATTCATCTCCTGGTGTGTTGGTTGTATGTTTGGCAGGTACTCACTCGACAAACCCGGACTAATTCTTGCAAATCAAGGTGAGACTCTAAAAGACTTCCTTGATCGTGTACCTGAACCTTCATTCCTCCCGATGAAGACAATATCATCCCCGTACTCGATGATGAATACTTCGCCGACGACATCGTTGCCTGATTCAAAAATTTATTGAAACCCTCTTTGGCAGGCAACACTTCACCACAAATATCAGGTTCATAGAAGAATCACTTGGAATGGATATCCGCAAATATTTTGTGAAGGAATTCCATAAGGACCACCTCCAGCGATACAAAAAACGACCGATCTATTGGCTTATCTCGTCACCCGCCGGCAGCTTCAATGCACTGATTTACATGCACCGCTACAATAACCAGACGATGAGTAAAACATTTAATGACTACTTGAAAGAGTTCAGAAGTAAACTTATTTCCCGCTTGAAGGACATCCAGGATGGAATCTTCACAGGGAACAACCCCCGTAAAAGAAGAAGATCGCCTCCGCAAACAGTTAAAAGATGTGGAAGACTTCATCCTCACGATGACCCCCTTTGCCATGAACCCGATAACAATCGACCTCGACGACGGCGTGAAGGTTAACTTTACCAGGTTTGCCGGTGTTGTTAAAGGGATTTAGGAATGCAATAATGCAATAATGCAATAATGTCGAATGATTCAAAAACAAAATGCGCCCGTGAGCGGTGCCGTATGGGTATAGATGGAATACAATATATATTTTCGAACTTATATCGACCTGAATAGACAAAAGGCTCCGGTGATCGTTTTGGGTGCCCTGTGGTGTCCACACCGCAACGCCGGTGAAATGACTAATAAGATCGGTGAAATTAAACAACGAATTATTAATTATCCAAACAATGTTTTGGGATGGTCGAATGCGTGTGAGAGTAATCGTAAGGTAATTTTATCGATTGTGGATTGGTTTTTTCGAAAGGATTGTCTGCAATTTAATGCTTTTGTTGTTCCGGGAAGGGCGATACCGGAGAACCTGACGCTTGATCTGCATAAACACGAGTGCTTTTTTGAATGGTTTAATGAACTCTTGGGTTCATCCCTAAAACCGGTGGATAAATACAACATTTATATGTCGCTGAAAGACCCGGAAGTAAAAGAGAGGACCACCAAATTGAAAACTGTACTTTTGCAGAATTTCACAGGTCCGGAATTGCCACCATGGATAAAAATTAATCATGTGTATCAGAATGATATCAGGCTGAGCCAGCTATCAGATGTTTTGACAGGTGCAGTTTCTTACTCCATTAAAGGGTTTTCGGCCAATCAGACAAAACATGATGTGGTCACAATGATAAGGTTAAAAACAGGCCAGACTCTGCTAAAAAATACTCCCGGGAGCGAAACAAAATTTAGTTTGAAAGTATGGGAAAAGAAAGACAAAATTCTTTGAACACGATAATCACGATGGAAAAAGATGGTCACGATCATAGACCGCGTTGGAAGCGATTGATCTTGAGTAGAATAGTTACGGGGAGAGTAACACATTGTAAAACAATAAATTAACATAAAATTTGTATTATAACATCAGATATGTTATATATACAAATAGAATGTTACAAAATATGAAAAACTAATATGCAGACAAGTACAGCTATAAGAAATTATCTTGTTCATACAACAGGAATCCAACTTGGATTTCTTACAGACCAGAACTTTGACATGCTTCCACTCTATCTATTACATCGTTTTGAGATGGTTGAAGGAACATTATTCAACAAAAGTGTAATTTTCGCAATTGACAAAGGTTTAGTTAAATTGACTCCCTATGACATAAAGAGGTCTATGGAAACAATCTTTAACAAACTTATGAAACCAGTGATTTATTGTACACCCGCCATTTCAAGTACAGAACGAAACAGATTAATGCAGTATGGAGTACAGTTCATAATTATTGGCAAACAGATGTTTTACCGGAGTTTTTGATCGCAATAGAAGATAGAGTCGAGAAAATTGTCAGAAAGGATGAGCCATTTGCGCCGGCGACACAATTCGCTTTTTTATATCTTTTAAATAATTCTCTGGTGGAAAAGACCATGGAAGGATTAGCAGAAATGTTAAACTACTCAAAAATGACTGTTACAAGAATTTTTGACGAACTTAATGATAAAGGTATATTTACGGCCTTTAACTCAGGGCGAAGAAGATTACTTCGATATTCTCAGGATAGAAAGACGGCGTGGGAGCAAGGGAAGAAGTACTTAATAAACCCTGTGACAGACACAAAATTTATCAATTTGAATACACAAAGATTGGAGGATGAATTTCTAGAATCGGGAATTACAGCCCTTTCACACTTGAGTATGTTGAGCGATGATGCGAAGAAGACAATTGCTTGTAGTAGAGATTCTTTTCAGAGGTTGTTGTCTGAAAATCGAATTATCATCGTTGATTTTGAAGAGGACGCCGAAATAAAATTAGAGATATGGCGATATGATCCGAAAAAATTATCTTCTGAGGCTATTATCGACAAATTTTCAATTTATGCAATTTTAAAGGATGATCCCGATGAGAGAGTGCAGCAGGCACTATCAAGAATGTTAGAGGAAATTAAATGGTAAAAGGGTAAAAAAGTTTGAAGAGCATTTTGAGGAAGTGAAAGATTGTTTCGTTTTAATTGGTGGTTCTGATGTTCCATCCTATTGGAGGAAGAGAATTAACTCCCGAGACCGATGATATTGATTTGGTCTAATTATGGATGAGATTGATAACAGATTTGCCGGGATATTTTGGGATTTTATAAAAAAAGGTGGATACTCAACCTGGCAAAAGAACAAAGATAAACAAACATTTTTCAGGTTTCATTCCCCCCGAGATACTGAGTTTCCTGATATGATTGAACTTTTTTCCAGGAATCCAAATATGGGACAACTTTTTGAAAATCAAAAAATAGTTCCAGTCAGAATCGATGATGTTCCGAGTCTTTCTGCCATTCTTTTGGATGAAGAATATTACAACTGTTTGCTCGGCGGAAAGAAATTACATGGTGGACTTTATGTTTTGACCACGGAGTATCTTATACTTTTTAAGATGAAAGCATACCTTGATTTAAAAGAACGAAACTGAAGGGAGAAACTGTTGATTCCGATGATATTAAGAAACACAAAAATGATGTTTTCAGACTTGTTCAGAAGGTTGGCAGACAAAGCAAAACACACATCTCGGCAAATATAATTTCAGATGTCAATCAGTTCCTTGAAGAGATGAAAACAGACACTCCAGATGTTAAGAACTTAAAACTTAATCTCAACCTGAAAGATGCACTTACTACTCTGGGTGGAATGTATCTCGAACAGTCATGAGTAAATATTTTCCTCCGGCAGGGTGGGATTGATATCTATGGTTTTTAGTTGAATTGCTTTGCGCTCTTGGTTTGATTGCTCTGTCCTTCGTGAGGCTAATACACCTAATAATTTCGGAATGAAATCCGAAATAATCATAATAATTCGGGATTTAAATCCGAAATACTTAACATTTGACAAAGTTGTGACAATTAAAAGATTAAAAGAGAACAGTATTGAACCTAAAACAACAACTGACAAAAATATTTGAGAAGAAACGAATCGTCGTTTGGTATGATGCCTACGGTGAATTTGGTAATACGGCAACCGAATGGCTTCCTGATGAAGTGGAGTTGATTACCGTTGAAAACAACGAGTTTGGCATAAAGACAAAAATCTTTGGTGAGAAAAACCAAAAGTTTCTGATTTATTCGAACAAACCAAAACCCGATCCTGAAGAGAACTGGTTGCTGGATGTAGCGATGACAGGTCATGAGTTCAGCGCTGAAAAGGTGGCACTTCTTTTACAGGAGATGGAATTCCCAACGGGATTCAGGGGTTTTGTGGAGGAGAGGCTTCCATTTTTTAACAGTGAAGGACGAAAGAAAAAGCTTGTCCAACTGATCGAAAAGGAAGACCGCCTTGCCGAATCACATCTCGCTCTCATGATGATTGCCGTTACTCTTGGTGAGCAGCCCGTGATGGATGATATCCTTCTTGCTCTCATCAACGATGCAAGACTGGAAGGTGACAAGTTTCCTCAGATTCAAAAATTTAAACTTGACGGGTTTATCAGGGATTATCTGACCTCAAAGTTTGGTTTTCCGGGTAAACTCATAATTGTTGATGAATTGCCACAGTTTCTCTTTAAAAGTGAATTTGAACGGCACATACCGGTGGAAAACTCCAAATCATGGAATCAAAAAGAGGAATGGACTCCCGCGGCGGAATCATTTTTCAAAAACTGGATGAACAACTCGAGATATAAAGAGAGTTTTGATCATTTCTCCCGATTATTTGAAGAGGGGAGTAAGGCTCAAGAGATGCTCACGCTTCACGGTTACGAAAAATTTATCGACTGTAAAGCTCCTGAGTGTATTGATAAGGAGATTGTAAAAGGGCTCGCCCGAGGTGTGGAAAACAAAAGTATAACCTCTTCGAAGATTAAAGAGATTATCGCGTTAAGGCTTTATTGTTTCTATTTTGAAGGGTACAAACACCTCTATGATGCACTTTATCAAGCTGCACTTCTCACAGAAAGTGTGAAACTTTTCCCTCCAAAATTCACCACAGCCGACGAAGGTTTTAAGTATTATTCAGTGAGTGGTGCTGCAATAGATACCTGCTACAGGAAATATTATTTTAGTATTAAAGGGCGAAAACACGAAAGTGTTCTGGGAACGGTTACAAAGATAGTTGAACAAACCTGGTTGAATAACTTCCTGTTCCCTCTTGAAGTGGCATGGAAAAAAGCTTTGGAGTTGCGGGGAAAGTGGTCGTTTTCTTCAATTATTATGCAAAACAGATTTTACCAGACTTATATTCAACCTTTTAACGGTAGTGATAAAAGGATTTTTGTAGTGATTTCGGACGCTTTGCGTTATGAAGCTGCTGCTGAACTTACCGAACGACTTGTAAAAAACGACAAGTTTGAAGCAAAACTGGAGATGATTGCCGGCGCGGTACCAAGTTACACCCAGCTTGGGATGGCGGCGTTACTTCCCAATAAAGATTTGCAAATTATCCCCGGAGGTGACTCGGTTGCCATCGACGGAAAACCCGCTTCGGCCGGGTATCGCGAAGCAAGGTTGATAGAGAGAAATCCTCGCTCAAGAGTATTTTCAGCTTCCGAGTTTGTTAAAATGGACTCGACAGAGGGGAGAGAGGCAGTAAAAGCTCTTGAGGTAATTTACATTTATCACAACAAAATTGATTCAACAGGAGACGATAAAACCTCCGAAGGGGACACATTTAAGGCGGTGGAGGATGCTTTTGAGGATATTGAAAACCTCCTGAGGCGAATTGCGGCTTTTAATGGATATAATGTGTTGATAACAGCCGACCATGGCTTCCATTTTCAGGAGTCAAAATTACCCGATAATGAGTTTATTGATGCCTCAATTTACGGTAATGTGGAAGTCCTCAAAAGGCGTGTTGCATTTGGGTCGAATTTTAAGACTGATGAAAAAGTGATTAAAATGACGGCAGAGCAGGTGGGAATCAACGCAGACACACGAGTTCCTTTTTCCGGCGGGGCGTGCAAACTTCAAGTTGGCAGGTGCCGGTAGCAGGTTTGTTCACGGAGGGCTTTCGCTTCAGGAAGTGGCAATTCCGGTGATCAAATTTACCAAAAAAGAACGGCAGATACCGAACTTGTAGGAATAGCAATTATCTCCAAAGGGAGTAATAATCTCACGACAAATAATCCCGTTTTCGAATTGATACAAAACAAACCTGTCAGTCAAAAGGTGCTCGAGCGGGAAGTGGTTGTTGGCATTTATGCCCCGGATGGCACTCTTCTGTCGGATGAACAGACATTGCTCTTTAATCTTCAGGGAGTGATGCGCGCCAGCTATTGAGAGTTGTGAGGTTTGTAATGAGAGGTGACATTACACGTTATAACAACAAAAGTGTTGCTTTAATGGTCAGAGACAAGATGGTAAAACCTTCGGAAGACCCGTTAATAACCAAAATGGATCTTTTCCTGAATATTCCACGTGCCAACGATTTTGACGATTTTTAAGGAATTTTAAGATGCTTGATGGACTTGATAAAAAATTATATGATGCTTTCCCCGGGAAGGTGGTAAGAAAAGACCTGACCAAAAGCCTGAGGGGCGGGGATAAATGTTCCTGTTTTTGTACTTGAGTATTTATTGGCACAATATTGTGCTTCCGATGATGACCTGACCATAAATCAGGGGATTGAACGGGTTAAGCAGGTGCTTGAACAAAACTATGTTCGTCCCGATGAAGCGGAAAGAATTAAATCAAGAATCAGGGAGAGGGGCAGTTTTAAGGTTATCGATAAGGTGACAGTGAAACTGAATGAGAAAAAGGACCTATATGAAGCGATTCTTTCAAATCTGGGTCTCAAAAATGTTGAAGTGGAATCCGATTATGTAAAAAGATATGAGAGATTGCTTGCCGGTGGGATATGGTGTATCATCACCCTTAAATACTTTTTTGATCCCGACTCAAATGTCTCCCCATTCATTATTTCAGACCTGAAACCGATTCAGATGCCGGGTGCCGATCCGGAAGAACTCCCTTCAAAACGGGGTGGTTTTACAAAAGATGAGTGGATTGCGGCACTTCTTCGGAGTGTTGGGTATGAACCTGATACCCTTGATGAGAATGTCCGTTGGCACTTTATCGCACGAATGATTCCGTTCGTTGAAAACAACTATAACATGCTTGAACTGGGTCCAAGAGGAACGGGGAAATCGTATATTTATGACGAAATATCTCCAAATTCGATTCTTCTTTCTGGGGGTAAAACCACTGTGGCAAATCTTTTTTACAATTTGTCAACAAGGCAGATTGGGCTTGTGGGGATGTGGGATCTTGTTGCTTTTGATGAGGTTGGTGGTATCGATATGAAGGACAAAGACACCATCCAGATAATGAAAGGCTACATGGCAAACGGTGCTTTTGCACGAGGGAAAGAACATGTAAACGCAACTGCCTCCTTGGTTTTTCTGGGGAATATCGATGGGGATGTAAATGACCTGGCAAAAACAAAACATCTTTTGATCCCTTTTCCGCCTGAAATGATCGATTCGGCATTTATAGACAGATTTAATTGTTACCTCCCTGGGTGGGAAATCCCCAAAATGAAACCACAATTTTTTACTTCTAAATATGGGTTCATAAGCGATTATCTTGCTGAGTGGTTTAAGGAGATGAGGAAAAAAAATTACTCTGATGCGGTGGGAAAACACTTCCACTATGGGCATGATCTAAATCAGAGGGACATTATAGCTGTTAGAAAAACCGTCAGTGGTCTGCTCAAATTAATCTATCCACATGGAGAATTCACGAAAGAAGAACTGAAAGAGTGTCTCGATTATGCTGTAATCACACGCAGACGGGTGAAAGAGCAACTCTTAAGGATTGGTGGTCCGGAATTTAAAGATGTTAACCTTGGATATGAAGACATGGAATCAGGTGAAAAGTTTGTGGTTTATCCGCCCGAATACAGATAAAACACCCCTAAAATCTCTCTGATACAATCGAGGACGATTGTCGCTCCTGACACTTATAACTGAATGTTACTCAAACACTCAAGCACTCGAGTTCTCGAGTACTCAAGTTTCTCAAGTACTCTTCCGGGGGAACCTTAATTGCAGTTTGCTTGTAAAACAGTTATTCATAACTTGCAGTTGTGATTTCTAAAAAATTGGACAAATAATGAAGAAGCTGATACTTTTATTTTTTCTTACCGTAAATGTTGTTTTTAGTCAGGAGCTTGATGCTACTGTTATCGTGAATTCGGAGAATTTATCGATCCGGTACCGCGAAATTCTTGTGGATTTTGGTCCCATGATTCAAACTTATCTTAATACGACTAAATTCAGCGGATCACCATGGGAATTTGAGAACGTAAAATGCAGTTTTAATATTTTTTTTAGTACTGTAAGTGATGAATCCAATTATACCGCTCAAGTTGTTGTAACGAGTATGCGACGGGTTTACCAAAGTGATAAGTTTTCACCGATGATGGTGGTTAACGACGGAACCTGGGCATTCGTTTATGAAAAAAATCAGTCAATCTTTTTGATCCTAATTATTTTAACGGACTCACTTCATTTCTCGACTATTATGCATATATGATCATTGGTTTTGAAAATGATTCGTGGGAAAGGGGAGCAGGAACACCATTTTTCAAAAAGCATTTGATCTTGTAAATCTGGCAAATGGTAGAAGAGCCACGGGTTGGGAAGCGGGATCAAGTTATAATAAATCAGATTTTGTTCAAAACATTCTTGATAATAAATATAGTGCATTTAGAGATGCAACTTCCGAATATCACCGTGGAATTGATATTTTCTCAAAAAATAAAGCCAAGGGGCAGGAGCTGATCGTGAAAATGATAAAGGCTCTTGATCAGATGAAGTCAAAAATCGATTTCAGAAGTGTTTATTTGAAGGTTTTCTTTGATGCCAAGAGTGGTGAGATTATTGAGTACTTGAAAGACTATCCTGAAAAATCGATCTTCAAAACATTAAAAACGGTTGATCCCCCAAGACTTGCAAAATATGACGAGATTCTTCGGGCTCAATAAAATTTAGAAACAGGAAGAATATTCCTAAAAAATATTCTTCCTGTTAATTCCCACCCGACTACCTCACTATCTGTAGTTTCACCATCATTGATTTGATCCCCACAGCCGAACCCATTGATATTCTTACAATATAAGTTCCTGAAGAAAGAACATTCCCAAGATTTATCGATTCACTGTGTTTGCCGGGTGCAAGGAAACCAAGATCTTTTTGATAAACCATCCGTCCCAACAGATCATAAAGTGTCAGAGTTGAATTGCCTGCTTCAGGCACGGTAAATACCACATTCGGGGAGGAATTTCCTGAGCTTGAACTTGATGAAAAGGGATTTGGATATGCTGAAATCTGATATTCCCGCGGTAGCGGTTCTTCATTTTCAACTGAGGTTGGAGCCAGATATTTGGTTAATTCTGTCCACAGTTCGGTTCTGTCTCTGTCGTAACCCAAAGCCCACATACCAACACCACGAAGGTTTTTCTGTTTTGCCAGATTAAATTTCAAGGCAGTACTGCTGTCATCATCAAACCAGACCTGATTAAATTTATTGTTATTTGGGATTGTATAATAGACAGTCTGTGAAGAAGTATGCCATGTCAGGGTATAAAACTGCGATTGTGCCATCGCTGCATAAACTCTTGGATGTCCAAGATAAGTGCTTACTGTTGCCCCGGGTTGATTGGTATTAGCCACCCACTCACAGCCATAATAGGGAACACCAAGGATCAACTTTTCGGGGGGACAACCAAAATATTGCGTATTTACTGTATTTGTAATATTGTAACCTCCACCAATTAAAGGCGCTGATGGACCTGTTGTGGTACTCCATGAACCCTAAAAAATCATAGCCCATTATAAAGATATAATCGCATGAAGTAGGCAGTCCCTGAAGATCCCATCCACTCCAGTTGACTGCAGGACCGGCAAAAGAGACCTCTTTCCCCGGAAGTTCAGTATGAATATAGTTGGTTAATTCGGTCATAAATCCATTAATAACAGAGCCACGATCTGCTGTGTTAAATCCCTCAAAATCGATGTTCACTCCGTCGAGAGAATACTGGTTGATTGTGGCTTTCACTTTGGCGAAAAAGTTTTGTTTTGCTGTTGTATTGGTTATCAGCCAGTGAATTTGTGAAGCATCAAAATTGACAGCAGTCATTATCACTTTTACACCATTCTGATGGGCTGAATTTATCATATTTGTCCAGGGCCACCCCGACGGATTGGTGACATTTCCGAGGGAATCGATCTGGAAATCAAATGCGGCAATATGGGTTACAATATCATATCTAAGCCAGGTGAGTGCACCGGGATATTCCCAATAGGGGAGAAAACCAAAAACCAGTTTTCCGTTCCCGGAGGATTTGTCAAATTGCAGAGGGATTATTTCGACCGGTTCTGTGATACCTTTTTCATAAGGTTGATTTTTATAAAATTCGAGATCTGATTGGTGTATCGAACGATGTTCCTGTGCATAGATCATCGCAGAAAGTACCAGGAACAGGATTAGGGGTTAATCTTCTCGAGCTCTTCTTTTTCATTACCCTTGCTAAAAAAACGAGCGATAAAATCCTCTGAGGTCATTGTTTCACAACTGCTTTTTTTTCCGTAGTTAATAACCTCGTGATCGGATGAGACCACAATAATATTTCTCGGGTTCTTCGACCTGTCAATTTCATCTTTTATAACAAGATCAGCAGGTCTGGCGTCCGAATAAACAATAGCCATTTTGCTGCTCCTTATGAGATCATTCATAAAGCCATCGAGGAAAGGGTCACTTTATTATTTGAGTTACCAAATGCTCTGTCAAGCTGTACAACAAGTTGCTCCCTCACATAAATTTTGTCACTTTTAAGTTTTTTCTGCAGAGAGGGAATTTTACCCATCAGGTTATTTCCGTCAATAAAATATATTCTCATCAAATTGCCTTTAATAGCTCATATTATCCAGTTTCACCTTACCTCTAAAAACCCAGTAAATGCTTATTGTATAAGCGATTACAAAGGGAATTCCGAACCCTGCCATCGCGAGCATAATCTCCAAAGTCGTCTCCGACGATGCGGCATTATAAATCGTTAAATTATATTCAGGCGATATGGAAGATACGAGGAAATTAGGGAACAAACCCACCGCAAATAATGCCATAAGGCTGAGAATAGCAGCTGAAGATGAGAGGAAAGCCAGGAAATCTTTCCCTCTTTGTACTTCTCTCGGGATATTGGCGATTGCCATCATGTTCAAAAATGCCAGTAAAAAGAAGCCCGGATGAGCTCTAAAAGGTTCAATCATATGGGGTATATAAATCAAAGTAGCCATTGTAGTTGTTGCATAACAGATAACAAAAAAGATTGTGGAATTATTGATCCAGCCTCTAACCTTTTTTTGAAGCTCACCATCAGTTTTCATTGCAAGATAAATTGAACCATGCATCATAAAAGCCGAAAGCGTGGTCAGTCCAACAAGAAGAGCATAAGGGTTTAACATCTCAAAAAATGTGATAAACAACTCTTTATCCTTTCCAATCGGCACCCCCTGGATAATATTTCCAATAGTTACCCCAATCAGAAGGGCAATGGCAATACTTGCAATCGAAAAGCCCTGTCCCAAAATGCACGCCATCTTTTTCCCTCTTCTTTGCTTCTCACTTCAATCGAGATTGCTCTAAAAATAAGCATAAAAAGAAGGAGCATAAACGGGATATAAAATCCTGAAAACGCTGTGGCATAAACATCGGGGAAGGCAGCAAAGAGGGCACCTCCGCCCGTTACCAGCCAAACCTCGTTACCGTCCCACACGGGACCAATTGAATTTAGAAGAGTTCTTCTTTCCAGGTCTGATTTTGTCAGGAGGTGAAGAGAACCAACTCCAAGATCGAAGCCGTCGAGAATGCCGTAACCGGCGAGCAGGACTCCAATCAGGATAAACCAAATGGTATTTATATCAAATGAAAATTCCATCACTACTCCGTCATTCTTAAGTTTTCAGAAAAATCGAGTTCCTTTGTCTTTGCTTCGGGACCGTTTTTAATTTTCTTATCGAGGAGGTAGAGGAAAACAACAAAAAGCCCGGCATAAATTAAAGTGAAAAGGATCAACGAAAAGATAATATGCTCGGATGTAACAGTTTTTGAAAGTCCGTCAGATGTTTTGAGCAGGCCATAAACAATCCATGGTTGTCGTCCAATCTCGGCAGTGTACCAGCCAATCTGGTTTGCGATCTGGGGAAGCAGCACTGAAATGACAAGAATTTTCAACCATAAAATGGAAGTAAAAAGTTTACCCCGCCACCAAAGAAAAAGTGAAATTAGTGTAAGCCCAATAAGTGAAAAACCGATTGTCACCATCAGATGGTAGGTCTGAAATGTAATATTAACGGGGGGAGTTTCACCTTTAGGAAAACTGTCCAATCCCCTGATTGGGACTGAAGGGTCACCATGAATCAAAAAACTTAACATTCCGGGAAGAGCAATTCCATAAACTTTTTTATCCGACTCATTCACCCACCCAAACATATAGAGAGCCCCGGGGGAGAGAGAGTCGAAGTGTGCTTCCATTGCAGCAAGTTTAGCCGGTTGGTTTTCTGCAACACCTGAAGCACTTGAGTGCCCGGTAAAGAGTTGAAACAGTGATGCAAACAAAGCAACCAGAAGTGCGATCTTCAAACCTGCCTTTGCAATCTCTTCGTGTCTCTTTTTGATCAGATAATATGCACTAACAGAGATAACAAGGAAAGCACCTGCAAGGAACGCTCCGCCGAGTGTGTGACTTAATCGGTCAACACTGGATGGGTTAAACACCATCCCCCAGAAATCGGTTATCTCGGCTCTTACAACGCCACCGTTGTTTACAAGTCGGTATCCTGCGGGGGTCTGCTGCCAGGAGTTTGCAACAACTATCCATACAGCACTCATCATAGATCCGAGGGAAACCATACAAGTGGCAAAGAAGTGAGTCTTTTTCCCAACTCTGTTCCACCCAAAGAGCAAAATTGCCAGGAAGCCCGATTCAAGGAAAAAAGCAAAAATTCCTTCAGCGGCAAGTGCACTGCCAAAAATCTCACCAACAAACCGGGAATATGTTGCCCAGTTGGTGCCAAATTCAAACTCCATAACAATTCCCGTGGCAACCCCCATCGCAAAGGTTAAAGCAAAAATCTTAACCCAAAACTTTGTCATTATCTCATACATTTTGTTGCCGGTCTTAAGATACATCCCTTCCATTATAACGAGGATGATACCAAGCCCTATAGATAATGGGGGATAGATATAATGAAACGAGATGGTAAAAGCAAACTGCAGCCTTGCCCATAATTCTGTATTCATATTTGATATCCATTTCTTTTTGGGAGGATCACTTTAAAGGTTGATCCAAGTCCCTGTTTTGAAGAGCAACTGATATTACCGCCCAATAATTTAACAAGCATATTTACAATTGAGAGTCCAAGCCCTGTTGAGGACTCCCCGGCAGTTGGTCTGCTGCTCAATTTGGAAAATTTCTTAAAAAGAAGATCAATTTCACTTGTTGGAATTCCCACCCCATGATCTTCAACTTCAAGTAGAATGGAATTCCCCTCATCGGTGCACCTTGTCATGACAGTTGCATTACTGTGAGAATATTTTATTGCATTTGAGATCAGATTATCGATAATCTGATAGACAAGGTTTTTGTCAGAATTTATATAGAGGCTTCCATCCAATGGCTTAAATTGAATGGTGATCCCTTTCCTCTTGGAGTGTGGGTGGTTAGTTTCAATTGTTTCCTCAATAAGTTTGATGAGATCAAAATCCTGCAGGATGACATCAAGTTTTCCCTGCTCAATCATTTCGATATCAAGGAGTTTATTAATGATATCGAGCATGGAAGTTGAAGATATTTTGATATTCTCAGCATACCTGGTTATCTCTTCCACATCGAGTTCATCCCTTCATCGCTGATAATTTCAGCGAAACCGAGCACTCCTGAAAGGGGATTTTTTAGATCATGAGCTACGATTCCCAGATACTCACTTTTCTCTCTGTCAAGTTGTTCAAGCTGTAAGTTTGTGTTGAGGAGTTGTTGATTCTTTGAACTCAACTCTTTGTTGAGCGAGAAAGTGTACCGGTTCTCTCATTTACCAGTTTTTCGAGACTATCCCGTTCCATCACAAGAAGGCTTGTCCGGGTTTTGATAATTATTGTGATAATGGCAAGTAAAATCAAAAAATATAGTGCATAGGCATAATTATTTGCGTACCAGTAATTTTTGATTTTAATGTGGAATACTTCTTCCTGAGTTGTGATACCTGAGGGGAGGATGCTCCGCACCCGGAATTTATAATTCCCCGGAGAAAGACTGGCGAATTCTCTAAACGGGTTTTTGTTCGAAAGTTGCCATTCATCGTCGATTCCCTCCATAAAAGTCTGATAGAGGAGACCGGACTCATCTTCAAAAGAGAGAGATGAATAATTTATTATAATCGAGCTTCCCGGTGAGAGTCTAAGGAGTTCTTTACCACTGGAAACACCGCTAAAATAGACTGAATCACCAATTGTGACACTTCTTACAATTGTTTTCTGTTCGGTTTGAACTTCTCTTTTTGAAAGGTCATATTTTAACAGTCCCGTACTTGTAGCAAGCCAGAGAATGTCTTCATGAAGTTTTTTATCAGCGTAAATTTTATAGACATTGTAATCATTAATTCTTCCAATCCTTGATACAATACAACTGTCTTTTTCAGGCAGAATCTGAATTGAGTAGAGACTCCCCCTCTAAAAAACAATAAGTGTATCGGTAGAATAGTTGCATATAAGTGGAGAACTGAATGGATCTCTTGCACGAAGAGGTATGTTTGATTTCAAGCTGGTGAACTGATTTTTCTCCGGATCAAATTTAAGAAGTCCTGAAGGATGTAACAACCAGGGAATACCCCTGGAATTTATTGTTGCAATAGCATTGCCAAAATTACTTGATTCATATTTATAACGGATAATCTCCGGTTGCTTAAAATAACCATTGTTGAATTTAACTCTTACGAGAGTGTAAGGAGAAATTTCGAGCCAAAAATCTTTTTTTGCCAATTCCGTGATATTCCTGACCTCACCGGTTATTCCTTTTACTTCGAATGACTGAACCACTTTCTCACCTGTGGGGTCAAGCCGGATCACGCTCAGACCATCATCTGATGCAAGAAGGATTGTGTCGGTAGAATCACTTGGCG
Organism: Ignavibacteriales bacterium; assembly: GCA_016714125.1. Classification (GTDB taxonomy): domain Bacteria; phylum Bacteroidota; class Ignavibacteria; order Ignavibacteriales; family Ignavibacteriaceae; genus UTCHB3. The sequence continues at coordinate 311,929 of JADJNX010000001.1, read as the reverse complement.
AGAGGGCCATGAAACAATAGTCATCTGTAAGTCGGGTTTCTTTGTTACTCTCAATTTTGTATAAACCCGTTGATGATGAAATATATAATTTATCCCTGTGCCGGAAAAAATTCCACGATTCATCAAGTTTAATATCGTGCCTGTCAAAATAATGATCTGAAATTTTACCGGAAAAATCGAGACTAAAAACTCCAAAAGTTGAAGAGACAAATAGCCTGTTCTTAAAAACAGAGACATCGGCAAGTGATCCAAACAGTTTAAATCTTTTATCGAATATTGAGATTGGGGAGTTAATATTAATTCTCGCCAACCCTTCTTCAAGTGTAATCCAGAGATTCTTTTGCCTGTCTTCATAGATTGAATAGGCAACATTATTTCCAAGGCCTCTCTCCTCATTCAAAGTCTGGATGATGGTTCCATTTTCATCGATTATGATAACTCCGGCGGTAACTGTCGCAAGTGCGATTAATCCATTTGATAACTGTTTGGCTTCATAAATGCTTCCTCCGTTTTTTAGGTTCGGAAGATCATCCCGTATCGGTGAAACTTTTCGATCGATGATCTCATACATCGCTCCCTGTTTTGTAAAGAGGACCAAACCGCCATCGGACTTGGGGCATAAAATTATTCTGTCTGCATCATTGAGTAAATTGTTGGAAATGAATGGAATCAACTTATTTCCGTCAAATATTTCAGGATTTCCATTTTTATAAGCGACTATTAATTTTCCGTTTGAACTAACAAGACTGCTAATAGACTTTTGGGAATTAAATGTATCTACTAATTTTCCATCCCAAATAAATACTTGATCATAAGTTGAGAAGTAAACTTTACCGTTGAACCAGGCAATGCTCCATACATCAAGAAAATCATTTTCTCTCCCTCTCATTTTCGATTTTAGAGAAGTGTATTCCGCATTTCCTGTTCGGGAGTATGATATATAACCAATTTCGTTGAATCCGGCGACATAAACTATTCCATCAGGAGCGAGATAAAGAGCTCTGCATGCCTCACCGTTAGAGAGTCGAATAAGACGCCATTTTACTCCATCATATTCAAGGATACCGTCAGAGTTGGCGAAATAGATAAGCCCGCGACGGTCTTGGACCGCACCCCAGTTTTGAGAGTGAAATCCATACAATGTTGGGGAATAATTGTAGATAATGGGAAGACCAATAAATTGTGAGCTTTGTGAAAAGGCAGAATTTAATGGAAGGAAGAGAAGAAATAAAAACCAAAAAATTACAGGGAGTTGTGACAAAAAATTACCTGTATGCAAAAAATCAAATATCTATTTTATATATTAGTAAATTACAATTAGATAATAAAATCTGAGACCCAAAATGCTTGATCAAAACCCTTATCCCCCGTATTATATCCCACCAAAAAGGGGAGTAAAAGATTTTTTTATGATGATGTTTGCGTCGATGCTCGGTTTTTTAATCGCGACCATTGCATTCTCATTTTTATCCTTCGGAATTATGTTACTTTTCTTAGGATTAATAGCGAGCACTGAAACAGCCGTAGTTAATCCGGACTCCGTCTTAAAGATAACGATGACTGAACAAATAGTGGATTCACCACAGGCTGAAGATGATATCTTTGCACAGATTTTTGCTGATGAAATGGGGAAAAAGTTAAGCCTTCAGGATTATGTTAATGCCATCAACTCAGCAAGAGACGATGAAAATATTAAAGCTATTTACCTCGAACTTAGTGATGCCAACGGTGACCTCGCTAATCTCGATGAGATATGGAATGCGCTTGACGATTTTAAGAAGAGTGGTAAAAGGATCATAGCATACTCCGATTTTCTGGGGCTTAGGGGACTATATATGGCTTCTGTTGCCGACAAGATTTATCTTAATCCGAGGGGTGGAATACTATTCAAAGGGTTGGGTGCCGAGGTTCCAATGTTTAAAACGATGCTCAATTCAATCGGAGTGGAAACACAAGTTATTAGAGCAGGTAAATATAAAAGTGCAGTTGAACCATTTATAGCCAATGAAATGAGTGTGGAAAACAAAACCCAGTTGAGAGAATATCTTGCAGGGTTATGGGGTTCAATTTTGGAAAAAATTTCCGAAAAGACGGGATTGGATGTTTCAAATCTGAACACCATAGCTGATTCACTTGCTGTGTTTGATCCATCTGCTGCTTATAACAGGGGAGTGGTTGACGGTTTGGTATATCGGGATAAAATCGATTCTGTTTTGAAATCAGGCTTTGGGTTAAAGGATGATCTAAAATTTATTTCTCTCTCAAAATATCTCAAGACGGGTGTTGGCCACTTTGAATATAATGGCAGCGACTATGTTAAAATCATCTACGCTGAGGGTGATATTGTTATGGGGAAAGGTGGTGAGGACAATATAGGTGCAGATCCGTTTGTTAAAGCCGTTAGAGACGCAGCAGATGATGAATCAGTAAAGGCTGTGGTGCTGCGTGTTAACTCACCGGGTGGAAGTGCCCTGGCAAGTGATATCATGTATCGCGAACTGATGAAATTAAAATCCAAGAAGCCACTTGTGATATCGATGGGTAATTATGCCGCCTCAGGTGGTTATTATATTGCAGCCCCGGGTGATGTTATCGTTGCTTCCAAAAATACCTTAACCGGTTCAATTGGTGTATTTGGATTGGTGATGAACACTCAGAAATTATTCAGGGATAAAATTGGAATATCCTTCGATACTGTGAAGACCAACCTTTACGCTGATTTCTTTTCGGGGGTTAGACCCATGACCACTTATGAACTTGGCGTGATGCAGATGAGTGTTGATACCACTTATGAGGCATTTTTAGGGTGTGTCTCCCGTGGCAGAAAACTGACAAGGGATGAAGTGAATGAGATTGGCCAGGGAAGAATTTGGTTTGCTTCTGCCGCACAGGAAAACAAACTTGTTGACTCTCTCGGAGGACTTTTTGATGCAATTAAGATAGCAGCTTCAAAAGCAAAACTTAAAGATTATTCCATTTCTTACAGCACAACCTCAGAAACTTTTTTCGAAAGGTTTATGAAAAATCTTGAATCGAAATTAAGTTTTAATTTTGGTAGTTCGGAGACGACTGAAAGACTGGGTACTTATGTTAAAGAGATTGAGAAAATTTCCAAAACAAGTGGTGTAATGATGATGATGCCCTATCATTTTGTTTGGTAATTTTGAGATAATTGTTCACAATTAAAAACAATTGACTGTTTTTTTGATGAATTATCATTAGTTTTATCCGTTTCTTTAATATTATTTTGGAGCCGGTATGAAACGATATCTACCACTTTTACTGTTTGTGGTTATTTTGTCATCAACAGTTGTCTCACAGTCGATGTCAGAGACAATGCAATTGCTTAAACAACCTATAACGCAGGGAAGTTTTCGGGCATTCAGCAAGGTTAACAATACAATCTTTACAATCGGGTATGATCTTGATGTAAGCAGTCATTGCAGTAAATCGACGGATGGTGGAAGCTCATGGCAAACCACGACTTTCCCCTTTACTCCCGGCGACAACATTAATGGTGTTTCATTTGCTACAGAGTCGATTGGTTATATTGGCGGTGATGCCGGACTGATTCTTAAAACGACTGATGGTGGATTTTCCTGGACAAACAAATCTACAGCATCATACACAGGTGATATTAACTCCATCTATTTCTTTGATGAAAATATTGGATATGTTGTCGGCGGCAGTGTTACCAATGTAAATATTATTAAGACCACAGACGGTGGTACAACATGGTCTGTGGTTACCACTCCTATACCGAGTCGGACCCTTTATGATATCTTGTGGGTCACCCAATCCGAGGGCATAGTCGTTGGAAGTGGCAGTCAATATGCCCGTACAACAGACGGTGGAGCCACCTGGACCGCCGGAACAATGCCCGGGCTTTCAACAACTCTTTATAGAATCAGACAGGCAGATGCCCAGACATTTTATGCTGTTGGAACTGCCGGACGAGTATTTAAAAGCACCGATGGAGGAATCAACTTTACACTTCTCACTACACCCATAACTGCTGCTTTATATACATGTGAGTTTTATGATGCCCAGAATGGTGTTGCACTTGGGTCGAATGGTGTTGTTATAAGGACCACCAACGGCGGTACAAACTGGACTATAGCACCTGTTTTTTCAACCGAAGTAATCCGTGCGTCACTTAAGATTGGAAACACAATTTTAGCAGGTGGTTATGAGTCAAATCTTGGCATCTCAACTGACGCAGGGGCTACCTGGAGGAATACCGGTTCAACAAGTAGGGATTTTTATGGCATATATGCAGAATCACCATTAAAATACACAGTTGCGGGAGACCGCGGTGAACTTCACCAGACAACCGATGGTGGTGTAACCTGGAAAAAGTCTGCTTTTATGATGGGTGATTTCCTCTACGATGTTTATACATCAGGAGACAAATTATATACCTGTGGAAGACTTGGTGCATATTTCACTTCAACCGACAACGGGATGAGTTGGACAAACCGGTCAGTTGGTTCATCAACCACCAGAAACTACAAGATGAATTTTTCGGATGAAAACACCGGTTACATGGTTAACAATGAAGGCGGGATTTTATTCACAACCAACCAGGGTACCAACTGGAGCACTCAAACCACACTTACCACTACAACACTTTATGACATAAAAATGCTCTCTTCCACTGTTGGTTATGCTGTTGGATCGGGAGAAAGAATTTTTAAGACTACAAATGGAATAAATTTTGCTCATGGCACAATGGTAGTCCCCGCAGGTCAGATGACCGGTGTGGCGATGGTGAATGAGAATACCGGATTTATCTGTGGTGAAAATGGTGCTTTTTATAAAACCACTGACGGATTTCAGACCGTCACCCTTCTCACAGATACTGTTGCTCTTCAGGGAAAAGTGGTTCATGATATCGTGATTTTCTCTGAAGATAATGTTTGGGCAGTTGGAAGAGGCGGATTGTTGATTCACAGAACTGGTGGAGTAACATCTTATGACACCACTAATGTGGGTATCGATTACCTCGGTGCTGCGAAAATCAGTAATTTCGAGTTTGTTGTTGCAGCCTCTGATGGAAGAGTATATAAAGTCTCTGACCAGACAGTTCCGGTTGAACTGGTATCATTCACTGCACAGACAGTCGGCAATGAAGTGGTTCTCAATTGGACAACAGCTACAGAAACCAACAACAAAGGATTCGAAATTCAGAAAAGAACTGATGGATCATGGCAGGAAGTAGCATTTATCAGTGGAAATGGCACAGTCACTTCACCTGTAAATTATTCATTTACTGACAGGATGGTAACAGGCAAAAATTATTCAAATGAAGTTGAGGTTGCTCCCGGTGTCAACTCCTTTGCACTGATGCAGAACTACCCAAATCCGTTTAATCCTTCTACTCTGATTAACTACAGCATACCCGAAGCAGGACAAGTATCGCTGAGAGTTTACGATATAACAGGAATGGAAGTTGCAACACTTGTAAATGAAATTCAATCACCCGGAGCCTACTCAATAAATTTTGATGCTTCAACACTAACCACGGGAGTTTACTTTTATAAGCTGGAAACAGGCAGATACTCCATGGTTAAGAAGTTGAGTTTAATCAAATAGGGTGGTTTGAATTCCGTTACTATCTAACGGAAATTACATATATTTAAGGTTTAAATATTCAAGATTAAGCATTTGGAACAGGCAAACATCAAAATCATAGTGAGAAACAGAAAAGCTCACTTCGAATATGAGATCATTCAGTCGTTTGAGGCAGGGATTGTACTACAAGGAACGGAAGTGAAATCACTACGCGCCGGAAAGTGTAATCTCACCGATGGATTTGTTGAAATCGTAAGTGGTGAGGCCTGGTTGAAGAGTGTTCATATCTCTGAATATACACAAGGAAACATAAATAACCACGATCCTTTCCGCGACAGAAAACTTCTGCTTAATGGTATTGAGATAAAAAAACTCAACCAAAAGGTAAAAGAAAAAGGCTACACGATTGTGCCTCTGTCACTATATTTCAAGAATGGCAAAGTAAAAGTTGAGATAGCTTTGGCAAAAGGAAAGAAACTCTATGACAAAAGGGAAACGATTGCCAAGAGGGATTTGGAACGGGATAGAAAAAGAAACAATTATTAGTTCATTTTTGTTTTAGACGAAAAACAGGAAGGAGAAAAAGGTGTTCGTACCTTCTCGGATATTTTTTACAAAAGGAGTTGGCAGGCATAAGGATTATCTTGCATCATTTGAACTTGCGCTTAGAGGTGCAGGGATTGAAATGTGTAATCTTGTAACTGTCAGCAGTATTTTTCCACCTGATTGCAAGAGAATTTCGAAAGAAGAGGGTCTCAAATATCTTAAACCGGGGCAGGTCACTTTTTGTGTAATGGCCCGTAACCAGACCAATGAACCAAATCGTCTCATAGCATCATCCATCGGAGTTGCCATTCCCGCAGATAAAAATCTCTATGGATATCTTTCCGAGCATCACCCTTATGGTGAAACAGAGAAAGTTTGTGGTGAATATGCAGAAGATCTCGCAGCAACCATGCTTGCAACTACACTTGGAATCGATTTTAATCCTGAAGTTGACTGGAGTGAAAGAGAAAACATCTACAAGATGTCGGGCAAGATTGTCCGCTCTTTTAATGTAACCCAATCCGCTGAGGGTCATAAAAACGGGCTTTGGACAACAGTTCTCGCGTCTGCAATCCTTCTCCCATAATTTATATTTAATCCGGTTGTATTCTTTTAAAAGAATATAACCGGAATTTTTTGCACCAACAACGGAGGGATATGGCACCATATCTTATATATATATTATCCATAATGAGTTCACTTAACGCAGCACCCCCGGGTCACAATTTCATCACACTTCACAGGGAATATTTCGAAAACGTTTATAAACTTCCGGAAGGAATAGTTATAAACGATGAATTTAAAATTCCTGATAATCTTTCCAATCAGGCTGCCGTAAATAATTTGTTGTCTCAGGCAAAAAAATATTTAGGGTACCCATATGTTTGGGGAGGTACAACGGAGCGAGGATTCGACTGTTCAGGTTTTATGTATTTCCTTTTTAATAAAATTGGCAAACCAATTCCCAGAATGCCCGCCGACCAATGTATTTTGGGTCCGGATATTCCATATTCAAAAATTGAACCCGGCGATTTGATCTTCTTTGGAGGGGGTAACCCAAATTCAACCTGGATTGGACATGTTGGCATGGCATACGACCGTGATGCCAACGGAAATATAAGATTTATCCATGCAGAAGGCAGAAAAACAGGAGTGGTTATAACACTTCTGGATAATCAGTATTATAAAAAACGCTTTATTAGAGCCACACGAATTCTTAATTAATCGGAAAGCACATGAAACAAATATCAAGATCCCTGTCGGTCTTATTTTTTATTACAATATTAATGGCATCTTTAACTTTTGCCGCCTGCAATAAGAATACCACTGCTAATGATAAGGCACCCGTTGTCAGTGATACTGTTAAAAAAGACTCAATCGCCCAGGTTAAAGATGGCAACGTCACTGGTGAAGCTTATGATGCTTCAAAATATAAAAGAACTTATGACGACATCGCAAAATTCTTTGCGGGAATGACGGTTGACTCTACAAGCGAAATCGCACCCCTTTTTAAGACCAATGCATGGAAATCGTACTCAACCGGTTTTTCCGGAAGATGGGACGGTCTTGAAAAGAAAAGACTTGCACCGATAAGAGAGTGGGCTGCAACCGAGTTAAAAGATATTTCAGCAGATTGCAAATCGCTGTTTTACCCCTTTGGTGGTCCTGATTTTCTTTTTGCAAATACATTTTTCCCATCTTTCGACAATTTTGTTCTCATAGGTCTCGAACCCGTTGGGCAACTACCTAATTTGAATAAATTGCAACCAAACGTCTTAAATGCATATTTAAGCAGCCTGCAGACTTCACTTAATACTCTTACAACAGGCGGTTTTTTTAAGACAATTGATATGGCATCCGATTTTCAACAGGGTAGAGTGAACGGAACAGTTCCGGTCCTTTTGATCTTTCTTGCAAAAACAGGCAACCGGGTTCTTGATATCGAGTATATCAAAATGGACAAAACCGGAAAACTGACCTATGAAAAATCAGATGTTACTGAAAGTAAACTCAAAACGAGATATGATGGCGTCTTGATCAAATTTACCGACAAAGAGGCAAAAACGGTTAAAAGACTCTATTTCTTCAGTACCGATCTTTCAGATGGTGGCTTCCCGAAAAAAGCCGATTTCCAACAGTTTATCAACAATATGAAACCTTTTGCAGCAATGGCAAAAGCTGCGTCATATTTGATGCATCAGGGTGGATTTAACGGAATAAGGGATTTTGTTGTCAACAACGCAAGTTATATGGTTCAGGAAGACAGTGGAATTCCGCTTAAATATTTTGATGCGGCTAAATGGGAAAGAAGATTTTACGGAACCTACACTGCTCCGATTCCAATGTTCGCCGGAAGAGTCCAGAAAGACCTTCAAGCAGAATACCGCAAAAAAGATAATGTGAAACCCCTCCCCTTTGGTCTTGGATACTATTGGGAACCGGGCAGAAGCAACCTTATGTTTGGGATACGGAAACCTTAAATTCTTTTCGATTGCGGTTTTCAGGTAGATCATAGCCGTTTCAAATTCCCCTTTTTGAAAATAAGCCTCTCCAAAAAATGTTTGTAAATTTTCAAAATCGGGACGAAGTTTTTGAACTTTTTCAAGTTCGAGGATAGCTCTGTCAGGGTCTTTTGATTTCAGATAAAAAGCTGCTTTATATATAGGAACCAGGGGGTTAGAGGGGTCAATTTTCCCGGCTTTATCGTAATTTTCAGCAGTTTTTTTATCATCTCCCATCTCAGAGTAGAGGTTCCCCAACAGGATGATTGCATCCACTTTATCGGGAAAATCTTCCAACACCTTTTTGAAATCTGATTCTGCCTCCGGATATTTTTTCAGTCCCTGGTAGGCAAGCCCTCTAAAAAGATGGGCAGAACTGTCCTTCGAATCTATCTCCAATATTGCATTATAAATTTTTACTGCCGAGTCGAAGGCACCGGTGGTTAATTTTTCAAATGCCTGTGAACGGAGTATAAAAACCTCTTTTCTCTCATTTTCAACCGACTTCTGATAAAAATGATAGATGACATATATTTGGACAATTGCAGCAAAAAATAAAAATATTGCAAGGTTTTTGTTTTTCTTCATTGGGCTTTTGTAAATTTTGATGTTCAAAAAAAGAAAATTGCGAATCCAAATATAAAACGGACACTATTATGAGATCAATTAAATTAACATTTTTATTCATTCTTACTCTTTTTGCCTCCTCACTTATCGCTCAACAAGGGATGGATAACAAGGTTAAGGAATTCAGGAAGAAGCTCTCCGCAGAATTAAAATCCAATTATAAACTTTACAATTTTCCGTCTGCAGCGAGAGTGGATACTGTATATATTGATAAAAACAAAAATCTGACAGTAGTGTTTAACCGCAGAAGTTCAGGAAATGTACTAAGAGAAAATGATATTACATCAACCACGGGAAGGCTTACACAATTTAAAGATAAAAATGGATTTAAGGAGAATGGACTAAAGATATTTGTGGGGGCATTTGAGTTAAAAGAGATGGTTCCAAATTATTACAGAGTGAATATGGATCAAGACCCTCTCAGGCTTCCAGCTGAACGGAACAAGTTCTCTTTGGTGTCAAACGAAGACAGACCATACGATATCAAATACGGACTTACAGGGCGCAATATCGTTGTTTGGAATTCCCATGGCTGGTATTACAGTCATGAAGATGACAGGTGGCAGTGGCAGAGAGCCAGATTATGGGGGGCTGTTGAAGACCTTCTTACAACTTCAATGGTAGTCCCATATCTTGTCCCAATGCTCGAGAACGCAGGTGCAGGTGTTTTCCTTCCAAGGGAGAGGGATTTTCAAACTAGAGAGGTCATCGTTGATAATGAAAATCCTGATGGAAAAAGCAGAGTTGAGGGATTTGAGAGCTGGAAGACGGAAGGTAAAGGATTCCTGAACATACCTGATGGTTATGATGCAAATGTGAATCCATTTCGTCTGGGGACATTCATAAAAACCATGACAAGCAGTATGGGAGAGAATAAACTCAGATATATTGCAGATATCCCGGAAGAAGGTGAATATGCCGTTTATGTTGCATACGGAAAGGATTCAGACTCAAAAAACATCCCCGATGCATTATATACCGTTTACCATGCAGGTGGAAAAACCTCTTTTCGGGTGAACCAGACCGCAGGATGGGGTACCTGGATTTACCTGGGAACATTTAAGTTTCCAAAAGGCTCAGACCGTGAAAAAGCAGCAGTGGTACTTTCAAATAAAAGCAATTTTGAAGGGAATGTAACCTCTGATGCAGTTAGATTTGGTGGGGGAATGGGAGTTGTTAAACGGAACGGAAAAACGAGCGGGAAACCAAAATTTGTTGAGGCGGCAAGATACTATTTGCAATATTCAGGTGTGGAAGACACTCTCGTTTACAATATGGGCAAAGACATTGATGATTATGTTGATGATTACAGATCCCGTGCTGAGTATGCTAACTGGTTGAACGGTGCACCCGCAGGGCCCAACAAACAAAAAGATAACGAGGGATTAAAGATCCCAATCGATCTTACAATGGCATGGCACACAGATGCCGGAATTTTGGGTGCTGATTCTACTATTGGTACTCTGATGATCTACAGCTCGGTGGGGATAGATACAACAATCTTCCCGGGAGGCAGAAGTAGAATGGCGAACAGAGACCTCGCTGACATAGTGCAATCTCAGATTGTTGATGATATAAGGTATCACTTTGACAAAAAATGGTCTCGACGTGAATTAATGGATGCTAACTATGCCGAGGCAGTAAGAGGGAATATCCCCGGTATTCTCCTTGAACTTTTATCACATCAGAACTTTGCTGAAATGAAATTCTTTTGGGATCCCAAGTTTCGGTTTACTGCTTCAAGGGCGATTTATAAAGGGATGATCAAATTCATATCCCATGCGAACAAAGAAAAATATGCAATTCAGCCACTTCCTGTGAATGGTTTTTCCGCAATTCTTGACGGGCAAAATGTAAATCTGGTGTGGGAACCTGTAACTGATCCATTGGAGCCTACCGCAAGTCCCGAGGGGTATATTGTTTATAGACGAGAGGAAATGGAGGCTTTGATAATGGTACACTTACCCGTTCCAACAGTTTTATTGACAGTAACATCCCGGAAGGGAAAGTCATAAGTTATAAAATCACTGCCATAAACAGTGGTGGTGAAAGTTTTCCTTCGGAGATTTTAAGTGCAGGGATCGGAAAAGATAAACTCAAAAAACTGTTAATAGTGAATGCATTTGATCGGCTGGCTGCTCCGGCTCAGATTGTGGAAGACAGCTTTGAAGGATTCCTCTTTAACGTTGATGAGGGGGTACAATATATAAAGGATGTAGCATTCACAGGTGAACAGGTAAATTTTGACAGAAAATCTGAATTTAAATCCAACGATGCCCCCGGTTTTGGTGCAAGCAAATCCGATAAGGAATGTCTGGTTATTGCAGGAAACAGTTTTGATTATCCTGCGATTCATGGAGAATCGATACTTGATGCAGGATTTTCATTTTCAAGTTCAAGTGACGAATCAGTTGAGAACGGAAAAATCCTTCTAAGTGGTTTTGATTTGGTTGATCTGATAGCCGGTGAGGAAAAATATACCAAATCAAAATTGGGACTCGACCCTGTTATAACTGAGAACTACCAACTTTTTACTAAACAATTGACAAGTCGATTAAGAGACTTCCTCCAGAGTGGTAAGTCCCTTTTTATTAGTGGAGCCTATGTTGGAACAGAACTCGAACTGGAATCAACAACTTCTGAGTTTGGAAGCAGCATTTTGAAAGTTAAACTTGGAACTGAATACGCTTCAACAAATGGAGAAGTTTCCGGTGTATCAAAAGTTGAGGGCAGTGCTGAAATGAAATTTAAATTTAACACCGATCATTCCGCTAATATCTATAGAGTTGAAGCTCCTCAAGCGATAAATCCGGAAAAGGGAGGTGAAACACTTCTGAGGTATTCAGAGAATACAAACAGTGCCGCAGTTGGGTTCAGAGGGGGTTATAAGTCGATTGTCGCCGGATTCCCTTTTGAGACAATAACAGACCCTCTTAAAAGAAATGCTCTTATGAAATTTGTTCTCAGTTATCTTGGGATGTAAAAAGTATAAAAAAAGAGGCTAACGGAAACCCCGTTAGCCTCTTTTTCATTAAAAGATAATTATTAGACCGGTTTAGGTATTATTTTAAATTCGGTGGTGCAATTGGTGCCGGAACTGAATTTTTTACAGGTTTTGTTGTCCTGAGGTAGGCAAATATTGCTTTCAGATCATCGTCGGTCATCTTTGAATAAGAGGGCCACGGCATAGGTGGCAGAAGTTGACGAGTATTGTCCAACCCTTTAAATTTCCCCTCCCTTAACGCTTTGATAAACTGTTCTTCAGTCCATGTGCCAATTCCGGTCGGATCGGAAGTCAAGTTGGCAGCAAATGACGCTCCCCAAGGACCCACGGTTGCGGTATTGTGGGAGTTAAACAGAACCCATGACTTTAACGAATTCTTATCAACGGGATCGAGAGCCACTTTCTCCGGATGACCGGATAATCTTAGCTCCGGATCGATAGACGGGCCATTAGGACCAAAAACTTTGGGGCTGTGACAATCGTCGCAACCTGCTATAGTTACGAGATATTCACCTCTTTTAACAAGTTCTTCCGGTGTGGAACCAGCTTTTTTGGTCTCTTTTTTTTCGGTTTCCACATTACAACCTGTGATCAAAATTGTTGTCAGAGCTGTAAGGGCTAGCATTGAATAAAGACTTTTTTTCATAAAAATCTCTCCTGTACTCTTTTTTTGCAAAAAGGAATTGATGATGTGTAGTGATTGTTAAATTGCGGCAATAACAACAGACATCCTGAGTTTGGTCGAGCAGCGGATGCCTCTTTTCTCTCGTGTCGCCCATACCGCAGTTTTATGAATGCAAAATTATAAATATTTTTTACACTAACAATCAAATTGTTGATGAACTGCATATAGAATAATTAGATGAGAGTATTATTTGATAAGTGAGAAGGTTAAGATGTTAGGCGAGCAAAAAAGAGGCTGTCCACTTTCATGAACAGCCTCGAATTCAAATCGATTAGTGCATTACTGCATCAATCTTATTTGTTAAGAATCATTTTCTTCACAGTTGAGAAGTTGCCTGATTCAAGTCTATAGATATAAACACCTGAAGCAAGTTTTGAAGCATCAAACGAAACTTCATAACTGCCGGCTTTTTGTATCGAAGAAATGAGAGTGGTCACTTTCTCTCCAAGTGTGTTATAGATATTCAGTGAAACCATTCCATCAACAGGGATCGAATATTTGATCACAGTTGAAGGGTTGAATGGGTTTGGATAGTTTTGCTCGAGAGCGAAAACTGTTGGTGTTCCAACTTCTACTTCCACTTCTGAAGAGTAGGTTGTTGTTCCATCATAATCCACTTGTTTCAGGCGATAAATATATTTACCTGATTCAAGACCTTTATCAACAAACGAATAAGCAGTTGGTTCAAGTGAGTTTCCTCTACCGGAAACAAATCCTGCATTAACAAACGATCCCTTTGAACTTTTTCTTTCAACAGAAAAGCCCTGGTTGTTAACTTCAGTAGCTGTCATCCAGTTTACAAGAACAGAATTTCCTTCAGCAGAAGCGGAGAATGAAACGAGTTCAACAGGAACTCCACCCCCACCACTCATCATGAAATTCAGTGCATTGACGACGAATTGTGCGGCAACTGTTTGATTAACCATCGTACCAACGGAGAATGTAAAGAATGCATTTCTGATATTTGCAGGATTGTTGTCAGGTGAATAAAGGATAATACCTGCTGTGTCCTGATAAGAGGGATACCAACCGGCGATTTTATAGATTCCGGATTTTCCGGGGATAATTCTCATTGCATCTCTGTCTCCATAAGAAGTACCTGTGAATGCAAGTGAATCGGGGATGTAGTTAGGCATCGTGAACATTGCATGTCCGGGAACAGTCTTTTTGAGAATTCCGGTACCTGACATGTCAGAGACCCATGAAGAACATTGCAGAACATTCGCACGGAAATAAGGATCTTTGTCGGTTGTTGTACCTGATTGACGATAGATGTAGCCAACTTCTCCACCTTCAATGATGGTTTTGCCACCACGGAGTGTGTAATTAACTACTGCTGTTCTCTTTGGCAAATTGTCAAACATAGCTGCAGTTTTTGCACCTGAAGTCATAATAACCACATCGTAGTTATCAAGCACTGTTGTATCAAAAGCTGTAAATGAAACGTTGTCAACAATATAACCTTCTGCGAGAAGAACTGAAGTAAAGAGGTTGCCCGAAGCTCCTAACGGAGTTGATTCGTTGCCTCTTCCTTTTTCGCCTGATCTTTCAGCAAGTGTAAGATCATCATCAATTACAAGAACAACACCAAGAGTATTGATCACCTTGAACTGTGATGTACCTGAAGCAGGGAAATAAACAGTGTTTCTGCTTGTTGAATTATCAATAACTTTAATTCGATATTGAATAGAGTCACCTGCAGTGATCTGGGTGGTATCGATATTAAAGAATCCTTCATAAACACTACCGGAAACATTGGTAAGCGAGAAAGTTCTCGGTGTAGCATTGTTTACAGTGTAATCAACAGTAACTGAAAAGATACCGAGGTTGTCGGTTGCATTTGCAGAAACTTTAGATGGCCATCTCAATTTGGCAACATCTCTTAATGGAGTGTGGGTAACTACAGGAAGAGTATTGTCAGCAACAAATTTAAATGAGTTCCAACCTGTTGATGATGGGTGGTAACCGAGTGTATGCGCAGCACTTGCATCTTTAGCAACGATTCTGTAGAAGATTGTATCACCAACAGCAAGGTTTGCTGTGTCTAAACCAAAGACTCCTGAATACTGAGCTTCAGTTAACATCGAGAGATTTATTCTGTTGATAGCACCGCTTGTATTCTTTTTGTAGAGAACATAAACACTATCAAGACCGATATTGTCTGTGACACCGGCAGTTACAACTGCTGGCCATGTTTCTCTGTATTGATCGCCCAAAACTGAGTGTGTAACGACAGGAGCTTCTGTGTCAGTAGCTACAACAAAACTGAGTTTGTTGCTTGGTGCACCTGAAGGGAAGGTGGAAAATCCACCTGTGTTGTCCATGGCGTATATATAATAATTATATGTGTTTGGTTGACCATTACCCGGAATCGAAGCAGTCCAGTTGTTTCCGGAGGGGTTGGTCATAATCAGTGAGTCAGTTATCTGGCCACTGGTTCCTCTGCCGTAATAGACTTTAACACCGTTTGTGGCGAGAGGAAGAGCTGATTCAATGGTAGCATTCACAACATAAGGACCTGCCAGATTTTCTGTATTGCCCAAAGGTTCATGATTGATTGTTGGACCAAATGATGCTTTACCAACCCAACCCTGATAAGCGTTGGTTCTGTCATCAGCCCAGTATGCCCAGACATTATTATCTTTTGCTGCGATACCGATGTAATCACCTTGATATCCACCTGCGAGACCGCTGATGGCTTTAGGTTTAAATTTAGAATCAGAGATCTTAACGTTTTCAAAAGTCACACCAAAATCGGTTGATCTTGCCATATAAACCGTAGCTGAGTCATTGCTCATGTCACGGCTGTCATACCAAACTGAGTAAACATGTCCAGTTGTCTGATCAACAGTCATCCAAGGGTAGTATTGATCTCTACCATTGTTGAGGGGGTCGTTGTTAACTCTAACCGGAGCAGTCCATGTAGTTCCGCCATTGGTTGATTTCATCATCACGATATCAGGGTCACTACCTGCAGGAGCGACACCTCTTTGTGGCCATGTAATATAAATGGTTCCTCTTCCCGGTCCGTTGGTTCTGTCAACAGCCATAGAGGGAATGATGAAACTCTGATGGAGGTAGGTTTTAAGTTTCCACGGATACCAAAATTCAGAGCTGAATATGCTCTGGTAGCTGGTGCCCATGTAACGCCACCGTCTGTTGACTTGGCAAACCCAATTGCATCTTCGCCACCCGGCCATGCATCATATATCGCCCATGCCGCATAGACTTCACCGTTTGGCCCGGTCGAAAGGTTAATACCTTGATCGTGACTTCCGGATGCAACAGCAGCGGAAATGTTTTTAGGGGTGCTCCATGTCTGTCCATTATTGCTTGACCAAACAAGTTCGATCATTTCATTATTTGGACTTCCGGTAACAAAAGCTGTCCATGCGTTGTACAATCTGTTAGCATAAGGACTTCCCGGAGTTTTATCAACGGTCATATGATTTTTATCAAGCAAATCAGATGAGCCTGCAGGGTTTGGTCCTGCTTGTGAGGTTGTCCAGTTTACGCCGTTATTCGACGATGAAGCAACACCCTGGCCTCCGCTATTGTGAATATAACCAACATGCATATAACCGTTGGGTGCTATCACAGAAACAGGATCACCTGAGTTTCTTCCGTATGGAGGATCATCCCAACCGGTCCAGTTTGTTCCACCATTGGTTGTAAGGTAAGTACCGGTTCCATAAAGGGTACCGATTGTACTTCCATTCCATGAAGTGGAGTTTGCAGAAAGAAGAAGGATGTTCATATCTAAAGGATGAACATCGATGCTAAGTTCTGACTGTGTTGAGTTGGTTGTAGGGAAAGGTCTGAAGTTAGGATAAAGAGTAGCTTCAGCACCGGCAACGCGTAGATGCCGATTTACATTAGGTGCAGGAATGTAGATAAAGGAATTATCTCCCGCTGCAGTAATAAAATTTTGGTCAATCATTATTTTCGACCAAAATTTTGCATTATCCTTATTTGGATCAATCGTTTCTTGAGCAATGATTAGCCCAGAAAGAAAGATAAAAAGGAAAGCGAATCGTAAAAATGCCATGAATATCTGGCTCCTTCGTGAATAATTGAAGTGAAATGTACCCTTAAATTACGGAATTATTGGGTTATATACAATCGAAATCATGGGTTGGTGATATAAAACAATTTCAATTCGGAAAATATTGGATTTGCAGCGTCCAATTATTCGTGACTTTGCTCTTGGCTCTTTAATAAGTATCTTTGGAATCATAAATCTAAAAGTTTTTGCAATGAAGATCAGCTTTAATGACATTCCCGGGCAGTCACCACTTTATCTTGATTATCTCTATAATTTTAAGAAAGTGGCAAAATATTATATAAAGGACTTTAGAAATGAGGCAATCTACGAACCTCACTTCAAAGATGTTCTTTCAAAATATCCGTCTGACAGAAAACAGGTTACTCAGACCATTAAAAATCAGTATCTGAGTAAAAGGATATCCACAAAAACTTCGCAAAACATCAAACTTCTTGAAGAAAAGAACACCCTGACAGTGGTTACGGGTCAGCAATTGGGAGTAGCCGGTGGGCCCCTCTATACAATTTATAAAACCATTACTGCCATTAAACTTGCCAATCTTCTTGCTCAAAAATATCCCGAGATGAACTTTGTCCCTGTGTTTTGGCTCGCGGGTGACGATCACGATTTTGAAGAGATCAGTTCGATAAATGTAATCAACAATGACAACAAGGTTGAAAAAATAACCTATAGTGTTGAAGAGGAAGGGGAAAAAGAAGCCGGAAGTGTTGGTGATATCAGACTGGAACAAGAAATTGAAGATTTTATAACATCTCTCGGAAATGCACTCCGCCCAACTGAGTTCACTCAAGATGTTATCGGCTACTTGAGTTCCATCTATCAACAGGGGAGAACAATAGCGGAATCATTCAGTGAAATGATGTTTAAGTTTTTTGACAAATATGGACTTGTAATTTTTAATCCTCAGGCTGAAGATGTAAAAAGGCTACTAGTGCCTGTTTTCAGAAAAGAGATTGAAAACTACAGAGCACATGCCACCAAACTTATTTCTGTAAGTGCGGGACTTGATGAAGAATATCATGCTCAGGTTAAGATCAGACCAATCAACCTGTTTGTAAATAACGAACGCGGCAGATATCTTCTCGATCCCCTTGAAAACAATGAATTTAGATTAAAACGCAAAAAAGTGAAATTTACAAAAGATGAATTACTTCAGCTTCTTGAAAGTTCACCTGAAATGTTCAGTGCAAAATGTGATTCTTCGACCCGTTTGTCAGGATTACCTTTTCCCAACCGCGTTTTATGTAGGTGGACCAGCTGAGATTTCCTACTTCGCACAAATTATCCAGCTTTATAAAGCATTTAATATTGCAACGCCAATTGCTTACCCAAGAATCAGTGCTACAATTGTTGAAAAAGTGTTCAATCGCTCACCCAGAAATTTGACCTGTCTGTGAAAGACTTTTTTGAATTAAAAGGGGAGATTTTTAACAATGTTGCTGCGAAAATCTCTGAATATGATATTGACGGGAAATTTGAAGTCAGTGAAAACAAAGTGTCAAATATTTTTGATGAATTAAAAGAATACCTTACAGAAATTGACAAAACCCTGACCGACCCGGTTGAACGAAGTAAACAGAGGACTTTGCAATATTTTGCCGAACTAAAAGGGAAAGCTGAATCTGCAAGACTTCGCAGGCATGAGGCCACACTGAACCAACTGCAAAAAAGTTATTCGATGATCCTTCCAAATGATACTCTTCAAGAAAGAGAGTTGAATTATTTCTATTTCGCCAATAAATATGGTCTCGGATTTTATGAATACCTGATTGATAAACTTGATGTTGAATGTATCGACCATCAGGTGGTAATGTTATAGTGAACATTTTTTCGAGCCATAATAGGCTTTTTCTTATTGTTATACTTTTTTTGCTGGTAACTTCAAATATAACTACTCAGGCACAAAGGGAACCGGGCAGACTTTATAAATTTCATTTACAAAATGCACCATTTCCCGAAGAAGGAAGAATAAACGGTCATAATGGACTCCCATACTCAGGGCATTATGACGATAACACTGTTGCAGTATATGTGCCTCCGGGTTATAAAGTAAACCAAAGTGTAGATTTTGTTTTCTATTTTCATGGGTGGTACAACAATGTTGATGGTGTTCTGCGCGATTTTAAGATGCTTGAACAGTTTCTCGAAGCCAGGAAAAATGCAATTCTTGTGATTCCCGAGGGGCCAAAAAATGCCGCAGACTCATATTATGGCAAACTTGAATCGGAGAACGGATTCCTTAATCTTCTTGAAGAAATCCTGGATTCGTTGAAAGGGAGAAAAGAGATAGAAGAAACCATTCCCGGGAAAATAGTAATCGCATGCCACTCAGGAGGTGTAAGAGTTCTTTCAAAAATCCTTTTGTACGGCGGGATTACACATCAAATCCGTGATGTCTATCTATTTGATGCCACCTACGGTTATGTTGATGAATATCTCGATTGGCTGATGACCTTCGAAGGGAAACTGATAAGCATCTGGACAGAGGGATCGGGCACCAGAGAGGGAACCATGAGGATGCTTCAAAGACTTGAAACAGGAAACATTCCACATCTTAACATTGAGGAAGCCTCACTTCAAAAAGACGACCTTATCTACAACCGGATTATCGTAATCAAAACACCCCTCGCCCACAGCGATCTTGTTTTCCTCACAGGAAATTTTACCAAATTTTTGAAAACAAGCATGCTTGATTTGTTGGAATTTTAAGTTCTCCCCTCACTCAAGTACTCAGGTACTCAAGTACTCCAACACCCTCTCCGCACCCTCTTGTAGAATTTTATCCCGTTTTGCAAAACAGACTCTGATCTTTCTCCCTGAATAATCGACAGTATAAAATGGAGAAAGGGGAATTACTGCAGTTCCTGCTTCCGCAGTCAACCTTTTTGCAAATGTAAAATCATCTTCATCCGAATATGCAGAATAATCAAATATTTGAAAATATGTGCCTTCAGCCGGTGTGAATTTCAATTTTGTGTCGGTGAAAAAGGAATTCAGGAAATCTCTTTTATTCTGATAAAATTCATTTAAGTGGAGATAATGTTCGGGGTTTTTCAAGAATTCAGAATATGACATTTGTGCCGGCGTATTAACTGCAAATACTGTAAACTGATGGATTTTTCTGAACTCGGCAATATATTTTGAGGGTCCGACTATATATCCAACTTTCCAGCCCGTTGCATGGAAAGTTTTCCCAAATGAAGAAATCACCAAAGATCTTTCGGCAAGTTCGGGATACTTTGCCATGCTCAGATGTTTTTTCCCGTCGAAAATAATATGTTCATATACTTCATCACTAATAATCAAAATGTCAGTATTTCGGGTTATCTCCGTTAGAGCTGTTATATCCTCCTCATGAAATGTCGTCCCAAGAGGGTTATGAGGCGAATTAATTACTATCATCCTCGTTCTGGGATTCACGGCTGACCTGATTTGATCCCAGTCATATCTGAAATCTGCAGTAAGGGGAATTGGAACAGGCTTCCCACCATTGAGGATAATTGAGGGGATATATGAGTCGTATGCAGGCTCAATAACGATAACTTCGTCACCGGCGAAAACAAATGCATTAAACGCCGTGAAAAGAGCCTGAGTTGCACCGGCTGTAATATTAATTTCAGTATCGGGGTTATAACATCTGCCGTAGTCCCGATTAATTTTTACTGAAATTTCTTCTCTCAAAGGTTGTACACCCTGCATCGGAGCATACTGATTGTTTCCCTCCCTCATGTTTTTATCCATCAACTCTATGAGTTCCGGGGAGAGATCAAAATCGGGGAATCCCTGAGAAAGATTGATTGCATTATGTTCTCTTGCAAGACCTGACATCACAGCAAAAATGCTTGTAGGGGCGCCGGGAAGTTTACTCCTCATCATTTTGCCTCTGTAATTCTTCTTTCAATTTTTTGGGAAGCGCAGCGACCACAAGGTCATAAGAGTGATCCACAAGTTCATTGATCAGCCGGATTGGCACACTGCCATCAAACTGAACAGTATTCCAGTGAACTTTATTCATATGGTAACCCGGAGTGATTCCTTCATACTCTTCTCGCAGTTCTACCGCCCGTTCAGGATCACACTTTAAGTTGATTGAATGAGGTGGTGTAATTGAGATAATAGCAAAGATCTTCCCCATAACTTTATAAACGGGAGTATCTTCGTAGAAAGGGAGAGTTTCCTCCACCCCGGGTTTTGCAATACAATAGTTTCTTATTTGTTCAAGCATCGATTTTTTACTTAGTCAGAATGATAGTGTTATCAGAATTATCAACATCGGGGATTTTTGGAGAACCGAGAGTAATCTTGTTTATCTTTTTGGTTCCCTCAATACTCAAAACTAATGACTTTTCGCCATTTCTCCAAACTTCTGCTGTTTTTGTGATTGTTTGCGAAGTATTGTCATCAAACATTACCTCCACAACTACAGGAACAGGGAAGTGACCTTTTTTTACCACTTCAAACTTTCTTCCATTTTTAAGATCGATATCGTTTAATCCCAGTGAGGGATATCCTTGGTCGAAGAACCATGCTTTCCAAAACCAGTTGAGGTTTTTACCGGAAGTTTTATTAATTGAGAAGAAGAAATCGTAAGGCGTTGGGTGTTTGTGTTTCCAGACTTTACAAACTCCTGAAGTGACTTCTTAACCAAATCTTTTCCGATGATGTTCTCAAGAATCAGGAATGCCATTCCGGAGCGGGCGTAAGCTCCCATCATGTGTGCGCCACCCTGAACAAAATGGGAAGGAATCATCAATGGGATGTCATTTTGGGTGCCCATTGTCCGGCTGAGATTGGTGGCAGTTATTTCATCATATCGAAGTCCATTGAAGATTTTTGTTTGTTCACTTAATGGAAGGTAAACAGCCATTCCTTCGTCGAGCCATGAAAATCTCTTTTCGTTTGTTCCGGTCAGGAATGGGAAGTAAGTGTGTGCTATTTCGTGGGTAGTGACATAAGTTGCCAGCCAACGGTCGTTTGCAACATCCTGATTCACCATCATTGGGAATTCCATTCCGCCGCTTCCATTAAACACAGTCATAGTTTCATAGGGGTAAGGGATTCCGGGAAATTCTTCCGAAAAATATTTGATTATATGGCGTGAGAGAGTGATAACTTCACCAACGAGGGAGTCTGTTCCGGGTCGATAAACAGAACTGATCAGGACATTTCTTTTGCCGTTTTCAACCTGAAGACCCAGTGCTTCCCATCTCATATTGTTTGAGACTGAAAAACTAAAATCGGGCACATCCGTGGCGCTAAATTTCCAGGTCTTAACCCCACTCGGTTTTAATACATCTTTAACTTCATTTGGCTCACAAATAATTACCGGTTTATCCGATGTTTTGGCTGCCTCATATCTTTTCAAATACAGATCAGAAAACAATTCTTTTGGGTTCAAGTGTGTACCTGTTGCCCAGACGAGGATATCGTCGGGGATAGTCAGTTCCACTTCAAAATTGTTGTTATCATTATAAAATTCATGTTCACCTTCATATCCAAGGGCATCCCATCCTGTGATATCGTCATAAACAGCAATCTGAGGGTACCAATAAGCTACGAAGTAGGAGGAATCACCGTAGGTTCCGATCCTTGCATCAGGATTTTTTGGCATTGTGAACGACCACTTCACAGTGATTGAAAGTGAAGTTTTCGATTTTAAAGGCTCAGGGAGCTTGATAAGTCCTTTGGCTTTGTTTCTTTGCATTTTATCCAGAGGGAAAGGAATTCCGTTTATGTTGAGCTCTTGTAAGTTCATACCATCAGTAATGTCATCGGGACTGACATCAATATTACGCTGAGCCCCTTTTTTATAAAGATCAGGATAAAGATTAAATGTTAGATTTTTCAGATCATCGGGACTGTTATTTGAAAATACAATTGAGGCTTCCCCAGAAATCTTTCCCGTTACAGGTTCCAATGAGGCTTTAATTTTGTAGTTAGTTGAATTGACCCAGTATCCCGATCCCGGAACACCGTCCATGGTACGAGTACCTTTTTTTACTGCATTCTCAAATTCTCTATAAATAAAAAGATCAGAATTTTGAGCAGTAAGAGGAATAGCCGTAAGGGCAATTAGGATCAGTTGAAGGATTGATCTAAACATGGTGATTTCCTGGTTTATTTGATCAGGAAAAATAGGGAGAATTTCGAATTGATTTGCAGGGATTATTGATAAGCGGCGGAAAAAGAAGATAAAAAAAAGCCGCCTCGTTTAAGAAGCGGCTTCCGATTTCAATTTATTAAAAAGTTATTAGTAAACCATTATCCCGGCGATGATTCCATCAATCGCGTAGATGATAACACCATATTTCTCAAATACCATCTGCTGTTCAGAACCGTAATCATCAAGGTAATCAGGTTCGCCAAGAATTGAAAGAGCTTCCTCAAGATCGCTGTTTACACTGAAAGTCTTTTTGTTGATTGTCAGTTTTACAGAAGGATCAAAAGAGGTGATGCCTACTACTACATTAGCCTGGTCGAAGTAGATTATGAGTCCTGGTGTTTCGTATGACCAGATATCGCCATATTCATCTTTATCTTTTTCGGTTGGTAATTTAAGTTTTTTAAGTACATCATCCTGGCTCATTCCGGTAGTAAGTCCTGCGAAAACAAGGGTTCCTGGTGCGAGTGAAGATTTAACCCCATTTTTAGGTCTGGTATTAGGTCTGTTATCATTCGGTGAAGGATCTTTTTTCTTGTCAGTTGTTGGAGCTTTTTTGCCTTCGAGTACATCAAGTTTGTCTTTTGCTTTTGAGGCATAATAGCTGTCGTTAAAGTCTTTAATGAAGCTTTTCCATGCGTTGATAGCTTCAGTTTTCATAGAGCCATAAGTGTATGCAAGACCCATGTTGAAGAGAGCCTCAGGTCTTTTAGGGTCAACCTTCAGGGCAGATTTGAAGATATCAGCAGCTTCTTTATATTTATTCTGCTCAAGTTGGAGGAAACCTTTTGCAATCATAACATCGTACGATTGTTTGCTTACTTTTTCAGCTTTGGTTATGGCATCCTGGGCAGCTTTTACATTTTTTGTAAGCGTGTTAAGCACTGCAAGGTTAATGTAAGCCTGGAGGTAATTAGGGTCAAGTTCAAGAGCTTTTGTTAAGGCTTTTTCAGCTTCAGTAAGTTCTGAATTCTTAAGATTATATTCGCCTCTTTTTGTGTTCACTGTAAAAGATTTGTGAAAAAATCAACTTTGGACAGTGTAGTTGGAAGCAGCACTTCAAGGTTTATTCCCTTCTGGCTGATTTTCTGTGAGAGAACGGCTACTGCAAGGTTGTTATATCCCTCTTTGAAGTTTGGATAAGCTGAGAGAAATTTATTGTAAGATGCGATGGAGTTTTTGTAGTCGCCCGAGTTCAGATAAATCTGAGCATATTCAAAATTTCTTGCATATTCGTAGTAGGTTGCGATGTGTTTGAACACTTCAACAACTCTTGCAGTAAAGTTTGGATGTGTAACTGAGTTCATTGTATGAGGTGTGTACTCGTAACCATCATTGGTCATATTATTGAACCATTCGATACCACCGAGAGGTGAATAGCCTGCTCTCATTGTGTAGAGAACTGCATATTTGTCAGCTTCAAATTCCATTTCACGGCTGAGTTTCAGATACTGTTCTTCAGTTGCATTTGGGTTTTTGTTGATAAATTCGTCACCTTTTGCTGGGTGTTTCATCAAAACATGTGCAAGTTCGTGGGCAAGGACAAATGCCAATTGGTCGATACTGCTCCCAACTGAAGTGAACAATCCTGTGTGGACATAAATGCTATCGTTGATATAAGCGAAAGCGTTAATTTCTTCGTTTTGGATCAACTTAAATTTGATAATACTGCTGCCTGATAAACCGGCAGCTTTGTTGAGAATCTTTGCGATCTCTTGAATAGTTTTTGCCTTGCTGGGTTCCGTAAACCGGTTTCCCGTAATTGAGGATAACGATACTGTCGTGATTAATATCGTTGTTGTTCTTTTTCCTCTGAGCA
Organism: Ignavibacteriales bacterium; assembly: GCA_016714125.1. Classification (GTDB taxonomy): domain Bacteria; phylum Bacteroidota; class Ignavibacteria; order Ignavibacteriales; family Ignavibacteriaceae; genus UTCHB3. The sequence goes on along the minus strand of JADJNX010000001.1, from coordinate 286,947 downwards.
GTGATGTCAGGGGAAGTGAATGATATAACTAAAAGCAAAGCAAAAAGCGCTGCAAAAAGTTGAAGTGTGTTTTCATGTTGTGTGTCTCCGGGTAATTAAATTTGAAATCGTTTACTGATTCTACTATGCAGAATCAATCGGGTTCCGGGGTTTTGTCTATTGTGTGACGAACGGCATATTACTGTGATAAATGTACATATCAGATGACGATTAGGATTAAATTAAGAACAGGTTGCAATTTAGTAAAATATATATATTTATTAAAAGTTTTTTTTAGTTAATTCGGTGTTAATAATCTTGTAACAGGATATATATAAAATTAGTGCAGAATATAGGGTTCATGGTTAACAACGGAACGCACACACCCCGACCCTCTCCTAAAAGGCGAGGGGAGGATATGGAGTGAAATTCTATTATTTCCGAAGTATTAATCCTGAATTACTGCATTTTTTGAATTTTGCATTAAAGCAGGGATTTGATCTCTGCAAAGTATTTTTCACAGAGGTTTACAGCCACATCATAAGAAGTTGCCTCGGCAATAACACGGATTATCGGTTCTGTATTTGACTTTCTGAAATGTACCCAGTGATCAGGGAAGTCTATCCTTAAACCGTCATCAGTATTTACTTTTTCGTTTTTATATTTTTCAACCATTGCCTGAAGAACTTCATCAGGAGATTTTCCTGAAATGTCGATCTTCTTTTTTGCGATACTGTATTGTGGAAGGGCTCTTTTCATTTCTGAAAGTTTTCCACCAAATTCTGCCAGATGTTGAAGCGTTATGGCGACCCCAACCAGTGAATCTCTACCGTAATGAAGTGCCGGATAGAAAACTCCACCACTACCTTCACCACCAATAACTGCACCAGTTTCCTTCATCATCTGAACAACATTTGCTTCACCAACAGGGGAACGGAACACCTTACAACCAGCCGCTGCTGCAATATCATCAACTGTTCTGGTGGTGGAAAGATTTACTACCACTGAGCCGGGGGTTTTTGAAAGTACCCATTTAACCACATGAGAGATTGTATTCTCTTCACTAAATGGTTCACCTTCATCTGTGATGAGCACAAGACGGTCAGCATCGGGATCAACAACCACACCAAAGTCCGCACCTGTTTCTTTAACTTTTTTCATCGTATCCACGAGATTTTCAGGCAGTGGTTCGGGCATACGGGGGAAAATTCCGGTTTTTTCACAATTCATTTCGATAACCTCACAACCAAAATCACGAAGCAGTTCAGGAATTACATAAACACCGGCACCATTCACACAGTCAACCACCACTTTAAATTTCTTCGATCTGATCAATTCCATATCGATATAAGGAAGGGCAATTGCTTTTTCTTTGTGAAGTTTCAACATTGTAGAATTAAATGTCGAATGACCAATTCCATCCCAACGTTTATAATCGGCTTTTTCACCAAGGAATTTTTTCATTGCATTGTGTTCGTCAGGTGACATAAACTGACCCGTGGAGTTCAACAATTTAAGTGCGTTCCATTCATTGGGATTGTGACTTGCTGAGATTGCAATTCCACCCTGGGCACCCAAAGTTTTAACCGCAAACTGAACTGTAGGGGTGGGGACAATTCCGATATCCACCACATTTATTCCGAGAGCATTCAGAGTTCCTGCTGTGATCGAACTTACCATTGCGCCCGTGATTCTGGAATCTCTTCCGATCACAACCGTTCCGCTGCCAATCCATTTGGCATACGCTGATGTAAAACTAACGAGAGTTTCGGGATCGAGACCGTCGCCGACTATTCCCCTAATCCCTGAAATGCTTACCATTAATGTTGGCATGGATGCTCCTTTTTTGAACTTGAGTACTTGAGTACCAGAGTACTCGAGTGTTCTTTGAGTTTCGTATTTTAAAATTAGTTAATTCAAAATTACTAAAAATAATGCGAGTACTTCAAGTAATAACGAGAATTTCTCCTCAATATTCAAACACTAAAGTACTCAGGTACTCAGGTACTCAGGTACTCAAGTACTCAAGTACTCAGGTCACTCAGGCTCAATCTTATGGAATCTCTAATAAAAAAAATCGACTCTCTCCTCCGTGAATATTATGGTGTCCCAAAACGAAGTGAGGGGATGCAGAATCCTCTGGATGTTTTGATTGGTACGATTTTGTCTCAGAATACAAATGATAAAAATTCCTGGAGGGCATACCGTAATTTGAAGGATAAATATTCTTCCTGGGAGGAAGTCAGACAACTTGACAGGAAAGAACTGGAAGAGGAAATTAAAGTTGCGGGTTTGGGGAAACAAAAATCGGCAGCCATTCTGGAGGTGTTAAACGATCTTTTTGAAAAAAAGCGTACACTCAATCTTGACCATACACAAGCGATGGAAGATTCAGATATCCTTGATGAATTGACATCATATAAAGGTGTTGGCGTGAAGACTGCGTCTTGTGTCCTGCTGTTTTCTCTGAGGAGAAATGTTTGTCCGGTTGATACTCATGTGAACAGGATAGTTAACAGGGTGGGGCTGGTTTCAAGCAACCAACCTGAAAAGACATTCAATTACCTGTTGGGCAAAATTCCTGATGGCCTTGCACACAGTTTTCACAGCAACCTGATCCTGCTCGGGCGAGAGTTTTGTAAACCAACAAATCCCGATTGTTCCAACTGTCCATTATTGCAAATTTGTGAATTTAAAGAGAAAAACACTTCAGGGGATGAAAAAAAATATCCTCACAACAATTTTTTACTTCTTGATAATTTGTGAAAGTTGCAAATATTTTTAGTAGAATTATTGTGATTTTAAGGCTGTCATTTTTGGCAGCTTTTTTTTTAATTGATGTGGATTCTTTCCAAAAACTTAATTATTTTAATATGATGGTTTTGTCCAAATTGATAAAGTAAAAAAGTCGATTTGGATGAATTGTTAAAACCTGTCGATTGAGCCTAATAACCTGAATAGATATCACAAATTTATATGCATAACTTTGAAATCCTGAATGTTCTTGAAGACCTGCTGATTTCAGTTCAGAAGGAAAAACTTCACCCCGGAGAAGATACCCATCTTAAACACCTCATATACCTGGTGGAAGGTGAACTTGAGAGGATCAAGAAGAAACATGATATCCCGTCTTATAATGCAAAAATCTATTCTGAGAGAATTGCAAAAAGTTTCTTTTGGGTTGACAGGGATATTTTCTCAAATGAGGACAAAGAGTCGGCAAAAGCAATTACTCCGATGGACTATCAATATTGGTTGATGGTTTTTCTTCTCACTCACTACAATGAACTTTACAAGGGTGGTTATTCTCTTTTTGAAATAGTTGATCAATTTGTTGAATACCATAAGATTCACAGTTTAACAGCTGCCGATATTTTTATTACCGATACCGGAGTTACACGCTGCAAAACCAATTTGAGGTTTGCGATTTCGTCACTTAAGGAGATGGGACTTGTAAAACTTTATGACAAAGATGAAAAAGAAAAAAGCTGGATGTTAACCTATCTTGGTTTTTTTACTGCTGCCTCCATTTGTATCGATCCCGACAAAAGAAGACCAAACCCGCTGTCAGGGTCTATCCCTGATTTTCATGTTTCGAGATATTTCAAAATTGATCAATGGCTACTCGAACGAATGATAAAACTGGGTGAGCCTGAGTATTTTGAAATAATATTAAAGTTTGTGTCGCAGGATGTTCTCGAATTTCATGAGCTTCAAAAGGGATCAGAAATTTTTAGAGAATACTGTGAATTTTTGAACAATCTTGGCAAAAGGAAATCTGAACAACCAAAACAGACACATGAAGGGGAAGAAATCACTGAATTCCTTTGGCAACTTGAGGTTATCAATGCACTAAATGAATATATGACTGAGTTGTCAGACAAGTTTAATTCAGATGCTTTTGTGGAGAGATTGTTAAAAGGGAAGAGTTGAAATAATTCCGAAAAAAGAACTTAAAAAAAAGGCTGCCATTGTTCCGGCAGCCTTTTTTTTGTCAATATTGGCTACTATTTCGTATAAGAGTAATGAATTTCGACAATCTCATCGTCGAGATCATGTACTTTGATAAGTGATTTTTTCAGGATTGGAAGGCCTGAATTGTTATTTTTGATCTCATCAAATATTGAAGCGGCATCACCGGTGTTTGAGATTTTAACCAGGTTACCTGCCTTATCATAATCGTATTTTTCAGTTATTTTGATATCTGATGATTCCAGAACTTTTTTATCAAGTTTTCCATCTTTGGTATATGAAAAGGTGGTTTTATGGAATTCAGAAGAAAAAGTTGAAAGTCTTCCTTTCGCATCATATTCATAGGTACCCATAACCGAAAATTCACCACTTTCGGAATGAGAGAAAACCTTGGATACAATTCTGGCCAGGGCTCCTTTATTAGAATATTCATAATTCCACTGTCTCATTGCACCCGAGCCTCCGTTTGTTAGGTCATAAAGTGCCACATAACTCAATTTTCCTGCATCGTAGGTGAACTCATATTTATGTTTCACTTTTGAACCGTCGTTGCCTTTCCAGGAATAGAATATCTCCGAAAGTTTGCCTTCTGAATTCCAGGTATAATAATAATCGCCGGGGTGATCATCTATCCTTAGTTTCTGCGAAACTGATTGGAGTTTTCCATTTGCATCATAAACAGAGGCAACATAATATTGATATGAATTTGGCTCCAAATTCTTTTCAACAACATATTCCCTCTCATTTATTACACCTGCTGCTTTTATCTTTTTTTGCCACTCGGGCGTCATTTTTTCTGAAAATGGAATAAAATCCTGTGCAAGAAGGGGTAGCGCAGACAGGAGTATAGTGATAAGGTACTTCATAAATTTCCTTTAGTTAACATTATACCAATAAGATAAGACCAGGTAAGTAGTGGGGATATCGTATCCGTAAATCCACTTCTCTTGAATGGAAGAAAGAACACCCGTAGCTGCATACATATAATCGGCATCTCCGAAAGTAGTAGAACTTTCAGTTTTCTTCTTTAACAAAGTTCCACTTTTATCGTAAGAGTATGTTGTTGTGTATGGATCCAACCCTTCCATAATTTCCACAGACTTTACAATTTTTCCGTTTGAGTCATATTCGTGAGTCGCTGTGCGAATCTTGGAGTCCTCTTTAACAAGGTTCCCACGGTCATCGAAGATATAGTTACACTGTGGCATAACTTCTTCCATGAAAACGATTTTTGTATTATCAGTTATCTGTTTGAGAGTTGAGTTTTTGTTATACTCATAGTCATAGGAGCCACAATCTTTGGTTTTTCCATCCTCAGTTTCTTTGTGCAATACTTTCGATAATTGACCATTTTCTTTTGAATAAACAAAGTCGAGTATTGTGGTAATGTTTGCACCCTCCGAAGCATGCCCTTCAATTGTGTATGAAACAATAGTTTGAAGTTTCCCGGCTTTGTTATAAACAAAACTGTCAACAGTGGAGAGAACATAATTAAATGCTTTAAATTTTGCTGTTAGCAGGTTGCCATTTTCGTCGAAAGTAAAAAGTGTTTCAGAAGAGGGGTCAGGTATGTTAACAAAAGTTGAGTCGGTTGAGATAACCTGCTCAAGAACAGTCGTTATTTTATATAGTTTTAGAAAATCCTTGTACTCGGTTGTTTGCTTATCATGAAACGGGATAAAATGCTGGGCTAAAGCGGCACCCGCCATAATAAGGAACATTAAAACTACTCTTGCCAAATTATACTCCGATTGAATAATGATTATTAATTCTATTTAATTAAATGTTTACATAATTTAACAACTGGATAACCCGATAATGTTCCAATAGTATCGATTTTTTATCATTATTTTTGTTAAGTTCACTAATCAAAGTGATAAAAGAGGCAGTTTACAGTCAGATTTTTGTTTTATGGCAGTAAAAGATTAAATTGAATTTTGATTCAATCTATTACCTTTGTAATTTTACATTTCAGTTAGAATAATTGTAGAGGAAAAGCGATGCGTTTTTTGTTTGAATATAGATCATTTTGCAACAGTAAGAAATTCCCGTGGTGGAGACCAGCCTGATCCAGTTTTAGCAGCACTTATTGCCGAGCAGGCGGGTGCGGATGGAATTGTTGTACATTTAAGGGAAGACAGGCGACATATAAGAGACAGGGATGTTTATCTGTTGAAGCAGGTGATAACAACAAAACTTGACCTTGAAATGGCAACTCATGAGGATATCATCAGGATAGCTTGTGATCTTAAACCTGAAATGGCGACCCTTGTCCCTGAAAAGAGACAGGAGCTTACCACCGAAGGTGGTCTGGATGTTGTTTCAAATTTGAACAATATAAAAGAAGCCAACAAAAGGCTTCATGATGCGGGAATAAAAGTTTCTCTTTTTATTGAACCCTCTATGGATCAGATTGACGCCTCCCTTGAAACTGATGCCGACATGATTGAGATTCACACGGGTGTTTTTGCTGAACACAAAACTGAAGAGGGAAAAGTTGAGGAACTCGATAAAATTGAAGCTGCCGCCAAATATGCTCACGACAATCATTTGACGGTTAATGCAGGGCACGGGCTTGATTATAACAATATCAAACTATTTCGCACGATTCATACAATTGATGAAGTGAGCATCGGTCACTCAGTTGTTGCCCGGGCAATGTTTGTTGGTATTGATCAAGCAGTAAGAGAGATGATCAATCTCATTAAACATGGCACTCAATAATATTTTGTGAGTAACAGGAAATTCTATTCTAAAGGCTGGATTTACTATTTAAAAATTAATTCTTTTCCATCGAAAAGCGAATGTATGAAAACTCTTATTTTATCCTTGATTTTAACTTTTGTGGCTTTTCCACAGATCCAAAATATCCGTATTTCCAATACGAGTGCGAATAGCCCCAATGAGGTTTCGATTGCCATCAATCCATTAAATCCCGATGTTGTTGTTGCGGGCTCAAATATCAGTTATCTCTACACTTCAACCAACAGGGGAGCCACATGGGCACAAAAGACCATGACTTCAAGTCTTGGTGTGTGGGGAGATCCTTGCCTCATTTATGATCACAGGGGTTATCTCTATTATGGGCATCTTTCAAATCCAACAGTTGGTTATTGGATCGACAGGATTGTAGTACAAAGATCAACAAACAATGGTGTTTCCTGGAACGATGGAGCAGGAGTCGGACTTACTCCACCAAAGGAACAGGATAAAGAATGGCTGGCTGCGGATTATCACAGTCCACTATTTAAAGGCAATATCTACATGTCCTGGACAGAGTTTGATAACTATGGCAGTGGCGCTGCTTCTGACAGTTCACGAATTTTATTCAGCAGAAGTACCGATGCAGGACTTACCTGGATGTCGGCTATAAAAATAAGTGACAGAAGTGGGGACTGTGTTGATGAAGATAATACTGTTGAAGGTGCTGTGCCCGCAGTTGGACCCAATGGCGAAGTATATGTGGCCTGGTCAGGTCCCTATGGCTTGCTTTTTGATAAATCTCTTGATGGTGGCTTAACATTTGGAACTGATAAGTTTGTAGCTTCACACCCTGGCGGGTGGGATTATTCAGTACCGGGAATTTACCGTGCAAACGGTTTACCAATCACAGTCTGCGACACTTCACAAAGTGCCCACCGGGGAAATGTTTATGTGTGTTGGTCAGATCAGGGAGCAGGATCCAATAATACAGATGTATATGTAGTTCGCTCCACAGATGGTGGAAACAACTGGGGAACACCTGTAAGAATCAATGGCGATGCCACATCCAGACATCAATTTTTTTGTTGGCTTACTGTTGATCAAGCCACCGGTGTTCTATATTCGGTGTTTTATGACAGAAGGAATACAACCAGCAATCTGACAGATGTATTTGTGGCAAGATCTGCAGATGGTGGTTTAACCTGGGAAAATTTTAAGGTTAGTGAAACTTCATTTAACCCCTCCCCAAGTGTATTTTTTGGTGATTATACAGGTATTACTGCTTTTCAAGGGAGAGTTTATCCTATCTGGATGAGAGCGGATGGTTCATCCATGTCTATATGGACAGCACCGTTTTTTGATTCAGCAGCCGTTTTGCCCGTTGAACTTACAGGTTTTTCTGCTAATATCGAAGAAAACATGGTTTTTCTTGATTGGCAGACATCGACCGAGGTGAATAATCATGGTTTTAATGTTGAGAGAGCAAAACTGGAATCTGCTTTTGACAAAAATTATTCATACTCAACAGTTGGATTTGTAAAAGGGAGAGGGACATCACTTTCCCCTGTAAGATATTATTTTGAAGATAAAAGGTCTGAACCCGGATTTTATAAATACAGGTTAAAACAGATCGATTTAAATGGAGATTTTACATATTCAAGTGAAATTTTGGTTGATCTTTCACATCCACAAAGTTTTGGACTTTTCCAGAATTTCCCAAATCCATTTAATCCTTCAACAATAATTTCTTATGAAATTCCAAAAGCCGGATTTGTCTCCCTGAAAGTTTATGACATCACTGGAAATCTTGTTACGACTTTAGTGAACGGATATAAACCGTCCGGAATTCACGAGATAAACTTTAATGTTGAATCGGCTAAATCAAGTCTTTCCACAGGAATTTATATTTATAGAATTGAGACGAATGGATTTGTTGATTCAAAAAAGATGATTTTCTTGAAGTAGGTTTAGTCCAAACCATTTAAATACATTTAAGGCTCCCGGGAAACCGGGAGCCTTTTTTTATAAATTTTAGAAGGGAGCCAGAGGCAGTGTAAAAATGAAGCGACTTCCAACACCAGGGTTACTCTCAACCCGAAGTGTTCCTCCATTTTTTTCAACAAATTCTTTACTTAAAATCAATCCAAGTCCGGTACCCTTTTCACCCTTTGTTCCTGCAGTGTTAAGATTTGTACCGATATTAAATAGTTTATTTATTTTTTCTTCTTCGATCCCTGTTCCTGAATCTTCAATAACCACTTCAACTTGTGGATGTTTCAATTTTACTGAAATAATGACAATACTTTTTGGGAAGGAAAATTTGATGGCATTTGTAAGAAGGTTATGAAAAATGGATGACACCATAACCTGATCGACAAGAACAACAATTCGCTCAAGAATTTCATATTGAATAGTGATATTTTTCCCTGAGGCTTGTTCTGACACTAATTCAACAGAACTATGAATCAATTGATTGAGGGATATTGATTCAGGGTTAAATCGTATCTTATTCATATGAAGGAGTGACCAATTCAGAAGGTTATCAAGAAGTCCACTTAACCTGTCAACTGACCAGTGTAAGTTATGGACATATTTTTTGATCATTCCGGGGTCCATTGAATCAAGGTCATCGTTCAAAATCTGTATTGTACCAAGCATTGTGTGCACCGGATTTCGTAGATCATGTGAAACAATCGAGAAAAATTATCTTTTGTTGCATTAAGTTCTGCTAACCTGGCTTCACTTTCTTTCAGAATTTCTTCAGCTTTTTTCCTTTCGGTGATGTCTCTAATCACCATGCTTGTCCTTAACGATCCATCGTCATTATAAAAATATGAAGAAGAGACTTCCATGGGGAAGAATGTTCCATCTTTCCGCTTGCCGGTTAGTTCACCTTTAAAAACACCTGTTTTGGCTCTCTCTTCAAGTGACGGTGCCAACCTTGGATCATTAAGATCTAAAATACCCGACCTTCCAACGATACAAATTTCTTCGGCAGTCCTGCCAAACATATTACAGGCAGCCTGATTAACAAAAAGTATGGATCCATCAGGAGCCGTGAGGAAAAAAGCATCAAGGCTGTTTTCGAGAAACAACCTGAGTTTTCGTTCACTCTCTGTAAGTTTTTCTTGATTGGCTTTTCTTTCACTTACATCTTTTACGATAGCATAACAAAATTCTTTTCCCATGAAGGCGAGATAGGTCGTTTGAACTTCAACATCTACCAGTCTCCCTGATTTATGCTGGTGGACACTTTCGAAATTAATTGAAAGATCTTCTTTAAGTTTTACCCAGAAGGTTTTCCAGGCTCGGACATGGTTTGGAGGAAAGAAGGCGTCCACAGTCAAGTTACAGAATTCACTTTTTTTGTAACCGAGCATCCGGCAAGCCGCTTCATTTACATAATTGAAACCGCCCTTAGGGGTAATACAATATGCTGCATCTGCCATATTTTCGAGGATGAATCGATAGAATAGAAGATGCTCATCTTCTGTCCACTCGAGAACTGAATCTTTGAGTTGTGGTTCCATAAAAAATCCTATTAAACAGTTAAATATAGTTAATTGAACTTTTTATCGATACAAGATTTATGAAAAAATATTTATATTTTTTTATCAGGAAAAATGAAAATAACGGTTTTGCTTGACATTAATAAATAAAATTCGTATCTTTCAAAAGTGCCAATTGAAATTACATGTTTCAAATTCAATTGGTGGCTAAACGGAGTTCCATTCGATAGAATTGCTCTCCGTTGTAGTTCTTTTAATTACGATTGGAGGTCACAGTGAAAATTCTTTTTCACACGCTGCTTTTTGCAGTTCTGTCGATACCTTTGATCCTTGCACAGACATCCCAAAGCTTTAATGAATCATTTGATTCAGGAAACGCTGAAGGTTGGGCTTTTTACACAGATGCAAGTGTTTCCGTTCAAAACGGACAACTAAATGTGGTCTCATCAGGAACTGATTTCGAGATAGCTCACATTTATCCCCCGATAGGGGCAACAATTAATGATTTTTCAATCGAAATAATCTCAGACTATGGTTCTATTGCCGATGGTGGTTTCATCGGCAGGAACGGTTTCAACTCACTGATAGGACTTAATTTCGACGATGACACTGCACAAGTGGTTTATGCGATAAACATTACAGACTACATGGATCCCCAATTTATTAACCTCGCTTCATTCCAACTCTTTGATTTTTCTGCAAAAGCAAAATTTTCAATTCAAAAATCCGGCAGTTCAATCATTGTCAATGCATGGATAAACGACACCCTAAGATACTCCGGAACAATTCAAAATGCCCCTGCACAACTATTGAAAGGGCATTTGATTTTGGCTGTTGTTGGTGAACAACTGAATTATCGAATGAACGAAATAAACATGCAGTATAATCCCTACATAACAAACCCGACAGGCACATATAATGACACATTTGATGACCCTGCCTCCCTTGGATAAAAATGGGTAAGTGGGAGGATGTTGCCTCGGCAATCACAATTAACAATGGCAATTTGAATTTTAATCTTATGCCTTCTTCACTGACAAGTTTATATGCAGGAACTCCTCTTGGGGCAGTAAATAATTATGAACTACTCTTGGCGGAAGTGGAAATATGGGAGATGGAGCATTTGGAATTTGGAGTGTTTACAGTTATAAATATTATACCGGGATGTGTATTGAAGACGATTTTATCAAAATGGGATATTCTGCCGGAAATGGAACGCCGATTACAGTAAATTCCGCTCCTATCTCCGCACAAGGCAATACGTGTTGAGATTTGCAACCACCATGTTTGGAAATACAATAACAATGACGTTCTATGTGAATAATACACTTCATTTGACCGGTAGTTTTAATTCAGGTGATACCAGACTTCACTCGGGACATGTATTTTTTGGCGTTGAAGTATGGGATACGGTGAATATGGCTTTTTCTGAAATATCAATGGTGTATAACAAATATGTTACAGATATCGATGATGAAAACCTGCCTGTGGATTTTTCACTTCTTCAGAACTTCCCGAATCCTTTTAACCCCTCGACGGTCATTGAATATGAACTGGCAAAAGGTTCTGATGTTAAACTTGAAGTATTTGACATCCTTGGCAGGAAATGTTTCACTCTTGTAGAGCAATATCAACCTGTTGGGAAACACAGGGTATCATTTGACGGACTAGAACTCGCCGGTGGAGTCTATTTCTACCGTCTTACGGCTGATGGTTTTGTTCAAAGTCGCAAAATGGTACTTTTAAAATAATCGGGGGGTGCTTAAAGCACCCTCTTTCTATAATTGTTGCACACCTAACAGGAGTTTAATAATGGAAAGAGTGGAAGATTTTTTAGGACTTGGGTCTGTTGTCATCGCTTTGATATCGCTAATATCGATGTGGGCATTATTCAAAAAAGCCGACCTCCCCGGGTGGGCAAGTATAATCCCGATATTCAACATCTATTATTTCCTTAAAATGATCCGAAGGTCACCACTTTGGATGGTTCTCTTTGCCCTTCCGGCGGTTTTCCCGTTATTTATTAAAAGAGGGGACAGCAACGCCGCAGTCGGGTTTGTTGCGATTATGATATTTATAATGTCGATTTCCTTCATATTTAGTCTTGCAAAAGCCTTTGGCAAAGGGATTCCATTTGCCTTGGGTCTTCTGCTTTTTGGTTTTATCTTTTTGCCAATTTTGGCTTTTGGCAGTTCTGAATATGTTTATAATCAAAAACAGGATGCAACCCGGGATGATGTAGATCGGGAACAAGTCCATGATTCACACCCTGAAGAATCAAAGCCCCGTGTAAAACCACCCGAAATAATTTCGGGACTTATTCAACCGGGATTGATTGCAAAAGTGTTTACGATCTTTTTTATGGATGAAGGAATGGTTCTTGTAAAGACGGGATCGGGTTCCACAAATGCGTCGGGATCAATGCGTGCTTTTCATGGTGGCGGAGGAGCCACAGCTAATGTGATGGCGGGTATTGGTCAACTCTGGGATATGCAATCCGCTAAAAAAAGGGGCAATTATCTTGAAGGGATTGGTGGATACTCGACAGATCTCCTGATTACCGCCAATAAAGCAAATTTCTTGATCTCTGATGATGCAGTCAGTCGAATTGATATGAAAGGTCCCGGTTGGGGTGGAGAGTTAAAAATCAAAATAACCACAATGGGGAAGGAACACAAGTTCAGGATAGACACCAGATCCGACTACCTCGCCAACAGCTATTTTAAATCATTTGATGCGCGATATCCCGGAAAGGTCTTTAAAGCTTGAGAATTTTGATTGAACGCGGATGATACGGATTTAGCGGATATTCACGGATGTTTTTGTTATATGATATTCGGATATCGTTCGTTTAAAGATCAACTCCTTCTGAATAGAATTCGTATCCGAAAAATGACTAATATGACTATTTGCTTTTTCCTCCGGGAGAATTAATTTTACTGAAAGAAAATGGAGAATTCTTGCTGCCTTATAACAAACTCATGATCTATTATTTTTCCGGTACAGGAAATTCGAAAAATGTAGCCCTGTGGCTCTCCCGTGTTGCGGAGGAAAATGAAATTGAATGCAACATGATCAACATTGCATCCGTTGACACATTAAATATCGATCCGCCTGATCCTTTGCATTAATCGTGTTTGTTTCACCTGTTCATGGATTTAATTATCCTCCAATCATGTTACATTTTCTGCGCAGATTCCCCAAAGGGAAGAATAAGGTTGTGTTGATGAATACCCGTGCGGGGATGCTAATTGGCAAGTGGATCACCCCCGGTTTGACAGGGATCGCCTTTTACCTGGCAGCACTTCTACTTAAACTGAAAGATTACTCAATAAAGGGAATGTTCCCGGTTGATATGCCATCAAACTGGATATCGGTGCATCCGGTTTAAACGAAAGGACCGTTCGGTTTCTTCATGTAAAGAACGAGGAGAAAGTAACAGCTTTTGCAAATAAGGTTCTTTTCGGTGGGAGTGATTTTAAGGGATTGAGGGATATTGTTCAGGATATCCTTATCGCTCCGATTTCACTTGGTTATTATCTGGTGGGGAGGTTCTTCCTTTCAAAAACATTTTATGCCTCCAAAGATTGTGATGATTGTGGAGCTTGCATTAAGGGGTGTCCCGTACAGGCGATAGAAAAAATTGATAACCGGCCCTACTGGACTTACCGCTGCGAAAGCTGCATGAAATGTATGAGCAGTTGTCCCAAAAAGGCGATTGAAACAGGGCATGGATACACTATTGCTATAAGTCTCATCTTCTCTTTTTTACTACAAAACCTGGTTAATAAGCTTATTCAATCCCGTCCCCTCATTCTTTCAAAATGGATTTATCAGTTTTACTCTGGAAAGTGTATTGCTCATCGGTTTCTTCGGATTGAGTTACAAAATTATTCATTATCTCCTCCGATTTAAGCTATTCGAGCGAATGATTGTTTATACCTCATTAACCAAATTCAAATTTTGGGGCAGGCGATATAAAGCCCTGAAAAATTTTCGTGCATGATGAAACACAGCAGGGGAGAGATGAGAAAGGGGGACAGCATGCCGAAGGCATCCCTTTGGGAGATACACGCAGATTAGGCGGATTTTCGCAGAGAGGGATTTTTAGGCGTAAGAGTGAGGAGCGGTAATCGTCTCGATTGCCGACTGCAAGATGTCAAACAAGTAATATTTCCCCTGAGGTCTTTTTACCGACTTCACCAAATTTTCCTCGGTGAGGAATAAATATTTGTTGCCCATCTTAATGCATTACAAAAATGCAAAATCTTAGCAATCACCAATTCTCTTCCTGCTCCACCCGCTGAAGAGAAGTATATAACTCAACAATCCAGCATCAAGAGTTAACCAAAATATGCGATGCCCAATAATTTCATCGGTTGAAAAACAGACTGCGGTGAAAAAAATAACCAACCCTACAAACAGAAATCCGCGAATATCGTTGGAAACATTTTTACCCGTAGATGGCATTTCGGAAGTTTTTGGTTTACGCCCTTTAAAGTCATTAAAGAGTGCCAAAAAGGTAAATAAAATGAGTAACGCCTGTACAACGGAAAATAAAATATTATCACCCGTGATGTAGTTAAATAAATTCTCCATTGGATTCATGCGGCGTTACTCCAAAAAAAAGGTTTAATAAATGTTTACAAAGTTAAGCGTATTATCATCTATCTCCCTTATTTTGCCGATTTTGCAACTCTGAAACCAAGTTCAAAAAATGATGTTTCGGGGGTATAAGCAGTTCTGTAAGTTGTGCGACAATTGTAAATTAATCCATACCAACTGCCGTTTCTTTTAACTCGTTCTCTTCCTGATTCAGGACCCCGCGGGTTGGTTTGTGCATCCGTTGTATAATCACCCCACCAGTCCCAACACCATTCAGTTACATTGCCTGCCATGTTGAAGAGTCCAAGTTCATTGGGTTTATATGAACCCACTTCAATCATTCCTTCTTTCCAGGGTTTGGAACTGAAAACATGTCCAACTTCACTAAAATTATCACTCCCGGGGAACATATATCCCTTGCTTTCATTTCCACCACGAGCGGCAAATTCCCATTCAGCTTCGGTAGGGAGGCGGTAGCCATTGGCAGAAAAATCACATTTTACAGTCCATTTTTGAGTATCAGATAGGGTGTCAAGATTATTTGGGTCTTTAACATCTTTGTTGATTGAATATGCGGGAGTGAGTCCATCTTTTTTTGCTCAGCCAGTTGCAATATTCAACGGCATCATACCAGCTAACATGAACAACGGGAGCATTTTCTCTTGAGATGTCACGAATATTACCCCACTCGTCGCAGGTCCAGTTAATCCCGGCTCTTTTTTCCCATTCATCTTTTGTTCTGACATAAGAAAATCCGTTAATTTCGGCTGAAGTTTTATATTCAGTTGCCGCGATAAATTTTGCAAAGTCCGCAAAGGTAACCTCGGTTGAAGCGATATAAAAATCGGAGAGAGTTACGGGGTGTTGAGGTTTTTCGTCACTACCTACTCCTTTTTCCTTGGATCCCATCTGGAATGTGCCACCCCTTACGAGGATCATATCATTCCCCGTGAAATTTTGAATCACTTCGGGATCATGTCCACGAGTGGTTATAAGTGGATGGAAGAGGATCAAAAGTAACAGTATTGTGAACGTTGTTTTCAAAATTATTTCCAATTTATTTGTAATCGATTTGAATTTTACGAATGTATAAAGTCCTGAGTTCCTAATTTCAAATAATTATTTTACCATTCACCCCAAATATGAACTTTTCAGACCATTTTGTTGTAATTTTCTATATCCAATTTTAATAAGTGAGAAAATATATGAGACCCATCACCCGATTTGCAGCAATTTTAATGCTGTCAACTTTTGTAATATTTGCGCAGAACAAGGAAACAGACGGAATGATAAAAACCCAGAAGGACTACAGGACTCCTCCCTCGGCAGAGAAAAAACCTGTAACATTTAAGGAATTTGGAAATACAAGGGTTGACAATTATTTCTGGTTAAGGGATAAAAAAGACCCTGAAGTGATTAAATATCTTGAAGCTGAAAATGTTTATGCTGAAGAGGTTATGGGTCACACTAAAGACCTCCAGAACAAACTTTATGAAGAGATGAAGGGGAGAATAAAGGAGCAGGACAACTCCGTTCCATACCTCGAAAACGGTTATTATTATTACACAAGAACCGAAACCGGAAAACAGTACGGAATTTTCTGCCGGAAAAAAGGAAATCTGGATGCTCCCGAAGAGATAATGTTTAATGTTAATCAGATGGCAGAAGGAAAACCTACTTTCCTTTTCACCGGTTTTGATGTAACACCCGACAATAAATATGCAGCGTATACCTTCAATACAACCGGATCGTATGCTGAATTTGACCTAAAAATTCGTGACCTTTCAACCGGTAAGGACCTTGAATTTTTTGTTTCAGGAGTTCAATCAAATGCATGGGCAAACGACAGTAAAACCATTTTTTATGTGATCGGAAATGAAGCGCTAAGACCATTTCAACTTTTGAGGGTGGATGCATTTGACGGCAAAAAAGCTGTTTTGGTTTATGAGGAAAAAGACGAGCTTTTTAATTTGGGAATTGGGTTGACAAAAACCAGAGATTTCCTTACACTCTATTCAGGCAGTTTTACAACTACCGAAGTGTTATTACTCGATGCTAATAATCCAACCGGCACATTTAAACCATTTATGCCACGGAAAAAGGATGTCGAATATTCAGTAGATCACCACAGAAAAGATGGTTTTTACATCCTTTATAAAGATCCAAATTCGAAGAATTCCAAAGTTTACAATGCTCCCTTAAAGGGATATGAGGACATGGCAACCTGGAGAGAGATTATTGCCCATGATCCAAAAGTAAAAATAGAATCGATTGATGTTTTCCAAACATTCATTGCTGTTCAGGAAAGAACCGAAGGATTGCGGAAAATCAAAACCGTTGATCTTTCCACATGGGTTAGCAGTTGGCTCGATTTCCCTGAGGCGGTATATTCACTTTATCTGTCCGGAACACCTGAATATAGTTCAAAGACAATCAGATACACTTACACCTCCATGAACAGGCCATGGACAACCTATGAGTATGTGGTAATGGATAGAAAAACCACAATATTAAAAGTGCAAGAGATCCCAAGTGGATTTAATCCTGATGATTATGTGGTTGAAAGAATGTGGGCACCTGCAAAAGACGGAAAAAAAGTACCGATGGCAATCGTTTATAAAAAGGTCTCAAGAAGGATGGTAACAATCCAACTCTTCTTTATTCCTATGGTTCTTACGGTTCCTCAACTGAAGCTAATTTTAGCTCCAATGTATTTAGTCTTGTTGATCGCGGTTTCATTTATGGAATTGCACAGATTAGAGGTGGTTCCGAACTTGGTGAGGAATGGTATGAAGATGGAAAACTCTTAAACAAAAAAAATACTTTTACCGATTTTATTGCGTGTGCTGAACATCTTGTAAATGGTAAATATACCAAACCTGAAAAACTTGCCATTATGGGTGGAAGTGCCGGTGGTTTGTTGGTAGGCGCGTGTGTAAACATGAGACCTGATCTTTTTAATGTGGTTCTTGCAATTGTTCCATTTGTGGATGTTATAAACACCATGAATGATGAAACTTTGCCACTTACAACTCAGGAATGGGAACAGTGGGGAAACCCAAAAGAAGAGAAATATTACAACTATATGCTCTCTTACTCACCTTATGATAACATCAAAGGGGTGAAATATCCCAATATTCTCGCTACCGGAGGATTAAACGATTCTCAGGTGGGATTCCATGAACCAGCTAAGTTTGTCGCCAAACTGAGAGAACTCAAAAAGGATGATAACATTACCGTTCTCAAAATAAATATGGAATCGGGACACGGTGGAGCTTCCGGCAGATTTGCAAGATTAAAAGAAGTTGCATATCAGTATGCATTCCTGATGGACAGAATGGGACTGAGCAAGTAACAAGTCACGAAGCCACAGTAAGAATGTTGGAGTTTAGAATCTGTATAGGTCTTTTATATCCGGTTCAGGTTCATTATTTACACAAATAAATTCATTTCGGTGGTTGTCATATTTATAATCTGACGACCACCGGTATATATTCTCTCTTATCTCTGCAATTGCTTCCGCAATAAAATCAACTTCCTCATTTGTCATTGTTGGATGAAGAGAAACCCTCACCCAGCCCGGTTTTTCGGAAAGATCGCCATGACTAATCTTCTCGGTAATTCTTTTCGACATATATGGATCAACATTTAATAAATAGTGTCCATAAGTGCCTGCACACGAACAACCCCCTCTTACTTGAATTCCGTATCTGTCATTCAGAATTTTAACAATTAAGTTGTAATGTATATTATCGATATAAAATGAGACACATCCAAGACGGTTCCTATGATTTCCGGCGAGCATGTGAAGATTTGGGATTTTATCCAGTTTTTCCATAAATCCCGGAGTCATTTCATGTTCTCGCCTTACTATGTTAGTCGTCCCCATCTCTTCTTTTAACATAATAGCAAGAGCTGCCTTGATTGTTTGCAGGAATGGGGGAGTGCCGCCATCTTCTCTGGCTTCAATATCATCAACAAATCGGTATTCACCCCACGGGTTTGTCCAGTCAACAGTTCCGCCTCCCGGGTTATCGGGGACTGTGTTATGATAAAGTTCAGAATCAAAAATCAAAACGCCGGGTGAACCGGGGCCACCAAGGAATTTGTGTGGGGAGAAGAAAATAGCATCAAGTTTTTCAAGCGGGTCATCGGGATGCATGTTCATATCGAGATAGGGAGCGGAACAGGCAAAATCGACAAATGCGTAACCCCCGGCTTCATGCATTATTTTGGCAAGTTTGTGGTAATCAGTGATAATTCCTGTAACATTTGAACATGCTGTGAATGAGCCAAATTTGACGGGACGGTCACTATATTTTTTAAGCTCAATTAAAAGATTTTCCTCAGAGACAAGCCCGTCTTCTGCAGGAGGGATTATCACAACATCACATATAGTCTCAAGCCATGAAGTCTGATTTGAGTGGTGCTCCATGTGAGTAAGGAAAACCACCGGTTTAACAGTTTCTTCCATGTGAATAAAATTCCGAAGCAATTCCGGTACCCTTAATCCAAGAATACGTTGGAACTTGTTAATAACACCAGTCATGCCCGAACCGGCGGTAATAATTATCTCTTTGTTTCCGGCATTCACATGTTTTTTAATATACTTGTGAGCGTGGTGGTAAGCTTTTGTCATCACCGCCCCCGTATAGTTTGACTCAGAGTGAGTATTACCTACAAGAGGGCCAAATTTTTGAGAGATAGTTTCTTCAATCGGTAAATAAAGTCTGCCGCTGGCTATCCAATCAGCATAGATCAGTTTTTTTTCTCCGAAAGAAGTATTAATTTTGAAATCATAACCCGCAGTATTTTGACGGAAGGGCGAAAAGTGTTGTTCGGTTTTGGTCATTTATTATTAGACTGGCGACTGTCAGGACAGTCACATTTTAATGAATGAGAATGATTTATATTAATTTTAGAAAAATTTAATCTAAAATTAATCACTTTGAGCAAAAGAAATTTTATGGAAATACAAAAACCCGATCCTTGGGATATAAAAAACGGCGACTATAAAAGAGATTATTCAGAAACCAACAGATTCCTGAGACAACAAGAAAGAAACAGGAAAATGCGTCAGACAATTCTGCTTGTTGGTTCAGTCGCTCTTTTATTCGGCATTCTTTACGGAATTTTTTATATCATGACAGAATAACCCGTTCTTAATTTCTTTTTGAGACTCGCTTTTCTTATTTTAGCTTACCTAAATAAGAAAAAGAATTGTTCAAAAATAAGAAATTTAGAGATGCATTATTACATCGGAATTGATGGTGGCGGAACAAAAACTCATCTTGTGTGTCTTGATGAAAAAAAGAACAATTTGGGAGAGAGTTTTGGGGGTAACTCTAACTTTCTTTTGAATGGTCTTGATACTGTCACCGAAACATTATTTAATCTTATCAATAATTTCATATCTTCAAAAAACCTGAACTACAGCGATCTTTCAGCCGTTGTTCTTGGTACCACAGGAGCCGGACGGGTAGCAGACGCCCAACGGCTCGAAAAATCTGTCCTTGAAAAATTTTCTGAAAACAATATTCATCTTCCCCGTTTTACTGTGGTTTCTGATGCAAGAATTGCACTTGAAACTGCATTCCCCGGCGTGAGTGGAGCAATTATGATAGCCGGAACAGGATCCATAATGTTTGGTAAAAATGTTTCAGGAGAGATTTTCAGAGTTGGAGGATTTGGCAGATTTCTCGGGGATGAAGGGAGTGGTTACAAACTTGGTCAGAGAGGATTAACCTCAGTTGCAAGAGCGATGGACGGCAGAGGTGATTATACAACTTTAAAAGATATTGTTGCCCAAAAATTTGGATTTAACGAACCAAACGATATGATTTCTGCTGTTTATTCAAACGGGTTCGACATAGCCTCGGTAGCTCCACTGGTAATTGAAGCCGCTGAACAGGGTGATGAAATTTCCAAGAAAATTCTGGATGAAGAGTCAGACGGTTTGATAGATCATATTAAAGCGATGAAAAAAAAGTTTGGCGATGAAGTACTTAAAGTTTCATTTGTTGGGAGTGTCTTGACAAAAGAAAATATATTTTCACAACTCTTCAAGAAAAAGCTTTCTGAGAGACATCCGGATGTTGTAATTCAACAAACCCTTGAGCCACCTGTTATGGGAGCGGTTTATTTGGGAATGGAAGTAAATAATTAGAAAATAACCTGAAAATAGAACAAGATGAGTAAAAAAGAAAAGAGACATCCATGGTCGTGGATACCGACACTTTATTTTGCTGAAGGTATTCCTTATGTAATTGTAATGACAGTATCCGTAGTTATGTATAAAGATTTGGGAGTCTCCAACACTGACATTGCCCTGTTTACAAGTTGGTTATATCTCCCCTGGGTTATAAAACCACTATGGAGCCCAATTGTTGACATCGTTAAAACCAAAAGGCTTTGGACGGTCAGTATGCAAGGTCTTCTTGCCCTCGGGTTTGTGGGTGTTGCCTTTACATTGTCACTTCCACTCACTTCTTTTTTCTGGCCCTCAATAATCTTTTTGGGATTGATGGCACTTGCGTCTGCAACGCACGATATTGCCGCTGACGGATTTTATCTGCTTGCTCTTGATAAAGATAAACAATCATTTTTTGTGGGAATAAGAAGCACATTCTACAGAGCTGCCACTCTATTTGGTAACGGTGTTCTGGTTTTTATGGCAGGTTATTTCACCAAAGAATATTTTAATGGCGAAGCAGAACCGGCGTGGATGATAGTGTTTGGTGTTGCCGCGGCATTATTCCTGGTGTTTTTTGTGTATCACAAATTTATGCTCCCTTATCCTGTTGAGGATTCCCCGAGAGTTGAAGAGGGAAAAGACAAAATCAAGGAGTTTTTCCTCGCTTTTGCAGAATTTTTTAAGCAGAAGAAGATCGGGCTTATCCTCTTTTTCCTTCTTGTGTTCAGACTCCCCGAGGCACAGCTCGTAAAAATGGTTGCTCCATTTTTGAAAGACCCCGTAGCCAAACAGGGTATGGGTTTGTCAAACGAACAGTTTGCAATCGTTTACGGAACTGCCGGGATTCTTGCTCTTACGGTGGGTGGCATTCTTGGAGGTATCGCAATCTCGCGTCATGGTCTAAAAAAATGGTTGTGGCCGATGCTCCTGGCAATGCACCTTCCCATAATTGCATTCTGGTATCTGGCAGCAACACCTCCACATGATATCTATATTATCGGAGTTGCAGTAGTCGTTGAACAATTTGGTTATGGATTTGGCTTTGCTGCATATATGGTCTATATGATGTATGTCTCAGATAACAAATATAAAACTTCATCGTACGCGATATGTACCGGTTTTATGGCACTTGGGATGATGATTCCGGGAATGTGGAGCGGATGGCTTGAAGAAACAGTGGGCTATGAGAATTTTTTCCTGATAGTTCTATTAACTGCCATCCCAAGCTTTTTTGCCACATGGCTTGTGCCGCTTGATAAAGATTTTGGCAAAAAAGTCAGATGATTTCCAAGTTCAATTTTTTCAGGTTTGTAAGAAGCGGTGCACTTTGTGTATCGCTTCTTTTGTTTGTTTCAGGTTGTGGCGATACGGGAACCGACGAGTCGATCCCTCAAGTCAATCCTGCCGGGGATGATTATTTTTCGGGGATAACCGACACCACATCCGCAGATGTTGTTTTTTCAGATGCACCCGATCATTTTGTTGATTCCCTTCTGAAAACCATGACTCTGGAAGAAAAAATTGGGCAGATGTTATTTCCTGCGGTTCAACCCGGGAGGCAAACCCTTGATGAATTAGACTCAAAACATTTCAAAAAATACAAACCGGGTGGTTTTGTTTTGTTTGGTTCTAGTTTGATAAAAACTGCAAATATGATTCGTGAACTTCAAGATGAATCAGAGATTCCACTTTTGATCTCTGAAGATTTTGAGCGCGGCCTTGCAATGAGAATCCCGGGAGCAAAATCTTACCCCTTTAACATGGCGATTGGGGCCGCTGATGCACCTTTACTCGTTTATGAAATGGGGAAAAGGATAGCCGCAGATTCTAAAATAATAGGAGTTCACTGGAATCTCGCACCTGTTCTCGACATCAACAACAACTCCGAAAATCCGATTATTAATGTCAGGTCATTTGGCGAAGATCCCGAACAGGTTGCCAATCTTGGAATAATGATGATGAAGGGTTTGCAGGCCGGTGGAGTGCTCTCATCACTTAAACATTTTCCCGGACATGGAAACAGTTCGGTTGATTCTCACACTGATTTGGCAGTGATCAAAGGAAGTAAAGAAGAATTTGAAAGGAACGAACTTTTCCCTTTCAAAAAGAATATTGACAAAGATGCTTTTTCTGTAATGGTTGGACATCTGGGTATAGAGGCGTATAACTTACAGGATACACCTGCAACTCTTTCACACAGAATCGTTACCGGACTATTAAGAGACGAGCTAAAATTTAAGGGCATTATTAACACTGATGCCATGAGTATGAAAGCCATCTCAAAATATCATTCTCCGGGTGAGGCTGCAGTTCTTGCTGTTAACGCAGGGGTTGATGTTATTATGACCCCGCTTAGCACAATTGAATCTTTGAACGCAATTTTGAAGGAAGTCAGTTCAGGTAGAATTAGCGAGGCAAGGATTAATCAGTCGGTCAGGCGGATACTTCAAGCTAAAAAGTGGCTTGGACTCTTCAGGCAGAGATATGCCCCGATGTCAGAGGTTGAAAAACTGATGAAAGAAGAACCACTCGATGAGATTGGAAGAGACCTTGCCATCAGGTCGATAACTCTGGTGAAAAATGACCCACTAATCTTTCCCCTCGATAAAAAATCGAAGTATCTCCATATAGTGATAAAAGACGGGAAGGATTTTCCCAATGAAAAAGTTTTTATCGAAGAGATAGAAAAACGGAATAAAAATATTGAAACCTGGCAGTTACCACAAAATCCTGATAAAACGGACCTGACAACTTTCAAGGAAAAGACAGAGAACTTTAAAACAATTATAGTTTCAATTTATTTACAGATTAGAAATTCAACGGGTCGGATAAATCTTGACCAAAATAAAGTTGAGCTTGTTAATTCTCTTGTAAGAAATGGGAAAAAAGTGATTCTTCTTGCTCATTCTCATCCTTACGCACTGAAACATTTTCCGGATGTGGCTGTTTTTATAACCAATTATGGGGCGGAGTTTGCGAGTGAAATGGCGATGGCAGCCTCGGTTTTTGGAGAGCACAATATCTCAGGTAAACTGCCCGTCACGATAAAAGGCACAAATTTTAAGAAAGGTGATGGAATTGACCTCTTAAAAGAGAAGGGAAAACTTCAGGCCTTGATAAAAAATTCAAGATGATTGACGAACTGGTCCGGAAGGGGATTAGTGATTCAGTGTTCCCGGCTGCGGCTGTTGCTATCATCAAAGATGGTAAAATTTTTTATGAGCAAGCATACGGCGGGTTTACCTACGAAGAAAATTCTTCTCCTGTAAAACTTACCTCACTTTTTGACCTTAGTGGTTGAACGTATCAGTGGAAAAAGACTGGATCAATTTTTGTCGGACTATTTGTGGGTGCCACTGGGAATGACCCATACGATGTTTATACCGGAATTGATTGACAGGCAATTTTGTGTTCCGACGGAGATCGATGACTATATAAGGCACAGATTAATTCAGGGGACTGTCCACGATGAAAACTGTGATCTGCTTGGTGGTATCTCAGGCCATGCCGGATTGTTCTCATCTGTTCAGGATGTCTCAAAATATATTTTGATGCTCATTTCAGGTGGAACTTACGACGGACATAAAATTCTTAAACCGGCAACAATCAAAAAATTTATAACCCGGCAATCGAACAATTCTTCCCGCGCTCTCGGATGGGACACAAATTTAAAATTTGCCGGTAGTGCAGGCAAGGGATTTTCTGAAGGGTCATTTGGACATACCGGATTTACAGGGACTTCAATTTGGGTAGATCCTGAAAAACGATTTGCCATCATACTTTTAACCAATCGAGTATATCCCAACCGAAAAAAAGAGGGTATCAAAGGGTTTAGGATCAGGTTTCATGAGTCTGTTTCTTCGCTTCTTTCATCAAAATAATTGATAATCCCATTATTTTTTTAAATATTTGTTTAGTAGATTTTGAATTCTTGGAGAAATGTCTTGGAAACCGCCAATTTTAATAATGTTAAACCGCTCTTGCAAAGTTACACCCTCGACGGTGATTTGGTTTTGTGTGTCTTTAAGTGTCCACAAACGGGACAAAAATTTGCAGCGATGACACACATCCCGCTGACGATTAATGAACCTGTTTTCAGGGGGAGTGAAGATAGCGCCTTTAACAATATCAGACATTCCATAACCAGGCTCTTCCAAATGGTAATCAATGGTAAATTTGGGAGCAGATTGTTTGACGACGAAAAATTTTTCGATACTCGAGCCATTTTAAAGGATGAACCCCATGTCCATAATGAAGAAGCTATAAACGCAGGAATCGTGAGAGCTTTTCTCTCGATAAGCTCCCATTTTGCTTGGGATGAAACAACAGAATCATGGTTTGCCCTGGAGTCGAGTGCCAGAAAAGAATATGGATTTGAAAAAATATTGCGTGAAGGGAAGCCGGAGAATGATGTTGAAAAGGAGTTTTTCAGCAAAGTCCTTCTGCTTGTTGCCGGTGCTGATGAAACTTTAAAGGAAATTGAAAACTATTTCTCTTCGATTTTGTTTTTCCTGTACCTCACGACATAAGCGAGATTGCTCTCCCGGAGAGGGATATCAAAGGAAGAATGTGAATCGATTAAAGATTTGAATTTAAAAGGGCTGCTGTATTGTGTGCCTGGGCAATCGCATTGACCGACAGAGAACTTGATCGCAGGGAAGCCGATTTTATAATGAAACTTGGCATTGACCTCGGGATGGATGAACTTTTAGTGATGAATATATGTGAGACTGCGGGAAAATTTGTTCTCGTTAAATATCTTGAACACCTGTCCCTCAGTATTGATGATCGTGGAAGAGTCAGGAAAAAAGCGAAAGAAATCTCACGGA
Organism: Ignavibacteriales bacterium; assembly: GCA_016714125.1. Taxonomy (GTDB): domain Bacteria; phylum Bacteroidota; class Ignavibacteria; order Ignavibacteriales; family Ignavibacteriaceae; genus UTCHB3. The sequence goes on along the minus strand of JADJNX010000001.1, from coordinate 261,157 downwards.
TACTTTTACTAAACGAAGAAGAAGCGGAAGAAGTTATCAGTAAATTTTTTAATGACTGACACTTTAATATACTTTACACCAAATTATTGCAGATAACCCATACATGAAATTTATCTCATCGTTCTTTGAAATAGAAAAGCACGGATCAACCATTAAAACGGAGATTCTCGCAGGATTAACCACCTTTTTCACTATCTCTTATATTATCATAGTTAACCCCAAGGTGCTCGCTGTTGCCGGTATTCCGGAGGCCCCCACTATGGTTGCAACCATCCTTGTGGCTTTTGTAGGAACATTCCTGACCGGGGTGTATGCAAAACGACCTTTTGCAATTGCTCCATATATGGGGATGAATGCGTTTATAGCATTTACGGTTGTCGAAATAATGGGACATACATGGCAGACTGCGATTGGTGCAATCTTGATCAGTGGCATTATTTTGATTTTTGCCACAATAACGGGATTCAGGGGGTGGTTGTCAAAATCAATTCCACAATCGTTAAAGATAGCTTGTACAGTTGGAATTGGTCTTTTCCTCACTTTTATTGGCCTGGTTAAATCGGGAATAATTATTGGAGCTTCAAATCCTCCTGTGAGAATTGGCCATTTTAATGAGCCCGAAGTGTTGATGGCGATTCTTGGATTTATTGTAATGGCACTTTTGATGATGAAAAAAGTGAAGGGAGCCATCCTGCTTGGAATACTTTCAATAACTTTTATAGGGTTTGTTAGCGGACTTGAAGAATTACCCGCTCAGTGGGTTAGTCTGCCACCGGATATTTCTCCAATTTTTTGGCAGTTTGATTTAGTGGGAGCATTGCAGTGGAGTTTTGCTTCTGTAATTCTAACTATTGTTGTTATGGATATCGTTGATACCATCGGTACCTTGATGGCGCTTTCGATGGTGGGGAAATTCCTGAATGATAAAGGGGAACTTCCTGAAGTTGAGAAGCCAATGCTCAGTGATGCAATTGCGACCACTGTTGCTGGTCTTTTGGGTACAACAACCGCAGGAACATATATCGATTCCGCAACCGGAATTGAAGCCGGAGGAAAGACGGGACTAACAGCAGTGGTTACTTCCATCATGTTCCTCTTTACACTTTTTCTGTCACCTTTTATTTCGGCGATTCCTGCGTATGCTTATGCACCTGCACTTATGGTGGTAGGTCTGCTCATGATGGGGATGGTGACCCAACTCGATTTTACCGACCTTAGTGAGGCGGTACCCGTTTTTGTGACTATAGTTCTCATGGCTTTTAGTTATAATATCGGTATTGGAATGACAGGGGGATTTATTGTTTACATCATATTTAAGCTTGCTGCCCGAAAGAGTTCTGATATATCACTCGGAATGTGGGTATTGGGTGTAATTTCACTGATATTGTTCATAATTTACCCTTACTGACAAAAATGAGCAGCATGGAAAACGAGAAAGGAAGTGATGTCATGACAACCAAAGCCGGATATGTTACTATTCTTGGAGCCCCAAATGCGGGGAAAAGTACACTCATGAATGCTCTCCTTGGTGAGAAGATATCGATCATAACTTCGAAACCCCAGACTACCAGGAAGCGGGTGCTTGGTATTCTCTCAGGAGAAAATTATCAGATTATCTTTCTTGACACCCCTGGTATCCTCGAACCGAAGTATAAACTTCAAGAAAAGATGATGGAATATGTAAATATTTCGTTACAAGATGCCGATATAATTGTCTGGTTGCACGATGCACAGGCACCCCCTCATTCAGAAGAAGATTCTGCTATTGGTCAGATATTAAAACTTGTGAAGAAACAGAATGTTCCTAAAATTGCATGTGTAAACAAGATTGATATCGACGAACAAAAAACAATTACAAGTATTGAGTATTTTGAAGAGACGAAAAAATTTGACAAAGTTATACCAATTTCAGCACTTGCAAAAGTGAATCTTGATATAATCAAAGAGTTTTTTGTTGAAAACCTGCCCGAACACCCAAAATATTATCCTGAAGACGATCTTTCCGATGAAAGTGAAAGATTTTTTGTCTCCGAAATAATCAGAGAAACTATCCTCGAATTATATGAAAAAGAAGTACCCTACAGTTGTGAGGTGGTGATTGATGATTTTAAGGAAAGGGAAGGCAGGAAAGATTTTATCGCAGCGATGATTTATGTTGAGCGTGATTCTCAAATTGGAATTATTATTGGAAAACGTGGCTCAATGATCAAAACACTTGGTGAAAAAGCAAGAACTTCCATCGAGTCTTTTTTAGGCAGGGAAGTTTACCTCGACATCAGAGTTAAGGTGAGACCCAACTGGCGGAGTGATGACAGGCTTTTGAGGCATTTTGGTTATTCACACGACGAAGTGGATCAATAGCCGGAATGAATCGTTCAAGATTAATGGAATTTAAGGCGGAATTAATCCTTATTCTGCTTACAGCAATTTGGGGAGGCACATTTGCGTTAATTAAAGGTGCGCTTGATTATGCCTCCCCTCTGGTTTTTGTCAGTATAAGATTTGGAATCGCGGCACTTATTCTCCTTCCGTTTGTTTATAAACATTTTAAAGGACTGACCAGAAAACAAATTCTCGATGGTCTTTTGATTTGATGGTGGTTTTTTCCCGGATTTATCCTCCAGACTGTGGGCCTGCAATATACAACTGCCTCTAAATCAGCTTTTATCACCGGCACATTTGTAATTTTTACACCAATCGCTCAAATGCTCATTACGAGAAAATTGCCTACTCTGGTTAACACGATAGGGATTGGAATCGCAGGAGTGGGTATTGTGCTTCTTTCGAGCGGGGATGGTGATGTTGTTTCAGTCCTCTCAGAACTGGGCAGCACTTTCAATTTTGGTGATCTATTAACTCTGCTCTGTGCCATGTCATTTGGTATTTACATCGTTTATCTTGATGTGGTCACCAAACGGAACAACTATTTATATGCAACATTTTCACAACTTGCATTTACAACTGTGGCTGCCCTCATCTTGATGCCCGTATTCCACTTTACCGGTGTTGAACGAATTATGTTTGAGTTGAATGATGAATTGATCTTTGCCTTTATCTATACAATATTTTTTGCGACCCTTTTCAACATTACTATGATGACAAAATATCAAAAAGAAGTTCCACCCGTAAAGGCTGCGATACTTTACTCTTTTGAACCGATATTTGCCGCATTGATAGCATATCTGTTGCTTGATGAAAGTTTTACCAATCTTGGATTTATCGGGGCAACAATAATTTTTTCCGGATTGGTAATTACCGAAGTGTTCAGGAAGGAGGAGCCTGCGGATGGTTAGAGCACATATGGTTGTCTCCGGTTTTGTTCAGGGAGTAGGTTACAGGTATTTTATTTACCGTGAAGCCGTGGCTGCCGGGGTAAAAGGTTTTGTTAAAAATTTATGGTCTGGTGAAGTTGAGATTGTTGTCGAAGGGGAAGAATGGCAAATAGAAATTCTTTATGAAAAGGCAAAGATTGGACCATCCCGTTCAAGGGTTACATCAGTTAAGATTATTAAAGACAGTTCAAAAAACGAATTCACAAAATTTGAGATAAGACATTGAAATTTAGAATTGGAAATGGATATGATGTTCATCAACTCGTTGAGGGGAGAAAACTTATTCTCGGCGGAGTTGAAATTCCCTCTGAAAAAGGACTTTTAGGACACTCTGATGCGGATGTGCTTCTTCATGCGATTATGGATGCAATGCTCGGGGCACTTTCTCTCGGTGATATCGGGAAACATTTCCCCGACACAGACCAAAATTATAAAGATATCGACAGCAAGTTACTTCTTCAAAAAGCAATTGAACTTGTTAAAGCCCGAGGCTATCAGGTCGTAAATTGTGATTCGGTTCTTGTTCTTGAAAAACCCAAAATTGCTCGTTATGTCCCTGCTATGAAAACAACTATTGCCAACATTATTGGATGTGGTGAAGATGATATTTCAATAAAAGCAACCACATCAGAAAAGCTGGGTTTTGTAGGCAGAGAAGAGGGTGCTGTTGCTTATGCGGTTGTGTTGCTTCAGAGCCTCTGAACTCCAGAGTTTCAGAACCTCAGAACCTCAGAACTTAGAATTTAAGAACTTTAGTAATCAAATGCTCAACTACTCAAGTACTCAAGTACTCAGATACTCAAGTACTCAGATACTCAAATAATTAAAACCGAATTAAAATGATTAAACTTTTTTAGAAGCATTCCAAAAACACCTGATGAGAGATTGGCTTTAAGGAACGATAGATTCCTTCTGATTCTGGCAGGTGTACTCACAGGATTTGCCTTCCCTCCAATCCCTTTCCCTGTTACCGCATTTTTTGCTTTGGTCCCCTTGCTGATGGTACTAAACAGAAGAGAAAAACTGATTGACCTGAACAGGGCAGCGTATTTTTATGGATTTATAACAGGAATAATTTCACTCTATTGGGTAGGAGCTTACACAGTTGCAAAAGATCCTTTCCTCATGATAGGCGGGGTATTGGTAATCTTTGCAAATCCCGTCTTTTTTCTGATCCCCACCACCCTTTATTATGGGATCTCAAGATTTGAGAAAATCGGGAAACAAAACGCTATTTGGTTTTTGCCATTCTTTTGGGCATCGTACGAATATTTTTATATGAATATTGATCTGAATTTCCCGTGGATCACCCTTTCTAACACCATGGCAAATTTTCCCCTCTTCTTTAAAATTGCAAATGTAATTGGTCCTCTTGGTATGACTGTTGTATTGCTGTTCATAAATATTTTGATTTTTAGGTTATGGACGAAGTGGAAAGCCGAGAAGCAGGTTGACAGATTTGCAGTTCGAATATTATATCCCTTCCTTCTTATTCCATTGTTATATGGAATATTTTCAAGTGATACCACCCCTCCAAAAGAGACTCTTAAGTTGGATTGATTCAGCCAAATCTTGATCCTTATCAGAAATGGGCAGGGGGTAATCTTGATGAGATAGTTGATAACTATTTTGCCCTTACAAAAAGAGCAGTAAAAGATGGAGCCCGAATTGTCATGTGGCCCGAGACCGCGTTGCCTGTTTATCTGCTGAATGGTCAGTATGATGCCCAGGTTCTACGGATTCATAATTTTGTTGACAGTTTGAATATTCATTTGATGACAGGTATGCCTCACATGAAGATATTTCAATCGAGTGATCGACTTCCACCCGACGCCAAAACATTCCCGGACACAAAAGTCAAATATGGGTCATATAATTCAGTTCTGCTTTTTACCCCAAGGGACAGGGTAATTCAACAATATGGGAAAGTTAAATTGGTACCGTTTGGGGAGAGGACTCCCTATATCGACCAGATTCCAATTCTTGGTGATCTCCTAAAATGGGGAGTTGGGATAAGCAGTTGGAATGTTGGACAGGATACAACTGTATTTACGGCTGTACTTAAAACTTCCCTCACAGAGCGGGAAGTGAAAATAGGGGCATTGGTTTGTTTTGAATCTGTATTCCCATATTATGCCTCTGAACTTACAAGTAGAGGTGCAGAATTTTTTACTGTCATTACAAACGACAGTTGGTATGGGAACACTTCAGGACCTTATCAGCATAAGGAGTTTTCGGTTTTAAGGGCAATTGAAAATAACAGGGCAGTTGTAAGAGCAGCTAATGGCGGGATTTCCTGTCTGATCGATTCCGAGGGGAAAACCATTTCATCAACAAAGATGTATGAATCTACTGTTTTGGTTGTTGATGTGCCACTCATGAAGGGTGAAACTGTGTTTGTAAAAACTTCTTCCGTTTTTCCGTATATTTGCTACGGATTTTCTCTTTTTGCAGTTTTACTCTGGATACTTGGGGTGATTGAAAAAAAGAGATTAAAGGTAAAAGAATAAATTGAGGTTATAATGAAAAAGGCTCTAATTTTTAGTTTAATCATGGTGGGGTTGTTTTTTTCCGGTTGTAAAGATATTCCATCTGGTTCGATGATGGATAAAGAATTTGACAAAGTGAGGGCTACTGTCAAAAGTCTTCTTGGTGAAGAATATGAAGCAGTTAACTTTAGAGTTACCAAGGAGGGGTATGTCGGTGAGCAAAAAACTGAATATGAAGTTGATTACAAATTTGATTTAAACAAACCTGTACCGATAGTTGGAGTCCAAAAAGATATTCCGGGATCACTTAAATTTGAAAAAAGAGAATCAGGTTGGGAGTGCACTCTCAATTCAGGTAACGCACTTGAATTTTTTAACCTGATGAAATAAGGTAGTAATGAACCTGAAAATATTATTTTGGCTAATGCTACCTGCTCAACTTTTAATTGCCCAGGGAAGTATTTTTGATGAGATTGCGGGGACAATCAACGATCTGACAAAGATATCACTAAACATTCTTGATATTAGCGATCAGGAAGAGAATGATATCGGCATCGCTTTGGGTGCCGAACTTGAGAGTGAGATGAAAGCGGGTTCCACCAAAAAGTGGGATGTTAAAAAGATTTTCAACAAGGTCTTAAAGACAGTCTCAAGAAAAAATATTAAATACAGCTTTAAAATTGTAGCTGACGACGAAGTGAATGCATTTGCGATTGCCGGAGGCCGGGTTTACATTAATACCGGTCTGCTGAATTTTGTTAAATCTGAAGATGAACTCGCCTTTATAATAGCCCACGAACTGGCTCATATCGATAAAAAACATTGTATCAATAAAATTAAACTCACCTATCTCGCCGGTAAAGTTAATGTTACCCTCGCGATGCTTGTGGACGAATTGAAAGCGGTTTACGATATTCCTTTTAATAAATATGACGAGTTTGAAGCAGACGATTTTGGGGTTAAAATGATGCAAAAAGCAGGTTACAACAAAAAGGCGGCATCGCTTTTTTCAAGAGACTCGCTGTTTATTATGAAGAGAGTGAAAGGGACCCGATAAATGATTTTGTTGCTTCTCATCCCCTTTCTCTTGAAAGAGCAAAAAGAATAGAAAAAATGAAGTAAAAAAGGGGTATGACCTCATGAGCAAAAAAAATATCCTGTTAATAGTTTTGCTTCTGCTATTTGTAGCAGCAGGAATCATCGGGTATATCATTATCTCAAAACAAACTCCCCAATACAGCGGATTTCGCTCATTCAAAGTTTTATCCATGAATGATTCCACGCTGAATGCAGAAGTGGTTGTCGGGATAAAAAATGTTTCATTTCTTCCCCTCACACTTGAAAAACTTAAAGCTGAATTAAAAGAAACAGGAATAAAAATTGGTGAAATCTCGGTGGATACCCTGGTTGAACTGCCATCCGATTCCGTTGTGGATTTAAAATTCCATCTTAATCTCAGACTAAAAGAAACTCTGCCACTGCTCGAACGGCTTCATGATACTCTCCATTTGACCGTTACGGGCAAAGCGATTGCGGGGATTTCATTTATTTCCATCCCTGTTTTAATCGATATACCTCTTCCACTTGAAATGGGAAAATCTCTTTTCTCCGGTGACAGCAAAAACACGACTGATTCTCTCATCTCCATCAAGTCTTTAAGAAATCTCACCATTGACGGTGATTCAGTTAAGTTTGATCTGATAATAGAGATCAACAATCCTTATAATATTGAACTTGAAATTGAGGCAATCGATAGTGGATTTGTGTTTACCAACGGAAAAACCACAGGACGAATAGCTCTGCAAGAAGTTGTTAGTGTGGGCAGAAATGAAACCGGGGTTGAGGCGGTGATCAATTCAAGTTGTTATGTGGGCGATTTAATCTCTGCCAGTCCGTCAACTCTCTTGGGGTTGTTCACTTCCGGGGGTAAGGTGAAATATGAAGTTAAGGGGCTGTTGGTTGTCACTTTGGTAGGAAAGGAATCTACGATTCCACTCTATCATAAAGGAACATTTGACCTTACGGAGATATTAAAACCATGAAAGATTGTCCGGTTTGTGGAAGTAAAAATAATAACACAGCAAAATTTTGTGTCGATTGTGGGAGACCAATGTCACAGGTTCAGGGGGACTCTGCAGTAATTACCATAGGAAGGGGAGAAAATAACACCGTTATTTTGAATAATCCCGCTGTTTCAAATTTTCATTGTGAATTGGTAATCAATAATGGGGCAGTGGTTATTAACGACAAAAATTCTTCAAACGGGGTTTATGTAAACGGCGTAAAAATAACTTCCAAAACCCTCAAAAAAGGGGATGTAGTTACACTTGGATCCAAGTTTGTTTTTGATTGGGAAGTTTATTCTGCCTCAGGAAGAGGTCTTCTTTGTACAACCAGGTTCCTCTTCCAAGGAAAAACCGAATACATCATTGGTCGTGACCCATCATGTGACCGCCAGATTGACAACATTAAGGTGAGCAGGAAACATTGCCGGCTTTTTTTGGAGGGAAACTCATGGTTTGTTGAAGACCTCGGGAGCAGTAACGGAACATTTTTAAACGGTGGAAAAGTAGCAAAATCAAAAGTTATTTCCTCTGACATACTTACTGTTGGTGGGATCCCGTTTTCACTCGAATCAATTGTTTCCGGATCAAAGGTATCTCTCGGAGAAACAGCAATTACTGCCCATCACCTGGTATATTATGGTGGTAATCGAAGGTTGATTGATGATATCAGTCTTAATATTTCTCCCGGTCAGTTTGTTGGATTAATCGGAGACTCAGGAGCAGGGAAGACCACACTTATGTATTTGTTATGTGGTATAAATCGCCCTTCGGGTGGAGATGTTAAGATAAATGGGGAGTCGATTATTGTCCACCCCGAATTGTTTAAAGGGCAATTTGGATATGTACCTCAGGATGATATTCTGCACCGTGAGTTAAAAATTATTGAGTCGCTCGAATTTACCGGCAAACTCAGACTAGGACATAAATTTGACAGAAGTGAAATATCGGAAAAGGCTTACGAAGTAATTAAAAAGCTCAACCTAAAGGGAAAAGAGGATGTTATTATTGGTTCTCCCGAAAAAAAGGGAGCGAGTGGGGGACAGCGGAAAAGGGTAAATCTTGGATTGGAACTTATGACTGATCCCGGATTTCTTGTTTTGGATGAACCAACAAGCGGGTTGGACCCACTTTCTGACCGTGAGGTTATGCAGATATTACGAAAAAGTGCTGATAACGGTCAAACAGTCCTTCTCACAACGCACAATATTTCGGTTACAAACTTCAAATTTCTTACCCATGTAATCGTCCTCGCACAAGAGGGGAAACTTGCGTATTATGGTCCCGCAGATGAAGCTTGTGGTTATTTTGGTGTGGATGACCCTGTTTACATTTTTGATGCTCTGAAGAGAAAAACCCCTGACGAGTGGAAAAATGCTTATCGAAAGTCAAAGTACTTTCTTAATTTTTCCTATAATGATGCAAAACCCAAACCTCACACTTCAATGAGAGCTCCTGCGTTAAACACCGATTTTTTTAATCAGGTGGTCACACTTGTTACGAGATATTTTACCGTCACAGTCCGTGATTATGAGAGACTTGCTTTGATGCTCTTCATTGCACCGGCAATAGCTTTACTCGTGAATATGCTTTTTGTGGGAGAAGCTGCGGAGTTGAAAGCATTATTCATTTTGGTAATCTCTACCATTTGGTTGGGCTGTTCAAATGCCGTGCGCGAAATCGTAAATGAGCGAAGTATTTTTAAGCGAGAGCGGATGGTTAATCTTTCAATTCCGGCATATCTGACATCAAAAATGGTTGTTCTCCTCATTTTCTCATTTTATCAGACAACCTGTCTTGTTGGAATCACCAGCCTGAACTTTAATTATTCAAATGGATTTGGACTTTTTCTGATCCTTTTTTACACCTCTTTGTTGCAACTATCCTGGGATTGTTGATCTCTGCAATTTCAAGAACAGAAGCCTTTGCGCTCACGGTTCTTCCTTTGGTACTGATTCCAATGGTAATTTTTGCAGGATTGGTTGAGTATTTTGGGCAGATGCAAGATTCAGTTCAGTGGTTCTCCGGGTTATGGCTCAGTCGCTGGGCTTATGAACTTTCACTGATTACTGCCTATGACAGGGGAGTTGAGATTCTGGGTTTTAACTACGATGGTTCCGTGATTGCTTTTGTAGTAATAACATTTATGCTGATAACTTTTACCGGTGGTCTGGTTTGGAAGCTCATGAGCATGGACAAGAGAAAATAGGAACATAGGAAAACTAATTGTCTTAATCGTTCGAGACGACAACACTTTGATGGATAATTTTTAGAATCAAACAAATAAAAAATCCCCGAAAGTAGCACCTACGGGGATAAGATTATTAATCGAATTTTTATCAGCACTAGCCTCTGATTATCGCAAGCAACTCTTCAGTTTTAGCATGCATCAGGGGGATATCTCCAACGGTTTCCACATTTAATCTAATTATCGGTTCAGTATTCGACATTCTAAGATTAAATCTCCAGTTGCCATAGTCAACGCTGACACCATCGGTATAATCAAATTCACCATCACTGTATTTCGCCTTTATCTCCTCCAATTTTGCAGGGGCATCGGCAATTTTTGAATTTATCTCGCCGGAGCAGGGATATTTTTCGATCATTTCGTTTACCAATTGTGAAAGTGATTTGCCTTCTTCAGACATCAACTGAACGACCAGGAGAAAAGGAATAAGACCGGAATCGGAATAGGCATTGTCGCGGAAGTAATGGTGTGCCGACATTTCACCGCCATATATCGCGTTTACTTCTCTCATTTTCTCTTTGATGAAGGCATGCCCGCTTTTTGATTGAACTGCCTCGCCGCCTGCTTCTCTGCAGACTTCAATTGTATTCCATACCAGTCTTGGGTCGTGAATGATCTTCTCACCCGGGTTCATTTTCAGAATCGACTTGGCAAGCATTCCGACTATATAATATCCCTCTATAAATTCACCCGATTCATCAAAGAAGAAGCAGCGATCGTAGTCACCATCCCAGGCAACACCAAGGTCTGCCTTGTTTTCAATTATTGCATCGATTGTAGGTTTTCTGTTTGCTTCTATCATTGGGTTAGGGACACCATTTGGGAAGTTGGAATCGGCATCGTTAAAAAGTTTAATCATCTCGATTGGAAGGATTTTTCCAGTCTGTCAAGCATCGGACCAACACATCCGTTCCCGGCATTGACGACTACTTTCATTTTTTTTATTTTTTTAAGATCATAAAATGTTCCGAGGTGCACAACAAATTCATCGGAAATGTCTCGCTGAGTATAGTTACCTTTGGTTGCGGAAAGAGGTTCGAATCCACCATTACCAATGATTTCTTCGATTGTATTGAGACCTGAGTCGTAACTAATGGGGATTGATCTTTCACGGACAAATTTCATTCCGTTATATTCAGGTGGATTGTGGGAAGCGGTGATCATAATTCCGCCATCGGCATTCAAATATGAAGTACCAAAATAGACCATCTCAGTTCCGCAAAGACCGATGTCAATAACATCCACACCGGAATCCAGAAATCCATTCACCAGGGCTGTACTCAATTCCTCGGAAGATTTTCTAATATCTCTTCCAATCACAATCGATTTACACCCAGTAAATTTTTTGTAACCCCTGGCAATATTATATGCCAGATCAACATTTAATTCAGAAGGAACCACCCCTCTGATATCGTAAGCTTTGAAACATGCAATTTTCGACATTTAACTCTCCGTATATCATCAAAATAAATAAAAAACATTTCCCAATTTAATGATATATGAGGGATTAGAGAAACATGAGTATCTGAGTGCTTGAGTACCTGAGTATCTGAGTACCTGAATGCTTGAGTACTGAATCACTGACCTCTTTATTTGCCTAATCCTCATTTCCACGAAAAAAAATTCTCTTGCAAGTACAAAATCTCTATATAGGTACAAATTTTTATATATTATTATACACGGTAAATCAGTTAAGTTGATATGTTGAATATAATTGGAGGAGCTATCGCGAAAAAGCTACAAATGCTAAACATTTTGCCAAATGTAATAATGTGAAATGTGGAAGCTTCTTCGTTCTTGAGCCGGGCTTAAAAGACGAGGAACTTGGTTATTTGTGTCCGGAGTGTTCGGGCAGATCTCAGAGGTATCATATAGTTCAATGCTCTAGCTGCAAAACCGTTCTTAATTTCATTGGTGCATCAGACAAGGAAGACAAATTTGTTTTTACTGTTGAAAAATGCAGTCACTGTTTTGGAACGGAAGAGGATGAGTGTATGATCCATCCGGTTTATGCTACCGACCACTTTATATGAAGCTTGGAGGCTGTTTTGATATCGATATCAGACAGCCTCTTTTTTTTACCTGTTATCTTCCAAAAACACTACCGCTCAATCCGCCATCAACAGAAATCGATTGTCCCGTTATATAAGAGGAGGCATCCATCGCAAGATATGCTGCGAGGGATGAAACTTCATCAGGTCTTCCTACACGGTTAAGTGGCGTTCTTCCTACTATTCTGGTATAATTTTCGTTGTTTGCGAGGTAATCTTCCGTTAGCGGAGTTTTTATGAACCAGGGGAGAATTGCATTAACTCTAATATTATACTTTCCCCACTCAGATGCAAGAGATCTGGTAAACTGATTTACTGCAGCTTTTGAGGACGCATAAGGAAAACCGGTTCCATCGTCAAGAATTGAGGCGGTTGAACTTATATTGATGATAGAAGCTTTTTGTGAAAGTTTCATCAAGGGGAGCAGTCCTCTGCAGAGTTCAACGGTGCTAAAATAGTTCAACTCAAAAAGATATTTGATCTCCTCCTCAGAATATTCATGTGCTCTTTTCCGAATATTCGACCCTGCATTGTTAACAAGTATGTCAAGTTTATCAAACTTTTTTAATAACAATTTAACAACTTTTAGACGGTCTTCTTTAACAGAAACATCACATTTTATCCCATCAATTTTTTTGCCCTGATGTTTTTCAACTATGGTCAAAAGATTTTCTTCATCTCTTGCGACGACGAAAACAAAGGCTCCGAGTGAAAGGAATTCTTCGACTATCTCAAGCCCAATTCCTTTGGTTCCACCCGTTACAAATGCGTTTTTGCCTTTAAGGCTCCATTTTTTCATAGTAATGCACCATAAAATTTATTAAGTTCTTGTATAAAATATCATTTTTAATGATATATTATGCAATTATTGAAATTAAACATACGGAATTAAATGAAACGCACTATTCTATTATTCTTTATAATGGTCTTTTTTTGTAAATGCGCAGCAGGCAGAAAAACCCAAACTTGTGGTTGGTATTGTTGTTGACCAGATGAGGTATGACTATATTTCCCGTTTCTGGGATCTTTTTGGCGAGGGGGGATTTAAAGAGCTTGTAAAAAACGGGTACCAGTGCAGTAACACTCAATATACTTATCTACCAACCTACACAGGTCCCGGACATGCATCAATTTTTTCCGGAACTGCACCATGGATGCACGGAATTGTTGGAAACTATTGGTATGACAGGGATTCTAAAAAATCAGTTTATTGTTCTGATGATTCAACTGTGACTGCAGTAGGCGGAACACCGGAGCAGGGGAAATATTCTCCCAGACTGCTTCTTACCAATTCCATAGCAGATGAAATGAGAATCTCCAATTCCTTTAAGTCAAAAACCATCGGAATTGCGATTAAGGAAAGAAGTTCTATTCTTCCAGCGGGGCATTCTGCAAATGGTGCTTACTGGTTTGATGAAATTTTAGGTGTATGGATAAGTTCCACTTATTATATGAACGACCTGCCACAGTGGGCAAAGGAATATAATGGACGAAAAAGATCAAACGAATTATTAAAAATGAAATGGGAAACCTCATTTCCCATCGAAAAATATACAATGTGCTCGGAAGATAACAATCCCCACGAAGGATTATTCAAGGGGGAAACAAAACCGGTTTTTCCACATGATATTCCCGCAATTACCAAAGCATTGGGGAACTTCAGCGCCATCGAGGGGTCCCCGATGGGATCAACCTTGACCAGGGAATTTGCAGAGGCTGCGATAATTGGAGAAAAACTTGGGCAAGGAGAATTCACTGATATGCTCACCCTGAGCTTTTCATCACCCGATGATGTGGGTCAGAGATATGGTCCGCAGGCAATCGAAACTGCTGATATCTATATAAAACTGGATAAAGAGTTAAAAGATTTTATCAGTTTTTTGAAAAAACAATTTCCAAAAGGCGATTATATGTTATTCCTTACTGCTGACCATGGAGCTGCTGAAGTGCCGGGTTATGTAAGACAAAACCATATTGATTGTGGTCTGCTCGATTTTAGTGCCTATAACAAGGTTGCCGAGGAGGCACTCAGGAAGAAGTTCTCAAACCCTTCTGAGACAAAGTTTATTGCGGATATTAAAAATTATCAAATTTATTTTGATTATGACGTACTAAGAAAGTACAACACTACTATTTCTGAAGTGACAGGAATAATTAGACCGGCATTGTTAAAATTCACTGAACTGAGGGAAGTTTTTGAAACAACCGACCTCGAAACCCGTTCAAGTTCCTACGATCCCCTGAGGAGTAAATACTTTTTTGGTACCAACCAAAAACGAAGTGGAGATGTCTGGATAGTTTTTAATCCGGGTTGGCTCCAGCATGACAACAAAGGCACCTCACACGGCTCCCCCTATGAATATGACACACATGTTCCTCTGATTTTTTATGGTATGGGTGTTAATAAGGGAGAATATAAAGGAAAAGTAGAGATTACGGATGTTGCCCCTACTGTTTCGAATTTCCTGAAGATTAATTTACCCAATGGAAGTTTTGGGAATGTTATTGAAGGAGTCTTTAAAAAGTAGCGTTATTTATATTTTAATGAATTAAATTTGAAACCTGAATGTCGTTTTATTGGCATTCAGGTTTTCTTTTTCCCACGAAAATCCGGATTGGGATGTTTTCCATTTCTACGCTCAAAAAGACCGCTTTTTTATCCTTACTGCTTTTTGCTGCCACGATGACCAATGCTCTTTTTTTTAATCAGCTTGGATATTATGCAGCGTTGGTTTTTCTTTCCGTTGTCTGGATAAAAGGGGAAAAGGATGTTTTCCCTAAAACGGGACTCGGAGTCTTTATGCTTCTGTTCCTGTTTTCGGAAGTGTTGGCAATGGCATTTTCTGACAATAAAGCGCAGGCTCTCGAATTTGGATTTAAGCGGGTAATTCTTCTCCCAATTGTTTTTACGATTGCAGCAGCAATTAATGACGAAAAGCAACTCAAAATCTTCTTTTTTACATACCTTGTTTTTGCTCTCGGATCCGATTTTATGTATATCGGTTTTTCGATAGAGTATTTTCTGAAAGATCTCTATAAGTTTACATCGGAGGGTCCAAGTGTCCTCTTACATCCAATCACAACAAGTGAATTAACTTCATTCACCGCACTTTTTCTCTTTGCACTTTTCCTTAATGAAAGTAGAAACAAATGGAAGATTGCCTGGCTTCTGCTTTTTCTTATTTCTTTTGTCTCACTCCTTGCTACATTTAAAAGAACAGGGTGGATAGGACTGGGGCTGGGCATTCTGGTAATTTTACTCTTGAATAAAAATTATAAGATTATAGCTTTTGGAGTTGTGGTTTTTGTGGTAATGATTTTTTTCTCCACAAATGAATCACGGTGTTTATAGCCGATCTTAATGGAAGTCCTGTGGAGGCATTTGAAACAGACGGACTTGCCTATAAAGTACAGACGGTAGGAGAGGAACTGGTTGTTTCAGATTTTAGCGGGGGCTTAAAAATTTATTTGAAGGATTCGCTTAAGTCAGTTTTGGAAACTCCCGCCCCAATTTATGAGATAGAAAAGTGGGGAGATAAATACGCGGCGTTTCTGAGCGATTCAAGGATTTTAGTCCTCGGAAAAAACAAAGAAAACGGATTTAGGATCGAGAAGGAATTTACTTCTCCCGGTTATCTGGGCAGAGTACGGGTTAGCAGGGGAATGTTATATGCGGTTGACAGCGACAGTGGAATAACCGTTTACAAAAGTATAAATGAGATAAATAATCCTGTTAGATTCCCGCAATTTAAAAGGGGAATCGGTTTTGTTGTCGATTCAAATTATATAAATCTGATTTATTCAGACTATGCACACACTACAATCAGACTGGATTCAACAGGATTTCCTGTTGATACGATAGCTTATGAATCAAAGATACCACAAGGTTCCTCTTTTATCAGTTTTGTAAAGGGGAAGTCATTATACTATTTCAATAAAGCCTTCCGTCTTGCCGACCCGGTTACAGGTAAAATTAAGGCACTTCCACCAAATACTGATTGCAAAGGGGTGGCATATCCAACTGTGGCATTTGGAACGGACTCTATTTATCTTGTAGGGATGGATAAAAATCTCTATAATTTGACAATAAGGGGCGATTCTGCAGCTTTTCTTGACATCAGAGGCAGGCTTGGTTTTTATCCATTTTCTTTAACAGCTTCGGAAAAACATATCTTTTATACCGACATTAAAAAGAGCAGGCTTTTGAGCTTTTTTGATTTGACCGGGGAGAGCAACAGAAACAGGTTGGTAATGTGGCGCATCGGTTGGGAGATATTTAAGGACAATCCCTTTTTTGGTGTGGGGGATATTGATCTTGCCGGCATCTTTAAAGAATATAATCGCCCCTATGAGAAGGAAATTAAAGGGCACCTTCACAATAATTTTTTCCATCTGCTTGCCACTTTGGGTGGATTTGGAATAATTTCGGTTTTATTGTTGTTCTATATGATGTTACTTAAGATGTACAAAATATTTAAAACAACTGAACAAAAAACCTTCAACCGGGCACTTGTCATGGGTTCCCTGGCATGTTTTGCTTCATTTGCGGGAGCAGGGCTAACGGAGTTTAACTTTGGTGATCACGAAATCATTACAATGGTGTGGTTCTCTGTTGGTCTCTCGTTCGCGGTGGCAAAGGTTTCAGGCATATTGATGAAAGAAAAATAAACGATAATTATGGCAGTAAAAAAACAGATTCTTTTCCTTTTTATTTTAATATCATTTATGGTTTTTCCGCAGGCAGTTTCTGTCAGTGGGAAAGTGGTTGACCAAAAAACGGGGGAGCCCCTTTCTTTTGGAACTTTGAGGGTGGTTGGTAATAAATCCGGTACCACTTCAAACAAAGACGGCAATTATGAACTTCTATTAAAAAAAGGGAAGTATAAAATTGCAGCATCGTTTGTGGGATATCTTTCCGATACAGTTGAAGTGGATGTTGTAAAGAGCATCACAAATGTAAATTTCTCTTTAGTAAGTTCACAAGTGGAACTGAAAGAAATCACTGTTTTCCCGGGGGAAAATCCTGCTTTTGGAATAATAAGGAAAGCAATTGAAAGGAAAAATGTCAGGAAAGCTATCATTGACAGTTACAAATTTAATGCCTACACAAAAGGAGTAATTAGAACAACAAATGATATTAGTGCTTCAGGAAACAGAGCCGGGCAAGCGATAACTTTGGGGACAGCCTCTGACACAGGCGACCTGAAAATAACCGGAATTATTGAAAATGTCTCAGAAGCCTACTTTAAAGCTCCATCTCAATATAAAGAGATAATAACGGCAAGAAGACAAACAGCTAATGTACCTCCATTTGCAAATATTTTGACTGGTGGAAGATTCATTGCGAACTTTTATGAGGATCAAATAATCTTTTTTGGGAACAACAATTTCATCGGTCCAATTGCTGATAATTCAATAACCCACTACTATTATTATATTAAAGATGCACTTTCAATAGACCACAAAAATATTTTAAGATACATATCGAACCTGATGATCCCGCCGATCCGGGGTTCATCGGAAATCTCTATATCCTCGACAAATCTTTTGACCTGATCAAGGTGGAGTTGTCTGCCAATAAGGTTGGTACAGTAGCAAACTTTTTTGATTCTCTCACCTTTTTTCAGCAATATCTCGAATATACAGATAATGCAATTTATATGCCGGCAGACTACAGAATCGCAGCTGATGTTAATTATTTGGGTCTGCTTAAAGCTGGTTTTGAACTAAATACATCTTTAAATGACTGGGAAATTAATATCCCACTTGATGATGATATTTTTGGAAAGGCGCTCATAACTGTGCTCCCGGATGCTGATTCAAAGGATTCATCCTTTTGGAGTGTTTATCAAGGAATTCCCAACACTGTTGAGGAGGTTGAGGCTTATACAAGAATTGATTCCCTTGAAAACCGGCCACAAAGTTTTTGGGATAATTTTTCATTGCTATCCGACAGAGTCTCTTTCAACGACAATTTTTCAACCAGCGGTTTGCCGGCCATGTATCATTTTAATCCCGTAGAAGGACATACTGCCGATTTCAGGGTAAACGGGATTGATTTGTTTGACAAAAGGCTTAACTCTGTCCTAAATTTAAGCTACGGTCTTGGTGATGAAAAATTCAAGTCGTCTTTAGCAGTTACTTATTATCTCGGCGATTATCGCACTCATCAATTTGATTTAAAACTTTACGATGGGATTAAGACACTTTTTAGAAGTAACCAGGAATATGGGAAAGTGTTCACTTCTTTGAGCACACTTATTTCAAAATATGATTTTAATGATTACTACTATTCCAATGGAATTGAATTTTCATATTCCGGTGAAATATTTCCGGTTTTGAATCTTGATCTTGGTTTTAAGAACAGAACCGATAACGCAGCGGTTGTAACCTCAAATGCTTCGATTTTTAATACCGACAAACAATACAGGCAAAATCTCCCTGTAACTGAAATGAGGTTAAACGAATTTTCAGCCGGTTTAAGGTTTGATTCACGAGATTACATTGAAAACGGACTTTTTAGAAGAAGATTGTGGGGAAATTTTCACTTCACGACCGAAGCCGAAATTAAGTATGTTCCGGGTGATATGAGCTCAGGGATAGACTATAAAAGTTATTCCGTTTGGGGACGGATGTTTCTCCGGACATCATTAAACACCACAATGACAATTAGAGCAAATGTTTTTACCACTGAAGGTGGAATGCCTGTACAATTGCTTTATTCCCTTCCCGGAAACATTTCCGGTACCTCCCAGAATCAATCTTTTACAACGCTTGATTTGGGTGAATATATCGGTGACAGGGGATGGACAGTTTTTGTTGTAGAGAACTTGGGCGATTTACCACTACGATTGACGGGCATCTCATTTCTCAAACGATTAAATCTCCAGTTTACAGGATTTTTTAATGCCGGAATGATTGAGTATAATCAGGCTTCTTTGGTGCTTCAACCGTTTAAAGTAAAAAGGCTCACCTCTCCACTTTTTGAGATTGGATTTGGAGTGGGTCATCAACTTTTCCCTGTTCGAGTTGATTTTGGTTTTCGCCTAAATCACACCGAAGAAAAAAGTTTTAGAATAGGAATTAACACATTTTTGATTTTATAGGAAACCGATATGTCAACAATTGAAATTAAAACAAAAGCAGGCAATTTTTATCCGGGCAAAGTTCTTTGTGTAGGGAGAAACTACGAAGAACACGCAAAAGAACTTGGAAATGAAGTTCCCGATTTTCCGCTCTTTTTCATGAAACCTTCCTCAAATCTGGCGCATTCGGGTGCTGTCATTGAGGTGCCACCTTATTCTGACGACATGAATTATGAAACCGAGCTTGTGTTATTGATCGGCAGGGACATTAAAAATGTGTCACCTGAAGAGGCAGAAGAAGCAATAGTAGGGTATGCAACCGGGCTCGATATGACTCTGCGTGATCAGCAAAATATTCTAAAAGGAAGGGACACCCATGGGAAAAAGCAAAATGTTTTGACAACGCTGCAATCGTTTCAGAATTCATTTTGAAGGAAGATTTCCAACTGACACTCGATCAGAAAATTGTATTGGATGTGGATGGTCAAATAAGACAAAACGCCCCATTAAACTTGATGATATTTAAACCGGCAGTTATTGTGTCAGAGATATCAAAAATGATGACAATCGAAAAAGGTGATCTTGTGTTTACCGGTACTCCCGCAGGAGTGGGAAGAGTAACATCAGGAGCAGTCTTGTCCGGATATGTAGAAGGTGTTCCAGTTGTAAAGGCAACGGTTAAATAGTTTTAACCTGTCAGTTTTTTCAGAGCCAGCTTCACAATTTCTTCAACAGAAGCTTTAGGATTTTCGTCGCAGAGTGAGCCAACAACTTTCTCTGCGGCTTTTTGATTAAACCCAAGAGTGATCAAAGCGGTGAGGGCTTCAACTCTCGCTCCTCTGTGAGCAAACATGGTTGTGGAAGATGATTGAATTGAAGAGACTTTACTTTTAATTCCAGAATGAGTCTTTCAGCAGTTTTTTTTCCGATGCCAGGGGCTGCATAAATACGGTGTGTATCCCCCAACTCAATTGCATTCCTTAGTTCGTCAACTCTTATACCCGATAGAAGAGCTATGGCGGTTTTTGGACCAACTCCGGAAACAGATATCAACAGACGAAACATGTCCCTTTCATCCTCCGAGATAAATCCAAAAAGTGTAATTGCATCCTGACTCACATTTGTATGAATGAAAAGAGAAGCCGATTGGTTTTCGCCAATCTTTTCAAATGTCATTAATGAGATTGACACATCATAGCCCACACCATTTACATCAATAAGTAACTGGGTGGGTTTTTTAATTAATAACTTGCCTGTTAAGTAGCCAATCATCTTTTTAGGTATTAAGTATTAGGTATCAGGTATTAAAACCTTTTAATTAGTTTAACCACGAAATTAGTCATTCTTAACTAGTTTGGGGTTTTGTTTTACAAATTCTGTCCAGGATCTGGGCTTTTTATCTTTTGTATCCGTCTGAAACGATGCACAAAGAGCTATTGCCAGGGCATCGGATGCATCGAGGGGAATCTCTTTCCCGCCAAGATTTAAGAGTGTTTTCACCATGAAATTCACTTGTTCTTTTGATGCATTACCTTTTCCTGTGACCGATTTTTTACTTCTTTGGGAGAATACTCGGAAACACTTAATCCTGCTCTAATTGCAGCAATTATCGCGGTTCCTCGTGCATAACCCAGTTTTAGAGCCGACTGGATATTCTTCCCGTAGAAAGCTGTTTCAACAGCACACTCTTCCGGGTGATATTGCCTTATGATATTGTCAATTTCATTGTAGATGAAGGCAAGTTTGTTGGGCATTTCCAAATTTGATGGAACATTTATAACACCAAATCCCAGATTTTCCCTTCTGTTTTCATCCTTCGAGATAATCCCATATCCACATTTAACCGTGCCCGGATCAATCCCTAAAATTATCATAAGACCAATCGATAAATCATTTTAAAAGTAACATCTTCCTGGTTTGTGTAAAACTGCCGGCTTTGATTCTGTAGAGATAAACTCCAGAAGGGAGTGAGGAGGCATCAAATGACACTGAATATTTACCCGGTAACATCGTTGTGTTTACAAGGGTCTTTAACAACTCCCCTGTAGTGTTGTAAATGTCGAGTTTTACAAATTCTTCAGACTTTATAGAGAACTTTATCTTTGTTTCAGGATTAAACGGATTTGGATAATTTTGTTCCAGACCAAATTCCAGAGGAATTCCTTCATCCTCAACCGATTGAGGCTCCTCCCATCTGACAATAAGTTCAACTTTTGGATGAACCGGATCATTTGACCAGATTCTAAGCGTATCTGTGAAAATTGGCGGTGACATCGTGACAGGGATCAGCAACTCAACATAAAACATAACAGAATCGCCGCCGGGAATTGTTGCATTAATTGGCTCTATGTAGGAGAAGAATTCCAGGTTCCCCGTAATGGTGAGTGAGTCAACTGTTAGTGTATCGTCGCCAACATTCTTCACATAAAAAGTATCCCTCCAATGGAACGAAGTTGTGTACTCCAGGTTTAGCGAATCTTTTGATACGGCAATTTGCTGTGGAGTTAGAGCGCGACCTCTCATAGGAATTCTTAGTACTGAGTCCTGTGGGTCATTCGACTTTAAGACAAGTGTATCAAGTTTTAGTCCTCCGGTCAAGGGCATAAAAACAAAAACTGCAATACCACTATCACCCGGCGCTATATTTTGAGGATAATTGAGGACGATACTGTAATCAATTGTGTTCCAATTGTAGCTTTTAAGTCGGAGAGTTGAATCTCCCGTATTACGGATTACCAGGTCAAATTGTGACATACCAAAAACAGGGACGGATCCAAAATCCATAACTGAATCATCCATAACAATGTTTGGCTCCTTAAACAGTTTCCCTCGTTTAAGGAGAATGTCACACAAAACAACACTGTTTATTACGGCAGCCGGAGAGAAAGTAATTGCAATTTCTCCATTACCTCTTGCAGCGACCACGCTTGTATTTCTTGTAACGTAAGGACTTCCGGCATAAAATACATTCATAGTGTCGCTAAAAACACCATCTTTCAGGTATTTTAAGAAAAATCCCTTACCTGAAGCTGCTTGTGATGACTGCCAAACAAAAAAGAAATTATCGTTGTCATCCTTCGCAAAATTTGCATAACCGGCAGGAAGTTGCCCGGCAGGGGTAAAACTGACAGGTGCGGAAAAGGCTCCCGAAACATTATTAATGTATTGTAAAGCGCGTAAGGATTCGTTTCTGAAAATGATATGGATTTTATCTTTACTGTCAACCACAAGTTTTGGATTGGCTATACTGGCGGTTACACCCGTCGCGTACTCGGTGATAGTCCCTGAAACATCATTGTAATATTTTAAGGTACCTGTTGAGACACCCCGGCTTTAAAGACAAAATGCATATATCCTTGTGAGTCGAAAGCAATCTGGGCATCAACATCGCCTGATGCCTCACCTGTAGTGAGGAGTAATTCAGGGGACATAGATGAGTCAGCGGGGTTGTACCATCTATAATAGACATTATCGGTTCCGGTGACAAAAGTATAATAAACAAAGTGAACTTTCCCATCGGGTCCCACCATTGAGGCGGGTGTTGCCTTGTTTATCCCTCCGGTGGTTATAAACACAGGTGTTGTGAATCCACCACTTGAATTCCCGGTATATTTTACCTGATAAATACCTCCTGCGGGGTCTTTTCCGATCATACCCACATGAACATTTCCTGCAGAATCCATCGAAATGGTTGGGTAGTTTTCGTCATTAGAATTGTTTGTGAGTGGTTGAGTGATGAACTGCCCGTCACTCCCTTCTTGCACATAATAAATTTCTCGTGTATCGCTTGAACTGCCAATGGAAGCGGAATATACCAGTCTGATTTTCCCTTCACGATCGAAAAGCATCGTTTGTCGGTTGTTGAATTTATCATTTGCAACGATGGTATCAAATGGGAAAGGGATTGATTGTGAAATAATTTTTACAGTGAGGAGAAAAAATGTAACAAATGTTTTCATTTTATCATCTTTATTTAATAATTTTAAACTCGGGAAAATAACTTAATCATTCCTGCACAAATAATCAAGCACAAATAATTAAAGAAACATTATGAGACTAAAAATCAAAGTTCCGAACACCATAATTCTTTTGTCTTCGTTGATTGTGATCACTGCAGCACTTACTTTGATAATACCTGCCGGTGAGTTTGCCCGGACAAAGGGATATCAGGGATTGGATGTAGTGGTACCCAATTCGTATAAAGAAATTGAAAGTGTCTCACAGTTTAATCAGAATATCCTTCTTGCTCCAATCAAAGGGTTTATGGCGGCTTCTGAGATAATTGTTTTTATTCTTTTTGTCGGTGGAGCTTTTTATGTTTTTCAGAGGACTGAGGCAATTGATTCAGGAATTAAAGCACTGGCTAAGGCACACAAAAAATCTGCGATGGTTCGAAAAATGTTGATTCCGATCTTTATGGTGATTTTCTCGTTAGGAGGTGCTACCTTTGGCATGAGCGAGGAGACGATTCCTTTCATTATGATATTTATACCTCTCGCCTTGGTGCTTGGTTATGATACAGTTACCGGGGTTGCAATCCCTTTTGTTGGAGCTTCAACCGGGTTTGCGGCGGCATTTATGAACCCGTTCACAATTGGAATTGCACAGGGAATCGCAGGTTTACCTCCAATGTCGGGTATCGGTTACAGATTGATCATATGGGTAATCTGTACAGCAGTTGCCATCTGGTTTGTGATGAGATATGCTGCAAAGGTTAAAAAAGAACCTAAAATAAGTATAACCTATGAGCAGGACCTGGAAAAAAGAAAAGATCTTCATGTTGAAGACCTTGATAAGTTTTCCGGAATGGATAAACGACATACCGCAGTTTTAATCACTTTTCTTATCGGTATTCTCACTGTTGTATTTGGTGTTTTAAATTATGGTTGGTACATCAAAGAGATTTGTGCAGTTTTTTTGGCAACAGGAATTTTGACAGGGATAGTGGGTGGACTTTCGGCTGACGAGATATCCAATTCATTTATTGCAGGTGCAAAAGATCTTATCACAACTGCATTCGTAGTCGCTCTTTCAAAAGCTCTTCTGATAATTGCTTCAGATGGAAAGATAATTGATACCATTTTATATGCGATGTCAGCTCCGCTTGATGGACTGCACCCGATTGGTTCTTCAATAGTAATGTTATTTGTTCAGAAAGTGATTGTATTTTTTGTCCCATCGGGTTCAGGTCAGGCAGCTTTAACAATGCCTGTGATGGCACCTTTGAGCGACATCCTGGGAGTCTCAAGACAAACTGCGGTTTTGGCGTTT
Source organism: Ignavibacteriales bacterium (assembly GCA_016714125.1). GTDB lineage: Bacteria > Bacteroidota > Ignavibacteria > Ignavibacteriales > Ignavibacteriaceae > UTCHB3. The sequence goes on along the minus strand of JADJNX010000001.1, from coordinate 236,618 downwards.
CAGTTTGGTGAGGGATTCGCAAATATGATCATCCCAACTTCAGCAGTAACCATGGGAATTTTAGCTCTTGCAAAGATTCCTTATGAAAAATGGGCAGTTTGGGTTTTGCCCCTGGAGATTATTTTTATTATTTTAGCATGTCTGTTAATGATTCCTCCATATTTTATCTGGCAATAAATGAACTATAATGAACTTGCCCAAAAAAGCCCGTGAAGCGCAGAACGGAAGTTATTCTCCATATTCAAAATTCAGGGTAGGAGCTGCACTCCTTACCGAAGAGGGTGAAGTCATCCTCGGGGCTAATGTTGAAAATGCATCTTATGGATTAACATGTTGCGCAGAAAGAAACGCATTTTTCAAAGCAGTGAATGAAGGAAAAAGAAAATTTAAGGCTATCGCTGTTGTGGGTGACATGGATGGATTCTGCACTCCTTGTGGTGCCTGTCGCCAGGTAATGGATGAATTTTGCGGCAAAGATTGCGAAATAGTTTTGATAAATTCGAAAGATGAATTAAAAATTCTTAAAATGAATGACTTACTCCCGTTTTCTTTTAACGGGGAACACCTGGTTTGAGAGTACTTGAGTAACTCGAGTACTTGAGTACTTGAGTTCATAAGAGATATAAGTTCTGATTTTGCCAAGACCATAATTATTCAAACAGTAGTATTCTCAAGTTCTCAGACACTGAAATACTCAAGTACTCAAGTTTCTCAAGTACTCAGGTACTCACGTACTCAAGTTCTTAACATCTCCATACATTTAACACTAAAAAAACGATGATGAATGAATTCCCGCATTTGCAGCCAAGAGGATCCGGATGGATCGAGGTGGTTGCAGGTTGTATGTTCAGCGGCAAAACCGAAGAATTGATTAAACGACTAAGAAGAGCCAAGATTGCCAAACAACGGGTATTGGTTTTAAGCCGAAGATTGATAACAGATATGCTGAGGAATCGATTGTATCACATAGTGAGTTGTCACTTCCTTCGATCAATATCCAGAACATCAATGAAGTTTATGATCTTGTTGGGGATGCTCAGGTGGTGGGTATTGATGAAGCACAATTTTTTAGCAATGACCTGATTGAGGTTTGCACAACTCTCGCCAACAGTGGTAAAAGGGTTGTGGTAGCCGGACTTGATCAGGATTACAAGGGTGTTCCGTTTGATCCCATGCCTGAACTGATGGCAATCGCAGAATTTGTTACAAAACCGTTGGCTATATGTGTGGTTTGTGGTAGTCCAGCCTCCAGAACTCAAAGAAAAACAGCCTCAGGTGACCGTGTTTTAATCGGTGCTTCCGACAGTTATGAAGCCAGGTGCAGACAATGTCACTACATACCCGGTGAACAGGAAGATCCGGCCCTTTTTTAATCGTGAAAAAATTTCGTTTTAATCAAAAATTAATAAACTTTTTGTTGCTGCTTGTCATCTTCATAAATCTGGCGGGTGCACCTTTCCTTTTTACTGTTCTTCAAAAGAAAATAAAAAGGGAGATGAAAAGGCTGATCCTTTCTCAAGTTCCTCCTGAACTCTTGATTCCATTTACACTTCCTGCCGATCGCGACCTTTGTGAAGCGGCCGGCTATGAGTTTATTCACGACAGGGAATTCCGTTTTCGGGGTATGTTGTTTGATATCATTAAAAGTGAACGGATAGGTGACTCGGTAAAACACCTTTGTGTAAACGATACAAACGAGGAAGCCCTTATTCGTGCATTTATGGACCATACTCAAAAAAAGAAACCATTCGATTTTCCATCATTTAATGCGCAATCAAATATTTTTGTAAGCTCAGGTGCAGTTAATGAGGTGAAATGTGTTAATGTTTCTGAGATACTTTTATATTACCAAAATGAACCCGCAATTCTGCCGGGTATAAAAACGCCACCGGAACACCCGCCCAAATCGTTGATTTCAACAACGATTTAACAACACAATAATTTCGGAGAAATTTATGAAAATAAGAATTGCATTAATTTTATTAATGGCAAGCATGGTGGGTTATGCTCAAAATACACAAGATTCGATAGTTAAAACCTATCATCTTGGTGAGGTTGAGATTACCGGCTTCAAGATTGAAGAGGTGCCGATGCCCCAAACAACAAAAATAGATTATTGGGAGCTTCGCAAGGCGGACGCTCCTGATCTGGCTCAACTTCAGAAAAATATTCCTTCGGGTAGAATCAGAACAAACTCCCGCGGTGAATCGATCCTCTTTTTGAGGGGAGCCGGGGAGAGGCAACTTGGCCTCTTTTTTGATGGAGTTCCATACAATGTCCCTTGGGATAACCGTTTTGATCTCACATTTTTACCACTTGATGTGGTGGGTGAAATTTCTGTTAGTCAAAATGCGAGTTCCGTTTTATATGGTGCAAATGTACTCGGTGGGGCAGTAAATATTAATACTTATGAGCGAAGTACCAACGGAAGTAACGGTTCATTCTCTTTTAGTGGCTCAAATTCGGAAACTTATTCGGGCTCCGGGTCTTTTGATTGGAAGAAGGACAATTTTAATTTTACCGCAGCAGCAGCCTATCTTGATTCAAAAGGAAGTATCCTCCCGGGAAACTCACCTCTTGAATTGCAGAGTCAGGACAGGGATGCCAAATATATCACCAACACTCAGCGAAAGCGATTTTCCCTTTTTACAAGAGGGGAATGGTGGTTTAGTGAATCATCAAAAACGGGATTATCGATCAACTTTGTTACAGGCTCAAAAGGAGTTGCCCCTGAAACTCATGTAGCTCCGGCTGCTGCGAGACTTTGGAGATATCCTGAATGGAACAGACTGACTGTCTCTTCAAATTCAAAATTCAGGTTAACAAACAAGTTTGATCTGACAACAGTTCTGTGGTTGGATAATTTTGGACAAAAAATTGAGACATACTCCAATCTGACCTTTTCTTCCGTTACCGAAGCACAACAGGATAAAGACCTGACTCTTGGAGGAAGGGCATCATTGATCTATAAAATGAACGAGAACCACTCTCTTCACGGTGTCGTAAATTTTTCTGCAACGGCACACAATGAAAAAATCTTTAATGGCAGAGGCAGTCAGACATCTGATTTCGACTATTCACAAAATTTCCTGAGTTCAGGTTTGGAATATTCTTACAGATATGAAGAATTTTCCATTCTTGCCGGTGGCGTTTTTGATCTCAGCATGATCAACAAAACTGGAGCATTTTCACAATATGGAAATACAAGTGCTTCGGCACCGGGAGTTTTTGCATCCGTTGCGTGGGAAGTTTCTCCCGGCTGGGAAGTTTTTGCCGGAGTGACTTACAGAAACAGATTTCCTTCGCTACGAGAATCATTCTCGGGAGCTCTTAACAGATTTAAAGCGAATCCCGATCTGAAACCTGAAAAAGGTACCCTCACTGATTTTGGTGTAAAATATGGAAACAGTGGAGTAACATTAAAACTTTCAGGTTTTTATAACAGTTATTCCGATCTGATAAGCCAGATTAGACTTACTACTGCCCAGGATGCCCAACGCAGAAGAATGAGAATCAACCTCGCTGATGCTACAATTATTGGTACTGAACTTGTGTTTGATTACAAACCTTCCTCCCTTATTGGAATCTCAGGGAACCTGACTTATATGGATGCGAAGGGAAAAGCCGATGGTGTAATTGAGGATAAGCTTGATAATAAACCAGAGGTACTCGGAGGAGTAACGATCGAGTTAAAACCATTAAACAGGATTGGGGTTTCTCTTGAATCGGAGTTTACCGGTAAACAGGTTGAAACAAATCCCGATAAACCCGCTGAAAAAATCGAGATTGCCGGATCAGCAGTTTTTAATCTCAGACTATCCTATTCACTGATAGCTACCGGCTTTTCAGGAGATATTTTTGCACGAGTTAATAACATCTTTGATCATTATAGAATCTATCAACTTGGTCTGATTGAGCCGGGCAGGTCAATCTCGGGTGGAATTACCATTAAATTATAAAAATTAAGAAATAAATTTTCATTTATTGGAAGAATTCTAAAGATTGAAAAAAGGGAGTGCCGGTTGGCGCTCCCTTTTTTGTTTTTGATTTAGCAAAAACTTTGTTTTCAAGCTGTTTAGGCACTTATTAATATTTGAATCACAGGAACTATCCTTTGGCACAGATATTGCTTAATATACAGCGATTGGTTTTGGATTGAATTTAGTGAAATTTTACTGATTTAAATAAAGAAAATTAAAGAAGAAGGAATTGTATCATGGCAGTACTTATAACTGACGATTGCATCTCATGCCAGGCATGTGAAGTTGAATGTCCAAACAACGCTATCTATGCAGCAGGCGACGAATGGATGTTGGGCGGAGATTCTCATCCAGCACTCAGCGATGACCATACATACATTGCATTTGATAAATGCACCGAATGTGTTGGTTTCCACGATGAACCACAATGTATTCCAGCATGTCCATCAGACGCAATTGTGCCTGATCCAGACAGACAGGAAAGCAATGACGAACTTCTCGCTAAAAAAGCAAAATTAGACGGAATCGGCAGATAATTTTTTTATTGATGATGGTTTGAGCTGCTCCCGGTAACGAGGGCAGCTTTTTTTTTGCCGATGCTTAGGATTAGGTAAAACCACGGAGCACACAGAGCGCACAGAGGAGGATCCGGAATACAGAGAAATAGCTTAAAACCACGGAGCCCACAGAGCCCACAGAGGGTGTTTATTAGAATCTGGTACATACTGTAGTAAATGTCCTTAAGTTTAATAAAATATTCCTATTTTTCGAGATAATTTTTATCATTTATGGCAACTTTATCATGAAAAAGTTTGTACTTTTAGCGATTACGCTTTTGTTTGTTGGTTCATCCCTTTTGGCGCAAAACAACTCCACAAAAGTAGAATTCAAGGAACCCAAATCTGGTTATTGGGATACAATTCAAAAAGGAATTGACACATATCTTGGTTCAAAAAATCCTGCAGTTAAAAAGCAGTCATTAAAAGCTGATGTTTCGGCAATTGAACACCCCTCCGGACCGGGCGATTTCAAATATTATTGGCACAATAAGCCACAATCACAGGGAAGAACCGGAACCTGCTGGTCATTTTCGACAACTTCATTTTTTGAATCAGAAGTAAAACGATTAACCGGAAAAGAAGTTGAGATTTCAGAACTTTATACGGTTTATTGGGAATATATTGAAAAAGCAAAACGATTTGCCAATGAAAGAGGAAATTCGGCGCTTGGAGAAGGATCCCAGGGGAACGCATTACAAAAGAATTTTAAAAAATATGGTGCAGTCCCTTATGAGGTTTATTCAGGTCTGCTCCCCGAACAAAAATTTTATGATCACCAGGATTTATTTAATGAATTTTCTGCATTTTTGAATAAATCAAAAGAGAATCAAACCTGGGGAGAAGATTTTATCGTCTCAGGTGTGAAAACCATTTTGGACAAATACATGGGTACTCCTCCTGAAAACTTTACTTATGGGGGTAAAAACTGGACATCCAATACCTTCCTGAAAGATTATTTACAGATCAACCTTGATGATTATATTGCTGTAATGTCGATCAAAAATCAACCTTACGGAAGTTATGTAATTTATGATGTTCCAGATAACTGGTGGAGAAACACCGATTATTACAACATGCCGCTTGATGAATTTATGGGCACCCTTAAAGAAGCTATTAAAAATGGTTATACCGCAGCATTTTTTGGTGATGTCTCAGAACCCGGAATAGACGGATTTTCCGGATTGGCTATAGTCCCTGATTTTGATATCAACCCTGCCGCAATCAATGAAGATTCAAGAGTTTTTCGATTTGTGAATGGACAAACAACTGACGATCACGGAATTCACTGTATCGGTTCCACAGAAAAAAATGGATACACCTGGTTTTTGATCAGGGAGTCCGGAGCAGGTTCTTTTAATTCACCCAACCCCGGCTACATGATGTATCGCGAAGATTATGTAAAATTAAAAATGATGGGTTACATGATCCACAAAAGTGCAGTTAAAGGACTAAAATAGATTATGCTTTCATCGTCGGTAATTATTTCATTTTATAAAAATCTTAAATATCTTAAAATGGTTCTCGCCGGATTTGAACGGCAAAACAACAAAGATTTTGAGATAATAATTGCCGACGATGGTTCACCATCCGATGTTGTGGCAGAAATCGAAAAACTGACCGCCCTCTATTCATTTCCGATTTTGCATGTCTGGCATCCCGACAAAGGATTCAGAAAAAACAAAATATTAAACAAAGCCATAATGGCTTCCCGCTCTCCATATCTCATTTTTATTGATGGTGATTGCATACCTCACTCCAAATTTGTGTCGGGACATGTTAATAATGCTCTTGAGAATCTGACACTAACCGGCAGGAGAGTAAATCTTTCACAAAAACTGACTGAAAAACTTTCTCCGACGAAGGTTCGAATTGGCTGGTTGGAACACCATTTCAGCAGGGTTGTGCTCGATGGGCTCTTTGGTGACTCATTTGATGTTGAAAAAGGGTTTTACACAGAAAATGAGACGATCCTCAAATATTTTAACAAAAAGAAAAGGGGCATCGTAGGCTGCAATTTTTCTCTTCACAAAAAAGACATTCTTCGAATCAACGGATTTGATGAAAGATATGAGGCTGCCTCAGTAGGGGAGGACTCCGATATCCAATACCGCCTCGAACTCCTTGATATCGAGATTCGATCATTAAACCACATCGCCGTCCAATATCACCTCGACCACAAACTTCAACCCCGCCCACAGGAAAATCTTGAACTGTTTGCGCAGGTGAAGAAAGAGGCTCTCGCCTTTACGCCGTTTGGGATTGAGAGAACCTTAGAGCTTTAGAACTTTAGAACTTTAGAACCAGAGAACTCTAGAACTTTAGAACTTTAGAACCAGAAAATTTTGGAATTTTGAATTTGTGGAATTGAGAAAAATAGTTTAGTTTTGTTGTATTCATCTTAAAATATTGAGAATGAAATGTCACTACTTCGAAGGAAAACACCGCGTAAACAGGCGCACGTGATATCATTACCGCTCGCCTTCCTGTTGCTATGCCTTTTAACACCACTTTCTGTTCAGGCACAGAGTATCTCCACCAAGTTAATCGCCCCTTCTCCAATTGAACACGATCTGGATTTAGTTAGACCAATAAATGAGAATTCCGCCATAGCTGTGGGTAACGGCAATACAATTGTGAGAACCGATGATCGTGGTCTTAGCTGGCGGGAGATAACCACCCGACCGTTTATGACCGGTATTAAAGAACTTCAGGTAATAACCCCTACAAGATGGTTGGGAGTGACTGGTCTGGGATATGTTTTTCTCACCACAGATGGCGGAGAAAACTTTACCTCATCAAGGCCCGGGTACGGTTTTGATGGTATTTATGACCAGGGTTCGATCAGTTTCATAGATTCTTTAAACGGAATAATTAGGTTTATAAACGATAGCGAGAAAGAGTACTTTCATTCTACTCAGGATGGAGGGTTGAATTGGACAAGGATCAGAGTCCCTTCGGTTGATTATTGTCTGCAGGCTATAATGTTCCCGGGAAATATAATTTTACAGGCGACCACCCATGAAGTACTTCGATCAACCAATACCGGCACCACCTGGACGAATGTATTCCCGATGAAAGTTTCCGGGTTTTTAAAATTTAATGATTCAATCGCTTTCATCTCAACAGCAGCAGATTCGATACTCAGAACAACAGACAAAGGAATTACCTGGCAAACAACAGGGATGGTTCCTCCAAATGTCAAACCCCTTGGTATGATGAGATTAGCCGATGGCACGGTATTTCACTTCCAACCCAGCCTCGGAGTGCTATCAATCTCAACAGATACCTGCAAAAGTTTCAACGAGATACAGTATCTTCCGGGAACAGGAAACTCTATGAGATTTTATCGGTCTTATGTTATGTTTTCCCGTTATCACGGTATTGCAGTCGGGGACAGGGGGACTGTAACGGCTTTAGACGGTCCAAGACTTGAATTGACACAAGTATCACGAAATCATCTTTATGCCAGAGAAACATTCTGGGTTGACACCATTTTTAGCATTTCAGGTCAGGGTGAATTTACAACTGACGGTGGTAAAAAATGGAATGTGGCATCTTTTCCCCACGAGGTTGGCAGGACTTGCCTACCCGTCGCCGGTAAGAGTGGTTATGCAGTCATAGGCCAGAACAGAATGGTGGTTTCCTGGCCTCCTCCTGTTGATGATCGCTACCTCGATATAGCCGCCTCAACTGACTCGGGGAAAACGTGGCAGGGGAGACGGTCGGATGTGAGATTTCAGGGTTTGGATGTTTCCGCACTGAATGACTCTTTGTTTGTTGTATTGGGGAGAAGAGCAAATAACTTTTTGGTAAAGTTCTACTTTTTTTCGTTCAACAACAAGTCATTGCAGATTACAGAGCGAACAAGTACGATGGATTTCTACAAAGTCACTGCATATCCTTCAAAAAATGCCCTGCTTGCAACCGCCGGCAACATCGTTTACATCAGCCAGGACACAGGAAAAGTGTGGTATCCATTTGCAAATCTTCCTAGTTCAGCCAACCTCGCAAGCGGAGACATATTCGTGACAGAAAACAGGATAATTTTGATCGTGAATCAGAATTTCTGTTTAGAGTCATCCGATAATGGCGTGACCTGGCATCAGAGGAATGACACAAGTCCTGTTATGGCACAATACTCCGGACCGTATGCTGCGAGTCCCGACGGGTTAATTGCTTATAGAGTGGACGATAAACTGGTTTTATGGCATCCTGATGGTACAAAGAGAATTCTTCACCAGTTTCTTTACAGGACATATATAACATCCGTCCAATTTGTTGGGAAGAACACCATTTTCGTCAGTACCAACCAACAGGCAGTTTTGAAGTTCACGCTCGATTCTGCTTTGACATCTGCGAAAGCGGAACAACTTCTCACACCCGAAAAAGCGAATCTCGTCCAGAATTATCCAAATCCCTTTAATCCCGTAACAAAGGTTACATTCGATCTAGCCAATTCCGGACTGACGAAAGGTGTTGTTTATGATATTCTCGGAAGAGAAGTGACTACTCTTGTAAACGAAGAATTGCCTGCCGGACAGCATCAGCTTGACTTTAATGCAATGGACCTTCCTTCAGGAATATACTTTTTTAGACTTACGACAAAAGGTTACTCCGGAACGATCAAGATGATGCTTGTGAGGTGAGGACTTTAGGATTTTAGCATTTTAGAACTTTAAAACACAAGTCTATCAAGTCACTCAGGTCTCTCAAATGCTCATCGGCAAAGCACCATCTTAATCGTCCTGCTATATCCTGTTGATGTCAATCGGAATATATATATTCCTGAGGGGAGGGCATCCGCGTTAAAGTCTATCTGGTGGTCTCCCGACGGCATTTCATTTTTCAACAGGGTTACAACTTCCCTTCCAAGAATATCATATACCACTCCTGAGGTTAAACCCGGATTTGTGAGACGAAATGTTATCGTAGTCACAGGGTTAAACGGATTTGGGTAGTTTTGTATCAGTTCGGTTGTCTCCGGTAAAAGAGGTTCTTCGGCTATTACAGATGTCAAAGTGGAATCAAGTGTAAACTTGTGAAGTGATTGAAAGTTGGTGTGGACATATAAAATATCCGAACCAACAAATTGGATCGAAGTGACCTCTGTAGTGGATAAAAACTTGTGAATTAACTTCTGTGAACCATCGGGGTACCATAGATGTAAATTTTGGGATTTACCGTAGGCGATTATTCCATCATGATTCACTGCGAATCTACCAGTTGAAGTTGAAGCATTTTGGGCATACCCGGGTCTTATGCTCCAAGTTATTCCATAATCTGAAGATTCAATGCATTGAGAATTATTTGAAAACAGCAGGATACGACCTCCTGGAGCCGTCACTATCTTTGTGTAGTCGAAGGAAACGGGGAAAGTTGGGGCATAAAGCAGAGTCCAGGTTCGGACGGTATCATAACTTATATATAATTTATCAGTAGTTAATGCTATCAAAGCATTCTTCTCCGGTAAAGCAGCAACTGAATAATAGACCTTGTCAGCAATCCGTTCACTTGCAACACCGTTACCTGATCTGAAATCTATAATATAAAATTTCACAATACGGTTAATCGAATTGTTATCGGCAAGAACAACAAAAATTGAATCGCTTACTGCTGTACTCGCGTGAGCCTCAAATGATTCGATTGAAACTCTTCCTTGCCAAATCATTCCGGAATCTTTTGTAACGGCAATATCAAGGAATTTTTTAGTCGGGTTAGGCCAGTCTAACACGACTCTGTTTTGGGCGATAACTCCGGTTCCACTTTCGAACATAATGGGAAAAGATGTCATGTTATTTTGATGCGGAAAGGCGATGCGAGCCCAGGTTTTACCACCATCTGTCGTCCGTTCCCCCTGACCGGAAATTGCGAAAGTTGTATCGACCCAGAAAGATTCATTTGCCCACAGATGATTTTTCGAAACATCAATTAAGTCAAGTTTTGGACCATTTAAAGCAGTTACGGTGCCTCTGTCCCCAACTGCAAGCCCTTGATCAGGGGTTACCATACAAAGTGCTCTGTACTGTCTTGACTCGCTGCCATAATAAAGGAGAGTTTTTATAAGCGAAAAGCTTTTACACGTGTCACGAGAGATATACAACTCTCTGCCTCCGGGTTGAAAATGATATATTGACCCATCGGGAATTCTGGTCGCATATAGTAGATTATCAATATTTTGGGTTCTCGCAATTGTTTTCCATGAAAGCCCTTTGTCAGTCGATTTATACACTGAATCGCTTTTGACACGCATGAGAGCGGTTGAATCATCAAATTTGAAAATGCTATTATTGGCTTTTGGGAATGTGGTTGTCCATGAAAGTCCAAGATTAGTGGATCTTAAAATCTTCGATTCACACCTGACGAGAATCACATTCCCCGGAAACATAACAACATCAGAATATCCGCTGTTTTCCGGAAGTGTTAAACTGGACCAATAGAGTCCACCGGTAGTGGTAATAAAAAGTTTGTTATTATTGTAAGAATTGGAGAACCTTGCCACTCCGTGAAGTGAATCACCAAAACTCATTGAATAAGCGTCGTAATCACCATTGTATCCTACCGCAATATCCTGGATGCTAAAACTATTTCCACCATCCACTGTTGCAAACATGAAGCCATGACCGGTCATTCCAACCCATCTTTGCGGAGTGATTGCCAAAAGATTTTTAGCAGCCACAACAAAATATTCCGGTGTTATATTCTTCCAAGTGGAGCCCCCATCATCAGTTCTGAAAATTGCACAGCCGTTAACTATGGCTACAAAAGAATTTTCATACAAATGTTGCAGGTTAAAAAGTGAGTTTTCTACTGTAGTAGGCGCTATTAGTTGATTGGTGATTCCCGGTACCTGCGCGGACGCAGTAAACAGGAATCCTGTTATGGTCAGAATGAAGAATAAAATTCTCAAATTCGATTGTTGAAAAGTGAAACTCTTATTTTTGAGTAACATACTTTTTCCCACGCCTTTAATTTTACTGATGTTGTGAAACTTACGAATATTTTATTCAATAAGCAAATAGTGACCAGAACTTCAGAGTTTCAGAACTCCAGAGCCTGAGTGATTTTAGAGTACTGAAGTACTCAAGTACTCAAGTACTCTGGTACTCAAGTCACTCAGGTTCTAAAGTTATTAAACATTTTTTCCGTTTTGCCTTAAATTATTTGGAAAATATGTTTACCTGTCTCTATATTTAAGGTACAGATTTTGAAATTTTCTTAATTCTTTAAATTTTGGAAGTACGGTAGATGTTGGACGACATTGATATAAAGGCACTTAATATATTACAAGACAATGCTAAAGTTAGCAGGAGCCAACTTGCTGAGGTGTTTGGCATGTCTATCCCTTCGATTAGTGAACGGCTGCACAAGCTGGAAGACAAAGGGATCATAAAGGGTTATTACACAAAAATTGACAGGAAAAAATTCGGTTTTGACATCATGGTTTTTATCACTGTGATTTCAGAATCATCCTCACAATATGATCATTTAGTAGAAAATGCAGGGAAACACCCTCACATCCTTGAGTGTCATTCCATTCTTGGAGAGGGGAGCCATATCCTTAAAGCGGTAGTTAAAAATTCGGAAGCTCTCGAAAATTTGCTGGCGGAAATTCAGCAGTGGCCCGGGGTGCTTTCAACACGCACATCATTTGTCCTTTCAACTCTGAAAGAGACAACAAAAATAACTTTGTAATTTTTCAATAACATAATCACAGGTAAGTGTATATGAGTGACAAAAAAGCACAGATAGAGTCAATTCTTCTGTTTGCAAAAGAAAACCACATTGAATTTGTGGATCTTAAATTTATGGATTTCCCCGGGCAGTGGCAACATGTAACAATTCCGATGCAGGAATTTGATGAAAGCTCATTTGAAAACGGCTTTGGATTTGACGGATCCTCACTCAGAGGATGGAAAAGAATTAACGAATCAGATATGTTGATTATTCCCGATCCATCAACAATGTTTTTTGATCCGTTCATTAAAGCACCAACAATGAGTTTGATTTGTGATGTTTACGAACCAGCCACAAGAGAAAAATACTCACGTTGCCCTCGCCACATCGCAACCAAAGCAAACGAATTCTTAAAATCAACCGGACTTGCAGATACTGCATATTATGGTCCCGAAGCTGAATTTTTCGTTTTTGATGATGTTCGTTTTGAAGTGGGTGCAAACTTCAGTTATTTTGAAGTTGATTCTAATGAAGGAAGATGGAATTCAGGCAGAGAAGAAAATCCAAACCTTGGATATAAAACCAGATATAAAGAGGGTTATTTCCCTGTACCTCCAACAGATAAACTGATGGATCTTCGTAATGAGATGGTGCAAAACCTGATAAATTGTGGAATCGAAATTGAGGCTCAGCATCATGAGGTGGCAAGCGGTGGTCAGTGTGAAATTGACATGAAATTTAAACCGATGCTTAAAGCAGCCGATCAGTTGTTATTGTTTAAGTATGTTGTTAAAAATACTGCAAATGTGAATAACAAAACTGTTACCTACATGCCAAAACCAATTTATGGTGACAATGGCAGTGGAATGCATGTGCATGTTAGTTTGTGGAAAGGTGGAAATCCACTTTTCGCAGGTAACGGTTATGCCGGATTGAGGGAGATGGCTCTCTACTTTATTGGTGGACTTTTAAAACACGCTCCATCACTCCTTGCATTTACAAATCCAACTACAAACAGTTACAAGAGATTAGTACCTGGATATGAAGCCCCTGTAAATCTTGCTTATTCGCAGAGAAACAGAAGTGCATCAATCAGAATTCCGATGTACAACATGTCACCTAAAGCAAAAAGAGTTGAATTCAGATGTCCTGATCCTTCAGCAAATCCTTACCTCGGTTTTGCAGCCATTTTGATGGCAGGAATTGACGGTATCATGAATCGTATCGATCCGGGTGATCCACTTGATAAAGATATCTATGATATGTCACCTGAGGAATTAAAAGATGTTCCATCAACACCACCATCCCTTGAAGCTGCTCTTCAGGCACTCGCCGAAGATCATGATTACCTCACAAGAGGTGATGTCTTCACAAAAGATGTTATCGAAACATGGATCAACTACAAAATGGACAGGGAAGTTAAGCCAATGGCTCTGCGTCCACATCCGTATGAATATGATATGTATTATGATTGTTAGAACTTGAGAGACTAGAGTACCTTAGTACTTGAGAGACTAGAGTACCTGAGTACTTGAGTACTCGAGAGTCTAAGTTATAGATTTGGCCCTGGAGATTTTCGGGGCTTTTTTGTTTTAAATATTTTTGGATTTATTGAGGTTTACTGAGTTTAAGTCAGGATTGCAAATTGAGGCTGGAAACAAAGACAATAGTAATTTTTTCTCTAAATAATTGTAATATTCGTCTTTAAAATTTTGATTATCGGAAAAATGAAAAAGAAGATTCTTGTTGTTGATGATGAAATAGAGCTTAGAAGCTGATACATAAACTTCTTAAGATGGAGGGGTATGTTGTTTCCGAGGCAAATGATGGTGAAGAAGCTTTTGAAATGATTAAAAAAGATGATTTTTCCGTTGTGCTTTCTGATATCAAGATGCCCGGTATCTCAGGGATGGATCTTTTATCGATGATCAAAGAATATGACAGTTCAATCGAAGTTATTATGCTTACAGCCTATGGCAGAATTGAGGATGGGGTTGACTCAATCAAACGGGGAGCTTTTGATTACATCACCAAAGGAGATGATGACAACAAAATAATTCCGGTGGTGGCAAAAGCTTTTGAGAAAATTGCACTCAAAAACAAAATTAATCAACTTGAAAGAAAGATCGGTGAGAAATACTCATTTGATTCAATTTCAGGCAATTCCGAAAAGATCAAAGAAGTTCGAGACCTCGCAAAAAAAGTTGCCGGCACTGATGTACCTGTATTAATAAGCGGTGAAACTGGAACGGGTAAAGAAATTCTGGCTCAAGCCATCCACAATGGAAGCAACCGTTCACACGCTACAATGGTTACAATAAACTGCTCTGCAATTCCAAAAGATCTTATTGAATCAGAATTATTTGGTTATAAGGCAGGTGCATTTACAGGAGCCCTTAAAAACAAAAAAGGATTATTCGAAGAGGCACATACCGGAACTCTCTTTTTGGACGAAGTAGGTGAACTTGAACCTTCTGCACAATCGAAACTTCTGAGGGTAATTGAAACCAATTCATTTCTTAAGACAGGCGATACTGTTGAATCAAAAGTGGATGTAAGGATTATTGCGGCCACAAACAGGAATCTTGAGATGGAAATTTCAAAAGGGAATTTTAGATCCGACCTTTTTTACAGACTCAGTGTTTTTAACATTCACCTTCCTCCGCTCAGAGAGAGAAGTGAAGATATCGCCCAAATAACAATGGAGACTGTAAATTCACTAAAAATTAAAATGAACTATCCTGATATAACAGTAGGTCAGGATTTTATGGAACTTCTTAAAAAATATGATTTCCCCGGGAACATCAGGGAATTGAGGAATATTCTTGAGAGGGCACTTATTCTTTCTCAGGACGGCAGACTTACAAAAAAACAATTACCCTCAGAGCTTCAAAATCACTTCCATTCAGAAGAGGGTGTCATAACTTTGGAAGACATTGAAAAAGAACATATCCTAAAAACACTTCAAAGTTGTGGCTTTAACAAAACAAAAACCGCTGCGGTTTTGGGTATTGGAGTTGCCACACTCTACCGAAAACTTGAACATTACGGAATCACAACCGACAAATAATTCCCCCTCAACCCTATCATTATGATAGACTCCTCCCTGTCATATTGATAGACTTCTGATTTTATCCAACCGATATTCTTCCATTTAAGAGCAAAAAACCACCTTTTTTATCTTCGGCACACTTTTAGCATCAATAGCTGAAAAACTGAGGAAAAAATGGAAACTTTATTGATGCTCCTGGTTGGAGTCACCTTCTTTTATTTAATGGACCTTCTCATTTCATTCTTTGAGAAGTTGTAGGAGTCGCAAAATGATAATGCTCCTGATTCTGAGTATTCTGCTCTTTATTTATCTCTTTTATGTGTTGATAAATCCCGAGAAATTCTGAGGTGGTTGTGTATAATGGTCTAATTGGCATCGTATTAATTTTATTGGTGGTACTCATAGCCGCTTACCCTTTGGGGAATTATATCAGTCGTGTTTTTAAGGGTGAGCCGGTATTTACCGATTTTATGCGACCATTTGAGGAAAAGATATATCAACTTTGTGGCATCGATTCAAGGCATGAGATGGATTGGAAGGGGAATGCCAAAGCACTTTTGCGATTAAATGCCATCTTTTTTGTGTGGGCCTTTATTGTGTTGGTGACCCAGGGGGCAACCGGACTTCTTAATCCGGCAAATATAGTCTCAATGGATCCATTTTTAGCTTTTAACACTGCGGCAAGTTTTGTTACCAATACAAACCTGCAGCACTATTCGGGCGAAACGGGACTCTCTTATTTTTCTCAAATAGCGGTGGTCCTTTTTCTTCAGTTTGTTTCTGCTGCATCAGGTATTTCAGCGTTTGCACTCCTCCTTGTTGGGCTTGTTAAACGACAATCAGCTTTGTTGGGCAATTTTTATTACTCTTTTGTCAGGAGTGCAACAAGGGTGCTCCTCCCATTGGCTCTCCTTGTCTCCCTTTTATTACTTCTTGCAGGAACACCCAACAATTTTTCAGAACCGGCCTGCTATGTAAATCTGGAAGGTGACACCACCGTGGTTGCCATGGGTCCGGTTGCAACAATCACATCAATTAAACAACTGGGTACAAATGGAGGAGGGTTTTACGGCCCTAACTCGGCACATCCATTTGAGAATCCCAACTACATTACAAATGTAATCGAAAACATTTCAATTTTATTAATTCCTGTTGCTCTGGTTTTTGCTTTTGGATTTTATATCAACCATCGAAAACTGGCAGTATTGATTTTTAGTGTCATGTCGATATTATTCATCTTTTTTGTAGTTGGGGCTATCTATTTTGAGTCGCTGGGGAATCCCTTGATAACCAAAACAGGGGTGATGCAGACCAACGGGAGTATGGAAGGCAAAGAGGTAAGGTTTGGACCCATACTTTCTGCTTTTTGGGGAGTATCGACAACTTCGACCTCAAATGGTTCGGTTAATTCGATGCATGACAGTCAGACTCCACTCGCCGGTGGAATTTATATGCTCGATATGATGATAAATGCAATTTATGGAGGAGTTGGGGTTGGGATGCTCAACTTCTTCCTTTTTATTTTGGTTTCGGCTTTTATTGGGGGATTGATGGTGGGAAGAACCCCCGAATTTCTCGGTAAAAAGATTGAGGCAAAAGAGATCAAAATTGCTGTTCTGGTAATTTTGCTCCATCCAATTCTGATACTGGTCGGGTCTGCCCTCTCCTCCCACTTGATGACTGTAAATCCCGAAAATGGTTGGTTGTCAAATGATTCTTATCATGGTTTTTCACAAATGTTATATGAATTTACATCAGCTTCAGCTAACAATGGTTCCGGTTTTGAGGGACTTGCCGACAATAATGCATTTTGGAATATTACAACCGGTTTGGTCATGTTATTGGGCAGATATATACCGATCATTGGGCCACTCGCGATTGCCGGATCACTGGCATCAAAAACTCAGTTCCAAGTTCTGAAGGTACTTTGGATGCCTCCGGTATGGCATTTGGTGTTATTCTTCTGGGTGTAATAATTGTAGTAACGGCACTCTCATTTTTCCCGGCCCTTTCACTTGGTCCCGTTGCCGAATATTTATCACTTTAAGGGAATGAAAAAATGAAAAGAAATAGAACACTTAGACTTTTTGAGAGAGCTTTAATCTTAAGCGCGTTGAAGGAATCATTTGTAAAATTGAATCCAAAAGTTATGATGCGCAATCCTGTGATGTTTTCAGTTGAGATAAGTACCGTCATAATGATGGTTATCACTGCGATGTCGATGTTTTCCAATAACATCGAATATGGAAGTTTTAATTACAATCTGATAATTGCAGTCCTGTTATTCCTGACACTTCTTTTTGCCAATTTTGCAGAAGCGATTGCCGAGGCCAGAGGAAAGGCACAAGCCGCATCCCTCCGTAAAACCAGAGAAGACACCCCCGCAAAAAGAATGGAATCCAACGGAACCATTACAATCATAAATTCGGCATCTCTCTTAAAAGATGACTTATTTATTGCCGAGGCGGGTGATACAATTCCTCTGGATGGCGAAATAATTGATGGTATTGCGTCCATTGATGAATCTGCCATTACAGGTGAATCAGCTCCCGTAATAAGAGAAGCCGGAACCGATCAGTCGGGCGTTATTGGCGGGACGAGAGTGCTCTCAGACAGGATAATTGTAAAAGTTACCACTGCACAGGGGGAATCTTTCCTCGATAAAATGATCCAACTTGTTGAAGGAGCAAACCGTCAAAAAACACCTAATGAGATAGCTTTAACTCTGTTATTGGCAAGTTTTACAATCGTGTTTCTGGTGGTAACGGTCACTCTTAAACCATTCAGTACCTTTGCCAATACTCCGGTAACAATAACCGCGCTCATTTCACTTTTTGTATGTCTGATTCCAACCACAATTGGGGGGCTGCTTTCAGCCATAGGAATTGCCGGAATGGAAAGAGCATTGGGAGCAAATGTAATTCCAAAATCAGGGAAAGCCGTTGAAAATGCAGGTGACATCGATGTTGTATTGTTGGCTAAAACGGGTACGATCACAATCGGGAAACGTAAAGCAACAAACTTTTTCCAGGTAGGTGACTCAACTTATGAAAACCTTTCAAAGTTCTCCCTGCTAAGTTCACTTTCAGACCCCACCCCTGAGGGTAAATCAATTGTTGAATTGGCAGATTCATCAAAAAGAATGTTGTCAACAGAGCTTCTTGAGGGGGCGAAGTTTATTCAATTCAGTGCTGAAACCAAAATGAGTGGTGTTGATCTGAAAGATGGAACTACAATAAGAAAAGGGGCGTGGTCCGCTATCCAAAAGTGGGCAACCAAAACTTCTGACACCTCCGAGGTTGATCTTAAATGTAGAGAAATTGGCGAAAACGGAGGAACTCCACTTGTCGTAGCTATGGACAAAAAAGTTTTGGGTGTAATTCAACTGGAAGACATAATAAAACCGGGAATCAAGGAGCGATTTGACAGATTACGCAAGATGGGCGTTAAAACTGTTATGGTTACGGGTGATAATCCTTTAACCGCGGCATTTATTGCAAAACAAGCCGGAGTTGACGATTTTATTGCCGAAGCCACACCTGTTGACAAACTGGAATATATTCTTAAAGAACAAAACGATGGCAAACTTGTGGCAATGATGGGGGATGGAACAAACGATTCACCCGCACTTGCTCAGGCTGATGTTGGTGTTGCAATGAATTCAGGTACACAAGCAGCCAAAGAAGCGGCTAACATGGTGGATCTTGATAACGACCCCACCAAACTTCTTGAGGTAATAGAGATCGGAAAACAACTTTTGATAACAAGGGGGAATGTCACAACTTTCTCATTGGTCAACGATGTGGCGAAATATTTTGCGATTGTACCGGCCCTTTTTTCGACCAGTATCCCGGCATTAAATTCACTGAATATCATGCAACTTTCAAGTCCAAATTCAGCGATTATATCGGCGGTCATTTTTAATGCATTTATTATTCCGGCTTTGATACCACTTGCATTAAAAGGAGTAAAGTATAAACCTCTCGGTGCTTCAGCACTGCTAACGAGGAATTTATTGATCTATGGTCTGGGTGGATTAATAGTCCCGGCGATAGCAATAAAACTTATTGATATGGTAGTCTCACTATTTTAAGGAGCCAGAAAATGAAATCGTTTCTAAAAGACATAAAACTTCACTTTGTAACCCTTATAATCTTCGGATTTGTTTTTCCGTTGATAATATGGTTTTTTAGTTTGGGTAAACCAACCTCGGCATTGGGAAATCCTGTTTACCAAAATGGTCAAATCGTTGGATTTGAAAATCTTGGTCAAAATTTCCATTCAGATGGTTATTTTTGGGGAAGACCTTCTGCTGTGAATTACAATGCAGCCGCGACCGGAGGATCAAATAAATCAGTTTCCGATTCTGCTTATAATGTGGACATCCGGGATAGATTAAATGATTTTTTGAAGAAAAATCCGGGCGTTAAAAAAGAGGAAATCCCTTCAGATATAATTACTGCCTCAGGAAGTGGAGTGGATCCACACATTTCAGTGCAAGCGGCAGTTATACAAATAAAAGAGTCGCAAAAGCAAGGCATATCCCCGAAATGGAAGTAACCAAAATTGTGATAGAGAATATTGATCCGCCACTTCTTGGAGTGTTTGGGACATCAAAGGTTAATGTTCTCAAATTAAATCTAAGTTTGGATTCTAAAACAAAAGAAATTTAAATGTCAACTCAAATTCGAAGTTCTGCACTCCAGTTTTTAAATCTCATTCGAGAGTCAAAAAAAGGAAAGTTAAAGATCTACATCGGTATGGCAGCAGGAGTGGGTAAAACCTATCGAATGCTCCTTGAGGCAAAAGAATTGCTTGCGAACAATATAGATGTGGTTGCCGGGTATATTGAGACTCACGGTAGAAAAGAGACGGCAAAACTCCTTGAAGGACTTCCGATAATGGAAAGAAAAAAGGTGTTTTACAAAGGGAAACAACTCGGAGTCTGTTCTCCTGCAAAACCCGGAAATTGTTCTTGTGGATGAACTTGCGCATACAAACATCCCCGGTTCGGCGAATCAAAAAAGATGGCAGGATGTTCTACAACTGATTGATGCCGGAATCAATGTTATCACCACTGTAAATATTCAGCATATCGAAAGTCTTAATGACCAGGTTGAAAAAATCACAGGAGTAAAAATCTCTGAACGGGTGCCCGATACCATCATTCACCAGGCTGATGAAGTTGTAAATATCGACCTTACTATTGAGGATTTGATTGACCGACTTAAAGAAGGGAAGATTTACGATCCAACTAAAGTTACAACTGCTCTGAGCAATTTTTTCCAAAATGACAAACTCCTTTTGTTACGAGACCTGGCGTTAAAAGAGGTGTCACACCAAGTGGAGCGAAAAATAATCAGTCAAATTCCAATTGGTAACAGGCAAAAGATGGAGGCGATTGTTACGGCAATAAGCAGTAACTATAATTCTGCTAAAAGAGTTATCAGAAAGTCTTCCCGTATTGTCTCGATTTATAATTCCAAGTGGTACACAGTCTATGTTCAAACTCCAAATGAGGAACCATTAAAGATTGATCCAAAAGTTCAGAGGCAACTGATCAACAATTTTAAACTTGCCACGGAACTGGGGTCTGAAGTTGTAGAGATCAATGGTAACGAGGTAGCTAAGGAACTTGTGAAATTTGCAGTTTCGGTGGAAGCGTCACTTATAGTGATAGGGAAACCTTCATTTTCCATACTTTACCGACTGAGAATTAAAAACTTTTTTAGAGAATTAACCAACTTAACAAACAAAGAAAACATCGATTTGTTTCTGATTGCTTCAAATGATGACAATAAAAAATAAAATCTTATTTGGCCTTGGCGGGCTCTTTCTGTTAATCCTCGTTTTGGGACTTGCCGGGATTGGTTTCATAAATCATCTCGCCCAAAAATCAAAAGGCACCATCGTAGATAATTATCATTCCATCGATTTTACCGTGACCATGATGGATAATTTGGACATCATTTATCAGATGGAACAAAAAAAGCTATTGGACACAGTGGTCGATTCAACACACTCCAGATTTTTGTGGGAAGCCAAATCAAATTTTGAGAAGGCCTTGTCGAAAGAAACTCAAAACATCACAGAGGAAAATGAAGATAAAATAGTTGTTTTGTTGCAAGAGAAATACAGAAACTTTCTCTCAGGCTATAGTGAGGACTTCGATTCCGGTTTAACTTTGCGAGAAAAAATTGTTAGAATGGAGCTGCTTTACACAGAGGTCAAAAACGCAATAATGCAGATTTATGATCTGAATATGAAAGCCATTCTCGATAAAAATGAGAACCTGGTTTCAACTGCAAATACTTTAACCATTTATCTTGTCATAACAGTTTTGGTTAGCATCATCATGGCGCTGATCTTAATTTTTGCCTTCCCCCAACAAATAATAAAACCTCTAAAAGACTTGACAGAAAAAATTGAGATGATAAATGAGGGGAAATATCACCAGCGGCTCGTTTTGGTTAGTAACGATGAGATCGGCATTTTGGCAAAAACTTTTAACAACATGGCTGAGAAACTTGAAAGTTATGAAGCTCAACACTATGATGAGATAATTTTGAGAAAAAAAGAATGGAGTCGTTGGTCGAGTCACTAAAAAGATGCAGTGCTCCTGATCGATGAAAACCGTAAGGTCGTTTTAATCAATAATACCGTTTTGAAGATAACAGGATTGGAAGAAAAAGAAATCCTGAATCAACGAATAGATGATGTGGCAAATAAAAATGATCTTATAAAAACGATTGAAAATTTAATACCACAGATCAAAAAAGACCGTGAAGCCGACATAAAACCTTTAAGAATCATCCTTGATGGTGATGAGTTCTTTTATAAACTTGAATTTGATGAGATTCTCACTTATTCAGCCTTTCTTAAAAAGGAGATGTTTATTGGAACCATGATTCGACTTAAAGATGTAACACAATTCCAAAAAAGAGACACGGCAAAAACCAATTTATTGGCAACTGTATCACATGAGTTAAAAACTCCGTTATCTTCAATAAATCTTAGTCTAAAAATGCTGGATGATAATAGAGTCGGGGAGTTAAATCATGAACAAAAAGAGTTGGTGGTTGCCCTGCGGAACCAAAGTAACAGACTTTCAAGAGTGATTAAAGACCTTCTTGAGTTTTCGCAGATTGAAACAGGAAACATCAAATTAAACATGGCAATATTAAATCCTACTGACATTCTGGAATTGAGTGTTACAGCTTTAATGATGTCAATTTCAGAAAAAAGATTGATCTTGTGGTGGATTTGGATGAAAACCTACCCAAAGTTTTTTGGTGATATCGAAAAATCAGTATTTGTTTATGTTAATCTGCTTAACAATGCCATTCGATATTCGCCTGTTGGGAGTTCAATCACACTTTCAATTATAGCCGAACAGAAGCATGTCAGATTTTATGTTAAAGATTCGGGTCCCGGAATTCCAAAAGATGATCAGGAAAAATTGTTTAAAAGATATGCCCAGCTAAACCCCAAAGAAAAAACAGGCTGGGGACTTGGCCTCGCAATTGCAAAAGATTTTGTTCTTGCCCAAAGTGGAGATATCTATGTGCAAAGTGAACCGGGTAAGGGATGTGAATTTTGTTTTACCTTGCCTTTAGCACTTGGGAAAGGGTCAAATACTATTATTTTATAAACTTTGATTATTATGAAGAGAATTAGGGGACGCGGATACCCGCAGATTAAACGGAGTTACGCGGAGGGTTGTCTGAATCAAGATTTGCAGGATTTTAGGATTTACAGGATTTGCTCTTAAAAATACCCCGTTTGCGGGGTTTGATATTCGTAGCTGAATTCGTCACCCAACTATATTCCATACTCCGGAGGAGTTACATATTCGTAGCAGATGATAACTCTCCGACAAGTCCCATACCCCGTTTACGGGATTTGATATTTGTAGGTCCTGATTGCCCTATGCAAAATCATTAACCGTGTTTTTTTATTTTTTAGTACCGCATAAGTAAGTATTTTGACACTACTTCTTTGATTATTTTGGAAACAATTAGTTTAAATAAACAAGTGACTCAAATGATAATAAAACTTTTACTTTTGACAGGATTAATGTTTACAGGCAACCTGTTTTCGCAGGGTGTCGAAAGAATCGATTGGGGTTATTATTTTTCGAATGCTTTATACACAAAGTGGTCACCTGTTGGTACCCCTGTCCCCGGTACTCCCTCCTCAGTTGGATTAAAAAAACAGTTTGGTGAATTTGTTGGTACAACAACCTCAACAGGTATCGATACAGCAAAAGCAGGCTCAGTTTTTATCAATGGTCCAAACTATTCACAATATCAAAAATATGTTTACTCAACTAAATATAGTCAGAACGAAAGGATAACATATAAAGTAAATTTCAGGTTAAAAAAAGGGCAGGTTATTGGCGCAGGAGACAAGTTAAAAAAACACCCTTCGATTCCGTGTTACTTAACAGTAAACTCGTGACACAACAGATGCTTACGGAAACTTTCAAAGATTATATATTAGTATATGATTACGATTTCCCTCCACTTGCCACACTCGGTGGAGGTGACTTGATTTCGCAGCAAGCGGCTTTTACCCCCGGGGATAATATTTATGACATTAATACAAAGATCGAATTCAGGATCGTCTGGCTTGGAAATACAGAACTTATTCTTGATTACATCGAAGTTTATGATGATGACATTTATGAAACATATTTTATTGAGAATATTGCCCATCGCGATCGGTTGTTAAAAGACTATGTCGCAGACTTAAATTCCTCACGGCCTGACCAAACTTTTTTCCTTACACAGTATAAACCGCATTCAATTGACAGTTATCAACCCATCAGAACCGTTCAAAATCTTCTTGATTCCCTCAATTCATCCGTAAAATTTCTTTCAAAAAAATGATATTATTGAAATGAAGGAGTAGATAATGAGAAAGAAGTTAACCATAATCTTGATTCTTCTGATTGCTTTTAGTGCCGAAAACTTTGCTGAGAAGCGTTATGTGAGCAAAACCGGCACGAGTATTCCACCTTACACAAGTTGGGAGACGGCGGCAGACAGTATAATGAAGGCTATGAGTCTATCTATACAAGGAGACACAATAATTGTTGGAGAGGGAGTATTTACCGAAATAGTCCGTTTTAACCGAGGTATTACTCTAATTGGAATGGGGTGGGAGAGTACAATTATAAAATTCCCTTTAGGAAATAGTGCATACTATTCAGTCATGATGGATGACAGGACTGAGATTTCAAACCTAAAAATTGAAGGAATTGGCCCCGATGGTTACAAGTCCGGTATTGCGGCATATAGATCGTATTATCTAAATTTATCATTTGTTATTAGAAATACAAAAGTCACAAATTTTTTTGCCGGGTTATCTCTCGGAGGCTATTACTGCCCCTTGGGAGACACGTTATATGTCCATAATAATGTCATTGATTCTTGCATGCAAGGAATCTTCGTGGATGTAAATAACATAATAATTTATAATAACTTTATAACAGCCTCAGAAGAAACTTTATACATGCAAATTATAAGTTCATGTATTGTACACGATAATGTATTGGTATCAGCCCTTATATAAGTTCCTATTTTAGTACAATTGCCAGATTTGATAATTATCCGGCAAGGATTTACAATAATATCGTAATGAGTCTATATAAGGCCAATATAAACATAAGTACTTATGGAATTGAACTGGGTCCTGATACAATTAAAAAATAATCTGTTAACGGAAACTTTGGAGTTGCCATCAGAACAAATGGAACATCAGACTACCGAGATGTATTTAATAATCACATCTCAGGTGGGGGTTATTATGGCTTTTACGGAAACGCCCCTTTGAGATTTAACAACTTTTGGAATAACGGCAGACACTATAAGACTGATAATGGCAGTGTGGTAGATTCAATATCAAATAAAATCCGTTTTCCAATGTTTGTGAATGAAGAGAAGGATTACCATCTTCAGGCATACTCTCCATTGATAGATGCCGGAGATACCCTTGTTAAAGATAAAGACGGCACCCGAAGTGATATTGGATTATATGGAGGTCCTTATGGGACAACTTATCCATATCTTGATCTTGCGCCATTGGAACCAAGGGGCATAACTGCAACTGTAACAGGAGACACCACACAACTGAACTGGAAAAGGAACCACGAAAGTGATTTTAAACATTATCTGGTTTATGGGGATACAACTCAGGGATTCAACGCCGACTCGACTCATCTGATTGGAACTACAACAGATACAACATTCACAAAGATAATCCCCGGATTCAGCGGAAGTTATTACATATTATTTAAGTCAAAAGATAATCAGGGAAACATATCAGATGCAAGTGAAGAGATCAGGATAGTTCCTGTGGGTATAAAAGGGGAAGGTCATGAAGTTGCAATGGATTACAGATTATTTCAGAATTATCCAAATCCATTTAATCCCGGAACGGTAATAGGCTTCAGACTGAAGGAGGAGGGTCGTGTACAATTGACCGTATATACCCTGACAGGAGAAAAGATAAAAGTATTAAGAGATGAGTCCCTTTCAGCAGGTTATTATGAATCATACTTCACAGGTGAAAGCTTATCGAGTGGAATCTATCTGTATAAATTGAATGTAATCTCCCCCTCTGGCCTGCCCGTCTATACGGATATTAAGAAGATGATTCTGGTGAAATAGAACTTGAGTTATGGTTTTAGCCCCGGGAGATTTTTCGGGGTTTTTTTATGAAATGTTGATATTTACCTTGCCACGAATTATTATGGAGATATTTTTCTATAAAAATCGTAACATTGCAAAAAATTTTTAACTAATTATTTCATCTATTCAATCAAATATGGAGTTGCATGTCAGATACCATAATTTTATCAGGAGTAGTGCATGAAGTGCCTGAAGACTTGAAAGAAACTTTTCTTGTCGATCGCGAGCTACTTGAAAAGTGGAACAAATTAACGCCACTTGCTCGCAATGAATGGATTTGCTGGGTGACTATTGTAAAAAAATCTGAAACAAGGAAGGAACATATTCTACGGCTTTCGGAAGATCTGTTGAAGGGTAAAAAAAGACCATGTTGCTGGCCCGGCTGCCCCCATCGTCAACCTTCAAAAATTGCTTGAATTTCACTATCTTTGTACAACGGATATTTTTTGGAGATCAATAATTAAAAGGATTGTTCATGAATTTTGAATTAACTGAAGAACAGTTGATGATTCAGCAAATGGCACGGGAATTTGCTCAGGAAAAGATTGCACCAACAGAAGTAGAGAGGGATATCAGCACTGATTTTACCTATGATGTAATTAAAGAAATGGGAGAATTGGGATTTATGGGGATGATGGTTTCACCCGATTATGGTGGAGCCGGAATGGATACCGTCAGTTATGTATTGGCTATGGCTGAAATCTCAAAAGTGGATGCCAGCGTTGGAGTGGTGATGTCGGTAAACAATTCACTGGTGTGTTGGGGATTGGAAAATTACGCATCAGATTTTCTTAAAGAAAAATACCTGATTCCACTTGCAAGTGGACAAAAACTTGGTGCTTTTGCTTTATCTGAACCTGAAGCGGGAAGTGATGCAACAAATCAGCATACCGAAGCCGTAAAGGTTGGAGATAACTGGTCAGTTAATGGAATTAAAAACTGGATTACAAACGGAAAAAACGCCGATTATTATCTTGTGATGGCACAAACCAACAGAGAACTCCGCCACAAAGGAATTACCACTTTCCTTATTGAAAAAGGAACTCCGGGATTTGATCAGGCGAAAAAAGAGGATAAACTCGGAATTCGTTCATCCGATACCTGCTCAATCAGTTTCTCTGATTGTCTTGTTCCCCACGAAAATATAGTATGGGATGAGGGCAAAGGATTTAATTTTGCCATGAAAACCCTTAATGGTGGTAGAATTGGAATTGCAGCACAGGCACTCGGAATCGCCGAAGCCTCCCTTGAAGCTTCGATAAACTATTCTAAACAGAGAAAAGCTTTTGGCACTGAGATCAAAAATCATCAGGCGATTCAGTTTAAAATCGCTGATATGGCTGTGAAAGTGGAAGCTTCAAAACTTCTTATTCTTGAAGCAGCAGCTTTGAAGGATGCCGGCAAGGATTATACTAAACACTCTGCAATGGCAAAACTTTATGCATCCAAGGTGGCGGTTGATTGTGCTCTTGAAGCGATTCAGATTCATGGCGGTTATGGTTATGTTCGTGAATATCTTGTGGAAAGATATCTACGCGATGCCAAAATCACTGAGATATATGAAGGTACTTCAGAAATTCAGAGAGTGGTAATCGCAAGAGAACTGCTTAAATAGGTTTTGGTATCAGGTTTGGTGTAAACGATGAAGCTTCTCTATATACTTTGTGTGCTTTATGGTTTAATTAGTACCCAATCCTTTTCGCAGAATTGGGACCCAAAACCGATCGACTATACTGAGGAGATATCGGTAAAGTCCAAATATTATAAACTTGAAGGCGATATCCCGGAAGCGGCATTTAAGCTGTTGGCGAACGGATACCGCCTTTTTATTTCCGAGCCCGATGGAGAAAATTGTCCTTTTAATCCAAGTTGTTCACGGTTTTTTGTGGAAGCTCTTGGTCAAACAAATATAATTGAGGCATTTCTTCTGACATCCGACCGACTTATCCGCGATACAAGTTTTGGTAATAAATTTAAACACTACCACATCGATAAAAACGGTTATCTGGTAGATCCCCCTTCCCGCTACATTTCAGGCAATTGAATTGAGATTCAGGTTTATTCTTGTCTCCATTCTTTTTGTTTCCTCTGTATTCGCCCAAAACGGACTTCATTCTCCCGAGAAAATATTAAGTTTTGGAAAACATATATATGAGTTGGGATTCCATGACAAGGCAAAATTGGAATTTGAACGATTAATAGGAACTTCTCTTTATGATGAGAAAACACAATTTTTTATAGACCTCTGCAGAATTGAGCTCGAAGATTATCTTACTTTTACAGACAACCGTTATCTACCCCACCTGCGATACGGAATTGATAAAAAGAGGTTTGAGTCGGGTATTGATGTTATTATCAGTCCCGAAAGATATGAAAAAGCTGACACAAGTGAATTATCTCTCAACATATTAAAACTGAAAATTCTTTCTGATATCAGAAAGAAAAAATTTGATGATGATGATAAAAATTCAATTCATCTTTTTGGGGGAGAGGGGAGTGAGTTCCTGTTAAACAACCTGATGGAGAGGGTTGATCCATCAACAAAATCTCCGCTTTTTGCCGGGATACTCTCAGCGATAGTGCCCGGTTTGGGAAGAGTTTACACAGAGAATTATGGAGATGCTGCAGCAAGTCTATTTATCACAGGTATTTTTGCATATCTTGCTTATTCCAATTTCTTTGATGGACATTATCAGAGAGCATGGATTTTTACCGGTATTGCAGCATTTTTCAGGGCGGAAATATTTATGGTTCGGTTGCAGCGGCAAAAATTTACAATGAATCGCAGAGGGAGTTGACCGAAAAGAAGTTTTGGGAGTATTATCAAAAATCAAAACCGTTAAAACAACCAAATAAGATAGTGGAGGACGAGTGATTTTGCGTCCGATGTTTCTCCATTTCTTCTTATTTTTGACATTGCCAATAGTAATAAATGCGCAAAAAGATGATTTGTCGAGGCAATCTGATTTTGTTGATTCTCTCTGTAATTCAGGCAGATATTACGATGCAATGATCGAAGCTGAACGGTTGCTCTTTTTTGATTCACTTAAGTTATATCACTACAGTGCAAATTTTATTAAAGGGCGCTGTTACCGGGAGACAGGTCAATTTAAAAATGCCAGATATTGTTTTGAAGTGGCGGCGGTAAATACACCTTCCAGAGATGAAAAATTTCTTGCAGAACAGGAGATTTTAAGGGTTTTAATTCTTGAAAGAAGATATTCTGCATTTGACAAGAGAATTGATGTGCTTGAGAAAGTTTTCCCTGAGAAGAGTGTGATATTTGATTATTGGAGGGGTTGGAGGTATGCCTTCTCCGGTGATTGGGAAGATGCCCGGGAAAAATTTTCGATTTCCGACAGTTCGGGTGGGCTTCTAAAACTTTGTACATTAGCAGAAGAAAAACAACTTTCGATGACAAAGGGATTAATTCTTTCTGCACTCATCCCGGGAGCAGGGCAGGCTTATGCCGGTGAATATCTTAATTCAGTAATAACCCTTGGCTGGGTGGCATTTGGTGCCTGGCTTGTTTATGATGCAATAAGAGCTGACCGGTTTTTTGATGCACTCATCGAAGCAAATTATGTGTTATTCCGGTTTTACAGAGGGAATCTTTCAAATACGGTTGACTATATCAATCGCAGGAATCTTGAAATAAAAAAAGAGACATTACGATTTTTACAATTAAATTATAAAGGACTTAAACCTTGAATATTTCAGAACAACAGATTTGGGACCTGACAAACCAGGCTATCGATAAATTGGGTGCAAACGCATCCCCTGATATGATTCGGGATTATGTTGAAAAAGAAATAGCTAATAAGAGTGGGGGTTCGCTTCCCGCCGAGAAGTTTGAAGGAAGAGTTATTATCACTGCTTTTGGCATCAACAAACCCGGAATAGTTGCCAAAATTACGGGCTGTCTCGCAGAGATGGAGATTGATCTTCAGGATATCTCACAAAAGATTATGCAAAACTTTTTTACCCTGATAATGATAGTGGATATCACGAGTTCACCAAGGAATCTAAAAGAAGTTCAGGAAGAACTCGCAAGAGTTGGCAAAGAATTGACAATTAAGATTTATGCCCAGCACGAGGATATTTTTCAGTATATGTTCCGGATTTAGGAAGAAAAATCTCAAATTAACTTTCTCTGTGTTCTTCCGACAGGTCGGAATTAAAATCTGCTGCTCGTGGAAATAATTCCCCATCGACACTTCAATTTTTAAATAATGGATATAAAATGAATTTTGAATTTAGCGAGATACTCGAAACAATCATGATGAGTGAAGTAGGACACTTCGACATCAGAACAGTTACCATGGGTATTAATTTAAGGGATTGCAGTGAAAGAAATATCAATGTTGTCACGCAAAAAATTTACGAAAAGATTTTAAGACTAGCCGGAAATCATGTAAAAAATGCTGAATCTATTGAAGCGGCTTATGGGATAAGGATTGCAAACAAAAGAGTGGCGGTTACACCTGTCTCATTTATTGGGGACTCATTCTCTTCGGAAGAGTATGTAAAAATTGCCGAGGCACTTGATCGGGCAGCGCATGAAATCGGCATCGACTACATAGGTGGCTATTCAGCTCTTGTTCAAAGGGGATGACTCCCGGTGAAAAGAATTTTATTTTATCGATTCCACAGGCATTAGCAACAACAAAAAAAGTTTGTTCAAGTGTAAATATCGGTTCAACCAAAGCCGGAATTAACATTGATGCTGTGAAAATGATGGCTCAAGTGATTAAAGATACTGCCTATATCACTCGTGATGCCGGGTCAATTGGATGTGCAAAACTGGTTGTGTTCTGCAACGCAGTTGAGGATAATCCCTTTATTGCAGGTGCATTTCATGGTATCACCGAAGGAGACGCAACTCTTAATGTCGGAGTGAGTGGACCCGGGGTTGTTCTTGAAGCGTTAAAAAATCATAAAGATGCATCGATTCAGGAACTTGCTGAAGTAATTAAAAAGACAGCATTTAAGATCACCCGTGCTGGTGAACTCATCGGAAGAAAAGTTGCTGAAAAAAGACGGGGTAGAGTTTGGTATAGTGGATATTTCACTTGCACCAACTCCCGCCGAAGGTGACAGTATCGCCGACATTCTTAAAGAAATTGGTCTCGAAGATGTTGGAGCTCCCGGAACCACTGCTTGCCTTGCAATGCTTAATGACAGTGTTAAAAAAGGCGGCTTGATGGCAAGTTCATCAGTGGGCGGACTCAGTGGAGCTTTCATTCCTGTAAGTGAAGATCAGGGAATGATCTCCGCTGCTGAAAAAGGACATTTAACAATCGAAAAACTTGAAGCAATGACTGCTGTTTGTTCCGTTGGTCTCGATATGGTTGCCATCCCGGGTGATACGCCTGTGAATACGATCGCGGGAATAATCGCTGATGAAGCTGCAATTGGATTAATAAATGAAAAAACAACCGCATGCAGACTAATTCCGGCTTATGGAATGGGAGTGGGTCAGGCGGTTGATTATGGTGGACTTCTTGGAAAGGCTCCGATTATGGCTGTTAAAGTACTTAGTGCAGATGTCTTTTTTGGAAGAGGCGGAAAAATCCCGGCACCGGTAAGAAGTTTAACAAACTAATAGTTTGCAGAAACGGAGTTTTCTCATTGTGGTGGTAAAACAAAACAAATGAGAATACTCAATAATGCTCTGCACGATTTAATAATCTTAAATACCAAATCATGGAAAAGTTTAAAAAAAGTAATTTTGGGTAAACCTCGAGACCTGAATAATCCTCAGATATTTCACAAGATATCATTAGTTGCATTTTTTGGCGTGGGTGGGCCTGGGAGCAGACGGACTTAGTTCCTCCTCATATGGGCCCGATGAGGCATTCAGAGCATTAGAGGGACATACCAGCATTGCAATTTTGCTTGCTGTAGCTACTGCGATCACTGTAATAATTATATCTTAATATTAGACAAAAATAATTGAACATTTTCCGAATGTTGGAGGTGGTTATGTTGTTGCCACCAAACTGCTGGGTAACACATTTGGATGTGTTTCCGGAAGTGCCCTTATAATCGATTATGTCCTCACAATCACGGTGTCCATAGCCGCGGGTAGTTCACAAGTATTCAGTTTCCTCCCTCTTGAATGGCACTCAAATATAGTTTATGTCAATACTGCAGTCATAATAATTCTTATCGTCATGAACCTTCGTGGTGTAAAAGAATCGATCTCGATACTTGTACCGATTTTTTTATTATTTGTAGTAACACATCTATTTATCATTTTTGGGTCTTTCTTTATCCATATAGATAATCTATCTGCGGCAACAAGTAATGTTGTTGGAGACTTTAAGGACAGTGCATCAACCCTTGGTATCTGGGGAATGTTTCTTCTGTTTGCCAATGCCTACTCAAGAGGTGCCGGAACATATACAGGGATTGAGGCTGTTTCGAACGGTATTTCGATAATGAGGGAACCTAAAGTTAAAACTGCAAAAAAGACAATGTTTTACATGGCGGCTTCGTTGGCGTTTACAGCAAGTGCCATCCTGATAGTGTATCTTTTGGCAGAAGTGAAACCTGTTATGGGGAAAACTCTGAATGCAGTTATGATCGAATCGATGGGGATTGGAACATGGTTTGTTGTACTGGCACTGGTATCGGAAGCTCTGCTTCTCTTTGTTGCAGCCCAAACGGGTTTTATAGACGGGCCCAGGGTCATGGCAAACATGGCAACCGATTCATGGCTGCCGCGCAGATTCAGCTCCCTTTCTGACAGGTTAACGATGCAAAACGGCATTGTGATCATGGGTGTTGCAGCTCTGGTGATACTCTGATACACCAAGGGAAGTGTTGATGCATTGGTTACAATGTACTCTATAAATGTTTTTGTAACCTTCTCTCTTACTCAGGCTGGAATGACCAGATTCTGGATCAAGAAGAGAGATACTCTTCCTGATTGGAAGAAAAACCTTTTGATTCATATTGTAGCATTTATCCTCTGTTTCTCGATTCTGACGATAGTTGTTGTTGAGAAATTTGCACACGGTGCATGGCTGACAGTAGTTGTCACATTGGGTTTGGTTATTTTTTGTGCACTTATTAAAAGACACTATTTTAAAGTGCTCAAAAAAGTAAGAAGTCTTTCCGACATTTTAATGGATATCCCCATAATTAAAGATGAGAATGTGGAAACACCGGTAAAGTTGATTGAGAAAAATGAACCTATCGCTGTTCTTCTTGTCTCCAGTTATGGTGGATTAGGGATTCACTCAATACTCCAAATAATGCAAAAATTCCCAAAATTTTATAAACAAGTGATGTTTGTTTCTGTTGGTATTGTCGACTCAGGAGTTTTTAAAGGAAGCGATGAGATTGAGAATGTTAAAAAATATGTACAAAACAGCACCGAAAAATATGTGAAGTTTGCGAATGATCTTGGACTTGCGGCGGATTATCGGATGTCGGTTGGAACTGATGTGGCTGAGGAGGGCTCAAAACTTTGCCTTCAGATAAATCGAGATTTTCCACTTGCAACTTTTTTCAGCGGCAAATTGGTATTCGAGAAGGAAAAATTCTATCAAAGATTATTACATAATGAGAC
Source organism: Ignavibacteriales bacterium (assembly GCA_016714125.1). GTDB lineage: Bacteria > Bacteroidota > Ignavibacteria > Ignavibacteriales > Ignavibacteriaceae > UTCHB3. Next base: position 203,079 of record JADJNX010000001.1, on the reverse strand, counting down.
AGCAGTCTCGATACAGAAAAAACTTGCAATGGAAGGTATTCCAATGACAGTACTTCCGATTAGAGTCTGGGATAAATAATTGTAAATGTTTAGGTAGTGTTTAAATTACTAAAGAGGCTGCCGCGGATGTGGCAGCCTCTTTTAATTATAATCAATAGGTTTTCAGTGCAAGTAGAGCGATGGCGTTGTCATCGGCAAAAGTTAAAAGCATGATACCAAGTTTTTTGAAGTAATATTCAGACACATTTTCAGTTTTATACTCCTCGTCATGCTTCCCCAGGATTTCAAATGCTTTGTTGATATCCGAGTTCACGGCAATCTCCTTGCCGTTTATCCTGAGGATGGAAGTTGAGTCATCAGACAAAACTTCGACAACCACACCATCTTTGTTGAACTGGACTGAAATCTTTAGACTGTCGTATAGCCATACATCCTCGTCATAACCTTCTGATCTGGGTGACACAAGAGCAGCCTTCACCTGATCTTTGGTCATTCCCAATGCAACTCCATCAATTGTTGCACCACTTTTATCACCAGTATTTTGAGAGAACACTGACAGCGAAAAGAGAACTACAAGGAAAAAAGTAAATAACTTAGTACTCATGTTAACTCCATACGTTAAAAGATTTGGAAACGAAATATTATACTGCTTAAATTGCAAAAAGTTTTTATCTAATCCAAAATAGCAGATGAGGTAGCGGAGTAGCATTCAGACTAGCGGAGTATCGAAGAATCCAAGTAGCTCATGGAGAAATCAATACCATATGCCAGGACTCTATACCCATCCCTAAATTTTCCTTATATTTACTTTTTAAATATTTCTTTTCCGGGAGACTGCTCCTGAGACCAAATTTCAATAATTTTGCAAGATTTAATGAGTAAAAAACAAGTATATATTGAGACTTACGGATGTCAGATGAACACCGCCGATACCGAATTGGTGATGGGAATTCTGAATAATAATGGCTATGACTTCGCTAAAGATGTAAAAAGTGCAGATGTTGTATTTTTAAATACATGCAGCATCCGCGAGAATGCTGAACAGAGAATTTATGGACGACTCGGCAATCTGAAAACACTTAAGGAGAAAAAACCACAAATGGTTGTGGGAATCCTGGGATGTATGGCCGAGAGGTTAAAAAAGAACCTGATAGAAGAACGAAAACTTGTTGATATTATTGTGGGTCCGGATGAATACAGACGCCTGCCGGAATTGATGGATGTGGTTTATGGCGGTGGAAAAGGGATTGGCGTTAAACTTTCAAGAACTGAAACATACGACGACATAATACCTTATCGCGAAGAGGGACTTCAGGCATGGATTTCTGTGATGAGAGGCTGTGATAAATTTTGTACTTATTGTGTGGTGCCTTTCACCCGAGGAAGAGAGAGAAGCAGAAGCCTCGAATCGATTGTAAAAGAGGTGGAACATCTGTCGGCAAAAGGATTTCGAGAAGTGACTCTTCTTGGACAAAATGTGAACTCTTACGACGACAATGGAAATGATTTTGCAGATCTTCTCGCAGCCGTTGCAAGTGTTGATACGGGAATTAGAGTAAGATATATGACCTCCCATCCCCAGGATTTTTCTGACAAACTGCTTTATACAATAGCGGCTCACGAAAACCTTTGCAATTATATTCATCTTCCTGTTCAATCGGGTTCAAACAGAATTTTAGAATTGATGAACAGAACCTACGCGGTTGAACACTATTTAACGATTATCGAAAAGGCAAAAAAGATAATTCCGGGTGTGAGCTTTTCCACCGATATTATCGCCGGCTTTCCAACCGAGACTCTTGAAGATCATCTTATGACTCTTGATCTGATGGAGAAGGTAAAATACGACGGTGCGTTCATGTTTAAATACTCTCCGAGAGAGGGGACAAAAGCATACAGAATGGGGGATGATGTTCCTGAAGAAGTTAAAAGTAAACGGTTGCAACAAATAATTGAGATTCAACACCGCCACTCTTTGGAATTAAATACCGAATTGATTGGTAAAACTGAAAAAGTACTCATTGAAGGTTTCTCTAAAAAAAGTGATAAGTTTTTTGCAGCCAGAACAGATTCCAATAAAATTGTTGTAATTCCCATTCAGGATGGAATTGTTGAAGGTGATTATGTTGAGGTCAAGATAGATCGTGTAACTTCAGGGACACTTTTTGGTGAGGTTACTTCTGTCTTTGAGAAATATGAAAGTTCAGCAGTATAAATTTTATGAAGATACTATTTAAAGTTCTGGTACTTATTGTTCTGATTTCGACACCAACTTTTAGTCAAGTTCCTACACCAAAAGAGATATTTGAGGTGTATAAACAGGAAAATCACGACGAATTAAAAAAGATTCTTGGTGAGTCGGGTGAAAAGATTGATACGGATATCAGTCTCTACATCAAAGCTTTGCTTACCACTGATGGTGAAAAATCGGCTGCATTTCTTGAACTTTTGATACAGAGATACCCGAGGTCTGAATTCACAATTGCAGCTTATGCAGGTTTATATCTCTATTATCTGGCAACCGAGAATTTCAGGAGAGCCAATAACTGTGTTTTTGCAGTTGAGAATGAATTTCCCGGTGCAGATTTTGAATATTTTTTGGATGATTCAGTATCATCCGGTGAGCCTGATGAAGAAATTCAACAGCCATGATCAACTAAACAACTGGTGAACTGATGTCTGATTCCATCAAAATTGTATTCACCGGTACCGGTTCAGGTAGATCCTCTCTCAACCGGTTTCATTCTTCATTTCTAATAAGATCTGACTCTTACAATCTCCTTATTGATGCCGGGGACGGAATCAGTCGTGCGCTTTTGCGGCTTGGAATTGAATTTAAAGAAATTGATGGCGTTCTTATTACTCATTTTCACCCTGACCATTTTTCGGGATTAATTACATTAATTCAACAAATGAAGATGTATAACCGGCAAATGCCCCTTGATTTGTTTGTATCAAAGAGCAACATCAATTTTCTGAAGGAATTACTTAATAAAAGTTATATGCTGGAAGATCGACTTGGGTTTGTTCTCAATTTTCAAAAAATTGAAACAGGAAAACGACTCGATTTCCGGGGAAAATTTACCCTGACAGCAATTGAGAACTCACATTTGCAAAAATACAAGGAATATCCGGGTAAGGGACTTGACTTAAAAGCTATTCACTTGCCATTGAATCGGCAACGGGCGATCTCTTTTATTCAGGTGATGTTGATTCTCCCGCTGATTTGGATGTATTTAATTTTAATGCAAATTCAATTTTGGTTACTGAAACAACACACATCTCGATTGAAGATGTGATTGAATTATTAAAAGAAAAAGAGATTAAAAAAATAATCCTTACCCATTTGGATGCAGATGACCCTTCAACACTTATTTCAACCATCTCGGCTTCATTTCCTGAGGGGTTAAGCAGAATTACCATTGCACACGATGGTTTGATTATATCGGTATAAAAATGGAAGATATTCAGAAAAAATTAGGAATTATCGGCAGATCAAAAGAAATAAAAGACCTTGTTGATATTATTTTGCAGGTTGCGCCGAGTGATATCACCGTGTTAATCTATGGTGAAAGTGGAGTGGGTAAAGAAGTTTTTGCTCATGCAGTTCACATGGTGAGCAAAAGAGCACAAAAAGAGATGTTGTCGCTAAATTGTGGAGCCATCCCTGAAACTTTACTTGAAAGTGAGCTTTTTGGACATACCAAGGGTTCATTTACCGGTGCCATTGACAGTAGAAAAGGATATTTTGAGTTGGCAGATAATGCAACTCTTTTTCTTGATGAGATTGGTGAGATGCCACTTTCCACTCAAGTGAAATTCCTGAGGGTTTTGGAAACCAAAGAATTTATGAAGATTGGTGCTGAGAAGACAACCAAGGTTGATGTTCGGATTATTGCCGCCACCAACAAAAATTTACAGGATCTTGTGGATGAAAAAAGGTTCAGGGAAGATCTTTATTTCAGGTTAAAAGCTGTTGCTCTTGAGATACCACCTCTGAGAAAAAGACGACAGGATATCGAAGAGTTTGCGCTTCATTTTGCCTCATTATATTGTAAAAATAATCAGAGGCCTCCCGTTGAGTTTGCGAGTGATGCCATGAACCTGTTATACGAATATCCCTGGCCAGGGAACGTCAGGGAGTTAAAAAATGCAGTTGAGACAGCTATTGCTCTCAGCCGCAATAGCATTCTGACAGCGGACTCATTCAGAAGTCTTTTACGCATTGATGGACGGGCACCGGCAAAAAATCTGCCTGTGAGACTCAACAAATCAACTGACGAAATTGAAAGGGATTTCATTTACAGAGCCCTTTTTGAATTAAAAAAAGATATTCTTGAATTAAAAGAGATGGTTTCAAACCTGACGGTTAACACCGGGCAGTTTGGCGATTTTCAAATGTCTATGGCAAATGATGACCGTGATGATCTTAATGTGGATAAAGTTGAAAAGGAATTGATACTGAAAGCACTTCAAAAAGCCGGAGGCAACAAAAGAAAAGCCGCCATGTACCTTAATATTTCTGAGCGGACCCTCTATCGTAAACTGGAGAAACTTGGATTTGAGGATTTTGATGCCAAATAGAACTAAAATTTTGCAATTCAGTTTATTGGGCATCTTGATTGTCACGATGGGTCTTGCGGGATGTAGTTGTCCCTATTCTTTTACGGGTGCTTCCATACCTCCACACCTTAAATCTCTTGCCATACCATACGCAAATGATCAGAGTGGATCGGGTGAGCCGGCACTTGGGCAGCAATTTACAACCCTGTTAACTCAAAAATTTATCGATGATAACAGTTTTATCATTACCGATAAAACCCGGTCGGATGCTGTACTCGATTGTTCAATTCTTGGCATATCAGACACTCCTGCAGCTATTACCACAGGTGAGCAGGTTCAAGCGAGAAGAGTAAATATCACCATCCAGGTGTCGTATAAAGACCTCAAGATGAAAAAAACCATTTATGAGAGGCAGTTTTCAAATTACGCCGATTATCCCGCAGTTGCCGGGCAAGCCGGAAGAAATGATGTAATTCAGCAGACACTTGAAAAACTTACGGAAGATATACTGCTTGAAACTGTTTCAGGCTGGTAAACAAGGAAATCAGATTGAAAGATTCATCAGAGAACTTATATAAAACAGCGATTGAGCAGCTCGCTTCAGAGTCGGGACTCCCCGCACTCTTTTTGCGCAGGGCGGCGATGTTGTTTGAAGAAGGAAAGTTTGATGAAGCTCTACTTGAGGTAAAAGGGGACTAAAATACTTCCCCGGTCACCCTCCGGCATATTATTTATTGATCAGGATTTTTCTTGAACTCAAAAAACCAAATCTTGCAGAGATCACACTTAATTCTGCTGCCAAGTTTTTTGCCACTAATGAACTCACAAGCTACTATCGCGAGTTGATTAATGAAGTTGTCAATGAAATAGAGAACAGGAATTCCAAAGAGGCAGATACCATTTCAAAGTTCTCAATTCCTGAAACGGATGAGGAACCCGAGCCTGAGCCACTGCGTTACGAAGTTGAAACTGATGAATTGGAATTGGACGAGAATGATTCCACAGATGAGATTGAGCTTGAATATAACTCTGAATCAGAAGATACAATCGACGGGTCTTACCACAACATTGAACCTGATTCTACAGATGAATCACCGGAACAAATATCCGAAGAAAAACAGGTAAAACCTGTAGATATCGCCCCGCATGGAGGTGAGATAATAACCGCTGGAATGGCAATTATTTACGCCCGCCAGGGAAACACACCAAAAGCGATTGAGATATTTTCAAAACTAATTGAAAAAGAGCCTGAGAAAAAGAGAGTTATGAAAAATCATCTCATTACTCAGGAGCAAATCTCAACAAGTCTGATGTCAAGCAAAAAAATAGTTTTGGTCAGATATGACAGGATTGGTGATGTTGTCCTTACACTTCCGATGGCAGAAGTGTTAAAGGGCAGTGGTGATTGTGAACTCTTTTTTCTTGGAAGGGATTACACACGGGTTTTAGCCGAGGCATCCCCTTACATAGATGGTTTTATAAACTGGGACGAATTAAAAGACCTTTCTCCATTTGCCATTTCACAAAAACTTAAAAAGTTTAACTTCGACGAAGTTTATGTTGTCTCACCCGGATTTAAGATAACACTCTCACTTTTCCTTGCAGGCATAAAAAAAAGAACCGGAATCGGCTATCGCTGGTATTCTTTTCTTTTTAACAATAAAGTATTTGAGCATAGAAAAACAGCTCAAAAGAATGAATTGGAATATAATCTTTCGATGTTGGAGTGGCAGGGGGAATACCACTTTCCATCAAACTTTTTTGCAGGAATACCCAAGTTTGACAGGTTTCAGCCCGATAAAACGAAGGTTGTAACCATAATTCATCCCGGAAGCGGGGGTAGCGCTGCTGATCTTCCCCTGGAAACATTCCGTGAACTTACATCCAAATTGTGTAAAGATGGAAGATTTGATGTATATTTAACAGGATCAAGAGAAGAGATCGGAAAATGTGAAGTTGTAAAGGGGGATAGTGATGCACGGATATTCGCCGGGGAGTTATCACTTACAGAATTAATCTCATTCATAAAAGAGGGAGATTTATTCATTTCAAATTCGACGGGACCTCTCCATATTGCAGCAGCAGCAGGAAGTTTCACAGTAGGATTTTATCCATGGGTGGTTCAGTGTTCTGTGGAAAGATGGGGACCTTATACCGATAGAAAATTGATTTTTAAGCCCGAAATCGGGTGTTCTGACTGTACATTGAAACAATGCGCCCGTTTGGAGTGTATGAAGAGTATAAACAGCGAAAATATTTTTGCTGCGATTGATAAGAAGATTATAGAAATAAAGAATGGAAATGAAAATGAAACGAGTAATTTTTAGCATCACACTAATAGGAGCCATGTTTTTACTTGGTGGTTTTTTTACCCCCGGGGATGTGTACGATGATTTCCCAAAAGTAACAAACAAAGCTTTCAAAGTAGGTGAAAAACTTACATTCAATGTTAATTATGGATTTGTAACGGCAGGTATTGCCACAATGCAGATTCCTGCAAAGAAAAAGTTGCCGGAAGAGATACCTACAATGTTTTGTTTCAGGTAAACTCTGTTCCCTCTTTTGATGGTGTATTTAAAGTTCGTGACAGATATGAATCTTATCTTGATGTAGAGGGTTTATTCCCCTGGAGATTTGAACAGCACATTAAAGAAGGTAGTTTTACAAAAGATTATTCTGCTTTTTTTGATCATAGAGCAGGAAAAGCGAAAACATCTGATGGTGACTACACACTCCCCAAATATACACACGACATTATTTCAGCATTTTACATCTGCCGTACATTTGATTATTCAAAATCAAAAAAGGGCGACATAATAAAACTCAAAAACTTTTATGAAGGCAAAGTTCATCAGCTTGATGTTGTTTTCAGAGGACGCGAGAGAATTAGTGTAGCTGCCGGAAAATTTGATTGTGTTATCCTCGAACCACTCGTGAGAAAAGGTGGACTTTTCAAAAACGAAGGTAGTATATATGTCTGGTTGACAGACGACGATATAAAGATGCCTGTTAAGGTAAAAACCAAAGTTGTTATCGGTTCAATTGATGCAGAACTTACTAAATATGAAGGTTTGGCAGGAAAACTTACCTCAAAAGGTAAAACTGATCTCAGTAGTTAAATTTCATAAAAATGTAGTATAATGTGGTTTAAGTTGCCTGATTTTTTAAACCGATTAAGGATTGGATACAGAGATGTTTGAGTGTCCCGAATGTGGTGCATTATTTGACAGTGGCGCTCCCGTTTGTCCCGAGTGTGGTGTGGTTGTTGACAATCCACCCGATGGCTCTGTAAGTTTCTACACAGATGAATTTCTTCTCGTTTACAGTTGTTATGACTTATATGAAGCAGAAATGATAAAAGCCAATCTGGAAAGTGGCGGGATAACAACATGGATTGTGAACAAAAAAGACAGCTCTTACCCCGGACTGGGGAATATGTCGGCAATTCTAATATTCGTAAAGGTTGAGGACAGCGAATCGGCTTTCGAGTTCTTAAAAGAGTATGACGAATCCAAAAAAGCCGATATTAAAGAAGACCCTGACTCGGAAGAGGCATTCAACTAACCAACATAGGACAACTCACTCTTATATGAAATTTACCGGCCTTACATCCCGTGTTGCAATAGCACTCACGCTTGGACCCCTTGTATTAGCGACTGCCTGGTTTGGCGGTTACTGGTTCATGGGAGTAGTTGCGTTGATAGCTGCCGCTTCTTATTACGAATTTAGTCTCATGGCATTCAAAAAAGAAGCAAATTCGTCGATGTATTCGGGAATTGCCCTTCTCCTCTTGTTCCTCGTAAATTTAAAATTTAACTGGCTCGATACACTCGAGTCGATTTATGTAGTAACTCTTGTTGTTATGTTCAGAGAGCTGTTTAAAAACAAAGGTTCAGCGATACTTAATGTTGGTGCAACACTTACCGGGATATTTTACATCGGAGTTTGTGCAGGAAGTCTCTATATGATAAGAGCATTTGGGGATTTTAATGGAGATCAAGCAGGTTTGTTTGTCATCTCTTATCTTGTATCAATCTGGTTGAGTGACACAGCGGCATATTTTGGTGGAGTAACTTTTGGTAAACACAGATTGATGGAACGGGTAAGCCCCAAAAAGAGTTGGGAAGGCTTCTACTTTGGACTGGCAGGAGCCATAGGCAGTTTTTTTCTTTTCAGATATCTTTTTCTCGATTTCCTTTCGCCACTTGACGCTGTATTTTTGGGGCTCATAGTTGGAATTGTTGGACCATTGGGAGATCTTGTTGAATCACTGTTAAAGAGGGATGCGGGGGTGAAAGATTCATCCCATATTTTGGCAGGTCACGGTGGATTTTTCGACCGGTTTGATTCTGTAATCGCATCTGCACCCATCATATATATTTATTTAAAACATTTCATAAATCTTTAGGAATATGGCAAAAAAAGTTGGGGTAATTACCCTTGGTTGTTCAAAAAACACTGTTGACTCAGAAAGATTGATGAATCAACTTTTGTTAAACGGGTATGAATTAACAGATAATCCGGAAGAAGCTAACACAGTTATCCTCAACACATGTGGATTTATAGAAGCAGCCAAACAGGAATCGATTGAAGAAATACTCAAGGCAGTAAAACTTAAAAACGAAGGTGTAATTGAGAATGTAATTGTCGCCGGCTGTCTGAGCGAGAGATACAAAGATGATCTGATGGCAGAGATTCCTGAAGTGGATAAATTTTACGGTACTGAAAAGTATGAAGAGATAATAGAAGATATGGGTGGGCATCTGAAATATGAACTGTTGGGTGAAAGACACCTTACAGGTCAGAGTCATTTTGCATACCTGAAAATTTCTGAGGGGTGTGATCATCCCTGTTCTTTTTGCTCAATTCCACTTATGAGGGGGCTTCACAAATCGAAGCCGATGGAAGATTTGATCGCCGAAACAAAATTCCTCGTAAAACAGGGTGTCAAGGAACTGATCATTATTGGACAGGACACAACTGATTACGGAAAAGATATTTACGGGAAAAGGAATCTTGCTGAACTATTGCGGAAACTCTCATTGATTGAGGGAATCGAGTGGGTCAGGTTAATGTATGCTTTTCCTTCTCATTTTCCTGAAGACCTGATAGATGAGATAGCGGATAATCCAAAGATTGTAAAATATATCGATATTCCTCTTCAGCATATTAGCGATCCCGTGCTCAAAATCGATGAGAAGAGGGATAACTCAAAGAGCAACTCTTGAGCTGCTGGGAAAACTCAGAAAAAGAATTCCGGGCGTAACAATACGGACCACTTTTATTACGGGTTATCCCGCTGAGACGGAAGAGAATTTTAAGGAATTACTCCAGTTTATTAAAGATTTTAAGTTCGACCGTCTTGGTGTATTTACATTTTCCGTGGAAGAAAACACTTCGAGTTTTATACTCGGTGATCCTGTGCCCGAAAAGAAAAAAATCGCAGGAAACGGAGAATAATGGAAGTTCAGAAAAAAATCTCAACGAAGAATAATGCTCTTTATGTTGGTTCCACCCAAAAGGTGATTATTGATTCTGAAGAGGGAGATTATTTTATCGGTAGAGGCACAATGGATGCTCCTGAGGTGGATTGTGAAGTTATTATTGACAGAGAAGACCATGACCTGGTGCCCGGGGATATGGTAAATGTTTTAATCTATGACTCAGCCGAATATGATTTATTTGGCAAGATTGAGAGAGACTGATATGAAGAGATTATTTTTATTTTTTATGCTGTTGATGACAGCGGGAATTAATGCCCAGCCCGATCAGGGCAAACCACAGGACTACAGCCGTGAGCCTGTTTTCTATTTTGATATTTATAATTTTTATTCCGGCGACAGTTCCAGTACAAAAGTTGACTTTTTTCTTCAACTCCCGTTTGATAAACTGAGCTTTATTAAAGCCGGCGAAAAATTTCGAGCTGAATACTCTGTTTCTGTAACTGTTAATGATGAAAATAAATTAAAACTCATTACTGAGAAATCGTGGACAGAAAAAATTGAATTGATGGATTTTAACAAAACAAATTCAAAATCTGACTACAACTTGTCTGCCCGCTCATTTAAACTTGCTCCCGGTAAATATTACTTCACAATCCTTGTGGAAGATTTGGATTCGCGGAAAGAATACAGAGCCGAAGCCGAGGTTCCCGTTCGTACTTTTGATCAGGAGCTTGCAATAAGTGATATAATGCTGATTTCAAGTAAGACCACATCTGAAACCGGAACTGTTAAAATTGTTCCTAATCTTTCCCGTAATGTTGCAGCTCAGAAGGGTGGAATTCCGATATTTTTTGAAGTTTATTCCTCTGCTGAAAGAGATCTGGAACTTACATACACTATAGTTGACACAAAAAACAATCCTCTGTTTACTGATAAAAAGGTTGAAAAACTTAAAACCGGGAATACCCAGCTTTTTTATACTTTCGATTTTAAGGATGCAGGAATGGGCGAATACCGGATGGTAATCAGCGCTCCGTTTGTTGATGATAAAACTGTGGTCGTGAGTACAAAGTCATTCTTTTCAAGATGGTCAGGGATGCCTGCAACCGCTAAAGATCTTGAAAAAGCATCAGATCAGATGATTTATATTGCCGGTCCCGATGAGATTGATTTCATTCAGGACGGGAAAGATTTCGCTGAGAAGCTTGATCGGTTCATGCAATTTTGGGAGAAGAAAGACCCGACTCCAGGAACACCTGAGAACGAGGTTTTTAATGAGTATTACAGAAGAATAGAGTTTGCAAACAAAAACTTTAAACAGATGCTTGAAGGTTGGAGGAGTGACATGGGGATGGTTTATATCACCCTTGGGTCACCAAACAATGTCGAGAGGCATCCTTTTGAGTATGACAGCAAACCTTATGAAATCTGGGATTACTACGACATTAACCGCAGATTTGTATTCGTTGATCAGACCGGATTTGGAGATTATCGTCTAGTCACTCCATTTTTTGGAGAATACCGTTACAGATATTAGGAGTAAAAATTGATACTTACAGTCACACTTAATCCGATAATTGAGCAGAGATTACATTTCTCAAAAGTTTTGAGAGGTGAGGCAAACAGAGCTCATAAACAGAGTTATTATGCAGGTGGCAAGGGAATAAATGTTAGTCGCCAATTGAATAAAATGGGGATAAAAAACCTTGCTTGTACATTTCTTGGTGGAGACAACGGCAGAAGATTAAGAGCGACTATGACTGCCGAAGGAATAAATTTTACTGCTATTACCGTTAAATCGGAAACCAGAAGTGGAACCACAGTTATTGAGGATGAACCGGTAAGAGTAACTCATCTGTTTGGTGAAAATTCTGTCATTACTCCTGAAGAGGTGAATGAATTTAAGTTCAAACTTGAAAAAATGATCCAAAATTGTGAATATGTGGTTTTTTCGGGAAGCAGCCCTTCACCCGCTTGTGATGATATTTTTGCTTATGGCGTTCAGATTGCTGAAAAATATGACAAAACCGCTGTCGTTGATACTTACGGTAAAGCTCTTGAACTTGCAATAAAAGAACAACCTGCGATTCTTCATATCAACAAAAAAGAAGCCTCTGACTACTTTGGTAAAAAAATAGAGGACGAAGCGGATATAATCACAGCTCTCGAGGAGTTTCACAAACTTGGAGTTAAGATCGGAATAATTTCTGATGGTGATTCTCCCGTTTATATGAATCATTTTGGGTTCATTCACAAAGTTACCCCTCCTGAAGTAAAAGTTATTGATGAAACGGGGAGTGGTGATGCATTTGTGGCAGGGCTTGTTTATGGCTTGTATAATGATGAGGTATTGACAGATGTTCTTAGAATGGCAACAAGTTGTGGAGCCGCCAATGCAGGCAGTGTCTCAGTTTGTGAGCTTGATTATTCCGACATTGAACACCTTCTGAGTGAGATTCTGATAGAGCCCATAGGCAAGAAAATGAACCTGATGAATGAAATGCTTTAAGCTTTTTTTTCTTTTTTTCTACACACCTCTATTTTGCCAATCGATAACCGGAATCGAATTTTCGGGGGATCGACCTTTGGAACAAAAAGAGTTAACCTCGGCTTTAGGGATTACATTTCCAGTAAAAGCACAACTTTTTAATCTTGACACTTTAAACCACCGTCTCTCAACCAAGCTGAATTCCAAAGGTTATTTCCACCATAACCTTACTTCTATTGTTATCCCGACAGATTCCACAACCTCAAAATTATTTGTAAACATATCTGCCGGTCCCCGAGCGATTCTAAAATCTTTGAATTTTCTTGCCGGTTCTGATTCATTGGTTTTGGGAATGAGGTCACTCGACTTTAGTGATGGAAACCCTTATGACGAGATTGAGATACAGTCGATTTTTATCGAAATCCTTGATGACCTCGAAAAAAAAGGATATCCTTTTGCAAAGATCGTGGTGAATTCTCTCGGTCTGGAAATTTCATCCGATTCATCTTCCTCTTCTGTTCAACTCAATATTACACTTGAACCAAATTTTAAGGCTGTGATCAGTAAGATTGAGATTGTCGGAAATGAAAACACTTCCCCCGATGTAATTCTAAGAGAGATAAAAGTAAAGTCTGGTGACATCTATTATCCTGAAAATAACAGGCTGTTAACTTCGCGGTTAAACAGGTTGCGGTTTTTTGAGCCCGTTCCCGATCCTGAATTCTACTTCAATGAAGGAAAAGAGGGGATTCTAAAAATTACGGTAAAAGAAACCAACACCAATAATTTTGATGGAATCATTGGTTACATCCCACCTGCTCAAAATGAGGAAGCGGGCTATCTGACAGGACTCGTGAATATAAATATGCGCAATCTTTTTGGAACGGGGAGAAATTTCAGTTTTAAATGGCAGCAACTCGACAGGAATTCGCAGGAACTTGATCTTCGTTATCTTGAACCTTATCTGTTTGGGCTCTCGCTAAATATTTCACCACGACTTTATCAAAGGAAACAGGACACTCTTTATGTTGACCGGTTTATTGAATTAACAGCCGACTACCAGACAGGCGAAAATTTTGCTTTCTCTGCAACTTTTGCATCACAATCAATAATCCCCACACTCTTTGAGAAACCGGTTTTTACAGTCTATAATTCTTCAATATTAACAGGGGGAGTGGGATTAAGATACGACACCCGTGATGACCCCGTGTCACCGGTCAGTGGAATCAATTTCTTTTCATCTTTTTCTATCTCCAACAAAAAAATAAATGGACCTGCTGAGTTCATAACCTCAAATCAGGTGCTTCAAGTAAACTTAAACAAGATTAATTTTGATTTTGATTTATTTCTTGAAATATTTAACCGGAATGTGTTTGCCATTGGAGTAAGTGTAAAGAGAGATTCAGGGCGATTTTATTGAGGAGAGCGACTACTTTAAGCTTGGGGGTAATTCGACCCTCAGAGGGTATCGGGAAGAGCAATTCAGGGGTAACAGGGTGGCATGGTCTAATATTGAATACAGATATTTGATTTCAAGACGATCATACCTGTTTGCTTTTTTTGACTCAGGATATTATCTTATTAATGGAGATGAATCAAGAAAAATTGTTGAAACAAGCGCTTTCAAAAACGGGTATGGTTTTGGGATGAGTTTTGGAAACCGGGATAGGTCTTCTAAGTGTAAGTTATGCCCTCGCTGCGGGTGAGGGATTTAGTGATGGTAAAATCCATTTTGGAATAATCAACCAATTTTGAGTTTATGGAAAAAATAGTAAAATATATTGTGGCGCCCCTGATAACGATAGTTATTCTTTCAGTGGTAGTCTATTTCTTTTTTAAATCGATTCTTGGTACCTCTGTTCCCGATTACGAGGGGGAAATTGAGGTAACCGGTTTACTCGACAGCGTAGCAATATACACAGGCGGTGAAGGGATACCTTTTATAACAGCTTCAAATCCAAAAGATATGTTATTTACCTTGGGTTATCTTCACGCAAGAGACAGACTGCTTGAACTTGAGTATAACCGACTTGTTGCAAAAGGGAGGCTTTCAGAATATTTTGGTCCCAAAATGGTAAATACCGATAAATATCTGAGACAATTAATGCTTCCTGATAAGGCTGCTTTACAACTGAAAGAGATTAACGCAGAAACCCTGCCTTTGGTTCAGGCTTATACAGAGGGAATTAATTATTGCATTAACTCAGAAAGTGTGATTATTCAAAGTGAGTTTGCAGCGACGGGGATAGAACCGGGAAATTGGGAAGTAAAAGATATAATTCTGCTTTCCCTTCTTGAAAATTTCAGGGATGAGGGGAAATACAATACGGGTGATCTAACCGGACTTATGAAAGAAAAGATGGGGATCGAGAAGGCAGCAACAGTTTTTGGTGGTCCCGTTGATTCATCACGTGTGAAGGAGTATTCAAAAATTAGAGAATACCTGTTGAAAGAAGAGATGGCTCTAAGGGCACAACTCGGATTGTCAGGAGACAATAGTGTTTCATTTAAGGAGGTATCAGGTTCAAAAGGGGCTTTTGTATCTCTGAACGGGGCGTATACTTTCCCCGGAAGATATTACACGGTCTCATTTGATATTGCAGGGATAAAGGGGTCGGGGGTTACAGTACCGGGAATACCTGTGCTTTACCTCGGCATGAAGGGGGAAGAAGCCTGGGTTCTACTAACTTCAAAAAAAGACTTAAGACAAAAAAAAATCACACAATTTGATGATCGCGATAACCTGATAATTAATGGTAAAATTAAAGGGAAAATTGGGCTTCACAAAGACACAATCAAAATAAAGGAAAGTGAACCCGAGTTATTAGAGATTCTTATTGGTGCCTCCGGTGAAGTGATTACGGGAAAAGAACCCGGTGAGGATATTTATAATTCGGATTCCAGCGAGGTCTTAAAGGTGTTTAATGCAGAAAGTTTTTATCTCACGGGTTTTAATGCTGCAGCTTTTCTAAACTCGGGCATGGGATTCTGGACAGAGCGTGTTTCGACTAAATATTTTAGTTATGAAGCAAATACGGAGATACTCTTTAAGTTAAAAAGTGAGCCTGTTAAGGTAATCACAACTAAAACGATAGTGAAAAAAGAGACTTCGGAACCTGTCTCAAAAAAGAAAAAACCAACGAAGAAAAAAGTAAAACCAGCGGTTGTGGAGGATGCAGATAATTATCAACAAACGGACGAGGGCTTGGAAATTGTAAAAGTGACCGAATCCGGTGATATGTTTGGTGATGGATTTTTTCGTTTAATGCCTTCAGTATCTGACAGACCTTGGCTGCAAAAACCAGAAGGGAAAAACATTCCTTCATTCCTTCTCAACGATGTAACCTCCGATTTTAGCCTTAAAATGGTTCCACTAATTATAAATGCTTTTTCGGGAATCACAAAAAAAGATACTAATATCATCCAGTCACTGAGAGTTATTTCAGGTTGGAGTGGAGAATTCTTGTCAGGTCTTCAGGCACCCCTTATAATGGCGGAGTTTTTGAAATTTTATACAGTGAACATATTTGGTGATGAGTTTACAAAGGAAGATTTTGAAATCTTTTTTGGTGCCGGTGGTTATCCTCTAGCAAGACTAAAGGACTTATCACTCGAAAAATATGCACAAGTTTATGATTTGAGAAGTACATCCACAATTGAAGATCGCGACCAGATAATACGGAAAAGTTTCTCTGAAGCCATCACATCGATCGAAAAAAAATATGGTGATAACCTGATAATGTGGTTGTGGGGGAACGAGAACATCTTTGTCCCAAGGCATATTCTAAGTAATTTAATGGGTGGAATATCTGATGTTTTGGTGTTAGAGACTGCCGGAATGAGCGGTTTTTATGATACACAATTTACCTCTGCAATCAATCCGTTTTCTTCTCGAACAAGGGAGAGAAATTATTCGGGAAGAGGTACCATTAACAGGTTCTACCTTGATCCTGAACGGGGATTTATTGACCATTCCTATATTGGGAATTCCGGTAATTTTGCTGACAAAATGTCAGGAGTTACATATATTAATTTTCTTGAAGGTAAATTAATATCTTTGGCTCCTTTCGCCGCAGAAAACGACAAAGTTCTCAGATTAATTAAAAAAATGTGATTTATCGTACTTAAGATTTTTAATTCATCGTAAATTAGTATTTTAAGAAGTCTTCATTTATTAAACTCTATAAGTTCCATGAAAAAGATTTATATACTCTTATTTTTGATCCCAATATTGCTACTCACGGGCTGTCAAAAAAGTGACTCTACCTCCAATCCCGTTACCGGAGATGAAACTGGCGTTGTCACAATTAATGGTGAGGTAGTTGATTTTTCAACGGGGTCTCCCGTTGCAAACGCGGCAATTTCCCTCTCCGGTGTATCAGCCGATACCGCGATCAACAAAAGTGCAGTTTCAGACGCGAATGGGAAATATACATTCGAATTTAACCTGAAGGCGGGATTGGAACTGGCGGTTGTTGCCAGGAAAGAGGGTTTTGTATCCGATTCAACCAAGGTTTTTGCGGTTGCAAACAGAACAATTACTGCTTCAAGACTTTTACTTAAAGCTTCCGGAACCGGTGGTTCTGGAACCAGAGTCCCGGCATCCCTCTATCTCCTTGGTACTTCAGTCGCAAATATAGGAATTAAAGGGGCAGGCGGGCTTGAAACTGTGCAGTTAGTATTCCAGGTAGTTGACTCATTGGGCATTCCGATAGATCTTGACAATGCAGTTAATGTCGGGTATGTATTGGCTGCTTCACCGGGTTCAGGAGCTGTGTTAAATCCTCCATCAACTCGAACTGATGCAAATGGACAAGCTTCCGTTGTATTAACTTCGGGAACCAAAGCCGGAGTTGTTCAGGTAACAGCATCCATTTCTTTGGGTTCCAAAATAATCTCTTCAAATCCTGTTGCTGTAACGATTCATGGCGGACTTCCTGATCTTACACACTTCAGTTGTGTTCCTGCCATTTTAAATATCCCGGGGTACAATGTGTTTGGAGTTGAAGATGTGATCACAGCATTTGTTGGTGATAAATACTCCAATCCGGTTAGAGTTGGCACTGCGGTTTATTTTAACACAGAAGGTGGAATAATTGAAGGATCGGCACTTACAACAGCACTTGGAGCTGCTTCTGTAACCCTGTATTCAGCGAATCCATTGCCTAATCACCCTGTTTTGGACCCGGATTTGCTACGGTTACTGCAGCAACAACTGACGAAAGTTTCGCAACAATAAGACAATCCACTCTGGTACTATTTTCCGGCGTTCCAATTATAAGCTGTTCACCATTTGGATTTGATATCCCCAATGGTGGCTCGCAGCTATTCAACTACACTGTTATGGATCAAAACGGGAATCCATTATCTTCAGGGACTTCAATCACTGTTGAAGGTGCCGGGAAAGATTTTATTCTTGCCGGCGACAAAGAAGTGACCCTTCCCGATACACAAAGTCGTGCATGGACAACATTTTCTTTCTCAGTCTCTGATGCTGTTGATACAACGATTGCAGCGAACAGATTGGTTATCACCATCAAATCATCCGGCGATAATGGCAGAGGTTCTTTGATTTTCTCAGGAATTGTCCGCTAAAGATTATATAAAAGGGAGGAAAAACCCGGTACTTTTTTTATAGGAGTCAAAGTCTCCTTTAAAGTGTGATGCCAGCATCTCTTCCTCTTTTTTAGCTCGTAAAATCAGGAGGGGAAAACCAACAAGAAGCGTCAAGATGATTACAGGTGAGGAGAGAAGTGCCACTCCCACGCATAAATCAGCGAGTAGCTGGCTTAAATATTGTGGATGGCGGATGAACCTGTAAAGTTCGTTTTTCACAAGCCTGTGGTTCTTATATATCAGCATATCTGTTGAATAACTTTCCTTTAATGTTTTATAACTTCTTATTTGAGTGAATGAGAAGAGTAAAAACAGGACGAAAAACAGAATTCTGACGTAGGAATCGGGGGTGTATCCCAAAAACCATGTGTCAATAATTGGGAAACACCCTAAAAACTGAAGCAGGGTAGAAAATGCAAGGACATTAGGAGGCACACTTTGAAGCCACCCTGATGCTCGGCGGGCAACAAGTCCCATTTTGCCTTTTAAACTTTTTTGACTGCCGGCATAATTTGCTGACATTAGAAATACCAAAGCTACAAGTACAAGAATATTGATCGGATCCATAATAACTAATTTTGTGAATCGTAAAGTTAATTATTTTTGATTTATCCCGAAACTTCTTCAAAGTTCTAAATGAAAAAAATGATGAATGATGACAACAAAACCCCGGGTGTTCCAGATGATCTTATCAATAGCAACAAAATTGCAGCACATGATATAAACAATCTTTTCAGCAGCATCTTTGCAAGCATCGCATTATTGAAAAAAGAACTTGCAGGAAAGCCTGATGCCCTCTTCCTCCTTGAGAACATCGAACACTGTTCACACAGAGCAACGGATATAACCACAGAAGTGCTCTCTGATGGATCCTCAGGGATTATTCGTGACAGCAGGATCAATACACGGTTGTTGATCAATGAGGTCGTATCATCGATGATTCAATCACTCCCTTCTAATATTAAAATTGTAACAGATATAGACAGTATCGTTTCCGATCTTAAGGGTAATTCAACTGAACTTTATCAAGTTATGGTAAACTTATTGATGAATTCTGTTGAAGCAATAGTAAACAGGGGTGAGATCAGAGTCATCGTAAAAAATGTACCGGTCTCTGAAATTAGCGATTCTGAAACGAGTGACTCTCACCCAAAAGTGAATATTTCGGTTTTGGACAATGGAATTGGCATTCACCCCGACATCAAATCAAAGATATTTAATCCCTATTTTTCAACAAAAAATAAAGGCAGAACCAGCGGAATTGGTCTCTTTTCGGTAAAAAAAATTATCGATGGGCATGGAGGTTCTATTGAAGTGCAGAGTCAACCGGGATATGGTTCACGTTTTGATTTGATTTTACCTGCTTATTGTGCACGGAGAAGAACACGACTGGGGGATAAAGTAAATATTCTGATTGCTGACGATGAAGTTCTTCTTGTTTCGATTTTGGAGGATTTATTAACTGCTGCAGGCCATCAGATAACTTCGGTATCTTCAGCTGAGGCAGCAATAAAAAAATTACAGAGCCAGGATGGATTTGATTTGTTGATAATTGATCTAAGAATGAATGGAATTGACGGGTTGAGCGGGATTCGAGAGATAAGGAAGTTTAATCAGGATATTAAAATAATTTTATCAACAGGGACGGTCGGGATCAAGAATATGCTTTTCCCGGAGGATGTAAGAGTTGACGCAACATTGCAAAAACCTTACGAACTTGATACCTTGTTGGCTTTGATTGACTCAATGGTTCAATAAAGTTTACATATATAATACTTTTCTAATAGAAACTAACAACTCATCAAGATCATAAGGTTTTGTGATGAAGTCACTTGCACCAAGTTTGGCGGATCTTATTGCCGAGGTGAGATCTGCGTAAGCTGTGAGAACAATTACTTTTAGGACAATCCCTTCTTTCTCCATCGTTTCAAGCACATAATACCCATCTTTTTCCGGCATATTGAGATCGAGGAGCATGAGATCAATCCTGTTCTCCTTCAGATACATCAGCGCTTTTTCGGCTGAATCGACTGTGGTAACAGTGTAGCCTACTTCGGTCAATTCTTCTTTGAGGATTTGACTGAGATTTATCTCATCGTCAACTATAAGGATTGTTTCCATGTGTTAAAAGTGCTTCTTTTTTAAAATTATGTAACTACAATCTACTTTTTTTTCCGGTTCTTCACCGTTTTTGATGTGCTTGTTTGGACTTTTTTCTTGAATAGCTTCGTTAATCGACCTGTGCTCATCAAGTTTTTCTTTAAACTGGTTTTTATCTGCCATAATTTTCATTCTGTCTTTTAGTGTTGGCAGCAACTCGGTTTTTATTACGATGATAATCTCTTTTTTAGTAATTTTTTTCTGATCAGCCCCGGCAAGGTATCTGATACCAAAAACCCACCATGGCAAATCTTTTAAAAATGGAATCCCTGTCCTGACGTAAGTTTCGTCTGTAACATAAAGACCACCAATCACAGTTTCTTCGCCATTAAGCATAAGAAGCTGAGAGTTTGCTTTAGTTTTCCTGATTTCAGTGGAGAGCTCACTTGGGAAAGCTGTACTTCTCTCAACTGCAAGTCTTAAAACTACATAATCGATCCCATCCTCATTATAAACATGAGGGGTAACATCAATTATTGAACCAGTAGAAAAGAATTGGTCGGTGACATTACCTGCAAAATCTCTTTGTTTAATAGAAAAATCTGATCCAATTTGTATCTTCCCAAGTTCTCCTGTCCTAACTGTAATCGAGGGATTGGCAATAATCTCGCCGAGATTTTCAGATTCAAAAAATCTGAAAGTTCCCAACAGGTTGCCTTTAAAGTCGCCAAGGTTAAGTTTTGTGGAGCCGGACACAAGGAAGTCGGTCGGAGTTTGATCCGCAGTTGTGTTCTGTCCAAAAGTTTTTAGATCAACTCCAAACCCGTTTGATGGGTCTGAGAGGAGAGCCTGCCAGTTAATGCCTCTGTCCCTGAGCGCTGTGTTATCAGCTTCAAAGAATATTGCTGATATTTTCACTTCTCTGGCGTCAATAGAAGCATAAATATCCTTTGACAGTGGTAGAGGGTCAGGAATAACCACTGGTTCATTGGGTCGCTTTACAATAACAACATCCGCTTTTTCCTCGAGGATTAACCCTCTGTACTGAGTGAGAATCTTCAAGGCTTTTAAATAGTTGATATTGGTTAATTCGAGACCTATCAGCTCACTACTTTGCACTGTTGAGACTATATTTCGTCCTGTAACTTTAAGTGAAATCTTTGCAAGGATTTCTATTGCAGTATCATAAGTGATAGATTGAGAGAGTGTAACAACCTCATCGGGGCTGTTATACTGGTTCAATTCTTTTTCAAGGTCTTTTTGCGCGAATGAATATTGCGACAGAAAAACTGTTAACACCAGAAGGATTAAAAACTTTTTCATTGGATCACCTCGTTGTTTCTTGTTGCTGTGAAGGATCAGATTCCTGCAATAATCTGATATTGACTGATTCAATCACCCCTCCTTTATTCAGCACGAATGTCACACTGTTGTGTTCTCTGTCGATAGATGTCAGGAAGCCAAGATAGACTTCATCACCTTCGGCAAGAACATATGTTCTTCCTCTTTCGTCCATCAGGAATGCCCCATCCGGAAGTAAAGCGAGTAGTTTAGAATTTTTTACATCGAGCAAATCATAAATATTTGGTTCGATTTCTGTTCGGATAACCGGATAGAAAATATTGTATATATTTCCTGCTTTTAGATCATTCTCTGTAAATCTTGATGAAGTAAACCGGTCGTCAGGTGAAGAATATACTCTTACTTCAAACGCAAAATTGACAAAATAGTAAGGTGATTTATCTTCATCAAACACGACATTCTGACTGAAAGAAACGGCTTTCACTTTTTTTAGCTCTTTACTTTCTTCGATTGCAAAAATCAAACGCCAGAGTTCACTAAAAGATGACTGGCCGCTAAGTTTGTATTTTTGCACAACAAATGAACCTTCCAACTCCATTCCGGCATATTCCATATTCACATAACTAAGTTCTGAGAGACCCGGAGTTTGTGCAGCGAGGAATGAATAAAATTTTGATTGATGAATATCAATCGGAATATTATACTTTCGCATTGCGAGCAGTGAGTCGAGAGCAACAAATTTTCTTTTTAAGGTATCAAGTTGAGCATTCAATGATGCAGTATCATATTCCGCATTACTTTCCTTCAATTTATTCAATTGAAGAGTTTTATCTTTGATCTTTCCTCCAAACACAAAGAAGTGGAGGATAGCCCAAACAATGAGTACCAGAATGATCAGGACACTGAGTATTAAACTATTTTTTGATTTGCGTTCCATCCGGTGCTTTCGCTAAGCTATCTGCTACGATAATGGAAAATTTCTGTACCCGCTCGTTTGAAATTTTTTCAGAAGTAACTCCCTGAAGGATAGCTCCATCAAGAAACTGAGTAAATTCGCTAACAAGCGGACGGTTTTTGCTAAACCCGAAAATATCAATTCTGTTTGGTTCAGGGGCATTAATTCCTGTTATCCACATACTCCTGCGTTGTTCAACAAACCCTGCTATTTTTTTAATATAAGTCTGCCAGGCACTTGCATCTTTTGTTACACTATCGAGTACAGCCTGGGTTTCATCAAAACCTTTTACTTTTGCATCGTAATTTGATATTTCATCAATCAAAGCCTTAAACTGGCGTTGCTGTTCAGTCAGTTCTGCGATTTCTTTATCGAGTTTACTAATTTCATTTACCTTTTGCAGAATATTCCCTGTAATAAATACAGTTAGCGCAAAGAGAATCATGATAACAACATAACCATGCCATGCAAGAGGAAAGGTTTTTTGCCTTTCGATCAGCATAGAAGGGATCAGGTTAATACCGATATGTTTCTTTTTCAACTCTTTCGAATATTCAACTACCGCAGCGATTGGAACACTGAACATTGAGATATTTTCTTCAATATCTCTGTCGAGCAATGAAGTATCAATATCATCAAAATCGATACCGGTTATTCTCGAACGCGGAAAAGTGCTACGGAGCAAATCGGGGAGTGTTTCACTCCAGTCTTCCCCACAAACAACGATATTATCGAGATTTGAAATGTCACCATTTTCCATCTCGAGCATTATTTTTGACGAGAAGATGTCAAATGAATCGATGTTACTTTTCCCGATATTAAGCATCGGAGCTATGTGTTTCACCTGATCTCCCATAAGGAAGATCATCCTGCTATATTCTTTTCCGATATAGAGAACAAGAGTGTAATCGGAGAGGGCAAAATTAAACTTTGTTGAGAGATAAAAACTAAGGGACGTATCTGCAGCTTTTACACACGGTATCTTAATGTGCTTTTTGCCATTTGCCAGCGCGATAGAATCGATAAGATTAATGTATGCTATATCGGAGCTAGGCACAATTGTCATCTTGCCGCCATCAGCCATATCTATCGAATTGTTGGCGGCGTCGATCTTCTCGATCACTTCTTTTTTAAATATTTGTGTTTCGCCCTTATCCGGCCTCTGGAAACTGACATAAGGTTCTGTTATTATAGGGATCACCACCAGTTTTGAGAGGTCCACCCCAAGAAGTAAAGTGCTCACTGATCTGATGTAACCCTGATCAAAGTCATCGTGGGTGGTAAGTCCCAAGTCAGCATCGCCGGTTAATTTTACTTCGGCAGACTCAAACTGAAGAGATGGGTCTTCAAAAGTATGTTCATCAGGTCTGTTTATTTCAAGGGATACTCCACGGAGGAACTTTACCCCGGCATCACTTATTTCAAACAACGCCGCTTTACTGTCGGAACCTTCAAGATAAAGACAAAAAACAAGTTTTACTGCCATTTACACCACCCCCAGAATTTGTTTCATTCGACCCTTCTGATTGGCATAAGCCAAGGCAGTATCCAGAGAGATTTTTTTTGCTAGGTATAAATTTTTAATATCCTGCTCCATAGTTATCATTCCCTGAGCAGCCCCCTGGTTGATCATCATATAGATTTCACCCGAGTTATTGTTTTTAATTGCAGCCTGAATATTTGGAGTCATCACCAACACCTCTTTAGCCATAACCCGTTTACCATCGAGACTTGGTAAAAGTTTCTGAGAAATAACTACCGTTAACACATCTGCCAGTCTGTATCTGACACGTGGTTGTTCGTTAGGGTGCACTTCCGCAATAATTCTATCAATTGATTCCACAGCCGATGAAGTATGTAGGGTAGAAAAAACTTTATGTCCTGTATCTGCCACTTCCAGAGATGCCATAATAGTTTCAGGGTCTCTCATTTCACCGATAATAATGATATCCGGATCTTGACGGAGTGACTGAATTACGCCATCCTTAAATGATGCTACATCTTTACCCACTTCGCGGTGCCGGATGATACATTTTTTCGAAATGTGTACAAATTCAATTGGTTGAGCAATAACGATAACCTGGGCATTGTCAGTTTCATTATGCATATCCACTATTGCATCAAGCGTTGATGATTTTCCGGAACCAGTAATTCCGGTAACCAGGACAAGCCCCTGTTTTATATAGAGGTGATGCATCGATTGAAGAGCAGCCTTACTGAATCCCATGGTTTCAATTTTTCTAACGACAGGGGAGATAGCTCTCATATTCAGAGCCAAGGAGTCCATATCATAGTATGCATCTGCTCTGAATCTATAGGTTCTTACAGGTTCCCCGGCGGAGAAGGAGTGAGAAAAGTCAATATTTTTGTTGTTAAGTAGAACTTCCTTTTGTTTGTCGCTAAGGATATTCAAGATTATAATAGCACTCTCATCTTCAGAAAATGAAGGGAAGTCGGGGGTTCTGTCTTTTTTCCCATGAACCCTTAGCCACACTTGCTGTTGTGTTGCAAGCCCTCCAAATTCGATATCGGAAGCCTCTTTTTTTATCATAGAAACGAGAATTGAATTCATCAGATCAAGGAAAACACCTTTTGTATCATGGTCTAAACCAGACACCATTTTAACAAGAAATGGG
This sequence comes from Ignavibacteriales bacterium, assembly GCA_016714125.1. Lineage (GTDB taxonomy): Bacteria > Bacteroidota > Ignavibacteria > Ignavibacteriales > Ignavibacteriaceae > UTCHB3. The sequence continues at coordinate 177,975 of JADJNX010000001.1, read as the reverse complement.
ATTTTTTCTGCACTGATTACAGATCTTGGAATCTGATTTGTAACAGAGTTCAGCAAAGGTTTCGCGGTATGTAAAATCTGATCTAAAGATAACATCAATTTTCAGTTTAACTTAGGTGTAAAAAACGAGTATATTAACTCAAAATATATAAAAAAAGTATGAGAATTCAGGATTTAACTTTTAATCTTCCATTGTACCGGTAATAACTTCATCAAATGAGGTCATTCCAAGTTTAACTTTTTCAAGTCCCGTGTCACGCAAATTCAGTGAACCGTCTTTTTTAGCCTGTGTTTTCAGTCGTTCTTCATCCACTTCTTCACCCGAGGATACAATAACTCGTTTTAACTCTTTAGTGAAATAAAGAGCCTCGTGGATGGCAATTCTGCCTTTGTAACCACTTCCGGAGCACTTTGGGCAACCAACAGGCGCGTAAACATCATATTGCTTCCACTCTTCTTCATCCAATCCAAGCAATTCCATAATATCGTGATCAAAATGGGTCATTTTCCTTTTACAATCCACACACAACCTTCTGATAAGTCGCTGGGCAACAATAATGTTAATTGCATAAGCAATAAGGAAAGGCTCAATGCCCATTTTATAGAGCCTGGAAACTGCAGATGGTGCATCATTGGTATGAAGCGTGGAAAAGGTCAAGTGACCTGTGTTGGCGAGTTTTATCGCCACTTCGGCAGTCTCTTTATCACGCATCTCACCAACAAGTACGATGTCGGGATCATGTCGCAGAATAGCTCTGATAGCTTGTTCAAAATTCATCTTATGCCCGATCTTTAACTGGCGGGCACCCCTGATTACATACTCAACGGGATCCTCAACTGTGAGTACATTAACTGTAGGATCAATTACCTGATAGAGAGCGGCAACAAGAGTTGTACTTTTACCGCTACCAGTAGGACCCGTGAGGATAATCATACCTTGAGGTTTTCTGATCGCATTGTCGAATGCAGTTCTTGCATAACCTGCGAGACCAAGTTTGTTAAGGTCGGTAATTACTTTTCTATCATCAAGGATACGAATAACCACAGATTCAAATTTGCTTTTTAGCTCGGTTCCAACCATTGGCAGGATGGAAACACGGAAACGGATAACAGTTCCATCGATCTCTCTTTGAATAAAACCATCCTGGGCTTTTTCTCTTTCAAATCTGTCAAGTCCTTTTGCCCTGTCTTTTATAACCGCGATAACTGCCTCAGGGTAGGTGTTTTCCTGTGTGTACCAAATCTGCAAATTACCGTCAATTCTAAACATCAGATCAGTTCTTTTGGCTCCGGCAGGTACAATATGAATATCTGACACTCCCTTTCGTGTTCCCTCAACTAAAGCAGCCTCAATCAGATTAATCAAAGCACTTTTGTTGATTTCTGCTTCGAGAGCTTCCTCATCCAGTTGTGAGTCATCGGGAGAATCGGTCATCATCTCTTGTGGAAGGTCTTCGATATTCTTTAGGAATTGGTTTTCCACAGGATTAATATGAGATACCAGCTTTTCATATCTGGCCTTTTTTATGAAGGTTACTTCATATTTTTTGGCTTTAAGATCGAAAGCAATTTTTGATATCTTTTTGTTTGTGGGGTCAACTGCACCGAGGATCATCTTATCTTTGATGACAGGATCAAAAAGGAGAGGGATAACTTTTTGTAAAGCCATTAACTGCTGAAGGGAATCAGGCAGGGATTTTATATACTTTTTGATCTCTTCGATTTTATCATCTGAATACCTTTCAGCGATGGTGTCAAAATCTCTGAAAGCATATAACGACGCGACCTCGGCAAATACGGTGTCATGATCATAATTAAAATCTTCCACAAGTATTTGTGCAAGATTTCGTTTGATCTTATTTACATCGTTCGCCTTGGCGTCGAGAGCTTTTTCTAGGGTCTGAACATCAATTATACCTTTTCGTAAAAGGGTATATCCGATCTTGTCAGCAGTTTCCAGTCTTGGATCGACCATTGTGCGTTCTGTTTATCCAGGAAAATTTCTTTGTTTTGGGTACCCGGAGGTTTCGGGCTGACAGTAGCAGTTTCAGCAGAGACAACCGTGAGAGCAGTCATAACAATCATAATAACCATCGCAATGATGACCTGCACCAACTCGATAATATTTTTGAGTTTATAAACTGTTTCGCTCTCATAATAGTTTGCGAGCTGTAACATGCTGTTTTTGATATTTCCAGTCTCTTCGCCCGAGTGAATACGGGAAAGAGCTGTGTCAGTGAATACTCCGGTTGCTTCAAGAGCATCTGTTATACCAACACCCTGCTTGGTCATAATGGGTATGGCAACTCTTTTAATTCTGTCTTCAAAATATTTATTATCGGTTGCTTCAGCCGAGATCCTTAAAGGAGTAATGCTTTCTGCAGACCCGCTGTATAGAGTGTAAAATACTCTGCAAAAAACTTCAATAGCAGTTTTATGCACAATAGTTCCAATTACAGGCATTCGTAACATGTATTTGTCTTTGACGTATTTTCCCTTTTCAGTCGAAATAAAAACTACAAACCCAATAACGGGTCCAAAGACAATAAAGAAAATTAATATTGGGTGCTCCATCAGGAAATCGCTGAATTCCAGAGTTGCCTTTGTCATTGGAGGCAATTCGATGCCGAACCTGAGAAACATATTCGCTGTTTCAGGGAATATGTACATCACATAAAATAAAACTGCGCCAAAAAGAACAAGCAGCGTTATCAGTGGGGTTACAAGGGCACTTTTAAGATTTTTCTTAAACTCAGATCTTCTCTCAAGGAATTTTGCAGTGGCTCGGTAAATTTCCCCCATATTACCACTCTTGGCAGCGAGACCAAGCATAAAAGCTGTAAATTTCCCAAAAACATTTTGATAACGAGTAAAGACCTGTTCAGGGTCTGTTCCTTTTTTCAATTCCTGATTGATCTCTTTAAGAGTTTCTTTCAGGGTCTTGTTGGCAGTATCGTTTATCAGAAGATTTAAAATTTCTCCATAGGGGAGTTTCTGATCGAGCAGTTCAGCGCTGATCTTCACATACATTAAAATATCCTGCATACCAGGTTTGCCCTGATAGTCAATGAGTTTTCCCCGAACATAATGGATTTTGTAACCAAGTTTGGTAAAAGCATCGGTTACTTCTTGCCTGTTAAAGGCTTTTTGTTCTCCAAAGATTGCTTTTTCAGTTCCTCTTTGGACTTTATAGAGGAATGTACGCCTTTTCTCGATCGATCGGATCGAAAGGGTATTTTGTGCAGCGAGTCTTTGAATCTTCTTTTTACCCTCAGAATAAGAGTTTGCAGAGAGAGAACCGCTGATTATTTGTCCATTTGCCTTTACGGCAGAAAAGCGTAACTCAGTCATATAACATATTTAAAGGGAAGGCTATCCTTTTTGGAGACAACCTTCCCTTGAAAATAAAGTTAAATCAACAATTATCTTGAATTGATAGTTGTTGAAGTGATATTCGAAGGTCCGACGACCATGGTGACTCTAACTGAGTCAGTTCCATTGGTTCCGATCTGATTGCCTTTTCCAGTTAATGTAACAGCCTGAGCAGCTACAGATGCTGTATAGGTTCCATTTGCAGATGAAGCAAGTCTTGCAGGAATTGTATATCCTGTGAAAGCATTGCCGCCACCGCCCATGTTGGTAGGCATTTTATAAAACTTCTGCGCATCGCTTGCGATGTTTGTTAGATCAGCGATAACTGCATCTGTATTAGCCTGTGAGCTGCTTGTCGTAAAAACATTTATTCCTACGACAACTGCGATACCGACTATGATAACGCCAAGAACGATAAGTAACAACTGTTGTTGTCCCATAATTATTCCTCAATGATTTGTTGGTGAATGTGTTGCTTAAAAAAAAATTTTATTGTTTGTCAAAATACTAAATCAATTTTAATTTAGAGTGTAATATAGATCATATTAATCAATAATTTAACTTCAAATGACTTATTATTTACTCTAAATAATGAGGCTTCCATCAGCTCTCAATTTTAGACTCGCTTCTTCTCTCTGCTCATGTGTTGCAATCCGGAGATATTCGTTTGTCATTCTCTCAAGATTTTTAGCAAGATTAACCATTACCGCCTTGGCTATGTCAGGGTTCTCTCTGATAAGAAGGTCAAAATCGCTTGGAATTGGCACCAGAGTTGTCATCTCAAGAGCAACAAGGGAGGCAGTTCTTGGTTTACCCAAAATGGCACTCATCTCTCCGATAATGCCCCCTTTTTCGTCAAAAACTCCAACTTGAGTATCACTTTTAAAGACACCCACGCTCCCTTTCATTAAGACAAAAAGATTAAAGGAAGTGTCACCTTCTTTAACGATTGACTCTCCTTTTTGAAAGATCATGCCAAACTCCTTGCTATAGAAATATTAATTTTAATTGTTTTCAGTGATCATATAGTCACTTTCAGTAATCGACACAGTTACTCTTATAGTATCTTGCCCAAGCTGCATCATTCTGTCTAATCCGGTGATTACAAGATTATTCATCGAAATTGAACTTATGGTGTAAATACCTGAATCGGTTGTATCCAGCAATGCAGGAATAGTCCAACCCACAAAAGATCTGCCACCTCCACCCATAGTAATGGGAAGTCTGTAATATTTTTGCGCCATAGTTGCCAGCGTAGCGCCCTCATTTTTGATCTGATTTTTTTATTTTCATTAGATGAATATTCAAAAAGAATCAGTCCTGAAACAATGGCAATTCCAACAATAATGACTCCAAGAGTGATTAAAAGTAGTTGTTGTTGGCCCATGGGGATACTCACATCGCTTAAAAATCATCAGTTCAGAGGCTGATCAATAAATTCATTTAATAGACAATTTAAGTTATATAAAAAAAATAGTATTTGCAATAAGAATTTTTCAGATTTTATTCAAATTAACTGAAAAACTACCTGTTTTTCAAATTTCGGGCGGTCAATCGGAGTTGTCTCCAAAAAGCTGTGGAGTATTGATTATTATAAGCAGCCACATTTTCCACTGTAACATCAATCTGAATTGTTGCAATCTCAGACGGAATTGCTACAGGTGTTGCGAGTTTGTTGCCAAGAGTGTTAAAGTATAATAATTTAAATTGTGTTATACCCAGATTTGAACCTTTGGCACTAACATTATTTACATTGCGATAGAGATACATGTCTCTGGCATTAGGAGTCTCTGTCAACTCGGATGTGGGACCGGTTCTGTATTCAAGAGTATCAACTACTCCATTGTGGGGATAAATGTCGGTTATAAATTTTATTCTGTTGGAATCGGCAATCAGGATCGCTTTTGAAGGATCGGGTATTTTTGAATAACTGGAACAGTAACCGATTTTTCTGAAGTCATGTTCAATTATCTGAATAGTGGCAACCAGATTCCCTTGAACAATTACATCACCCATATAAGTATAGGTACTTTGTGTTGCAGCATCATTTATTCTTAGAAGTATCAAAAAAATAATTGAACCGATTATTGTTGAACCAAGAATATCAATCATTGCTGAAAAACCCATAGATTCCTACCTGTAATACCAGTAACTGAAAATTGTTGACATTTTGATTGTGTCGGTCATATTTTGTGAAAAGACCAAAACCTCCATTGTTTTGTGCCACGTTTGAGTAGTAACCATTGTTGCAGGTGCAGTGTCTTGAACATAAAAAACTTTACATTTGATCGTAAAACGGGCAGAAGTAAGAGTGGTATCAACCTTTGTCAAATTGTTATAATCATCAAAGTCGTCAAAAGTAGCGTAAGTTTCACCGGCTTCAGGTCCTAATTGATTAGATGGGGTCATATTGGCAACATTTCCCACACCCATTGTTTCTGATTTTGTATCGAAAGCCTTTCCACTTGCTTCCTCAATAATTGAGACGGCAAGTGAACTGGCAAGAACACCATACTTCGTGGCATTAATAACATCGCCGGCGAGCAAAATTGACTTATTTGTGTTTACTATTGTGAATGATAATAAAATCATTGCTCCAAGAGTTAATAACAACTGTCCTGTTCCCATAATTTTGGGCTTTCAGAAAAAATTGAATGAAGTTAAATAATTGGATAAAATTCTACCTCAAGATATAAAACAGGAAGCATATCTGCAAGGTTGATAAATCTAATGTTGTCCCAAATCAAGATTTAATGAGTGTGATGTAAGATACTTTCGCCTTAAAAGAAAATTATGTATATTTCTTTTTTCAGATTGAGGTATTTCAATGGGCGGTAAAGCGTCAATTATGATGATTCTTGGTTTTAATTTGATTTTTATGATTGCTGGTTATAACTATTCCCGCATGACAATGGGAGCCATCGATAATGAAATTGAATATATAGATCAGAATATAGCTCACAATATTGCTGTTAGTGGTGCCAATATGGCAGCCAACAGGATATTTCTTAGTAAAACATGGACTACCGGCTACAACAATACTCCACTCTTTGGTGGTACATTAACTGTTGTAGTGGTCAATTCCGGGCTGAATAAAATCGTAACCGCAACAGGAACATACAAATCTAAAACAAATGTTGTTAGAATTGAGTTAAAGCCAAGTTATTATTCAAAATTTGGTAATTTTTATGAAACAATGAGTGCTTTACCGGCGACCGGTGACACTTTTAATGGTCCCTTCCATGTAAACGGAACCATGACTACTTATGGAACTCCCGTTTTTAATGGTAAGGCTACCAGTAAACTTGCATTGAGTTTACAAGGATCACCCAAAGACCCAAAATTTTACGGTGGTTATGAATCTGGAATTGACATCCCATTGGATTTTGATACTACCGGAATGAGACATGCTGCTGCAAACAACGGTAAAATTTTAAGTGACACAACCAATACCGGTAAAGATATTAATGTTGAGCTGGTTTTAACGCGGATGCCACAATCACCTGGCGGTACTCCAGAAACGACGGACTAAATATTTGGACAGCTCCGAAAACTGAGTCGATCACCTCTTTTGCTCCAAATGGAGTGATTTATGTGGAAAAGGGGAATATTTATTGTAAAGGTACAGTTTCCGGGCAGGTTTCAATTGTAACCTCATCCAAAGGGAGCACCAAATCGGGGTTTGTTTATCAGACTGATGACATCGTTTACGAGGATGATCCAAGAATCAATCCTGCATCAACTGATATCCTGGGGATTATTGCCGAAAAAGATATCAGACTGTTAAAAAATGCAGATACTCAAGGACAAAATATCCTCACCCAGGCATCGATGTTTTCCAAGAATGGAAATATTGGTCCGGAAGATGCACTTATCAATTATGCTTTCCTCGGATCCTGGCAGATACTTGGGGGAATGATTGGGAAGAATACAAGGCAAACAGCTAAATACGGTACGGTTGGGGGAATCACTGTCCCGATTCAGGGGTACATGCTCGTCCACACCTACGATGAGAGATTTTTGACATTTGTACCGCCAAATTTCCCAAACACAAGGATGTATGAGATTGTATCATGGTTGGAATAATTCTAAAATCTGAAGTTTTGGTTCCTGTGTCCCCGCGGGAACTGACTTTTTAGACCTCTTTCGGTAACGACTCCAGTACCGATAATTTCACCGGCGGATCGGATGACCACTTGTCTTTCTGCTCCGGTGGTTTTTGCTGTTGAAGCGAATTGCCTGACAACTCCACCTTCCATATACGTTCTTAAATCAGCGGTTTCATCCAGATCGATGATACCTTTGGTAATCTGAGGTGCAAGCGATTGGGCAGCGATGCTGTTGAGGATTAGCTGGTCGTGTTTTTCATAACTACCGAGTTTAAGACCTATCCTGTCATAAATTCCGGTTCTCATGTCATCCCAGTCACCTGAAACAAAATAAAGCTTTTTACCATGATCGGGGTAGAGTAGAGTCGAAAGATAATTTTCGTCTATTCCAAAATTCTTGATAATCGAAGTAAGGGATTCTTTCACCTTTTTGAAAGGTTTTATAACAATCCTGCTTTCTCTTGGTTCCTGAGATTTAATTTTCTCTGTTTCATCGGTTTTAACCATTTTCGCAAGAAAAAATCCTTCGGAATTGCTCAGCCAGGGTAACACCCTCGCCGTTTTTGCAAGCTCTGGAGAAAACTTTTTACCTGCAGCTTCAGTAAATCCTGGTATTCCTCCCGGTACAGATACAGGAAGAAGCTCGACAGGATATTTCTCAATAACTTTATTGACTATCTCTTCATTCTCTTCGGTGGTTAAGGTACAGGTTGAGTAAATCAGTTCACCACCCGGCTTTAACATTTTTACTGCAGCAATAATGAGGCTAAGTTGTAGGTTGATCAATCCTGTAATGGATTGAGTGCTCCACCATTTGTTTACTTCTTCCTTTTTCTGAATTATTCCCAATCCGCTGCATGGTACATCCACAAGTATTTTGTCAAAATAATTCTGATAATACCTTCCGAGCCATTCTCCTTTGTCTTGAATTATCCCGGCATTAAAAACATTATTTCTCTCAACATTAAAGCTGAGTGTTCTTAACCTGTCACCTTGCACTTCATTTACCGCTAACATTCCGGTATTTTTCATCATTGCGGCAAGTTGTGTCGATTTTGAACCGGGAGCTGCACATAAATCAAGGACTTTAGAACCTTCTTCGGGTTTGAGGTATATGGGGGGGAGCATGGATGAAATACTTTGGATATAATAATAACCCAACAAATGTTCAAAGGTTTTGCCGATTAAATTTTCACTGTCATCTTCAATGACAAGTGCATTAGGGATCCAGGGATGAAGGGAAGTTTGAATTCCATATTTTATGGCGAGCTTCGATTTTATATCCTCCACCTCCGCTTTCAGAGTGTTCACTCTAACTGATTGCTTTCGGGGATTGCCCAACAATTCCATAAAACGATTGATTTCGTTTTGTGAAAAAAGTGTTAAAAGATAGTCGTGGATGTTTTCGCTGATTGGTTTCAAATGTCAGCTATTCGTTACTTTTTCGTAAAAAGCCTCATACATCGGAACGATCTTGGTTGCAGAGAATTTATCTACTGCTGTATCGCGTGCATTCTTTGAAAATATTTTGTATTTCTTTTCATTTGTGAGAAGGTCAACTGCATATTTTGCCATTCTTTCAACATCACCAATTTCAGCAATGAAACCGGAATGATTGTGTGAAATAACTTCAGGTAGTCCACCTGTGCTGGTACTTATAACCGGCAGTCCCACAGCCATTGCCTCAAGGGCGGCAAGACCAAAACTTTCTGATTGTGAGGGGAGAAGGAAGAGATCGGCACAAGCTAATAATTGAGCAAGTCCTTCCTGTTTCCCGAGAAAAATTACTTCTTTTTCAATACCCAGTTCTCTTGCGAGTCGTTCACATTCTGATCTGTCAGGGCCGTCACCTATTAACAGAAGTTTTGAAGGGATATCTTTTTTAACAATATCAAAAACTTTTATAGCATCCTGCACCCTTTTTACGGGTCTGAAGTTGGATGTATGAATAAGAAGCTTTTCACCATTTGGGGCAAATCTGCATCTAAAGGCGGCGGATTCTTCCGGTTTATAAAGATCAATGTCAACAAAATTTGGGATAACTTCTATATCTTTTTCAATTGAATAGTTGGTAAGGGTTTTCTCTTTAAGGAATCTGGAAACGGCAGTGACTCCGTCGCTTTGAAGAATACCAAATTTAAGAAGATGAAGATATGTTGGTTCAAGTCCAACAAGAGTAATATCTGTTCCGTGAAGAGTAGTCACAATTTTAACATCCTGATGGCCTTTACAGATCTGTTTTGCCAGATAAGCACTTGTTGCATGAGGAATTGCATAGTGGACATGAATCAGATCGAGATTTTCGTACATCATCACCTCAACCATCTTTCCCGCCAGAGCATCACTATAAAGTGGGAATTCAAAAAGGGGATAGGTGCCGGTTTCAACTTCGTGGTAAAAAACATTATCAATAAAACGATTTAACCGGAAGGGGATGGCATAACTGATAAAGTGTATTTCATGTCCCTTTTTTGCGAGCTCTATTCCAAGTTCAGTGGCTACAACACCACTACCGCCATAAGTAGGATAACAAGTAATCCCGATTTTCATATCAACTTCTTTTCTGCATAAAATTTCAAATTCTAAGGAGTAAATTTAACAAGTTTTGGACCGCCCCCCTAACCCCCCTCCTTGTAAAGGGTGGGGGAAAATTACCCCCCTAACTTACCACTTCTCCAAACACTTACTTTTTGTTTTCGAGTTCTTCCCAACGGTCATAGAGTGATTTTACAAGGTTTTTGGCATCATCATGTTTGCTGTTTAGTTCAACGGTTTGTGATGCATATTTTTCATAAAACAGTGGGTCGGCAAAAATTGTTTCGATTTTTTCCAGTTCCAGTTCTGCTTCCATGATTTTAGTCTCGATCACATCAAGTTCCTTTTGTTCATGGTATGAGAGTTTTTTTACCTGTTTTTTCTCACGGGTATCTCCCTTTTTCTCTTTTTGAGGAGCAGACGTACCCGAAATTAAAAGATGGGCATCTCTTTTTTCGACATAATAATCATAGTCACCTTCACTAAATCGGGTTATACCCTCTCCTTCAAAAGCTAGGATTCCGGTACACACCCTGTTCAGGAAATATCTGTCATGACTCACAACAACAACACATCCATCAAAACCGATTAGGGCTTCTTCAAGGATTCGAAGCGAAGGCAGGTCAAGGTCGTTTGTTGGTTCATCAAGGATTATAAAATTTCCGCCATTTTTAAGAATTTTTGCGAGAGTTAATCTGCTTCTTTCACCACCGGACAGTTTACCAACCTTTGTCATGGTTCTTTCATCGGTGAAAAGAAATCTTCTCATATATGTCCAAACAGGCATCGTTAATTTGCCAAACTTTACTGTTTCGCTTCCCTCGCCAATTGTATCAAACACAGTCTCCTCGTCATTAAGGATGAGCCGTGATTGATCGACGTAGTTAAAAACTGTTCTTTCACCCTTGTCAATTCCGCCCGAAGAGGGTTTTAATTCACCAAGCAAAGTTCTTACAAGAGTTGTTTTTCCTGCTCCGTTTTTACCAACAATTCCAAGTCTTCTTCCGGGTTCAAAGTTATAGGAGAGGGAATTAACGAGCGTTTTTCCACCTATAGCAACCGATAATTCCTTAATTTCGAGTACCTTATTGCCAAGTCGTTCAGGTGTGGGTATAATCAGATCGATGTTTATGTCTTTTTCGGGAGCTTCTTCTCCTGCGATTTCAAAATATTTATCAAGCCGGCTTTTGGCTTTGGTTCTTCTGGCTCTTGGACCCCTCATAACCCAGTCGAGTTCATTCCTAAGAAAACTTTGCCGCTTCTTCTCTCCTGCTTCGCGGAGGGAATCCCTCTCAGCTTTGTTCAGAAGATAGTCGGTGTAATTTCCCTGATGGGAGAAAAATGTGCCGTGTGCAAGTTCAACAATTCTGTTCGCTATTCTGTCGAGAAAATATCTGTCGTGAGTAACAAAAATACAGGCACCTCTCCAAGAGGCAAGAAATTTTTCCATCCATTCAATGGTATTGGTATCAAGGTGGTTGGTTGGTTCATCGAGTATGAGGAGATCAGGTTGGGCAATTAAAGTCCTACAGAGAGCTGTTCTCCGTTTTTCACCCCCTGATAGGGTAGCTACAATCCTGTCACCATCCGGTGCATCGAGGGAGGTAGTAAGAAGTGTAAGCCGTCGATCAAGATTCCATCCATCAACATGTGCAATTTTTTCTTCAATTGTGTGACGTTCTTCGGATGATGGATCAAGTGATTCATATTTATCGAGCAGTTCCTTAATGTAACCGGCACCCGACATGATGTTCTCTTTAACGGTTTTCTCTTCATGAAGAGTAAACTCCTGGGATAAGAAGCTAACAACCAGTCCGTTCCTCTGAGCAATTTCCCCTGAATCAGGTTCCATCAGAGCCGAAATGATCCTCAAAAAAGTCGATTTCCCCGCACCATTTTTCCCGACGAGACCAATTCGATCACCATCGTGAATACTTAATGAGGCAGCCTGTAGAACTTTTTGTTCACCATATTCCACCACCAGGTCTTTTGCTGAAAGCAGAACAGGTGTTGTATAATTACTCAAACAGGCTGATCTTTTTAATGATCGAAAATTGGGGAATCATATCCACAACTTTTTGTCCATCAGTAATTCTTCCAAACAGGGTGTATCTTGAAGTAAGGTGTGGGAAAGTTCCTTGCATAACAAAAAACTGACTTCCTTCAGTATCTTTTCCGGCACTTGCCATTCCAAGAGCTCCCGTGGAAAATTCAAGTGGAGAATATTCAGAGATAATGTCATAACCGGGTCCACCCCAGCCTGTTCCGGATGGGTCGCCGGCTTGTATCACAAAACCAGGAACCACTCGATGAAAAATCACATCTCTATAAAACGATGCCTGAACAAGGGTGGAAAAATTACCCACTGATACAGGGGCGTATTCAGGGAAAAGTTGGAGGGTAAACGACCCTTTATCGGTTTCAAAAACTGCTTTTTTATATTTAAAAGCGTTATTCCATATCAACTCAAATAGTGTAGAAGAAATTTTTTGTGGTTTTTCCCCTGAGAGTGCCCGAATTGAAGAGATTGCAGAATTTGTGAATATGGATTTTATTTCCTGTTCAAATTCAGAGTTTATTAAACCGGCGACTTTTAACAATGACTGATGTGCTTCGAGAAATCCTGCATTGTTGAGTTCTTCATTCACAACAACCAAAACCTGGTTTGAGAGTTTCTCTTTGTTGTTATAAATATAAACCGAGTCAAATATTTCGCAAATGGTTGAAACGACAGATGGATACCCTGATTTTAACTGTTCAAATCCAAATGTTAAAATTCTCTCCCGTTCCATCTCTTTTTTAAACATTTTTACAAGAGCTTCTACAACCGGAAGTTTAATTCTTTCAGGATTGGCAAAATAAATAGAAGTTAATGTTTCAAATGGCGATTTCATCAGTTCCGGGTATTCACTAAGAAGGGAAATTTGTAAACGGTCATTATCGTAAACTTCCTTTTTAGAAAAAAGGTCATTTCTCTTCTGAGGCAAAATTGCAAAGATAGAGAGAGCCAATTCATGAAATGTAACAGAACCGGGTTTATGATTAAACAGTGCCTTCTCAAAAGAGTCCATTTTTGAATCGATCACAAGAGGTTCAATCACAATCGATTTTAAAATCGAGGAAATCGACGAACTGATATTTTCATTAGAGTTGTTCGTTATGTCAAGCAGCGCATCAAGCTCTTTTCCATTTTCAATTTTATAAAATTGAAGGGTAGAGACAAGGTCAATCTGAACAGTGTAGGGCAGACCGGGCAACATGTTTTTAACTTCAACAGGGGAATATGGCGATACCTTTAAAAACCGAAGATTCAGTGTCAGATATTTCATCAGGTCAAATCCACCTTCAAAAACACCTTTACTTATTATATCAGCCAGTAAAACTTTTAAGTCATTCGCCATCTCCAAAGTTGGCCTGGTGCGCAGCAGAGCATAAGCCGCTAAAGACCTCGTTTTGTTGTCGAGAAAACTTTTATTTAGAATCTTCATCAATGCAGAATGGGATTGAGGAGATTTTATTCCTCGTAGAGCAAAATTTGCAATCGACATTGCAACTCCCTCAGCCTTCCATGCATCACTAGCTGCATTCAGTTCAGTGATCCATTTAAGGTCGGTTGAGTCACCAATTTTTCCAAGAGCATCAAAAACATCTTTGCTCAGTGTTCCCTGAACTGTTTTTGCCTGTTGGCGCAAAAACTCGAGTGAGATTATGCTCGGATTGTTACACCCGAGTGCAAAACTGATCTGTTTGCCATATTTGACAAAATCGAGGGCAGTGATTTCATCGTGAAAAGTGGAGTCATTCAGATTTGCCAGGCTAAGCAGTACGGCTTTGATTTTCTGTTCATCTTTTGACTTAAGGTATTCCATGAATACGGGACTACTTGCATCGCGGTTGAATCCGGCTTCAATCAGTTTTTTGTCTTTGATACTGTATTGTGCCGAGAGCGAACTGATTGCGACAAATACAATAAGCAGCAGATATTTAGAAAGTGTAATCATAGACTCTAAACTTTTTATATAATTCACCTTCCATCAACTGCGCACCACGCACCATTTTTTCATTATCTTCAACGATCCAGCTTGCATCGCCAAAGTGGATACCAATTGCGTCAGCTCTATCTATGATTTGTTTATACATGATGCCGTCGAAACCCTTACCGTGCCATTTTTTTGCCACGCCAAGAAGTATTATGCGGCATCGGGTGATATCTTTTTTGCGGGTAAACATTTTGAGCCAATTGAACGGCAAAAGTCTGCCATTCATTTGTTTGAATATCTGGTTGTAATCGAGGATTGTTAAAGAGAATCCTACGGGTTCACCATTTATCTCGAGGAAAAATGCCAGACTTGGTGTGGCAAGCTGTTTAAGGTCAGCAGCCATGGCATCAATTTCTTCATTGGTAAGAGGTACAAACCCCCAATTTCTTTCCCAGTTTTCATTATAAATTTGTTTAATAAGGTCAAGTTCTTTTTTATAATTTTTAAGGTCCATGTTCCTGATTGTAACGCCAAATTTTTGAGTGGCCAGTGCAGCAACTCTGGGGATCTTGTTTACCTTGATAATCTTTTCGTTAGTGATTTTATATCCGTGAAGATCTTTGACTTTTTTGAAGCCATAGTTTAACACCAGATCGTGGTAATATGGAGGGTTGTAAGGCATAAGAAGGGTTGGATAGTCATCATAACCTTGAATCAACATACCCCACTCGTCATTACTCGAAAAACTTGCAGGACCACGCATAAGAGTCATTCCACGACTTTTTATCCAGTCTTTTGCAGTATCCAAAAGAGCATTCGCCACTTCCTGATCATTAATTGATTCAAAAAATCCAAAAAAGCCGATATTCTCTTCATGTACCTGGTTATGAAGGTCATTTTGGATTGCAGCAATTCTGCCCACAGCTTCCCCATTTTTATAAGCCATGAAATAATCGGCAGAACCATGCAGGAAGAAAGGGTTATGCTCTTTATCGAGCATCTTTTTTCTATCCATTATAAGTGGAGGAACCCAATAAGGATAATCTTTGTAAATCTTCCATGGCAGTTTGATAAACTGCATTATCTCACTTTTGGATTCAATCTTTTTTATTTCAATCTGGCTCATAATAGTTTCTTCGAATTTTTATGGAATGTTAAAGGTCAAAAATACGGAATAATGCAGTAACGAGTTAACAAAAAAAAGCCCCTCTGTTCGATTTCTCGAAGAGGGGCAAAATATTTTAATATCTCGGATCTAAAAAAAATAGATCCAAAATGATTAAATCAATCCGATCTCACTGCCGATCTTTTTGAAAGTATCGATGATGAAGTCCAGGTGCTCAGGCTCATGGGATGACATGTAGGAAGTTCTCATCATCTGTCTTCCAGGAGGTACTCCCGGAGAAATAAACACATTAACAAAAACGCCTGCATCGTAAAGCATTCTCCACATTTTAAATGCAAGTGCATCATCACCAACAATCACAGGTACAATTGCCGTTCTGCCATCGGTTACTGTAAATCCGGCATCCCGCAATTTTGTACGAACATAATTTGCATTGGAAATCAGTTTGGTTACACGTTCCGGTTCTGCTTCGAGAATTTCAAGAGCTGCCAGGGCTGCTGCCACAGAAGCAGGAGTTGGAGATGCTGAAAAAATAAGAGCAGGGGAGTGATGTTTTAGGTAATTTATTACTCTTTCAGGACCATATACAAATCCACCAAGTGATGCGAAGGTTTTGGAAAAGTACCCATTCCAAGATCAATCTCTTTTTCGAGACCAAATTCAGAAGCGGTTCCTCGTCCTCCTTTACCGATAACACCAACTGAGTGGGCATCATCAATTAGAATCTGGGCATTGTATTTTTTTGCGACTTCATTTAAGTGTGGAAGGTCAACAATTTCGCCACCTGTTGAGAAAACACCGTCACTTACAATAAGTTTACCTGCTTCGTAGGGGAGTTTTGCAATTTTCTTTTCGAGATCGTGCATGTCGTTATGTTTATATCTCACCATTTCTACCATCGAGCCTTTGGCAATCAAATTCCCTGTTACGATACAAGCATGATTGTCCTTGTCAGAAATAATATAATCACCTTTCTGAACCAAAGTAGGAAGTACCCCCAAAGCTGTCTGAAATCCTGTTGAATAGAGGAGAACGGCTTCGGCGTTAAAAAACTTAGCCATCTTCTCTTCAAGTTCGACATGCATGTCAAGAGTACCTGTAAGATATCTTGAACCGGAGCAGCCTGTGCCATATTTTTCAATCGCTTTAATTGCAGCTTCCTTCACCTTAGGGTGGGCGGTAAGTCCAAGATAATTATTGGAACCTGCCATCACAACTTTTCTCCCCTCAATCTGGACAACCGGACCTTCATTAGCTTCAATTGGTCTAAAATATGGATACAACCCTAACTTTTTAATGTCGTCAGCTCTGGTAAATTCATTACATTTTTTGAACAGGCTCAAATTTCCTCCAAGGGATTTTAAGTTACACAAATTTAAATAATTAAAATTTCGTTAAATTTAAAGTTCGAATGTAAATTTATTTTTTATGAAAAACAAAAGAAATCGTTATAAATCATTATTTTTAATGCACTTACAAGGATATAAGTGAATTAAATGAGCGATTATTCAATAATGGACAGGATTGGACAAAATGAGTAAAGAAATTGCAGTAGTTACCGGTGCCAATGGTTTTGTTGGAAGTCATCTGGTTGACAGACTATTGACAGAGGGTTACGCTGTAAAATGTATTGTGCGGAAGACAAGTGATCTGAAATGGTTGAATGGAAAAAATATTGAATTAATCAATGCCGGGCTTGGCAAAAAACAGGAGTTGATTAAAGCTGTTGAAGGAGCCTCCTACATTTTTCATATCGCAGGCACGGTAAAATCGAAAAGACCTGAAGGATATTTTGAATCAAATGTTGAAAATACCCGTAACCTGCTTGATGCAGCGATAGAATCCGGTGCACCATTAAAGAAATTTGTGGTATCGGGGAGTCAAACTGCAGCGGGACCTTCACCGGATGGAAAGCCAATTAATGAAACACAAATTCCCAATCCGCTTACTACCTATGGTCGAAGTAAACTTGAACAGGAAAAACTTGTTATTTCCTATAAAGATAAACTGCCTGTTACCGTCTTAAGATGTCCCGCAATTTATGGTGAAAGAGATACCGAAGTTGGAATATTTTTTCAGACATACGCAAAAAGACTTTTTACAAAGGTTGGGTTTGAAACCAAAACTATTTCACTGCTTCATGTTGATGATGTGGTGAATGGACTTTATCTCGCAGCAAAAGTGATAAAACTTCGGGTGAAGTTTATTTCCTTAGCAGCGAAAAGGTTTATACCTGGAATGAAATTGGCGATGTTTGTAAAAAAATATTTGGAAAAGGTGCATTTAAGCTCGTTTTCCCTCACTTCATGGTTTATACAGTTTCGGCTGTAGCACAATTTTTCTCATCATTCAGTAGCAAAGCTGCAACATTGAATCTTGAAAAGGCAAGGGACCTCGTGCAGAGTCATTGGGTTACAAGCCCTGCAAAAGCGATGAAAGATTTTGGATTCAGACAACAAGTCAGCCTCGAAGAGGGAATAAAAAGGACAGTTGAATGGTCTAAAAAAGAGGGCTGGATAAAATAAACAACTGAAATTATTATCAGTTGTTTTTTGCACCTTCGCCAACCCAGGTTCTGAACCCTTTAATTTGATTTAGCGTCATATTTGGGTAACCGACGGGAGGCATTGGTGATCCGCCGGAGATTCCTTCAACAACCCAGATGAGGCGGCTGTTTTGTGGTTCGTTGGGAACAACAACGGTCATGTCCTCAACTGTATTATAAAAATTGGTGAAACTAAGTCCGGATGCACGTGTTTGGTCGTCGTGACATCCCGAAAACGCACATTTTAATAACATCACAGGTTGTATGTGGGATTGATACGATACATCTTTATCGGGAATCACCACTGCATCCACATCAGCCTGGTTAATAGTATCTTTACAACCGTAAAATAAAGTTGTAATTGAGAAAAAAAAGATTGATATTAGGGAATAAGTAATAAAATATTTCATCGGGTCGATTTATCTATAAGTTTAATTATCTGTTCTTGAAAAATATGTTGTAGAGGTACAATGAAAAAAGTTAAAATTTGGTTCCTTGTTTTTATACTCGGAGTTTCCGTTATTGTTGCACAGAACCCAAAAAGAGAGATGCGAGCATCGTGGATAGCCACAGTAACCAACCTGGATTGGCCCACAACCCGTGGATTAAATGCCACTGCCCAGAAGAAAGAGTTGATTTTACTCTACGATTCACTTAAAGCAGCCGGTATAAACACTGTAATTTTCCAGGTGAGAAGTGAAAGTGATGCAATGTATCCTTCACAAATTGAACCATGGTCTTATTGGCTTACCGGTCAGCAGGGATTGGCTCCCAGTTATGATCCGCTTCAGTTTGCTATTGAAGAAGCTCATAAACGGGGGATGGAAATCCATGCCTGGTTTAACCCATATAGAGCTGAAAGAGCGGTGGGTAACTACACACTCCACCCAACTCATGTTTTGGTAGAGAATCCAAGTTGGGGACTTCAGACAGGAACAGCCAAGTTTCTTGATCCGGGTCTGCCTATGGTTCGTGACTATGTTCTTTCAGTAGTTCTTGACGTAATTAAAAGATACGATGTAGATGGCATTCACATGGATGACTATTTTTATCCATATCCCAGCAACCAGATAACCAATCAGGATTCTTCTTCCTGGAGGCTTTATAAACGTGGATTCACAAATATCCATGACTGGCGTAGAGATAATGTCAATATTTTGATTAAAGCAATCAATGACAGCACCCATTTTTACAAAAATCATGTGAAGTTTGGGATGAGTCCGTTTGGTATTTGGAAGAATGGTGTACCACCAGGAATCACCGGTTTGGATGCTTATTCAACCATTTATTGTGATGCTATCACCTGGCTTCAGTGGAAAGCAGTTGACTACTTGACTCCGCAACTTTATTGGCCTTTTGGTGGCGGACAGGATTACGCAAAATTGATGCCATGGTGGGCAGATAGTGTTGCTGCTAACGGCAGACATTTTTACCCCGGACAAGCAACTTATAGAATCCCTACATGGAATAATGCAAGTGAGATTCATAACCAGATTAGAGCAAACAGAAACAATCCCAAAACACTTGGTAGCGTTTTCTTTCGAGCTGCTGATTTTGTTTCCAACTTTAAGGGATTTGCCGATTCTCTAAAGGGTAACATTTACAGAACCAAGGCACTTCAGCCAATCATGAACTGGAAAGATATTGTTGTTCCAAATCCACCATTAAACCTTCATTTTGAAAGGGTTCCCGGAACCGGGACTTCAGCCCTCATCTGGGATAAACCAAATCCGGCTCCTGATGGAGATACTGCAATGCGGTATGTTGTTTACAAATTCACAACAGCAAACCCCACTGGAGTTGATTTTGAGAACAGTAACAACATTCAGGATATTTATGGGTTAAAGGAAGCCAGGCCGGCTCCTGCCTCAACTCCAACAACATTCTATTTTGCTGTTACAGCTCTTGACAGGAACACAAACGAGAGTTTGCCAAGTAACATAGTTCAGGTGGCTCCACTTGCCTCTGTAATTCTTGCACAACCTGCCAATGGTACAGGAAATCAGCGTGACACCGTCACCGTTTCATGGAACTACTTGTCAGGTGCATCAAACTATACTCTTCAGGTTGGAGAAGATGCCTCATTTGATTCACTCGTTATCCTGGGTGTAAGTGATCTTATCGATACGTCTTACATATTTACCGGTATGAAAGGTCAAAAAACCTATTACTGGAGAGTCAGGGCACAAAATGCTGCCGGTCTTGGTGCATGGTCAAATACATTCTCTTTTGTTACAGCAACTCCCGGCGCGCCTGTTTTGTTGGCTCCTCTTGATAAGACAACAAATGTTGGCCTCGATTCTGTACTCGTCTGGGGAAGTAATCCAATAGCAACTTCCTACAGTGTTCAACTTTCGAGTGCAAACAATTTTGAACCCGGAACTCTGTCGATTAATGTTACAAATTACACCAATACCACGATCGCATTTAACGGGCTCTCACTCAACAAGGTTTACTACTGGAGAGTAAAGGGAGTAAATTCTTTTGGTCATGGTGAGTGGTCAGCCCCTTTCAGATTTAAAACTAAAGTGACAACCGACATCGAAAAAGAAGAAGGGATTCCTTCTGATTATCAATTATATCAGAATTTCCCCAATCCATTCAACCCTTCAACCTCGATCAAATTTGCGATCCCGGAAGCAGGACAGATTTCGCTAAAAGTTTACGATGCAACAGGGATGGAAGTGGCTGAACTCATTTCCAACTACTATTCCGCCGGAAACTATGTTGTGAATTTTGATGCTTCAAGTCTCCCTTCAGGTGTGTATATCTACAAACTTGAAGCCGGAAATAAAATCTTTACAAAAAAACTGATGTTGATAAAATAGTGCAGCAATGCATTAATCGCACAATCTGATAATTTTCTGCCCCTCGTTCAAGAGATTGGATGAGGGGCTTTTTTAATTGAAATTTGCTAATGCAATTTGACCGCTACTTTTTGGAGCTCGTTTCTTTGACTAAATTTATTGATGCTGCAAAACTTTCCAATTATAAAGATGTCCCTGACAACTGGCTGGTGATAATTACTGACATAGCCAATTCGACCATCGCTATATCAGAAGGCCGCTATAAAGATGTAAACTCGCTTGGTGCCGCTGTTATTGCCGCAGTCAGGAATGCAATCGGGAAAGAGAAATTCCCCTTTATTTTTGGTGGTGATGGTGCCATCCTGCTGATTCCTGATTCACACAAGGATGAAGTGGTGGAAGTCTTGAAAAAAATGAAGTATTTTGCACTTTCAAGTTTTGATCTTGATCTCAGGATTGGCTACGGCTTAATTAGGGATCTCAGGAAAGAAGGGTGTGTCTTTAAAACAGCTAAATATAAATTTTCTGAATATTACCAACAGGCTCTTTTCAGAGGGAGCGGCTTTGAAGAAGTGGAAAAACAATTAAAAGGTGGATTAAAAACTCCCGCATTTTGTCTGATTGAAGAATCAATTGAAGATATCCCTGATCTTTCCGGATTTGAATGTAGATGGAACAGTGTAAAATCACAAAAAGGATTTACACTTGCTCTATTGATAAAAGCCAGGCTCAGAGGTGACCGGGAAACAGAAATATATGAAGCCATAATCAGTGAAATATTCCGGATTTATGGTTCTGAAAACGATTTTAATCCCATCTCTGCAAAAAACCTTAAACTCGTTTTTTCCTACAAAAAACTAAAAAATGAGATCATTTTAAGAGGGGGAAACTCAATCTCCAGATTAAAATATTATTTTAAACTTGTTGCTCTCAATATTGCAGGAAGTTTCTTCTTTAACGGACTGTTAACCAAAAAGGGGAGCCAGTGGGGGGAGTATAAAAAGGGGGTAAGACAAAACGCCGACTATATAAAAATGGATGACATGGTTAGAATGATTATCGCCAGTAGTGAAGATGAAAAACAACAACTTGTGACCACGCTGGAGGATTTTACAAGAAAGGGATTGATCCATTATGGAATGCACATCTCCGATGCTGCTCTCTTAACCTGCATAGTTGACACCTACGAGGATGAACATTTCCATCTTATTGATGCCAGTGATGGGGGTTATGCACTCGCAGCAAAAGAACTTAAACTAAAAATTTCACAGGGGAGTGTAGAACTTTAGCCTTTTAGTATGATTTTGTCTTAAATGGTTCTCGTTATTTAAAGTTCTCCAAAATTTTACTCATCTTCTCCTTCTTCAGATCTATACCGGCTTTAGTTTCCTTAGGGATATTCCCTGAGTTTGTTATAGCGATATCCATCAATTCTGAGTATCGGGAGATATAGAGCCAGGCATTGTCACCATCATTTTTTTTAATCGAGTAACAGCCCAATGCAAAAATGGCATCAAGTTCTGTAACCGATCTGTTTGAAATCAGTGCGGCTCTGTCAATTTTTGCATAAGCCGAGTCGAGATTCCCGATTTTTAACTCTGCTATACCGTCATAAAGATTAACAAAATATTCAATTGAAGACTTTGTTCCCGGGTGGTTTTGATCCGGGGATGTCGCAGCAGCATTTCTTCCAGCGGCGGAGTGTTGCAGTATAATTTCCAGCGTTTCATTCACCTGTACAGTTAGATTATCACTTGGTTGCATCTTTTTTGGTGTAACGGCAAGATTTTCACTGATCGCGGCCACCTGTTCGTTTGGCTTGCTTCCAAACAGAGAACCTTTAAGGAGATATAACAACCCACCTGCGCTAATAACTACTATAAGAAGCAAAAACAGAAGATTAACCATAGAGAGTTTGGGTTTGTGGCTTTTCTCTTTTATGAGGTTATCAGCAGTTGATTCGGCTATTGTATCAGAACCTTTTAGAATGGCGGTAACTTTTACTCTGGACCCTCCTGATTCCACTCTCCCTGCATCGGCAGGAACAGCAAAGTTTTTGGAAAGATCAGGTTCAAACTGAGGTCTGATAGCTTTTAGGTCATAAATCATCCCCGATGCATCACTGTATGAAGGTTTTTCGATATTTACGGCTTTGAGAATAATCTCCAGGATTGGAGCAGGAATACTCGCAGGAGAACTTTGCAGTACTTTACTGAAACTCAGATTTGTTGTCAGCAGGGTATCCTGATTTAAAAGTCTAAAAAGAATGGCTCCACATCTTGCAACATCCTGCAATTTTGCCTCTCTGCTGTCCTCTGTTGCGAGTTCAAATTCATCGATGGCTTTTAAATTTTCATAATGTACCAGCCAGTTTCCGCCTATTTTAATCCTCTTGCCATGAATGAAGAAAATAATGCTCTCATCAAGATAACCGATAGCATAACCGAGATTATGCAGATCTTCAATAGCCAGGAGAATTGACAATACAAGGTCAATCGCCTTATAAGGTTCAAGGGGTCTGTTCAGTGTGTAGAAATAATCAAATAGTGACATTTGCCCCGGGAACTCTGTGGCAACATATAGTCTGTTCTCATAATAATAGATATCAAAAACTTTTAAAACAGATTCAAAACCCAGTTTCCTGAGTTTTTTTAGTTTGTCAAGATGTAGTGGTGCCATCTCCTCTTTTGATCTAAAGAGAAGTACTTGAATACCAAGGTCAGCATGGATGGCTTCAAAATAATCGAAGTTTCGCCAGGATCCTTTTTGGTTTTTTAGCAGGTAACTGCCGGCAGAGTTTGTTTCCATAATTCCTACTTACTTTTGAATTAAAAATAAGAAAAAGATTTGAATTAGGGAAATGATTATCCCTTAATTCTAAAAAGATTAAACATGGCAGCTGAGAAGAATATAAGATTTACAAGCCATGCGGTTAGAAGTGGTTCCAGAGAACCGTTTTTCCCCAATGCGGTGACGATCTGCATCATACTTAAATAAATAAAAGTTACGAGGATATTAATTCCAAATTGCAGAGCAATTCCGGTTCTTCGTTTAACTGTAGATATTGGAAGTCCAAAGATAATAATAATAATGGCAGTAAAGGGGAATGAAAACCTGGAATAATATTCAATTTCAACCCTTTGAGAGTCATATCCGGCATTTTTGGTATCATCGATCAGTTTTTTTAGCTGGACATTGCTTAAAATCTCGAGTCGCTGTTGTTTTACCTGCAAGTCATCCGGGGTAAATTTAAGTCCTTTAATCTCCATTTGGGCAAAAGACGTGAAGTTTTCATTTAACTCGCTAAATATTCTAATAGTACCGTTATAAGCAGTCCAAGTTCCTGTTGTTGGATTAAACACAAGCCTTTCGGAATCAATTCTTTGAGTCATCTTTATCGAATTCAGGGTATCATAGGTTTGAATCCCTGTTTTATAAGCTTCGAGTTTTTCAGGGTTAAAATAGAACATGTTGATAATTCTGTTGGGGGGATCCTGAAAAAAGAGATTGCTTATTGCCGATGATTCGTTCTTTTTAAGGTACTCTGCCTCAATCTGTGTTTTTCTCACATTTGCATCGGGCACAACAAACCCACCAAAATAG
This sequence comes from Ignavibacteriales bacterium, assembly GCA_016714125.1. GTDB lineage: Bacteria > Bacteroidota > Ignavibacteria > Ignavibacteriales > Ignavibacteriaceae > UTCHB3. The sequence continues at coordinate 153,899 of JADJNX010000001.1, read as the reverse complement.
AAGATTAATCCCGAAATAAAGATACAAACGATAATAAAGGGGAGCATGAATCTATAGATAGAAACACCACTCGATTTTATTGCAGTGAGTTCGCTGTTGCTCGACATTTTACCCGCTGTAAACAACCCTCCAAAAAGCACTGCGACAGGAGTCATCAATTTAAGGATTTCGGGAGTAAAAACGAGGTAATACTCTAGAATGATTAGAGTATCTACATTATTATCAATAAAGTCATCGAGATTTTCCATCAGATCGATGATGACAAAAAGAAGAGTAAACGCCATCAGTCCATAAAAGATTGACAGAATAAAACTTTTGATGATGTATCTGTCAAGTATCTTGAACATCGCCATCAGACTTTCTGTATCTTTTGGGTAAAAACCGTTGCAGTGATGATAAGTCGATTGTGGCATTATCTCTTACCGATCTATAGAAGAGATATAGCCCCGTGATTGCAAGAATAAAATTTGCAGCCCACATTCCTACAAACGGGGAGACGAGCCCACGATCAGCAAGTTTTTCCCCCACCAATCAGGAAAGACCAGTAGAGAAGGAAAAAGAAGAGACTAATACTTGCAGCGGCACCAAAACCACCCCTTCTTGTCATCATTCCAAGCGGAGCTCCGAGCAATAAAAAAACCAGACACGCGGCAGGAATCGAAAATTTCTTCTCCACTTCAACTTTGTAAGCATACTCCTGCAAAATCAAATAATCGATTGCTGTAAGGGTTGTTTCAATCGTTGAAAGCTGCTGTTTAACTTTTCCTTTTAGTCTTTCATAATAGACAGGGGTTCCGGTATCACCTGCATTCATTGGTGGCAGGGCGTTCCCAATGGAATCACCATAGAAGAAGGGACTTGACAGTCTGCTCATGATTTGAACATGTTCAGAGAGTACTTTTTAATACTGTCAGCCCTGAGTTCCAGGTCGGCAATCCCAAGTTCACGATCGGAACGATAGTCGTCGGTAATTTTCTTTAGCGAAAACTGCTCAGAATTCATCAAAAGCAGATGTTGCTTAAATTGAATTTTTCTGTAAAGGTAGTTTTCTCCTTGCTCATGGATTTCGCCATCAAAGAGATTCATAACAAGTTTTGTACGGTCAAGATTAAAGTTTAATTCACCTCTTTTGGCAGTGAGGATATTAACTGCACCTGTTCTGCTGTTGTCATAAATTTTAACATTCGTCAATTTGTTTGAATCTTGTGTCACTTTTTCGGCAAGAATCGCGTAACCTGAAATCTCGGTCATAAAAACATTTGGCACAATTGAAAGAGCAGGTCGGGTTGCAGTAATCTCCCACATCAGGTTTTTAGTTTTGTGATTTGCATCCGGAAGGATTTCGTTATTAAAATAGATCAGAAAATAGACAAGTCCTGCTGCCATAAGCAACGGAAGAATTGTCAGTTTGTAGATGCTTAATCCTGCCGCCCTTATCGCCGTAATTTCATTATTCTGAGATAATCCTCCAAATGCCATAAGAGTGGCAACCAGCACCGCCATGGGCACCACCAGAACCATCATCCATGCCAGGTTGTAAACAATCAACTGAATAATCAGAGTTGTTGCTATACCCTTGCCGATCAATTGTTCGGAGAATCTCATCAAAAACTGGAGGATGAAAATCGAGAAAAGAGAGAATACAGAAAAGAGGAATGGTATAAAAAACTTCCTCATCACATAAAAACTTAGGATCATTAGTTTGGGGTAGTGCCTTCGTATTTTTTCTAATGGTAAAACTGCTTAGTTTTGTAACTAAATGAAATTAAAATACTTAAATATAGCAATTATAGCTTTAACTATAACAGCACTATTTTTTGAGTTGAGCAGGTGTGGCTCTCCTTCGGGGCTTGTTATCGGATTTCCTACATGGTTAACAGATGGCAAATATTTCCCGAATCAGACTTCGGGTATGGCTTTTATAAAAACTGATGAACTGGGGCAACCCGTCTTCATCTTGTGTGATGATAAAGAGGCATTTCATCTTCTTAAGGTGGTGGATAATGATTTTTTCTTTCAAGCGATTGCTATCGATTCAAGCATAACTGATAGCCTGCCAGATAAAGTAAAGCTTGATTTTGAAGATATTGCGTATGATAAATATTCAGGCAAAGTTTATGTGAGCATTGAGCCTGATAGTAAATATCGGGCACAATTTGGTATCTATGAGGTGATATTCAAAAACAATAACATATTTTCATTGGTTGTGACAGGGTTAAAGCGACTTGATATTACTCCCGATTCACTGTTTCGAGAGCATATTTCTGACAACATCGGATACGAAGGGCTGGCAGTTGATTCCAACTACCTCTACCTTGGTCTGGAAGGTATCAAAAGAGGTGAAAAAACATTTGATGGTAGTCTGATAAGGGTGATTGATAAAAAAACTCTTAAGATTGTAAACACCATGTTACTTGATCATCTCGGGATTAATACAATAACAGGGCTTGCTCCCGGTGAAGACGGTTCACTTTGGGGAGTGGATAGAAACAGACTAAACTTTTTTAATTTAAAATTTGATAATAAATTTAAAGTCACGAATCTAAGAGTTTTTCAGATAACCAATTACATACCCGGCTATCATGCATTCCGGTATGCAGCAGCTATTGAATCGATCGCTCTTGATAAGACAGGATTTATTTATTTGATAGATGACCCTTATTCACATGAATTTATTCCTGTGAAGAATATTTTAAGAAAAATGGATGTAAAGACCGTGGACAGATTCGAAAAATTTGTTCCCATTATTTACAAATACAAGATCAATTAAGGATTGTTATGGCCAATTTAGAACAACATGTAAATCAAAATATCGAAAAATATATCGGTGAGTTGACCGAATATCTTCGTTTCCCCAGCATCAGCACACTTCCTGAGAACAGGGACGACATTAATAAATGTGCTGCCTTCACTGCCGAGAAAATGCTTGAAGCAGGACTCGACCGCGCCGAGGTGATGCAAACCGCCGGACATCCGGTAGTGTATGGAGAGAGACTTAGAGTTGAGGGTGCCCCAACTGTTCTCATCTATGGCCACTACGATGTCCAACCTGTTGATCCTGTGGAATTGTGGCACAGCGAGCCATTTAATCCCGTTATTAAAGATGGTAAAATCTATGCTCGTGGAGCAACTGACGATAAGGGTCAACTCTACATGCACATTAAAGCGGTTCAATCGATAATGCAGACGGTAGGTGAACTTCCTCTCAATGTAAAATTTATTATTGAGGGAGAAGAAGAGATTGGCAGTCCTAGTCTTGAACCATTCCTGAAAGCAAATAAAGAATTATTAAAATGTGATGTGGTGCTTGTTTCAGATACAGCTCTTTTCGCTCCTATGCTGCCAACTCTTACCTATGGGTTAAGAGGATTGTGTTATATGGAAGTTGAGATTACCGGTCCATCAAGAGACCTCCATTCAGGTACATTTGGAGGAGCTGTTGCAAATCCGGTAAACATCCTTTCTCAGATCATTGCTAAAATGCACGATGAAGATGGTAAAGTTGCCATTCCGGGATTTTATGATGATGTGGTACCTCTGACAGAACTTGAGAGAAATAAACTTGCGCTACTCGAATTCTCTGAAGAAGAGTATAAAAACCATTTAAACGTTGATGAACTTTGGGGTGAAAAAGGTTATACAGTTATAGAAAGAACCGGAGCGAGACCAACGTTGGATTGTAATGGGATATGGGGTGGATTCAGTGGTGCAGGTGCTAAAACGATCATCCCGTCAAAAGCCTCAGCAAAAATCAGTATGAGACTTGTCGCTAATCAGGATCCCGTAAAAACTGCTCAGCAGTTTAAAGATTTTGTTGAAAGTGTTGCGCCAAAATCTGTTAAAGTGAAGGTAAGTGAAGTTCATGGTGCTGAAGCCTGCCTGGTTCCACTGGAATCCAAAGCAATCACTGCTGCAACAAATGCACTCAGCCGTGCATTTGGAAAGGATACTGTTTACATCAGAGAAGGTGGAAGTATTCCTGTGGTAGCCAAATTTAAAAAATATCTGGGAGCCGATGCAGTGCTTATGGGTCTTGGCCTTAACACCGAAAATCTCCATTCACCGGATGAACACTTTGATCTCAACCATTTCAGGCTTGGAATAATAAGTTCCGCTTGGTTTATGGAAGAATACGCAAAGAAATAAAGGAACTGTTTAAAAATGAAGTTAAAATATCTAATCACATTTGTTTTAATCTATGGACTTGCGATTTTTGTCGCAGGTTGTGGAGATGACACAGTAACTGAAGATCCTACTGCAACTGGATCCACTGAGACAACTGATCTTGTTGAAGATCAACCGGATAAAGATCTTTCCATACAGGAGTATAACCTTCAAAAAAGAAAATCTCTGACTAAAACCCGTTTCCCGGGGGATACAATCGATCTTATGGAGGCTGTACTCAGAACCTATCCGAAAGGCAGTTATGTTATCGAAGAGGATATCCCCAACTCAGTGGGAATACCTCCGGCTGCGGTAATCTACCGCCAGGAATCGGCAGGTAAACTCGTTTTTGCATTAATTGCAACTTCAAGAGAAGGACAGGAGAGAGACAGACTCATAGAATCGAAAAATGTTATCGGTTATGATCAAAGTTTCATTGACTATGACTCAACCCGACTTGGAACTGCCATGTTCTTCATGACAGGCTTCAAAAACGAAGGCAAAGTATTTGGACGGTTGTGGGAAAAATATACACCATCACATGGTGGATTCAAATCGATTTCAATGCAAACCTGGGCAGGGAAAAACATCCCATATGCCAAAATCGACTTTTATGCCCAGTTCAAAAACGCAACTTTCTATTTTAATTATTTCTTCATCAACGGCTTTGATAAACAGCCTCATCTGCTCAAAACTTATGAAGGAATTAATCAAAAAAGAATTATGACAGACGCCAATGGTGATAAATATCCCGATTATATCGAGTATGTTTTTGTTGATAACGATCACTACATTTCCATCATTGACTCGGTTACATACATTTGGAAAGATTCACTTTATGTGAATACCCGGTACCCTGAAAAAGTAACACCTTACTAAATTTAACACTTCTTATTGCTGCCCGGAATTAATCCTCCGGGCAGTAGCTCAATTTATTAATACGCCCAAAACAACTGATATGACTGATAAAATTTTTACCTCCATAATTCAAGATATATTGTCGCAAAATGGCTATACATTCACACTTTTCGGAAACAATTACATAATTACAGAGAGTAAAAAAGGGAAGTAAGGCAGATATACAACTGCTCAAAAATGGAACAGCGGTGAGGGACACTTCATCTTTTTCCACTCTTGAAATTAAAGGTAATGATGCACTCGATTTTCTCAACAGGATTTCCACAAACGATCTAAAAAATCTTAAACCGGGTGAGAGCATCAGAACTATTTTTTGTTCTGACAAGGGAGAATTATCGATTCGGTTTTGTTGGTACACGAAGGGACACGATTACTCCTTTTTTGGAAGTGCTGGCAGTTCGGATAAGTTGACCAGATGGATAAACAGATATATTATTAGCGACGATGTGAATGTAAGAGATAACACAGGTACCTGTGGCAGTTTCGAGATCTATGGGCCGCAAGCTCAAACATTTATTATCCTTCTTTCAGGAATTAAAGAAGAAGAGTCAAACAAAATTTATCATTTTGAATTTGAAGATAAATCATTTAGTCTGATTAAATCCCGGTTTGCAGATAAAATCGAAAAATATCTGATTTTTGGTGATCCCAGCGGGTTTGATAAACTCACTGCTTATATCCTCAACTATGACGGTCCCTTTTCAGTCGATTTTGTGGCTGAAACTTCTGTAAGAGATTATTATCTGGCAAAAAGCTCCCCGGCGTAAATGAACTCTCCGATTATTTTAATCCACATGAGATTAAGTTGATGACTGAGGTATCTCTTAAAAAAGGATGTTTCATCGGACAGGAAGTGATTGCAAGACTTGATACTTATGACAAAGTTCAGAAACTTCTGGTAAATTTGGAAGTTGACCATAAGTTTGATGGCATCCTGCCGGCTGCTCTAAAAGACGAAAATGGTGCAGATGCAGGGGTGTTGACCTCTGTTGCACTAAATGGTCACATTGGCTCTGTAAATGCTCTTGGGGTTGTGCGTAAGGGATATCTCGAAGACGGAAGAAAACTGATTGTTGATGGTTCCACCGGCAAGTTTAATGCGATAGTAAAGGAACTTTAATCACCACTTTTTGTTTTCATAATAAACAATCATCGAGATAAATGAAAATATACACAAAAACCGGTGACAGCGGCGATACAGGCCTCTTTGGTGGCAAAAGAGTTGGTAAAGACAATCTTAGAATAGAAACTTATGGTACAATCGATGAGCTTAATGCATTTATCGGATATGCTCTTTGTGAAATTCAGTCAGAAGACCTAAAACAAGATCTTCAAATAATACAAAACAGACTTTTTACACTCGGTTCCGACCTTGCAACACCATTTGAATCAGAACCAAAAAACTTTAAAATTCCAAGAGCTGAAGAAAATTTTTATCTTGATTTGGAAAAACAGATAGATTTCTACTCTAATCAGTTGGAAGAGCTTAGAGAGTTCATCCTTCCGGGTGGAAGCAAAAGGGGCATCACTTCTTCATATATGCAGAACAGTATGCAGAAGAGCCGAACGATTAACGGTAAACCTGATGCATAAAGAGGAAATCAACTTAAATATCGTTATATTTCTAAACAGACTTTCCGATTTTTTCTTTACTGCCGCAAGACATGAAAATTTTACGACGGGAAGACAAGACATTAAATGGAAAAAATAGCTCCCTTTATTGGGGGTGAAACTGGCTTCGACGGGGTTGACAGGAGCCTTGGATTGCGTACCGTGTTATCCGTGGACACGTTAAACAACGGTAAAAAAACACTAGGCGAATCTTACGCCCTCGCAGCCTAATTAGTTAGGCTGCCGTTTACGCAGAGTTCTCGTATCAACTCTGTAGTGAACGCCATTTAGATACGATAGTCGATCCGATCTCCGGGTAGGTGAGGCGAATTTTTACCGGATATTAGACGGGCGATCCAGTCAGACGGAGCAACTGTAATGAAACTAAAATTCTGACTATGTGCGTGGTATATTCTTGGAGCCTCAATTTCGGACGCGGGTTCGACTCCCGCCACCTCCACCACTTAAACCGGTAACTTATTATTTTGTAGTAAGTTACTGAGGTTTTTGTTAATCCAATAATGCAGTAATCCAATAATCCAATAATATTAATGGGTTTGCAGATTATTGTGATTATTTCCTCTTTTCTTAACCTGAATTTAATCCTCACTGATTAGCGCATTTCTACTAAAAACATATAATTCCGTAGCTTTCATTTATCTTCCAAAATTCCCAAATGTTTTTGTTTATAAATATTTTTTGATTTCTGATAAAATGAAACTATATTGTAATCGAGATTTTAATCGTCGAACATTTTTATTTATTACATATTAATTTTATGAACACTTTTTTGAATCGGACTTTATCGACTGAGCGTTGTTTCCTCCGGAAACCGGTTGCGGAAGATGCAGAGAATTTTTTTACATTAAGATCAGATCCTGCTGTAAATCAATATATCGACAGAAAACCTGTCACCAATTTGGACGAAGCCCGGGAATTTATTTCTAAAACTCTGGCCGGTGCTGATGAAAGTAAATGGGCTTATTGGGTGATCCAAAGGAAAGTTGACAAAGCTTTTATGGGTACTCTCTGCCTGTGGAATTTTTCTGATGACAGGAAAACCGCTGAGATTGGTTTCGAGTTACTTCCCAGATTTCAGGGAGTTGGTTATGCTTCTGAATCTTTAATCCGGGTTATGGAACTGGGATTTATCGATCTAGGATTAAGTTCACTCATGGGGTATGTTCAAAGTGCAAACACTCCATCGATCAACTTGATGAAAACTCATCATTTCTCATTAAAAGAGGATTTTATAGAAAACTCTGAAGTTGATGGCAAACCAATAAAAAATTCGATTTATTTGATCACTAAAGAAACCTGGAAATCTAACCGCGAATAATGATATTGGTGATCATTACACTTGATTTTGATTCATCAATCGTATAGATGATTTGCCAATTTCTGTAAGTTAATCCAAATTCATTGGCTGAAACCGGATCAACTCTCTTTCTGGATGTATCAGATGGGTCGAAGGCGAGTTGAACCCTCGCATAACCCGCTAAATTCACTCCATCCTCCTCAAAAATCCTGTTGCATATAGATAAAGCATCTGCAGAAAACTCCACTTTATAAACAATTCTATCTCCTGTTTTTGCCCATCCTGTTTTTGACTCCGGGAAGGAATCTGACCAGGGGAGATAAGGTTTAATATCGAGGACCGGACTTCCGTCAAGGATATCGGAATTTGATATATAAATGTTAAGTCCGTCTATTCTGTCAAGAGTTACACAACTTAATCCTATTCCATTTGGTCTGTGTGGTGACCTGGAGGCAAACACTCCAACCTTCTTACTATCGTTCCGTGGTGGAGTCACCAGAGGCTTCCAGGAGTCATTAAGATGAAAGAGATAGATTACCCAGATCCTATCAAACCCCTCAAGGTCTTTTAGAGCCTGCTCATAATTCCTGTTCCTTTCCAATCTGATTACGGAGTTGGTATCTCCACCAAAAACACCTTGATGTGGAGCCTCGTACCTTTCCTTGAGATGAGATTCAACAAACCCGATTGGACTTAAACTAAACATCAAAAAACCTCAATTTCGAAATAACCGACATTCTGAACCAAAAATTCATGAAACAAAACTCAATTTAAACAGGGGAATTGCAATTATTTATTCAGAATCATTTTTATCACACTTGAATATTCACTCGATTCCAATCTAAATAAATAGACTCCGGAGGGAGTCCGGTTGCGTCCAGCGAAACAGTATGTTCACCGGCCGCCATCGGTCCATTTACCAAAACAGCAACTTTGCGACCCAGTAAATCATAAACCACTCCATTTACAAATCCACTTACAGGCAGTTGGAAACGGATTACTGTCCTTGGATTAAAGGGATTTGGATAATTTTGAAACAAAACAAAACTCCCGGGTAAATCGATATTACCATCACTATCAATACCGGATGGATCCGCTACTGCCCATTTTACGGCATCAGCTCTTAGAACTCTGCCTGAGGTTCCTGTCCGGGAATCGAACACTTCCAAAGAAACCGTTTCTCCTTCAGTAAAATTATATCTTCCAACTTTTTTCCAAAGTCCACTCCCTGTATTTTGGTCGATGATGAGGGAGTCGATAATGTTCCCACCGGCTTTCACTTTGTAGAGGGCTCTGTCAGCTGCATTTACAGTGGTTGGAACAATGAAGTACAGATCAAAAATCCCTGTTTTGTTAAGTGTCGTCTGAAATTTTGCTTCAGGAATTACACCGGAGCCTGTGAGGTTGGCATACCTGCTTGAGTTTCCATACGCTTGAGCAACACTTTTATTCCATGTTCCAATCTCCGAATAACCAGTGGAGTCATCGTTGTCCACCACTTCAAAGTAGGGGATAACAGTTACTGAAAAGGGTATCTTGAGAAGAGCGGAGACAGGATCATTACTTGCGATAACCACAGTATCGGTAAATTGACCAAGTTCAGTAGGGACAAATATGAGCGACAAGTGAGTTGAACTCATTCCGCTTACTGTAACCGGATAATTCCCCAAAGATGACAGATTACCATCAACCGATCCGGCAGAGAGAATTGTGAGGTTATTGACTCCTCCGTTGGAAATTGGGATACTGAGGAAAAGAGTATCTTCGATATTATGTTCTTCCATGTCAAGAATATTAAGGCCACAAACCAACTGCTTGTCACGGACATAAGTTGAGAACTTCATTACATCTGCACTCGTGGTTTTCGCTGAGGTTGACCCGTTTTTGCCGGTTAGTTCAAAAGTATAAACCGATCCCAATTCCAGCTCCGTACTAACAACATGGGACCATTTTTTTCGCTCTGTATTATTCGGATAGTTCAAATCTTTAAAGGGAAATCCGTTTTTAAAGATCCTAATTTGCAGGGAGTCAAGTTGATTCGGGATATCAGGAAATTGAATATATGCAGAATGCCATCCCGCTTTTTCAGGATAAAAATTCCATCTTACTTTTGCAGAATCACCGGGATTGAGGGAGGTTACCCTTGAGTCTGTTCCCCAGGCTGCAGAGGAAGAAGTGGTCCAGTTGCCTGAAATCTCAGCATACTCGTTATCGTGGTTATCAAAAAATTTGTCATCAGGAAGAAATTTTATAGATGAAATTGATTGATTTCCCATCGTGTCGGTAAAGGCAACTGCTGCCTTGCCCAATTCGGATGTTAAAAATGATTGTGTGGTTTCCCAACTGTTGTTCCCGGTGGAGACACATTCCGCAATAAAATAGCGATTGTAGATATCCTTTACCGCAATGAAAGGTTGGGCTTGAAAAATTATTTCATTTGAAGTTACTGTAAATTTTGTACGGTCACCTGTTGGAATTGCCGAAAAACTGATTCCAGGTTTTATTGTATCGTTTCCTTTTCTCCAAAGTTGGTAAGCTTCAATTGCAGTGCAATATTTAAATTTTACATTTGGATAGAGAAGAGCGGCTTTGTGTAAAAGTGAATCAACCCGCTGAATCTGTTGTGGAAATGCAACATCCGGAAGATGTGACCAAATGCAGGCGAGTTGGACAGTTCCTTGACTTGCTTTGGCAAAAGTTGAATTTAATAATGTTTGAGAAATGCCACCCATCGATTCTGACCGAACATTCCAGCCTTTAAGGTCTCCGGCCAATTGGTAATTGCTCGATGAAGGATGGAAAGGGACAAACTCGGGAGAGGCGAGTGACCAGTCATAGGTATTGTCAAGAGGCTCTGTCAAATCAGTCCTCTTCGCCGGAGAATCGTTATGCAGACTGTAGGGTAAAAGTTTATCGAGGTAGTTCTGCCAGTTATTATCCATAGCATGCCAGCCACTTCTGAAAGATACAGGGAATGTGTTCTCTTCAATGAGAAACTGTGCAAGAGTTACATCAAAATCGTCTTTACACTCCATAAATGTTTTGGTCTGATTCCACCAGTAAACACCATCCATGTCATAATCAGTCCATCCAAAAGTGTGGTAGTGAAGCGAAAGTTCATCCCCAAATTGGGTGATTCTGTTTTGGTAGTATTTTTTCATCAACCAAAGAGTCATGGTATTTGCGAGGGGAACGTTGTTATTTGTCGCAAACCGGAAGATGTTTCCTGCCATCATCCACCATGTGATTTTTACAGGAGTTCCAAAAGAATCGGTTAATCTTGATCTGAATTGAGGGTCCATCACTTTGGCAGCATTCATCGTAGCGTCGGAGAAAAGACTGATATTATATGTACAATTATATCGGCTTGTACTCATTGACTCCCATATCGCAGTATCCGATCCAAGTACGATATAGACAGTACCTTGCGAATTCAAGGAAGAGTAAGATGTGATTAAAAGGAGAGAGAGCAGGAGCTTTTTCACAACTGTTGCCAATCATTTTTTATTTTGAGAAATAGCAACATAGTAAAAACTCACTTTAAAACCACAAAACCCACAGAGAATAACACTCTGTGGGTTCTGCGATTTATAATAGTTTTTTAACTACATATAAATTATTTGTTCAACATCATTTTAATGGTTGATGAGAAATTTCCGGAAATAACTCTAAGGAAATAGAGACCGGAAGGCATACCGTTAGCATTAAAAGAAAGTGAATGTGAACCGGCAGTCATCTCTCCGTTAAGCAGAGTTGCAACTTCACGACCAAGTACATCTTAAACTATTGCCTTTACAAAACCGTCAACAGGTAACTGAATACGAATCACTGTGCTCGGGTTAAAAGGATTTGGATAGTTTTGTGAAACTACAAAGTCATTAGGAATCGTCTGATCTTCAACTGAAGTTGGTGAAGCAGGAACAAAAGATGCTGCGTTCGAGAACTGTGAAGCATCACCTGTTTCATTAAATGATCTAACTCTCCAGAAGTAGGTTGAATTCTCAAGACCTGAAGCGATAGTATAGTGGGTTGAAGAAACCGACTGTGTAACCGCATTGTTAAAATCAGGATTGTCAGCATACTGCACTTCATAGGAAGCAATGTTGCCATTAGTTGGCAGGAACCATGATAGAACAGGAGCGTTGGTATTTAATTGAATTCCATCAACAGGACTTCCAACCACAGGCATTACAGCCCAAACACCTGACCATGTTACAAATGATGCTACATCTGAGAAGTCAGAGGTTACAGAACCGTTAGTCGATTGTACTTGCCAGTAGTAGGTAGTACCCAACTGCAAACCTGTGAGAGCGTAATAGCTCGTTGAAAGATTGGAGTAAACATTTGCTCCACTCATTCCCGGGTTCGTTGAAACTTTAAGATTATAGGTTAAACCTGCGGAAGCAGAATTTAGATACCAGGATAACTGTTGATTTGTGGTGTAGACAGTTGTTCCACCAATTGGCCATGAAGCTATCGGTTTTGTTGCAGTTGGTGTTGAACCCGTTGTTGTGAACAAAGCCGGGGAAGACCATGCTGAGTACTGACCATTTTTCTTAGCTCTGATTGCCCACTGGTAGTTAGTGGATGAAGCAAGGGATAAAATCAAAAATGAGTTTCCTGTTAAATCAATTGCAGTTGGTGTACCTGTAAGTGCACCTGCTCTTAATTCTATGTCATAAGTGTAACCTGTTGTAGAAACTCCAAGCCACCATCTTAATTCGGTTGTGCTTGCATATACAAGTGCACCACCAAGAGGCCACGTTGGAGTCGGCACAAGTAAAGGTCTATTTACAACATACGGAAATGTCGAAAATTTAGCTTCCATGCTCCAGCCTGAATATTCCAATCCTCTTTTTGAACGGACTTTCCATTTATAAACTTCACCATTTACCAGACCACTCAAAGCTTGTGAGAGGAATGTGATGTTAGGATAATTTGGTGTTCCTGTAAAGGCAGTAAGTGCACCCTGCACTAATTCAACTTCGTAGGTAAGTCCTGTTCCATCAGCACCAAGGTACCAATAGAGAGTTGGATTTGTCACGTAAACTACTGCATCTACATTTGCAACTGTATGGGTTGTAAATGATTGTGGAGCAGACCAGGCAGAATTGCCGGTTCCGGAAATGGATCTCACACTCCAACTGTATTTTGTACCGCTAAGAAGTCCGGCTAATTGCAAAAACTTGTTGGTGACATTTGGATAATTAGCAACTCCTGTAAGTGCTGAAGGCTCACCTGCAACCACCTCAACTTCGTAGGTTAGTCCATACGCTGCATCATTGTGATACCAGAAAAGTTTAGGAGCAAGAGTATAAACAGTTGGATTTCCGATTGGCCATGAGAGCACAGGAACGGGAGCGGGAGCGGGTCCCTGAGTTGCAAAACTTTGAATAGCTGAAGAGTTGTAAACCCATCCAAGTACATTACGAACTCTGACTCTCCAATAATAAGTTTCACCAGGTGTTAATCCCGTAACAGAAAACTGGTTGTTTGATCCGGGGTTATAAACTGTGTAAGTTGTCATTGCAGGATCAGTGGAGAGAAGGAGGTCAAAATGGAATCCAATGCCCATTCCCCAAGGGAGATACCATGAAAACTGACCGGTGGTTGAATAAATCAACGCTCCGCCAATTGGCCATGAAAGTTCAACAGGTGGTAAAAAAGGATTTAAGACTTCTTCAACTTCAACATCTCTGAAGTAATTTCCATTGTTAAATGAACTGGTAGGAAATGATCCTGGAGTTCCAAAAACACCATTGTTTCCATCTGCAACAGATGAAATAATTCCATTTGTGATTACTGAGGCAAGTCCACCGGGGGTGGCACCATATTCAACATTAGAATTCACGGTAACTACGTAGACATTTTCAGGATAAATTTCAATAGTATTTGGAAGTAAGGCTACTTGCCATCCTGATGCTGTTTCATTGGTAAAAGTAACAGAAGCTATCTGATAACCGGAAGCATCCCATAATCTACCTGTATGAACGCCAGATTCACCGGGCACCTTGTAATATCTGATTGATTTTACATGTGCAACTTCAGAAACGGTAAATTTGGTACCCATTTCGTAGGGACCGTCATTAAATGAATTCTGAGGTAATTGAGTAGTAAAAATTGTTCCGGGAAGAGGAGCGGTTACAAGATCAACAAAATAGTTTGAATTGTTGTAGGATTGTGTTGGAAAAGAACCAGGAGTATCATTAAAAACTCCGTTGTTTCCATCTGCAACACTACTTAAAATACCGTTGGTAACAACTGATTGTAAACCATTTTGGGTAATAGGGTATTCGGTGTTTGCGTTCACTGAAACTACATATACAGTTCCCGCAGCAATCATTACCGGGGATGTGAGATCTTGAACCTGCCAACCTGAAGCAGTTTCACCGGTAAAAACTACTGAACCCAGAAGAGTACCGGTTGATGACCACAATTTTCCTGTGTGCACTCCGGTTTCGCCCGCCAGCTTATAGAAGCGGATCGACTTAACCAGAATAGCCTGGGAAGCGGTAAATTTGGTTCCCAGCTCATAGTCGCTGTCGTTGCCCGAGGAAACCGGAACCTGGTTTGTGAAAATTGAATTCTGAGCCAATAACTGAGCAGGAAGAAGAATTGTAATTAGAATCAGAAAACAAAAGCTGTAAAAGCGTGTTGTCTTGAGCATTTTAAATTTACTTTCATTTGATTAAAAAATCACTCTAATGGGCTTATACCGCAAATATCATGCCGGGAATATTGTTGCGAATAACGCTATTATCTTAATCACTATTTCGTTTTTTTTTGAGTGAGTGTCTCATTATGATAATAATTGTATTTAAATGAGAAAGTTTACATTCGTAAAAGATTTTTATTTTTCTCTTTTTCGTTTCGGAAAAAGTATTAATTTTAATCAGACAATTTAATCTGATTTGGAAAACAAAGATGACGACAACTGAAAAAATAAATAAACCTGTGAAAAAAGAGAGAGAAGGAAAACTTCAATCCTCACGGTTTTGGGTACAGATAGCATTTACAATTCTGTGTATATGGATCGGAATAGAATTTTATTATTTTTTAAGATTTTTTGAAACCGGCGGACTCGAAGGAAGTTTTTCAAGACCACCGGGAGTGGAGGGTTTTCTTCCGATCAGCTCAATGATGAGTGTTTATTATTTTGCAATTACCGGTGACCTTCACCAGGCACACCCCGCAGGCTTTTTTATTTTTCTGGGAATTGTCAGTCTTTCGTTCCTTTTGGGAAAGTCATTTTGCAGTTGGATATGTCCTGTTGGTTTCATCTCAGAAGCGATCGGGGATTTTGGTGATGCAATTTCCATGAAACTGTTTAAAAGAAAAATCAGCATTCCAAAGTTCCTTGATTATCCATTGAGAAGCATCAAATATCTCCTCCTGGCATTTTTCGTTTATGCAATTTTTATGTCAATGTCCGCAGCAGCATTAAAAGCTTTCCTCGACAGCCCTTATAATGTCATCTCAGATGTAAAGATGTATTACTTTTTTGCAGACATTTCACAATTTGCTTTTACTGTAATCGCAGTACTTTTTATTCTTTCTGTGGTAATCCGAAACTTTTGGTGTCGTTATCTTTGTCCTTATGGAGCATTACTTGGAATAATGTCAATTATAAGCCCGTTAAAAATAAAAAGGGATGCAGAAAAATGCACCTCGTGCAGTCTCTGCACAAAAGCGTGTCCTAATCGCATTGTAGTGGAGAAAGTAAATTATGTGTTATCTGATGAGTGTTCGTCATGTATGAAATGTGTAGATGCCTGTCCGGTACGAGATACACTATATTTACAACAAGTGGTTACTGGGAGGAGAGTGAAAAAAAAGTATGTAACTCCTTTGGTATTGGGATCATTTTTCTTCTTCATTACATTGGGAATTATCACAGGTAACTGGCAAAATAAAATCACTAAAGAAGAGTACGAAGTTTATATTGAGATGAAAAACAGTTTGGGCCACCCAACAGGACTCGAATCCGATGAACACCGGGAGTTGATTGAGCAAAGAAACAAAGATGCCAAAGATGCGGTCGGAAAATAAATTGAAATTTTGTTATGCGATCATAAGCTAAAAATCCACTTTTCCTAAATTTTTTTTATATAAACTGAATTTTGCCCTCGATTTATAGGTAAAGATGTCATAATTTGTCATTATGGTTCTGTATTTTATTTGAATCCCGTTCCGACTGTAATTGTGAAATTTTAATGAAAGCGGGTGCCTCAAAGCACCGGACTCGGATGTAAAAGTACTTGTTTTTCCGAGGTCAGAAAGATGTAATACATGAGTATAAAAACCCTTCCTGAGATTATTCAGGGTGGAATGGGAGTTAACATCTCGAGTCCTGAACTCGCAAAGATGGTTTCGAAACTTGGTCAGCAGGGGACAATCTCCGGCACTGCGCTTGAATGGGTGATGGTAAGATCCCTCCAGATGGGTGATCCTGGTGAACATTTTAGACGCGTTCTTGCGGGATTTCCCTTTCAGGATATGGTCAAAGAGATCATGAACAAGTTTTATGTTAAGGGTGGAATTCCAAAAAATACACCGTTTAAAGGAATCCCACATGTCGGTTTCACCCCGTCAAACCTTTTCATCGCGCTCCTTATTTGTGCAAATTTTGCTGTTGTAAGACTTGCAAAAGAGGGACACGATAATCCCATAAGTATCAATTATCTTGAAAAGATTGCATTACCTCATGTTCATGCGCTTTATGGTGCAATCATGGGAGGCGTTGATATAATTACCATGGGAGCAGGTATTCCTCTTCAAATCCCGCATTTGATCAATGATATCGTCGCTGGGAATGACTGTACCTATTCAATCCCTGTCTCAGGTACTAACATCAGAAGCAGTTCAATCAATTTTAGTCCGGAACAATTTTTTGGTGAGATACCAAAAGACCTTAATAAGCCAAAATTTCTTCCGATAATATCATCAAATCTGCTTGCCAACCTTTTCCTCAAAAAATCGCCTGAAGGCAGTGTTGATGGATTTGTGGTTGAGGAACCAACAGCCGGAGGACATAACGCACCGCCCCGAAGAGTTGATCCGGTGCACTACCCGGTGCCCCACCCGTCTATGGAATTAAGGATGTTATAGATTATGACGAGATTTCAAAACTGGGTATTCCATTCTGGATTGGGGGTTCCCATGCAACACCCGAGAAACTGCGATACGCAAAATCAGTGGGTGCAGCCGGAATTCAAGCCGGCTCAATCTTTGCTCTTGCTGAAGAATCGGGAATGGTTCCTGAATTAAGAACCAGACTAAGAACTCTCGGATATGATGGTGCTGTAAACATAAGAACCGATTCCAGAATTTCACCAACAGGTTTCCCATTTAAAGTGGCGGAACTTGAAGGAAGTATAGCAGAGAACGCTGTTTATAACGAAAGAGTGAGAGTTTGTAACAAAGGATTGCTTGTCACCCCGTATGAAAAAGAAGGTGACAGAATTGGTTATCGTTGCTCGGCTGAACCTGAAGATAAGTTTACCAAAAAAGGGGGCAACCCTGTTGAACTTGCAGGGCGTGGATGTCTTTGTAATGGATTGCTTGCTACTGCTGGATTTGGTGACTCAGTTGAACCACCTATAATAACTCTAGGTGATGACCTCAGTTTCCTCCCCATACTGATGAAACACAACGCCGACACTTATTATGCAAAAGATGTGATTAATTATCTGCTGAGTTAATTATTAAATTTCTACCGGGTGATACGAATAGTTGATAACTTTCGATCACCCCGGTATACTTCAAAAATTCAAATCAAACAAACACTTTGAATCAGTAATTAAACTCCAGATTCCATGCTTCTGCGAGAGATTTAATAAAGTTCACTTCATTTTCTGAAACATCCTCATCTGCATTTGCAACCCTTAAAAGATCGTCAAGAATGCTTCTTTTCTCATCCTCAGTATCGAGCTCCATATTTAACTTTGCAGCAATCGAATAAATCACTTGAATTCTGTCAATTGCAGATCTGTTATACCAGGAAGTCACATCTTCCATCAGTGATTCGATCTCAACCAGGTCTTCTTGTCCCGATCTGACCAGCAAAATCTTCTTAATCTCTTCGGTCTCCGACCCGCTCAATTGTCTGTCAGCAAGGTGAGCAAAAGATAAATAGAGGTAACCAAGATTCTTTAATTTGGAATAATACTCCAGTCCCATAAATTCTCCAATAAAAAAACCCAAAATACAAAAAATTCCCGTTACTTGCTATTAGAGAATATAACTTAAAAATTTGTTTCTCAGTAAATAAAAAATTAATTTTGGTGACAATTTTATTCAAATTAGAGAATCAAAAGAGTCAAGCAATGAGTATAGAAGAAATCCGTGAACAGTTTCCTTATCTCAAACTCGGGAAGATCTATCTCAACCACGCTGCACTTTCACCCCTGCCCCAACCTGTAATAGACCATGCAAATCTTTTTCTTAAAAGAAGAAGCGAAACGAGCATAGACGATATGAACCAGTGGACGGCAGATACTCAGGAAGCGAAGTCCAAACTTGGTATTCTCCTGAATGCTCAACCTGACAGATTTGCATTTTTTGAAGCAACAGCAACTGCCCTAAATATTCTCGCACAGGGGATTTCCTGGGAAGCGGGTGATCGGATTCTCATCGACCATATTGAACTCCCGTCTGATATTCTGCCGCTACTCAAACTTAGAGATCAGGGAGTGGAGATCGATTTTCTTCACTCGACCAAGGCAGTTGCAAGTTCCAATAATATCATTGCTGCCATTACATCAAGAACTAAACTCGTACCTGTAAATGCTTTTCATTATATCAATGGATATAGAACGGAACTCAAAACAATCGGCGAATACACTTCCCAAAACAATATCATTTTTTCTGTGGATGCTACACAGGCACTCGGTGCGCTTAATATTGACTGTGAGGAGTGTAAAATCGACTTCCTCACATGCGGTACTCAAAAATGGTTATTAGGACTGATGGGACTCGCCTTCATTTACATAACACCCGAACTCCAGCGCAACATTACCTTAAAATTCAATCACTGGTCAACATTTGGGACACATTCATCTCTGCTTGACTATAACCTCGATCACAACAACTCGGCAGATTCGCTTCAAAACGGTACAATCAATATAATCGGGGTGAATGCTTTGATTGGTGCTCTTAATATGTTGTTATCTTATGGGCCATCCAAAATTGAGAACCGAATTATTGAACACACCATTTATACCATTGAACAATTCCATCAAATAGGAATAAAACCGGTTTGTGGTAAGTATAAACTGTCAAACCTCTCAGGTATCATTAGTTTTAAGTCGCCCAAATCAAAACTGATTTATAAAAAACTTACAGAAGAGAAGATCAGCACTTCTTTGAGGGAGGGGTATGTACGCCTTTCACATCATTTTTATAATACAACGGGTGAACTCGATCAGGCAATCGAAATTATTAAATCCTGTTAGTGTATTAACTCAACAAAAATAATTCCGTTTGCCCGATCGGGGACAGTCCAAATAAGATATTAATTCTTTTTAATCCTCAGTTCACCCATACTGACATTTATATCGATGGTTCCGCCACCTCCGTTTAACACACTTGTAAGAATAACATTACTACCTGACTTTTTGATGGTTGAAGGGTAGTCACACTTAATCTCATCACCGGCTTCATCGCCCCAGTTGAAAGAGGTTACCGTTCCTTTTATTGTTGATTTTAATGTTGGAGGAACCTTCACTACCACATCGCCTGCAGAATTTTGAATGTTGATTTTGCCTGTATTTCCTGCAGCAACTCCAATTTCCACCTCTCCGGCAGATGTTTTAATTATTGCATCGGAATGAACCAACCCTATCAAAACTTCCCCCGCAGAGGTCTTTGCATTAATCTTCCCAATTGCTGCATCAACAATAAGTGACCCCCCGGCAGTTGTCAACACACTGCTGCTTTGCAAGGATGTCACCTTTATATTGCCGCCTGCTGTTTTAAAGTTTGCACTACCTGCAACATTTTTCACGAGAATATCACCACCTGCAGTTCCAAGCACAGCACTTTCAGAAAAATTTCCACATACAATGTTTCCACCCGAAGTCAGGAAATTTGCTTTACCTTTTACATCTTTAACCTGGATGTCGCCACCTGCAGTTTTTAGTGTACATTCTCCGAGAACATTTTCAAAAACTATTTCACCACCCGATGTGGAAGCGTTCATTCCTCCATTTATATTTTTACCCATGATATCACCTCCGGCAGTAAATAAAACATGATTGCCTGTGATATGATCAAGAATAGTTATTTCGCCGGCGGCAGTGTTGATGTTAAGATTAAAATGAGCCGGCATCGTAATAACGAACTTAATATAGTCGCCCCATTTTACTGAGTTATTAAAAACTATATAGATCGTATTTCGTTTCTGGTCGGCTGTAAAAGCGGCGGTTCCTTTTTCAGAAACTCCCTCTCCAATAACCAATACTTCATTTTTATTCCACACCTTAATAACCACTTCACCATAATCTGAATTCAGATTTAGTGTACCACCGGGGGTGACATTAAATGATTCTCTAAAATCCAGGTCACCGCCAAAAGCGATGGTGACTGAGTTCAGTATCAATATTATTAATAAAATTATCGTACGCATTTTTACAGTTCCTTTGAATCTAAAATGGTTTTTGCTCTAATCTTTATGTACGGATTTTCTTCTTGCTCAAGTTGGTTCTTAAAGACAGAGAGTATCTCATCGTCGGCTTTGAATCCTGCTTCGATGGCTTTTACCAATGAATTTATGGCTTCTATTCGGTTACCCGGAACTTTGTCACTTACAAGCACATGGAGATAAGTTTTTTTAATCTCATCATCGAAAGGGAGAGATGCCAGAGTTTTTAGAGCCTGGAGCCTCACCCCGGGATTTTCGTCATTACTTGCGGCTGATACAAGTGCTTCTTTAATTCCCGTTAATTCATTTTTATTATAATTGTTGTTTACAAGATTTATCGAATTAAGTCTGGTACCAGGGTTTTTTTCATTTAAGATCGAATAGGTCAGGAGTTTTTGAATCTCAGGATCTTCGGGAGAACCGGAAATAGTTACCCTTTTTGTAGCGTCAAATGTAAATGTGATATTTCCGTCTTTGGCATCCTTGTCGTCAAATCTTACATTGGTTATGCGGGGTTGTGCATCTTTATTATCTGAAACGGGGGTGAATAATGGATCAATTGCCGAATGTTTTTGACTGAAAAATAAAATCCCAACCAGGAGACCTGCTGCTATTCCAAAAGACCCTGTCAGGGCGGGTACTGTCCACCTGAGACCAAAAAATCTTTGATTTTTTCAACAAAACTCTTTTTGTCATCCATGGCATACAAAGTTTGTCTTAGTTCTCTTCTGGAGTCAACCAACAACTTTTCAACATTAAACTGTGGCAGGTAATCGTTGATATCGGAAAACATTTGCATTTGCAGGTCATACTCTGACTTTACAGATATCACAGCTTTCGATGTGTTTTCTCAGTTTCTGTGCATCAGAATCTGCCAGTTCGCCACTAATCAGCAGAATAATATCTTCAGTAAAATCTTTATGTTCCATAATCATAACCTAATTGTAGAAATGCCGGAGGGCATTCTTCATTTTAATTGTTGCATCAAAAAGATAGCGTTTAACGGTTCCTTCGTTCAGTCCCGTGATATCCGCAATTTCTCTGAGTTTGTAGCCTTCAAAGTGTTTCATTGTAAAAACAAGTTTTTGTTTACCCGTGAGGTGTTCCACGGCTTTTTGAATTCCTGCTTTAAGCTCATCGTTTCGCAAGTTTTGTTCCGGATTAAGATCTTTGCTGACGATCTGTAACGCCGGAGCACTCTCCTCGTCGTCAGGATTGATGCTTTCGAGTGCATCAACTGTTTGGTGTTTACCTGTTTTTTCGATATAAGTAAGACAAACATTTGTCGCAATTCTAAAAAGCCATGTAGAGAACTCACTCTTAAACTCAAACTTTGGCAGACTCCTGTAAACCCTGATGAAGACTTCTTGATAGATATCTTTAGCATCTTCTTCCGAGCGGGTGTAACGCAAAGCCAGAGTAAGGACTTTTCTGTCATACTTTTTAACGAGGACTTCGAAGGCATCTTTGTTGCCAGCTTGAGCCTCTTTTATCAGATTGTAACCGTCTTGAGCCATATTTTCCGTTTACTTAATGGGTTAGACCTCGCGGTTCAAAAAAAGGTTGTAGTAGAGGGTTTAAATTAGGAATTTTTATCAGTTGGGAAATAAATTCTATAAATAATCCGGATTTATTAAGATGTGATTCTGCTTTGGCTCTGTCCATTTTTACCCAAAAAATAATAAAGGAATAGACTAAATTTAAGGGAATAAATTGGGAATTTTGCAGGTTTTTGAATCAGGAGTTTAAAATGGCTATCAGAAAGAAAATTTTACTGGCAACAAAAAACAGAGGGAAACTTGTAGAGATACGGGCCATCCTGGGAACCGACCGTTTTGAGTTTATTCCGGTGGATACGATAAGAATGTTTCCCGAAATTCCTGAAACGGGAACCACTTTTGAGGAAAATGCGATTATAAAGGCAAAGGAGTCTTTTAAACTGACAGGAATTCCTGCTCTTGCGGATGATTCAGGCCTGTGGGTTGATTGTCTCGACGGAAGGCCGGGAGTATATTCGGCGAGATATGCTGGCGAAAATGCCACGGATGATGAAAATACCGATAAGGTCCTGGAGGAAATTAGGGCTTTTAGTCCACCTTACACCGCAAAATATGTTTGTGTTTTGGCTTATTATGATGGAAAAGAGACTATAACCACAGAAGGTGAATGTAATGGAGAACTTATACTTGAAAAAAAAGGGTTTAATGGATTTGGATATGATCCTGTTTTTAAACCAACAGGATACAATGAAACTATGGCAGAACTGGACCCCGACATAAAAAACAAACTTAGTCACAGATTTAAAGCGATTGAAAAGATGAAAGAGGCACTCACAAAATGAAATTTAGAAAAAATTTAATTCTTTTAACCCTCCTGGGGGGTATGTTCTTTTTAACCTCCTGCAAAGAAAGTATTGAACCACCCAAACCGGAGGTAATCAAAAATTATTTTACTCTCCCCAACAATTCTATTACTAAATACTTGGTTGATTCGGTGTCGGGTGGAAGCAATTATTTTCCGATTGGAATAAAAACAGTTAATTGGGGACCTGAAGGGGTAACAGCCGGTACGCCATATTATACCCAGAATGAACAGCTTGACTATTTGACAGGGGGGAATAGCCAACAAAGAATGAAAGTAAGGAAAACGGAGCGAGGATTATATTATTATCTCGATACCACCGGATTTTCAGCTCTTATCCCTGATACTGCAAAACCGTTTATTCAAATTGACAGGGAAATTACTGCAATTTCACTCCCATTTTTTGCGGGACAATCGTGGTCGGCTTTTAAGTTTAATGTTGTGATTATTCCGATAATCAACTGCACGGCAAATTATTTGGGAAGTGTCACTTATGATCAGACAATTCAAGGTCACACAGGAACCGTGACTGCCGAAAGAATAAAATATACACTCTCAATAACGATTCCAACCCAGGGGCTGTCGGCAGTTAATATACAATATACAGGTGAAGTCTGGTATGCGGAAGGTTTGGGCGTGGTAAAGAAGGAAGGGGACTACTTCCTGTTTCAATTCCTTGGAGGGAGCGAAGTTGATCTCTTGATGCCAAATTACCGTGTAAGAGAGAGACTAAACGAGATTATAAAATAATTTGGGAGCGGGTGCCGGGAAGCTTACACCTGATCTTATAAATAGAAATTGATTTTTAACTATTAGAAGCGAACCAAAAGATGAGATATAAATTATTAGGCAGAAGTGGACTAAAAGTTTCCGAACTTTGTTTGGGAACAATGTCGTTTGGAACCGAGTGGGGAACGGGAGCTGAAAAAGACGAGAGTAAAAAAGTATTTGATCGTTTTGTTGAAGCCGGTGGAAATTTTTTAGACACAGCTAACCGATATACCGAGGGAACAAGTGAAAAATTCCTTGCCGAGTTTATGGGGAAAGAACGGGATAAGTTTGTAGTTGCAACCAAATACAGCCTTTTTACAAAGAGAGGTGATCTGAATGACGCGGGCAACAGTCGTAAAAACATGTTCAGATCAGTTGAGGGCAGTTTAAAAAGATTAGGCACTGACTATATTGATGTTCTTTATGTGCACATGTGGGATTTTACAACTCCAATGGATGAAGTGCTGCGTGGTCTTGATGATCTTATCAGGATGGGCAAGGTAACTTATATAGCTGTTTCAGATTCACCTGCATGGGTGGTTTCTGCATCCCAGGTGATGGCAGAACTAAAGGGATGGTCACAGTTTGTGGCTTTTCAGGCTGAGTATAACTTAATTAAGAGAGAAGCTGAAAGAGATATTCTTCCCATGTGTGAACAATTTGATGTTACATGTACATCATGGGCACCAATAGCCGGGGGAGCACTCTCAGGGAAATATCTTAAAGATGCCGATGCCGAGGAAGAATAAAGCCTGAAAGTGTAAGACGCAATGAACGGAGCAATCAGATAGTTGGTAAAGTGATTGAAATTGCCAATGAGTTGGGAGTTTCTGCTACTCAGGTTGCGATGAACTGGCACAGGCAAAACCGATTTAGAATAATTCCGGTAATTGGTGCAAGAAAAGAGTCACAGATAATTGACAGTCTTGGATGTCTCGATTTTGAAATTCCAGCCGATAAATTATTAATCCTTGACGAACTGACACGGGTTGATCCTGGTTTCCCTCATGACCTGCTACACAGTGCCCAGGCCAACGATTTGTTATATGGTGGTATGGTTGACAAGTTCGACAATCACCGCAGTAAGTAAACTAAAAAAATCAGTTTAAGGTGATTTTTGAAATCACAAATCGGATAGATTTAGTTGTCAAGATCATTTAGGAAAGTGAGAAGACACGTTGTTCCAACGGACTCTTTGCTTTCGATTGTTATATCTATGTTATTCAAGTCTAACAGTTTTTTAACAATGGAAAGTCCAAGTCCGAGACCTTCAAAATCTCTACTCCTTCCTATACTCTGCTGAGAATATGGCTCATACAAATGTTGTTGAAAATCGAGTGACATTCCAATGCCTGTGTCCTTAATATAAACTAGTGTAGATAGTTCTGTGTCCTCAATTATTATTGAAACTTTTCCTTTTCGGGTGAATTTTACGGCATTATCAATGAGATGAGCAAATACTGTGAGAATCGAATTTTCATCTGCTTTGACAATATGAGCTCTATCCCCGGGTGTAAATTCAAACAAAATCCCTTTTTGTTTTGCTTTTTCGCGATATTGTTTCTCAATATTTACCAAAAGTTGGTTGATATCCATTTTCCTCGGATTTATATTAAAGTCCCCAATCTGAAGTTGAGTAAAGCCAAGTATCATATCAACTGTTCTAAGCAACCTGAAAATTGAATCCTCCAATGAAGTCATAGCGTACTCAAATTTAGGATTTGGGCTCTTTTCAAATACTTCTTGAATAATAGTAGTCATACCAAGTATTCCCTGGAGCGGCGTTCTTAGCTCATGTGAAAGATTATCTAAAAAGGCATCTTTAAGTCTTGAAGCTGATTCCGCTGTTTCCATGGCTTTTTTCAGTTGGAATTCAAGTTGTTTCAGCTCAGAAATATCAACTGATATACCTACCAGGCCGGTCAAATTCAGGTGTTCGTCCACCATTCTCGTCTTGATCACTTTTAGATCATGAAGTTTGCCATCTGCGCACCTTATTTTCTCGTAACTTACGGAAGGGCCTTCCTTGCCGTATGCTACCTTGTCCGAGGTCATACATTGTTTTGAAGAGTCCGCCTCTAACAGCTCTGAGTAGTGGTCTGATTTGAGAAACTGCGCTTCTGTTACGCCAACGGCGTTGCAAAATGAATCGTTTACAAAGAGGAATTTTCCATCTTTGTCTTGCATCCAAATTCCAATTGGAGCAGTATTAAGAATAGTGTGGATAATAGCACTTTTCTGTTGAAGATCCTTTTCTATGGATTTTCGATGTGTGATATCATTGGTGATAATAATAAATTCGCCACTAAGGGGGTTAACCGAAACCTTTGAATTACTCCATTTTTCATTACCATAAGCATCATTAAAAGAATGTTCGATTTCGATTGGACTGTTTGTTTCTAATATTTTCTCAAAAGCAGCTGAGAAGTCGGGGCAGTTGGAATCAACTGTTAATTCAGAAAAGTGTTTCCCAATAACATTCTCAACCTTAACACCATACAGGTGTGTAACCGAGGGGGAAACATAGGTAATAAACCCGTGGCGGTTAATTGTGACAATAACATCACTAAAATTTGAAAGTATTAATGAATAATCCTGTTCCGCCTTAATTTTATCAGCGACGGAAAAGCCGATCCCAATTAACTCAAAAGGAATTCCATCCTTATCGGCAACTAAAGTAAATTCCCATTCGTTTACTCTAATATCATTTCCGGCTGTCGGTTTACGAAGTACAACGTGTTGTGGGACGCCAATATTAGCCATACATTTTTTCACAGTTTCAACACAGAGAGGGCGATCAGCCTCCACAATTGTGAGAAGTGACGGGGTACCTAAAAGTTTTTCCCTTTGGTAACCAAATTCCCGGCAGAATGAGTCGTTGACAAATGTATAATTCCCCTGCATATCAGTTTTTATTATAGATATCAGATTTGATCCTTCAAGTGAGGGGATTATAGTCTGATAGTCTTTTAAAGATTTTGAGTATTCCGGGGTTGATTCAGGTTCGGAACTAAAAATTTCCTTTTGATCTTTGACTTTACGAGGAACTCCGACAGGTATTTTGCGCATTTGAAACTCGATTAAACGAATGTTGGGGTAGATTGTAGATTATTACATTTTGAGACGAAATATAAATATTTTATAAATTGAGTGCAAACTGGAATCCATTTAATCCTTAAGGTACCATATGAAAACAATTAATAATTTTAACTTATTCAATTCAAAACCTGTATGAGAATAAAGACCGACTTGGAGTTTTCCAGCCACCAGTTACAATAACCTATTCATTGTTTAACCCGGCTTGACACTATTCAGATAACTGAAAATTGATTCGGCATTTGGATTCCTTACCTTATGTATTCATGACTTTGAATTTCTGTATATTTATAATTGGAATTTTTTAAATTATCGGATCATTAATGATAGAGATAGACAAAGCTTATAGTCCCTCCCCGGTTGAAGCCAAATGGTACAAATACTGGCAGGATAATAAATTATTCAAGTCTGAAGTTGACAATACAAAGAAGCCTTACACAATAGTAATCCCTCCACCAAATATTACAGGAATGCTCCATTTAGGACATGTCTTAAACAACACAATTCAGGATATTTTGATCCGTTATAAAAGAATGCAGGGGTATAATGCCTGTTGGGTTCCCGGAACAGATCATGCCTCCATTGCCACAGAAGCAAAGGTTGTAAATCACCTCGCTTCTCAAGGCATAACAAAAAAAGATATCGGCAGGGAAGAGTTCCTGAAACATTGTTGGGAGTGGAAAGACAAGTATGGTGGAATAATTATCAGCCAACTTGAGAAACTTGGGATCAGCTGCGATTGGGACAGACTTCGCTTCACGATGGATGATGATTATTACACAAAAGTAATCGAATCATTTGTTAAACTTTATAAAGATGGTTTGATCTATCGTGGTTACAGGATGGTAAACTGGGACCCCGTCACTCAAAGTGCTATCTCAGACGAAGAAGTTTATTATCAGACGATGAACATCAAACTTTATCACATCAGATATCCGATGGTTGATGGTAGTGGTGAGATAGTTGTTGGCCACAACCAGACCCGAAACTATGTTTGGTGATACTGCTGTTGCCGTTAATCCTGATGATCCGAGATATAGCAGTTTTATAGGCAAAAAACTTATTCTCCCGCTTACAGGAAGAGAAATTGAAATAATTGCCGACAATTATGTTGATTCAACATTTGGAACGGGAGCAGTGAAGATTACCCCCGCTCATGATGTAAATGACTATGAAGTTGGCTTACGCCACAATCTGCAATTAATTAATATTCTTCACCCTGATGCAACGCTTAATGACAATGCTCCCGTAGAATTCAGGGGACTCGATCGTTATGATGCCCGTAAAAAAGCGGTTAAAATGCTCGAGGAACAGGGATTCATGCTCAAAAGTGAGGACTATACAACCAATGTTGGCTTCTCTCAGAGAGGACATGCACAGGTTGAGCCTTACATGTCGGAGCAGTGGTTTATGAAGATGGATGAACTGGCAAAGCCTGCTCTTACCGCAGTAACGAGTGGAGAAATCAACTTTTATCCTCCACATTGGGTAAAAACCTACGAACACTGGATGTCGAATATCAAAGACTGGTGTATCTCCCGTCAGTTATGGTGGGGGCACAGGATTCCGGTATGGTATCACAAAACAACCAAAGAAATTTATTGTGATGTTAATCCACCTGTTGATGCAGAAAACTGGGTTCAGGACAATGATGTTCTTGATACATGGTCTTCAAGCTGGCTCTGGGCTCATGATGTTTTTAAGACTGAAGAAGAGCAAAAATATTATTATCCAACAGATGCACTGGTTACTGCTCCCGATATTATATTCTTTTGGGTGGCAAGAATGATCATGGCCGGATATTATTTCCAGGGCGAGATTCCATTTAAACATGTTTATTTCACTTCCGTTATCAGGGATGATACAGGAAGAAAAATGAGTAAATCACTTGGTAACTCACCTGATCCACTGGATGTAATCGACCAGTATGGAGCGGATGCTCTACGGTTTACGATGATGTTTCTTGCGCCACTTGGTCAGGATGTCAGGTTCAGTGAAGATAAATGTGATCTGGGTCGAAACTTTGCCAACAAGATTTGGAATGCCGGAAGATTTATTTTAATGAATACTCCGGAAGGCTTTCAATACGATGAAAATTATGTCCCTGAGAATGAGGATTTTGTTGACAAATGGATAACTTCACGGTTAAATTCTACCGTCAAAAACCTTAATAAAGCGCTTGAAGATTTTGAACTTACCAACTCCTCAAAAATTATTTACAGTTTTATCTGGACAGATTTTTGTGACTGGTATATCGAACTGATCAAAAATCGTTTTTATAGTGATGATCCAAAGGTTAAACTTGATACTGCACAAAAGGCAGTGGGGCTTTTCGACAAGATTTTAAGGTTGCTTCATCCATTTATGCCTTACATCTCTGAAGAGTTATGGCACCTCATCAAAACAAGAGGTGATGGAGAATCAATTTCCGTTGCTGCGTTCCCTGAGTTTAATGACTCAAAAGTTGATCTTGCAGGGGAGAAACAGATGGAATTCCTTCAAAATCTTATCACAGCAGTGCGTAATATTAGAGGTGAAATGAAAATTGCCCCCTCTAAACCCGTTAAACTTCATCTTAAAACCACAATTTACGACCCTCTGTACGGCGATCTCATAAAGAAATTGGCTAAAGTCGAGGAAATTACTTCAGGAAGCGACATTGTTAGCCCCGCTAAAAGCGCCTCAGCGGTCATAAAAGACTGTGAAATCTTTGTACCCCTTGAAGGATTGATTGATATCGAAGTGGAAAGAACCCGTCTTGAGAAGGAAATTGAACGACTTAATGGTGGTTTAATTGGTCTCACAAAAAAACTCTCAAATGAAGAGTTTGTATCGCGTGCTCCCGCTGACATCATCGAAAAGGAAAGAGCTAAAAAGCGTGACTGGGAGGAAAACATAGCCAAACTTCAGGCTATCCTCGACGATCTCACTTAAACAGATTATCCAAAATTCCCTAAAAGCTGCCCAATAAACGGGCAGCTTTTTTTTTGTTATGAGCAAAACCAATGGGAATCATCGGGATAAATAGTCAAATAAAATCTTTAAGGAGCAAATCAAACTTTATATAATTTCATCCAAAATTTTTTAAAAACATGTTAAAGTGTTACTTGTTATAAAACAACTTAATAATTTTTTATAAAATAGATTAACCCGTTTCATTAGAGGTAATGGTTTAATATAAATATTTAAAATCTTATCCTGTTTTTATAGGTTTTTGAACCATGAAAATCCGCCTTGGGATGTGCATGAT
Source organism: Ignavibacteriales bacterium (assembly GCA_016714125.1). Classification (GTDB taxonomy): domain Bacteria; phylum Bacteroidota; class Ignavibacteria; order Ignavibacteriales; family Ignavibacteriaceae; genus UTCHB3. Next base: position 123,770 of record JADJNX010000001.1, on the reverse strand, counting down.
CAACAGCCCAGAGTGAGACTATTTTGTCATGGGTGTTAAGAATTACCGATGCCAAAAAAGTATATTCTTTTCCTGCTACATCTATATGCGGAAATATCTGAAAATCAAATACTATTTTATTCTCTGATTCAATTTCCATCCGGGAATCAACCGAAAAATTATTTGTCTCAGTAAGTGGAGCACGATATTCGGGGAAATGGAAGATATTATAGTCACTGTTAGATGCAAAATTAAACTCATAATAATCGGAAGAATTCTGCTCTTTTAAGAAAAATTCAAAACAAGTATCTAGCCAAAGAAAAGACTGTCTTTTGGCGCTTCTTCCTTCTTTTAGATTTAATTTTGTTATGTTGCCCGTGATGATATAACTACAAAGAAGGGATTCTCCACTCGATTCGATATTAAATTTGATATCATAATCGAAATTTGTTTCAAAAGGTGTAAGTTTTAGTTCCATAAATTTTATAAAAGTGTTGACAAGGGTGTTAAAATTGGTAAATTTGTAATTTAAGATTGTATAAAATAACAATTCATTTGTTTTTCAAGCATTTAATCAATCGGATTGATATTGAGTGATCACGAACTTCTTGTAAAAATCGCCGAAAAAGATGTCGATGCATTCAAAGATCTTTACAAAAGATATTCCAAACTGGTATATGCTCTTGTTACAAAGATCGTTGAAGATGAGGTAACTGCAGACACCACTTTCGAGGAAGTATTTCTGATAATCTGGAATAAAGCCGGAAAATATGACAGAAATTCTCAAAATGCCTATTGCTGGATAATAACTTTAGCAAGGAACAAGGCAATTGACACCAAGAGGCGGAAATTAAATTCCACCCAAATGGATGAATATACAGATGATTACGAGAATTATTTGGTTATTCCTCATCTGAGTCCACACATTGATCCTCTTGACCTGGAAATGGCGTTAAATATTAGCGAAAACATCGAAAAAGCTTTGATGAATTTGACTGAAGCTCAACAGCATGTAATCTACTTGGGGATGTATTACGGCTTTACACAGTCAGAAATCAGCAAAAATCTTAATATTCCCATCCAGACTGTCAGCTCCAAAATCAGACTGGCACTCAGTTCTTTAAGAGACAATTTATTGCATGGTGAAGCATGACAGTTGAAGAAAAAAACCGATATCAAAACCTGATCCAGGCATTTGCACTGGGAGCTCTCGACAAAGATGACTTTATCGAGATTGTCCACGTTCTACAAACAAATGAGGATTTTGCTACCCAGGAATTGGGTGAATATCAAAATCTTACGGCACTTTGGTCTCTTTTATCAATCCAAAGGAAGTTCCACAACATTCCCTTGACAGAATTCTTGCGAAAATTGATGAAATGGGAGTAACCGCAACATCAAGATCGAGCGATCGAAAAACAATCAGTTTCACCAAGTTAACCAGTTTTGTTGAGGAATCCGGTGCTCCCAAGAAAACTGATGCTCCCGAAGAAACGGAAATTGCCGGGAGCACCGTTGATGTTACTGCTCAGGAAGATATTGATCCATATTCTTTGATACGGAATCAGCAGGCAAGACCTTCCAACAACAGGCAACCAGGTTTTCAGAGACCGGCTCCAATGACCCAAATTTCAGGACGAGGTGGAGACACTCCACCAAGACCGGGACAACCGGGATTTTCTAATCCTTCTCCCGATTCGTCCCTTTCTGATAAATCAGAATTTGAGATGGAGACTGAGTCAGGTTTGTTACCCCATATTGGCAGGCAGGGGATACCCGCAGATTCGGAATATTACGATGCAGGTGCAGAAGACCAACCGGAAATGAATGAACATGATTATGAGTTGGAAATCAGTGAACCGCCATCTGAAGAAGCTCCCGTACATCCAATAAGCCCTTTAAGAGCCAGAAGAAAACAGCTCATCGAACAAGAGGTTATTGAAGAACCCGAATCTATTGATGAAAATGTTCAAGATACCACAACAGGATATGATGATGGTCCGGTCGTAGCAGGAAAACAAAAACGAAAATTGAATCCAATTAGAGGTGCGGTGATCGATGTTGCCGGAAGTGTTACTGCCACAGCCTTTTGGGGAGTGATCGGAATTATGATAGTCTGTTTCTCGATTGTGGCTTATTTCCTCTATTCGATGTTTTCCGGAACGGAAGAGAGGCTGGATGCCAAGCTTTCCGAGTTGGGAGTTACGCAGGCAAAAACCGAGCTATTGCGTAATACAGTGATGATGAATCAGAATTTACTCTTGTTCATAAGTACGGTAAAGACTGCAGGAATCGTCAATTTATACGGTACGCAGGATTATTCGGAAGCATTTGGCAAATTATTTTATGCGGTCAAGGAGAAGAAAGGTTATCTTCAGTTTTCGAATGTGATGTCGTTTAATTCCGGAAAAGGTTTTCAGTTATGGATTCAAAAGGATGGTGCCTATCTTAAGGCAGGGGGGATAAATCTTCCCAAACAGAATGTCGAATTTTTGAACTAAACGATCTTCCTGATTTATCACAAACCGGCACATTTAACATCTTGATGACGGAGGAGAATGCATCGGGCGCCGAAACTCCCTCCAACAATGTTATTCTGACCGGACTATTGATAATGAAAGCGCAGGCTAACTAAGAAGGTCGTCCTCTTCTTTATTAGGATGTTTATTCTGCAAAAGCAGCAGAATAACTGAGATAAGCGCGAGGAAGATAATTAACCAGTATTTTTCTGCCATTGAAACAATTGCCTCGAGCAGTGAAATCATGGTCATTGATCCCTCTTGAGAGAGGAAGAAAAACGGAAATCCGACAAAAACGGCCGAAACCAACAAAAACGAAGGCACCTTCGGGTTGTCGAGAAACAAGACAATCAGATTGATTCCTATCATAAACATGGCTGTTGGAAGAAGAAGATCGGCCCAAGGGACTGAATCAAAATTCTGATTTAAATAGATCAAAATCCCCACTAAAAACATCGTTGTCCCAATAATTATCGCCGGAACATCATGTTTTCCAAAAACAACCACTACCGTTGCCAAACCGACAAGAATAAATATAAATGAAAATATGAATGGCCAGGTTATGTCGAGCACTTCAAACGCCTTGAGTCCCCACATAACTGAGCCAATTAATAAAACATAAGCAAGAAACTGCTTGATATTATCCATGTTTAAAGAATTCTCATTCCCATGCTTGAAGCCACAAGTTCCACTGCAAAAACGGCACTTGCGTTTCGATTATCTAAAATTGGATTAACCTCCGTAATTTCCAATGAAGACATACACCCACATTCAGCGATTGTCTCCATAAGGAGATGAGCCTCGCGATAACTTAATCCTCCGGGAACGGGGGTGCCAACTCCGGGAACAATGGTGGGTTCTACACTGTCAACATCAAAACTCACATGAATATGATCCACATTGTTTTTAAACTGTTTAAGAACTTTAGAAGTAATCCGGTGGATTCCTATCTTATCAATATCCGACATTGTATAGACGGTTATGCCGGTTTTTTTAATATTGTTTCTTTCATCGGTATCGATGCTCCGTGCTCCGATGATCACCGTGTTTTCCGGGAGCACCTTGGGAGCAGGGGAATATATCTCTGTGAGTCTCTTCGATCCAAGCCCGATTGAAGCTGCAAGTGACATGCCATGAATATTCCCGGAAGGTGTTGTTTCGTCTGTATTCATATCTGAGTGAGCATCAATCCAGATAACACCAAGCCTTAAACCTCTTTTGTTACAATAGGAAGATATCCCTGCAAGTGTTCCGAGTGCCATTGAATGATCACCACCGATACAAAGTGGAAATTCATCTTTTTCAAGAGTTTTTTCCACAACGGCAGCAAGCTTTAATGAAGTTCTTCCAATCTCATCCACATACTTGAGTTTGTCGTTTCCAACCTTCTGAGTTTCCATAATTTCGATTGGAATATCCCCTAAATCTTCAACTTCATAACCAAGTTGTTGAAGTTTTTCATTAAGATGTGCAATTCGCATGGCAGATGGACCCATATCCACGCCTCGTCTTCCGGCTCCAAGGTCCATCGGAAAACCGATGATATTGACTTTTTTCTTCATTTAAAATACTTTTTGTTTGAAGTTTACAAAAATAAAAAAGATAATTGTATAGAGTAATAAAATTTTATAAACGGTTTTGTATATTAACGAATTAATTTCGATTTACATTGTAAGGAACATTTTATGGACGAGCCTCTAATTATTGTCGGGATACTGACAGAAGAGGTAATAAACTTCACATTTTATGGTGATTATTACGCTAACAATCAGGAAGATTTTTTTAGTGGAGTATTCCAGGCATCCGTGAAGAATGGTAAACTCATAGTTGAGGGTTCCGGCAAAAAGCTAAGTGATGATGTCAGCCTGGTTTTTACCCCGAATTCTCCCGAGAGTGAACATTTTATGATAAGAGATGTGGTGATTGGTGTAAAATTTCATTGGGAAAGAAAAGAGAAAGAGAGCTTCAAGGGAGCACTCAAACTGCTCCGTAAGGGAAACAAAGTTACAGCAATAAACATCATTAACATTGAGGAGTACCTCAAAAGCGTAATTTCATCAGAGATGAGCGCAAAGAGCAGCCCTGCACTCCTTAAAGCGCATGCTGTTATTTCAAGAAGCTGGCTTCTTTCGCAGATTGCACAATCCGAGGGGAAGAAAAAACTTACTCCTGAGGAAAAAGGTATCGTCATTTCAGAAGATGAGATTGTCCGCTGGTATGACAGAGAAGATCATGATGACTTTGATGTCTGCGCCGATGACCACTGTCAAAGGTATCAGGGAATCACTAAGATATTTAGTGAATCTGCCCGTCAGGCCGTAGAGGACACACATGGACTTGTGATGAAATATGGTGGTGAAATTTGTGATGCACGGTTTTCAAAGTCATGTGGCGGAGTATCCGAATCGTTTGAACATGTTTGGGAGACTAAAAAAGTTCCCTATTTGGACAAGGTAATCGACTATAAGTTTGAGCCGGAAAATTTCGACACAAACCTGACAAATGAAAAAAATGCTACAAAGTGGATACTCGGTGAACCTGAATCCTATTGTAATACAAAAGATAAGACTGTGCTTTCGCAGATTCTGCTCCACTATGACCAGGAAACAGTGGATTTTTTCAGATGGAAATTGGATATCCCTCAAGAAAAGGTGAAATCATTATTAAAATCAAAGATGGACCTTGATCTTGGAGATATAACCGATCTTGAACCACTGGAGAGGGGTGAATCAGGCAGGATTTACAGGCTCAGGATAACAGGCACAAAAAAGAGTATAATCATCGGCAAGGAACTTGAGATCAGAAGGGCCTTGTCAGATTCACATCTTTATTCCTCAGCTTTTATAGTGGAAAAAAGAGATGTTAAAGATGGAATTCCCGGAAGTTTTCGCCTCACAGGCGCAGGTTGGGGGCACGGTGTTGGTTTGTGTCAAATAGGTGCAGCAGTAATGTCTGAAAAAGGTTTTTCATTTGATGAGATTCTTACCCACTATTACAGAGGAATTAAGCTCGTTAAAGATTATTAACGGCTATTTTTCAGGGGTGAGATAAACTCACCCCAGGAACATAAATGCCAAAATTGTGATCACTGAACCTGAGATAAGCAGCAGACCCGGTTTTATTTTGAAAAAAACCAAAATGGTTATGGCTATCCAAAAGAGAGGATAAAATATACTTTCGATGGAGAACATCTGAGAAGGCTGTAAGATTACTCCCGGAGGTGGCGCAAGTAACAAAAAATTCTTCACCGGAATCACAAAAAATCCAAAACAAATGAACACCATTGATGGCATCAGTGCATAAAGTCTGAATTTCGGATTTGGATTAAAATATTCGAGTCCGCCTCTAACTGAAAGCAAAAGCCCTAAAAAGAGCATAAAAGGGTATAAAGTGTCGATTATAATCCCCGTTTTCCCAGTTACAAGAGTTGTTACTTCCGTATTGTAAGGTACTTGAGTTGTTTTATCACCATATCTCAGGAACACCGAGTATTTAATTTTAGTACCGGGTGGAAGTTCGCGGATAGTGCCCGTCATCAACTCTTTTTCTTTTGTTAACTCTACCTTTTCCTTCTTTCCATCTCCCGTATCGAATATAAAATATCCTGTAACCTTTGGATTATCATTCCTGATCATGAATGAAAAAGGTCCACCGGCTTGAGTGGTTTTTGGGAATAGATAGGTTATTTTTTTCCCTTCAATGCCAATCGTTCCCGAGATGGGATAGTTTTGATTCACTACTGAGTGAGCGAGACCAAAAACAAAGATTATAACAGCAGAAACGATCCAGAGGATGACGTTTTTATTCATTTAATAAGTCCAACAATTTGATTTTTAGTGGTTTAAGATATAATTTTAAATAATGACTATGTTAAAGAATCAAAAAAGAGACATAAAAAAAAGGTGAAAAATCACTTTTTTTTAATCAAAAAGGTTCTTAACTTGTTAGTTGAAAGATTATTTTCTCAATAACTAAAGAAATCACAAATAAGTATTGGCAAATAAAATAAACAACGGCAAACATGACATAGTTGGTACGGTTGTTTACTACCGTCGTTTCCGGAGCCGTTATCCCATTTTAGAGAGAGATATTTTGGTCTGGCTTCCACCCTCCTACAAAAAGGAGAGGGGGAAGTATTATCCGGTGCTTTATATGCACGATGGACAGAACATACTTGATCCTACTACATCATACGCCGGACAAGACTGGCGAGTCGATGAAACCGTAACAAAACTTATCAAAGGTAACCAAATCGAAGAACCGATTGTGGTGGGGATATATAACACGCATGACAGACTTCAGGAGTATAGTGTATCCGAAAAGGGGGATCATTACCTCAAATTCATCGTGGAAGAGTTAAAACATTTTATTGACAGCAACTTTAGAACTCTTACAGACCGAGAAGCTACTGCGATCATGGGTTCGTCAATGGGCGGGCTTTGTTCACTCAGAATGGTTTGGAGATATCCGCATGTTTTTGGAAAAGCCGGTTGCCTCTCCTCTTCCTTTTATTATGGTGAGGATGCAATTTTTGATCTGATTGAATCAACTCACGAAAAAAAGAATGTAAAAATCTATTTTGACAGTGGTGAGGATGGTAAAAAGGACGCACAGAGGATGTTTTGTCTTTTTCAAAAAGGGACTCATTCTTGGCGAAAATTTTGACTACTATTTCGACAGAGGTGCGGGACACAATGAATGGTCATGGGCTAATCGTCTTGAAAGGCCGTTAAAATATTTTTTTGGAAAATAATAAATTTTAAACCGAATGGATTTCCCGGTTAATTAACACACATAAATTTGAATTTAAGAATTTGGCATTAGAAGATGAAAGATAATAAAGAAACCAGACGGATAATTAAGATGAACTCATCACTTAAAAAGATTTATCGTCCCCTGAAAGATTTCAGCGAAAGAGCAGTGGTAAAAACTCTCGATCAATACAACAAACTCTATCGAGAGTCTGTTTTGAATCCCGAGGCTTTTTGGGGAAAAGTAGCTGATGAACTTCACTGGTTTAAATACTGGAATTATATCCGGCAGGGATCGTCTTACGAATCCAAATGGTTTGTTGGTGCAAAAACTAACATCAGTTATAACAGTCTCGACCGCCATCTTACCGGTCACCGCCGCAACAAAGCAGCCATCATCTGGGAGGGAGAACCCGGGGATACCAGAACAATGACATATCTGCAGCTTCACAGAGAAGTTTCCAAATTTGCAAATGTACTTCGTTCAAGGGGTGTTCAAAAAGGGGACAGGGTAATCATCTATATGGGAATGGTTCCTGAGACAGCGGTCGCCCTTCTCGCATGTGCCAGAATTGGAGCTATCCATTCAGCCGTTTTTGCAGGATTTTCCTCGGAAGCTTTGAAGGACAGAATTCTCGGACTAAAAGCAAAAATTGTGATTGCAAGCGATCTTGCAGTAAGGCGTGGCAACAATATTTATCTTAAACCGGCAGTTGATTCAGCCCTCGAAAGTTGTCCAGATGTAAAAACAGTAATTCTTTTTAAGCGAATGCATGAATCTTCGGTTAAGATGGTGCCGGGTCGCGATATCTGGTGGCACGATGCGATGGATAATGTTTCAGACGAATGTCCCGCTGTTCATCTTGACTCCGAGCATCCACTGTTTGTCCTATTTACCAGCGGAACAACAGGGAAAGCCAAAGGGATTATGCACACAACAGCGGGTTACATGACAGCCGCATATTATTCCTTTAAATTGATATTTGATATTCAGGAAACGGATGTTTATTGGTGTACAACCGACATAGGATTTTCAACTGGACATACTTATGGCCTATATGCACCTCTCCTCAACGGAGCCACTCTATTTATGTATGAAGGAGCTCCAACCTCACCCGAACCCGACAGATTTTGGAAACTTATCGATAACCACAAAATTTCTATTTTCTTCACCGCCCCTACTTTTGTAAAAACTTTGATGAGACAGGGAGACAGTTGGGTTAATAAACACAAGCTTGATTCATTAAGAGTTTTGGCATTGGGTGGTGAACCCGTTAATCCAAAAGTCTGGTACTGGTTTTATAAAACGGTAGGAAAAGAGAAGTGCCCTATCATTGATGGATGGTGGCAGACAGAGACAGGTTCGTTCATGATAGCCCCCATACCGGGCGTCACGCCATTAAAACCGGGTTCGGCTACACTTCCACTTGCCGGGGTCCTGGCTGATGTTGTTGACAAAACAGGAAAGCCTGTGAAACCGGGTGAGAATGGAGTTTTGGTTGTTAGAGACAGTTGGGCTTCAGTGTCAAGAACCATCTTTGGAGACAAAAAACGTTACAAAGACGACTATTGGAATGGCTTTGGTGGTGACTTCTTCACAGGTGACGGAGCCAGAAAAGACAAAGATGGATATTTCTGGATTCTTGGAAGAGTTGATGATGTTGTTACCGTTTCTGGACATCGATTGAGCACACTTGAAATTGAAAACGCACTTCATACACACAAAGATGTGGCGGAAGTGGCTGTTGTTGGAAGACCCGATGATCTAAAAGGTAATTCGATTGTCGCTTTTGTTACACTCAAGGAGAATGTCCAGGCTTCACTACTTCTTAAAGAAGAGATGAGAAACCATGTAATGGTGGAAATTGGACATATTGCGAGACCTGATGAAATTCGATTTACAGAAGCTTTGCCAAAAACCAGAAACGGTAAGATAGTCAGACGACTTTTAAGAGAGATTGCAGCCGGAGGAGTGGTTCTTGGTGACCTATCTTCGATTGAAGATATTTCAGCCATTGAATACCTGAGAGAAATCGACGAAGAGCTTTAGATCATAAATAATTAATCGCTTCCGAGAGATATTTTTTTATCGACCTTTGAAAATCAGCTTTAATAAGAGGTTTTGAGATATAACCATCAAACCCCTCTTCAAAGAATTTGTGTTTGTCTGTGGTCGTCGTGTAAGCCGTGAATGCAAGAATTGGAACATCCTTAAATTCTTTCATCTGCTTCATCCTTCTTAGTACGGAGATTCCTGAAGGTGAACTTCCAAGATTTATATCAAGCAGAACCAAATCAATTTTCCTCCTTAAAGCAATCCTTATAGCCTCTTCACCATTAAAAGCAAAATCGATATTTGCGATATTTTTTGAGAAAATTTTAACCAGCGTGTGAGTTGGGACATCGTCATCCACAAGTAATATTCGTTTAAGTTGACTATCCAGGTGGAGTGGGTGAAAGTCTTCGCTGCCCGATTCGGGTGATACAACGGTTCTCCGAGCGACAACGGGGAAACTGATGGTAAAGGTTGAACCCAGGCCCACCATACTGTTAAGTGAAAGTGACCCCCCAAGTTTTTCGGTGAATTTTTTGATAATGGTTAGCCCCAGCCCAACCCCTTCAAAAGCACGATCGAGTCCCTCGGAAACTTGTCTAAATTCGTCAAAGATTACATCCATAAAATCTTGTGATATCCCGATACCACTATCCCTGACAATTAAATTTACAACCGATGTTGAACCTGATTTTTCAGTTTTTACAATAATATCAATTCCACCCTCATGTGTGAATTTTATCGCATTGCTAAGAAGGTTATCCACGATTGTTAAAAGCATTCTCTTGTCAGATTTGAGCAGAGGGATTTCATCAGGAGTGTTTATATTTAGGAAAAGCCCCTTTTTAACAATCTCCTGGTCGAAATAACTTGTAGTCTCAAGTACAACATCGATGATATCCACATCCTCAAGATTCAAAGTAAGTTTGTCGGCTTCAATCCTGGAAAGGTCGAGAATCAGGCTCAGTGAATTACTTAGTCTTTGCCCTGCTTTGTAGATACTGTCGGTTAATTTTTTAAAATAAGGATCGTCAACTTCTTCCGAAAGAATTTCTGCAAATCCCAGAATCCCAATCAGAGGAGTTCTTAACTCATGTGACATATTTGCTAAAAAAATCGACTTAAGTCTGTTCATCTCTTCAGCTTTAGTTTTTGCCTCTATGAGTTGTCGATTAATTTGCTCTCTGTTAATTGCCGCACCTATTGCCATCGCAGCCGATTGAAGCATCGATTCTTCGGCAATACTATACTTTTTTTCTGTTTTGCAGTTGTCAAAGCCGATAAAACCCCACCATTCATTTTGCAAATAGATTGGCACAGCCAGAATTGCGAGAATATCCTGAGGTTCCAGCATAGATCTCTCGTCAGCCGGAAGATCTTTAATCAACGAATTTATTAACCCCTTTTTTAACATGACATCACGCCATCGTGGATTGGTATCACTATATTTTAATCTCTGTAAAACCGGGTTATTAATCTGTTTTGCAACTCCACCCCTTACCCACTCAAAAGTTTGACTCATCAACCATTCATCATTCAACTTGTCATAATCATTTTCAAAAATATACACCCGGTCAGCATTTGAAGTTTCACCGAGGATTTCGAAAGACTTTGCAATTGCGGCGTCAAAATCTTGAGTAGTAAGCAAGATTTCAGAAATCTTTGCCAGACTCTCAAGGTAATCCTTATGATCATCAAGTTCTTCCTGAATCTTCAACTCTTCAGTCAGATTTTTGATAATACCCAATCCGATGGAAGGATTCCCGTCTTTATCACTCACAAAACTTAAATTGAGTTTCCCCCCAATGGCATTTCCATTTTTGTCAACGTATCGTTTTTTAGAGAAACATTATTGAAGTTTTGCTACTCTGAGGAGAGTTTAGCATAGCGAGTTCAACTCCGAGGTCATCGGGATGAGTGAAATCAGAAAAATTTTTCCCGACAATTTCCGATACTTCATACCCGATCATTTCTGCGAAAGAGGAATTTACGTTGAGTAAAAAACCTTTCATATCGCAAAGTGCGATACCGGTATCGGCGGAGTTGTAAACAGTTTTAAAAAGGTTTTCACTTTCAGACAATTTTTCAGAGACATCTTTTAGTTCTGAAACATCAAGGCCGATTGCCCATGATCTCCACCCTTTACAGGGTATTCGGGGAGATATTGGACCAACTGACTGCTTTGTCTTTTCCGTTTTACACCTGATCTTCCAAACCTGATTGATGTAAGTACCCTTTTTTTTAACCCAGAATTCCTTTAGTGATTCGAAATACTTTGGATCGGGGTAAAGCAGACTTGACGGGTCAGGATTATTAATAATTTCTTCTTTTAAAAAGCCGGTTACCCTCTCACACTCATGATTCCACTCTATAAAAAGATTATCGTCGTCTATAGCGGTTATCATTAAAGGCATTGCCTTTATGAAAGATTTGAGAATCTCATCCTCGCTAGAGTTGACAGGTTTTTTATCAGGGATTTGTGTCATAAATGGATGTGTGGCAAAAACGCTTTAAGAAATCGACAAATACAAATTAATGATTTGATAAAAACATTTTAATAAATCATTACTATCTTTGCACTAAAATAATCATAAAATCCAATAAAAAAAAGAAGTCTTTAATGAACGACCTTCTAATATTCAATGATGAAAATTTTCTGACACAGCTCGATTCAGCCGAATATGTTGGTGGCAGATATAAGCTCCGGTTCTATGCAGAAAATGGCAGACCATCTTCAGCTCCAACAGAGGATGTTGAAACCTATTATTTTTATCCAAGCGGTGGGACAATCCGCGACAAAGAGTACAACATAATTGAGTATTTTCCCAAATACGACACCTACAGGGGGTTTAAGCCTCCACACATGCAGGAGAAAAAATGAGTGGTGTTCTCAACATAGTTGCCACTCCAATTGGGAACTATGAAGATATCACTTTCAGAGCTGTTAAGGTGCTCCAAACAGTCGATTTTATCGTATGTGAAGATCTCAAAGAAGCCAGAAGATTACTTTCCAAACTGGAAATAAAAAAAGAGCTCGTTACTCTAAACGAACATGATGAAGCTGCCAACACCCCTGAGATAATTGATCGACTTCTTGCTGGAGAAAATGTAGCACTTATTTCCGATTGTGGCACTCCGATGTTTGCAGATCCGGGGCATATCCTGCTTGATGCTGCACTGTCAAATCAAATTCAGATTGTCCCCGTGCCGGGTGTTTCCTCCCTCACTACTGCGCTTAGTGTTTCAGCACTCAGAGCCGAGAAATTTTATTATTATGGCTGGCTTCCCGTGAAAAAGGAGATCAGAAAAAAAGAGTTATATCGACTTTCAAGAATGAATGAACTGATAATATTTCTTGAGACCCCCTATCGATTAAAAAATATCATAAAAGATATTGTTGACAATTTTGGCCGCGGAACGGAGGCTGTTCTCGCTTACGACCTTACACTCCCCACGGAACAAATATTGCGCGGCTCGGCAGGTTCGATTTATGATAAGGTGGTAGCTCAGTCTTTAAAGGGTGAGTTTGTTTTATTGGTTGACAACAGGAAGATTAAGAAGTAATTGTGGATTTTTGACGCAAGAGTGAGGAGTGGTAATCGTCCCGATTGCCATTTTCATGGAGATTAACTGCAGATTGTCTGAATCACGATTTACAGGATTAAAGGATTCACAGGATTCCTTGTCCAAAATTATCCCATGCAGGTTGAAAATGCTGGGTTAAGGACATTTTTCAACGAACATGGCACCTGCCCAGGCAGGCTTGATCCTTCTCTATCGGTTAATCATTTTGCAGACGGCAATCGGGACAATTACCCCTCCTCACACTTACGGGCCGAAATCCTGCAAATCCTTAAATCTTGAAAATCCTGATTCAGACAATTTAAGCGTTCTATCCTCCCATTCATCTTGCAGACGGCAATCGGGACGCTACGAATATTTATCCCGCTCCACGGGAAGAGGCACTCAAGTTCTAAAGTTCTGAAGTTCTAAAGTTCTCAACCACTCAACCCACTCAAGTTCTCAATTGTATAAGAAATGAATATATAGTAAATTAAAAGTTTAATTTTTTATTGTTTATAACTTGGCAGTATTGTGCTTAAAAGGAACAAATGTTAATAAAACAACGCACTATTGGTAAAGAAGTTTCGATGTCCGGAATTGGAATCCACACAGGACACGAATGTAAAATGACATTTAAGCCGGCACCCGAAAATTACGGTTTGCGGTTTATTCGTACTGATTTGGGAGGGAATCCCGAAATTCCGGCAGTTGTTGATCATGTAATCGATATTTCCCGAGGGACAACCCTTGGTATTGGGGAAGCAAAAGTTTACACAGTTGAACATGTTTTGGCCGCAGCTTATGGTCTTCAAATTGATAATTTGATGATTGAGCTCGACGGAATAGAACCCCCGATAGGGGACGGAAGTTCGTTGCCTTATGTTGAGCGACTCCTTTCAGCGGGATTTGTGGAACAGGATGCACCAAAAGATTACCTGATTATAGATCAAACAGTTACTTATCATGAAGAGGACAGGGGAGTTGACATCGTGGCACTTCCACTCGATAATTACAGAATTACCGTGATGGTGGATTATCAAAATCCGGCACTTGGAATCAACACTCAGGCCTTTTTGACCTTGAAAAAGAATTTGTTTCGGAGTTTGCCCCTGCAAGAACATTTTGTTTCCTGAGTGAAGTGGAGATGCTCGCAAATCAAGGTTTGATTAAGGGTGGTGACCTTGAGAATGCAGTGGTAATTGTTGACAAAGACCTTGAAGTTGATGAACTCGACAAGCTGGGCGAAAAGCTGGGGATTGACGAAAAATTTGTACTTGGTGATACCGGTATTTTGAACAACAAATCTTTCAGATTTAAAAATGAACCCGTAAGGCACAAACTTCTCGATTTAATTGGAGATTTGGCACTTATAGGGGTTCCGATTAAAGCTCAGATTCTTGCTGCCAGACCGGGACACAAAGCAAATGTTGAATTTGCCAAGATGGTACGCAAAATGTACCAGCAGAAAAAGCTTGTAAAAAAATATCAACATGCGAACAAAGAAGGGGTTGTGTTCGATATTAATGCAATTAGAAAAATATTGCCTCACCGATATCCTTTTCTCCTGGTTGACAGAATTATTCACATGGAGCTTGACAAAAAAATTGTGGGACAAAAATGTGTGTCAATTAACGAACCGTTTTTTGACGGACATTTCCCGGAAATCAATTATGCCCGGAGTTTTATTGATTGAGGCAATGGCGCAAACAGGCGGACTTCTTATGTTGAACTCACTGCAATCGCCGGAAGAAAAAAATGCATTGTTTATGCAGATCAATAATGCGAAATTCAGGAAACCGGTTATTCCGGGTGATGTACTTCGTATTGAAGTGGAGATGAAAGAGATGCGGAAAAAATTTGTAATGATGCGTGGTGAGATATTTGTGGATGGCGCACTTGTTGCCGAAGCAGATTTCACTGCAGCAATAGTTGATCGGGTGAAAAATGTCTGAGATTCACCCCACTGCGATTATTGATCCCAAGGCAAAGCTTGGGAGAGAATGTAAAAATTGCTCCTTATGTGGTAATTGAAGGCGATGTTGAGATAGGAGATAACACAAAGATTGGACCCCATACCTGTATTTATGACGGGGCAAGGATTGGTTCAAATGTCACAATTTTTCAGTCGGCATCCATTTCAAATGTTCCGCAGGATCTAAAATATGCCGGTGAAGAATCACATTGTGTGGTCGGTGACAACACCACAATTCATGAGTTTGTTACTCTTCACAGAGGAACAGTTGACACCCGACTTACATCAATCGGCAAAAATTGTTTATTGATGGCTTATGCGCATGTTGCTCATGATTGCAGAGTAGGTGACAATGTTATTCTTGCAAACTGTGTGCAGCTTGGTGGACATGTAACTGTTGATGATTACACGATCATTGGTGGTTGTTCACCTGTACATCAATTTTGTAAAGTTGGTAAACATGTGATGATTGCAGGTCACTACAGGGCTGTTCAGGATGTTCCGCCTTACATTCTTGCAGGGCATGAACCTCTTCGATATGAAGGGTTAAACCTTGTAGGATTGAGGCGCAGAGGATTTACAAATGATGAAATCATGCGAATTAAGGGCATATATGCGCTTATTTATCAATCGAATTTGAATCTTACCCAGGCTAAAGAGCA
Source organism: Ignavibacteriales bacterium (assembly GCA_016714125.1). Classification (GTDB taxonomy): domain Bacteria; phylum Bacteroidota; class Ignavibacteria; order Ignavibacteriales; family Ignavibacteriaceae; genus UTCHB3. The sequence goes on along the minus strand of JADJNX010000001.1, from coordinate 108,270 downwards.
GATTCACAATAAGTTTGCCGGTGATAAATATGCGATTGAGATCCTCGAATTTATTGCAAACAGCACTCGCGGGTTGATCAGGTAACAAAATTAGATTGATGAAAAGTTTTTTTCTGGAGACGGGTGCAAATACCGGCAGCCACAACATGGAATTTGATCTCCGGTTGGCGGATGAGAGTGAATCTGAATCGATATACCTCAGGCTCTACACTTGGGATCCTTTTTGTATCTCACTCGGAGCAAATCAGTCGATTGAGAGTCTTGATCTTAAAAAGTTGAGTGATGATGGTTTTGACTGTGTACAAAGACCAACAGGTGGAAGGGCAGTTTTTCACTCGGAAGAACTGACTTATTCTGTAGTGATCAATTCAGGGACTTTCACTCCTAAGGGAGCTTATAAGCAGATAAACGAGGCGTTGCTTCGTGGACTCTCCTTTTTTGATCCACGGCTTACTGATGCAGGACTTGAAAATGAGGAAGTAAATTTTAAGCAACATTACAATTCGGTTTTAAGTGCGGCGTGTTTTTCGGTTCCCTCCCGTTCGGAAGTTAAATTTGACGGCAGGAAACTTATAGGCAGCGCACAGCGTAAAACCGGGAATGTGATCTTGCAACATGGTTCGATAAATACAGGCGATTTTCATAAAAGAATAGTGGATTATTTGATTCTTACTCCTGAAGAAAAAAAAGACCTTCACTCACTTCTCGACGACAAAACTTCTGATATAAGAAGCATTACAGGTGAAGAAGTGGATTTGATAAAATTACGTGATGCGATTGTGAAGGGATTCAGGCAGGAGTTTAAACTTGGTTTTGAGAAATTGATAAAATTAGAAGAAAGTTTGGAAAACAGATGAGCACATTTGGTAAATTTCAACGCGTTTCAACCAAAACGCTGAATTTAATGAAGAGAGAAGGGAAAAAGATAGCCGCGCTTACAGCTTATGACTATATCACGGCAAAGATACTTGATGAAGCGGGTATCGATTTAATTTTAGTTGGGGATTCACTCGGGAATGTTTTCCAGGGAAATGAGACAACACTTCCGGTTACGATGGATGAGATGATTTATCATACAAAAGCTGTTGCAAAAGGGGTCACAAGATCGATGCTTATTGTTGATCTTCCTTTTATGTCATATCAGCTGAGTATCGACGAAGCTTTCAGAAATGCAGGAAGAATATTAAAAGAAACCCCCGCCGGTGGAGTTAAAATTGAAGGCGGCAAACGGGTTGCTGAAACCATCAGGAAAATCACCGAAAACGGAATTCCGGTAATGGGGCATTTGGGACTTACACCCCAAAGTATTCATCAGTTTGGAAGTTACAAACAACGGGGAACCGATGAGGAGGAAGCCAACGAGATATTAAAGGATGCAAAAATCCTTGAAGAGGCGGGAGCCTTTTCTATAGTTTTGGAGAAAATTCCAAGAGAGCTTGCAAAAAGGGTGACTGAGAGTGTCTCAGTTCCAACAATTGGAATTGGTGCCGGTCCCTATTGTGACGGGCAGATTCTTGTAACTCCTGATATGCTTGGACTTAACAAAGAATTTCATCCAAAGTTCCTTCGTTATTATGCAAATCTGGCTGATATACTTGACGGAGCTTTCAAAAATTATATTGAAGATGTTCGTGAAAGTCATTTCCCGACCGATGCAGAGAGTTATTAGTATGGTGTCTATTATCAGAAGTTTTATTTTTTCGGTTTTTTTTATAACTTCAGTATTTGCAGGACCGCCCGACTTTTTTCAAATTGCCGGTGGAGCAAAAGTTACCGCTTTTGTCAAAGACGGAACCAACTTCTGGCTTGCCACTTATGGAAACGGGATCTTTAGATATGATACCAAATCGAATGAACTGATCTCCCTGAATGAAGAAGAAGGGGGACCCAAAGACAGATTGATCGATTGTATTGAAGTGAACGATGACTTTGTTTGGGCAGGAACCAGTGACGGACTTCTGATTTATGACAAGGAAAAAGAAAACTGGAAGAAGAGAAAGTTTGCTGAGGGGGGCGAGTATGGCAACTGGATTAGAGGTTTAAAATATGATAAATCGACCGGTCTGCTTTGGATTGGGAGATTTATTAACATGACCATACTTAATGTAAAACGACAAAAATATGAAGATTACAACCTTGCCCGTGGTAATGAGTCTTCAACCAATAATGTTAAAAAGTTTTTTATCGAAGAAGACAGGTATGTCTGGATTGTCACCGAGGGTGGTATGTACAAATTTGATAAAACTTTTGGTGATTTTGAACCTTCGAGATGTGAATTCATCTCTAATAAAGATGGAGCATTCAGGTCGGAGGGGATGAAAGTATCTGTTAATTCCATTCTTTTTGACAAAGAGTTTATCTGGTTTGGAAATCAGGATTTTCGTTCCCCCGAGATGCCTGATTATAATGTTGGCGGAGTTTACCGTTTTAACCGGATGGCAAAATGGGATAAAGTTGACAGTCGTTCCGGTCTCCGGGGTGATGGCGTTTACTCCATGATGCGGATTGGTAATACAGTTTGGGCAGCCACTTATGAATTTGATAAAGAAATAAAAAAAGAATATGGAAGAGGGGTCACAATAATTGACCGGAACTCTGCCAAGGTGATTTCTTCCAATCCGGCCGACCTGAATATTCCGGCAAATCAATTTTATGCGATGGAATTTGACCAGAGGTATATCTGTCTGGCATCTGAAAACGGGTTATGGCGGATCGATGTTTCCACTCCACTTGCTTCGTGGGGCGGGAAGAAACAAGTTGATCCAAAAAAAGAGCCTAAAGGGAATAAACCGAAAAAATAATTCTGAGATAAAGACCTAAAGAATGATAAATATAGAACATACAAGACTAAATGAGTTAAAACAAGCCTTTTCAGGGAAAAGAATCGCCATAGTTGGTGATATGATGCTCGATGGGTATATTATGGGTGGTGCAAAGCGTATTTCACCTGAGGCACCGGTACCGGTGGTGGATGTTGATAACGAATTTTACCGTTTTGGTGGTGCAGCAAACTGTGCCAATAACATTTTGCATCTTAATGGCGAGCCGTTTCCTTTGGGGATCATCGGCAATGACAGAGCAGGAGAGATTTTTAGATCACTCCTCACAGGATTAAATATTCATCCTGATGGACTTGTTATTGATAATTCAAGACCAACAACACTCAAAACAAGAGTGATTGCCGGGTCGCAACATGTTGTCAGGATTGACAGTGAAAAAAAAGATTATATCGGAGAAGAGACCGAAGAGCAACTTTTTAAGATTCTTGAGAGTGAAATCGCATCAATTGATGCGGTGATTCTTCAGGATTATAACAAGGGTGTTCTTACCCCGACACTGATTACTGAAATTATCGGATTGTGTCGGAAACATAAAAAACTTGTGACTGTTGATCCAAAATTCAACAATTTTTTCTCTTATAAAGGTGTTACTGTTTTTAAACCAAACAGGAAAGAAGCGAGTGATATCCTTGGATTCAGGATAAAATCAGTTGACGATGCCATCAAAGCAGGTGAGATACTGCTTGATCGACTGGAAGCAGAAAACATATTATTAACCCTTGGAGAAGACGGAATTGCCGTTTTTAACCGTGAAAATGAGCCAAAAATGATGCCTACCAAGGCAAGAAAAGTTGCTGATGTTTCGGGTGCGGGAGATACTGTAATCTCAACACTCACACTTGCGTTAAGCGCGGGTGCTAACATCTATGAAGCTTCTTATATAGCAAATTATGCAGCCGGTATCGTGTGTGCTGAGGTTGGAATTGTACCTGTTGAAATTGAAAATCTATTTGAAACAGTTCTTGGAGGTAACAAATGAATTACCTTTATGACTGGGTTGGACTGGCAGAAATTATCTCCCGTCTGAAAAGTGAGGGGAAAAAGATAGTGTTCACTAACGGTTGTTTTGATTTGATTCATGCCGGTCACATCGATTACCTGACCAAAGCGAAAGCGTTGGGTGATGTGTTGGTAATCGGAATAAATTCGGACGATTCAATAAGAAGATTAAAAGGGGATAAAAGGCCTCTTCTTCCTCATGAAGAGAGAGCATTTGCTATCTCCAGCCTAAAACCTGTAGATTATGTCACCATTTTTACTGAAGACACTCCATATGAATTGATCAAGATGATTATGCCTGATGTTCTGGTAAAGGGTGGCGACTGGTCAATAGAAAATATAGTTGGTAGAGACATTGTTGAACAAAATGGCGGGGTAACCACCAACATTCCATTTGTCGTATCCCGATCTACTTCAAGCATAATTGAGCTAATCCTCGAAAAATACCGTTAATATCATGATGAAACGGATACCGGCCAAGGTCCTTAAATATCTGAGAGGTTTCCTCTATTTCTTGCTGATATTTATTGTTGGTGTGCTGGTATTTTCACAAACCTCACTCTTTCGCTCCATTTTAAAAGATCAACTTACCACAATTCTTAATGAGACTTTGCAAGGCAGAGTTGAAATAGGGAGCATTGAGGGGACACTTGTCACCTCCCTTATGGTAAACGACATAAGGGTTTCAGATACTCTTCATAATGAAATCGCATCTATTAAAAGGCTTGAAGTTTATCCGAGGTTGCTTGAGTTTTTAAGTGGCAGAATTCATGTTCATAAGATCAGAATTGAAGGTTTGTGGGCTGATATAGTCGTTGATTCAATGGGTGTCTCAAATCTTGAGAAAATTCTTCCAAAAAGCAAGGAGGAGGTTAAAGATACTGTATCAAAACCATTCCCCTATGTGTTAATGGCCGGTATAGTTGAAATTGTAAACGGTAGTGTTTATTACCGCAAATGGGATAAAATTTACTCGAAAGAGACATTTGTATCGATGAATATGGATGATCTGAGGATTCCAAAACTTGATATAAAGCTGAATGATGTAAAGGTAGATCTAACAAAGGGCATTTATGCTGTTGATATCGATAAGTTTTTGATCGAACCAAACTTTACCAATACTCCAAAAATCTCGTTGACCGGTGAATTTAAACTTGACGGAAGAACAATTGATGTTAATGAATTAAGCATCGTAACCAACAAAAGCGAAATCTCTCTCGATTATTTTACTGATGAGTTGAATCCCTTCGACAATTTTACGATGGACTCTCTTAAAGAAGCCAAGTTTGCAATGACCCTTCAGGGTAAACCGTTCCATTTTGATGATCTTACAACAGTAATCAATGGGTTTGATCTGATAAAAGGACCGATGGACCTTGAACTTAAGGCTTCGGGTGACATGAAAAACACAAAGGTCGCTAATTTATCGCTTGAGGCACTTACAACCAAACTTTATTTAACCGGCACGATTCTAAATCTTCTTGATTATGAAAAGATGAGAATACTCGCAGATATTAAAAAATCTGTACTAAATCCCATGGATATCCACACTATTATGCCAAGTCTCGATATCAGGCAGTATCTTGAATTTCCAACGGTTACTATTGACAGTATCGGATTTTATGGCGCGCCACTTACTTTCACGGGAGGATTGGGGCTTCGTTCGGCAAACGGAAATATCAGGGGCACATATTCATTCGATTTCTCAAAACCTCAATCTCTTTACGAAGTTGATCTCAATACTGAGAACCTTGACGTTAGTAAATACATCAATTTCCCTGTGAATATGACCTCAAAAATCAGAGCAAAAGGGGCAGGATTTAATCCACAGGATGCAGTTTTTGAATTGGATTTTGACGGAACAAAATCACTTGCCGGGAAATATCTTTTCGACAGGCTTTCTGTAAAAACCAAAGGTTCCTCTGGTAAAATTGGACTTGAGCTAAAGACGGTTCTTGGTGCCCAAAATGGTGAATTGAGTGGTGAGATTGATATGTCGAATATGAATAGACCCGTCTATTCGATAACTTCGGCGTTTAACAATGTTGACCTTGAATATTTTGTTGGTGATTCTTCTTTATCTTCTGCTCTTAACTTTACATTTGATGCGGAAGGGGAGGGGTTTGATCCAAACGACATGGTTCTTTCAGCAAATCTGAATCTGCTTGACACAAGAATCAAAGGTGATTCACTTGGAGAGATTGATGCTTCGATTAAACTTTTTGCCACGCCTGATATGCAGAAAGATATATTTATTTCGTCGAACCTGTTCACCATCTCCGCAGCAGGAACATTTGATTATGGTACTCTGAGTAACAGTCTCGCAAAGGAGTCTGAAAAACTTGTTGCCGATGTTTCCCGAATATTGCTTAACTATTATCCCGATTTTTTTGAAGACAGTAGTGTTGTCGATGCCGGCAGATCAACTGCGAATTCACCTTCAAATTTCAGCATTACAACAAATGATTCGTTGGCATATTCATTTCAGGTTAAAGATCTTGGTCCTTTGCGGAATTTTCTTAAACTTAAAACATTTGATATCGAGGGTTCTGTCTCAGGGCATATCGTGCTCAACACAAAAAGAGTCTCATATTATCTCAAAAATGATTTGGACAGGTTCCGTTTCAGGGCTTCAGACACTTCAAGTATTTTTATCCTGTGGGGGTCACAATCGGAGGTCAAACTTGAACATCCGTCAGATGACATCACGATTGGAAGTTTAAAAGGATCTGTTAAAAGCCTTACAAAAAAGATATTTTTACTCAACAATGGTAAAACGGATACTCTGACTAACACTGAATTGGTGTTGTCGCTCGAAAAGTCGATGCTCGACCTTGAGAGAGTGGATATCAACTATAATGATATGTTAAAAGCCAGAGTGGCTTTGGTAGTTGATTTTATGAAAGACTCCCTTGAACTCGACATGTATGAGACCAGGATCAACTTTAAAGGCTATGAAGTTGAGAATATGGAGAACACGGTTTTGGCTTTCAGTAATAAAGCATTATTTGTTAAGAATTTTTCTCTGGGTCAGAAAGATGAAAAATGTTGACACTTGACGCAAAAATTACCGGAACAACTCTCGACACAAAAATGAAGTTGGAGAATCTTACACTTCAGGAACTGATGAAAGACGTTCTTCAGCAGGAATTTACACAACCGATTGATGCAAATCTGAATTTAGAAGTGGTGGCAACAGGCACTTTCGACGATCCTTTGATCACAACCAATTTTACTATAAATGATTTTAAGTACAAAAAGGAACAATTAGGTAAGTTTATCCTGACAGCTGTTTATGAAGATGAAGTAATCACACCTGTGGGTAAGTTTTATAGCGGCACCACCACCGGTACCGACTCACTTTTATCTTTAACCGGGGTGATCCCGTATAAAATTTCCTTCTTGGATGGGGTTTTTGAATTTGTAAAGGATAAAGAGACCGACATCAAACTATCATCTGATAATTTTTCACTTTCCGCATTAAACGGATTTGTTCCCAATGTTGAAGGTTTGCAGGGTATTCTTCAGGCACAAATCGAGATGAAAGGATTTTATCCTAATCTTGTAAGAAACGGCAGTGCAGAGATAAAAAACGGATTATTTAAAGTCTCCATGACTAAACTTCATTACGGGTTACAGATGGGGATAACACTTTCCGATTCAACTGTTGATTTGACCCAATTTGTCCTTTCAAATGAAGGAGAGGTGGGGGTTTATGGAAAGTTAACAGGTTCAGGTGATCTCCGTCTCCGTGGATATGAAGTGGTCTCCGGCAATCTTAAGTTTGGCGGACAGTTGACCGTGTTGGAAAATTTACAACGCACAAAAGAATTGCCCGTTTTTGGGAAGGTGGTGATCTCCACAAATCAGGATATCCAGGTAAAACTGGGATCAAACAGCCTCTTTGTAAATGCATCCATAAATATTGATAAAATGGATGTTACAATGCCCCCCACTCAGAATGGAGTAGCGAATGCCGGGGATAACTACATCTACAGATATCAGAAATATGATGTACCGGGGAACACAAGTGACTCGGCAATTATAGCTCTTTTTAACGATGTAGAGGTTGTGAATGATACTGTAGTTGTTCCAGAAAAGGGTTTGCCATTTAATCTGGATTATCAGATAAAAATTACCATGTCAAAAAACTCAAAAATGACGATGATTTTTTCCCAGGAATCGAATCAGAAATTGACTACTTATCTTGAGGGTGAACTTGTATATGAAAAAATAAGAGGATTCGAAAATGTTCAAGGTGAACTGACTGTTTCCGAAGAATCACGACTGGAATTCCTTAATTTAAAAACCTTTGTGGCGACGGGTAAACTCAGGTTTGAAAAGGAGATATTTAATCCATATCTCGATATTGTGGCAAATTACAACTCCTATTATGTCTTTTCTTCAAAGGGTTCAAGTAATGAACAGCCTGTACAGGTTAAGTTGAAACTAAAGGGGAGCATGGATGAACTATCCACAACCTTTGCAAAAGCCGGTGATAATATTGCTGTATATGTTGGTGCAGATAACATCAAAAATGAGGTACCTTCTCCACAATACGACAAGGCTGACGCTGTGTGGTTTATCCTTACCGGAAAGTTTAAATCTGACTTGACAGAGGCTGACAAAAATTCTGCTGAAGGGCAAATTAACACGATTCAGGGAACTGCCACTACACTGGCGGGATCATTGCTGGGTGGATTACTCTCAAACTATCTTGGTGATTATGTAAAATCCCTCGATGTGAGAGCATCCGGTGGTCAGACCAGGTTTAACCTTTCAGGGCAAATATCCAACATCAAATATTCATTTGGTGGTACAACTAATGTTTTCCAGGACCTTTCTTCAGCTACTTTTAAGTTTGAGATTCCCGTTATTAAAAATTTTCTATTAAGAATTGAACGGAGAGAATCAATAAGTGAAGGATCATCAAACAGTACGATGATTAATGAAATGGGTCTTAAATATAAAATTGAGTTTTAATGAAAAACAAGATAAAAGCATACTTTCAAAGGAATGCAAACTTCTCCGTTAAGGCGAAGCAATTAGCAAAACATCTCGATATCTTTACCGAGCAGGATTATGAGGCGATGAAAGCCTTTCTTCATCAGCTTGCTGAAGAAGGATTCCTTGCCCAGGATGGAAAGAGATTTAAATACATACCGCGGACGGTTGACAAAACTGTAAAAGGTGAGTTCAACATTCAGCAGGATGGCTCCGGATTTGTCTTTAAAGATAAAGTCCCCGGGGGAGGTTACTACATTTCTTCCCGCTATTTTAACACCGCATTTCATGGTGACATTGTGGAATTATCAGTTGCAGCCAAAGAATTAAGAGGCGGCAACAGAGTTCTGATGACAGGTCAGATAGTCTCGGTAATCGAGAGGAAATGGCATGAAATTTCGGGAAAAATTACCAAAGAAGGTTCTTTCTACATCGTTAAGCCTGATATCCCGGAGATTCACAGAAACATATATGTTCCTGAAAGTGGATTAAACGGTGCAACTCCCGGAGACAGGGTTTTTGTTGGAGAGATCGAATGGTCAAATCCTAAAATCAATCCCGAAGGTAAAGTAACAGAGGTAGTTGGGAAAGACGAAGGGGTTGATATCGATGTAATAACCATTGCTCGTGAATACAATCTTTCGCTTAAATTCTCCAAAAAAACGATGGAGGAAGCCAAAGAGATAAAAGATGAAATTCCTGAAGAAGAGATTGCAAAAAGAGAAGATTTCAGACATAAAAATGTTTTTACAATTGATCCCGATGATGCCAAAGATTTTGATGATGCCCTCTCAATCGAAAAGTTTGAGAATGGAAATTATGAGATTGGTATTCATATTGCCGATGTAAGTCATTATGTAAAACAGGATTCTTCACTCGATAAAGAGGCGTTTGAAAGAGGGAACTCAGTCTATCTTGTGGGTGGTGTAATTCCCATGCTTCCTGAGGAACTTTCAAACGGCATTTGTTCGTTGGTACCTTATAAAGACAGGTTAACATACTCTGTTGTGGTTGAGATGAGTCCCAGAGGGAAAGTATTAAACTACAGGATCGTTAAAACTGTCATAAACAGTAAACGACGGTTTACTTACGATGATGCTCAAAAGGTGATTGAAACCGGAACGGGCGATTTGGCTGCTGAGATTACTACCCTTAACAAACTTGCTGTATCTCTCAGGACAAAGAGAATGAAGTCGGGGAGTATCGAGTTTGGATCAGATGAAGTGAAATTTGTTGTTGGAAGCACAGGTGAAATTCTTGGAGTTCAAAGAAAAGAACTTAAAGAGAGTAACAAACTTGTAGAAGAATTTATGCTTCTTGCAAACAGAATTGTAGCTGAACATGTAAACAAAAAGAAACGCGAAACTGAGATTATCCCTTATGTTTACAGAATTCATGACAAACCTGACAAAGAGAAGATTAGAGAATTTGGAAGATTTGTAAAATCCCTCGGATTCATTGTTAATTTTTCCGATTCACCAACTCCTCAGCAGATAAATGCGTTGATGGAAGCTGTTAAACATAAAGAAGAGGAAGTGTTGATTAGTGAACTTGCTATCAGATCGATGGCAAAAGCAATCTACTCAACAGAGAATATTGGACACTTTGGATTGGGATTTGTTTTTTATACCCACTTCACTTCACCGATTAGAAGATATGCCGATTTGTTGATTCATAGAGTTTTACACTATCATGCTGAAACCAAAGGCAAATCTCTTTATTTGGAGGTTGCACTTAGAGGGATGTGTTCACATATTTCTCTAACTGAACGAACTGCTGTTGAAGCGGAACGACTTTCGGTGAAGAAAAATATTTTGAGTATCTGAAACCACTTGTGGGAGAAGAATTTGACGGAATTATTTCCGGTGTGACAAGTTTCGGATTTTTTGTTAAACTTGCAGAGTCCCTGGCAGAAGGTTTGGTTCATGTGAGAGATATCGATGGTGATTATTTCACGTATGAAGAGAAAAACTATCGTTTGCGAGGAGAGCGGAGCGGAAAAGTTTACCGCCTTGGCGACAAGGTAAGGGTAAAACTTATCCGTGTTAATCCTGAAAAATCAAATGTTGATTTTACTATTGCTTAATAAAGTTCTATTCAGTTGAGGCAGAGACGATGAAAAAAGCTGCAATTTTATTTGCTTTCATTCTCATTTTGGTATCCCAGTCATTTGGTCAGTTTGGACGAAACAAGGTTCAGTATAAAGACTATGACTGGTACTACATACAGACCAAGCACTTCGACATCTACTTCACGATGGAAGGGCAGAATATTGCCGAATTCGCCGCAACTGCAATTGAAGATGCATTAGCCCAGATTCAATCCTCTATTAATTATAAGATTCAAAAAAGAATCAGTGTGGTTCTCTACGATTCACAAAATGAATTCCAGGAGACCAATGTAATTGATGCCTACCTTGGAGAAGGGACAGGTGGTTTTACAGAATTGTTCAAAAACAGGATAGTACTGCCGTTTTCCGGCAACTACAAAATGTTTCGCCATGTTATTCACCACGAACTTGTGCATGGTGTAATGAACGATTTGTTTTATGGCGGAGCTTTGCAAAATATAATCTCCAATTCTTCTGCTGTCAATTTACCTCTCTGGTTCTCTGAGGGGCTGGCTGAGTATCTTGCTCTTGGGTGGGATACTAACACCGACCAGTTCATCCGTGACGCTGCAATAAATGAGTACCTTCCCGATATCAAATATCTTGATGGATATTTTGCCTACAGAGGAGGTCAGGCTGTGTTCTACTATATCGCAAAAAAATATGGTAAAGAAAAAGTCTCCGAAATTGTAATGAATGTAAAAGGGAAGGGGGGCGTTGATCAAGGTCTAAAAGCCTCGATTGGACTCACAGTTGATGAACTTAGCGAAAGATGGAAAAAGGATATAAAACGGGTTTTCTGGCCTGATATAACCGAACGAAAAGACCCCGATGAGTTCGCGAAACGAATGACCGATCCTAAAAAGGATAACTCTTCTTACAACATCTCACCTGCAATTTCACCGCAGGGAGACAAGATCGTTTATATCTCTAACAAAGATTACTTTTTTGATGTCTATTTGATGGATGCCAACACCGGAAAGGAAATAACCAGACTCGTAAAAGGGAATCGGACAGTTGACTTCGAGGAGTTGAATATCTTAACCCCGGGTATTTCCTGGTCTCCGGATGGGAAAAAGATTGCCATTGCTGCAAAAAGTGGGCTCGAGGATGCCATATTTATCATAGATGCTGAGAGTGGTTCTGCTGATGATGTGCCTGCTGTAAGATTTCCCGGTATTGAAACGGTTGATTGGTCGAAGGATGGCACAAAACTTGTTTTTGCTGCCCAAAACTACGATGCATCCAACATTTACACCTATGAATTTGCGACAGGTAAAATTGAAAAGTTGACAGATGACCTCTTTTCCGATTCTGATCCAAGATGGTCGTATGACGGTAAAAAGTCTATTTTTCGTCAGATCGTGACACCATAACCGTGAGAATCAATGATTATGAAGGTTATGAAATGTATCGTCACGACTACAGCCAGATGGACCTTTTTGAATATGATATAGAAACAAAGCAGGTTAGAAGGCTTACCGATTATCCTTTTAGTGATGAAAAATATGCACTGCCATCACAGACGGGTGACGAGTTATTGTTTGTTTCCGATTATAATGGAATCAACAATATCTACAAAATTAAACCAGGAGCGGAATGGAATCCAACTTCTGCTCCAACTCCTGTTACCAATTCACTTAATGGACTGGATCAGATAAGCACTTCCTACGACGGTAAAAAGCTTGCTTTAACCGCCATGTATAAAGCATCATACAATATTTTTACTTTGAACAACCCGTTTGGTATGACTACCGACTCCGATTCAATCCCTTTCACTGAGTATATGAAAGAGGTAGTAAACGGCGGGACAAAATTTAGAGGTGGTAACGGTAAACATCCTTTTGACAGCTCTTATGTTGTTATGAAAGTGGATACTGACGGCTCAGATTCCCTCAAAACTGACTCCACAGTAACAAAAGTTGAAGTGTTTACCGGTGTTTACAGTGATACCGTGAAGAGTTACGGTGATTCTGTAATGATTGATTATTCCACGATGGTTTTTAGTGATGATGCTCCAAAACCGAAGGATACGGTAAAAGTACCAAATCTTGAGTTCCTTCTGACCGACAGGCTTGAAGATGATGGTGATTTTAAGATCAGGAAATATAAAATCAATTTTTCACCCGATCTCGTGTATGCCAATGCCGGTTACAGTACCTATTATGGATTACTTGGGACCACAGTTTTATCTTTCAGTGATGTACTTGGCGATCACAGATTAATCGGCTTCACATCACTTCAGATTGATTTAAAAAACAGTGATTACGGTCTTGCATATTATTACCTCAAGGGAAGGTGGGATATTGGAGTTTCGGCATTCCACACCGCACGGTTTGTTTATTTGCAAAGAGGGCAGTTCCTTAATTTCTTCCGATTTAGAAATTATGGTTTGGTTATCAATGCCAGTTATCCACTGAATAGATTTTATCGATTCGATTTAAATCTTGGGTTGACAAACGCCACCCAATCAAATCTCGACAACACCGCAGAAGCGCAGAGAGAAAATACATTCCTTGTGCCTTCAGTTGCTTTTGTGCATGATAATACAATCTTTGGTTACACAGCCCCGATTGATGGGACCCGTTACCGTCTTGAGGTAATGGCAAATCCAATTATTCAAGCTGATAAATATGGATTTTATTCTGTTCTCGGAGATTACAGAAGATATCTCCGGTTCTGGGGTGATTATTCACTTGCACTCAGAGGATCATTTGGTTATTCCTGGGGTAGCAATCCACAACGATTTTTTATCGGTGGAACAGAAAACTGGATTAACAGAGATTGGTCAACGGGAAGACTCCCACTCGACTCACCAAGCGATTTTGTTTTTCTTTCAACTGCACTGCCAATGCGTGGTTACAATTACGCCGAAGTTGTTGGTACCAAATATGGACTCGTGAATGTGGAACTTCGTTTTCCATTCATTCGATATCTGGTAACAGGTGGTCTTCCGTTATTCTTTAGCAATATTATGGGTACCATTTTCTTTGACGCCGGTGCTGCCTGGAACGACAACAATAAACTCCAGCTCTTCACAAAAGATGAAAAAGGGAACAACATCACCAAAGATCTGCTGATGGGTACAGGATTTGGTCTTAGAACTTATTTCCTCTACTTCCTGCTTCGGTTTGATCTCGCCTGGGCATATAATGTTGATGGTTTCAGCAAACCGATATTCTATTTTTCACTGGGAACGGATTTTTAAAAATTATTAATTATTAGGTATTAATTGAAGCTGTCAGAAATGGCAGCTTTTTTTTCGAATTTGCCTTTCGGGTTTATTGGGTTTAAGCCGCATTCTATTGGTTTAAATCTCTGGGAAAAACCAAACCAATAGTCCCGATACAGCGGGAAATTCATTCACAGGGCAAATATATAGTATATAAGAATCATCTCTCTACAATATAATAATGAATAAACATTACTTCCCAAGCCCTTATCTTCATGAAAACCATGATTTTAGTCACAAAAAGCACATTATTTCGTAAAAAATTATTTCAACCTCTTGCATCAAATTGACAATTGTTGTAATTTAGCATGCGGAAAAAGAGTGTTTTGTTATCAAATCATTAACTTTTTCGCAAAAAGGTTAGTTAAAAGTGAGGATTCATCATTAGTGAGGTTTTAGAGATAAATTTAAATAGCATTCAATCCTTTTAATAGCGGAGATATATTATGAAAAAGTTGTTTACAATCTTGATTTTGCTGGGGGTAACTGTCTTGGCACAGACGCCAAAAACTGTAACTATGGATGCAGGAACTAATAATTCCTCAGCTTTCGGTGCCGAAAGTACATTAGGAACTGATAACTCTTGTACCTATTATATCACTTGGGATGGTACTTATATATATGTTGGTTGGAGTGGTGGTAATACAAACTATTCTTCTGATATGTATTATGTCGCTTTTGATACAGATCCTCAAGGAAGTAATGGAAGTTTAGGTGGAATTCAAGGTGCAACATTTAGCGCCGGCAACACGCAAAAGTTTGACTATTATTTGTATTATGAAAATAATTCATCTTTTGGTGGTTCACCAGCTACAAATGGTAACGCATACGAAAGATGGTCAGTCAGTTCCGGTAATTGGGTTTTCGTTTCAAGAACAGGTGGAGATGATGGAACTACGTCACAAGTTGTTTTTTCCGGTTCTTGGTGGAGAGATTAGAATTAGAATACCTTGGTCAGATCTTGGATTTACCCCAGGAGCATCTGCACCTTTAGGAGTGTCACTGTGGACTAATAACTCCGAGTGGAAATTTTATATGGTCTACATTTCCCGGTTCAAACCCAACCGGTGCAACAAATCAAGTGTTGGATAAATATATTAGTTTCTCCAGCACAGGTAGTGGGGTCACACCATCGAGTGCATGGACCGAGCAAACCCTCCCCGTCGAGTTAACTTCATTCAACGCTGCAATCAGAAACGGTCTTGTTGACTTGAAATGGGAAACTGCAACCGAAGTTAACAACTACGGCTTTGAAGTTGAGAGAAAATCTGCAAATGCTGACTGGAGCAAAATTGGATTTGTTGAAGGACATGGCTCCACCAACTCTCCCAAATTTTACAGTTTCTCTGACAAACCAACGGGAACAGGAAAAATTGCTTACAGATTAAAACAAATCGACAATGATGGTAAGTTTGAATACAGTCCTGAGGTTGAAGTTTTAGTTGACAATCTTCCTGATGGATTTGTAATGGAGCAGAATTATCCAAACCCATTTAATCCTGAAACTTCAATTAGATTTGCTCTGAAAGAGGATACTAAAGCAACCTTAAAAGTTTACAATTCACTTGGTGCTGAAGTAGCCACTTTGTTTGATGGTACTGCTGAAGCAGGCAGATATTATGATGTAAAATTTGGTGGAAGTGATCTGGCTTCCGGATTCTACATTTATAAACTTGTTGCCGGTGAATATGTTTCAGTAAAGAAAATGCTTTTGATGAAGTAAGACCTCACCCCTCTCTCCTGAACGCCTTCAAAAAGGCGAGGGGAGGATTAAATGAGTAATATTTATTAGGCTCCTGAGAAATCGGGAGCTTTTTTTATGTTCTCATTGTTTTTCACGATTTTTGAAATCCATAGTTAAAATTTTTGAACTAAGTTTTTTTACGCTATGTCCACGATTTATAGAAACTATTAATTTTATGAAAAAGACACAGAAAAAAAGTCAATCAAAAGTTATCAAACAAGATGTAGCCACGGAAGGGTTGATTCAAGAGGAGGTGATTATTTCACCTCGTAAAAAAAACATTTTTAAGATTATCACGGTTCTTTTTCCCGTTCTCCTTTTGGTCGTGACTGAGCTGGTTTTTCGTTTAATTGGCTGGGGCGGTTATCCGCCTTTTCTAAAAGAGATTGGTATTCTTGAATCGGGAGACTCTCTTATTATCGTGGAACCGGCAGCCTCAAAGCCCTATTTCTACTCAAATCCATCTCGACCCGGTTATGCGGAACAATATAATTTTGTAATGCCCAAACCAAAGAACACCATTAGGATATTTATCTTAGGGGAATCGGCAGCCAAGGGATACCCACAACCAAAAAATCTGTCGATGAGTTCCTTTCTTCAAGCCATGTTAAGTGATATTATTCCCGGTAAAAAGATTGAAATTATTAACCTGGGTACAACAGCGGTAGCAAGTTTTCCGATTGTATATATGGCACAAGAGGCATTAAAATATAGTCCTGACTTCATTATCTCTTACACCGGAAATAATGAGTTTTTTGGTTCTTACGGTACCGCATCAATCAATTCATCCGGGGCTCTAACACCTGCTTTCCTAAAGATTGTCAGGTGGTTTAATGGTCTTGCGATGATTCAGGCATTTAATGACTATACCGAGAGTAAACCCGGAAAGGATGTTACTCTGATGGAGCAAATGATAGGTGAGAGCATGATACCTGCTGATTCTGACCTCCGTAAAAGTGCCGCGGCTAATCTTGCTTATAGTTTGGGGGAAATTGTCGAGTCTTGTAAAGAGACAGGGGTACCTTTAATTTTGTGCACAACAGCTTCAAATGAATCGGCACTTTATCCATTGGGTGCAGAGGATATGAGTGCCATTGAGGAAAAAAAGAGAATCGAGTTCGAGGGACTGTTTAATGAAGGTATCAAGAACCTGGACTCTAATTCGGCAATTGCAATAAATTTATTTAAAAGTGCTTTAAAGATTCTCCCTGTCCATGCCGGAGCAACATTCTTATTGGGACGAGCATATCTGGGGATTAAGGATATTAAAACTGCGCGGAAATACTTTTTGTTAGCACGGGATCTGGACAAAATGCCCTGGCGGCCAATAAGTTTGACGGAACAGGCGATAAGGGAAGTGGCACTCAAGCATAATGTACCCTTGTGCGATATAGCTGAAGACTTCAGAGGATTATCTTCCGAGGGAGCGACCGGATGGGATTTATTGGATGATCATGTACATTTATCTCTTAAAGGGCAGGCGGAAGCTGCACGGTTAATGGCAAATATCGTAGTTAATATTCAAAACAAGCCCGGCTTTGAAACTTATAGTATGGATAGCCTAAAAACCTGGGAAGTTTATGCTAACAACCTTGGAAGCAATGAATATGACAGATATAGAGTTGATCACACACATAAAAGAACATAATGGAGACGCTTTTAACAATTACCTTAGAAATATTCTGACTGCAGAATCTAAAATGAGTACCGGGGTACTAAATGTAGTAAGGGAATGGCAAACGGAAAAACCACATGCGGGAGGGTTGATGCCAATAACAGGAATGGTTGCCAAAGTTCTGGTTAGAGAAAACCGGTTGGAAGAAGCGTTAAAATACTTTCTTATTGCAAGAAAGCAAGTGCCCGAGTACACCTCCTGGTTCCTCGAATATGTCTATTTTTCCATCGCAGTGAAGGCATCGCTTGGAAAAACTATTGATAAAGTCGATCTGGATGATGCCTTAATGGCTATACGACAGGGAAAATTCCTTCTTAGAAATGGTTTTTCTGCATCAGGCTTAACAGAGAGATACATGGGACGGCTACACCAACTCAGAGAGGAATGGGGAGAGGCTATTCAATATCTATTGGAGGCGAAAAAAAGGCTTCAGGAGGAGGATTTTGTTGCGACTGATCAGGCTCTTTTCCTCTCCTACATGAAGACCGGAAAAACAAATGAAGCGCTTAAACTCGCGGAAGAGGGAATCGGAAGGGGTGGAAAATTCCTTCCGTTTTATGAAAAACTGAGAGGATCACTACAAAAACAAAAATAATTTGTTAAAAAGTAAAATTATGGATAAAATCACTTGACATTTAATGAAAAATTCTTAAATTGCGTTCAGGTTATGTGAGGATTTTTCATTTATTAAAACCGGAGGTATTCTTTTTCTATTAGATAATTATTTTAAGCGATTCCAGCATCATTAAGTTTGGTTAGTGAGGGAAAATCTGCTAACTTTTTAAATGTATCCCCGGAATTCTCTTTACTCTATTAAGCTCCTTCATAACTTGATCTGATAGAGGTCAAACCACATTACCGTAAACAACACCTATTTTAGTTTGTTCAAGCCACAATCGACTTGTTTCTCCTTCTTGATATGCATGAAGTTGAACAGGATCGTTTTGGAGTGTTATGTATATTTCCATGCTTCCTATTATTGAGGAGTTGGAAATATTATTGGTATATGGTTAACAATTTAATGAGGAGAAAAGAAAACCATGAGGAAAATTTTTTACTGGCTTTTACCGGTCTTGTTTTTGGTGCCCCAACTCTCGGCACAAAAGACCTATAATGATGTTTCGGGAGATATTGATCCCGGTATCGCTACAGGTGGTGGTACCTCGATCTATTAAAAATGGAGGTATCAAATACAGCAACAGATCTTTTGTTTAAACTTACAGTTAATGGTAATGTTGCAACAACTGATTGGGGAAAATTCATGTTGGGTATTTCAACAGGTTCCACAGCTACTACAAATACAGGTAATGGTTGGGGCAGACCTATCAACTTAAATTCGGTTCTTGGAGGAATGGACTACTGGGTTGGAGCTTGGGTAGATGCTGGTGGTGGTGCCAACTTTGGAATTACACAGGAGCTTCATGGGCCGGGCCCTGCCCCATCAGCATTTGGATTTACAGGCGAGCCTCCGAGTGTAATAAATTATCACAGTATCATCGGCATCTTTAGGACTCGCCTGCAGGTGACCTGTTGTATTTTGATGCTTATTCTTCAGGGGGTGGTGGTGGTGACGGAGCCGTAGATGCTTTAGCAAAGCCAACAACCTCTATCACTTCATGGGGACAGACCTATACATCTGATGCAACAAGTGGAATTTATTCTTATAAATTTGCAGGAATATCTGCTGCAGATGGTACCGGATACACCTATGAAGGTATTGGCGGGTCTGGCAACCAACCAATTGGTCGTTTCTCACTTAATGATTTTAATGCCGGATCCACACTAACCTCTGCAACAATTAAGCTAAATGGTGCCAGAACAGGTACATCCAATTTTAAACTTTGGGTAAGTACTGATAACACATTTAATTCCGGTACTGACACCCAAATCGGTAGCACGGTTGTTGCAGACCCTGGTGTTGGTAACAATGTGGTTTTTGGTGCTTTGACTCAGGTTTTGACATCTTCTGATACTTATTTTTCTTGACCTGTGATCTTGCTGAAGGACCTACTGGTTCGATTCAAGGTGTGTTGGTTGATAATGCTGCTCTAGCCATTACAGGTGGCTCCCTTAGTACCACACTCACAAATGCCGTTCTGTCAGGAACTTCTGTCCCACTTCCTGTCGAATTGGTATCTTTTAAAGCTTCGTTGGACAACGGAAGAGTAACTCTTGGTTGGGAAACTGCAACCGAAGTTAACAACTACGGCTTTGAAGTTGAGAGAAAATCAGCTAATTCAGACTGGAGTAAAATCGGATTTGTCGAGGGACATGGTTCTACTAACTCACCAAAATACTACAGTTATTCCGACAAACCGGTTGGAACAGGCAAAATTGCATACAGATTGAAACAGATCGACAATGATGGTCAGTTTGAATACAGTCCTGTAGTTGAAGTTTTGGTTGATAATCTCCCGAACGGATTTGTTCTGGAACAGAATTATCCTAATCCATTTAATCCTGAGACTTCAATCAGATTTGCTCTTAAGGAAGACACAAAAGCAACTTTAAAAGTTTACAATTCACTTGGTTCTGAAGTTGCCACTTTGTTTGATGGTACGGCAGAAGCAGGAAGATATTATGATGTAAAATTTGGTGGCAATGATCTCGCTTCCGGATTCTATGTTTATAAACTTGTTGCCGGTGAATACGTTTCAGTTAAGAAAATGCTCTTGATGAAGTAGTACCTCACCCTCCTTTTTGAACAGGATATTCACGATTCAAAAAGATGGTAACGATACTGCGATAAAATTTTGCAGTAAGTTTTTAGGCTCCTGAGATATCGGGAGCCTTTTTTGTTTTGTGGATATGTTTCAGGAATTTTCACAAATAAGTGTAATTTGGTCTGAATCATTTATGTTTGTTAACACTGATTTTAATTTAGTCGGAATAACAAAATGACTTTAACTGAAACTTTCGTGGTAAAAAGCTTGGATGGAAACAGGATAGTATTTTCTCCAAAGATTACAAATTGTATGCGGACAATGACCTGATTGGTACAATCAATTTTCCAAAGTTTTTAAGTACAAAAGGCGACATTACCATCCTTGGCCATGAGCTTGAAGCCGATTCCCCGAGTATGTGGAAGTCGAGAATGGAATTGCGCGACAAAAAAAGTGGGAAGCTGGTTGCTGAATTAAAAATTGAAAAATTGTTTGGTGAAAGCGAAATCACGGTTGGAACAAAAACATTTCAATTTGCAACCACTTTTTTTCAAAAAAGGTTTTTTATTAAAAGTGATACCGGAGCAACTTTGATCGAGTTTAAGATGCTTGGGTCGTTTAGAACTGAATGTGAAATTTTACCCGAACCAACTTTTCTCAGTGTAGAGGAATTCCCCTTACTGCTGGTTTTTGTCTGGTATTTGATAATCAGAATTAGTAACAGACGTTCTGCAGCAGGAGTTTAAATTTATCCGGAGAAAATTATGTTAATGGAAGTGAAACGCAAGAATTTAGTTGAATCAAAATTTAATAGAGTTATGGTCCATTTATTTTTTATATCACTCTATTTTTTGATTTTGATGTCGACTGGTTTTGCGAGTCAACATCAAAATGACACAACAATTACCGGAAACGGCACTGAATTGCTCCAACGATTGGATTCAGCAAGAGTGGCTGACTCACTTTACAAAATTAAGGTTGAGGCAGAACTATTGTCATTAAAAACTACGGACAACCTCAAAAAAGCCGAGTTATTGGAGGAGCTTGAGGTTCTCAAAGCTGCTGAAACGAAAAAAAGGAAATTTTAAAAAGGCAGGTGGACTCGTTAAAATCGGTTTCAAAAGGTTATCCTGTTGCCCCTTTTGGTGATACCATATATGTTGTATATGTGAAAATTGGATCATTTTCAGCCGAAACGAGGGCAAATTCAAACGCTGAAAAAATTGAAAAACTTGCGGATGATTATTTTTTTGAGTCTGATTCTCTCAAGCTAAATCCCACAGAAAATCAGATTGAACTGGTTTATAACGATAATATTATTTTAAGTTTAACTGACAAAGATGCTTTGTGGATGGGCACCACAAAGTCGGAACTTGCTAAAAATACAGGGACAAAATACTTTTATCCATTTCCAACTATCGAGATTCCACAAGTATCAAGACATTGGCAATTAAGGCTGTGCTTGCCATTCTTATTCTGGTCGCTCTTTTTCTGGTTGTAAAATTTATGAACAGGGGATATCGTTATTTTAGATTAAAAATGTTGCAAAAAAGGCACAAGTGGTTTAAGGGATTTAGTCTTAAAGACTACGAACTTGTTTCCGCAAATAAACAGCTTGAAATCTTCTTTTTTGCTTCCAACATCTTGAGGCTTTTCCTGATTTTGCTGGTTGTTTACCTCGCCCTTCCCCTTGTATTTTATATTTTCCCGTGGACGGAACATCTTGCAACAGACCTCTTGGGATTTATCATTAATCCTCTTAAAAAGATACTTTTTGCAGTTATAGAATTCCTCCCGGATATGTTTACAATTATAGTTATTGCCGTAGTTTTCAGATATATTCTTAAAGGTATCAAATATCTTACAAGTGAGATAGAAAACGAAAGTCTTAAAATACCCGGTTTTTACCCTGACTGGGCACAACCGACTTATAACATAGTTCGAATACTTGTTATTGCATTTGCAATAATCGTGATTTTCCCCTATTTGCCCGGATCTGACTCACCCGTATTTCAGGGAGTTTCAGTATTTCTCGGTTTTATGTTCACCCTCTCTTCAGCCGGTTCGTTGTCGAATATAATTGCCGGTACTGTCCTGACATATATGCGTGCTTTTCAACTTGGTGATCGTGTTAAGATAGGAGATACTCTGGGTGATATTGTTGAAAAGACGCTTCTTGTTACACGGGTACGCACTCGTCATAATGAGATTATCACTATTCCAAACTCAACCATTATGAATTCAAATACAATAAATTATTCGAGTGAAGCGAGGAACAGTGGATTGATTATGAAAACAACTGTAACAATAGGTTACGATGTGCCTTGGAAGAAAGTTCATGAAATGCTACTTGAAGCTGCCAAAAGAACCGATTTGATTTTGGATGAGCCCAAGTCTTTTGTACTTCAGACCAGTTTGGACGATTTTTATGTCAGTTACGAGCTAAATGTTTTTACTCGCGAGGCAAATGCACAAGCAAAAGTTTATTCAGATTTACATCAGAATATTCAGGACAGTTTTAACGAATCCGGGGTCGAAATTATGTCGCCGCACTATCGTGCGGCCCGTGACGGGAATATGACTACGGTTCCGGTGGACTATCTCTCTCCCAACTATATTGTTCCAACATTTAACGTGGAATTGAAGAATAAAAGCAAAGAGGGAGAATGAATTTATATTTTATCACAACCAAAAAAATAGTTATATTGCAAAACTGTTTTGTAAAATTCGTTAACTAAAGACACGAGTAAAATGAAAAAAGGCATTCATCCTCACTATAGGCCGGTAGTGTTCAAAGATTTTTCTTGTGATTTCGCAGTTTTGTCGAAATCCACAATTAAAGCCAATGAAACGATCGTATGGGAAGATGGAAATACTTATCCGCTAGTAAGGCTTGAGATTTCCAGTGGTTCACATCCGTTTTTTACCGGTAAACAAAAACTTCTTGATACCGCCGGTAGAGTGGAGAAGTTTATGAGAAAATACTCAAAACCAGGGAACTAAGCCCTTTAAGGTTTTTGAATTAAGCTATCCCGTTAATTCGGGATAGCTTTTTTTGTTTTACATCTAAACTCTTTGCTTCCATTTATTTATATTGCATTTTTATTAGAATCTTTTAATTGAGTAATAAAATGCAGATTTGTCTATTCGAAGATATTTATTTCGATCATTTTGAACCAATGATCCTTACAAGACCCACTTACAATCTTTTTGTGGAATTCATACTCTAAGAGATAAAGTAAAGAGAGCCTATCCCGGTGTGGAAGTGGTTTTTCATACCAGAGGTTACCTGAAAGCGTTCATCGGATTAAAAAATCCTACTTATAAAGTGAATGTGATAGAGCATGATGAATGTCTTTTCATAAACGGCAGAGTGATAGCTCCGCCTGATATTGCGGACATCATCAAAATAGATGTATCCGGCGACCGACTTTACCTGAATGGTGAAACAATAATCGCGGCAAAAGTCTCAGGTAAAAAACTCGAAGGGATGAAGGAGGGGCTGGATGATCTGCTTACTCTTTCCAATTTTGATGGGATTCCTGTTGAACAGGTTGAAGTGAAGTATGCCACTTACGTTTGGGATCTGATACACAGCAACCCAAAAGAGATCGAAAACGATTTTTATGCATACATGGATATTCACGGGTTTGGCCCAAAAGATCGCGTAAGAGGGAATGTGCATGAAAGTGCTGTCCTTATCGAAAAAGAGAATATTTATATTCACGAAACTGCAAGGATAATGCCCGGAGCAGTGATTGATGCAACTGATGGACCCGTTTTTATAAACTCAGATGCGATAGTCTATCCAAATGCTGTAATCGAGGGACCTGTTTGCATCGGTAAAGGAACCAAAGTTAAATCTGGAGCCAGTATCTATCACGGTGTAACCGTAGGTAAAGTTTGCAAAGTTGGTGGAGAGATTGAGGGAAGTATCATTTCGCCTTATTCGAACAAACAACATTCCGGTTTCATGGGGCATGCGTATATTGGCAGTTGGGTTAACATAGGTGCCGACACAAATAACAGTGATCTTAAAAACAATTATGGTACTGTTAAGATTACCGTAAATGGTGAACAAATCGACAGTGGACATCAATTTCTCGGTTTGATAATGGGCGATCATTCTAAAACCGCTATTAACACGATGTTTAATACAGGAACCGTTGTTGGTTTCTCCAGCAACATTTTTGGACCGGGTTTCCCCTCCAAATCAATCCCGAGTTTTGCATGGGGTGGTGCTGATATGATGACCACATACGATATCGAAAAAAGTCTTGAAACGGCAAAAAGAGTTGTTCAGCGAAGAGGTAAAACGATCTCGGAAACAGAAGAAAAACTCTTTAGAAAAGTTTTTGATTTGACCCACAAACAGAGAAGAAAAGTGGGATTCCCTTATTAATTATTAATTATTAAATATTAGGTATTATTTTGGGGACAGGTTAGTTAGAGATTGGACAATGAGATTGGAATACGAGACAGAAATCAGATGGATATTGAAGAACACAGAGTGAAAGACCTTTATTCAGGAGTGCGGGGAACCGCAGTCAAAATTCTTGACAGGATCGAGAGAACCGATTCTTATCTGGATAAATTATTGGATAATGAGTTAAAAAACTCTGATCTGGAGGGTCCGGACAAGGCATTGCTCTATGAACTCGTTCACGGGGTGGTTAGATGGATGGGCAGACTCGATTGGATTCTCAGTGGATTTTATAAAGGACAATTCTCCAAAGCAATCCCGGTTTTAAAAAATGCTCTTAGAGTGGCTTTATATCAGGTGATGTTTCTTGACAGAATTCCTGAATACGCCATCGTAAATGAAGCCGTTGATTTTGTGAAAAACTCCAGGGCCAAAAACCCGCGGATATCACAAATGCAGTTCTTAGAAACATAATCAGATCAAAAAATGGTCTTCGATATCCCGATCCAAATGAAAATCTGGTAAGTTATCTCGCTGCCTATTATTCCCATCCAACCTGGCTTGCAAAAAGGTGGGTTGAGAGATATGGCAGAGAAAATGTAGAAGCTTTGATGGCTGCAAACAATGAGAGACCTGTCCTCACATTGCGAATAAACCAGTTAAAAATTGACAAACAGGAGTTTGAATCGCTTCTCCAATCGGTTAATCTTAAATACTCTCCGGGGCTCTACAATAACGATTTTTACCGTTTGCAGATTTTAACAAATATTCAAAACTGGCAATATTTTGCCGAAGGATTTTTTACAATTCAGGATGAAAGTACGGGTAATCCTTGTCTGCTTCTTGATGTAAAACAGGGGATGAGGGTGCTTGATATGTGTGCTGCCCCCGGTGGCAAAAGTGCTTATCTCGCTGATATAATGTGTAATGTGGGTGAAATAATTGCAACCGATAAATTTGAGAGTCGGATAAGGGTAATGGAAGGCAATCTCGAACGACTTGGGGTGGCAATTGTAAAATTTGTGCATATTGATGCACTGGAATATGAAGCAGAACCTTTTGATCGTGTATTGGTTGATGCTCCATGTTCCGGTTTGGGCACACTTTCAAAAAAACCTGATATAAAATGGAAAAGGGATCTGCTTGACATCAAGAGGTTAACTCCACTTCAGAGTGATTTGTTGGATAAAGCAGCCGAACTCGTAAAGCCCGGAGGTGTTGTTGTTTATAGCACCTGTACAATTGAACCGGAAGAGAACTTTGAGATAGTTTCAAATTTTCTCGAACGCCACAGTAACTTTAGACTCGATGATGCGTCCGGGTTTGTGGATAAAAATATAGTTGATGAGAATGGGTGCATCCAGTCTCTGCCTCACAGGGACAAGATGGACGGTGCATTCTCTGCAAGGTTAATAAGAATAGAATAGTTAGAGGAATAAATGACCCATCAAGAATTAGGTCAGCAACTTAAAATAGCCCGTGAGCAATTGGGTTTCGAGATCAAGGAATCAGCCGCCTCGATAAAAATTGACGCAAAGTTTGTAGAAAAAATGGAAATTGGTGATTTCACCTTTTTACCCGATGTATATGTACGCTCATTTCTAAAAGAATATGCTGTTGTCTTGCATCTTGATCCCGATGAGGTTCTTGAAGCATACAAAGGATTAAGAAAAGCACCGGAAGTGAAACATCCTCCGGTTCAGGCTCCGCCTCCGGTTCCGGTTCAATCGCCACCTCCACCACCACCCTCTCCGGCGCAGGCACAACAATCATATTTTGATGATCCTGTGGATTCAAAACCACAGCAACCGAAAGTTGATCTTCAGCAGAAACTCAGAAACTGGATTGAAGCTTTCATGTCAAACCAGGATTCGAATTTCTTTAAGAAGTTGATCGCCATGAAAAAAAGTTATCTTGCGATCGGTGCTGTTATTGTAGTGCTTGCTGTTGTCTTGTATGTTATTTTCTCAGGTAAATCGAACGACAATGAAATAAGGACAGACGGTCGCCAGGTTGATGAACTGTTAAACGGTGTGCAGGATACAAACAACAAGTTTCAGGCAAATGGTTTGGCTGATAAAAAACTTCCACCCGATGCCGACACTGTAATCCTTGTGATTAATTCAAAAGATACTACCAAAGTAAGAGCGATAATCGACAAAAAGGATACTTTAAAATCCACCGTTGTTGATCCTACTCAACCTGTTACATATAACGCCAGTAAAAGAATTGATCTTCGAGTGGATAATTCTTCACTTCTTAGTGTAACCCTAAACGACAAACCCCTTGAACTGCCAAAGAAAAAAGGTGTCCAGACTTTAAACATTGACAAAAACGGATTGATCAAGGCTACAACCAAGAATGCCAAACCACCTAAGAAAAAGACTACAACAACTAAGTGATGAATTAAAATATCACGACCATAGAGATTATGTTCTCTCCGATCCTGAAATAACCGATCTTGAGTACGACATGCTCTACAAAGAGCTTGAGCGACTCGAAAGAGAGAACCCCGAACTTGTTTTGCCTGACAGCCCAACACGCAGAGTGGGGAGTGATCTCGAAAACGATTTTAAATCCGTTGTTCACAATTACCCGATGCTCAGTCTCGCAAACACTTACAACGAAGAAGAACTTTTTGATTTTGACAGAAGGGTCAAAGAAGGCCTGCCTCAGGGTGAAAAAATTGAATATGTTGTTGAATATAAAATCGATGGTCTGTCTGTTAGTCTCAGATATCAAAACTGTATGTTGGTTACCGGAGCCACGCGTGGAGATGGAGTTACAGGTGAAGATGTTACTGCAAATGTAAAGACCATTCGATCAATTCCTCTTTCTGTGGATCCTGCTCATTTCTCTGATGATATCGAAGAGAATTTTGAGGTTCGTGGTGAAGTTTACATGGAAAAAGCCGTTTTTAAGCGACTTAACAATGAAAGACAGAGGAAAGGCGAAAAACTTTTTGCCAATCCTCGAAATCTTGCATCGGGTACTCTAAAACTTCTGAATCCGGCTGATACCGCCAAACGACCACTACAGATATTTACATATTATTACCTCAGTAGTACTTCCTCCCTTAAAACTCAATATGAAAATCTCCGTTTTTTAACCAAACTTGGCTTCAGAGTTAATCCCAATTATACTTTGTGTAACTCTATCCAGGAAGTTCTCGATTTTTGTAAAGAACTTGAAGAGAAGAGGGACAATCTGTCTTATGAAGTGGATGGAGTGGTAATTAAAGTTAATTCCTTCCGCCATCAGGAACTATTGGGAAGTATCGCCAAATCACCACGGTGGGCGTGTGCCTTTAAGTTTAAAGCCAAACAGGCAAAAACAAGATTAAATGACATCACCTGGCAAGTTGGCAGAACGGGAGCCATAACTCCTGTTGCTGAACTGGAGCCCGTTTTTCTCGCCGGGTCAACTATAAGCAGCGCAACTCTCCATAATTTTGATGAGATAACCAAAAAGGATATCAGGCGGGGTGACACCGTAATCATCGAAAAAGGGGGAGATGTAATCCCAAAAGTTGTATCTGTAGTGATTGAAGAAAGGGTAGACGATACCAAACCTGAAACTGCACCCCTTACATGTCCCGTCTGTGGTTCGGGTGTATTCCGTCCTGAAAACGAAGCGGCATATTATTGTGAAAATGGAGAATGTGCTGCTCAGGTGAAGGGTCGCATTGAACATTTTGCTTCGAGGGGAGCGATGGATATCGAAGGATTAGGAACTTCAATTATCGACCAGTTTGTGGATGCAGGGTACCTGAAAACTTATGCCGATATCTATCGATTAAAAAATTTAGAGAGAGAACTAAAAAGTATTGAGCGCTTTGGGGAGAAGAGCATAGATAACCTGTTAAATTCTATTGAACTCAGCAAAACCAAACCATTTCATAAAGTCCTTTTTGCCATCGGGATTAGATATGTGGGCGCAGGTGCAGCAAAAAACTGGCTGAACATTTTGTGTCTCTTGACAACATGCAGAAAGCCGGCGTTGAAGAGATAACTAAAGTTTATGAGATAGGAGAGGCGATTGCCCGAAGTGTGGTCAAGTTTTTCTCCGATGAACATAATCTGCATCTAATTTCTGACCTCAGAGAATTTGGCCTGCAACTCGAAGGTGAACAAAAGAAAGAGGCAATAGATAATTTTTTTCAAAGACAAATCCTTTGTGCTCACCGGAACCCTTTCATCAATGAAAAGAGAGGAAGCAGCCGAGCGGCTAACAAATCTTGGGGGAAGTCGGTTTCATCTGTAAGTAAAAATACTGATTATGTTATTGCAGGAGAGAGTGCCGGCTCAAAGCTCGACAAAGCTCAGAAACTTGGTGTTGGTATCCTTACTGAAGAAGATTTTTTAGAAAAGCTTTTATCGGCAGAGAAATTATAATAACTTTGTAGTATCGCATTAATATCTTTTGGAATTTATTAGCGGGCAGTTTTTTATTTATTTCCGTAATAAATTTGAGTAATATGAACTATACAATCAACAAAATCGACGGAATTTCTGTTTTCACTCTTGACGAAATCAGACTTGATGCCAATATATCAGGTTTGGTGAAGGGTGAATTTACCTCTATGGTAAAAGAAAATTCAGTCCGAAAATGGTGATCGACCTTTCTTCCGTGGAAAGTTGCGATAGTAGCGGCTTAAGCACCCTACTCGTAGCCAACAGGCTGATGGGGAGTGTAAGCGGTAGCCTGCGCATTGTATGTCCATCCAAAAAGATATTAACCCTGATAAAGATAACACAGCTCGACAAGGTATTAAAACTGAGTAACTCTCTTGATGAGGCAATGTCAGAGCTAAAACTCTTGCACTAACGGGATCTGAACCGGGTCCTTGCCGGTTACGAAGAGTAAATATTGAATTCATTCACATTTATTGACTACTCAATTGTAGTAATCTACCTCATATTTGCCGCACTTTGGGGCAGGTTTGTTGGTGGGAAGCAGAAAAGTGTAAAAGACTATTTCCTCGGATCGGAAAAAGTTAAATGGTGGCTTGTTACTTTTTCAATAGTTGCAGCCGAAACCAGCACTCTTACATTCATCTCAATTCCCGGTGTGGCATATCTAACCAATTTACACTTCCTACAAGTTACAGTCGGTTATCTGCTTGGACGTATAATCGTTGCTTACCTGTTACTCCCACAATATTTCAAAGGTGATCTTTCCACTGCCTACGCCTTTTTGGAGAGCAGATTTGGGAAAAACACCCGCACTACTGCTTCAATTGTTTTTATCTTTACCCGTGTTGCAGGTGACGGAGTTCGTCTTTTTGCAACCGCTGTTCCTGTAAAACTTCTTCTTGATATCGACTATCCTTACGCTATTTTAATAATCGTTTTTGTTACCCTTATTTATACTTATACCGGTGGATTGAAGGGGGTTATTTGGGTGGATGCTATGCAGATGTTTGTTTACCTGGGGGGTGCTATCATCTCATCCCTTGTGCTTTGGTATCTCATTCCGGGTGATTTGTTTACAAAACTTGGAACAGAAGCCGCTTTAGGGAAATTGGACTTTCTGAACCCGGGATTTAACCTCGATTTTAAAACCTTTTTTAACACTCCCTATACATTGCTCGCAGGTTTAACTGGTGGGGCGTTCCTCTCGATGGCCTCCCATGGTACCGATCAGCTTGTTGTGCAACGCTTGTTGGCAACAGGTGAATTAAAAAGTGCCCAAAAAGCTGTTATTGCAAGTGGTGTGATAATAGTGATTCAATTTGCAATCTTTTTAATTCTTGGAGTTCTGCTTCACGTCTATTTTGAAGGAAGAGCTTTTGCCAAGGCCGACGAGGTTTTCCCGTTTTTTATTATTAATCACCTTCCTGCAGGGTTAAAAGGGGTTCTGGTGGCGGGACTTATGGCGGCTGCTCTCTCAACTCTTGCCGGTTCGGTTAGTTCATTGGCATCCTCGTCATTCTACGATGTTTATTCGATTCTTGGCAAGAAAAAACTCACAGAGGAGAGGCAACTTCTGATCTCAAAAAGATTAACCATCTTTTGGGCAACAGTTCTGGCTGTTTCAGCATTCTTTTTTCTTGAAATTAAAGGTGCAGCGGTTGAGGTCGCGTTAAGCATCGCATCCTTTACTTCGGGTGGATTATTGGGAACATTTCTGCTGGGAATAATAAACAAAAGATCGGATCAGAGAGATGCAATCACAGGGTTTCTCACATCCATTGCGGCTATGATTGTGGTTATTTCGTTTAAGTGGATGGCATGGACATGGTTCACTCTGATTGGGGTGTCGGTATGTTTACTCGTGGGGAGTATCTCTGCCTTGATAAGACATCGAAATAAAATTGTAAATCATGAATCAAAGTGAAATATTCTTCATAATTTTGCTAACTATAAAGAGACAATTCCGTTTTAAGAGAGTTCACCCATGGAATTTATTGATTATTTAATTATAGCAGTATATTTTCTTGTAAGTATTGGAATCGCCCTCTATTACTCAAAAAGGGCATCCAAAAGCAGTGAAGAATTTTTCCTTTCAGGGCGAAATCTTCCCTGGTACCTCGCCGGGTTATCAATGGTTGCAACTACATTTGCAGCCGACACCCCACTGGCGGTAACAGAACTTGTATGGAAAAATGGAATTTCGGGTAACTGGGTATGGTGGAATTTTGCTTTTGGTGGAGTTTTAACCGTCTTTTTCTTCGCTAAATTGTGGAGAAGAGCGGGGATTATGACTGAGGTTGAGTTCGCTGAAATCCGGTATGCAGGCAAGCCTGCAAAATTCCTCAGGGATTTAAGGCGATATATCTTGGTCTCTTTATGAATGTAATAATCATTGGTTGGGTTAACAGCGCAATGATTTCTGTTCTCACAGGTATTTTTGGTGTTCCCCCCGAGGATGTTATCCTCTACGTTTTTCTCTGTATGGGACTTGTGGCAGTCTATTCTGCCATTTCCGGTTTATGGGGAGTTGTTGTTACCGATGCTTTCCAGTTTGTACTTGCCATGTCAGCTTGTATCATTCTTGCAGTGATAGTTGTTAATTCTCCCGAAATTGGAGGGATTGATGGACTTAAAGCAAAATTACCTCCATCTGCGTTTGAATTTTTCCCAAATCTTGGCGACTCTCCACTCGAAGGTGCCAAAATATTTTCCCTCTCCATCTTCTCATTTTTTGCTTTTATTGGCATACAATGGTGGGCGTCATGGTATCCCGGTGCTGAACCCGGTGGTGGTGGATATATTGCCCAAAGAATGATGTCTGCAAAAAATGAAAAACATTCAATATTTGCAACACTCTTTTTTCAGGGTGCACACTATGCTCTAAGACCCTGGCCCTGGATTTTGGCGGCGCTTGCGGCTGTTGTGTTATACCCCGAATTAAATGCCTCAAATTCAAAAAATGGCTATATAATGTTGATCAACGACTTTATGCCCGTCGGATTAAAAGGTTTGATGCTTGCGGCTTTTTTTGCAGCTTATATGAGTACCGTTGCAACCCAGTTGAATTGGGGCACTTCATATATTGTAAATGATTTTTACAAAAGGTTTATTCAACCCGGTAAAACCGAAAAACAATATGTGGTTGCATCAAAAGTGATTACAATTCTTTTGATGATCGTTTCTGCCTTTGTTACTTTATATATCGACCGCATCTCGGGAGCCTGGGAATTTATTATTGAGTGTGGTGCAGGATTGGGCCTTGTCCTCATCCTCCGTTGGTACTGGTGGAGAATCAACGCCTGGAGTGAAATCTCGGGCATGGCAACTCCGTTTATCCTCCTTCCCGTTGTTCGATATCTGGGAATTCCTTTCCCCGACAGTTTGTATGTCCTCGTGTTTGGAACTACTTTTGTATGGCTGGTGGTTACATTCCTGACAAAACCTGAACCCGATGAGATACTCCTCTCCTTCTACGACAAGGTTCGGCCTGAAGGGAAATTGTGGGAACGAATCAGAATCAAAGGGGGATATCCTCCCGCTCCTACTATGATAAAGTATCAATTGACAGGTTGGCTATCCGGGGTTGTAGCAATCTATTCTCTCCTTTTTGGAAGTGGAAGCTTTATCTTTGGTGATATAGCTAACGCACTTATTTACGGAGTTTTTCTTATATTGGGAATTGCAGGTGTGATTTTCACACTAAATAAAATGACAGGAACAAATAAAAGTTAAGAATGAATTTTAGTAAAGTTAAACTTGTATTATTAGATCTCGACGGCACATTGCTCGACGACACCGGAAATATTGGTGCTCAGAGTAAAAAATATGCCCGTTTATTAAGAGAAAAAGGTGTAATCGTCACATTTGCCAGCGGAAGAATGTATTCCGCACTCGACCATTATGCAGAAGAACTTTCTGTAGATGGTCCATTGATAGCTTCAGATGGAGCTGTAATAAAAAACTTTCCAAGTGGAGATGTCTTTCTGAAAATTGGATTAAAAGATTCCAAAGTGAAAAAAGGGATCGAACTTTCTGAAAAGCATCTTGTAAAGATGGTAATGTGTACGGAATCCGAGGTTTTATACACCGAACATAATGAAGCAACCCTTCAGCTTATTGACAGATTTGGTGCTAAGTTCAGATTAGTTGATGATTACCGTCATATAGCAGGGGATGTTATAGAGCTCGTTTATGTTGGTGAGAACCGGCAGTCACTTCAAGAAATCAAAAAATATTTTTCGTTTCCCTATTCTTTTGGAATAAAATTGACGTACTCAAAAAGTCAGTCCCACTTTCAGTATTATCTTGAAGTTAAGAAAGCTGAAATTTCCAAGGCATCGGCTCTAAAAGTTTTATTAAAAAAACTTAAGATTTCCATTCACGACACCGTGGTGGTGGGTGACTGGTATAACGATGTTGCACTCTTTAAAACAAAGGCAATCAAAGTTTCACTTTCAAATGCAGTTCCGGAGATCAAATTTCTGTCCGATGTTAAGCTGGAAAAAAGCAACAACGATGATGGTGTTGGTGAGTTGCTGGAAAGAATTTACAGTCAGATACAATAAGGCAATCGTGTGACTTACGAAAAGTTTAAATCGAGCCGTTATATAAAACTGATCCTTTGGTTTGGTACAGCGTTGCTTATTGCCCTGTTGTTTCCCAAAGCGGAAGTGGTGGATATTGAAGCAGAATCGGGAAATATTTGGTTAAAAGAAGATCTTATTGCTGATAGAAGTTTCCCAATCTTAAAGAATGAGAAAGCTTATGCAGCGGAGGTTGATAGTTCAATTAAAAGCCGTAAAGCAGGTTTTTGTTGTCACCGCCTTCTGACAGTTTAATAAAAGACACAATTAGAAGTTTACAAAGAGCACTCGACAGAGCATTCGTGGATCATACTCTGCTTGAAAGTGATCCGATTCTCTCTCTCTTCTCTCCCTCCACAAAGTTTTATCTTATCGGATTTTATGATTCGACCTCAGGTAAAACTTCTGAGATTTACAAACACCTCGATAATATCCAATCAATACTAATCAGGGTGAGTCAATCGGGTACTCTTAGTCTTAATTATGACCAGGTTCCCAAAGACACAATCGCAATTAGAAGAGGAAACTTTCAGGAGAACAAAAGTAAATTCGATTTTTCTGAACTAAACATCGCTATCAAAAGAATTGCCATCGATCTCGCAAATTTTTATACCGATTCATTAGAATATCGAGCTTTAAAAGAAGTGGCAACAAAACTTTTTGTGCCCGGTCTTTCTTACAGCAGCGAACTTACAGCCGAAGAGACAGATATCGCCCGAAACAAGGTGAGCAAAAACTCCGGCATTGTGGTGAATAATGAGAGGATTATCAGCAAACATGAGAGGATAACTCCTGAAATAAAGATGAAGCTCGATTCTTTCAAAAATGCACGGGTTCAGGATCTTAATCTGTTTGATAAGGCAAGACAATATTCGGGAAAATTTCTTCATATAGCGGTATTGCTTGGTTTGTTGGGTGCCTTTTTATACAATTTTAGGAAAACGATTTTTGAAGACAACATCAAACTTGCGATTTTTTCAGTCCTTTTCCTCTCCATTTCCTATTTAACTTATCTCACAAATGCGTTTAATATCGGCGGATCCTGGCATCTGTTGATACTGATTCCTACCGTTTCTCTGCTGCTTACAATCATGTTTGATTCAAGAGTTGGGATTTATTCCACTCTTATAATTTCGTTAATAAGCGCCGGCCTCGGCGGTAATGATTATTCAATTGTAGTTCTTCATGTTGTTGCGGGAACACTGGGAGTTTATTCTGTCAGGGATATCAAAAACAGACAGCAGATTTATCGTGGAATGATTTTCATCTTCCTTGGTTATTCACTCGTTAACCTGTTTTTGTCGTTTGAAAGTCTTAGCGAATGGTCGCGACTTCTTGAAAGTGTTTTATATTCGGGGATCAATTCATTGTTAAGTCCTATTCTGACTTATGGATTATTGATCTTTTTTGAAAAGACATTTAAGATAACAACCGATCTTACACTGGTTGAACTCTCTAACACAGACCACCCCCTATTAAAAGAGTTATATCATGCATCTCCGGGCACATTCTACCATTCACAGTCGGTGGCAAGACTGGCTGAAGCTGCTGCAGAAAAAATAGGGGCAGACACTCTATTAGTAAAAACAGGTGCATTATACCACGATATCGGTAAATCAATTTCACCTTATTATTTTATTGAGAATCAGGGTCCTGTTCAGAACCTTCATAATGAGTTAACTCCTGAAATCAGTATTAAAGTGATAAAAGATCATGTGACACTGGGAATTGAGTTGGGAAAACGGTATCACCTTCCACAGGAGATAATAGAATTTATCCCAACACATCACGGAACAGGTCTAATTAAAGTTTTTTATGACAAAGCTGTTCAGTTGTACGGCAAGGAAAATGTGAATAAAGATGATTACAGATATGTGGGTCCCAAGCCCCATACCCGTGAGCAGGCAATTTTGATGATGGCTGACAAGTGTGAATCTGCTTCAAGAAGTCTCACAACTCCGGAACCGCAGACTCTCGAAAATCTGATTAATAATCTCATCAATCAGACTCTTCACGAAAAGGAACTTGATGAAGCTCCTATAACATTATCCGAAGTGGAAGAGATTAAAAAAGTCTTTTTCAATTCACTGATGACCTCCAAGCACAGCAGGATTAGATATCCTGAACAGGAAAAGCTTGAAAACGAAACAAAAGATTGATCAACTTGGGCAGTTTCTTGGTGATTATCTTAACGAGTTGCGCTATGAAAGAAATCTTGCTGAAAACTCGCTCGAGTCATACAGTCGGGATATAAAGTCTTTCCTCAGTTTCCTTTCAGATGTATCAATAAATGATTTAAGTGAAGTTACTGTTGAAAACGGAAGGGAGTTTTTTTTGCTCCTCTCCCAATCAGGTCTAAATGAAAGATCACTGGCCCGTTTTCATTCCTCTATCAAAGGATTTTTTTCTTTTCTTGTTGTTTCTGAATATGTAACCAGGAATCCCATCGCAAGGATCAAACCCCCAAAATTGAAAAAAAAGCTCCCCGAAGTCCTTGCACCGGATGAAATTGATGCCCTCATTGCCAAAGCAGACCCTGAGACCCCATCGGGACTAAGAGACCGGGCAATCATTGAGGTTTTATATGCCTGTGGAATAAGGGTCTCGGAACTCGCCGGAATGAAAAAAAATGATATCTTTTATGATGAAGAGATGATTAGGGTTTTGGGGAAGGGGAGTAAGGAACGGCTTGTCCCCATAGGCTCCTCAGCCATTAATGCACTTACAAATTATCTCACATTTGGCAGACCAATTATTGCCAAACCGGGGAGTGGAAATACTCTCTTTATAAACGCGAAAAGGGGTGGGGGACTCTCCAGAGTTGGAATCTGGAAGATTATTAAACATTATGCAGAACTTGCCGGACTAGAAAAGAGGGTTTACCCACATATCTTCCGGCACTCTTTTGCTACTCATTTAATCGAGGGTGGCGCAAATATCCGTGCCGTTCAGGAGATGCTTGGACACACGGATATATCCGTTACTCAAATATATACTCATATCGATATCACCTATATTCGTGAAGTTGTGCATCAATACCACCCGCGTGGGTAGTCACACACCTTGAATATCTTCACGGAATTATTAACTTTGAACTTCAAATTAGCTCGTTTTGTGTTGATCGTTGATAAACTGTTTTAATAAATATTCCAAACATAATCTGAACTCCGAATGAAAAAAATTCTCTTAATCCCGGTAGTAATTATCCTTTCTCTATTTCTTCATGCATGTGGAAATGGAGATGAAGGAAACTCGGGATTGATTGGCGAAGATGCAATTCCTCTTGTCGGAGATGAAGGTTCGGGTAAAAAAGTTTTTGTTCACTCTCTTGCCGAAGGGACAACAGAGGTTTTTGAAGCCCTGAAAGAGTTAACACCTTTTTTGATAACGGGAACAGGGGAACGGGGCAACTATTTTTTTGTTACAGGAAATGAGTATAACAAGACGGAAGGATACATCGATTCGATTGTGGTTCACATCCACAGTTATCAAGGAACAAGAGCTGTCCTTGGGTCACCCAAAGTTTCAAAGATATTCTCCAATATCCTCGACGGAAATACAATGAATCTGGTTCTTTACCATCTTGAACTTGTGAATCAGAGGATATACAGAGACAATTACATTATTGACAGCACGGGAAGAATTGTAAGCAAAGGGAAAGAAAAATTTGATCTTTTGCAGGGACAGATTCCTGATGTTCCGTCAATTAAAGTGAATAACACCTCTCCTGATGGACTAAAAACCATCACCATTGAACAAGGCGAAGAGAACAAAATTCTTCTGACTGATAACAAAACAACGATTGTAAAACAGATATTGTCAACCACTCAAAAGATTGACAGAGTTTATTGGACTCCTGACAAAGAATCTTTAATTCTCTTGACATCCAATCTCGATGTGCAAAAACATGATCACGACACTTCCTCTACTCTGCTTGTTTATTCATTGAAAAAGATGGACTATATCGCCAAGTTTTCGGGAAGGGGATACAGGAATTTTTCTGTAAAAAAGGATAAACTTGTGTTTGACGATCTGGAGAATGAAACCCGGTATGTAAGAATTTATGATCTGAAAAGCATGCGCGAGCTTAGGCAAATTCGAATGAAAAACGGTTGCAGTATCAGATTTTTACCATTTTATTGATTTTACATTGAATACATATTACAGATTATTACGCTATTCATCAAAATACTGGAAGTATCTCTCCCTTTCAATTGTTTGCACAATTATATTCGCTCTTTTGAATGGAGCCTCGGTTTACCTTTCCATTCCTCTGCTTGATACACTTTTTAACTCCTCGGTGACAACAAATGCAACGGGAAGTGGAACCGTTAATGAAGTTTCCACCTCGATCTTACCTGATTTTGTCTTGGATATTAAAGATGGTGTTTCAAACTCTTTTAATGATTTTATTTTTGCCGGTGGTAAAACAGATGCTCTTTTTAGAATCTGTATAATAATCTTCATTGCTTTTATCCTTAAAAACATTGCCGGCTATTTTCAGGCATATTTTCTTAATTATGTTGAGCAGGGGATTGTCAGAGATTTAAGAGATGATGCATACGAACAATTACATAAACTCCCAATCAGCTATTTTAAAAGTGAGCGTGTTGGGGAATCTGATATCGATAATTGTAAACGATGTAACTGCTGTGCAAAACAGTGTCTCGGCAACCTTCCTAAATCTGATCAGGGAACCCTTTCGATAATAGTTTTTCTGGGAATTGCGATCAGTATAAGTTGGGAGCTAACACTTATTTCCCTTGTCACCCTTCCATTTAGTGCCGGAATTATCTCCTGGATTGGAATTAAACTCAGGAAATACAGTCAAAGGATACAGGAAAAAATTGCCGATATTACCAGTGTAATTCAGGAAACAATTTCAGGTGTTAAGATAGTAAAAGCATTTGGAACTGAGAACTACGAAAACAACAAGTTTAAAAAGG
Source organism: Ignavibacteriales bacterium (assembly GCA_016714125.1). Lineage (GTDB taxonomy): Bacteria > Bacteroidota > Ignavibacteria > Ignavibacteriales > Ignavibacteriaceae > UTCHB3. The sequence continues at coordinate 69,636 of JADJNX010000001.1, read as the reverse complement.
AGACTGAGGGATATTTTAGAATGGTTCTTAAGATCACCAGAGTGAGAAATCTTTCATCTCCGATTACTGAAATCCTTAGTGTGGGTGTTGGTGTGGTTATCATCTATTATGGTGGAACCATGGTACTCAATAATAATGAGATTAAGGCAAGTGAGTTTCTGGGATTCCTTTTAATTTTTCAGTTGTTACCACCAATCAAAGAATTGAGTGGAGTTAACAACAGGATTCAGGAATCATCTGCCGCGGGTGACCGAATATTTGAAATTATCGATACCCAGCCCGATATTGTGAATAAAGAAGATGCCATTCCTGTAACAGAATTTAAATCGCAGGTTATATTTGATAATGTAGGATTTGCCTATCCCGACGAACCCGGCGAAAAGGTATTAAGTAACTTAAATTTTTCTGTGAACAAAGGGGAAGTGGTGGCGCTTGTTGGACCAAGCGGAGGCGGAAAATCAACTCTTGTTGATCTGTTACCCCGTTTTTATGATGTCACCTCAGGTACCATAAAATTTGACGGAACCGACATCCGTGATCTGAAAATAGAAGACCTTAGAAAGTTTATCGGAATTGTTACTCAGGAGACAATTCTTTTCAACGATTCGATCAAAAATAATATCTGTTACGGAAGTACCAATTTTAGCGAGGAAAAAATTATTGAAGCTGCTAAAATTGCAAATGCTCACAATTTTATAATTGAGATGCCTAACGGATATGATACAGAGATTGGGGAGAGGGGAGTTAAACTCTCCGGTGGCCAAAGACAGCGACTTGCAATCGCCCGTGCACTTCTGAAAAATCCTGAAATAATGATCTTTGATGAGGCAACAAGTGCCCTGGATAACGAATCCGAAAAACTTGTGCAGGAAGCTCTCGACAGACTTATGAAAAGCAGAACCGTGGTTGTAATTGCCCACAGGCTGTCAACCATAAAAAATGCAGACAAAATTTTAGTGCTTCAGGATGGTGAAATAATCCAATCCGGAAGTCACGACTCACTACTCGAACAAGGTGGTCTCTACAAAAAATTGTATGAGATGCAGTTTCGGGATAAATAATTTTTCAACCATCAAACAAAAGGTAAATAACATGAAAAAAATCTATTCATTACTTGGAATCGTCGCACTTGTAACCCTGTTTTCAGGATGTGCATCTTCAGGAACCGAACAAATGGATGTTCAAGCAGGTGCAAGGGCAAAAGTTAACGAGTTCTTAACAATCATGATTTCAGAAGCAAGACCTGCTACTCTGATCGACTACATTTCTCCTTCTTACATGAAAGCAGCAGGATTAAATGCAAGTGAATACTCGGTTAACACCTATTATCCAAAAACTTATGTCATCGAACAAGTATTCCCGTCACCCGATCTTACAAACTCAGTGAATGTGGTTGCTACTATCTACGGTGAAAACAAAGGTTGGGCTCACAGATTAACATTTGTTGTCCTGAATGAAGGCGATAAACTCTCCTTCTTCCCCGGCAAACATGCCACCGATACCAAATATGTTGATCCCTGGTACAAAATCGACGAATACGTGAAATAATTCAGTAATCTTTTATAGAACGCGGATGAAACAGATTAAGCGGATTACCGCGGATATGTTTTACATGAGACAACATATTCCATTTTCCTCGAAGAGGAATTAATATTCGTAGAAAAGAGAGGCTGTCTCAAAAGGACAGCCTTTTTGTATATATTGTCATTTGCCGCGGAGGGGTGTCCTATGAGTAGAGCATAATTGAACAATCAAAAAACGCCCGCCAGGGGCGTCCTATGGGTAACAATGTCCAACCAATGAAGAAATTGGCCCCGGATGGGGTCATGTAGGAATAGAAACCACCGGTTATTATTGGTGATAATAATGTTCAACAAATCAGCGTTTATCCGCCTCATCCGTTTTATCCGCGTTCTATCAAAATCCCCCTCCGCGAAAATCCGTTTAATCTGCGTGTATCTGCGTCCCCAATCTCTCCCAGCTACTTCGATTCTCCGCTACTTTGCTACTTTTCCCTCCTATGGAACTGATTTCTTTTGAGGTTTGTTAAATTTTTATAATAAATCTTGACTTTTTTGTACAGATTCAATAAGTTTAAACATTGAATTTGAAATTTTTTTGAAACAAGGAAAATTAATGAGTAATACCGAGATAAATGAGATAGAGCAATTAGCGAATCAGGAGTACAAATATGGGTTTGTAACTGATATCGATGCTGATACATTTCCTCCGGGTTTAAATGAAGATGTAGTCAGGGCACTTTCTGCAAAAAAGGAAGAACCTGAATGGATGCTTGAACTTAGATTAAAGGCATATCGCCAATGGCTAAAAATGGTGGAGCCTCAATGGCCAAATGTTAACTATCCTCCCGTGGATTTCCAGGCGATAAGTTATTATTCGGCACCCAAACAAAAAAAGAAACTTAACAGCCTTGATGAAGTTGATCCTGAAATATTAAGTGCATTTGCAAAACTTGGTATTCCTCTCGCTGAGCAGAAAATCCTGGCAAATGTGGCAGTGGATGCCGTTTTTGATTCAGTCTCCGTGGCGACCACTTACAAAGCAAAATTAAACGAAATGGGAATCATTTTCTGCTCGATGTCAGAAGCGATTAGAGAACATGGCGACCTCGTCAAAAAATATCTCGGTTCGGTTGTCCCTGCCGCCGACAATTATTATTCAGCCCTTAACGCCGCAGTTTTTAGCGATGGATCATTTGTTTACATCCCCAAGGGTGTCAGATGTCCCATGGAACTTTCCACATATTTTAGAATAAATGCCGCCAACACAGGTCAGTTTGAAAGAACCCTGATCATTGCCGATGACTACTCGTATGTAAGTTACCTCGAAGGTTGCACAGCTCCAATGCGTGATGAAAATCAGTTGCATGCCGCAGTTGTAGAACTTATAGCGATGGACAACGCCCAGATAAAATACTCGACCATTCAAAACTGGTACGCCGGCGACAAAAATGGCAAAGGCGGTATCTACAATTTTGTGACCAAACGAGGAAACTGTAAGGGTGTTAACTCAAAAATCTCCTGGACTCAGGTGGAAACAGGTTCTGCAATTACATGGAAATACCCAAGTTGCCTCTTGACAGGGGATAACTCAATTGGCGAATTTTACTCCGTTGCTGTAACCAACAACCATCAGCAGGCCGACACCGGCACCAAGATGATACACATCGGAAAAAACACCAAAAGCACCATCGTTAGCAAAGGTATCTCCGCCGGATTTAGCAACAACACCTACAGAGGGTTGGTAAGAATCGGCAAAAAGGCAACCAATGCCAGAAATTATTCACAATGCGACTCCCTCTTGATTGGCGATAAATGTGGAGCTCACACCTTCCCTTATCTCGAAGTAAGCAACCCCGGAGCAATTGTAGAGCACGAAGCAACCACCTCAAAAATTGGTGCAGATCAGATTTTTTATCTCAACCAAAGAGGACTTGCCACTGAAGACGCGGTAAGTATGATTGTAAATGGTTACTGTAAAGAAGTATTTAAAGAATTACCCATGGAGTTTGCAGTTGAAGCAACCAAACTCCTCAGCATAAGCCTTGAAGGCAGTGTCGGTTAAAATAAATTAGAAAGAACTCAAAAAAAATGATTGAAATAAAAAATTTAAAAGTCGCCATTGATGGCAAAGAGATATTAAAAGGTGTTAATTTAACCGTTAAACCCGGTGAAGTTCACGCTATAATGGGACCCAACGGTTCAGGGAAAAGCACCCTTGCTCAGGTTCTTGCCGGAAAAGAAGAATACGAAGTTCTTGAAGGAAGTGTAACCTTCAATGGCAAAGACCTTTTTGAGCTTAAAGCTGAAGACAGAGCAAGAGAAGGAATGTTTCTTGCATTTCAGTATCCAATAGAGATTCCAGGTGTTTCAAATGTGAACCTCTTAAAAACAGCAGTAAACGAGATCAAAAAATACAGAGGTGAAGAGCAGATTCATGCCCTCGATTTCCTCAAAATGATCAAAGAGAAGATGAAACTGGTTGAGATGCCACAAGATTTGTTAAACCGTTCCGGTGAACGAAGGTTTTTCAGGTGGTGAGAAAAAGAGAAATGAAGTCTTCCAGATGGCAGTACTTGATCCTAAACTCGCGATTCTCGACGAAACCGATTCCGGCCTCGACATCGATGCCCTTAGAATCGTAGCAAACGGCGTGAACTCCCTTAGAAAACCAACCAACGCATTCATCGTGGTAACCCATTACCAAAGACTTCTCGACTACATCGTCCCCGATTTTGTTCATATCCTCTACAAAGGCAGAATAATCAAATCAGGCGACAAATCCCTTGCCCTCTTCCTCGAAGAAAAAGGATACGACTGGGTAAAAGATCATGTTGACGAATTTATTGCAGTATAAGGCAGGGGATAAATGAGTAATACAACCGAATTCAAAAAATGGTATTCTGAGAGCTTTAAGAAGTTTGAAGAGAGCATGAACGGAGAAACCAAACTCCCTCTTCACAGGACGAGAATAGCTGCGCACGAAGAATTCCGGAATGCAAGTTTCCCGACAGTAAAGGATGAAGAGTGGAAATACACAAATCTGTCTTCACTTCTTAACTATAAGTTTGTTGATATATTTGGCAAAACATTTGAAAATGAAAATGTTGATCTCGACAAATATCTATTCGACAGAGAAAAATTTTATACAATAGTATTTATAAACGGCGTTTATGATGAAGCGAATTCCCAGGAACTTGACGAACCGGGAATAACACTTTGCAACCTCAAAACAGCAATTAAAAAATACCCGGAAGAAATAAATCTCCACATCGGCAAATTTGCCAAAGCTGAAGACAGTATTTTCACCGCCCTCTCAACAGCCTGTTTGAATGACGGCGTATTCCTCAAAGTCAAATCGGGCAAAGCACTCGACAAACCCGTACAAGTCCTCTATGTCAACTCAGGCGGCGACAACCTCCTCATCCAGCCCCGCAACCTCTTTGTCATAGGCAAAAACGCACAGGCAAAAATCGTCGAATCATATTATTCTGAAGGTGAAAGTGAATATTTCACTAATGCGGTCACCGAAACTTATGTTGATCAAAACGGCATCCTCGAACATGTAAAAATACAAGAAGAGAGCCTCAAAGCATTCCACATCTCAACCACCGAAATAGATGTTGAAAAAGAGAGCACTTACTCCTCCTACAACATCAACTTCGGCGGAAACATCGTCCGTAACGACCTCAACGCCCGCTTCAACGGTGAACACGCACACTGCACACTAAACGGACTATACCTTACCGATGGCGAACAGCACATCGACAACCACACCCTCATCGACCACGCAGTCCCAAACTGTGAAAGCCATGAGATGTACAAAGGTGTCCTCGACGACAGCAGTCGCGCAGTCTTCAACGGCAAAGTCCATGTCCGCAAAGACGCACAAAAAAACAAACGCCTTTCAGGAGAACAAAACCGTAATCCTCTCCGACGACGCAAGAATTGACACAAAACCCCAGCTCGAAATCTTCGCCGACGATGTAAAATGGTCACACGGTGCCACAATCGGCAAACTCAGCGAAGAGGGACTATTTTATCTCAGAGCTCGCGGAATAGGCGAAGAACTCGCAAAAACAATGATTATCAACGCATTCGCAAACGATGCCGTCCACTCCATCTCAATACCTGATGTAAGGGACAGAATCGAAGAGCGGGTAGCAATAAAACTTGCAAAAAATTGACAATGACTGAAGAAAAAAAACTTCATTTTGATCCTGAACACCTGAGGAAAGATTTCCCCGTTCTCCATCAGAAAATCCACGGCAAGCCCCTTGTCTATTTAGACAACGCCGCGACCACAAAAAAGCCAAGCGGTAATTGATGTAATCGCAGAATATTACAAAGGCTACAACTCAAACATCCACCGTGGTGTCCATCAGCTAAGCCAAAAAGCAACCGATGAATACGAAAAAGCCCGAGTAAAAATCCAAAAATTCATCAACGCACCCAAAAGCCGCGAAATAGTCCTCCTCAGAGGAACAACCGAAGCAATAAACCTCGTCGCCTCAAGTTATGGCAGAAAAAACATAAAAACAGGCGACGAGATAATCATCTCCGAGATGGAACACCACTCAAACATTGATCCCTGGCAGATGCTCTGTGAACAAACAGGAGCCGTCTTAAAGGTCATACCAATCAACGACCTTGGTGAGCTCATGATGGATGACTATAAAAAACTCCTCACTGAAAAAACCAAAATAGTGGCAGTAGTTCACTCCTCAAACACACTCGGAACAGAAAACCCCGTAAAAGAGATCACCCGATTGGCACATGCCGTCGGAGCAAAAGTCCTCATCGACGGTGCCCAGGCAGTCCAGCACTTCAAAGTCGATGTACAAAAAATCGGATGCGACTTTTATGCCTTCTCAGGACACAAACTCTACGGTCCCACCGGAATCGGAGTCTTGTGGGGGAAAAGAAGAACTACTTGAATCAATGCCCCTTACCAGGGTGGCGGCGACATGATCTCTCCGTTACATTCGACAAAACAATTTATAACGAAATACCATATAAATTTGAAGCTGGCACACCAAACATAGCCGACACCATCGGACTTGGCGCAGCCATCGATTACATCGAAACCATCGGAATAGATCGAATCTCAACATACGAAAGCGAACTCTACTTATACGCCGAAGAGACAATATTACCAATAGATGAAGTAACACTAATCGGCTGTGCTGAAAAAAAAGGAAGTGTCTTCTCCTTTAAATTAAAAGACATCCATCCCCACGATGTAGGAACCATAATGGACATGGAGGGAATCGCCATCAGAACCGGGCACATGTGCACACAACCCGTAATGAAACACTTTGGTGTTCCTGCACTCTCAAGAATATCAATCGGGCTCTACAATACAAAAGCCGATATCGATCGCGCAGCAGAAGGAATCAAAAAAGTATTGGAGGTTTTTGCCTGATGAACGAAGAATTAAAAGAGATTTACCAGGAAGTGATACTTGACCATAACAAAAGCCCAAGAAACTTCAGAAAGATCGACCCCTCCACACACACAAGTGAAGGATTAAATCCCCTCTGTGGTGATCATGTCTTTATCTATCTCGATGTACAAGAAGGTGTAATAGTTGACATCTCATTTGAAGGAAACGGATGCGCCATCTCAAAATCCTCAGCTTCCATAATGACCGCTGAACTCAAAGGTAAAACCGTCGAACAAGCCGAACAAATCTTTACACGATTTCACGACATGGTAACAGGCAAACTGACAGATGAAGAAGAAATTGAGAAACTTGGAAAACTGTCAGTCTTTCAGGGCGTAAGGGATTTCCCCGTCAGGGTCAAGTGCGCTTCTCTCGCATGGCATACAATGCACGCAGCCCTTCACAGCGAAACAGAAGTCACAACGGAGTAGATAAATGGCATTAATAGAAATTGAAGAATTGCAGGAACGGGTAATTAATGCCTTAAAAGCCTGTTATGATCCCGAGATTCCCGTCGATATCTGGGAACTTGGCTTGATCTACCACCTCAAATTTGACATGGAACGAAACCTCATCGTTGAGATGACCCTCACAAGCCCAATGTGTCCTGTCGCAGAAAGTCTTCCCGCAGAAGTTGAGGCTAAATTAAGAACCGTCGATGGTTTAAATGATGTCAAGATAAAACTCGTCTGGGATCCACCATGGGACAAAGACATGATGAGCGAAGTAGCTCAACTTGAACTCGGATTTTTATAAAAAAACAACCTGTCAACTTTAGGACAGAGAACAAACCCCAATAGCATAAGCTAAAAAGGAGCAGAAATGTTAAATACACTTAGACCACCACTTTATGATCAGGATTCCGTTCAACACATGAGAGACGAGCTCGTAGCAGTTGGTTTTCAAGAAGCCGGAACACCTGATGCCGTAGATGACGCCATCTTAAACAACCCCGGGAAAACCGTGTTTGTTGTTATCAATTCAGTATGTGGATGCGCTGCCGGATCCGCTCGTCCCGGCGTGTCTCTTGCGCTTCAGCATTCCGTTATCCCTGACAAATATTTTTCTGTTTTCGCTGGTCAGGAGCGTGATGCTATCGACCGTTTAAGAAGTCACATCAAAGGTTTTCCACCATCATCTCCGGCTGCAGCTATGTTCAAAGATGGTGAGCTTATCTATTTTATGCCAAGACTTGAAATTGAAGGCAGAACTGCTTCTGAAATCTCACACGATCTTATGATGACATTCGAAAAATTCTGTTCAGCACAAGGGCCTTCTATTCCTCCTGATCAATTTGAAAAAGTTCTTTACGCAAAGATGTGTGGCTCTAAGATTCCCCTTAACAAAGGATAATTTTAGAGATGAAGTTTAGCTCACAAGAAGAATATGGTTTAAGACTTTTGCTGCGGATTGCAAAATATTCGTCTACCGGAGGAATGACCATACCCGAACTTTCGGAAGCAGAAGGCCTTAGCAGTGCTAACACTGCAAAACTTTTGCGACTTCTTCGAATGGGTGGATATATCGATTCTGTTCGTGGGATGCGGGGGGGATATAAACTCTCCCGCGCACCCCGTCAAATTTTGGTGGCTGATGTCTTAAATGATCTTGGTGGAAGGCTCTTTAACAACACATTCTGCACCGATCATTCCGGTGTTGACACTTCCTGTACCCATGATATTGATTGCTCTGTCAGAGTCCTCTGGAGCATGATTCAGAGGGTTGTTGATGGTGTCCTCAAACAAACCACCCTTGCTGATCTTATGCTCTCCGAATCCCTCGCTAACCAAAAACTCTCTCCCCTCGTAGATGATTCCATCAATGCCTTCACCGCCGTCAAAGAAATGAAGCTTATTATTTAATGCAGTAATGGTTTGCGGATAAACTCAGTTGCGGTTTTGATCAGAGGTAATCGTCCCCGCGAGTGATGCGTTAGAGTCAAATCCATTTGGGGGGCCTTTTTGACCAATTTTCCCCACAACTAAATTATCCCTTGATCATGATAAGAATCATTTTAGTTTTTTCTAAAGCGACAAGACCATGAGGGATGTTGGCAGGCAGTTTTATAATTGTACTAGTCCCAACAACATACGGCTCTCCACCAATCTTTATTTCCATTTTTCCTTCAACAACATTTACAAGTGCATCGTATGGTGAAGAATGTTCTGTCAGATTCTCGTCTTTGTCAAATGCAAAGAGAGTTACATTTCCCGAAGGATTTTTTAATAATTGTCTGCTTACTATTGATTTTTCTGAATAGTTAATTAATTCAGATGCTATTCCATTTAAGTCTGTAGTTGACATGATTGATTCCTTTTTTTTTGAGTACTTGCGTGACTTGAGTACTTGAGTACCTGAGTACCTGAGTATTTGAGTTCTAAAGTTCTAAAGTTCTAAAGTTCTAAAGTTCTGAAATTCTGAAGTTCTAATAATTATCCAAACATATGATCAAGTTTGTGTTTTGCTTCGGGTGACATTTTATGGGGTGTCCACTCCGGCTCCCACACGAGATCGATAAAAATTCGTAATTGTGGAAATGCCTGTTGAAGTTGTCTTTCAGTCCATTCAAGGATACTGTCGTGCATGGGGCATCCGGGTGTGGTCAGGGTCATTTTCACCAGAATAACATCTTCTCTGATGATCACTTCGTAAATTAAACCTAATTCAACAATATTTAGACCCAATTCGGGGTCAATTACATTTGTTAATTGTTCCAGTACTTCTTCTTTAGTTGCCATTTGAATCTTTCTTGACATAAATTGAAACTATGTTATATGAAAATAGTAGTGCCCCACCAAGATAGAGGATCAAGCCACCAAGCAGTACCTCACCGATACCTAAAATTAATCCAACCAATATTATGAACAATGCTGAATTGGTGAGATAATATTGTGTTTTGGTAAGACTATTATTTAGCAGATCTTTCAGGAGTGGAACTTTGCTAAGCCCAACCTTGCTGCTGTAATAATGAAACCAGATGAGGAACGGGATGATTTTATACATCTGTCCAAAGATCAGTTGGGTGATAAATCCAAAAATAAAGATGAACCCATATATGATGTTAGGGTTCATATCACCATAAATCCCTTTACCACTGCTGAAGAGAATGGAGATTCCGAGTGCCAGTCCAACTACAAGCGCCGTGTATGCAAAAAGGGAAAATTTGATTCCAAGATCAAGATTCTTTTCATTCTCTTTTGATGATAAGAACAATCTGATAAAAGAAGAGGATGAATCCGAGAGCTATCATAGGAGCAAAAATATAATCTGATACTTCTGAGAGACCAAAAATTCTGAAAAGCGAAAATCCCGTTACGCCTGCATTTAGAAGGATAAAAACTCCCCAGGCCGGTTTAACGGAGTAACCGTGTGAAAGGGTGAACATTGGAATCAATTTCATAGAAACACCGGCGATAACCATTCCTATCCACCCTGCGACCCCGAGGTGAGCATGTACAGTTAAAAGGACAGATGATCTCCGGAAATGAAAGGGAAACCGAGATTAATAGCAAGCAAAAGCCCCAAAAGCACAGTGAGGAAGAGATAAATATTTGACGCGATTAAAAAGATTCCCGTTAAATTTCTTTTTCACCTTTGCCAAGCGTGATTCCAAGATTGATGAGGAAGAGAATTATTGCAAACATGAGCATACTTCCACCAACAACCATCATCGTACCAAACTCAAACAGATAAAAGGATGTCACGAGCAGAATCATTCCGGCGATGTGGAAGAAATATTGAATATAAGCTAATAATTCGGAATGGAGCTTCACTTTCATGATAATCGAAATCAGTTGAAAGATTGCGCCAAAGATTGTGAGTGCTATCCACCCCAGAATTGTAAGGTGAGTTACCGCTAAAACAACAGGAGAAAAATGATGACCACGCAACCCGCCATAGTCAACGATCATCATCAACACCGCTGCGATCAACGACACAATAGCCGTCAAAAAATAGAGGGAGACGAGTTTAAATGACGGGGACAGTTTTGTTGCGAATCCTGGTACCATTTTAAAGTTTCCTGGTTATTACCACTTTATAATAGTTTTCGTTGATTTTGTTGGTAACAGCTTCCCAGCCAATTTCATCAAGTTTTTCATAAAGCATCATTGGTTCGCGGTGGTGGTGAACAAGCAGTATCGATTTTTCATCCATATCACGAAGTTTTTCGAGAATTACCATCATCGGCTCAGGAGGTGTAAGTTCCCTGACATCAATTTCCACTACGGTTTCAATTTTTGAAATTGTGGGAGATTCCTTAGATGGAGCTTCAATCCTGATCAGATCTTTGAAAAATAAACATTAAAGATGCCGTCAACATTTTCAGTAAAATGATTGAATCCTCTTTTCCCAAGTACATTGTAGAGAGGAAGTGGTTCAAAAGTATTTATCAGGTGTAATATTTCTCCATCTTTAAGGGTGTCAATATTTTTCATAATCAGGGAAAAAGGGTCAACACCTGAGGCAAGAGAGGGTCTTACATCAAGTTCAAGTTTTGGTGCTGAGTTAATAAAATCGGGTTTTGTTGTTGTATTCATCATTTATTCCATCGTAATTAAGCTGAGAGTTTTGATTTGTTAATTTCTTCAGTCGCTTCCATTCTAAGTTTAATTTCATCGTTGAAGAGGTTTTCAATTTTTTTTACTGATCTGTCTTTGATGTCTTCGAGGCTTGTGGACGAAAAGAGTTCATAAACCATCTGCCTTAATCCATCCCATTCATGATGAACGGGACAGGGGTTATCGGGGTTACATCGTTTAAAGCCAAGGATACAAAAATTAAAGATATCGAGTCCATCGAGTGCGTCAATGATATCGATAAGTTTAATTTTTGAAGCGGGTTGAACAAGTCCAAATCCACCACCATTGCCTCTTCTTGAATCGACAAGTCCGGCAGTTACCAATTCTTGAAGTATCTTACCTGTAAAATCTTTTGGGATAGTCAGAACGGATGATATCTCACCCGTTGAGAGTGTTGCACCATAAGGGAGTGTCGAAAGCAGCAAAACTGTCTGTAAACCGTATTCACATTTTTTTGAGAAAATCACTTTGTTCCTAAAAATCTTTCTTTTTGAATTTGTAGAGAGCACCACTTAGTGGCATCAATGTCCAAAGTGTCAAGGCAGTGAGAGAGACTACAGAGCCGGTAATTGACTGAAAATAATCCTGGAAAATTGCCCCGGTGTAGCCCATCAACGCAGAAGCATCCAAATGGATGAGGCAGAAGATTCTCGCCAGATCAATTGGATTAAATGAACTTATTATTAGCAGAGGCAGTTCGAGTGGATAATCTGCGAAGAAAACGGAGATTCCCAAAATAAAACCATCATAAAGCAGAGCGAGCAAAAACCAGATTGTTATCGAGAGTCCAAATCCTTTTGCATTATCATCCTGCAATATTGCAATAAAAAAAGCGAGAGCGAGAAAGATTAGTGTAATAAAAAAGCTGGATGAAAGAAGAGCTCCTATTGCGGGAAGTGATTCAACATCGAGATTTGAAAAAATTAAAAAAGGAACTGTGATCCCTATTAACTGGGAAAATACCAATGGGAGTGCCACACCCAGCCAGATACCGGTAACAAGATTTGCCCTTTTGACGGGTTGTGTCAACATAAAAAGGATGTATCCTTTGCTGTTGTAGTAAAATGTGGTTCCGTAAAGCAAAGTTAAAAGGGGCATAAAGGAGACATTTATGCTTAGAATATTTGCAATCACTCCCGATGTTTCACTATTGAAATAAAACAGGAGCGAAGTAAACAGTGAGAAAAACAAAAGATAAAAAATCACAAGTCGTGATCTCATCACATCTCTTGTCTGATATTTAAATATTTTGATCATATCAGACATGGTGAAAACTCCATTTTAATTATGTTCGCAACAGCTTTTTCGAGTGAAGGTGTTTCCTGGATGTTTTTTAGCTCCGTTACACTCCCTTTGTAGCGTACACATCCTTCGAGCATAAAAATCACCTCATCGGCGAGTTCATCAACTTCTGGCATAATGTGGGAAGTGAGAAGAACAGTAACACCCTCATTGTTAACTTTCCGAATTTTATCTTTCAGAAGGATTGAAGCTGAAGGGTCGAGAGATGATGTTGGTTCATCCAAAATAAGGAGAGTTGGTCTGAACATAAAAGCGATGGCTGCAGAAAGTTTTTGAAGAGTGCCACCTGAAAGGTGTTTTATTTGTTTGTTTTTATACTCTTCCAATCCAAAAGCTTCATACAGTTCCAGATCATAATCCTTAACATCAGTTCTTAAGTCTTGAAGGAGTTTAATCGATTCCTTCACCTTAAGGTTTGCGGGGAAACCATGATTTTGTGGCAGATATCCAATTTGTTTTCTGTATTGGTCACTGCTTTTAATTGTTGATCCTCCACAGATATTGAACCTGATTCGGGAATTACAAGTCCCAGAATTGATTTTAACAAAGTTGTTTTGCCTGAGCCATTAGGTCCAACAATGGCTGTTACCGAACCGGAGTGAATTTCGATGTCGATCGATTTAAGCACCTGATGGTGTTTATAAGTTTTTTTTAATCCTGTAATAGTTATCATACAATCCTCCTCATCACCGGTTTTTCATCAATCAATTGTTTTGGTGTAAGCGATGGAAAAACCCTTTCGGCAAGGTCGAGCAACTTTGTGAATAATCCCTCATCAGGATGAGGGAGGGTTTATATTCAGTCACAATTACCGAAAAAAGAGATACAGGGTGATAGGGGACATCACCAAAACCATCTTTATTGAGGTCGTATCCTGCATAGTTATCCCAGTAGTTTTCTGTGAAAGTATTAAAATTTTGTTTTGAATTAGTTGCGACATCAAAATTATTTGAATAAAAACTGTTCCCGGTAAATTGATTGTCCATCGAGTTAGCCATAAGATCAATTGCCCAACCGTTTTTTACAAAAATGTTTTTTTCGATTAGTGATCTTCCCGAAGCCTCCATGTAGATGCCTTTGGTATTTCCGGAGAAAGTGTTTTTTGACACATGTGATTGATTGATATCCTTTAATAACAGTCCGTAGGAAGCGGGACCCTTGTTGTTGAAGAAGAGATTTTCAACCATTTCAATCTTTGATGAATACATCACCGCCACACCAGCACCATTTTCGGAGAATCTGTTCTTAAAATAAGAACAATTGTCAGAGAACATAAAATGTAATCCATAGCGGATATTGTTTTTGGCAGAATTTCCTTGAATCAGGTTATTTTTGCTAAACTCGAGATAAATGCCATCGCGGTGACCGGAGATTTTATTTCCGATGATCTGAATAGAATCACAATTCCAGAGATGAATTCCGTTTCCGGAGTTTGTCTCTGACTTTGCAAAAGAGTGGATCACATTGTTCACAACCTTTATTGAGGTTGTTTTTGCAGATAGATACCAAAAAAGTTGTTGTAAAGGTCATTATTCTCAACAGTACAGTTGGAGACTTCTTCAAGTCTGATTGCTGCGTTTTCAAATTTATAACCCACTTCAGAATTTATCAGTCGAAATCCAAAAATCTTTACTCCATTTGATCTTACAAAAAAGATGGAACCTTTGCCCCCGGCATTTATCACGGGAAGATTAACTCCCGTGATAATGAGGGGTTTCTGAATTTTAATATCTCTTTCAAGATACTCACCTTTCAATACCAGAATAGTGTCTCCTGGTTTTGCCATGGAAACAGCCGTTGTAATCGATTTGATTTTTTCGCTCTTGCCAACCTTTATCGTGGATGCAAGAGTTGAAATCGAAAACAGGAGAATTAAACTGAAAAGTGAAATTAGTCGCATTTTATTTGAATTCTTTTAAAAGTTTATCCCAGCTATAGTGAACCGCTTTTTCATCTTTTACGGTTGATTTTGCTTTTTCATGGGTGGTAAAAGCAGCAAGGTTTGCACCCATGGGACTGCTTATTTCATCGCTGATAACAAACATTGCACTTTTTGCATCAATTAATACATCAGGTTGTAACATTGATGTAACATAAACAGCGCTTTCCTTTGCATCATATTTATCAGGCATTTGAGAATATTGGACGAGGCACTCTATTGAGTCAAATTTAAACACTTTTCCTTTGGGAGTAATGAGTTCACTTCCAAATCTGTGATCTGTAATTAGCATTTGACAAAAAGCACAGTTATCGGTACCGTAATTGATGGGCACGGGATCGGTTCCTGCACAGCCAAGTGCAAAAAATGAAGCAATAATCAGAGTAATGAGATGGATTTTCATGCTTGTATTCCTTTGTTTTTTCTTTCGTTAAGATACGAAAATCCGAACAATAACACAGACATTCCAATAAATGCACTTCCGATCCACGGGAGGGAAGTGGCGTTTATATTAAGAAGTTGTTTACTTCCAATGAATGGTGGTTGATAACTCATTCCCGGCACTTTTATTGGGGCGTCAGGATTCAGATTATGTCCATAGTCGTATTCCCACATGTAAAAATCGTACATTCCGACAACTCCAAGCAGGATAATGAGAATAATTAGCGTAAGAATCGAGCGGCTGCCTCCTTTGTATGCAACAAGAAGACCGAGAAAAGTGAGAGTTACAATGATGTATGGCATAAAAACAAGTTCCGGAATCGATTCCTCATCAATAGTTTTCATTCCAATGTAGTGGTTAAGTCCGTTGAGTGTATTGAGGTCATTTGGACCTTCACCCGTGATCTTGTTTATCCAGATGTATAATCCCATTCCTTCGGGGTATTGAGGTGCTTCGATGTCAATTTTCCAGATAGGGAAAATGAAAGTTCCGAGAAGGAGGATGGATCCGATAATGACAAGAATTTTGATTTGGTTTTCATTTTAGTTTCCGTTTAAGATTGAAGTGGAACCCTGTCCCTGCTAATTAAGGGTTCCACTCCATGAATCACACTATTTTCCGGTTCCGAACTTTAATTCTACATTTGAATTAGCCGGAGATACTCTTAAGTAGCCTGACATTTCCTGGTGGAGAGCAGAGCAAAAATCGGAGCAATAAAAAGGATAAATTCCGGGTTGTTTTGGTTCCCAAGTGACAGTTCTCGTTTCGCCCGGCATGATAAGAAGCTCTGAATTGTTCATTCCTTTCACGGCAAATCCGTGTGGAACATCCCAATCCTGTTCAAGATTGGTTACATGGAAATAGACTTTATCACCAACTTTTATACCTTCGATATTATCGGGGGCAAAGTGGCTTCTTGCGGCAGTCATATAAACTCTAACTATGTTACCTTCGCTGACAACCTTTGCGTCTTTTTCACCTTTTGTTGCGTAAGGATTACCGTTATCCTCATTTTTGTAGATTTTCATAAAATCTTTAGTGAGGATATCCGCTTTAATTCCCTGAGCATAGTGAGGTTCACCAATAGTTGGGAAATCGAGCAGGAGTTTCATTTTGTCACCACTGATATCAATCAACTGGGCAGACTGGGTGAGTGATGGTCCCGTTGGGAGGTATCTGTCTTTGGTAATTTTGTTAAGAGCCACGAGATATTTACCAAAAGGTTTTTTGGTATCTCCGCCCATTACCATCAAGTGACCAATTGAGTAGTAAACGGGGATTCTGTCAACCACTTCCCATGTCCCAAGTTTCCATTTTACAACTTCAGATGAAATAAAAGCTGAGGTATATGCAAAACCTTTTTCATCAAATTCGGTGTGGAGAGGTCCCAAACCCGGGTTCTGAACTTCACCGGCGTTAACTTCAGCATACTTCAGGATGGGGATACCATCAATTTCGCCATCAAACTTTTTGCCATCAATTGCTTTGATCATTTTTGAGAATGAGTGAACAGGGAGAACTGTAGCGAGTTTACCACCTGCTACTATGTATTCACCTGTTGGGTCAACATCAACACCGTGAGGAGATTTTGGTGTCGGAAGGAAATAGATCATTCCAGGGCAGTCTTTTGGATCAAGAACCATAACGGTTTTCATTTGTTCTGATTTTGCAACTCTGGTTTTTTCATCCACATAGTTGTGGTAGTAGTCTGCAGGCATCGCTTTTGCTTTACCGGCTTTTACATATTCTTCTGCTTTTTTCCAGTTTACTGCCGCAATAAAATCTTTGTCATTTTTTGATGCATTAATTTCGAGCAGTGTGTTGGCTTGTTCCGAGTTGTAAGATGTAAAAAATGCCCAACCATGTGATGGACCTTTACCTGCACGGGCAAGATCATAGTTGAATCCGGGCGCAAGAATCTGGAACTCGAGGTTCATTCTACCACTTTCAGGATTAACCTTTATAAATGATATGGTGCCCTTAAAATTTTCTTTGTATGATTTAATATCAACATCCTGATTAGGGATTGGGAGAGAAAATCTTGTGGAGGCAACCACATATTCAGAATTTTCAGTGGTAAACGGGGAGCCATGATTTCCGGCTGAGTTCGGGATTTCAAGTATCTCTGCAGTTTCAAAATCTTTTAGGTCGATTCTTGCAATTCTTGGGGTATTATTTGCGTTGATAAAAATCCATTTACCATCAGCGAGTCCGTCACTTTGTGAAAGTGATGGATGATGTGCATCGTCCCAAGGGATAAACCCGTGTGAAGTGTTTAACATCGCTTTTGTTTCTTCAGTGTAACCGTATCCCGTTTCTGGGTTCTGTGAGAAAACAGGGATAACCTTAAATAATCTTCCTGAAGGGATTCCATAAACGGATAATTGTCCGCTGAATCCACCCGACATAAATGAATAAAATTCGTCATATTCTCCGGGTTTCACATACACTCTTTGTGCAGCATCACCCGTATCAAGTGAAGAGGAACTTTTGCCGCAGCCAATGATGAAAATCAGAGGGAGCAACATAACCGCGAGAACGAGGATTTGAATTTTCTTTTGCATCGTGATACTTTCGATTAATGGTTATTTTTTAGGATTTACTGATCTGAAGTATTCAAGGATATCGAGAGCTTCTTGCATGCTTACATTCTGATAAGGCATCTGAGTCATATACTGCGCCAATAGTTTTTTAGTTTCAGGGTGTTTTTTCCCCATTTCATCGGGGTTCATAATCATGTTTACGATATACTCAGGTGTTCTGCGAGTAAGAACATCTCTTTGAGCCGGACCTACATATTTTTCATCAAGTTTGTGGCATGATGCACATTTTTCATTGAATGCTTTTTCACCCTTTGAAGCTTTGGCAAGATCAATTTCGCCGAGGGTAAGTTTTTCGGTTACAGGTCCAATTCCATTTTCAAGTTGAAAATCGGAAAGTCCTGATGTGTTCTCCACACCTGAAGATGTAGCAGCCGCATTCGATTTTTTTGGGCCTCTGCATTACCACCACAACCGGGTAATAACAATTAAAGAAAGAACAGCGAGAGAAAAAATTGTTGAATAAATTGTCCTTAAAGACATGATACCTCCAGAGTTAATTCGGATAAAAAAGTCTGATTTATGTTCAAATGAAAGCCTGACAATGAACGGGGAATATCCAAAACCAGAGGTTTTAACATTCTGACCATTTTGACATTGCGATTTTGAGTTATTTTAGGCATTTTGTTTTTCATTCTTAAATCAGATAAAAAAGTCTGATTCAAATATATAGTATTTAAAATCAATTGTCAAGTACTTTTCAAAATTTTTTTTAGGGGAGAGGAGAAAAGGAGTCACAGAGTCACAAGTCATCAGGGAAGTCACAAAGTAGCGAAGTCTCGGAGTAACAGAGTCACAGAGTCACAAAGCAAAGCCTTTGAATTTATTCAAAGGCACGAAGTATCGAGTCAGCACTGTAATCCAAATAAAAAAGGCTGTCTGTTGCGAGAGACAGCCTTAATTGACGCCTGTGAGTCTAACCTGAAATGGTTATTTAGACTGAAAAAAGTTTCCGACGGTTGATGACGAAGGCACTTGATTCTATCTTTTTTACTTTAGACACTTTAATTTGGTTCCAAGCTGTTCAAACCTTCTAAAATTTTCAAAAAAATGTTTATATTGAAAATTCTACCATAATATTTTTGATATGAATGACTTCTGACGACGAACTGATAAAACGAAAGCAAGAACACCTCGATTTGTGTGCTTCTGATGCTGTGGCTTTTAGAGAAACTACAACCGGATTCGAACACTATTCTTTTTTGCATTACGCCCTTTCTGAAGTTAATATTGATGAAATAGATCTCAGTTTTAATTTTTTTGGAAAGGTAATTGGGCTTCCATTTTATATCTCCTGTATGACAGGCGGGACTGATGAAACTGTTAACATAAATCTTAAACTTGCTCGAGTTGCGAAAGAACTTAAAATCCCTTTGGGGCTTGGCAGCCAAAGATATGCTCTTGACAGTGACAGGTTTAATTCTCACTTTGATCTCATTAGAGAAGCATCCGGGGATATTCCGCTGATAGGGAACATCGGCGCTGCACAGGTGGTCGAGGCAGGGATTATTAAGAAATTGTCCAGGCTTATCAAAATATCTCATATTCATGCACTTACTGTGCATCTGAATCCTGCTCAAGAGCTCTTCCAAAAGGGAGGAGAAACAAACTTCAAAGGACTTCTAACTGCAATTGCAAATCTAAAAAAAGAACTTAATGTTCCGATATTTGTGAAGGAAGTGGGATCGGGGATTGATGAAAAGGTTGCTGATGAATTACTCTGGACGGGGGTTGACATGATTGATGTGGCGGGGGCCGGAGGAACCTCCTGGTCTGGAGTGGAAATTTTAAGAAATGGTGGTGACAACCAACACGATTTTTGGGATTGGGGAATGCCCACAACTTACTGTATCAGGAGGGTTAATTCGCTTAGGGCGAGTTATAATTTCCTCCTCACAGCATCGGGTGGGATAAATTCAGGAATGGATATTGCCAAGTCACTGGCTTTAGGTGCCGACCTCACAGCCTCTGCAAGAAAGATTTTAAGAGAATTGCACAAAAACGGAGAACCCGGTGTTGTACTAAGAGATGGAAGACTTTAAAAAATTGTACGGCGAAGCCAAAGAAAAAATTGACACTCTGCTAATGCAGGTAATGAAAGGTAGAGAACCGGCATCATTATATAAACCGGCAGGCTACATTATGGAAAGTCCTGGGAAAGGATCAGACCTGTCCTTGTGATGTTTTCGGCAAAAGCGGTTGGAGGTTCATGGGATGATGTTATCCATGCATCCCTGGCGGTAGAGATGCTTCATAATTTTACCCTTGTTCACGACGATATTATGGATAATGCCGACACACGGCGTGGCAGACAGACGCTTCATATTAAATATGACCTGAGTACTGCAATCCTGACTGGGGATGTGTTATTGGCTGCTGCTTATGAATATCTGCAACGGGACCTGAAAGGGAATGCCAAAGCTGTGGAGCATTTTACCAAAGGTTTGATTGAAGTTTGCGAAGGACAAAGTCTCGACAAAGATTTTGAAGTGAGAGGGGAAGTTTCTCTTACACGAATACATCGATATGATCGGCAAAAAAACTGCAGCACTTTCCCGAATGTGTTGTGCCGTTGGTGCAATTCTTGGCGGAGGAAGTGACGCCGAAGTGGAAGCACTTTCAAATTATGGATATCTTGTTGGACTTGCATTTCAGGTCCAGGATGATCTGCTTGATATAACCGCAGATGCTTCAGCTCTTGGGAAACCTGTTGGTGGTGATCTACTCGAAGGGAAAAAGACATTTTTGTTCCTGAAGGCACTTGAAAAAGCAACCGGCGATGATTTGGCTTCACTTGAAAGAATTGTAACCAATAAAGGTGCCAAGCCGGAGGAAATTTCCTATTTCAAAAACTTATATACTAATCTCGGAGTGCTTGAAGATGCCCGGGATGAGGTTGAAAGACTTACAAAAGAGGCGTTGCACCAGTTAGAGGTATTGAAGAACCCTGAGGATATCAAAATGTTTATTTCACTAGCAAATGCCTTGCTTAACCGGACCAAATAGGCGCTATAAATGATTAACAAGAGAGTTAAAATAGTGAATCGAGCAGGATTACATACAAGACCTGCAGCCATGATCGTTAAAATAGCATCAAAATACAAATCGCAGTTTTTCATCTCAAAAGATGGATACAGGATAAACGGAAAAAGCATCATTGGAGTAATGACACTCGCAGCCGCTCAAGGCTCTGAACTTGACCTCGATTTTGAGGGGGCAGATGAAGATAAAATGTCAGATGAAGTTTGCACTTTTTTTGCGAGAGGATTTGAAGAGCTATGAAAGGTTATGAATCACTTCTTAGAAGTTCGTACAACTGGCTAAAGGGGATACCCGCAGCCCCGGGGCTTTATGTCGGCAATGCATATATCTACTCAAAAGAATCGATCGTTGTTAAAGATGGAACAATAGATGATGTTGATGAAGCCATTTCTGCATTTCACGAAGCGCTGGAGAGATCAAAAAAGGAACTCGACAAGATTTTTAAAGTTGCAAAGGAGAAGATGGGGGAACATAGAGCTGCCATTTTTGAAGCGCAACTTTTGATTCTTGAAGACCCTGAACTTATTGGGGTTATTGAAAAAGAATTATAGATGAGCAGCGTGAACCTGAAAGTATCGTAAAAGAAGAATTTAACAAAGTGATGACTGTTATGTACAATGCCGAGGACTCTTACATGAAAGAGAGAGCCAACGACATCGAAGACATTAGAAACAGGATAATCAGGAATCTAAAAAAAGAGAGATGGACAGGAAAAGTAATTGAGGGGACAGTTGTAGTCAGTGAAATGCTTACCCCGGCGGACACAATACTCTTCTCGAGAAGTGATGTTAAGGGGTACATTACCGAGCATGGTGGACTAACTTCACATGCGGCAATTATTGCGAGTTCGCTCAATATTCCGGCAATTATTGGTGTACCAAAAATACTTGAAATGGTTGAAAACGGTACTGAGTTGATAGTTGATGGATTTTATGGATATGTTTTCATCAATCCCACTGAAGAACAAATAGCGTTTTTTAAAGACAAGATTGAACATCTCAACGAAGTTAATGAAGGGATGAAAGAACTGATGGATCTTCCTTCTGTAACTCTTGATGGAGTTGAGATCGAGATTCAGGCAAATGTGGATGTTAGTGGAGAGATTGAAAAACTTGGGACAAGCGGGACGAAGGGAATTGGACTTTACAGAACCGAACAACTAATCGAAGAACTTGGCGAGTTCCCCGATGAAGAAACACAAACAAAAATTTATTCTGATCTCTCGGCAAGAGTTTATCCCGATAATGCAACTATTCGAGCATTTGATCTCGGTGGGGATAAAACAAGATTATTCCATCCCTCTGAGAAAAATCCATTTCTTGGTTTGAGGGGAATCAGGTTCCTACTCGACAATACCGACCTCTTTAAACAGCAGATAAAATCAATTCTTCGTGCTGCTGTAAACAGGAACATCAGTTTTATGCTTCCGATGGTTTCCACAATAAAAGAGATCAGAGAGACAAAAAAACTAATTGAGATTTGTAAAGAAGAGCTTAAACTTGCCGGGAAAAATTCTCTCCCGATTTTCAACTGGGAATAATGATTGAAGTTCCTTCTGCTTCGGTTCTTGCTTCACAATTGGCACTTGAAGTTGACTTTTTAGTATCGGGACAAACGATCTAATCCAGTATATGATGGCAGTGGACAGAGGGAATGACCTGGTCGCTGAGCTTTATCAGGAATTTCATCCCGCAATAATTCGTACACTTGGATATATAGTTACAGACTGTAAAGATATCGATATAAAAATCAGTATCTGCGGTGAAATGGCAGCCGATACTCTGGCGGTACCATTACTTATTGGATTGGGTATCAGTTCACTTTCAGTATCTCCGGCGGCGGCACCCTCAATCAAGAGAACAATCAGATCATTCAGTTATAGCAGGGCAAAAGACCTTGCCGATGAATGTGTAAAATGTTCCTCCGAAGAGGAAGTTATAGAGAAAATACAGGCGTTCTTCGAAGAGTTTAATATACAGAGGACAAGACACATCATCTGAGGATGAATCGCGTTAAATTCCATCCTTTCGGAAGTCGTTAAAGATCATATTGATAAAGTCATGGAAATTCTTTATTGAAAAAAGCCATTTTATTGTTAACAATCTGTTTTGCAACACTACCGGTGACGGTTTGTGCACAATATTATTATTTTGGCAGAAACAAGGTTCAGTATGAGGATTTTGACTGGCGAGTCCTGAAAGACAAAACACTTCGACATTTATTACAATTCCGAGAATGGAACAGGTTGCAGAAATTGGTGCCGGGATAGCTGAAAATGCTTATACCCGTCTTAAGGTCGATTTTAACCATGTTATCACCTATCCAATTCCACTAATCTTTTATAACACACACATTCAATTTCAACAGACCAATGTTTCTCCCGGATTTATACCTGAGGGAGTTGGTGGTTTTTTTGAATTTATGAAGGGCAGAGTTGTAATTCCATTTCTGGGCTCGATGGAACAGTTCAGACATGTGATCAACCATGAACTTACACATGTATTCATGACTTCAAAGATTTCGAGAATTTATCGTGATCGTCGTTGGACGGCCGGAAACTTCCCGCCGTTATGGTTCATTGAGGGGATAGCCGAATTTTACTCAACAAAACCGGATGCACAGGCAAATATGGTTATGCGAGATGCCATGCTAAATAATTACTTCACAGGTCTGAAGGACATTGACGCTTTTTATGGTAGTTTTATCATGTATAAGTTTGGTCAGTCTTTCATGGAATTTGTGAGTGAAAAATATGGAAGGTGGTATATTGCAAAGATACTTGAGAACCTTCACCTCTCTGAAGATTTTGATGAAGTGCTCGCTATAACACTACGTAAACCGGTTGATCAAATAGATGCAGAATGGAGAGAGTATGAAAGAAAAAAATATTTTCCCCTTGTACAAACCCATTCATCAAATGCACTTGAAGCAAAAAAGATTGTTCAGGGGGGGTATAATTTTGATCCTAACATCTGGATTGATTCTTCCGCCGGTAAACATTATCTAATTTACACTGCAAACAATGATGGTTATTCCTCTTTTTACGCAGCTGAGATGGATTCTACTTTTACAAAAACGATTAACACCCACCGACTGATTACTGCCGAAAGGGGCTCAAAATATGAGGCAGTTCACTTGTTTGAACCGTCCCTGTCAGTTTCTTCAAATGGACTTGCTGCATTTGTCACAAAATCGGGCGGAAGTGATGTTATCCATTTTTATGATGTTAAAGAGAGAAAAGAAATCAATACGGTAAGATTTGACAGTATTGTCTCAATTTCTGATCCATCATTTACCTCGGCGGGTGAGCTTCTCTTTCGTGGAATTGATATAAAGGGTTCGACTGATTTATATTCTTTCGATCAAAATGATAACAGATTGTCACGATTGACAAATGACAATTTTGATGACAGATATCCCACTGAGGGGCTAACTGAAGATGAAATAATTTTTGTTTCGGACAGGACATCCTCGGATTCAAAAATGTCAGTAACATATTTAAACTGAATAAAAACGACTTAAATGTTGAGCAGGTCACTTTTGCAGTTCCAGCTTTGCCTACCCCAAACTGGTTAAAAAAAAAAGTGAGTTGATAGTTGCAAATGATGCAGACGGGGTTTTTAATCTTATACAAATTTAAAGTTAAAAACGGGAAGATCGCAGACACAGCATATCCCGTCTCTGCTCTTTATTCGGGGATTGAGACACCCTTTGTTTATCAAAATAACACACTCTTTTTCACTTCCATTGAAAAGACTCAGTTTCGATATCTACAGATATTCATTATCAGGCAGGGATTCAATCAAAATTCCTCCAGTTGTGAATAATCACGCAAACAAATATATTACCAAGGAATTTTCACTTCTCTCGACGGAGGCAAAAAAGACACTGTTAAAATATGAGAAAGAATACACTCTCGATTATGCACAAAGTCAGATTTCAACCGATCCTGTTTTTGGGACAAGGGGTGGGGCACTTTTTTCGTTAAGTGATCTTTTGGGAGACGACAAATTTTTCATGTTGCTTTTTAATACAGCGGAGACCCAATCAGATTTCCTTGAAAACTTTAATGTGGATATTTTTCGCATCATTTCAAAAAACAGGGCAAATCTGGGTTACGGGATATTTAATTACAGAGGAAGAAGATATGACCTGAGGGAGAGTGATGAATATTATTATGAAAAAAGTTTTGGGTCATATTTTTTGTTGTTGGCTTTGCGTGGTTCACGATATTGGAATGAGGGAACCACTACCAGAAGATATATTGCAGGCGGAAGTTGGGACCTTCGTGGTTATCCCCGATTTGGCTTAAGGGGACAAAAATTCTGGATGACCTCCGTTGAATTACGATTCCCGTTGATTGACAGGATCGCACTTCAATTGCCATTTTTTGGAATCAGTTTTTCGGGATTACGAGGTGCTCTCTTTTTTGATGCAGGTTCATTATGGGACAAAACATATAAAGAAACCCTGGGAAGTGTAGGATTTGGTTTTCGATTTAATCTATTTAATCTGATGGTTTTCAGGTATGATATTGGCAAAAAAATTGAGGGGAATTTCACACGGTTTCAGGAAGGACTGTTTTATCAATTCTTTTTTGGGTGGGATTTTTGATGAAAAAAGAGGCCTTAAAATCGATCGTTTTAGTTTCGATGATAATCTTCTCGGGGTGTTATTCTTCGATAGCCATTAAAAATTTTAATCCGGAATTGGTGAATTCACCGGCGGGACCTGAATTTGATTCTTTGATTGTCGTTGAAACTATGGAAACTCACGGAAGTTTGGTACCAGGGGGACTTGGTATCCATGGAGATCATTTATTTGCGGGTGATTTTAGCGGTAGAATTTATGCTTTTGATCTCAAAGATTTTGAGGAGGTGGGTTATGCAAGTATTCGTAATACATCAATCAGTGCTTCACCTCAATTCATGGGAGACAAGATGTATTATTTGTACCGAAAAAAACTGCTTCCCGAGCTTCATCTTGTAAAATATAACCTGAGATCAGGGAAAGAAGAGTTGGATGTTGCTGTTGGAGTTTCCGGCGAGGCATCACTCCATCAATTTGAAACTGAAATTATTGTGATTGCCGGAAAAGAAGTGATTTTTTACGATACGTTGCTAATTGAACAAAAAAGAGTTGAAGTTGTTGAAGAATCGAGTTGTGTCACGAGCCGAGAAGCCGGAAAAATATATTTAGGAAGTTATTCGGGCACGCTGTACGAAATTGATATAAATGGGAAAAGCATAAAAAAACATAAACCTGAGTTTAATGAACCTTTTTTAACAATTACAAAGATTGGTGATAATTTTGTTGTATCTCTTGAGAGTGGTCGGCTGGTTTATGCAGGTGAGAGTGGACACTGGTTTTGGGAGCATGAAACAGGGAAAGTTGTTGCTACTCCTCTTATTGCCGGTGGATTTCTTTATACAGGTACCCTTTCGGGCATAGTTCTCAAAATCAGTATTAAAACAGGTGAAGTAGTTGCCAAATTTGATACGGGAGGATTGATAAATCTTCCTTTGAGTGTTTCGGGGAATAAAATAGTTGCTCCTGTTGTTGATGGGCGGCTTTTTTTGTTGGGTGCATCAAAACTTGACTTAATCCAAACCATTAATTTTGAGGGGAGAATTAGAACAAGTGCAATTGGAAATGGGGATTTTCTCTTCCTCGGTTATGATAATGGTAAAATTGCAGTCTTAAAACCTCTCACGTCTCAAGTTCGTGATTAATTTCACAAATTATTTGTATTAATTTAATTGAGCCGCATTCTTAAATAAATCACATACTTTATTTGATTAATCGGAGTAAAATTGATTAATTTGTTAGTTGCATTTTTTGAGTTTGGAAACTTACCATTCTCGACAGAGAAATAGAGTGCACTTTGGATCTTTTATGAACATCAATTATATAAGTGAATCAAAATGCGGATTGGTGCGCGACTCCAATCAGGATCATGCAGGCACCATTCAAACACATGATGGTTTCCTTGCAGTAGTCTGTGATGGTGTTGGTGGCAATAATGGTGGAGAGAGGGCATCCGAAGTGGCAGTTGATTCAATAATATCTGCATTTAAAGAATCCAAGGAAGTTAATCCACTCTTAAAAATTCGTGATGGAATCCGTTTTGCAAATAAGAGAATAGCTGAGGAAGCCTCAAAAGACCCTGACTTGAAGGGTATGGCAACCACAGTTGTAGCTCTTTACCTCGATAACGAGGGTGCTTATTGGGCTCACGCCGGTGATTCCAGAATCTATTTTTTTATGAATAATGAATTGGTTCAGTTGACCAAGGATCATTCCCTTGTGCAATCGATGGTAGATAAAGGGTTAATTTCTGCAATTACAGCAGAATCTCATCCCTTTAAGAACATTATCACTCGTGCAGTCGGCGAGAAAGAAGATATTGAAATTGAGACGGGACAAATGAAGATCGATTATGCAGATGAGATCAAATTTCTCCTTTGTTCAGATGGAGTAAGCGGCATGCTGAAAAAATCTGATATTGTGGACATTCTTTCGCTAAAGGATTTATCGGACATGGATGTTCGAATATCCGAGTTGGTTGAAGAGAATGGAGCCACTGATAATTACACATTTATCATAATCAGTAACAAATAGAAGATTCATTATGGTAGGCGCCATCGTCGGCAGTTATAAAATCATTTCGAAGCTTGGTGAAGGCGGGATGGGAGTTGTTTATAAAGCACTCGATCTCAAGCTGGAAAGATTCGTCGCTCTTAAAATCCTTAATGCACAGACCGCACAGAGTGCTCAATTCATTGAAAGATTTAAAAGAGAAGCAAGAAATCAGGCAAAACTTAATCACCCTAATATAATCCCTGTTTACGGTTTTATCGATGAACAAGGTTATCTTGGGATTGCCATGGAATATGTTGATGGTGAGACACTTGAGCAAATCATCGACCGAAAAGGATCACTCGAGTTGGGTGAGACTTTGGACATTCTCCAGCAGATTCTTAGAGGTGTGGGATATGCTCATCAAAAAGGTTTTATTCATAGAGATATAAAACCATCCAATGTGATGATGGACTCTGAGGGTGTTGCCAAGATCATGGATTTTGGGATTTCCAAGTCGATTTACGAAAAGGGAATAACAAAAACAGGTACAAAGATTGGTACCCTGCTCTACATGAGTCCTGAACAGATCAACGCTGAAGAGCCAACCCGCCAGAGTGATATTTACTCAATTGGCATTACATTTTATGAGATGCTCTCCGGTATCACACCATACGAATCGGGCACTGAGTACGAGATCATGCAAGGGCATCTAAAAAAAGTTGCACCAAAACTTTCAGCAGCTGTACCCGGACTGCCCCCTATGGTGGACAAGATTATTGCAAAAGCTCTTGAAAAAGATCAGGCAAAAAGATTTGGCAGTTGTGATGATTTCCTTCAGGAGATTGGGTATGCTCTGAATATCATCAGGCAAGGACCAACTCCATCAAAAGAGCGTTCTCCGATGGAAGAACAACACAAAGAGAAAGTTAAAAAATCGGTAAAATTCACAATATTTGCCATACTTGCTTTCATCGGCTTTGTTGGGATTGTGTACCTGTTTTACACTTTGATATCCGGTTTTAAGGATACCCTGAAAACAAAAGAACAGACTGTGATGGATACCAGTTTTTCATCAAATACAAACCCTTATTATCAGGGTGCAAATGTTTTTGAACGATTAAACACAGGTATCGATCTTAATCTACGGAGTGTGGCGTTTAATGGTGCGGGTGCAGGTATCGTTGTTGCTGACAGCGGTAAGTTACTAATTACAACCGATAATGGTTCATCCTGGAAGACTGTTGTCTCACCGGAACCTGTAGAATGGTATGCAACTGCAACAGGCGGACAGAATGGTTTTCTCATTGGTGGTGCCAAAGGGGCATTATATTCTGTAGCTCCGGGTGATTCTGTATTTAGAAAACTTGTTACTCCGCCAATCTCTGATATCTTACATATCGAGGTTTTAAATAACGGAAAATCATCGCCCTCGGAGCCAATGGTGACATGCTTATCTCCGATGACCAGGGAGTGACCTGGAAAAAGAGTGTAACTGGTATAGTAAACAACCTATATGCAGCAGACTTTATGGACGGGAACAGCGGTGTTGCAGTGGGTGACAACGGGACTATCATCAGGACAGAAGATGGTGGAAATACCTGGACCCTCGGTGCTTCCGTAACCAATACCTACCTAAAGGACATCAAATTCGTTGGCAATAATGTCTATTTGCTCGTCGGTGGTGATGGTCAGATATTCCGCTCACCCGATGGTGGTCGCGATTGGAAGAGGATAGATGTTAATATCTCGGCTCCTCTTGTTGCTGTAAGATTCAGTTCACCAACCAATGGTGTTATCATTTCAAGTAAAGGTGATTTGTTTAGAAGTGAGGATGCAGGAGAGAGCTGGAAATATCAACCGGCAGTTGCGGGTAATTTAATTAACTCTGTCACTTCCGGGAAGACAAGACTTTATATGGCTGCCTCGGGAGGCGCGATTTTGTATATGAATTTCTGACAAGGATAATTTTTGGATAAGTTTATTATTAAAGGTGGTAATCGCCTTTCCGGAAGTGTTAAGGTTGGAGGTGCTAAAAATGCATCTTTAGCTCTAATACCTTCTGTGCTTTTGACATCGGGTATTTCAAAACTTTACAACACACCCGGTTTAAATGATGTTCATACCATGCTCAAACTTGTCAGGCATTTGGGTGCTGATGCAAAATTTGAAAATGATGTTGTAACGATTGATACAACTGGTGTAGCAGTACTTGAGGCGCCATACGAACATGTAAAAAAAAATGCGGGCTTCTGTTTATGTTTTGGGGCCACTTCTTGCCAGATATGGTTATGCTAAAGTATCCTTACCCGGGGGTTGCGCATGGGTCCAAGACCAATTAATCTTCACATTGAAGGATTAAAAAAACTTGGTGCTCAGATTGATCTTGTTGATGGATATATCGTTGCAAAGGCAAAAAAATTACAAGGTAACAGGATAAATTTTGATGTTCCATCAGTTGGAGCAACGGGTAATTTGCTTATGGCTGCCGTTCTTGCTCAAGGTGAAACCATCTTGAATAATGCAGCAATGGAACCTGAGATTACAAATCTTGCAGAATTATTGGTTAAAATGGGGGCAAAAATCGCAGGTGTTGGCACTCCTATACTCCATATTACCGGGGTAGATGATCTCCATTCAGCAGATATTGAAACAATTCCTGATCGCATCGAGGCGGGCACACTTTTAGTTGCCGGAGCCATTACCGGCGGTAAAGTCACAGTTGAATCTTCAAATCCTCTTCACATCTATTCCGTAATAGCCAAAATGGAAGAGAGTGGTGTAAGGATTTCCTATGGTGACAGATCGGTAACAGTAGATGCTACAGGAATCAGACCTGAGGGAGTAAATGTTACAACTGGACCATTCCCCGGTTACCCGACCGATATGCAGGCACAATGGATCGCTTATATGGCTACGGCGAATGGAGTTTCCACTGTAACCGATACAATCTATCGAGACCGTTTTACACATGTTCCTGAACTTTCAAGGCTTGGTGCAGATATAGAAGTTAAAGATGATTCTGCTGTAGTAAGAGGGAACAATAAAGTTATGGGTGCGAAGGTGATGTCAACAGATGTGAGAGCAAGGGCCAGTCTGATCCTGGCGGGCTTGGCAGCACAAGGAACAACCGAAGTGTTGAGAATTTACCATTTGGACCGTGGTTACCAAAATCTTGA
The DNA here is from genome assembly GCA_016714125.1 of Ignavibacteriales bacterium. Taxonomy (GTDB): domain Bacteria; phylum Bacteroidota; class Ignavibacteria; order Ignavibacteriales; family Ignavibacteriaceae; genus UTCHB3. The sequence goes on along the minus strand of JADJNX010000001.1, from coordinate 39,007 downwards.
ATTGAAACTCGGTGCCCTGGGAGCTGACATTGAGCGCGTTCCCGGTACTGAATATTAGAAAGTTGTTCTTCGCCTTTTCGGGCGGTTCAATATTTTTTCTTGTTGCTGCAAATATCATCTTTGCGTTTTTGCCCGTTATTCGATACTTCAGCTACGAATCGGCAGTTCTTAATTCAGTCCTGATAACTTTTATATCAGGACTTTCCTATTTTAAATGGTCGGAAAGGGGAGGGATAACCAACCTCAAACCCATCTCCGCCTCATCGATTTTACTCTTTTTATCCTGGTTCCACCGATAGTTTACTTGATTGCATCACTATTTCATGAAGATTGCAGTTATGTTTCCGGAATAAAATATTACCTTTTATTCACACTTCCTGCTCCTGTCATTGGCTCGGCAATAGCTGCAACTGTTAAGTTGACCGGCATAAACGTCAAAAAAACTATTTTCACCGTTCTTTTTATTGTCCTGCTTTTTAGCTGGGTGGTTGACTTTTATTTTCACCCACAATTCTACTTTTTCAATGCCATTTTGACTTATTATCCGGGGGTGATTTATGATGAATTTATCCCTGTCACCGGGGAAATGGTGATTTATAAATCCGTGATCGTTTGTGTCAGTCTGTTGATATTAGTTATTGAACACCTTACGAGGAATGATAACTATAAAAAAAGGCTCTATTTTGGATTTGGAGTGATTGTATTATTGCCTGTCCTCTCGATCTTTGTTTCTCAAGAGTCCGGGATCGTAACCCCGCGAGAAAAACTTACAGAACACTTCAAAGATGCGATAATTACAAAACATTTCCTCATCTTATCGGAGGAGGTGATGAGCCCATCCGAGCGGATTTATTTTGCTCACTTGCATGAGACTTATTATTACGAATTACAATCTTTTTACAAAGTTAAGCCGGTCAGACACCTCCAATCGGTTATTTTTTCAAGTTCCGCGACAAAAAAGAAATATCTTGGAATAGAAAATGCTGATGCGGCAAAACCCTGGCTTGGGCAGGCGTACACCACACGGTACAATATTGAAAGGTCGTTAAAACATGAACTTGCACATCTTTTTACATCGGAATTTGGTTGGAGTATCTTTAAGATAGCATGTTTATTTAATCCTGCGCTTATCGAAGGGGCAGCAACGGCTGCAGATGGATTTATTGGTGGTTATTCTATTGATCAGTTTGCGGCAGCGGTATTTGATTCAAAATATAGAACGGATGTAACAGAGCTTTTTTCAGGGTTTAATTTCTTTTCGATAAACCCTTCTTTGGCTTATTTGATCAGTGGTTCATTTAGCAAATTTTTGATCGAAACTGAAGGAATAACAAAATTTAAAGACTATTATTTTAAAAATGATTTTTTGGGAGTATATAAAAAAGAGCCGGAATTATTTGTCAAAACCTTTAAGCTAAAATTAAAAGATATAAAAGACCAACCTGATGAAAAGGTTCTGGATTTCTATTTCGACAGTAAACCACTTGTCCAAAAAAGCTGTCCGAGATATTTTGCTGAAAAAATGGATGAAGCCTCCCAACTTTACTGGAGTGGGAAATATGAAGATGCTCTGAAGATCTATGAACAATTTGCTTTTCGCGAGGGAAGTTTTCTTCCATTTGCTTCAAAAATCAACTGTCTAATGTTATTGGGGAAAGAGAAATTAGCGGTGGCAGCAATTCAAGATTTTGAAAAGGGGAATCTCTCATACAGCAGAAAAACAAATCTGAAATTATTAAAATATTCAGTGGTCGGCAAATCTGGGGATAGCCTTGGTTCTAAGGCAATTTTTAATGAACTTGAAAAATCAGGGACACCCGAATTTGTAATCTCCCGGTTAAGATTTAATAAACTTCTGATTTCTAATGGAATCGATCCTTTTGTCTATTCTGTTCAGAAGGGGGCAAAAAGGGTTCAAATGTTAAAAACAATTCTGGAATACTTGGAAAAATCTGAAGCTCTTGAGGCTATTGTTGACATATATGCAGAATCTTTTTCCCGATTTGATGAATTGATGGACTTGAAAAGTTACATGGAAGTGCTTCCCGCAGGTGCAAAACTGAGGTTGTGCCTTCTTCTTATAAAGACGTTTAAGCCGGATGAGGCGAGGTTAATCCTTGATTCAATTGTCGAAAAAGAACTACATTATGCTCAAGAAATCTCGAAATATCGTATATTAAGGGCTGTATTTGCAAATTAGGACAGGAAATTAGTGCAACTGGAAAACAGTATAAAAACTATTCGTAAAAAGATAGAAGAAAACTTGAGACAACTCCCATTTATGGAGGAGACGATAAAACTCGCCTCCAAAAGAGGTGAGCGGGTTTATGTTGTTGGTGGTTATATCAGGGATCTGATAATGGGGGTTGGGAAGAAAGACATCGATATTCTTATAGTAGGGGATGGCACAGGTTTTGCTATAGAATTAGGAAAGATTCTTGGAATCCATGAAGTGATGGTTTATGGTAATTTTGGCACTGCAAATTTTAAATTTGATGAATTTGATCTCGAATTTGTAGCAGCAAGAAAAGAAAGTTACAATAGAGAGAGCAGAAATCCTGAAGTGGTTCCTTCAACTTTTGAAGATGATATCTCTCGAAGAGATTTTACAATAAATGCAATTGCTGTTTCGATAAACAGTGATACTTTTGGAGAAATTTCAGATATTTACAACGGTATTGACGACATTTTTGCAGGGATTATCCGTACGCCCCTGGAGCCTGATCTAACATTTGATGACGACCCGTTAAGGATCATGCGGGCCGTGAGGTTTGCATCACGATTTGATTTCACTTTCGATCCGGGAGTTTTTGAGGGGATAAAAAGAAATGCTCAGAGACTCGAAATCGTAAGCCAGGAAAGAATTACTGAAGAGTTTATGAAAATTATGGCAACCGGGCAGCCCGGAATTGGTCTTAGATTGATGTACGAAACCGGAGTGATGGGGGTTGTTTTCCCGGAAGTGGAGAAACTTGGGGGAGTTGAGCAGGTGGATGAATACCGGCACAAAGATGTCTTTTATCATACCTGCCTGGTTGTGGATAACATCTCAAGGGTAACGGATGATGTGTGGTTGAGATTTGCAGCTTTGGTTCATGATATTGCAAAACCGCAGACGAAAAAATTTGTAGATGGCACTGGCTGGACTTACCATGGTCATGAGGAGTTTGGGGGAAGAATGATGAAGTTCATTTTTAAGAGGATGAAACTTCCTTATGCAAAAATTAATTATGTAAAAAAACTTGTAAGGCTGCATCTTAGACCGGTTGCCCTATCAAAAGATGAAGTTACTGATTCCGCTGTACGAAGGCTGATTGTTGATGCAGGAGATGATCTTGAGGATCTGATTACTCTTTGCAGAGCAGATATCACAAGTAAAAATGAAAATAAAGTGAAGAATATCCTCAAGAATTATGATCGTGTTATGCAGAGAGTGCTTGAGGTCAGGGAAAAAGATGCACTCAGGGCATTTCAATCTCCTGTAAGGGGGGAAGAGATCATGAGTGTGCTTGGTCTTAAGCCCGGACCACAGGTTGGGGTGGTGAAAACCGCAATCGAAGAAGCAATTCTCGAAGGTATTATACCTAACGAATATGAACCCGCATATAAGTATATGCTTGAAGTTGCCGGAAAATTGGTAAAATAATTCATAATCAATCAATTTATTAACGTTTTGTTCCACCGCTCATAAATTAATATAACCGTTTATATACTAAATTCCCTCAAGTAAAACCGTTTCCCTAATTTGTGATAGTGATTACAAAAAATATACAAAACTCACTTTGGAGTGACTAATGAATAAATTCTTTGCAGCATTTATTGCTCTCATTCTCTTTATAAATATTGATGCACAAGAGAAGAAAATATTAACCATTGAAGAAGCCATACGAGTGGGGTTTCAGCATAATTCGAATATCAAGAATTCGAAGTTTCGGATGGAAAGCTCCAAAAGCAGTTTGCTTTCCGCCAGAAGTGATCTTTACCCGACCATTACGGGCAATGCTTCATGGGACTGGTCGAGATCTGACTTTAAGGTCGGGGACAATTCTTTTTCAAGTGAGAACAGAAGTTGGGGACTTGGAATCAGTTCGCGTTACAATGTTTTTGACGGCTATTCAAAATATCTGAATATCGGAATGAAAACCCGCGACATCGAAGCTGCGAGACTGAATTTGAGAAGGATTCACCAGGAAATTGTTTACAGAACAATTACCCAGTATTACAGAATTCTGAATTTTACTGAAATTCTAAAAGTAAGAAAAGAAAATCTTGACTGGAATATTGAAAACCAGAAGATCATTCAGGCAAAAGTGGATGTTGGTTCCGGCATAATGACAGATGTCAGACAGCAAGAAGTTAAAGTTGGCCAGGCAGAACTTGCCCTTGTTCAGGCAGAACAAACTTTAAATGATGCAAAACATGAGTTATATTATTTCCTTGGTTTGGATGTTACAACCCAATATGAGTTTGTTGATGGTGTACAGCTTTTAGCGAAAGTCAAAAGTGATACAGTTAAGGGGGACGGATGGTATGATTTGTCGATAGATGATCTGATAGCGGAAGCTGTTAAAAAGAGAGCAGATTTCCAAAAAGTGACTCTTGAGCTGGAAAATGCCAAATCAGGTGTTGCGATGGCTGAGAGTGCAAATATGCCTACAGTTTCCAATTCATTGTCTTATAATATCGGTGGTCCAACACCATGGAATATTCTCGACAGCCGTACAATCTCATTTGGTTTTAATCTTTCGATACCGATTTTCAGCGGATATTCGATTACAGCAAACGAGCAAATTGCTCAGATACAAGTTAAATCGAAGCAACTTGAACTCTCAGATCTTCAAATGACAATCAAGAGAGACCTTCTTCAATCATATCTCGAAATCAAAACTGCAGAGAAGAAGATAGAAGTTGCTCGCAAGAGCATTGTTTCGGCGGAAGCTAATCGTGCCCTCGAAGAGGCAAGATACAAAGTTGGAGCGGGAACGCTCATTAACTTACAGCTCGCAAATACTGACTTGGTAGGAGTTCAAGTTGAATATATAAATTCACTTTTTGATCTACTACTGCTTGAAGAACAACTTAAGTATGATCTCGGATCAATCAATACAGAAAATTTTGAATAAAAGATATTTATAACCGGAGTAAGCAATGGCTCAGAAGAAGCGTTCAAAAAAAATAATTATTTTCAGTGTACTTTTTTTACTGTTGGCAGTTGTAGTTGCCCTCGTAATTGCAAAGGGCTCAAAAGAAGAGATACTTACAGTTCAGACAGAAAAAGTTGCGATGAAAACTGTAACACAAACAGTTACGGCTACAGGAAAAGTTGAAGCGGAATTTAAGGTGTTAATAACACCTGAAGTAACCGGTGAAATCACTCAACTTGCAGTGAAAGATGGTGATAAAGTTTCACAGGGTGATTTGCTTTTCAGAATAAAATCCGACATCTATGTTTCACAACTTGAGAGAAGTGAAGCAAGTCTTGAATCCTCAAAAGCCCAAAAAGCACAAAGAGAAGCTGAAATGATGAAACTCCAGCTTGATCTCAACAGGATGGAAGAACTTTTCAAGAAGGGTATGTCGAGCCAGGCAGAGTATGATGCAATTAAAGCTTCATGGCTTTCTGCAAAGGCAGGAATTGATGCAGCGAATGCAAATATAATGCAAAATTCTGCTTCAGTTCGTGAAGCAAGGGAACAGCTTGCTAAAACAACCATTAATTCTCCTCTGACAGGCACAGTAACAAAACTTAATGTGGAAAAAGGTGAAAGAGTTTTGGGAAGTGGATTTAGTCAGGGAACCAATGTTATGACAATCTCTGATCTGCTGAACATGGAAGCTATAGTTGATGTTGATGAGAATGACATTGTTAATGTTAAACTTGGCGACACAGCAAAAATTAAAGTGGATGCTTACGGTGACAAAGTATTTCTTGGCACTGTCTCAGAGATTTCAAACAGTTCAAAAACCTCCGGAACCGGCACACAGGAACAGGTGGTAAACTTTGAAGTGAAAATCAAGATTCAGGATTCTGAATCAAAACTCAGACCCGGAATGTCGTGTAATGCAATGATTGAAACCGAGACAATGATCAATGTAATTGCAGTTCCAATTCAGGCGGTAACCGCAAAAGTTGAAGAGATGAAGCCGGCTGAAGAATCCGGTGAAGAATCAGAAGCTGTGAAGAAAAAGGCCCCTGCTAAAAAAGACAAACCTGAAGAGATAGTCTTCATTGTGGAGGGTGGAAAAGTTAAAGAAGTACTCGTAGTAAGTGGTATCAGTGACGACAATTTTATTGAGATAAAGTCGGGATTAAAACAAGGTCAGGAAATTGTTAGTGGACCATACAGAGCCATATCGCGGGAGCTAAAAAACGACATGCTGGTTAAAGTGGATAACGGCAGCGGACAGCAACAGGAAAAGAAATAGAAAAACCAGGCTTGAAATGAACATTATAACGATTGAGAACATCAAAAAGATCTACAAGATCGGCACTCAGGAAGTACGCGCTCTCGACGGTGTCTCGTTGACTATTGACGCCAATGAATATGTGGCAATCATGGGGCCATCCGGATCGGGGAAATCGACTCTGATGAACATGCTTGGTTGTCTTGATACTCCAACAAGTGGCAGATATGAATTCAAAGGTAATAATGTCAGTCAGATGACTGATAATGAACTTGCCGAAATCAGAAACAGAGAGATCGGTTTTGTGTTCCAGACCTTTAATCTTCTCTCCAGAAGCAATTCATTGCATAATGTTGAACTTCCTCTGATTTATGCCGGAATGCCACGACTGGAAAGAAGAGAGAGAGCTACTCAAGCACTGACGAGTGTCGGCCTGGGTGACAGGATACATCATAAGCCAAATGAACTTTCCGGTGGACAGAGGCAAAGAGTTGCAGTGGCGAGAGCTCTTGCTACCAATCCGGCTATAATCCTTGCAGATGAACCGACAGGAAATCTTGATTCAAAGACAGGTGAGGAGATAATGGGACTTTTTCATGAAATTCATCAAAAAGGAAACACCATAATTCTGGTAACTCATGAAGATGAAGTTGCCCGTCACGCCCAGAGAATCATAAGACTTAGAGATGGTCTAATTGAAAGTGATACAAAAGTTCATAACAGAATAATCCCCGGTCTTCACCCAAAAACCACCGTTAACGAGGGAGTTGAAGAGCTTTGAGCCGCTTTTTATATGAACTGAAAGAAGGTTTGGTAATCGCATTTACCGCGGTTAAAGCCAACAAAATACGGACGATGTTAACAACACTCGGTATCGTTATTGGTGTAACTTCGGTAGTGTTGATGTCAACCGCTATTAAAGGCATCGATGGTGCATTTGAAAGAGGCATCAGTTCACTAGGTGCAGATGTTTTACACATAGATAAATGGGAATGGTTTAGCAATACCGACTGGTGGCTGATTCGTAAGAGGCCAAATATTTCCATGGATGATTATGAAAAATATAAACGTCTCGCCAAACTTCCTGTTGCAGTTGCTCCCACAATCTGGTCAAATGAAACTGTAAAAAAAGAAGACCTCTCGATGGAAAACATCTTCGTTTCAGGATCAACTGCAGAGTATCTGGAAACAACAAATTTTACATTTAAGGCCGGAAGATTTTACTCAGAAATTGAAGGAAGAGCATCAAGATATGTTGCAGTGTTGGGTTCGGAAGTAGAGAAAAATCTTTTTCCTGCTGGTAACAGTCTCGGTAATTATGTAAAAATTGGTGGTCTCGATTTTAAGATAGTTGGTGTTTTGAATGAGCAGGGGAGTTTCATGTTGGGGAATTTTAACCCTGACAGACAGGTTTTGTCCCAATTGGTGTCTTGTTTAAACACTTTGTAAATTCAAATTTCAGAAGTGTAACAATAGATGTAAAAGCGCCGAGCAATCAACAAGTAAACGATGTGAAAGATGAAGCTATTGGTGTGATGAGGAAAGTGCGGGGTCTTCGTCTTGGTGAAGTTAACGACTTTTCTGTTAATCAGCAGGAAGGTCTAATGCAGAATTACAATCAGACGGTTGGAGTAATTTCTGTTGGTGGTTTTTTTATTACGGGTCTCTCACTTTTTGTTGGAGCAATTGGTATCATGAATATCATGTTTGTATCTGTAAAGGAGAGGACCAGGGAAATTGGAGTCAGAAAAGCAATTGGGGCAAAAAGGCGAACAATATTAATGCAGTTTCTGCTCGAATCTTCTGCAATTTGTTTACTTGGTGGATTAATAGGTCTGATAAATGCAGTTCTTTTGAGTATGCTTGTAAACCAGTGGTTGCCAACATCGGTGCAATATGATGCTGTTGTGGTCGCAATTGTAATTTCACTTATTGTTGGAGTGCTCGCAGGATTTGCCCCTGCCTGGCAGGCATCCAAACTTGATCCTGTTGAAGCGTTGAGGTATGAATGACAAGTTTTTTTGAATCATTAAAGCTGGCTCTTGGTGCTCTTGTAGCAAACAAATTGAGAGCAATTTTAACAATCACAGGTATTGTTGTAGGTATTTTTTCAATCATCGTTATCATGACCGTGATAACCATGCTTCAATCAAGCATTGAAAGTGGAGTTGCCTCACTCGCAAAGAATACATTTCAGATACAAAAATTCCCGGCTATCAGGACGGGTGGTCCCGGCGGGATGGCAAAATACCGTAACAGAAAAGATTTGACACTGGAGGAATATGATCGTCTAAAATCTTCGCTAACTTCTGCTAAATACATCGGAGCAGAGCAATGGAATTTTGGAAAGATTATCAAGTTTAGAAATAAAGAGACCAATCCTAACGTAAGTATTTCCGGTGTCACCGCCTCCGCAATTAAAACCAACGACTGGAAAGTTGAACTTGGCAGGGAAATGCGTGAGTCCGATATTGAAAACAGCACAAATTTTGTAATACTTGGTAAAGATGTTTCAAATAAAATATTTGATAATCTTGATCCCATCGGTAAAGAGATCAGAGTTGACGGAAAACCGATGAAGGTAATTGGAGTTTATGAAGCACAGGGCCAGCTTTTTGGACAAAGTCGTGACAATTTTGTTACGATACCAATCACCACTTATCAATCTTATTATGGAAAATACCGCAATAGTATTAACATAACCGTTACTTCTCACTCAAAAGAAGACTATGATAAAGTGATCGAGACTGCTATTGGAGTAATGCGAGGGATCAGGAAAAATCCTCCCGGTGAAGAGAGTGATTTTGAGATTTTTAGTAATGAATCTGTTCTTAGCCAGATCAATGATGTAACAATTTATGCCAAGATCGGTGCGGGTGTTATTTCATTTATTTCTCTTCTTGCCGCTGGTATCGGGATCATGAATATCATGTTGGTCTCAGTAACTGAGAGAACCCGGGAAGTTGGGATCAGAAAAGCAATTGGTGCCAAAAGTTACCAGATATTAACTCAATTCTTGATTGAGGCGGTACTTCTCTGTTTTGTTGGAGGAATTGTCGGGATCATATTAGGTGTATCCATCGGCAACATGGCCGGTTCATTCCTTAGTGCCCAGGCTGCAATACCGTACGATTGGATATTTATCGGTATCGGTCTTTGTGTTCTTGTAGGAGTGATTTTTGGAACTTACCCCGCTTATAAAGCTGCCAATCTTGATCCTATTGAGGCGCTTAGACAGGAACAGTAGTCTTAGTTTAGAACTTTAGAACTTTAGAACTTTAGAATCTTAGAACAGGAATGACCTGAGTACCTGATTTTCTCAAGTTCTCGAGTTCTCAAGTTCCGAATCTCTGAAGTACTCAAATTCCTTCCCTCCCAATTCTTATCTTTCCACTTGTGATTTTTTTTCTTCATATACGAATAATTAAATAACAGATTTTAATTAATTCGAAAGAGACCCGCATGAGTAAAAACATCCTTTTATCAACATTATATGTTCTTCCCACGAATAAGGCATGTCCGGTCATAAATGGTTGGACAGCAAATCGATATCTATGACACAAGTTGAAAAACAAATATTTTTTGAGAAATTGTCGAAAGATCATAAAGGCATTTTCTATAAAGTTGCGGGAAGTTACTGCAAAAATGCTGATGACAAATCCGACCTTTTGCAGGAGATGATGTTGCAGGTTTGGAGGTCAATTGACAGATATAACAGTGAATTCAAATTGTCAACCTGGTTATACAGAATCTGCCTGAATGTAGCAATTTCATACTATCGCAAGCAGACCATCCGGAAAGACACTCTTCGTCCCATAGATGATTATTCAGGGCTGGCGGGAGAGGATAATGCACCAATTTATGGTGATGACAGATCACTGCTGATGCAATTTATTAGTGAACTTAATGATATTGACAAAGCATTGATTCTTCTTTATCTGGAGGATTATGATCATTCGGAAATAGCTGAAGTCCTTGGATTTCAAAATCAAATGTTGGAACAAAAATTGGCCGTATCAAAGAGAAATTGAAAAACAAATTTAAGAACCTGGAGAATTAACAAAATGAATGAAAACGATATAAAAAAAGAGTGGCAATCGCTAAACAACGGAATGGAAAGAGAGCCTGAACTAAAGTTGCCTAATGTGGACAAAAACTCCACGCAAAATGTCTCTTCCCTGATTTCTTCGATGAAACCACTTAAGCTGTTTACGGTAATACTTGGCATTTTATGGGCAGGTGGTGGTGGTTACTTACTGGCTAATATATATATCAATCTATTTGAATTTTCAAATAAATTTTTTCTGTATTCAGCTACTGCCCAGGTAATATTAACTGCTGTTGCTGTGATACTTTACAGTCATCAGCTTTTTACGATCTATACAATTGATATGACCGAACCCGTAATAAAAACGCAGATCAAACTTGCAAAACTAAAATCCTCGACTCTGTGGGTTATCAGAGTAATGTTTTTACAACTCCCTTTGTGGACCATATTTTACTGGAATGAGGAGATGATTAACGACTGGAACCTCCTGCAATGGGTAATTCAGGGTGGGGTAACTTTGGCGTTCACAATGGTTTCCCTCTGGTTGTTTTTTAATGTGAAATATGAAAACAGAGATAAAAAGTGGTTTCAACTTCTCTTTGGTGACAGCGAATGGAATCCGATAATTAAATCGATCGATCTCTTGAAAGAAACTGAAGAATATAAGGAACAGTAGAGGACCTAGATACACGCAGACTAGACTGATTTTCGCAGAGGGTTTTAAAATGGAACACGGATTTCACGGATTTAACACAGATTTTCACGGATAACTTTTTAACAAAAATTACCGATTCACCGAAGTTCTGAAGTTCTGAATCTCTGAAGTACTCAAGTTTCTCAAGTCACTCCAGTTTCTCACCTCTCTCACGCCGAGCAGGGGATTGTAAGGTCAATTGCGGTGATGTACCATTTGCCGTCGATGAGACCAAAATAGATGCGGTATTTGTGATAATATGGGACGTTATCCGATTGGGTGAGCACCCAGCCTGTTGTTGTTTCACATTTTTTAATTTTTTCGATCATCAAGGGGTCGTCTTGGTGATCGGGACGAAGAAATTTTATAAATTCTTTTGAAAGAGGCTCAATCTTCGACAGGTAACACCCTGTTTTGCTCCAACTTTCAAGCTCACAACGATATATGGGTGCTGATTCAAATTTTGGTTGACACGATTTTGGGGGGATTTTCATCATCGGATGATCCAAAAGAGAATCGATTCTGTTATACCAGGTCAAATGGACAAAAGCACCGGAATTTTCCATAACTGTGAAACCAGTTTTAGGATGAATGTATTCGTTCAACGCTTTTAATTCACCAATATTGTAAATAATAAGAACAGAGTTATAAGTGTTTAAGAGAGAAGATACTTCTTCACTGGTCTTTTTTTCTTTCTGTTTTTCAGTATCAGTCATGTCTTCTGAGGTTTCAGCCTCTTGTCCGGATGGAAGAATAATTTCTTCATCCACTTCCTTAACAGGTTTTTCGGGTTCTTTTTCCTTTTTAGGGACATTTTTTGCTTGATAGGTATTAACGACCTTAGAATCAGAATCAAATTCCATCACCCAAAGTTTTTTTAATTTTAAATCTTTTTGTAATTGTTTTTTGTAAAATTCTGCATCGGTTCTTTTTGTGAAAAGACCGGCAACCACCTTGTAGCGGTTTTTTTTCATCTTATCATTTTTTACGACTCTTATAGTGATTCCTTTTTCGGAATATTTTTTCCCCATTTTTTTTGCATCTTCAAGATTGGGTCCCGAAAGCAGAACAACTCCAAATCCCTTTTCGAGAGGAACGGTTATACTATTTTCAAGTTTGGCAGAAAAGTCATTTGAAAAGGTATCCGGGGCGCTGTGTGAGATAGTCCCGGATAACAGCAGCAATGAAATAACAAAGAGATGGAATCTGCTCATTTATATACTCCCATAATAGGGAAATGACAAAGTGATGAAGAATATCATTTTAGATTAACCGGTTTTAATAAAGCTTTTTGTTTCAAACTCTAAAATAAGAATAAATGCTTTAATTAGCTATATGATTCAGGAAGGGAAAACTAAAGATATTAATCGTACAATTTCAGCCAAATATCAAAAAAATAGCGATTATTAGATGAATTTGGTAATCTTATTGTTTTTTACTGTTAAAAACTTTCTTAACTTAATTTTAAAATATGAGAAGTTTTTGACACTTGTGAAATTCATTTTAAAATTCATCAAAACTCCCTGGTTCGAAGCATTTTTATGGATAATTGCTCTTCTCTATTTGCTTGTCTATGATCCATTCCAACAGTCAAAATTCAGCTTTTGCGTTTTGGATAACCTCGGATTTGAACATTGTCCGGGTTGTGGACTTGGAAGATCAATTTCCTATTTGATGCACGGCGAGATCGCTGCCGCATGGGAAACACACAAAATGGGGATGTTTGCTCTGGTAGCGATTACATTCAGAATCATTCAAATTTCGATTAATCAATTTAGATTACGGCAAAAAAACCAGGCACAATTACTCAGTCGTTAAATTATTTTTTAATAAAAAGTTAAATATTTAAAACCAATTCATTCAATTATATAAGAGGTCAGCAATGGCAAAAGCACAAGATTTTCTTCCTGCAGTTTCCTTTGAGGAGATGAGTTTCCTTGATAACTATTTCTCAAGGATCTCAGATGAGCAAGCAAGAGAATTTTCCATGATGTATTCACAAAAAAGGAAAGATGCACAGACAGTTCTTATCCTTACCATACTTGGATTTTTTGTCGCCGGCGGTATTCAAAGATTCTACCTTGGACAGATCGGAATGGGGATCCTCTATTTGTTTACCGGTGGTTTGTGTCTGATTGGCACAATCATTGATCTTGTGAACAACAAAACGCTTACAAATGAATTCAATATGAAAGCTGCGCAAGAAGTCGCCATGTACATGCGTATATAGTTACTTTTTCGACTTTTAAAAGACGGTAACTTTTTGTACATTTCCGTACAACTTTCACCCTAAAAATGAAAGGACGGGAGACTTGGAAAATATTCAATATAATGTGTTCGAAAGGACAGAACCTGTAGTATTACCGGCGCAATTGGGCTTTGGGAAATACTTTACAGATAATGTATTTGTAATGGATTATTCCGCTGAAAAAGGGTGGTATAACCCCCGGATCACAGCGCTTGGTTCTTTGCAGATACATCCTGCAACATCTGTTTTGCACTATGGTCAGACGATCTTCGAAGGATTAAAAGCATATTACACGCCAAACGGCGAATTTCAGCTATTCAGGCCTGAAGAGAATTTTATAAGAATGAACAATTCTGCCAGAAGACTCTGCATGCCGGAAGTTGATGTGGATTTTTGTGTCGAGGCGCTAAAAGAACTTGTTTGGATCGAGAGAGACTGGATTCCGCGTGGAGAGAGTGATTCACTTTATGTGAGACCATTCATGTTTGGAGCCGATCCATATCTTGGTGTCAGACCATCTGAAACTTATACATTCATCTTATTGCTGTCACCTGTAGGGGCTTATTACCCTGAAGGATTTAAACCTGTTAAAATTTTGATTCAGGACGAGTATGTTAGAACTGTCAGAAAAGGACTTGGAGAGTGTAAAACTGCCGGTAACTATGCTGCGAGTATGGCTGGTGCCGAAATTGCTCATAAAGCCGGTTGTACTCAAACTCTGTGGCTTGATGCAGTTGAATTGAAGTACATTGAAGAAGTTGGAACAATGAATATCTTTGTACAATTCAAAGATGAAGTTGCAACCCCAATGCTTTCTGGTGGTATCCTTCCGGGAATCACACGAAAGTCAACTATTCAAATCCTTAAGGACTGGGGTTACAATGTAACTGAAAGGCTTATTCCTTTAGAGGAACTGCTTACAAGATATGAAAAAGGTGAAGTGCTTGAAGTTTTTGGAACAGGCACAGCCGCTATCATTTCTTCGGTTTGTGAACTCAAATACAAAGAAAACAGTCTTATTTTCTGCGACAAAAATGTAGGTAAACTTGCTGAACGGCTCTTTAAAGAACTGACCGGCATTCAAAAAGGTATCGTTGAAGACCGCTATGGCTGGACTGCCAAAGTGGAAGCTCATGCGATTGCCACCTGACCTATTAATAAAGTTATACAAAGCTGCCTTGACTCATCTCGGGGCAGCTTTTTTTTTGAACTTCAGAGATTCAGAGCTCCGGTACTTCAGAGCTTCTGTATTTCATAGGTACTGCAGTTCCGAAACACCGGTGTTCTGAGGTTTTGGAGTTCTTAGGTTCTCCTAAAAGGTTGGGAGAATTTTGCCTAAAATTAGTAATTTGCAGTTATGAATTAATTGTTCCTCAAACAAATTTTGGACAAACCAGATGTTTCCATTCCTTAAACGCTACAAGTTGAATTTTTTCCTTTTTACACTTCTAATTATTCTTTCAGGTTCGAAGATACTTGATGAAGGGATGTTTCCCCTCAGCGAGATTCCAAGTCTCAATCTTAGGGAAGCGGGACTAAAAATTGATGTAAAGGAAATTTACAACCCTGATGGTGTCAGCCTTATTGATGCCTTGGTGAAACTTAGAGGCTGTACAGGTTCTTTTGTATCAGAGGATGGACTAATTTTGACAAACCACCATTGCTCTTTTGAGGATATTGCTGCCGCCAGCAGTGCGGAAAATAATTATCTTGAAAATGGATTTATTGCCACCGACAGAGATAAAGAAATTCCAGCCAAGGGACAAACTTGCCAAATCACTGTTGGATACTCGGATGTGTCAAAAGAAATTCTGGATGCTGCTGCGGGGAAAGAGTCATCTGAACGGATTGACGCAATAAACAAAGCTCGCAGAAAACTTGTTGATGAAGCTCAAAAAGAACCCGGTATTAAAGCTGAAGTTTCAGAGATGTTCATTGGGAAAACATATGTTCTGTTTAAGTATCTTGAACTTAAGGACGTAAGACTTGTTTATGCTCCACCGAGAGCAATTGGTGAATTTGGCGGAGAGACAGACAATTGGGTTTGGCCTCGTCATACAGGTGACTTCTCATTTCTAAGAGCTTATGTAGCTCCTGACGGCTCACCGGCACCCTATGCAAAAGAAAATGTCCCCTACAAACCCAAGAAATTTATCCCTGTAAATCCTGATGGTGTTCAAGAAAACGATTTTGTTTTTGTTCTTGGATATCCGGGGACAACATATAGAAATCGTCCTTCAGAGTTCCTGAAGCTCCATAGAGATCAAAGATTACCATATATGCAACAGGTATTTGCATCCATTATTTCAAATTTTGAAGAGCTCAGCGCACAAAACCTCGACTGGAAATTAAAACTTGATCCTCAAATTAAGACGATGGCAAATACCGAGAAAAACTTCAGGGGAAAACTTGCAGGATTTAACAAGGTGGATATTATTGGACAGAAGGAGAAAGAGGAAGTTGAAATAGAGAAATTTATCGCGGGTAATTCGGAACTTAGGAACAAATATTCCGGATTGATGCAAAAAATCAAGAAGGAGTATGAGCCCCTTCATCAGGTTACTTCAATCAATTTGTTTGGCATTATTCTCTCCCGTTTTTCAACAACCTATCAGCTTGGTGAATTGATGGCGGAATATATGTCTGCGAAATCATTAACTGATCAAAGCCGACCAAATATATTTAAAGATAAAAACAAGGCAATGCTCCAAAACACAATCGATGAACTTTTTGCGGGATATATACCCGAAGCTGATGTCAACCAATTTAAGATTGTTATTGCTGATGCCGCAAAAAGAAGCGAATTTAGAGATATTAAAGTGCTTCAAAGATTTTTTACAAATCGTCCTGCCACTGTTGAAGCTGAAGAATATTTTAAAGGAATAATTTCAAAAACACAGCTTCTTAATAAAACTGCGTTTATGGATTTACTTAATCTTGCTCCGGAAGAATTTGCAAAATTGAATGACCCGTTGGTGGAGATGTACAAAGAATTTGATGAACAGTTTGCTTCTTACGCAGAAATCGCTAAAAACGCAGAAGGAAATCTTAATTCACTTCTTGCAGATTTTATTGAAGTTAAAAAGTTATATCTAAGCAGTTCATTTATCCCTGATGCAAATTCAACGCTTCGTTTAACCTATGGTTATATAAAAGGTTATACTCCTGCTGATGCTACCTATTATAAACCATTTACAACCTTGACCGGCTTAATTGAAAAAAGTTACTCAGGTAATCCGGATTATGTACTCCCACCAAAATTAAAAGAATTGTGGAAGAATAAAGACTACGGCAGATTTAAAGATGATAAACTTGACGATCTTCCTGTGGCAATCCTCTATAATCTTGACACAACGGGTGGCAATTCGGGAAGTCCCGTTTTGGATGCATGGGGTAGACTTATCGGATTAAATTTTGATCGTGCCTATGGGGCAACCATAAACGATTATGCCTGGAGCGAGGCTTACAGCAGATCAATTGGTGTGGATATCCGGTATGTTTTGTGGAATGTTGAGAAAGTTGGTGGAGCCCATAACTTACTCGCAGAACTTGGGGTAAACTGATGCTCCCAACCGGAAAGTCGGCTTTACCTAAAGAGCCAACCTACGATAGAATTCTTGCGACTGCATCGGCACAAATCCTCAAAAAGGGGATCAGGGACACAAGTCTTGCTGACATTGCAAAAAGTATTAAGATCAGCAAAGGGACTCTCTACTATCACTTTCGATCAAAAGACAGTTTGATTGAAGAGATTGCTCGTAAAAATTTTGAAGAGGTTGCGGAGCGAATAGTTTTTGGACTAAAAGACTTAAAAGCCAAAAAGGGGAGTGACATTGTGGGTGTCACTCTCGCTGCCCTTACATCAGAGCCCCAAAATGCCAAACTGCTCCATTTCATTTGGCTTGAGATCTTAACCGGAAATCGTAAACTCGGCTTTAAGATTATCAAAATCTTTCAGCAGACCAAAGATACCATAACCACAGCTCTGCTCCCATTTTGCAAAACCAAGGAGGATGCCCAGCTTCTCTCAGGAATGATCATCGCTTTGGCAGAAGGAATTAACCTCGGCGATATGTTGGGAACCAATGAACTGGAAGCAAACGAAGTTGTGAAGTTTCTCAAAGTGTAAAGCAGAACTCCGGAACCTCAGAACTTCAGAGATTCAGAACCTCAGAGCTTCGGAGTTTCAGAACCACGGTGATTCAGTGCTTCCGTCTTGCACTCGAGTTTCTCAGTTTCTCAAGTTCTAAAGTTCTAAATTACTCAAGTCTCTGAAGCACTGAAGTTCCGAAGTACTGAGGTTCTCCTGTCTCTCAAATTCTTCTCTTGTTATTTCCTAATTAATAGGTAAATTGTGGTTTCTATTTTTTGGTAATCAATAAATCCGGGATAATTATGGCTCAAAACGGACAAAATGAGAAAACCTTCAAGCCTTATATCGCTGCAACGGACTTTATTCCAGAATTTACACCAAAAGCTATCATTCTTGGTGCATTATTCGGAATCATTTTTGGTGCGGCAACAGTTTATTTAGGCTTAAAAGTTGGTTTAACTGTAAGTGCCTCCATTCCAATTGCCGTATTGGCGATTGCAGTGTTTAAAAAAATCGGCAAATCAACCATTCTTGAAAATAATATTGTACAGACCATCGGTTCAGCCGGTGAGTCGGTAGCTGCAGGTGTTGTATTTACAATCCCTGCTTTATTATTTTTAGACGGTGGTATTGAGTATTTCGAATATTTTCAGATATTTGTTCTGGCACTAGCCGGCGGTATTCTTGGCGTACTTTTTATGGTACCCCTACGCCGTTCGCTGATAGTAAAAGAACATGGGGTTTTGCCTTATCCGGAAGGAACTGCATGCGCTGATGTTTTGGTTGCAGGCGAAAAAGGCGGAAACCTTGCCCAAAAAGTTTATTACGGCTTGGGAATATCATTTGGGTATAAAGTGTTGATGTCGGTTTTTGGTCTCTGGAAAGAGGCACCTAACTACACATTCGCGAAAGATTCAGCTCTTCCAAACGGTACAGTCATGGGGGAAATATCTCCTGAGTTACTTGGTGTTGGATATATAATTGGACCCAAAATTGCAGGCATAATGGTTGCCGGTGGTGTCCTTTCATGGTTGGTTCTTATTCCATTGATAACACTCATCGGTAGTGGATTGGAAACTGCTTTTCCACCTGTTAAAGCCCAACTTATCAAAGATATGTCTGCCCGCGAAATTTGGGGTAATTATATCAGATACATTGGTGCCGGAGCGGTTACCTTTGGTGGTATTATGACACTGATAAAAACTCTTCCAACAATTGTAAGTGCCTTCAAAGATTCAATTGGTGACTTTAAAGCCGGTGCTGCCGGAAAGAGTACCCTCAGAACCGAAAAAGACTTACCACTCGTATTTGTACTTGTTGGTGCAGTTGTTCTTGTTGCTTTCATGGCAATCATCCCATCGATTCCAACTAACTTCCTTTCTGCTGTGATGATCGTTGTTTTTGGCTTTTTCTTTGTGACAGTGTCATCAAGAATTGTGGGAATCATCGGTTCATCATCAAATCCTATCTCAGGAATGACAATCGCAACCCTTATGGCAACAAGTCTTATCTTTGTGGGACTTGGATGGACAGGTAGTGCCCACCAGCCAATAGCTTTGGTCGTAGGTTCCATTGTGTGTATCGCGGCTGCAAATGCGGGTGCCACCTCACAGGATCTTAAAACGGGTTACATTGTTGGTGCAACTCCAATTAAACAGCAATATGGACTTATCATTGGTGTTGTTGCCTCATCTGTTGTAATTGGAGCAACGATGTTGATCCTCAACAACGCAATAGGAATTGGCGCTGATTCAACTGTTTCAGCCAATCCTCTTCCTGCCCCACAAGCTACCTTGATGGCTACGGTAATTAAAGGACTTCTTTCTCAGGATCTTCCCTGGGGTCTGGTAGTAACAGGCATGGGAATTTCAGCAGTTCTTGAACTCGCAGGAGTAAGGTCACTTCCTTTTGCGGTGGGTGCATATCTTCCACTTTCCACTACAGCCCCAATATTCCTTGGTGGTTTGGTTAAATGGTTTGTTGAGAAAAAGAACAGTTCAAAAGAAGATGACGGTGAAATTGGACCCGGAGCATTATTCAGTTCAGGTCTTATAGCCGGTGGATCGCTTACCGGTATTCTTCTTGCAGTTTTAATTGCAACAGAAGTTGAAGCCGGTAAAAATGTTATTGATGTTCTGCATGTAGGTCTCGTTGAAGGTTTAGGCGGAGTGGGAGATTTGATCTCCCTTTGTGTCTTTGTCCTTCTTGGATATGGACTTTACAAAGTAGCCACAAAAACACAGAAATAACGGTTTGAAAAGTATTTTCAAAGATTATAATGACAGGAAAAAGCTCAAGGGCATTGATGCTCTTGAGCTGACCCCTGTAAAGATACAGGAATTTGAGACGGGTGAAAACGGAATTATTACGGTTCTGATCCCAAGATTCAAATGGAGTGTTGTTCACAATTATATGGTGAAAAACGGCAGGGATCCAAACTTCAGACTCGATCTCGATGAGATCGGATCGGAAGTCTGGGTGTCGATTGACGGCAAAAGAAAAGTTAAAGAAGTTGGAGAAAAAGTTAAAGAGAAACTTGGAGACAAAATCGAACCCCGTGAAAGGCTGATAAAGTTTGTTTCCATGATGTATCATAACAAAATCATTACATTTAAAGAACTTGAAAATTGAGGTAGAGACATGGGAGAACGTTTAGGAACCCTGAAACCACAACCATTGTGGGACATATTTGAAGAGATGAGTGCAAGGCCACGACCCTCAAAAAAAGAAGAAGCAGTTGTTGAGTATGTTCTCGAATTTTGTGAGACTAATGCTCTTGACTATCAGAGAGATGATGCCGGAAATATAATTATAAAAATTCCTGCAACACCCGGATTTGAAGACAAAAAAACAGTTGTTCTTCAGGGTCATCTCGACATGGTTTGCGAAAAAAACAGTTATATTGAATTCGATTTCGACACCGAAGGTATTCGTCCATTCATCGATGGTGAATGGGTTAGAGCTGAAGGAACTACTCTTGGTGCGGATAATGGAATTGGTGCTGCTGCCGCTCTTGCTGTGGCTATTGATGAATCAATTGAACATGGACCACTTGAGATACTTCTTACCCTTGATGAAGAAACCGGTTTAACCGGAGCCACTAATCTTGCTGAAGGAATGCTTGAAGGAGAAATCCTCTTAAATCTTGATTCAGAAGAGATTGGTGAACTGTATATCGGATGCTCAGGCGGAAGAGATACCAAAGGAACAATTCATTTTGAACAGGAAGAAGCTCCTGAAAATTATCTTTTTTATGAATTGTTAGTCTCCGGATTAAGAGGCGGCCATTCAGGTCTTGATATCAACACCGGAAGAGCAAATGCGATTAAAATTCTTGCAAGAATTCTTAATACTCTACAACAATATTATCTTGTAAGTGTTGCTGAAGTAAAAGGTGGAAGCAAGAGAAATGCAATTCCACGAGAAGCTTCTGCAATTCTTGCAGTTGATCCTGAAGATGAAAGCGTTGTAATTGAAGAAGTTATGGAATTTGAGAAGATGGTTCAGGCTGAACTTTCAACCGTTGAACCAAATCTTCGTGTTGTAATCAGAAAAATTGAAGAGTCCAAAAAGTGCTTGATGAAGTATCTGAAGATCAGTTGATTCTGATGCTTTATGCACTTCCACATGGAGTACTCAAGATGTCTGCTGATATACCGGGATTAGTTGAAACTTCAACCAACCTTGCAACTTTGGTTATGACCGAAAACACTATTGAAATCGGCACCAGCCAGAGAAGCTCTGTCGAATCTGAGATCGAAGATGCTGTTACCATGGTATCATGTGTATTTGAACTTGGTGGCGCAGAAATTGAGACGAGTGATGGATATCCCGGGTGGAAACCAGATGTTAAATCAGAAATCCTTAATGTCACAAAGGATGCTTATACATCCCTTTATGGTAAGGTTCCTGAAGTGAAAGCAATCCACGCCGGACTCGAATGTGGAATTATTAAAGAGAAATATCCTGATATGGATATGGTTTCGTTTGGTCCAACTATCACAGGAGCCCATTCACCTGATGAACAGGTAAATATTGCTTCAGTTGAGAAGTTTTGGTATCACCTTCTAAAAGTACTTGAAACCGTTCCCGAAAGATAACGATGGCGAAAAACGAAACGCTCAATATTGACAAACCAACAGTACCCTTCGCCGTCAGGTGGGGGGTACTTGTTCTTGTCTCCCTTGCAATGTTTGGGAACTATTATGTTTATGACTCAATAGCCCCAATTGCTGATTTGCTTGCATCACAGCTTAAATTCACTGATTCTGACATCGGTCTGCTTCAGGGAATTTATAGTGTGCCTAATATCCTTATGGTTTTGCTTGGTGGGTTAATCATTGACAGAATCGGAACTGTTAAATCGATTACACTCTTCTCGATTCTCTGTTTTTTAGGCTCAATTGTCACCGTGATGACGGTTCAGTTGGCATTTGTGGGTGACTTGTTCAGATCGGTGTTCAATTCGGATATCAGCAATGAACTTGTTGTCATGTCGCTGGGTAGATTGATTTTTGGTTTGGGAGCGGAATCACTGATTGTGGCGGTTACCACTGCACTTGGAAAATGGTTTATTGGAAAAGAGCTCTCGTTTGCGTTTGGAATAAATTTAACAATTGCACGTCTTGGGTCGTTCGCCGCTGACAATTCTCCCACTTTCTTCAAGTCATACTTCACATCGTGGGATCTCCCTTTGATGATTGCCGTAATAATGGCTTTTATTTCAGTTCTTACTGCCCTGGCTTATTGGTACCTTGATAGTTATGCCAAAAACAATTATCACATGAAACCTGAGGCAAAACAAGAAAAAGTTGTACTTCGTGAAGTGCTGGCTTTTAGTAAGTCTTACTGGTTTATTGTATTGTTATGTGTTACTTTTTATTCGGGAATCTTCCCGTTCAGAACTTTCGCCATTAAATTTTTCCAGGAATATCATGGACTGGAAAGAGAAGTGGGCGGAATGTACAACAGTATATTGATTCTTTCATCAATGATATTAACACCACTTTTTGGGTTACTTTCTGACTATATCGGAAAAAGATCGTTGTTGATGATGTTTGGGTCGGTTTTACTGATTCCTGTCTATATCATGTTGTTGCAAACCAGTATTCCACCATGGTTGCCGATGGCGATGATGGGACTTTCATTCTCTCTTATCCCTGCCGTCATGTGGCCTTCTGTTGCACTAATTGTTCCGGAACAAAAACTGGGTACAGCTTATGGATTAATGACCATGATACAGAATATTGGTCTTGCCGGGTTTAACTTCCTTATCGGTTGGGCAAACGATTCATCCGGTGGTTATGAACTTGGGATGTACCTTTTCTCAACACTTGGTTTCTTTGGACTCTTTTTTGCGATCATGCTTAAATGGGCAGAAGGAAAAGCCGCGGGACATGGTCTTGAATTTGGAATGATGCACAAGAAAAAATTAGATGCTCAGAAATGACATGTGATAAATGCTGCCTAAATGGTGTATAATTTTCGCTTTGGCACATTTATGAGAAGAAAATAAAGATTTGATGCCATATAAAACTTTTATAGTTGTTTTTGTTTTGCTCGCCGGGGCAGCCGAGGCTCAATCGAATAAATTCGGCTTCGGCTGCCTGGGGCTTGTTGGCGGTTTTGCGGGTTATGAAATAAAACATTACGAAGCAGCCGGACTAAACAACTATGTGGGTGCATATAACCAGCTCCACGGTGATTCCCTTTTTTCAGGAATTGGAGAGTTTGGCATGCTCAAAGGTTACCGTTTGGGGATCAATCTTTTAAGAAACAGAGTTTCGGGACTTGAATACACGGTAAAAGTCTTTTATGAGATGATGAACGAGGTGAAAGAAACTCAAGTCAAAGGTTCAACTTCTATCTATACTAACAGTCTGGAATATAAACAGAATGTTTATGGTGCCGGAATTGAACTTGGAACTCCTTTAACCAAAGCTATTAGCTGGAAAATCCTTGAACTGGAGGTTACATACAGTAATGCTCTATTCTACAAACGGACAGAAGATATAAAAAATCCTGTATCGAGGATTAAATATAGTTCAGACAAATCACAGCTTGGATTTAATTTTGCTTCAGGATTTATCCTTTTTATTATCGACCAGAATATAAGCCTTGAGGGTAAAATTGGATATTCAGAGTTTTCGGTTGGTGTGATGACTGATGAGGCCGGCAACAAATTAACAGTTAACGAATCCAGCACTGAAGTGATGGAAAATGCCATTACCAAAGGTGGACTATTTTACGGTGTTCAATTTAACCTTTCAATTCCTTTATAAAAATATATATGACAGAACTTCAAAAAGCTTGTGAAATTGCAATCAGGGATTGCATGGGTGCCAAACCCGGCGAATCTGTTTTGGTAGTATGTGATACTCAAAAACATGAGATAGGGTATGAACTTTATCTGGCAGCTATCAGACTTGGACATAATTCAGTTTATGTTGAGATGGAGCCACTCGAAGTAAACGGACAGGAACCACTTGATTCCATTGCAGCGATAATGAAACAATTTGATGTTGTTCTTTGCCCTACCCTAAGATCCCTTACTCACACTCAGGCGAGACGCGATGCATCAGCCACAGGTGCAAGAGTTGCCACATTTCCCGGAATAACCAAAGATGTGATGATTCGTGGACTTAACGCAGATTATAAGAGAATTGCCGAAAGGTCACTTAATTTAAAAGCAGTTCTTGAAAAAGGAAAACATGTCAGAGTAACCTCAGAAAAAGGGACTGATATTCAGTTCTCGATTGAAGGAAGAAGTGTACATGCCTCAAAAGGGTTGTTCCATGCTCCGGGTGAAAGTGGTAATCTTCCAACCGGGGAAACCTTCCTTGCACCGGTTGAGGGTACTGCAGAGGGTGTGTTTATTGTGGATGGATCATTTGCAGGTGTTGGTCTAATGGAAAATTCCGATATAAAGCTGACAGTGAAAAAAGGAGTGGTTACCGATATAGAGGGGGGAGACAATGCAAAACAACTTGCAGAAATTCTCGCCAAAGTAGGTGGTGATGCATACAACATTGCGGAATTTGGAGTTGGTACAAATGAGTCAGCTCAACTCTCAGGATTAATTCTTGAGGATGAAAAAGTAATGGGAACAATCCATATTGCAGTTGGTGACAATATGGGTTTTGGTGGGAAAGTGAAAGTACCACTTCATCTTGATGGTGTGGTTAAATCACCTGATGTTTATTTGGATGGAGAGCTGATCATGGAGAAAGGCAATTTTACAATAGAAGTTTAATTATAGAAGTGCCATTTGATATCAGCCTTTAACTTCAAAAACCTCGATAAATGGAAAATAAGAACCCTTCTCGCGATAAAGGTTTTTATAACTGTTGGGGTGTTTTATTATCTGAATGCTAAATTCAGCGACATCTCCTTTTCCTCCTTCTTTAGTTTTAAGTCTGTGCCTGCTTTTGTTGCCGCTGTCATCTTAGTACCTCTAAATTTTTTCCTTCAGTATAAAAAGTGGCAACTGATTTGTGATTATTCCTACCCTCCACAAAAAAAAGAGTAATATCTTTATATCAATTCTGACAGGAATCAGTACCGGTTTATTAACTCCCGGAAGATTGGGTGAATACCCCGGGAGAGCGTTTCCTTTAAAAGATGTTAAACTCTCTGAGGTAACGGCAGGATCGGCAATTGATAAATTAAACTCATTGATGGTTATTCTGATTGCAGGATCATTTGCCGTATTACTTTTCCTGAATAAATTTTATTCGATTGACAATAACCTTACCATATCGCTTCTTTTTTTGCTGACAGGGATTTATCTTCTTCTGGTCTATTTGATATTATCTCCCGAATTCTGGAGAGGGTTTGTGGGAGAACAGATAGGAAGAGTGAAGGTTATTGAGAAGTATTTTCTAAATTTTAAATCAATTGGACTCTTTAACAGGACAATTTTTGGGAAAAATTTTGCTTTGTCCGTTTTGAATTATTTGGTTTTTTCCACTCAATTTGTACTTCTTGTGATTGCATACTCTGATCAGGCTGAATTTATTACATCATTATGGGGAAGTTCTCTCGTGTTTCTCACTAAGAGCATTATTCCGGGAGTAACCCTTGGAGAGATTGGTATCCGGGAGAGTGCTTCAGTTTATTTCCTTGGTCATTTTGGAGTTGATGCAGGTGCTTGTTTTAATGCTGCACTAATGCTTTACACAATTAATATCCTAATCCCGGCGATTCCGGGAGCTGTTTTTATTTTTAGACGAAACAAGTGATAACTTGAATCCGCTTTTGATTATTCTGTTGTTACCGATGATTTTTTATATCCATTTTTTATTGAAAATAAAACGTGGTCTGAGAGAGATTAAAAAAGGAAAGCAAAGTTCTGCCAGCGGTGAAAATTTAAGTGTTACTCTTGTGATACCGTTTAGAAATGAAGTGGCAAATCTCCGGAATTTGATAAATGATGTCGCGAAACTTGAGACTGAGAACATTGAGTTGGAAGTGATTTTTGTAAATGATCACTCCGAGGATGACTGGGAGGAATTCAGGACACAAATACTACAGAAAGAGAACTGGAGAATCCTTGAACTTGGGGAAGGGGTAACCGGGAAGAAAAATGCACTTACCGAGGGCATTAAATATTCCGATAGTGAGATTATACTCGTTACAGATGCAGACTGTCAAATTCCTAAAAATTGGCTAAAATTGATGGTCGGGCAGTTTGATGAAAAAACAGGTTTTGTCGCGGGGGCAGTCAGGTATAAAAGTTATGAAACTTTATTTACTAAAATACAGGCACTTGAATTTGGAGGGCTTATCCTCACAGGAGCCGGACTAATAGGTGCGGGGGAGCCCGTCATTTGTAGTGCTGCAAGTATGGCATTCAGGAGGAAACTGTTTATTGAAGTTGAAGGCTATAATCTTAATAACTCACTCTCCTCGGGAGATGATGAATTTTTAATGCGATCCATTGCACGATTGGGATATAAGGTTGGTTACCTTCTTAACAAGGAGGGAATTGTTGAAACAGACCCCGGAAAGAGTATTGGAGGATTTGTTCAACAAAGAAGCAGATGGGCAAGTAAAGGGATATTTTATGAAGAACCAATTTTGATCTTAAAACTTGTTTTAATATTCTTGTTTTATTTGTCTCTTATATTATCACCTGTGACGATTTGGTTTTTTGGATGGTCGGGATTTGTTTTGGTTCTGATCTCATTGTTGTTTAAAGGATTAACCGAATATTTTGTATTGTTGGAGGGGAAGGGACTGCTTTATGAGAGTGTTGATTTGGCACATTTTTTATTTGCGGAACAACTGCACATACCCTACATAGTTTTTGCAGCAATTTCAGGAGCTTTTGGTGGATTTGTTTGGAAGGGGCGGAAGTTGTCCCGATGATTAGACCAAAATATTATTACGTGCCGCCGGTTCCACTTCGGACAATTTTCAAATCCGTGATTTGGAATTCGACCAACGATCATATATTGCTTTCTATTGACGATGGTCCAAGCGTCTCGGAAACAACTAAGATTTTGAATACACTCAGGGACTCTAGTGTAAAAGCTCTTTTTTTTGTTACTACAGATGCTGCAATTAAAAACCGACACTTGGTTAATGAAATTCTTGCACAGGGCCACTCTATAGGGAATCATTCCTTTTCTCACAAAAGGCTCAGATTTGTCTCAGGATCTATTCTGAAAAGGGAAATAGTTGATTCAAAATCAGCGATCGAGGACGCAACAGGTACTCCCATTATGTATTTCAGACCTCCTTACGGTGCATTTGACCCTTTTGTGTTAAAAGCGATCAAAAAGTCAGGACAAAAATGTGTTATGTGGAGTCTGCTCTCAGGCGATTTTTTGGGAAGCGGAAGTGAAACAGAAAAAGTAATCAAAAACTACTTGAATCCAGATTCAATCGTAGTTTATCACGACAATTTTAAGAGCAGAAACACAATCATAGAATCTTTAATAAGCACAATACAGACTGCAAATGAAAAAGATTTAAAATTGGAGATCCCTCAGTATGTTTGAGTTGATCGTTTTAATCATTGTTGGTCTCTATGCAGTCCAGGTAATCATCTACCTCTTAGCATCATATAAGAGATTCGCTCGATTAGGTGATGATCAACTGCCTACCGCGTCGGTGATGGTGGCAGTGCGGGATGAAGAAAAAGTTATATTGCGCTGTTTAAAGGCACTCGATGAACTGGTTTATCCATCAGGTAAACTTCAGATTATAGTGATTAATGACCGGTCAACAGATGACACGGGGGAAATAATCAGAAGATTTATTGACGGAAAACCCAAATTTACATTTGTTGAAGGTGTTGAACCTGTTGGGCATCTAAGAGGGAAAACTAATGCTTTGGTTCAGGGTCTAAAAGTTGCAACTGGTGAGATTATAATAACAACTGATGCCGATTGTAAAGTTAATCCACTGTGGGCAAAAACACTTGCTTCTTACTTTACTAATGGTGTTGGACTGCTTGGTGGAATGACTTCACAGGAAACGGGTTCGATATGGAGGGGGATGCAGCATCTTGATTTTATGTATCTTCTTGGTGCCGGATCGGGGACAATAAATGCCGGTTTACCCTTGAGTGTGATTGGAAACAATATGGCTTATTTGCGGAGAGCCTATAATGAAACAGGCGGGTATGAGAATATGCCATTTAGTGTAACAGAAGATTCTCAAATTCTGGCTGCCATTTCAAAGTTGAAAAAATATAAGATTATTTATCCGCTCGATAAGGATACTTTGATTGAATCTATCCCAGTTGAAGGATTTATATCTCTTTACAAACAAAAAAAGCGGTGGGGAATCGGAGGATTAAATGTCCCTCCTCATGGATTCTTGGTTTTGGGGACTGCCTTTTTTTCTCATTTGCTTTCAATTCTCATTTTACCCATTAGTCCTGTCACTGGTCTCTTCGCTATTCTTACTATAGTAGTTGCGGATTTATTTTTTATTGGCTCAATTGTTCACAGGATGAGACTACTGTCTACAATGAAGTATTTTCCATTCTTCGAGATTTATTACTTCGTCTACATCATCTTTCTCCCTTTCATATTATTATTCAGTAAATCTGTTGAGTGGAAGGGGCGTAAGTTCTAACCCATTTAAATCATCTGTATTTATTATATTTCAAGATTATATTTTTTGAAAAAATGAAATTAGAACCGCACTTGAAATATATTAGGATATTGTTCTTAACAGTGGTTTTTTCAGGTATTATCACAGCACAAAGCGTGGAACTGTTCCCCGGTGACCTGAACATACAACCTTTCACCTCCAACTTTTTAGAACCCAGAATGGGAGTTTTTTTCCAATCGGGTAAAAATGATCTTAGACTCGACATTGGTGCTGCGAAAGATATTGCCAGATTCACCGGCAACAATGGAACCATCTTTTCCATAGGTGCCGATTTTTTTACTTACACCCGGCTTCGTGGTGAAG
Organism: Ignavibacteriales bacterium; assembly: GCA_016714125.1. Lineage (GTDB taxonomy): Bacteria > Bacteroidota > Ignavibacteria > Ignavibacteriales > Ignavibacteriaceae > UTCHB3. The sequence continues at coordinate 10,089 of JADJNX010000001.1, read as the reverse complement.
CAGATTTCCATTTCCCCGTTGATGCAGTGGACTACCTGTTTGGTTTTAATGTTGGCTACAAAATCCCCCTTAGAGGAAACAGTGAGTTTGGATTCAGGGCAAGGTTGAGTCACATAAGTGCACACTTTGTTGATGGGCATTATGATGGCACAACTCAAAGATGGAGAGACAACCGAAATCCGCTGGTTTACAGCCGTGAATTTGTTGAACTTTTCCCTTATTACAGATCGGGTGATGGTAGAATTTACATTGGTATATCATACCTTTTCCATGTTGATCCAACTGAGATAGAGCCATGGATTGTTCAGGCAGGATTTGACAGTTATCCCTCTTCATTATCGTTTGGCAACATCTATCCCTTTGTCTCTTATGATTACAAAATGGGATATACCACAGCTTACAATTCAAACCATACAGCTCAGATTGGGTTAAAATTTGGAAAACCGTTTGGCAGCGGACTAAGAGTTGTATTCACAATCTTTTCCGGAAAAAATGTGCATGGTGAGTATTATGAAATTGATGATGAACATTTTTCGACAGGCGTAACAATTGATTTTTAACTATGAGTGAATTGGAAAATTCGGGCACATTGACAAAAAATAACGATTTGTTTAAAGTTTATATTATACCGTTAATGCTATTTTTGGCCACCCTGGTAACCACAACTATTGCGGGTGCTTTTTGGGTGGTCTCACCTTCAGCCGGACTTGAACTCACCCAAATAGCCGAGGGTCTGCCTTATTCTATCTCGATCTTGATGATTCTCGGCTTTCATGAATTTGGGCATTATTTTGCTTCGAAATATCATGATGTTAAAGCAACTCTTCCATACTTTATCCCATTCCCCACAATAGCCGGAATGTTGAATTTTGGGACTATGGGAGCAGTGATAAAGACCAAAAGTCCAATTTACAGCAGAAAAGCCCTTTTCGATATTGGAATTGCGGGACCAATAGCCGGATTTGTTATTTCACTGATTGTATTAATCTACGGATTTCAGAATCTGCCCGGTAAAGAATTTATTCTTAATTTGCATCCTGACTTTGACCTCCCGATTTATGGGCAATGTGGACTTTCCCTGGCGTTTGGTGACAATATTTTATTTGTCTTTTTAAGAGACATATTTGCAGTTTCACCAGATGTGTTTATTCCTCCGATGAGTGAAATTTATCATTATCCATATTTGTGTGCAGGATGGTTTGGACTTTTTGTTACAGCTCTAAATCTGCTTCCTGTTGGTCAACTGGATGGAGGCCATATCATTTATGCAATGTTTGGCGAAAAGGTTCAGGAGAAAGTTGCATGGATAGCGATGTTTTTCCTCCTTTTTGCAGGTGGGCTCGGGGTAATTAACCAGTTTTATGAAACCCCTTTTGATTTTGGCTGGACAGGGTGGTTTCTCTGGGCGGTATTGTTGTATTTTGTGATTAAGGTAAAACATCCACCTGTCTATATAAATGAACCTATTGGGCCTGTGAGAATGGCTATCGGATATTTTTCAATGTTGATCTTTATTACTTCTTTCATCCCGATGCCTTTCATCATTGATGCCAGTGTATTATAACAGTCCGTACTCATAATTACATATTTTTATTGTTATAGATTTTAGATATTTTAGTTCAAAAAAAATTAGAAACAGAATGAAGAAAATAGCAGCAGGAGTCTTAATCCTGTTATTGTTCAGCGGATGTGAAAAGGAATTCAACACTGTTGTTGACCCTCTCTCCGCAAAATTTTCGGTTCAAAGTGTAGCCCGTTTTGATACCCTCAGATTTAACCCTGTCGATTCACTCGTAAGGTATCAAATCCATATTGCATCAAACACGACGCCATCCAGTGTCTATATGAACTTATTTTCTCCCGGCGACCAGAAAGTTAATTCCACACCATATTTCCTTGTAGATAACGGTAATTTGGCTTTGGGGGATGAAGTAGCGAATGATAAAGTTTATTCATTAAAAGTGCCGATGTCGAGTGGATATATCTCCGGTGAATACCGATCCGAGTATTACGCTTCTGACAACTCGGGTGAAAGTTATCGATTGGCCGTCAGCAAATTTGTTTATGATAACGGTGCTGCAAATCAGGAGCCAGTAATTAGTGATCTTGTCGCCCTGATACTCTTGTTGTTGTGGACACGACGGTATTCAGAATTACTATGAAAGCCATTGATCCAAACGGAAAACAGGACCTCTCCCGGGTCTATTTTGTTGTCACCAGACCTGACGGCACATCCAACAACGCTGCACTTCTGATGTATGACGATGGGAATTTCACTGAGCACGGCGATGAGATCGCCAACAATGATATCTATTCTATCATTGTCAGTGTTTTCTCGACAAATCAAAAAGGGGAATACACATTCACCTTTACAGCAGAGGACAGGGGCAAAAAGAAAAGTACACCGCTAATTAAAAAGATTGTATTGAAGTAGATGTTGAATAGATTAAAATTATCATTATTGATTTTGGTTACAGCCGGCTCCGGAATAGTGGCACAAAACAGTCCGTTTTCTTTTAAGTTTGAAGATGCACCTGCTTCAGTTGCTTATTCATCTTCTGAGAATCCTGCCTCAAACAGTATAAGTGCCCTTTATATCCAGGGAGATACCATTTGGCTAGGAACCTCTCGTGGATTAAGCCGATCAACAGATAAGGGTGCTTCATGGCGCAATTATTACGGTGATCCCGCATTTGGTACAGAGAACATTTCTGCTATAGCATGGGATAAATACAATGGTGTGCTCTGGGTTTCCACTGCTCACTCTGCTGAGAGATCAGGTCAAACTTTTCCTGAGGGAAGTGGACTTCGTTATACAAGTGATGGCGGCGAGACCTGGACAAAAGTTGCTCAACCTCTCGACAAGGATAGCGATACTTTGATTGTGTATGGAAACAGCACACTCAGAGCCCTCCCCGTTACTGTTGCGATACAAAATATTACTTACGATATTGCCGTAGCTCGCGGTGCTGTTTGGATAGCATCATTTGCCGGTGGATTGAGAAAATCAACCGATATGGGAGTCACCTGGCAAAGAGTAATCCTCCCACCTGATTTTTTAAATTCTGTGAAACCCACAGATAATCTCAGTTTTTGTGTCTCACCTGTTCCGGGTAAGTTTTGTAGTGAGGGATATCTTAACTACCGTGCTTTCAGTGTGATGGCAACTGGTGATTCAGTTATTTACGCAGGAACCGCAAACGGAATAAATAAATCAACAGATGGGGGAATCAGTTGGGTTAAGTTTAATCACCAGAATCAGGTAAATCCCATGTCCGGAAACTTTGTGGTTGGACTTGGAAACAAGGAAGGGACAAATGAAATCTGGGCTGCTACCTGGAAAGCTGAAGATTTAAATGAATCTTATGGTGTAAGTTTTTCTCCTGACGGAGGAGCAAACTGGTTTACCAGTCTCGATGGTGAAAGAATCAATAACTTTGCAGTTTTAACCGATAAGGTAGTTGCTGCTGCATCCGGTGGATTGTATAAATCAAATGATTTTGGGAAGAACTGGTATTCACCCGGTAATATAGTTGACACGGATTCGGAATTATCGTTGAAAAGTACAACTTTTTACTCTGCGCTTTGGGCAGAATCCGGGACAGTTTTATATGTTGGTACTGCTGACGGACTTGTCAAAAACAGTGGTTTTATTGGGGTATGGCCCGATAAATGGAAACTCTATTTTGCTTCGCAACCGCTTGAATCTGTTGAGGAGTCATACGCATTCCCAAATCCGTTTTCACCTAAAACGGAACAGGTGAAAATAAAGTATTCCACGAACGGAAAAGAATTAAGTGTCACTATCAGGATATTTGATTTCGGAATGAATTATGTCAGGACTGTCATTCAAAGTGCCCCAAGAGGGAATCCAACTCATACAGTGAATACAACAGGAATAAGTGGTGTAATTGATTTTTGGGATGGGAAAGATGATGTTGGAAAAGTGGTACCAAATGGTGTTTATTTCTACAGAATTGATGCCGGTAGTGAAAAACCGATTTTCGGAAAGATAATGGTGCTGCAATAAGATGAAAAACATTAAAATATTTTTGTTGGTTATGATACTTATTCTTTCTGCCCCACTAGACGCTCAAAGAATAATGAATAATCTTTCTTCAGCTCCCGGAGCTTTTAGCAGGATTGGATTTGGAGCACGAGGGATAGGGATGGGAAATGCTCTTTCCACCGTGAAATCGGGCAATATATCCTCAATTTACAACCCCGCGCTCTCCGTTTTTCAGGTCAACAATGCTTTCAGTGCACAATATACATTCCTTGGACTCGACAGGTCATTAAATTTTGTGAGTTTTACAAGACGGTTCGATTTTTATTCAAAAAACGATACAATTCCGGAAACGAGAGTCCCCAGGTCAACCGCGGGGGTTTCGTTAGGCCTTATAAATGCAGGAGTTGGAAACATTGATCAACGGGATAATCAAGGATTTAAGAAGGGAACACTCTCCACTTCGGAAAATCTTTTCTTTTTTTCGTTGGCAAACAAGTTTTCCGAAAAAATCTCTGTTGGTGTAACTGCAAGGTTCTATTATTATAAACTTTACGAAGAAGTGACATCCACAAGTTTAGGCTTTGATATCGGAGCAATTTACTCTTTCACACCTGAATTGGCAGTTTCTCTGGTTCTTACCGATGTGAATTCGCAATACAAATGGAATACTGCTCCAATTTACAGTACAGAAGGTGGAGAAACCATCGATAAATTCCCGCTTTTTAAGAAGCTTGGAGTTAGTTATTACTACAAGCCATACAAGTTACAGCTTGCTGCTGAGTTTGCCTCAGACAATTATGGAACCAACCTTCTGAGGTTTGGTGCCGAATATAATATATATGAAGGTCTTTATCTTAGAGGTGGTATCGACAACCTGTTCCTAAACAAAAGTGATGAACCTGTGAAACCATCAGTTGGCTTTTCATATTCCAGAGAATTGGGGAATTACAGGATTGGTTTTGATTACACTTTTCAGGTTGAACAGTACTCAAGCTCTGACAGGCATATAATTGGTCTAAATTTTATTTTCTAAAAATTGATTATTGATGAAAAAACTATTATTTATCTCCGTTTTTCTTTTAACAACCCCGGTTTTGTTCTCTCAATCAGCCGGCGGTAGTGGACTCTCATTTCTAAAAATCGGCTCCGGAGCAAGAAATATTGCATTGGGCGACAACGGAACAGTATTTGCGAATGACGCAACTGCAATTTTTTACAGCCCCGCAAATCTGAGCCGTGGAAATAACTCTGAAATATCGTTCACACATAATGAATGGATTCAAGGAGTCAGAACAGAAATGTTGGCAGCCAAATTTTCGCTTTTTGGGCTGAATATGGGTTTTGGTGTAAATTCAACCAGAATAGGGGATATTGAAGTAAGAGAGAGACCGGGAGTTGCACTTTCTACTTTTACAGCAGATTTTATTGCAATCTCACTGGGTACAGGTTTCAAAATTTCAGAAAAAGTAAGTGCCGGTATCGTATTAAAATATCTTTACGAAGGGATGTTTTATGAAGATGCGGCAGGTTATGCTGCCGATTTGTCGGGTAGATACACAGTAAATGATGCTTTGTTTTTAACAGCAGTCGTCAGAAATCTTGGTGCGATGAACGAGTTAAAAACAGTTGCCACTAAACTTCCAACAGATTTTAGAGTTGGTGTCGGTTACAATTTTTCCATGCCACAAAACAAACTTAATTTCTCAACGGGACTTGAAGTACAGAAATTTTTATCGACGGATGATATCCATATCAACGCCGGTGTAGAAGCGGTTTATGACGGACTTCTTGCAGTAAGACTTGGTTACCAGTCATTATATGAAGCCAAAGGATTAACTACGGGAATCGGAATCTACTGGAACAGTCTGGCGTTCGATTATGCTCTTACTCCGTTTGGACAAGACCTGGGGTTAGGACATACTTTTTCGGTGAAACTGGGACTTTGAGTTAAGAAATATTGAAATACAAAATATCCTAAAACAATAAATAATAACTATATGAAAAAAAATACAATTCTACTTGCAGCGCTAATAATAACAGGAATTATGGGTGCCACTTATGCCCAAACCTGGAACACATACACTACCGGAAATGGTTTACCTGATAATCAAATAAGATGCATCACAACGGCATCAAATGGAACGGTCTGGATTGGAACCAAGACTAAAGGAGTATTTGGATACAACGGGAGTTCCTTCATTTCTTTTCCAAGAACTCTTCCTTGCCACAAACCGGTGGCAGTCATTATGAGATTACAGCAATTGGTGCTTATGACGGCAAATTATACATTGCTGTAAAAACCAATGCCTTGCTGGGAGGTCTTTATGTTTATGACTTCTTAACTGATGCGATCACATGGATCGGAACCTTCGAGATAGTTGGGGGGAGCGATATAAACACTTTTTATAAGGCTACGAATGGCCAGATTTATGCAGGAAGTGGCACCGGTTTTTTCAAAAGAATAGCAGATAACAATTGGACAAGGATTGGCGGTGGTTGGTGCAGATCAATTGCTGAAAACTCGCAGGGGTTGTTATACTACACAACTTTTGACAGTCTATACGTTTACGATGGCGTAACAAAAAGAGGTCTAAAATCGGGTTTATTTTATAGCTGCGCAGTTGACGATAACGATATTGTCTATGCATCTAACGCATCCGATGTTTTCAAATATGAAAACAACACTTTTACCGCATTGGGATTTGGTGGTTATTCGAAGAGTATGGCGAAGGATCTGAACGGGAAAGTTTGGATTGCCTCAGCAAGCACTACAACTTCGTTTGGTCTAAAAGTTATCGATAATGGTTCAATAACTACCTACAATAGTGGCAACTCTCCTCTTTCGAGTACAGATATGACAGCGATTTATGTCGGAAACGACAATAAAAAGTGGATAGGTCATTACAGTGCCGGGTTAAATACCATAGTTGATGCGGCAGTGGTATTGCCTATAACAATTTCCCCTGGGTTGGTTAATACTCAAATGGGAGCAGTTGTAAAATTTAAAGCCGGTTACGGAACCAAGCCATATCAATGGAGTGTAAGCCCGGCAAACCTCGGTGTCTTTTTAACATCAGGCGACTCTGCAACATTCAAAGCAAATGTAGCTGGGACCGGGACAATTATTGTTAAAAGCGCAAATGGATTGGATTCTGCTTTGGCGTCAATCTCTATTGCCGATACAACTGTGATCATTAAACTCCCACCCACGGGATTAACGGTGACCAAAGGTAAATTTCAGGATAGAATAGATGCATCATGGGTGGTTCCCGGCGAATTTGATCAGGCTTTCGAAGATGGAATTCCGGAAGGATGGAGGGTCGTTCCTCCTGTTGGTCAGCAAACCCTTTGGGTTGAGAGCGGCTTCCAGCCACATGGAGGTGCGAAATGTATTAAATATGATGTCTATTCTCCTGGCTCTCCTGCAACTGACTGGTTAATTACAGAGAAGGTGCATATCTCACTTGAAAAATCTAACTTGACGTTCTATCTAAGAACTGCTTACGCATTTGGAAATCCTTATTCAAGTTTTGTTAAGGTTTCCACTACAACATCCGATACTTCAGCTTTCACGTCAACTGTAAAAGTCTTGGACCCTCAATATCTTGCTGACTCAAATTTGATCTGGAGACCGGTCTCAATTGATCTCTCCTCATATATAAATCAAGATATTTATATTGCTTTCCAGGCAAAAGCTGAAGATATAATAATCTATTTGGATGATGTTAAGATGTCGGGTCAACCCGGTCTCACAGCCACAGGAAGAGCCGTAAAAAGTTACAGACTTTACAGATCTACAACACCACAAAATATTCAATCGCAAGGTAATCTGGTATTAGACCAACTTGTTACAACATTCAGTTCTACAAATGTTCCTCCTCTTACCAATTACTATTATGCTGTTTCTGCAGTTTATGATTCGAATTACGAGACAGAGATAACACCGGTGAACTTTGGGATTGCTTATCAGCAAGGCGATTCAATAGTATTAAATCCCGTTTCGAGTGTTGTACCCGTTATCGATGGAATAGTAAATGATACAGAATATGGAGATGCACAACAGATAACTCTTACCAGAAACGGTTATTGGGGAGCAGTTTATGCTAAAGTAGCCGGAAGCAAATTGTATCTTGGATACGATCTCTTTGGTGACTCAACCCTTTCTAACGATGATTATGTCCTTTTTGCATTCGACAAGAACAGGGATTATACTTATCAGGATAGTCTTGAAGGGTATTATCGAGTCCGCAAAGATGGCTCAGGTGTGGAACTCGCTTATTTCCCTTTTGTTACTCCATTTGGTTTTAACCAGGGTTTCATTAATCCTGTCGGATTTGAAGGTGGGGCATCACTTAACGCAGGATCAGTTCAATTTGAAATGGCAATTGATCTTCTCTCTTCAAAACTAAATCTTCCTCCAAATGGTAAAATAGGCGGATTCTTGTCTGCCTTTGATGCAAATAAGTTTAGAGAATCCTCATGGCTTGAGAAACTTCTTGCAAAAGAATATTCAATTTTAGGATTTGGTTCACTAAATATCCCGATCCCAAGTTCAGTAGAGAAACATGAGATAATTCCTGTGGAATTTGCATTGTCACAGAATTATCCAAACCCTTTTAACCCAAGTACTGTGATAAATTACTCGATCGCTAAAGCAGGTGTTTTTTCTTTGAAATTATATGATATTACCGGTAAAGAAATTTCGGTTTTATTCAGCGAATCGAAACAAGTTGGTAACTACAATGTGAAATTCGATGCCTCCAAACTGGCAAGTGGGATTTATTTTTATGAACTCTCAGGCGAAAATGTAAAAATTTCACGAAAGATGACTTTAGTTAAGTAACGCATAATTAACATCGTTAGCTGGTAAATTCAATTTTGATATTACGAGTACTTATCCCGGTTAAGGAGACTTGACCGGGATTTTTTTATTCTATCCCCAAAATAATACCACCATTTTATTAGTTTGGGCATGAGTTATAAAAGCAGTAAATTTAAAATCACAAAAATTGATATTTCTTGAGTTTACACTTTAAATTATTGGCTACTGATCCAGAGTCAAAAGCACGGGCAGGAGAGTTTACAACAGCACATGGAGTGGTAAAAACACCCATTTTTATGCCGGTGGGTACTCAGGGAACAGTAAAAGCGGTAAATTTTTCCTACCTCAGGGATGATATCAATGCAGATATCATACTGGGCAACACATACCACCTTTATCTCAGACCCGGGACAGATATTCTTGAGCAGGCGGGGGGATTACACAAGTTTATAAACTGGGATCGTCCAATTCTTACAGACAGTGGCGGTTTCCAAGTGTTTTCTCTATCTGACCTCAGAAAGATTAAACATGACGGGGTTGAGTTCAAATCACATCTTGACGGATCAAAACATTTTTTTACACCTGAAAAGGTTGTGAATATTCAACGATCGATTGGTTCTGACATCATGATGGTGCTGGATGAATGTACTCCTTATCCTTGTCCCTATGACTATGCAAAACGATCCACCAAAATGACTTCAGACTGGGCTGTTTTGAATAGAGAAGCTTTTGTAAAGACCAAAGGGTTATATGGATATGAACAAAATCAATTTGGGATAATTCAAGGAAGTACTTACAAAGAACTTAGAGAAGAATCGGTAAAATCGTTACTTAAACTCGATTTTGAGGGATATGCCATCGGCGGTCTTGCAGTCGGAGAACCGGCCGAAGAGATGTATGAACTGGTGGATTTTACCACAGATTTTATGTTGGCCAACAAACCCAGATATTTGATGGGAGTTGGAAAACCGGAGAACATTCTGGAGGCAATTGAGAGGGGAATCGACATGTTTGATTGTGTGATGCCAACAAGGAATGCGCGAAGAGGCTTTCTTTTTACATGGAATGGTCCGGTAAGAATTAAGAATTCGATGTACAAAAATGATTTTACTCCTCTCGATGAAAATTGTAATTGTTACACATGCAGGAATCATTCAAGGGCATATTTGCGACATCTTCTTGTGGCAAGTGAATTCCTTGGCTTTGAACTGGTGTCGGTTCACAATGTCCACTTTTACCTTGAACTTGCAAGAGCTGC